>JBNKCO010000025.1:0-464612 GCA_050287785.1 Bacteroidales bacterium
GTAAAAGTATACGCCTTGTCTGCAACCAAACTGCTTAGAGTATAAGATGTAGTGGTGGATGAAGCTGTATAAGTTCCATCTTTATAAATATCATATCCGGCTACACCAACATTGTCTGAAGATGCTTCCCATACGAGAGAAATACTGCTTTCGTTCCTCCAGGAACTGTAAAGCCCAGTTGGAATAGTGGGCGCTTGATTATCGAAAACATAGCCGTATACTTCAAATTCGTAAAGAGAATACCCATAATCTGTATTACGGACAGTGCTGTACATCCTCACATACCTGGCAATAGAAGAAGTAATACTCAAATCATCAGTAGCCCCGTTGCCCAAGGTTGTGCTATAAACATCAGTCCAATCGGATGCATTGGAGGACACCTGTATCTTGTAAGATTCTGCATAAGAGCCTTCCCAATACAGTTTAACGCGTGTTACATTATATATGGCACCTAAATCAACATTAATCCACTGGGGGTCGCTAAATTCACTACTCCATCTTGAGCTATAAATGCCATCTGTTGCATAATTTGCTGTTAATTCCTCATTCTCATCGGACGACGAAATCGTTGTTTTGTTCAATGCCAGGTTAGCCAAAACATTAACCACGCAGGTTGCTGTTTTACTTCCATCCACTGTAGTAGCAGTTATGGTAGTACTTCCTGCAGATATAGCTGTTACAATTCCCGTTGAGCCCACTGAGGCAATACCCAGATTACCTGATGACCATATTACACTTTGATTGGTTGTATTGGATGGTGATATGGTTTCTGTAAGGAGCGATGTTTCTCCAGGCATTAATAATAATGTTGTAGCATTTAGAGTTATTCCATCGATAGGAATATCTTGGTTTGTAACTGTACAGGTATCTGTTTTATTGCCATCATGGGTGGTTACTACAACAAACGTTGAACCAATAGAAGCAGCAGTAACCGTTCCATTGCTATCCACTGTTGCAATGCCGTTATTATCAGAATACCAGCTTACAGTCTGATTGGTTGCATTCGACGGCGATATTGTGGCTGTTAACTTAGAAGTCGAACCATTGGCTAAGGACAGGCTTGCTGTATTTAATGATACATCGGTAACAGGTACCACACTGGTGCTTTCAACCTTTTTAATCTTCATTACTCCCAAATAACCAAAAGAGCCTTCGGTTCTAGTTACCGAAACACTAATTTGACCGTTATCATCTGGTGTAATAACATCCGATGTCAATATTGTTTTTGTGTTTCCATTGTAACTGGTACCTCCAAGATTTGTACCCGATGTTTGCAAGGTTCCGGAATATGTGTTTGACCCTTGCAATGTGTATGTGGTGGTGCGCGTTTCAGCATCGTTCCTTGTGCCAAATAAGTAAAAAACATAGCCTTTAGTTTTATCTAATCCACCAACAGCAAAAGAAGATGAAGTTTCTGTAAAAAAGTAATCCTGGGTGGCTGTATTAATTGCGAAATCGCCTAACAAGCTTGCGTCTGGCGACAGTAAACCACCGTTTTGAATTCCATTGGAAGAAAAGCCTGAGGTAATATTTATAAAAGCTCCCGATGATGAGTTTTCGCTGTCAACCAGGTTTACAGAGGCAGCAGAAGTACTGGTGTTAGTTATATTGTTCCAATAATTTTCGTTTACATCCGGGCTTGAAGTGATATTTCCATTAGTACCATCATTAGGGCCAAAATCGATATAAATAGCTGTTCCGGGTACTGTATTCTCTACTGTTACTGTACATGTGGCAGTTTTTCCGCCATCTGTTGTAGTTGCAATTATAGTAGCGCTGCCTACTGCTACTGCTGTTATCTCCCCGTTTGAACTTACTGTGGCTACGCTGGTATTGCTCGAACTCCAGCTTACCGAGATGTCCGTCGCGTTGGCTGGTGATACCGTGGCAGTCAATGTAGAAGTGCCGCCAACTGTTAACGACAAGCTTATGGTGTTCAATGATACACCCGTTACAGGGTACGATTGTACAGGCATAAAATCCTGTATCAGTTCTATACCCATGCCTGTCCCAAGGTTTCTTGAATATTCTTTATCAATTGCATTATTCCAATGTTCATGTACGCCTTGGCTATAACCAATAGATATACCATCATTTTCCGGATCGTAAGTTATTCCATCAGGCCAAAGTGTGGAATCGGCTAATTGGTGGAGGTAATCATCTACTGCACCTAGATGTGGGTAGTTGTTCAGTCCATTACTTCCGTCATATTGGGCATATAAAAAATCAAAACCTACAGATTCAATAGCAACAGGATCTTGTGAAAGGAAGATCGATGATGTCCAGTCGTTATTGAATGGTGCAATTTGCCATTTCGAAGGCTTGACAATAGACATATCGGAACAATATAGTGCATCCATGAGGTAAAATAGGTTTTTCTTGCCGAGGAGCCTATGCGACATTATGTCTACCTGTACCCGGTATAATCCGTATGTATTTCTCAGGGCCTCCGATGCTGAAGGACGTACAAGTCCTCCATGCAGGTGCTTGGCATCGTCACGTGTATGGGACCCGAAATGGTTTTTACCGAACATGGTAATTCCTGCACGCTCATGAGCTTTCAGGTTGGGTATATTAATCATATACTCCATTTCTTCGAAAATGGTATAAAGTGTATCTTGATAAATTGAGGCACCAGCCTGTGAATTATCCCAACTACCCTCATGCAGTACGGTTCCTCTATCAGAATACTTAATAAGTGCGGTAGTGCTTTTTACTACTTTCTCGCGCCCTAAACTTGTTGATGAATGGTCTAAATAATGTACATTGGGAAATTCATTGTGCCATTTGGTATAATTGTCCTGGTAAATATGTTTCGAGGGATCGCCAATATAGATCATCGATTCCGGAACGCCAACAGTATAAACTAATTGACGCAACACAGCAAGCACTATTTGTGGAGAAGTTTCTGAAATTGCGTATCCACCATTATTGATGCGCTCAAAGGAACTATTGATATTTTCCACCCAAGAGCTGGTTGCATTTATTTTAATAAAAATGGGTTCATCACCATCGTAACCCATGCTACCTTTACCTCTTGTTTGGTTATGGTATTTAAACACAGCATCCCAGGCACCGGTGATGGTTGTTTGACTTGTAAGCTTTTTTAATGCTTCTTCTAACATTCTGTCAACTTCATCTTGATTTGTATTGGTATCCATAAAGTATCCGTCTCCAAAAGCATTGGTGCAGGCTGAATTAGTAGCATCCGGATTATATACCCAAACCACCCTACCGGGATTTATTCCCTGAGCGACACCTATGGGCGAATTAGCTACTTCAAGAGGTGTTTCGGAGGCTATTGTAGATGAATTATTGTATATAAGTGCTGTTACTGATGCTCCCAACCCTAGCACTAAGAAAAATGTTGCTAATGATTTTCTGCCTATAATTATATAGTTTCTGAATCTCTTGAGAAAAATCGCAGAGGAAGCTAAAGACAATAGATACATTACAAAAGATGAAGCAACAGGAGCTGCTGCTCTCATGCAAGGATAACTAGCTCTTGATGGTTTGGGAAGCACTCTAAACAAGAACCATAATGTAGAAGCAATACCAAAGATAAAAAAGTAGATCTTCGCAGAAAAGCTCAGCTTTAGAGATAGGTTTTGTAAAAACTTAATTAATACTTGTTTAAAATGCTTATACATGTTTCTAAATACTTATAATCTCGAGTATACTAATTATATCTATTGAATGTTTGATGCTAATAGTAGCCAATATGCTTAAATTTACTTTGCTGGTTAATCACTGATAAATAGATCTTTTTCATATATATTTTTCTAATTAATTATTATTCTACACTTACATCTTTAACTACTGTTACACTTGCTATTGAGCTACAGCCATTTTTAGGATTGGTTGCCATTACGGTATAGATACCAGGTAAATTTGTTCCCGCGTTTTGTTCATTTGAAATAAAGTCTTTCGGTCCGGTCCAATCATAAATTACTTCATCTGTTGCTGAAGTAGCAGATAATAAAACGCTAGGTACTGTGCTACTAAGAGTGTCGTTAACTGAAGCTATTAAACTCGCCGGAGCTTCAATATCCTTTTCTATAGTAACATTTGCTGATTCACTGCAGCCATTAGCTGTATTTATTACCGTTAGTATATATGTTCCGGGAATTGATACGGAAGCAGAGTTGCCGACGAAATTTAAATTATTCGGATCTATCCAACTATAATTCACTCCACTTGAACTTGAAGAACCTGTCAATGTTACGATAGTATCAGCACACGATATTATACCCGAAACCATTGCAACAACACCTGACGGGTGGGTAATATCTTGCTCTACCAAAACACTTGCAGATGATTTACATCCGCTTACAGGATTTGTTACTTTAAGTTTGTAATTTCCCGGATTGGTTACAATCGGACTTTGTTCCATTGAACTAAAACCATGCGGTCCTGTCCAGTTATAGATTACACCACTAGTACCAGATAAACCTGTCAATGTTATTGAAGTATTTGTACAGGTCAACATATCATTAACTATTGCCGTAACATCCTCTGGGCTTGTCCTATTTTCATAAATCGATTTTGTATCAACAGATATGCACCCATTTTTAGGATTAGTAACTAACAAAATATATTCTCCAGCTACTGTCGTTACCGTGTTTTGTTTTGTAGAAGCATAATTTTTCGGCCCTGTCCATTTAAAGGATACTCCTGAGGTTTCTGAATTCCCAGACAATGCAACCAAAGGTTTTTTACAGGTAATGTCACCACCATCAACCGTAGCACCGGGTGCTAATGTATCCTGGATTACTGAAACTGAGCCTGAAGCTGTACATGCATAAATTGTATCTGTTACGGTAACCGTATAAGTTCCGGGTATATTTGTACTTGGTGAATACAGAGAAGAGGTAAAACTATTTGGCCCTGACCAGCTATAGGTAACACTGGAAGTATTAGATATAGCTACCAGTGTTGCAATCGTATCAATACAGGTTAATCTTCCTGCTGTTACTGAAACACCGCATAAATTGCTGTTACATTGCCCTAAATGATCTCCGTGGTCTAAATGAGCTTGCACAGCACTTTCATCTACACATAATGTATTCTTTCCTTTGTGGCAAACATATACTTTATGAGTGCCACAGCTGTATTGCCCATATGAAACCTGGAAATTCACAAGCATCCAAAAAGAAACCAAAATAATTGGTCTTATACTTAGTTTCCTTAATGCAATCTTTTTAATAAAAAAGAATATTTTTACACTCATTTTTATAGTTATTTAAGATTATTGGCATTCCTCCTTAATTACAATAACCTGTTCTTCAGACGAACAACCATTATCAGGATTGGTAACTGTAACAGTATATTCACCCTCAAAAACTGTCATTGGATTTTGTTCGTTTGAAACAAATCCATAAGGTCCAATCCAACTATAATATACCCTATCAGTTGACGATGAGGCTGCCAATTCTACAGGAGTATTATTGCAATCAAGAGTATCCGAAACCGAGGCAATTACATCAGCAGGTGGTGTTATGTTTTGACCGACTAATACAGTATCATACACCTTACAACCAACTGCCGAACCTGATACTTCCAATATATAATTTCCAGGTACAGTAACACTAACTTCTTGCAAGCCCGACGAAAAATTATTAGGCCCTGTCCATAAATAACTTACTCCGCTTGTTGTAGATGAACCTGATAAAACCACGCTGGTATCTACACATGTTAATATTCCTGAAACTTTAGCACTTACACCTTCGGGAGGTACCTGTTCTTGTTCGACAGTAACATTCGCTGAAGAAGTACACTGATTGATTGTATCTGTTACTGTTAAGGTATATTTTCCCGGCTCGAAAACTTGAGCATTCTGTACATAAGAAATAAAACCATTGGGTCCAGACCAACTGAAACTCACTCCGCTTGTACCAGATGTACCAATTAATGTTACTGAAGTATTTTCGCAATTTAACATACCGGAAACAGATGCAGAGACACCCGTTGGAGCAGAATAATCTTCTTCTACTATTGTTCCTGCAGTTGAAGTACAACCATTTACCGGATTTGTGGTAGTTACCGTATAATTACCTGGAATCGTAGTTACCGGATATTGTTGTGATGAAGAATAATTCAATGGCCCAGCCCAGTTATAATTAACACCAGAGGTTGGAGAATTAGCTCTCAATGTCACAAAATATGTAGAACAATCCAGACTATTATCGACATATGCTGATGCCCCAGGAGCTATGGTATCATTGGCAACAACCTCATTTGCCATTGAAGAACAACCAGTTGCTGTATCGGTTACTATTAGCTCGTATGTATCTGCATTATGAATAGTGATTTTCTGAGAATGTGCAATAAAACCAGTAGAACCATACCAGGCATATTCTACTCCGTTTGTTGATGTATTCCCGGTTAAAATTACATTGTTATTTATGCACGTTAGGTTTCCACTTGACGAAACAGTAACATTTGCTGGTGATATTGTGTCAGATGTTATTGTTATTGAATCCTTTGCAATGCAACCTGTAGAGTCGTTTTCAACTGTAAGTTTATATTCTCCCGATTCATCTACAGAAATATTCTGCAGAATAGAACTAAAATTCCCCGGTCCAATCCACGAGTAAGAGACATTTTGTGTGGTTGAAATGCCTTTTATTATAGCTACACTATCCGAACAAGTGAGTATTCCTGTAGAATTTATTGAAATATCAGGGAGTTCAGTATTTTCTTCTACTTCTATTGTTAATGTATCAGAAGATATATAACCTGAGTTACCAATAACAATCAAGGTATAAGTACCTTCTTGGCTAACATCAACCACGGGTTCATCAGATACAAAACCATTGGGTCCCGACCAATTATAATCGTCACCCACTATAATTGGTGAAGCGGAAAGTGTAACCGACCTATTATCACAGGTAATAGGTCCACTTACCGAAATTTCAACCTGTTCTTCACCTCCCGCCAATACCTGAATATTGTCGAAATAAAATATTTCAGAATTTCCGGTATTATAGGCTTTAATAATTATTTGTAAGATATCTCCTTCCGGAACATCAGTTGATATTTTAAGATCGGATAAAGCCAGTTTTCCAGGAATCGAACCCATGTTTTGAAATGGAGTCTCAATGCCTCCATCCACTTTGTAAAACACCTTAATATAATCATAATCAAAACAATCAAGACCACAGTCAGTTGAGTCATTCAGAGATCCTTCCCCACTAACATCCAGCCTAACAAAAACATCAGTTTCTCCTGAAATATTTATAGGCTCCGATAACCACACAACCTCTCCAAAAGTCGATTTAGCGGTTAACTTGTTATTTTTTACTTCGAAGTAATAGGGAATACCTGACTCACTGGAATAATAACTCAGATCAACCGTATGAATTTGTGAATTATCAACACTCCATGCTGTACTGCCATGATCCTCTTTTGTACCATCAACTAATCCTTCAAATTCTTCATTCCACAGCAAATCTCCGTATTGCACTTTATAGAAGGCTGTATTAGTACAAAGGTTAGCCTGATCTGTTACTATTACTGAGTATGTTCCTGCATTCAATACAGATGGACTCTTAATATCTGATGTAAATCCTGCAGGTCCACTCCATGAATATACAAGGTTAGTATTGGACGACACAGCACTCAATACAACAGGAACATTGCTAAGGCGTATCAAACGATCACCACTTATGGAAATTTCAGGTATCTGTGTGGATCCTGTAACAATAACCGTTTTTGAAGCCTGACATCCCCCAACTGAAACTACTACATTGTATTTACCAGGTTTATTAACGTTAGGATTTTGCTCATTAATGATAGTGTTATCAGGGCATATCCAATAATATGTAGCTGGTGTAGAAGTTGAAGCCGTAAGTTGAACACTTGGATTTGGACAGCTTAATGAGCCACTCACTGTTGTTGTAATAGGCCCTATAGTCTGATCACTCCCTGTAAGTTTTACATTATCTAAATAATATCTTTCAGTAGAATGACTATTTCTAAGTCTGACTACAACCTGTAGATTGTCAGCGCCAAGATTTCCGGATGTAACAGTTGCCGATGCGGTTGTATTAGTTGTTGAACCAAGTCCTGCATAATCTTCATACATTAATATTTCAGGGCCATTATCCAATTTATAGAAAACTCGGATATAATCGTTGGATTCGAGGTAATCACTTGTTGAAGCTGTAGCGCTTCTGAGATCAACTGATATAACAACATTATTTTTTAAAGAAATATCAATAACATCCGACGCCCAAACACCCTCACATGCTGAATTAAACGAAGCCATAAATTCATTATTCTGGACAGAGAATGTACCATCACATGAAGTCCCAACAGACCAACCGGTTGTACCAGAATCAGTAATGGAATTGTTTGGTAACGAAAAATCTTCATGCCAAAATGTACTTGCCTGGCTTGATGCCTCTATTACGTCAACAGTGACTATACTAGTACACCCATTTAAAGGATTCTTAACTGTAAGGGTGTATGTTCCAGGTGTATTTACTGATGGATTTTGTAATGCTGACTCAAAACCACCCGGACCTTCCCAGCTATATAATACATCAGATGTAGGAGAACTACCTAAAAGAGTGACCATAGAATTAGTGCATGAAATCTGCCCATCAGCACTTGCAGATGCACCAGGAGGTGTAGTAATTTGTAAAACTTCAGTAGTAACTTCTGAGTAACAGTTATTTGAAGGATCGGTAACTCTTAATATATAAGTACCCGGAACACTAACCGAAGGATTTTGCAATTCTGAAGAAAAACCATTAGGACCTGTCCAACTATAAATTGCACCAGAAACAGTTGAGCTGCCTTGAAGTGTAACCGAGGTGTTTTCGCAGGTAAGGGAACCACTTACTGAAGCAGATGCATCAATACCCGTGCATGCTGGTATTCCATTAAGCTTGACATTATCAAAATAGTATCTTTCAGTTGGGTGAGAATTATTTAGCCGAATAACTACCTGAAGTGTACTCCCATTTAATTCCGAAGATATAGCTGTTGTAGTGGCCGTAGTATTTGTAGTTGAACCTAATCCAGCTACATCACCATAAATTAAAGTCTCTGCTCCACCGTTCAATTTATAATAAACGTTTATATAATCAGATGTCTCAAAATAATCACTTGTACTGGCAGTTTCACTCCGTAAATCAACTGATATCACAACATTACTTTTTGCAGAAATATCTATAACATCCGATGCCCAAACTCCCTCACAAGCTGAACTAAACGAAGCCATAAATTCATTGTTTTGAACTGAGAATGTACCTCCACATGCCCCAGACACTGCCCAACCTGTTGTACCATTATCTGTGATAGTTCCGTTTGCTAATGTAAAATCTTCAATCCAAAAAATTGGAGCTGAAGTAGTTGTTGCTGCAAAAAACTGGTTATTCACAGAATTAGTTTTTATCTCCATACAATTAGCAGAAACCATAAGAGTACCTGTCGTAATTTGTATTATGAGCAAGTTTATTATCAAAAAGAATATCCCTCTGAATAAACTCTCAATCTGAAAAGTTCTCATAACTATAACTATTAATTTCAATCAATAAAAAGTAATTTTGGTTGGGCTAGAAATAAGAAAAAATGATACTAAATAATCCAATAGTTTGGCTTTAGAAGATGCTAAAACAGGTTATTAAATGAGTATTATTGCGTTTGATAATTGGTGTAAATATACAATTCCTATTATTTATGCTGTGTTTTTTTTTGATTTTTTTTTCTAAAATTTGTGTTTTTTTTGATTTATACATATAATAATACGTTATGTGCTTTTGTGTATCCTTTATTATATATGTGTTTTTTTAACTTAAGTTAAAGTTGTGGCAAAAAAAAAAACTTAACACATATCACAACTTTTTATACTTTTAAACCGCATCACCCATATTATTTACCACTTTACAACCATCAATCTGTTGTTTTAATAACTCTTTGTAAATACTCCTTTCCCAGTTTCTGTCATTAAAATATAGAGAACTCTGCTTAACTATTAAATATTCAGGTCTTCATCGCTAAAAGTATAATTCATAATATTCTGTACTATTTCGAATACTATGCCTAAGGGAGTTTTACTTGCCAGGTGTATATCGTTAAGTTAAGGAAAAACTTCTCGATTCCTGCCGATAACAATGGGGATAGAGTGCCACTTATTTATGTTCTAGCGAAATCGAGGACAATGTAACATCAAATAAATAATAGCCTAACAGCCATTATCTGCCTAGGAGTTAACTAAACTGTGTATTGCCCGCTGGAATAGGCTAGTGTTTTTCAGGTTGAGTCTACACGATATTAATTTCACCTTAATTTTTCGCTACACTCACCTATGAATTCAATTATAAAATCCGATTAAATATACACATTATCTATTGTTAATTAACCCCTTACCGGTTTGTTTGTATTTATTTCTAACGCAAAAGAAAACTTGTTCATTATATTTTGCGGATTCGATACAAAACTATTGTAGCCCGATTATTTGTAAAATAGTTTTGAATTGTAAAAACTACCTACTGAGGTTGACAGAAAGTCGAATAATGGCCGAGATTTGATGCTTTGGCCAATTTAAAACCTTAATCTTTCAATTTACAGATTGCTGTTTATTTGAATACTCCATAACCGTATTTAGAATATTAATTTCAATTGCAAGGAATTGTAAAATAGAATTGTGACCCAACTCCTTCTTCGCTTTCGACCCAAATTTTTCCTCCTAACATTTCAATATAAGCTTGAGATATAGTTAGCCCTAATCCCGAACCCTCGTAAATACGTTTATCTTCGATATTAGCTCGCACAAAACGCTCGAATACAGTTTTTTGTTTCTCCTTCGAGATTCCAATACCTGTATCTTTTATATAGAATTCCAACTCAGATTTATTGCTTATTTCACGAATACAATAACCAAATTCAATACTACCTTCATGTGTATATTTAATCGAATTTTTAATAAGATTTAATAGTACTGAGTTTAATTTATGCTTATCGGTTTTAATAATAGTATTTTGTTCAGATACTTTGTTTGTGATCAAAAATTGAATATTCTTTTTAGCAGCCTCTGGCATGAAAAATTCAAACAAACCATTCATCAATTCATTTATGTCAATTTCCGAGATAAACACTCGAATTTGTCCGGATTCAATTTTAGCGATATCAATAATGTCATTGATAGTGCTTAACATTCGAGCGCCACTTTCTTCAATTATTCGAATGTAATGTTGTTGTTGTTCCCCACTAAGTCTGGGTTTTTTCAACAAACTTGTAAACCCAATAATCCCATTCATAGGTGTACGGATTTCGTGGCTCATATTTGATAGAAATGCTGTTTTTAAGCGGTCACTTTCTTCTGCTTTTTCTTTTGCTTTTATTAACTCATCCTCCACCTGTTTGCTCTTGGTGATATCACTTATTACACCCACAACTTTTATAACGTTGCCATTAGCATCTCTTTCTGCTTCTGCAATAGAATGAATAGTTTTCCGGATGCTTTTATCAAAAGTTATAATATCAAAGATTAAATCGTATTTCTTATCATGTTCTATCAGATCTACAAGCGCCTGATGCACTCTTTCTCTTTCTGGAATACAATTTTCTACCTTTTCTGTTGTAAATTCTTTACTATCTTTATTAAAGCCATAAATTCTTTTTGCTTCATCTGAGCCCCAAAACTTCAATGTCTCAAGAGAATATTCCCAGTTCCCAACATGGCCCATAGCCTGCGCCTTTTTATAACGTTTTTGATTTTCAAGGAGTGCTTCCTCTGCTTTTTTTCGTTGAGTAATATCTTCAATAAAGCCAGTATAGTGTATGATATTTCCATCTAAATCGAAATTTGCAATAACTAATAATTCAATAGGAACAATACTTCCATTCTTGTGAATATATTCTTTCTCATATTTAACGCTCCTCTGATGTGTTCCTAATTTACTAAGTTTTTCGCTTTCAATAGTTCTCCATTTTGGAGGTGTAAGCACTTTATTCCAATTAATATGCTGTAACTCAGTGTTTGAATAACCAGTAAGTTGAGAAAAAGCGGTGTTGCATTTCTTAAGTGTACCATCGGGATAACCAATTGCAATTGCAATTGGTGTATTGCGCACAATATCGGCAAGTTCTTTTTCGCGTTCCATGCTGGCTTTTAGACTTTCTTCAGCATGTTTACGTTCGGTTATGTCTGTGGCAACACTCAAAAGATATTTTTGATTATTAATTGTAATATTGACAATAGAATCGATTACCGAACGAATCTCTCCTGTTTTTGTCCGTAAATCAACGTTAAAATATAAAGCAGCCCCTGTTTCTTTCAACTTTTCTATAACCTTATTTCTCTGTTCCGAATCAGCCCACATATTCAACTCAGTCGTTTTGTGTCCGATACATTCTTCCCGGGTATAACCAAAAACATGGCAAAATGAATCATTGATATCACATATGTATCCATCTTCCGGTCTTGTAAAACTCATAAGATTTGGAGAGGCATAAAAAGCCTTAGAAAATTTCTCTTCACTTAACTGAAGTTCTTTCTCCATCAGCTTTTGTTTGGTGATATCTGTACAGAAAGCTATAAACTGATTATTAGTTATGGCAACAGCATCTAATCTGACATCGACAACATCACCATCTTTTTTCCGTAATTGATCTTCAAAACTAATTACACCATCTTTCTTAAGCATCTGAAAATTCTCGATAACTTCTCCGTCAATTGAAACATCTGGAATAGATAGTTCTAATAGTTCATTCCGCGTATAATCCAATAATTCGCATGCTCTCGGATTTACATCAATATATTTGCCTGTGCCATCAGCGACAAATATTCCAAGGGGCGCATGTTCAATATATTTTGTGTATTTTTCTTCGAAATCATAAAGCCCCTTCTCAGCGTTTTTAAGTTTAGTTATTTCATGAAGAGTAAATAGCAAAGTACCCCAACCAATGTTTACCTGCTTTATATTTATTAGGAAATCGCGTTGTATGCCTGATTTGTCGGTTAAGGAATATTCCAGGTTGATTATTTCTCCATGTATTTTAAGTTCTTCAGGGCTAAATAGTTCATCACCAAAAAGTTCAGATATGGTTCCCATTTTTTCGATTTCTTCTACGGAAAAACCCAAACCATTGACAACATTTGGACATATAAAAAAGAACTTTCCAGTATCATCGGTGATAAAGACAGGATCAGAAATATTTGATAATATAATACGCTGTAATTCCTCTGAATCTCGAAATGCGTTTTCGACTATTTTTTGTTCGGAGATGTCTTCAATCAAGAACATACCAGCAATTTTACCCTCCCACTGAATGCGTGAAGCCTTGACCTTAATAGATTTTGTTTGGTTAGATTTGGTAATTATACGGGATACCCAACTCTTCTTAAATTCTTTGCCAAGTTCAAGATTTCGCAAACTCTTTGAAACGAAATCAGGATCTTCTGGATGAACTAGTGATAAAAACGGGATAGTTTCGTATTCCTTCGCAGAATACCCGGTTATTTCAAGCCAGCGAGGATTGTAGTAGACTCGTTTCCCTTCTTGCACAATCAAAATGCCCTCAGCAGTATTCTCCACAATCGTGCGATACTTCTCTTCGCTTTCTTTTAAGACCTCTTCAGCCCGCTTACATTCGGTAATATCTCGCCCAACGCATAGCATTTCATTTTGCTCAACAACAGGAGTGGCAGACCATTGTATTAGTTTAATTGATCCATTCTTACAGATGAATCGATTTTCAAAATTTATAACAGCTTCCCCCCTTGTTAATTTGGAAACTCCTTCTTCATTTTTAATTTGGTCATCAGGATGTAAAAGTTCGAAGTATGGTTTTGAGAGTAATTCCTTTTCGGAATATCCAATTAATTTTTCCCAAGCCGGATTTACATATTTAAAGCAACCATCGAAACTAGCAACACACATTAAGTCCTGAGATAACTCGAGAAAATGTGCGGGGAGACTAGTATAATTAGAGTTCTTCATATTCAACACATAAATACCTCAACAACTAAAGGTATTAAAAAATTGTAAATAGACACAAACGTTAGCTTACATAAAACTATTTTTAACATGGCAAGGATTTTAAACCTGCTCTAACCTGTGTATTAGCATATTAACAGAATAGGTTTATGAAAAGAAGTTACTAAAAGAGAGTTTTGTTTTGATCCAAAAAACAAGTTATATTTATTCCGCAACTAGCATTTTAAAATATTAATTTGACCTACCTTAATCTGTCAACTATCACAAATAATGGTAAATGGAATAGAGTACATTCTGCTACACAGCATGGTGATATAAGAGAAGAAAATAACTTGGCTCGAACCTAGTTACTTGTTTCTCAACTACAAATTTATAAAGGTGTCTTGTTTTTGAGAACCTAAAATCTACGAACTATATAAATACCGTTTTATCTTTTTTGTTGCAGTTTTTTGAAATGGGTCTACATGAGCAATTACCAATTGTAGTTTAGAAGTTTTATTTACTCGTGTATTTATATAATGCTGTAGCTCCAGACTTAATTTTTCAATCGTATTGTCAACCCTTTTAGAAATACTGGCTATATTTTCATCTACCTTGGAACTAATATCTACTGAAAATTCTTTAAGTCGGGTTTCTAATTCTTCTCTGTTAAAATGCACTAAAGCAACTAATTTACCTTTCTTCTCCAAAACAATAGATTCAACAACGTGTCGAAAATTATTTATGAGTGATTCAATTTCTTCCGGATAAATATTTTCGCCATTTGCTCCTACAATAAGATTTTTTAGACGTCCCTTATGGCTTAGCCAGCCTTGTTTGTCATAAACTCCTAAGTCTCCGGTTTTAAACCAGCCATCTTCAGTAATTACTTCTTTGGTTTTTTCTTCATTTTTGTAATAACCTAACATAACATTTGCTCCTCTGGCCCAGATTTCACCTTCGCCTGTAATAGGATCCGGATCATTAACCTTCACTTCGCATTCTACAACTTTAGGGCCTATTGCCTGAAACTTTGTCTCTTTTGGATTTGAGCCTGCAAGAAGAGGTGCCGTTTCTGTTAAACCATATCCAATTGCATATGGGAACTTAGCATCGCGTAAAAATTGTTCTACTTTTGCATCAAGTTTGGCTCCTCCAATACCAAAAAACTTTAGGTTGCCCCCAAACATTTGGTATAGTTTTTTTCCTGCAATGCGATGAACAAGTTTTCGTGTAGGTTTAAAAGCATACATAAGCCGAGTTGCAAACTTCTCCTTTATTTTAGGAAGAACACTGCTTCTATATACCTTTTCAATTATCATAGGCACGCTTAACATCAAATGAGGTTTTACAACTTTTAGTGCTGGAAGTAATACACTTGCTGTTGGAGCTTTACGCAAATAAGTTATTGCCGCACCATTTATGATCGGAAGTATTAATCCTATTGTGTTTTCGTATGTATGCGATAAAGGTAAAATGGAAAGAAACCTATCGTTTTCGCTTATTGGTTGAACCTTGCCCGATTGATAAGCATTAAATAATACATTCTTTTGAGAAAGCATTACACCTTTTGAGTCTCCGGTTGTTCCAGATGTGTAAAGTAATATTGCTAGTTCATTTTCATCCGTTTTGTAGCTTAATTTGCATTGTGCTTTTTCGTTAAAGCTTACTGAATTAGCATTATCGCTTATTATTTCAAAATTATCAATGCGAATTGTATGTTCAATAAAGTCTAATTTTAAGTCATTTAGTTTATGTTCCAGACTTTCAGATATAAAAATAGCTCTCGCTTCAGAATGATTCAATACATTTTGCAATTCATGCGGATTAAAATCGGGTAATACAGGAACTGCAACAACACCCATACATTGCAATGCAAAATATACAACTCCCCAATTTGGCATATTCTGACTAAAAATAACCACTTTATCTCCTGACTGTATCTCCAATGCTTCAAGAAAAGCCATTACTGCTTTAATCTTATTGCCCATCTGAGTATAAGTTAGCGCTTCTTCCTCAACAAACCCAAGGGCATTGTTATTAGCAAACCTTGAAACTACGTCTGGTATAACCGTACTAAAAGTTAGTTGTTTATATGTATTCATTATTTGAAAATGTCTGGGCAAATATACCTATTATTAATAGGTTGCCTAAAATTTTAGAGTATCATTTTTTTGTGTTTTTTTTCTTTTCAACTATTAATGTGCATTTACATTACAATAACGTTTTAAAAATTATATAGTTTTAGTATACTTATAATTTTGTTTGAGAAGCAAAATATTATGAAATAAGCATGGTTAAAACAATAAGTAAATAGGCATATTTCCCGAGCTTACTAGCAACGATGTAGCAGATGATTATTTAAACGAACAAAGTAAGCTTGCGAATAAATTAAACTATATAAAAATGAAAGTTTTATTCATTGGAGGTACAGGAAAAATTAGTTCTGCTTGTTCAGAATTGGCAATTAAAAGGGGAATTGAGTTATATCATCTGAATAGAGGAAAAAGTAAAGCTATTCGCCCTATTCAGGGAGTAAAAACCATTATCGCGGATATAAGAAATTTTGATGAGGCAAAAAATGCTTTGGAAGAATATAATTTCGATGTAGTAGTAGATTGGATAGCTTTTGAACCAGAGCATATAGCAATTGATATAAAACTGTTTTCTAATAAAATTAAACAGTATGTTTTCATCAGCTCTGCATCGGTTTATCAAACTCCTCCAGAGAAGTTACCCATAACAGAAGATACACCTTTAGGTAATCCTTATTGGGAATACTCCCGGAATAAAATTGCTTGCGAAAATGCTTTAAGAACAGCCTATGATGAAACAGGATTCCCATATACCATTGTACGCCCTTCTCATACTTATGATAAAACCTTGTTGCCAATATCTGGTGATTATACAGTTATAGATAGGATGAAGAAAGGGAAAGCTATTGTTATGCATGGCGATGGAACATCCATTTGGACTTTAACGCATCATAAAGATTTTGCAAAAGGTTTTTTAGGTCTGCTGGATAAGTCAAACGCTATAACCCAAGCCTATCATATAACAAATAATGAATTACTGACATGGAATAAAATTGTTCTTCTTATAGCAAAAGAGCTGGCTGTTGAACCTAAAATTGTTTATGTGCCATCACAAATTATAGCTAGGTACGACAAAGAAATTGGCGATGGTTTGTTAGGTGATAAAATGCACAGTATGATTTTTGACAACTCAAAGATAAAAGAATTGGTGCCTGATTTTAAAGCCACTATATTATTTGAAGAAGGCGTAAAAGAAATTGTTGCCTGGTATGAGGCGGATCCCAAAAGACAAGTAGTAGATGAAAGAATTAATAGTTTGTTTGATAGAATTATTGATGAATATAGTTAATACTTATTCTCAAAATAAGAACCATATGCTTATAATTCATAAATTTATTTATCTAAGATAGACTTCCCTCAAATGAATAGAAGAAACTTCATTAAAAGTAAAAGTATATTTATTGGTGGATTGGCAATGGCTCCATCAATTGCTTCAGGTTCAAAACTTTTATCTTGGAATACGGAATTAATCAGTCAAAGACCTCCTTTAAATAAACGAACTTTTTTAAGTGAAGAAGTTGAGAATACAATTAAAAAAGTAAAATCCTCCATTGCTGATAAGGAAATAGCCTGGATGTTCGAAAATTGTTATCCGAATACTCTCGATACTACAGTAGATTATGAAATTTTAAACGGGAAACCAGACACATTCATAATTACCGGAGATATTGATGCCATGTGGCTAAGAGATTCCACAGCCCAGGTATGGCCTTATATGCCACTTATTAAAAAGGATGATAAACTTAAGAATATGGTGCTTGGATTGGTAAACAGACAAGTTAAATGTGTACTGACTGACCCTTATGCCAATGCATTCTATAAAGATTTAACAAAAGTATCTGAATGGAACAGTGATATACCCAAACCTATTCCAGGTGTACATGAACGTAAATGGGAAATAGATTCTTTATGCAATGTGGTTAGACTTTCTCATCGTTATTATGAGCTAACAGGTGACAAGTCAGTGTTTGATGAGAAATGGGATAAAGCTATGAGGCTAATTGTTAAGACCTTTCAAAATGAACAGCGGAAAGATGGAACATCGCCATATAAGTTTATTAGGAAAACAAATGCTATGATAGATGCTCCTGTATTCGAAGGTACAGGAAGACCAGTCCAGCCCACAGGAATGATTTGCTCTATGTTTCGCCCATCCGACGATGCAACAATGTACCCTTATCTCATTCCTTCGAATATTTTTGCAGTTCTTTCCCTACGACAACTTTCAAATATTTATAGTGAAGTTTTTATGAATATTAGCTTTGCTAATGAATGTACTAGCCTGGCAAATGAAATAGATGAGGCTGTTAAGAAATACGCTATTGTAAATCATTTGAATTTTGGAGAGATTTATGCTTATGAGGTAGATGGTTTTGGGAATAAAGTTTTTATGGATGATGCAAATGTTCCTTCCCTGATGTCTCTGATATACTTGGGTGCGCATAAGCCAAGCGATGATATTTATAGAAATACACGGGCATTTTTACTAAGCGATTCAAATCCATATTTCCTAAAAGGTAAGGCTGCCGAAGGTCAAGCTAGTCCTCATACAGGAAAAGAAAAAATCTGGCCCATGGGAATCATACTTAGAGCTATGACATCTCAAGATAAAAAGGAGATAGAAAAATGTCTAATAATGCTTAAGAATACTCATGCAGGAACAGGATTTATGCACGAAGCATTTCACAAGGACAATCCAAATGATTTTAACCGGAGTTGGTTTGCATGGGCAAATACACTTTTCGGAGAATTAATTGTGAAAATCGAAAAAGAAAATCCTGAAATTCTGAAAAAACAATTATCATAAAACACAACGCGATTAGTATTTTAATCCAAAAGAAATATTGCACTCACGGTCAAATACTTGCAGGTTATGCATGTATTACATTTTATGATAAATAGAGCAAGGTTTCACTTAAATAATTTATGTAAAATTTATATTGAACAATAGAAGGCTAATTCGAAGCCCAGGTTACTAATCAAACAATAAAACAAAATGAAACTACCAGGACCCTTAATTGAATATTTAATAAACGGATCAGTAGCCATGATATGGTTATTCCCCTTTTTAAAAGCCGAAATGCAGAGTTACGAAGGTGCGTCAATTATTTTAATACCTATTATTTATGTGTTAGGTATGTTTGTTGATTTAATAGCTTTTGTTGTAACTAAAATTCCAAAAAAACAAATTCGAATATTTGTTGAGAAAAGATATCTGGGCAAGAACAATAAATATTATCCGGGCATTGGAAAAGATATGAAAATAAATGTTCTTACAAAATCACCTGAATTAGCCAAAGAAATTGAAACCAGAAGCGGAAGAGACAGAATAGCCAGAGGAATGATTATTAATACACTATTTATGCTTTTCTTCTCAAGCATTGTATCCTGGTGGATATGTACAGTATTATTGATTTTATCCATTGTAATGTGGATATCCTTTGAATATGCAAGTCATGGATTTATACTAAGGGCTTATGAAAACTGCAAGGACGATAATACTAATAAAAAGCTTGGCTCCTAATATCTAATCAACTGTACCAATTAAGACTAAATAGCTACTATACAGGATATGGTTTTGGAACAGCTACTCGACTCTGTAGTCTTATTCCAGGAGATTATAGCATTGTGTACCTTTCAGAATTATCCAATGTATAACAATATTATTGCATTAGACCAATCAAGAAAAATAAAATTCTGTTCATACTTTCATTATAATTGTCAACAAAATTTTATCTACACCAAGATAACTTTGTATATGCTTTTGGAGCTAATTTATCTGTTTTCTCTTTCCTCTAACCATTCTTCAGCCTCATTCAAGTTATTAAATATCTGCAATTCTAACTTGGTGCTTCTTTTTGCAAAATCATTAGCAGCAAATTGCGTGAATATATCATCACTTATAACTAAAGCATCATATTTTAGTCCTATTTTTATCATGTCTTGCATATTCTCAAACAACCACCTTGAAAGGTTGGTAAAAGTACCCTTTAAACAAGTTAGGTCATTTAAAAATGACACAACGTCATTTGATTTCATAAATCCAAATACAGTCATATACATTTGTTTTGCGGTATCAATATTTAGATACCCCTCAGCATAAAAATGAATCCGTTTTTTTTCTTTATAATAAACCGCTTTTAGTCCTTTGTCCTCAAATATAGTTTCCATTAATAAGTAATTTTAATTATTTGAAATTTTAGTTAAAAAAAGCATTTTTTCACAGTTGCTCTATAATAATAAAGATATAAAAATAATTAATTCATTGCCCTACTATTAAATTTGTAGTTACTTGTCGAGCTTGCTACTTACATTGAGACAAAATGCATTTTTAACAATCGCATAACCTTTTGTTCCTATATGCGAATGACTCGATTTTTTTTCTATATTTACTATATCACAATTAATATAAAATATAAAGCTATGGCAGAAAATTACTTTAAAACCTATCCAGATACAAACGGTTTTTTTAAAGAATATGGTGGAGCATTTATCCCCCCTGTGCTTGAAACTGAAATGAAAAAGATTAATGATGCTTATTTCTCTATAAGCAAATCGCATAATTTTATTTCAGAGTTAAGAAGCATTAGAAAACACTATCAAGGCCGTCCAACTCCGGTATATTTTTGCAATCGCTTATCCGAAAAATATGGTGGTCGCATATACCTAAAACGTGAAGACCTAAATCACTCTGGTGCACATAAGCTTAATCATTGTATGGGAGAGGCACTTTTAGCAAAATATTTAGGTAAAAAGAAGCTGATAGCTGAAACAGGTGCCGGACAACATGGTGTTGCATTAGCCACTGCTGCTGCTTATTTTGGATTAGAGTGTGAGATTCATATGGGAGAAGTCGATATTGCTAAAGAACACCCTAATGTTTTGCGAATGGAAATACTCGGAGCAAAGGTTATTCCCGTTACCCATGGTTTAAAAACTTTAAAAGAGGCCGTTGATTCTGCATTTACAAAATATCTTGAAGATCCAGTAAATGCAATCTATTGTATTGGCTCAGTAGTTGGACCGCATCCTTTTCCAATGATGGTGCGTGATTTTCAGCGAGTAGTAGGAATTGAAGCACGAGAGCAGTTTCTGGAAATGACAGGAGAATTGCCTGATAAAGTTATTGCCTGTGTTGGTGGAGGAAGTAATGCAATGGGTATATTTTCTGCTTTTCTTGACGATGAGGAATGTGAGCTTATTGGTATAGAGCCTTCGGGTCGCTCTATGGAACTGGGAGATCATGCAGCAACAATGACTCTTGGAAAACCAGGAGTAATCCATGGTTTTAAATGCTATTTGCTTCAAGACGATAAAGGAGAACCTTCGCCTGTATATTCTGTTGCTAGTGGATTAGATTACCCAGGGGTTGGCCCAGAGCATAGCATGCTAAAAGACATGAAAAAGGTTACTTATGACACTGCTTCTGATGCAGAAACAATTGATGCTTTTTACGAGCTGAGTCGTTTGGAAGGAATTATACCAGCCTTGGAAAGTGCTCATGCTGTAGCTCATGCTATGAAACTGGCAACTAAAAATCCACAAAAATCAATTCTTGTGAACCTGAGTGGTAGAGGCGATAAAGATCTTGATTTTGTTGTCGACAACTATGGCTTACCAAAGATATAATCTTCTAATATAAATGTATTTAAAAGAATGTAGAACTCTAAGGTTCTACATTCTTGTATCTTCATAATATCAATATTGAAATAAATCTAATTAACCTTTTAATTCACTCACTCATTTCTTACCTTTATATAAGAAACGACATAGAGCTATGCTGTTTAATCCATCAAACCCTATTTGTGATTCAGTGAAAATTTTAAGCATCTTTGATGATGTTGCTTCTGCAGAACAAATTGTTAGGATAAAAGCAGGTGAGAAAATTGTTGGATATGACAATAAGAATTCCAAGGTACTAATTGTAAAATCAGGAATTATTAAACTTGCTTTGCAGAAAGGTTCAAAAGTCATTATTCTTGGTTTTTGTCTTTCTGGCGAAATGCTTAGTTCATCGCTGTTAAATGGTAACAATTCATCTTATATTGTTGAAGCTGTTACAGCTGTATCAGCCTACTCTTGGGAGTTAAGTAAGATAAATGAGGTTGCTAATTTGTTCCCGGAAATAAAACTAATGATTCATTCGATGAATGACACATGGATTCTATGGTTAGTTAACAGGATTGAATCCATCGGATTGCTAAGCCCAAAACAGCGTATTCACAAATGGCTAAGCGACTATCTCAGAAACCAAAAGTACTTACAATCAAATCTTTGGAAAGAACTTACCGTACATGACATGGCCGCATACTGTGCCGTTACAAATGAAGAATTCACCTTTCATCTCAATAGTTTTATTGCAAGCGGTAAATTAAAACTCGAAAACAACATTCCAAAAAACCTAACGGTTTAGAGTAACTCAATATTCGTTAAAATTGATTACAAATAGTATTAAAGCCTTCTTTAATTACTTGTAGACTCTAGAATTGGTAATTGTCTATCAACCAGCACTTCTAAAGATATAAATGTCTCAGTTCTCATAATACCAGGAATAGCCTGAATTTTGTCTGCAAGAACCTTTCTTAAATGCTCGTTGTCCTTAGTGTATACTTTCACAAACATAGAATACTGCCCAGTTGTGTAATGACACTGAGTTATTTCAGGGGTTTTCAACAACCTGTCAGTTACATCAGTAAACATCGCTGCATTGTCAAGAAAAATGCCAATATATGCACAAGTATAATAACCAAGTTTTTTAGGCTCAATATTAAACTGTGAACCTGAAATAATGCCAAGTTTAGTTAGTCTTTGAACTCTTTGATGAATTGCAGCTCCAGACACATTGCACTCTCTTGCTACTTCAAGAAAAGGTATACGGGCGTTTTTTGTTAAAATTGATAAAATCTTCCTATCTAAATCGTCTATCTGATAATCGTGTTCGTGCTTCATGGGTTAATCATTTTTGTAATAATTGAATACAAATTGCTCCCAAATAAGTGGGATTTATCCTGTAACTAACTATGTAATTTTTGAATTTCATGCTTTCATTATTACAATTTGAAAGCAAATCTACAAATAATTTGCTGTTTTTTAGCGTATTTTTAGTTCATTGTTGCATTTTAGTACATTTACTTAAAAGACCTTCAATTTGAAAACTGATAAGCCTACTTTATAGTAAAATAAATAATAAACTCAATTCGTGTGAGTTGCAATAATAGCTATGAGCAAATTAATCTATCCAAAAAAACTACAAAAATCTTCTTGACTTAAAACAAAGACCGAATTACAGACCAAAGGAGCTCAGAAATAAAGTAAACTTTTGTAAAAGCTCTCATAGATTGAATGGATTTTTAATATTAATATATATGATAATCCAACTCCTTGAATTTATAACCGTCTAATTGGGATTGCAAATAAAAAAATCAATTTTTCTACTTGCCCTATCTTTTCAAATAAAGTAGGGGGTTAAATCTTTCAAAAACTAATTTTATTTTGTCATACCCCCATATTTTTGTATATTTGCATCCTTAAAACTTACTTTTTGAAAGTATTAGTATTAAAAAACAACAGGGATAGCATGAAACAATCAAAAATCAAACTTTTAAGTATGTTTTTGTTATTAATAATAGCAGGAACACAATCATTATTTGCCCAGGATTCAGGTGTGGAAGTTGACACCGGTATTACATCCTGGATGTTAACCTCAACAGCATTGGTTCTTTTGATGGTGCCTGGACTAGCTATGTTCTATGGCGGACTAGTCAGAAAGAAAAATGTGCTGGGCACAATGATGCATAGCTTTGTTGCCATGGGAGTTATGTCTGTACTGTGGGTAGCTGTTGGATATTCCATGAGTTTTGGAGACAATGTTCTTGGAGGATTCTTTGGCTGGAATAAAGACTACTTCTTTTTAAGGGGTATCGATGAAAAAATTATGGATGGTGGAGTTCCTGAATATGTTTTTTCCATGTTTCAGGGTAAATTTGCGATTATAACCCCAGCTCTTATTGCAGGCGCTTTTGCAGAGCGTGTAACTTTCAAAGGTTATGTAATATTTATTGCTGTTTGGGGGCTTGTTGTATATAATCCTTTGTGCCACTGGGTTTGGTTCGATGGAGGTGAAGGTAATCAAGGTTTCTTATATGCCATGAATGCTATTGATTTTGCAGGTGGTACTGTCGTACATATTTCGGCAGGTGTTAGCGGTCTGGTTGCAGCACTCTATTTAGGTGGCCGACGTGGACATCCAAAAGCCGTTATGGCACCAAGTAATTTAGTGATGACAATGATGGGAGCCGGACTTCTTTGGGTTGGCTGGTTCGGATTTAACGCAGGAAGTTCTGTAAATAGCGGTTTAGATACTGCTCAGGCCTTATCAGCAACACAAGCAGCTGCCGCTGCAGGTGCACTAGTTTGGATGTTAATTGAAGGTTTACATCAGGGAAAAGCTTCAGCTTTAGGCTTTGCTTCAGGAATATTAGCTGGTTTAGTTGCAGTTACTCCCGCAGCAGGAGTGGTTCAACCTGCAGGTGCAATGGCCTTAGGTGGGTTAGCCTCAATTATTTGCTATATGGCGATTCTATTAAAAGATAAGCTCGGATATGACGATAGTTTAGATGCATTTGGACTTCATGGAATAGGTGGTATTGTGGGTGCTATTTTCCTTGTGTTTTTTATGCGTGGAGAGCATTCATTTAGTGAAATAATGAGTCAGCTGGGAGTACAATCGCTAGCTGTTGTAATTGCGATAGCCTATGCTGCTTTAACCACACTACTTCTAGTTTGGTTAATAGATAAATTAGTTGGTCTAAAAGCAAAACCAACTGATGAAATGAGTGGTCTTGATGCCAGCTATCATGGAGAACATGGCTACGGAATGCTTAACTTATAGGTTAACTTTAAGAAAGAATAATTATGAAATTAATAACAGCTATTATAGATGAAACCAGGCTTGATGAAGTAAGAGAATTGCTCATTGAGAATGAAATTACCCGTATTACAATAGTACGTGTATCTGGTCATGGACAACAACGAACTGAAGAAATTTATCGAGGTAAAAAGATAATTCCAAACCTTATTCCGAAGGTAAAAATTGAAATTGCTGTAAACGAAGAATTTGTAAATATTACAGTCGACACAATTATCAAAGCAGCAAAATCAAATTCCGATGGAAAAGTAGGGGATGGTAAAATATTTATTACTCCTCTGGAAGAATGCATACGTATTCGTACCGGCGAAAAGGGTAGCAAAGCAATATAATGCTTGCCAACTAACGTATTAGTTTGTATACCTAACCTATGTTACATAGCCCATAGTGGGCACTTATTATTGGCTTTTAAACTGTATCTGCAGCAATGCAGATGCAGTTTTTTTTATCCTTAAACTTTTTGACTTTCTGATAAATAGAAAATAAAGTTTCACGCAAAATTTATGCGATAAATCTAGCAAGCTCTTAAATCCGACGCCACACACTTATATATTGTATTCTAGCATATTCCCGGCATAACATTCAATAAAATAATATTTGTTGCTCTAAATATTTCTTTTAACTTACACCTCCGATAAAACCTCTTTAGTGTTCTTTCATAAAATATTAAAGTTGCAAAAAAAACTTGCCAGTGTATACATACGAGAAATAAAAAGCTGTGTGGAAAAAAAGCCACACTATTCACATACAATATCTAACCCTATTAAAACTAACTTTATGAAAACAAAAACTTTCTGTTTAACCAGAATTATCCCGATTTTGGCTATAAGTATTTTCACTTTTACCAGTTGTGAAAAAATAGAGGATCCTGCTATTCCGGAAAATGATAAAAACCATATTACTAGCGACATCACTCAATTAAAATCTACTGCAACTAATGGTATTTTTTATATTATTAACCGCAATAGTGGTAAAGCCCTTGATTTGAATGTTAGTACCGGTAATGTTATTCAATATACCTATTATCAGAATCCAAATCAAAAATGGCAATTAACTGATTTAGGGAATGGATACTACAGGCTCTCACCACTTTCAAATACTAGTTTGGCACTAGATATTGCTTCTCAGTCAACTGAAAACGGAGCAAACCTAGGTACCTATTCTTACTGGGGAGGTGCCAATCAACAATTTCAGTTTGTTGATGTAGGTGGTGGATATTATAAGATTATTAACCGCAATAGCGGTAAAGCACTTGATGTTAACGGTAGTTCAACTGCAAGTGGTGCCAATGTTCTTCAGTGGGACTATTGGGGTGGAGCAAACCAACAATGGATGTTGAATGCAATTTCAACGAGCGCAAGTGGTCAACTATCATGGAGGTTTACAACTACATCTGGGGTACCTCAAGATGTTATTAACAGGATTACTACCGCCATGAATGCTGCAGTTTCACGCTATAATTCATGGGGTAATTGGTCACCACGAACTTTAACTGTTGAGTATAACACAGGTGTTCCAACTGCTGATGCCAACATTAGTGGTCACATTCGTTTTGGCTCTAACACAAGCTATATGACTGAATGCACTGCAATGCACGAAATATCGCATACTTATGGTGTAGGAACATCATCGAGCTGGAGTTATCCACTAATTCAAGATTATAAATTTGTTGGTGCTAATGCTGTAGCCAAGATTCATGAATTTGATGGCTCCAGTGCTACTATAAGCACAGGTGGCAGCCATTTCTGGCCCTATGGACTGAACTACAACAGCGAATGGTCTACTACAAATGGTGACAGAAATGCTCAATTAGTTTGGGCGATGGTTCAGGACGGAATATATTAATCTGAATTCGACATAGGTTTTTAATTCAGAAGGCTTAAAACAATAAGCTTATTACTGTATCGAGAATGGACATTAACATGACTAACTCAATTAAAACTATTTATTAAGAAACAATTTTAGGATTGGCTTTTGTATGTGAAGCAAGCAAATCAGTTCATGATTTGGAGTTTTTGTTCATTCTCGATATATCTTAATTCTACTTTGACACATTAAATATCTCTTAAAGAATACCCCTGAAAAGTCAAACTTTCCAGGGGCGCTTTATATCATAGTTTTAGTAAACCGTTTGAATCAAGAATTAAACAACCAATATTTCTTCGTTAGTAAGAATAGCTCGCTAAACATTGGCAATATTAAAGTCTAATTAATAATACTCCTGAAATCTTCCCCAGAAGGGTTTTGATATACACTAAGCTCAAATTCAGGAATTACTGCTAATATGTGGTCAAAAATATCTGCTTGAATGCCCTCATAATTTGCCCATGCCTGGTCATTACTAAAAACATATATTTCTAGTGGTATTCCTTTCTCATTGGGTTGAAGTTGCCTTACAAGAAAAGTCATATCGTCATGAATCTTTGGGTGATGTCTTAGATATTCCTCAAGGTATTTTCTAAAGGTTCCCAGATTGGTCATCCTTCGGCCATTCACTCTTACAGAATCATCAATATTATTTTTCTGATTATACTCGTTCAATTCATTTTCCTTACCTTCAATATATTTGTTTAAGTATTGTATTTTTCTGAATTTACTTATCATTTCTGTAGTGCAAAATTTAACACTCCTCATATCAATTTGGATATACCGTTTAATCCTTCGTCCACCAGACTCTTCCATCCCGCGCCAATTTACAAATGAATCAGAAACCAGCGCATAGGTAGGGATTGTGCTAATAGTTTTATCGAAATTCTGGACTTTAACAGTGTTCAGGGTTATTTCAATTACATCTCCATCAGTCTTGTGACTAGGCATAGTAATCCAGTCTCCAATTCTAACCATATCGTTTGCCGAAAGCTGTATACTGGCTACAAAACCTAAAATAGTATCTTTAAATACCAACATTAGCACAGCCGCCATGGCGCCCAAACCAGTAAGTAATACCGTTGGCTCTTTACCCAACAAAATAGAAAGCACCAAAATTACTGCAACAAAATACACGATAATTTTTATTACTTGAACATAGCCGCTTATTGGACGATCCTTCGAAAGAGGAAGTTGAGTATATATCTGATGTAATGAATTAATAAAGGCATCAATAGCCATTAACACCATAAGGACTAAATATATGTGAACTGTATTCTTAATAAAATCTAATATCTGAAGGTAATCGACTAAAACAAAGTCAATAGAATAGTAAATAACCAGTGCAGGAATTATATGAGCCAAACGGTTGAATACCTTCTTCTCCAATAAAACATCGTCCCAGTTTGTTTTAGTTTTTTTTGCAAGTCGTTTTAAAAATTGCAACAAAACTTTTCTAGCAATAACATCAGCAATTAAGGCGAGAATTATTATTACAATTATTCCAAATGTAGGATTTAACCATTTTATTGTATCGGGATCTAAACCTATTTTTTCAAACCACTCACTTAAATCTAAAGCTAATTTTGCATCCATTTTGTAGTATATCGTTTTGTTAATTGTTAACTATTGAATCTGCTAATTTAATATTTATGTGTTATGCAACAACTACTAATTTTTCTGTTTTTTTATTGTCAGAATGTACTCCAAAAGTAAATAAAGATTCGATTATAAGATATCCACAATTTCTTAGCAACAAGAATATAAAGAGTTAAATTATTTTGAAGGAGGTGTTTGTGGCAACTCAAAAATCAACCTTACGGCACTTTTAAATATTGAAAACATCTTTTGAATTTTATTATGATGAGAATAACAAACTACGACTGTAGCTATACGATCATCAAGAATAGATTACTTTTGTCCGGTATTGAAGAAATGATAATATTTTACCAGAGGTGGGAAAATTGATATAAAAAAACGAAGTAATCTACGCCTAAAAAGACAGATTACTTCGCCTTGCTCACAATGATGCTAAGTTATATCTTTTAATGCATTTCTTTCTCAAACCCGGGTTTTATAACTTGTATTAATTCAACCTCGAAAATCAAAGTCGAATACGGTTTAATAATTGAACCTGCGCCTTTATCTCCATAAGCCAAATCATAAGGAATGTAAAACTCATATACAGCACCTTCTTTCATTAGCTGAACGCCTTCAGTCCAACCTTTGATAACCTGGTTTAGTCCAAATTCTATTGGCTCACCTCTTTCAACAGAGCTATCAAAAACAGTTCCATCAAGCAATTTTCCAGTATAATGGACTTTCACTTTATCAGTAGCCTCTGGTTTAATTCCTGTGCCTTCTTTTATTACCTTATATTGAAGTCCACTTTCAGTAGTTATAACACCTTCTTTTAGCTTATTGGCTTCCAGAAATTCTTTTCCTGCTTTAGTACCTTCTTCTTTTGCCATTTCATTAGCCATTTCTTGTTGCTTGGTCATGAATACCTGCATAAAGGTTTGCACCTCCTCCATTGTAAATAATGAGGTATCATTGAATGAGTCTTCCAAACCCTTTTGAACTATTTTAAGGTTGAACTTTTCTTTAGTTGGCAATTCTTTAAAGGAATTAGAAAAATAAACGCCCATCATGTAACTTGCTGTATCATAATCAGTAGTCAATTCAATTTCAGTATTATTCTTGTTTTTGTTTTTTTTCTTTTGTGCAAATGAACTAATGCTAATTAGAGCGATTGCAACTGTTACAAATAGTTTCAAAGTATTTTTCATTTTGTAGATTTTAATTTATTTTCGTGAAATTCCAGTTAAAAGTCAAAGATATTTAATTTAAATCAGCACCCAAATTGGTTAACATTTTTTCAGAATCTTTGAAGTACAAAAAAAGAGGCAAAGTATATCAATACAATGCCTCTGAATTATTTCTTAAAGAGAATGTTTATTCTTCAATAACTTCGATTTTTTCAATTAAGTCACCAGCGCTTATAGCATCAATAACATCAAGGCCATCAACTACTTTTCCAAAACAAGTATGGTTTCTGTCCAAGTGAGCTGTGTTTGTTCTGCTGTGACAAATAAAAAACTGAGAACCACCAGTGTTTCGACCAGCATGAGCCATTGATAACACACCACGATCGTGATATTGATTTTCGCCATCTAATTCACAATCGATTGAATATCCAGGCCCTCCAGTTCCAACTCGTGAGTCAGAAGGGTCTTTTGATAGAGGGCATCCACCTTGTATAACAAAGTCAGGAATTACTCTATGAAATCGTAAGCCATCATAATACCCAGATTCTGCTAGTTTCACAAAATTTGCTACTGTATTAGGAGCGTCTTTTTCATAAAACTCAACTTTCATCTGACCTTTTTCTGTATGAAGTACTGCCTTTTTCATTCTTTATTCAACTGTATTGGATTTGATAACTTCAATAAGTTCAATTTCAAAAACTAATGTAGAGTTAGGCTTTATAAGTTGCCCTGCACCTCTAGGACCATAAGCAAGATTTGAAGGAACAACAAATTCGTATATTGCACCTTCGCTCATAAGCTGTACACCTTCGGTCCAACCAGGAATTACTCCATTTAAAGGGAAGACAATAGGCTCACCTCTTTTATAAGAGCTATCAAATTCTTTTCCATCAATAAGGGTTCCTCTATAATGTACTTTCACAGAATCAGTAGCTACTGGACGTAACCCGGCACCTTCTTTTATAACTCGATATTGAAGACCGCTTTCAGTCTCAACAACACCTTTATTTGTTTTATTTTTCTTTAGAAAATCAATTCCATCTTGTTCAACTGCTTCAGTTTCTTTTTTCTGTTGTGCTGCTGAAAACTCTTGTAGCAGTCTTTGGAGATCCTGCATTGAAAATGAAGTATCACTTTCTTTTAAACCATTAACCATACCTTGTTGGATAAGATCAAGGTCTAATAAATCTTTGTCATAAACATTTGCTGGTCCCATTCCAACCCATAAACCTACAGCATAACTAATAGTGTCCATATAGCTAGTAAGTTTAGGAGCCTTGCTTCCTGATTGGCTAGTACATGAAATTAAGTAAGTTGCAAGTATTAATCCTGCAAAAGTCTTTAAAATGTTTTTCATAAGTATTGTGTTTTTTCTTTTTACATAATGTCGCCGGCAAAGGTAAGATTTTTCTGTTTTAACCAATTGTGAATAACTCTTTTTTAATAGGCTCTATTATATTCTTACTTTTCGACCTACATCAAAGTCTTTATTGTGAAGGTGTTATATAAAGAATATCAAGGACGATTATTTGCAGTATTGCTTAGTTTAATTACTTGTACAGTAGCGTTTTCTCAAAATCAAACAGTAGAAGAAAAGTTTAATAAAGCAATACAATATTTTGAGCATGAAAACTATCAAAGTGCAATACCAATATTAGAAAAAATTCTAGAAGGACAAATAAAAATGGTCGCAGCCAGCTATTATCTAGGAGTTTGTTATATGAAACTGGATAAGCATCTTGATGAAAGCATTGAGCTCTTAAAGTATAGTAGAACAAATAATTTCCGGACCGATGTTCATTTTTATTTGTTTCAAGCCTACTTTAAAAATCAGCAGTTTGATGAGGCAGAAATATCTTTAGTAAATTTTACAAACCTTGCAAAAAAGAAAGAACGGAAAAAGATGCAAACTGATTATTGGCATCAGGAACTGGTAAATGCACGAACTAATCCTCAGAATATTGAAAAAACAGAGGCTTTAAATATAGACAATCCAAATTCGGAACAGAAAATAGAAGAGTATCCAGAAGCAAATTCAGAAATTTATAAAGAGAGTAAAAAGCAATCTGATTACGATATAATGCTTCAACGGGCATTGCTAACCCAGTTAGTCTGTGATTCTTTGAAATCAGAGTTAACAACAAAAAAGATTGAGTTAAAATCAAAAACAGAGGAAGGAGAAAAACAAAAAATACATTCTAATATTTCAGAAATTAACAGCCAATTAAAACACCTTCAACTAGAAGCTGATGGCCTGTTTAAGGAGGCAGAAACAATTCGTTCTGGAAGAAACCTAATGGCAAAAGAAAGTATTATTGTTGAAAAGCCGGCTAAAGAAAATGAATATATCTATTTGGAAAAAGAATTAGGAGACATTAAGCTTTATGCATTTAGCCCGAAAGATGCTTCCTTGACAGAGCAAAATGAGGTAATTGAAGTGCCAAAAGAAAACAGTATGGAGTTTAATATTTTAAGCGAATCTCCATACTCTGACGATAACCCAATACCAGTTAACCAGGGATTGCCCGATGGCTTGGCATATAGAATTCAACTTGGAGTATATAGCCAGGCTTTACCTCAAAATGCCTTTGGCGGTTTATCACCAATTGCTGCTAATATTCTTAAAGAAAAGAAGCTAATCAAGTATTATGTGGGTTTATTTTATTCTTCGATTGAAGCAAAAAAGGCCCTACAACAAGTCAAAGAATATGGGTATCCTGATGCATTTCTGGTTCCTTATTATGATCAGCATAAGATTTCAATACAGTCTGCCAGAGAGAAAGAGTTTGGCGAAAAAAGATAACTAAGCAATAATAATAAATCCTTAGATTAACTTTGTTAAACTCCCAGGCTCAATTTGAGATAGGAGACATGAGATGAAAAAAATGTAATTGACTAACAATTAACTTATTACACAATAAATCGTCACGAAAATTCATTATCTTAATAATCAAGCTACATACAAAATTTATGATGAACTATTGAATAAAGTACAACAATATTATTAATTTTGCATAAGTCAATGTATATTTGACATTTCAATAATTAAATAACAATGAGCGAGAAGGAATATCATAGCAGTCAGCAAGAATTCGAGGAATTGTTAGATGCGGATAATGAGAATGGAAGATTCCTAATACTTCACAATGACGACGTACATACTTTTGAGTATGTAATTGAGAATCTGGTGAAAATTTGTGAGCTTGACGAAATTCAGGCAGAACAATGCACATATCTTATACATTATAAGGGTAAGTGCGATGTAAAAAAAGGGTCCTTAAAATATTTACATCCATACAAACAGGCCTTAGTGGACAAGGGACTTGAAGTAACAATCGATTAGAAATATGTCAGTAGGAGTAATTATCACCCTGATTATTGTAGGTATCTTATTATTATTAGTAGAGTTTCTGATTATTCCGGGTGTTACTGTTGCTGGAATTGTTGGCTCACTATTAATCATGGGAGGAGTTGTTTCCGGGTATTATTTTCATCCAAATAAAACGGCAAACTTCATTCTGCTCGGAACTATTGTTTTATTACTTCTGTTTTTTATATTGGCATTTAAAACCAAAACCTGGAAAAAACTTGGACTTAAATCTGAAATAAATAGTCATGCAACACAGGATGTTGCTGAATTGTTTAATGTAGGAGATACAGGTAGGGCGGTATCCAGATTAGCTCCAATTGGTCAGGTAATGATAAACGATACAATTGTTGAAGCTCGTTCAATGGGAGGCTTTATTGATCCCAACACAGAAATTGTAATTATTCGTAAAGAAAAAAATAAATTATTTATAGAACCTAAAAGCAACTAGTTATGGGAGAAAATAGCATTGGCCTAATTATTATAATTATTGCAGTAGCAATTATTTTTCTTTGGTTATTCTTTTATTTAATACCTCTAGGATTATGGTTTAGCGCTGTATTTGCAAAAGTATATGTTCCAATAGGACAATTAATAGGAATGCGAATCAGAAAGGTTCCTCCTTCAATTATTTTAAATGCATTAATAAGTGCCACTAAAGCTGGTTTAAAACTAAACCGAGATGATTTGGAAGCACATTATTTAGCAGGTGGTCATGTCATGTCTGTGGTTCAAGCTTTAATATCAGCCGACAAAGCAAATATTGATCTTGACTTTAAAGCAGCCACTGCAATTGACCTTGCTGGTAGAGATGTTCTGCAGGCAGTTCAAATGTCGGTTAACCCTAAAGTTATTGACACTCCTCCTGTTACAGCAGTGGCTAAAGATGGTATTCAGCTTATTTGCAAAGCAAGAGTGACTGTAAGAGCAAATATCAAACAACTTGTTGGTGGAGCTGGAGAAGACACTGTTCTTGCTCGTGTTGGAGAAGGAATAGTTTCATCGATTGGTTCTTCGAAATCGCATAAAGAAGTGCTTGAGAATCCAGACTCAATATCACGTGTAGTGCTTGACAAAGGATTAGATGCAGGTACTGCGTTTGAAATACTTTCGATTGATATTGCAGATATTGATATAGGGAAAAACATTGGAGCTGTGCTTCAGATGGACCAGGCAAATGCCGATAAAAATATTGCTCAAGCAAAAGCTGAAGAGCGTCGAGCAATGGCAGTTGCAGAAGAACAAGAGATGAAAGCCAAGGCTCAAGAAGCTCGTGCAAATGTTATTCAAGCTGAAGCTGAAGTACCTAAAGCTATGGCAGAGGCCTTTAGAAGTGGTAACATGGGAATAATGGATTATTACCGCATGAAGAACATTGAAGCTGACACTGGAATGCGTGATTCAATTTCAGGAACAGGTGATAAATCGGACAAGAAAAAATAATAAATATTTTTAGTTTAAAATATTTGTAATATTTCAATGATTTTATACTTTTGTGCCCGCCTGATTAATTGTTAGGGCGCATCAGCTATCCGATTGCAATCGGAACCTCAGGAGAGATGGGTGAGTGGCTGAAACCACATGTTTGCTAAACATGCGTACTGAGAAATTGGTACCGGGGGTTCGAATCCCCCTCTCTCCGCAGAGCAAAACACATAAAAAGAAACCGAGTAGAATAATCTATTCGGTTTCTTTATTTAGACAATACTTGATTCAAAAGGGCTTATTATAAATAGTTGTGGTAAACAACCAAGTAGTGTGTCTTGAAAATCCAATAGAGTTATCACAATTACAAATTTACAAAGTAGTTGAGTATTGTTTTAACACTTAGTATATATCTCCATTAAGCTAATTTTGTCAAAGTTACTTCCTTAATTTTCGTCTTCTCATAAACACAGCCAGCTAATTCGTATTGAACTTATACAATTGCCACCCCAATTATTCACCATACATGCTAAATTTGGCAGTAAAGATGTTATTAACAATATAATAAGTCGCCAAGCCCGACACCCAACCGAACAAGCGATCTCAACGAAGTTAAATTTGGGTAATACTATTCTGGTACCATCTATTCATTTTAGCTGCGCTGAGCTGCGGTTCACTGCGGATCATTCATAATCAATAAGATACGTTTATTCATTATCTAATTCCAGAACGACTTTAGCCCTAATCAGAGATAATTATTCGGGTTAAGCATCGTAGCAAAAAAGGCTATCTATCAGCGATAGTTAAATTACATCATACAATTGTAAATAAGAAGAGGCTGCCCCATTTGAGACAGCCTCTTCACTATATCAATTAAATTATTGAAAAATATTAGTTTTTATGTTCCGCAATAATCAACTTCCCTGTTAATACCTCGCTCTCTTTCACAAGTTTAATAATGTAAATACCCTCAGATAAGTCACCGGTACTAACCAAATTAGTTTGTGAATTTAAAGTTAAAGTTTTAACAATTTGTCCTGTACTATTAAAGAAAAATAAACCTGCATTTTCAAAATTATTAGGTATGCTAATAGATACATGATCTGTTGCCGGATTTGGATAAAGTATTAATTTATCCTTACCTGACATCATAGGTTGTTCAATAAGAGATGGTGGTGTTACTGTATCTTCTACTATCGCAAATTCAGTTATACTTGACCATGTGCCAGTATATCCGGAAGCACCGGTAACTGTAATTCTTGCATAACGAGCTGTAACACTTGTGAAATCATCAGAAATAGGTTGATCAGTGTCTATATTAGAACTACGGTCTACAGTATAAGAAGGACTGGAGAAATCTGCATTAACATCTAATTCAACTGTATACTGATACGCTCTACTTTCGAATGTTGAAACTCTTGTTCCAATAATCGATTTATCCTCTCCATAATCAATCACAGCCGATTGTGGAAAAGATTCAGCAGACCAGCGTGAATCATCAGCTGTATTGCCATCCAATAAATTGCTGGCAGGATTGCCATCCTGTTCTGATGAGGCTTTTATTACAACTGGATAACTATCAGAAGTAAGACTACAATCACCACCATTTGCTTCTGTTATCTCAATATAATCTATATTTCCCAGACCATTGGATGTTGTTGCTTCAATACGAATATCCACAATTCCTGTTTCTGTATTTACTGTTACAGGTATTTTTGCATAGGAATCTAAGCTACCTGTTGACGGAAATTGAACATCACTGGCTACAACAGTACCATTAACAATGAAATTTGCTGGTCGGTTTTCAGTAGCTGCATACTTAACTGAAATAGTTTTAGCTCCCTCTGATGAAGAAATTACTTTATAGTCTATACCACTCCCTATTGCATTGGTTGTATTTACAAAACCAGAACCAGTATAAGAATGATCCGTATCAATGGTACCATCTGCGCCACAATATCCGGTTGCATTCTCTTGAATGGTTGATTTTCCTTTATCATTATAGTAATCTGATGTGTAAGAAATTGTAGATACAAGATCTCTGTAGGCTATTCCTGCCGGATACAAATCGCCAGTGCTTGAATTTGTCATCCTTAGTTCCTCGTTACATCCATCCCACACATAATATCTTTCCACAAAAGAAGTCGTATCAAGCATGTTGATAAAATCGTCAATAATCTGCCCATTTTCTTCGACACTTGGTACCGGATGACTAGCATCGTAGGTCCAGTTACAACCATTGTTAAACTCAGTAATCCATATTGGGCGCCCTGTTCTATCGTGAATATCTTTTAAAGCATAATAGAGCTGCTCGGCTGTATTTCCTCTTCTATAAAAATGCCAGGCAACGAAATCAACACGATAACCGAGTGTTTCACATTGTCCCATAAAATCATACAACCAGCCAAGTCCTCCGTCTGTAACGGCAGGTGATCCCAACCGCAACCCAGATTCCATCATTCTGGGCCAGTTGGTAATAGCATCTTTAACTGTAGAATACCCATCATCAACAGAGTTATCTGGTTCGTTATAACCTAAGGCATGAGTACTTGAGTATTTATTCAAGAAGTTATTATAGGAATTCCAATTTGGATTATGCCTCATAGGTACATATTCTACATCTAAAGTAGAATTGTCTGCATTATTATAGTCGTAATGAGAAGTTGCATTAAATTGCTCAGCACCAGACGCATTGCCTCTCCATCCCTTTTTAGCAGTCCATCTCCATCGCCTTACAACAACCAAAGATGCAGTGTTAGATAAACCTTCTGGCATTGTATTTACAATTATGTCGAAATCCTTTGCAATATATACCCTACTTGTTCCTGTTCCATCTTGGTTACTTGCAAATGTGGCCATATAACCTCTTCTCAAAATAAAGGATTCTATGTCATTGTTCATAGTTCCCAATTCGCTTGCTCTATAGCGTTGGTCAATCATTAAATCCTTAGAAGTACCACTTTGGCTAGATCCACTATATACAGTTAGAGCATTATAAGTAGGGGAATGAGGAATAACCATTGCACCATTTAAATATTGTGCTACCCAAATATTACTACCTAAAACAGCAGCTTCACCATTGACCATTATACTCGACAGGACTGAACTAACCACTTGAGATGGACGCATATTTGGAAAATAGATCCATGCATCAGTAGAAACTAAATTGATGGCACTGCCATTTAACGGTTTAGAAGATCCTGTAAGGGTAAGCTGCCCCTTGCCACTCAATTCAAGGTATTTGCTTTCCAAGGATTCGAATGTTGCTGTATAGTTTTCGTAAACTGTTACCGAAATAAAAGTAAAACTAATGGAATACGTCTTTGTATCTCCGCTTCCTGCGGTTACAAGTATAGTGGTTGTACCAGGCACCTGACTTGCATTAGTCACAACAGGGGTGGCAGCGTAAATACTTCTCTTTGTTGCTGTAACGGCAGGTACAGCAGGGGCTTCAGCAGATGATGTAAAAATAATGAAATTATACGCTTCAACTTCTGATGAAAAACCCTGTATGGTTACTCCATTCACCTTAAGATCAATTAGTGTTGCATCTTTATTCTTGGCAACAATATCTATAACAATGCTTATCGCTTCATTTAAAACATCCTGAGCAGCAAAAATATCTTCAATGGTAGCTGTTGCATTATCTAACACGCCCTGAGCACTTGATATTGAAGTTGCGAGATCTGTATAAACTGTTGAGCCAACAGGAATCGGTTCCTGATTTGCTAACATAACATTGGCTGAATCTACCAAAGCTTGCAAATCATCCTTAATTGGATGCGATAGCAATTTAACGTAGTCGACAAACATCCGGGTATTCGATGATGACGACAATTCAGGAATAGATTGCATTCCAACCTGAATATCTCCTGTGGTCTCTTGGAGTAACCAAAAAATGACTGAGTCTGTTTCCCATGTGTTCAGGGCTGCTACTGAGCTTAAATCAGATAAAACAGCGGTTCCAGTATTCGGCACCCATCCCGTCAAATTTGCATTAATTGCATCAACACCTTTAAAGCATGTAGCAAAATTAAGCGAATATTTACCGGCAGGTAATGTTACTTGCTGTTTATAATAAACATCCACACCCCATCCTACAGAAAAACCAACAGCTCCATTTCCAGAACCTGTAGCTCCATCGGAGCCATTAGATGGCAAAGACTCACCATTGAAACTTCCTCCCCAACCAAATTCAAAGGTTCCTGCTGCACTCCAGGCAGGAGATGCACCTATCGTCCAACCGGTAACTGCGCTTACGTTTGCTGGATCAGCTGGAGCTACAGTTTCTGTTCCACTTACAAGATAATTACATAGTTGATCAAATCCAGCATTTGTGAGATAAGTGCTGGTAACATCAGTCTGTGCAGAAGCATGAAACTGCGATATTACAAATAATAACAAAGCACCTAACAGAAAGGTTTTGCCTGCTTTAATGCTTATCAATATAGAAACATTAAAAATGCTTTTACATTTTTTAAAAGTGTAATTTTCTGAAATCATATTAAGAATAGTTTTAATAATATTATTAGCCTCAAAAACCCCAAATAAGAATTAAATGTAATGGTTTTACTTAACAAAATCAGCTAATAAAGTGTGAATTAACGAATTATTATCACTAAATTTTAAATGATTTACATTTCAAACAAACTGGATTAAAAAAAATACTATTAATTTTCACTATTGTTCGGTTAGGTATAGAATTGTACGGAATCTCTTGCAAAATACTGCAATGTTCAATATTATTTGCGTTGTCATAAGAATAGACACTTTGATTTGTAGATTGCGGCACAAAATCGATAATCAATCTTTTATAAAAAAAAGGCTGCCCTTAACTTTTAGGACAAACCTTTTTTATGCTTTGGATAAACGATTATTAAATCTTATTTATAAATGAAATAGTTTAATTGTAACCAGGATTATTTTCCCAGGCAACCTCGGAATTACGTTGAATCTCGCTTAATGGAATCGGCAACAACAAAATTCTTGGCTCTAATCCACTTATTGTTCCTTTAATTGAACTTTCTGTGTTAAGTTTAGCACGTTCTATTAAAGTTCCAGTGCGCATCAATGTTATACGTCGATTTTCTTCCGCAAATAATTCGCGGGCACGTTCATCAAGAATAAAATCCAAAGTGATGTCGGAGGAACTTACTTTTCCCAGATCAGGATTACTGTCTTCTACACGCGCAACTTTAAAAGCACGATCGCGTAATACATTAATATCTTCGGCAGCCCCGTCTGGATCATTGTTTTTTAAACGAGCTTCGGCACGAAGCAGATATGTTTCTCCAAGACGCATCATTGGAAAGTCTTTTATACAAGTCCAGCCCCAAGCATCAGTGGGATCAAAAGAGTCCCATTTCCGGGTATATGGAAACATTGCTTCAAGTGTATCGCCTGCGGCAACCACAACAGTATCTCCTGTTTGAACAATTTTGGTTTCTATTGCATCGGGAGAGTCTTTCATAACACGGAGTCCATTTGCATCAATTCCAATTGTGTCACTCCAATCTGCTTTATTATAACAAAAATGGCGCGTAATATTATGTTCCGAATTACGCATATCGCCATCAGCATACAATTGATACTTTACCCAGTTACTTGGACGAATACGTCCATTACCACGACCTCCATAAGTACTAATTACACCTTCATCAGGATCAGTTACTGAATAAGCCATACCTGGAACGTTATGATAAGCCGGAACCCATACACGGCGTTGCTGCGGTGCATTAGTAAAGCCTCCGGAAACATTATTATTATATTCCAGTTCAAATGTCCAAATTGCTTCAGTATTACCTTGCGAACGACGTTGATTCCCATATTTAAACATGTCGCTAAAATAATCTCCATCTTTAGAGGCACGGACTCCATATCTATCCTGAATTAAGGAAAATTTACCACTTTCGATAATTTTTGTTAATACAGCTTCTGCCAAAACGGGTTGGTCAACACGTAGATAAACCTCTCCTAAACATTGCATTGCCATATGTTTATTGGCCCTACTCTCAGTAATTGCTCCATCAATGTCAGGTAATTTATCAGCAGCATATTTTAAGTCGTCAATAATCTGCACATTTACCTGGGCTACAGGAGTACGTTCAAGATCGGTTCTTGCCGTAGAGGTTGGTTCTGTAAGTAATGGAACATCGCCATAAAGAGTTGCCAATATATTGTAAATGTAACCACGGAAGAATTTAGCTTCAGCAATTTTGGTAGTATCGCCATCGTCGCCAATAGCTTTTAATACATTATTAGCATTATATATAACTTTATAACATTGCGACCACATATAGCTAACACCTGCATTTTCAGAATTCAGTTCTTCATATTTGAAAAACGGAATTTCAACTCCTTGAATTCCTCCAGGTGAACATACATCAGTACCAACTTGCCAAATACAGTTCCAACCTTGCTGATTAGAATATGTCCATATCTCTCCAAAAGTATAGTGTAAGCCTTTTAGTGCGGCTTCAATAGCGGCTTCGTCTGTTAAAGTTTCAGGTGCATAAGATGAATAGGGTGTTTCATCTAGAAAGTCTTCACTGCATGAGATGGCTACAAGTATTAATGCCATCGATAATATTATATAGATTCTGTTTTTCATAATTGTGTTATTATAATGTAAGATTAATACCAAATACAATTGTTCTCACACTTGGATAGTTAATGTCCCATTTATCAGAACCACGACCTATACTTCTTTCTTCCGGATCCCATCCGATCCAGTCAGTAAAGGTATAAAGGTTGCGTCCACTAACATAAACGCTCAACGCATCAACTCCTATTCTATTTGTTATATTATCAGGGAAACTATAATTAAGCGTTATGTCCTTAATTCTTGTATAATTATTTTTAAACGGGAAATTATAGCCATGTGGATTCGAATTTTTATTTAAAGATCTCCATTCATTGCTTTGATTCTCCGGTGTCCAATATCCTATTTCTGCAAAACTATTTCTACGTTCAATCTCATCCGATGCCATTCCAATATGAGCATTGTTTTTCATTGAACCTTGTACGGTTTGAATAAAGATATTAAGTGTGAGATTTTTATATGTAAATGTGTTGGTTATACCTCCATTCCATTTTGGATTCTTTTGCCCAATAATCGTTCGGTCATTGTCGTCGATAACTCCATCAGGAATCCCTTCAGGACCACTAATGTCGGCAAGTTTTACATCACCGGCTTTTGCAATGGGATCTGAATTCAGATGAGCTCCATCTTCAATTTCCTGTTCCTGCCAGACACCAATTTTTTGGAAGTCACGAATAACACCAATAGGCTCACCTATAAACCATCCGCTACCTATATCATCCTCACCATCTCCATAAAGTTCTGAAATTTCTGTTTTGCTAGTTGTAAATACAAGGGTACTACTCCACTTAAAATCAACCTGGGAAATATTTACTGTATTTAAAGTAAATTCCAATCCTTCACTTTTGGTTCTACCAACGTTTGCAACAACTTCTGAGAAACCTGAAGCAGATGGTAATTTACGCTTTAGTAACAATTCAGAATTAGTAGCTGAGTATACATCAAGTGTTCCATTAAATCTGTTGTTATAAAAACCAAAATCCAATCCCAGGTTAGTACTTTCTTTTGTTTCCCAACTTAAATCGGAATTTCCAAGTTGATCGGCTATCAAGGCAATGTTAGTGGCTCCTCCCAGAGCAATTTGTACATCTTTCAGTGTAGTGAAAGTTTTATAAACTTCTAATGCTTCATTACCAGACTGACCATAAGAAAGGCGCAGCTTCAGGTTACTTATTGATTCTGAATTACTTAAGAAATTTTCACGATGCAAGTTCCACCCTACGGCTACAGAAGGAAATACACCATATTTCAAACCACTGGAAAACACAGATGAGCCATCACGTCGAACAGTAGCAGTAAAAAGATAACGACTATCGTATGAATAATTCAAACGTCCCATTTGAGAAACTGCAGCATATCTGTCTGCATATGAACTTACAGACGAGGATGCTCCCACCTCCATTTTGTTCCAACCCAATCCATCATTTACAAAATCTCTCGATTTCGCAGAATTTTTGTTGAAATTTCTTTCTTGCGCAGCAAATACAGCTGTCAGATTAAAATGATGTTTGTTTATTTCTTTATCATATTTAAGAATATTCTCAATGGTATATGCTTGTGTTTCTTCATTCCTTATTTCAGCCGTTCCCAGTAAATCATTTACCGACTCGCCAGTATAAGTACTTGTGCGACTTGGTTTATAGGAGTATCCTGCATTTAGCTTGTATGTTAATCCTCTCAAAGGCTGCCAGATATTTTTAAAATCAACATCGGCGTAGCCATTAATATTTACATTGAACTGACGTCGTTCAGGATTAGTGGTTGTTTCTAACAAAGGATTGCTCCACAATGTTTCTCCAAACATTGGGTAAATCACATACGAACCATCTTCTTCGAACATTCTTCCATAAGGACTCATTGCTTCAGCATTTAGCAAATTAGCACGTCCGCCATCTTTATTATGAGCAATAATTGATGAGTTTGTTCCTACCTTCAAATAATCAGTTACTTTAGCTTCAAGGTTTGTGCGAAAAGAATATCGTTTGTAATTATATCCTTTAATTACACCTTTCTGGTCTAACACATCTCCTGATATATAATAATTCAAGTTTTCGTTATTTCCGGAAATACTAATGTTATGGTTTTGTTGAATGCCGATTTGTGAAACTGCATCAATCCAATCGGTAACATGTCCATTTTCATAATTCTCAACTTCATATTCATATTTAAGGGGAGCCTGGTATAAAGGAGATCCGTTAATGCGATTACCTTCGGCATAACGTTCAAGTAAACCTTCGGGCGAGACCATTTCAGGTAGGTGAGCAAAATCTTCCGCTCCATAATATCCCGAATAGCGAATAGTAGGCTTAGAACTCTTTCCGCGTTTTGTGGTTATCAAGATTACGCCATTCGCACCGTTCATTCCATAGATGGCAGTTGCCGAAGCATCTTTAAGTATCTCCATAGACTTAATGTCATTGGGATTAATATCATTTATCGATCCGCCCATTTTAGTAATAGGAATACCATCAACAATTACATAAGGATCGTTAGAGGCAGTAAGAGAGCCTCCACCCCGGACTGTTATACCTGGTGATTCTCCAGGAATAGAGGAAATTTGTTGAATATTAACCCCTGCAACAGAACCTTGAACAGCCTGCATAACATTTGATACTGGTATTTTACTTAAGCGCTCAAGAGAAATAGAACTTACCGACCCTGTAATATCCGACTTCCGTTGTGTTCCATAGCCAATTACAACAACTTCGTCAAGTCCAACCATGTCTTCAACTAAAATAATGTCAATATTTGTTTGACTGCCAACTACAACTTCTTCGACAAGCATACCAACCATCGAAAAAACTAAAACATCTTCTTCCGAGTTAACAGAAATAGAATAACTTCCATTTAAATCTGTAATTGTACCTACAGTAGTATTTTTAACGTGAACGTTGACTCCAGGAAGCGGATCGCCATTTGAGTCGACAACTTTACCTTTAACAGATATCAATTGTTGTTGCAAATCTGAAGATGTCAACATATTTTTTGGGGAGAGAACTATCTGCTTATCGAGTAAAAAATATTTTACTTCATCATGAAAGACCTCATCAAGTATTTTGTTTATCTTCTTATCCTTCACATCCACATCCACCCGCTTCTCAACGTCTATTAACTCATTGTTGTAAACAAAGTAAAATTCAGATGTCTTTTCAATTTCCCTCAGGACTTCTTTAACTGCTGCGTCCTTCATCTTTATAGTTACTTTCGTTTCTTGCGAATAGGAACCAGCCCCAAATGCAGTTAAACCTGTCGCTAATAATAAGATCGTGCTTAGTTTCATAAACAGTTTTAATTTTCGTGGAAGAAGCCAATGAAAAAGCCTCCACACCTTGTTGATTTTTTTCATAATTTTGGAGTGTTTTTAATTAAACATTTACAATACCTGTCGCCAAACAGGTTTTTCATTTGCAGGAAAGTACAGCATTACTTTCCTGCTATTTTTTTATAATTTGCTTTACAATTACCTTTCTTTTTCCATATGAACCATCATTTTTTATTTTTCTATTTTCTATCTCAAATTTGATTGGGGATGATCTTTTTAAAATTTCCATAAACTCTTCCAAGGTTTCATGGTTAAAAGTCCCCGTGATGCTATACTTAGCAATTTCGTTACTCTCAATAGTATAGTCAACATTGTATTTTCGCCCCATTTGTTCCATAACATTTTCGAATGGTTCATCAATAAATATCATTTTCCCATCCTTCCAGGCTATATATCTTTCTAACATTTCATCAGATTGAACATCCAATGTTTTGTCTAGTCTTTTAAAACGAGCTAATTGCATAGGAACTAAACCTACTGCTCCTTTATCATCTTCATTTCCAGCTATCGATAGCTCTACACTTCCTTCTAAAAGAGCAACTGCAACGATTTTACTTGACTCATAAGCCGCTACATTAAATTTCGTTCCTAATACTTTAACAACTAATTCATTTGCGCTCACATAAAAGGGACGCTTATTATTTTTAGCAACTTCAAAATACCCCTCTCCATTTAAAACAACCTTTCTAGAATTATCTCCATTAAAAGAAGAAGGATATGTGAGACTACTTTCAGCATTTAACCAAACAATACTTCCATCAGGTAATTCAACTCGGCTTTGCATACCTTCAGGAACCGTAAGGGTAGTTAATGTCTCCAATCTATTTGTATTATTTCTAATTAAATAGTAAGATGTCGTAAAAATCAAGGGAAGAAGAAGAACGGCTGCAATTTTAAAAAAAACACTAATAAAACGATTCACACCTGACCTTCTCTCTTCTTTAAGGTTAATCAAATGATGAATCCGATCTAATGTTGATGTATACCTCAAGTCCTTATCCTCAGCTTCAATTTGTCTGTCTTTTTTCCAATGATGACTCATGTAATCATTTAAATCTGCTTTACCTTTAACTCCCAACAAAACAGACATAGCCTGTTTAAAGTCCTCCTTTGAACATTCATTACGAATGTATTTTTCTAATATCCGTTTCATTTCTATGTCTTATAATTTAATAACGCACAACCTCTATGCATCCCCTATTCATATTTTAATTATTTTATGTGTTTATATATAAATGTATTTTTCCAGAATAAAAACATGATAAATAAAAGCTTAATATTTTTGTTTAAAAACACGCTATAAAATCTTCGCAAGAAAACTCCAAAAACTGTGTTATTATTATTCCCTTTGGTCATGAAATCGCTTTTCTTTGTTCGTTTTACTAATGAGCTAAAAACCCTCATTTTTAGCCGATTCAAAGAAACTCCCGAACCCCCAATATTTTATTAAGTGAGTAAAGTATTGGCTATATAGTCTTCTTAAAAAAACAGTAAAAAAGAATAGTTTTATTGCTAATACTAAATATTTATTATCTGATAGGAGACTTAAATAATTTATGTTTTAGCTCAAAAAAATATAAAGGAGTCTTATTACTATATTTTTTTTTATCATTGTATATAAATTTTACTTTTGTATTATCAGCTTTTAACCAAATTTCGAGTATAAAACATTCATAATTATGAATTCAGATAAGTATTTATTGTCTGACCAACTAAGAAATGGTAATAAGAAAGCACTGGATGAAATTTACGCATTGTATTATAGTAAGATACGTAGATTTGCTTATTCTTATTTGAAAGATGATGATGATGTAAATGATATCATTCAAGATGTTTTTATTAAAATTTGGGAGAGTAGATATAAATTAAAAAAACACACACAGTTAGAACCTCTTCTATATACAATAACCAAAAATTCGGTTTTATCACTCTTTCGGAAAAAGTCAACTGAAAAAAAATATCTTGATTATTTACAAAACTGCGCTACAGCTAACAACAGCGGGACAGAAGAGTTAACTGATTTTGAGTTCATAAAAGAGCAATATCAAAACTTAATACCCAAGCTTCCTCCTGAGCGACGTGATATTTTTATTTTAAGCCGCGAAAAAGGTCTCACAAACAAAGAAATTGCTAAAAGAAAAAACATCTCTGAAAAAACGATTGAAAATCAGATAACAAAAGCACTAAGTTTTTTTAAAGAACAACTGGAAAAGTCCGGAGTTTGCAGCATAATTTATTTTTACTTATTTATCAACTTATAGCAGTGTTGTATTGGACAATTTATTCTTAATAGAATATAATAGTTTCCAAACACTAAAATACAATTCTCAACAACATCTCACATTTGACCGCTATCTCATTCTCTTATATCTTTCAAATCCTAATTGTTTAATTTAGACATCAACTCTTTCTCCTGAGATTTCCAGGCTAATTAGATCATTAATTATTTAAATTCTGGAGCTCTCTCCCAAAGCAAGAACATTCATCTTTCTTCAGACTTAACCAGCAATTATCTGCATATGGCTAATAACTGAAAAAGTCATACCAACAATTTTTAAGACTGCTCCCCTGCCTTCATCTAAAATTAGAATTGAACCAACAGTTCAATTAAAATAAAGTATTCGTATTTTCGCTAATTTAGAAATTGGATTCAACCACAAGCTCAAACTATGCATACTAAAATAGGACTTTTCTGTTTTCTTCTATTATTCTTTTCCTGTAGAAAAGACGATGTTCTCAACCAGGTTATTGACGAAGTGATTCCCAGCAATGTAAGCGAACCTGTTCTAGTAACTACACTTCCTGCAAGTTGGGACGAGAATTGGTTTGCCTCACCTGTTGTATTCGATCTTGATAACGATGGCAGTAAAGAAATAATAGCTTCCCGTCACAGTGTTTTGTATGTATGGAATACTGATGGTTCCTTGCTTTGGCGAGCACCTGTTGGTAGCAATGCTACAACATCAGACAACCATGGTTCGTCGCGGATGTATGCATCGCCTGTTGTAGGTGATTTAGATAACGACGGATTGGGCGAAATTGCGATTGCTTATTCTAACAATATAGCCGTTTATGAAAACGATGGTATGCTTAAAACAGGATGGCCCTCAAGTTTTCCTGGGAGTTCAGACGAGATACGCTCAATAGCAGCAATAGACTTAAACAAGGACTCGCAATTTGAGATTCTAGCTGTAAAAACAAATTCGGGACCAGTAACATGTGTCTGGAATATAAATGGGAATGTAACAGATGGATGGCCTCAAGTTGACAACTCCGATACCAAAAACGATTTTGGCGGATATAATCAAAATATTGGAGCTGCCGATCTTGATGGTGATGGTTATGCCGAAATTATTAGCACCTATGATATTTGCCATATTGGTGTATTTAAAGGAAATGGAACAAGCTACCTTGCTAACCCTAAATTTTCAGGTATGTATTCGTGCAATGTTCCAATGTTTCACGATATCGATTTAGCCATTCAAGGCTGGGGACCAGATGGAAAGGATAGGGATGAATTTACAGATTCGCCGCCGGTATTTGCTGATGTAGACCATGATAATACTAATGAGATTATTCTTTTCTCGGATCATGAATTAGCCGGAGAATACATCAATAGAGGAAACTGTCTATGGGTATTAAAAGCCGACATGACTCGTGCTATTGGTTTTGATGTCCCCAATACCACAGGGATGCCATTATATACAGGATATGAGGATAATATTGTTCAGGTCGCTCCTTCGCCATCTCTTTCAAAATTCGGAACCGATGATATACACATTATTGCACCCTCATATGATGGATTCATTTATTGCTACGATTCCGATGGAACTGAAAAATGGAAGAAACAATTTGATGTAGCAGGGAATCCATTTATCGGAGCAAGCGAATCTGCTGTGGGCGATTTGGATAATGATGGAATATCCGAAATTATTTTTACTACATATTCAACGCAAAAAGATGTGTCGAAACTTTATATTTTAAACCACAATGGCAAGGTACTTCATAAAGTTACAATAGCTGGTAGAGGAAGTATGTCGGCTCCTACCCTCGACGATGTTGATGGAGATGGCGTTATTGATATTATTATATCGCTTAAAGATAGGCTTGGTGATGATAAAGGAGGTGTTCAAATTTGGAAAGTTGAGTCTGCTACAAAAAATATACTAGACTGGCCAAGCGGTAGAGGTAATTACTTACGTAACGGAGCATTTGAGAATAACTAAAGGAGAAATATTAATCCCCAAACTGACTGTATTCATTACGCTTTTTATATTTAGTAGCATTAGCAACGTGCTTTCAATTACTATTTCTATTAATTTATGTACATCTATATAAAAAAAGATGTTGTAGTATAGGAATCCGTAGCTGCAAGTTACAGATAAAAGATTCCCGCCTTTGCTGGAATGAGGTTGTTAAGTAGGAAACTTCCATATAATTAACAACACACATTGCCGATAAGCATATTTTTAAAGAACGGCATTAAATCAATTAGAATTATTATTCAGTTTTATCACTTCCAATCCTGCCATTAAAACAGCACCAAGCCCGTGGATATCATTAAGTTTAACAGGGCGTTTATAATAGAAAGCCAAGTCGGTACTAGTGCCAGTACCAATACAAATATCCTTTACCTGACCATCACTTTGAACTTTCGTTTTTATCCCCTCCCAACCTCTCTGAGCAATAGATTGATATCGTTTTTCGATCCATCCATTATTTACTCCTTTAGCAATGGCATAAGTAAACATTGCAGAGCACGATGTTTCAAGGTAAGAATCTGATTTGTTTAGTAATTGATGCCATAATCCGGATTTACTTTGATATCTTGAAAGACCTACAATGTGTTGTCGGAAAATGGAGAGCAGTTCCTCTCTTTTGGGATGGTTTACAGGTAAATACTGCAATAAATCGGCTTGAGCAAGTAAGATCCAACCATTTGCACGTCCCCAGTGGGCAACCCCATTGGTATAAATGTCGCTATACCAACAATGATAATACAATTGGGTGGTTGAACTATAAAGGTATTTGGCGAAATTTATAACTTGTTTTGCAGCATCATCAAAATATTTTTGATCTCCCGTCAAATCTCCCATTCGTGCAAGAAAAACGATACTCATGTATAAATCATCGCCCCAAAGAGTCATTTCATAAGGAAAAAGTCGTACAAAAGTACCATCAGCCAACCGCTCCTGTTTATTAAGGATATGGTCGGCTGCTTTGTTAATGTATTCCAGGTAGTCATCTCGCTTATCAATTTTATATACCTCAATAAGCCCTCCTCCCATGGCTCCACAGTCATCGAGCTCCTTTGTCACGATTAACTGACCAAAGGGATAACTCCATTTGTTCATTCCTTCTTTATAATTTTCCTCAAATATTTTCCAGTTATCAAATGCGAATTTGTAGTTTTTTGTTGAAAATTCTTTATACACATCATCATTAAAATATTCTACCAAATCAAGCATAGCAATGCTTAATACACCGTTCCAATAGTTCCATGTATTGTATGGACTTTTAATTTTCAAATCACCGCTATAGTTATCTTTGTTTACCTGAGATACTGTTTTTTTCGTAACTGGATCGTAAAAATCATATGTAGTATTTTCTAATATATTTTTGGCTATCAATTTGACGATTTTTTCATCAGAAGAAACAGATTGTCCAAATACAGATAATTGGATAATTACTAATGTTACACAAAGTGCAAAATATCGTTTCATAGTTATCGTTTTATCAAAAATAGAAAAAAATAATTTCGGATTGAACATTTTGGTCATTCTGCTAAAATTGTTCCTATGGTTGTCTCACACAACCAAGAAGTTTGCATCGCTTAAAACCAGGGAGTGTCAAAGAAAATAAAATTGGGGCTGTGAAGGCTCTTGCATTAACTAAACGTATATGGCTTGGCCAATTATTGTTTCATTGAAACTTCAATGCAATATTAAACTACAGCCATTAAATTGTTTATAAACTAGATTTAGACAAAACTAAATAATGCTAACATTAACGGATAGTTGGGACTTGAGAAAAAATCAATTAAATAAAAAAGGAGGTCAATGTTACCTCCTTTTGCGTAGCGAGAGGGCGACTTGAACGCCCGACCTCGTGATTATGAATCACGCGCTCTAACCAGCTGAGCTACCTCGCCTTATAATTTTATCAACCTACTTGGCTGAAGCAATTTTTCAATATAAAAAAATATAAAGAACTATAACAGATTCTTAAAAGCGGATGCAAAGATATATTTCTTTTTTAAAAAATCTAAAAAAAATGTCGGATAGAACATAAAAAATAATTAATCTCTTATTTTTGCAGCCCAATCAAAGAGATTTTTGAAATCAACTTTGATTTCATATATTGCATTTTTTAAAACCAGATTAAAGTATCGTTCATGAAACAGAAAATAGAGCTAGAATACTCAATAAAATCATCTCCAAGAATTCTTTTCACCAGACTGAGTACACCAGGGGGATTAGCCGAGTGGTTTGCTGACGACGTAAATCTAAGAGGCTCTGTTTTTTCATTTATTTGGGAAGGATCAGAACAAAAAGCTAATCTTGTGCAGAAGAAGGAAAATAGTCACATTCGCTTTAGTTGGGTTGATGATGATGATGATACTTATTTTGAATTCCGAATAAGTGTTGATGAACTAACTAAAGATGTTGCTTTAGTTGTTACCGATTTTGTTGAGGAGGATGAAAAAGAGGACACAATAGAATTATGGAATACACAAATCTCAGAATTAAAACATACTATAGGTTTATAGGCAAATCCATTCTATCTTTGCCATGTCGAAAAGATATTTTCTCTAAGAAAAAGTTCATTTTGTGAAGAGGCTTCATTTATTAATAATACGTTCGTTTTTCGGACCATTTTTTTTAATTTTCTTCATTGTACTTTTCGTACTGTTGATGCAGTTTTTGTGGAGATATATCGACGAACTTGTAGGTAAAGGTCTTGATTTTAGTGTTATCGCTGAATTTCTTCTCTACACTTCTGCAACGCTTGTACCAATGGCACTTCCGTTGTCTATTCTGATGTCATCTTTAATGACTTTTGGTAACCTTGGAGAAAAATATGAATTGACAGCAATTAAAGCTTCCGGAATCTCTCTCCAGAAAATTATGCGCCCATTAGTTATTCTCGTATTCTTAGTAAGCCTTGGCACTTTCTTTTTTGCTAATAATGTTTTACCATATGCCAACTTACGAATGCGTTCCTTACTTTACGACATTAGGCAACAAAGACCCGAACTTCAACTTAAACCTGGGCAATTTAACAACCTCATTGATGGATATAGTATTCGAATAAATGATAAGGACCCGAAAACAAATACCATGTTTGGTATCCAAATCTACGATCATTCTCAAGGGAAGGGAAATATTAATGTTATATATGCAGATTCAGCTACAATGCAAATGACAGCTGATGAACAGAGCCTATTAATGACACTGCACCACGGGCATAGCTATTCAGAACTTCAGGACATGAAAGTTCCTGAGAAAAAGCGTAGTTATCCGCACAGATACGATAAATTTGAGAAACAAGAAATTTTAATGTCGCTTACCGGATTTAATTTTCAGCGAACCGACCAGAATCTTTTTAAAAACCATTATGCAATGATGGATATTTGGCAGCTTGAAGCGGAGTGTGACTCAACTAGAATAGAAATTTCTAATAAAGAAAACGGTGTATACAAATCTATAGTAGACAACAATCTGTTTAAAAAGAGAACCAAAAACACCCCCCCTAAGAAACGCCCTACTTCAATTGAGAAGAAAAAGACCGATAGTTTAGCTAATTCCCAAAACATTAAAAAGGCAATAAAAGGAGAAAGTGACAACGTAATTCCTTCAGCCAAAAATTCTGTTAAAAACAAAATAAAAGCCGACACAAGTCTTAGCCCCCCAGAACAAGAGTTACCTCTTGTAAAAACAACTGACACTGATTCTATATTTGCTTGTTTAACACTAAGAGAAAAAAGTAAAGTAGCTAACGATGCTCTTTCTTATGCTAGAACATCAAAAAACTTGATTGTAAATTCTTTACAGTCACTTAATTCTCAAATTCATACGCTTAGGAGATACGAAATAGAGTGGCATAGGAAATTTACCATTGCTTTTGCCTGTCTTGTGTTTCTATTTATTGGCGCACCACTAGGAGCTATTATTAGAAAGGGTGGTTTAGGACTTCCTCTTGTTTTATCTGTTTTATTCTTTATAATATACTACATTCTTTCTTTGACTAGTGAGAAACTGGTTCGCGAAAGCATTGTTCCTGCTTATCAGGGAATGTGGGTTACATCTTTTTTGTTTTCAATTGCCGGAAGCTTTCTCACCTACCAGGCAACAACAGACTCATCAATGCTTAATATTGATACCTATTTAAACTTTCTAAAGAAGTATTTCGGACAACGCTATAATATTGTTGATACAATTAACCTTGAAAAGGGAAATGAGGTTGAAGGAAATGCTAAGTTAAAAAAAATACAAGCTTCGCTATTTAGTGTTGAAGAATCAATTGATCAAGTGTTAGTTTCCATAAAGAATAAACTAAGAATTACCGATTTAATTAGTTCTATATTCACTCCCCATAACGATTCTGAATTTGTGCTTTTCGACAGATATTACAACAATACTTTTAGGATAATAATTAATCACCCCATTTTTCATGAAAAAACAGTAAGAGCAAAGATTTACGATTTCCCTTCTTACAAACATGAAGAACTTGGCGATAAAAAATGGATCCTTATTATAAGAATTATATTAGCATGTACTATTATCTTAACTCCACTTGTACTTTTAAGACAATATTTAAAGATATTGATGGTGAGAATTAAATTTCGAAAAATTAAATCATTGTTGCCGGAACTAAGCTCAATTATCAGTAGGTATGAATCTCACTCTATAGAATAATGAAAATTTTACAACTTTGCAATAAAATACCGTTTCCTCCAAAAGATGGAGGTACAATTGCAATGTACAACTTGGCCCGTGGACTTTCCGAAGAGGGAAACAATATTGATATTCTGGCAATGGAAACCCTGAAACATCCAGCCAAAAAAAATATTGAGGGAATGCATCCCGGCATATCATTAACTCATGTCTTCGTAGATACTACAGTAAAATGGAATCAGCTAATATTGGATTTTATTTGGGGCAAAATTCCATACATCGCTAAACGATTTATTAGTGCAGAGTATGAAGCCAAGCTAATCGAGATGCTAAAGGAAAATAATTATGATGTTGTTCAACTAGAAGGATTATATCTGGCACCCTATATTAAAACTATTCGGAAACATTCCAAATCAAAAATTGCTCTGCGATCTCACAATATTGAAAATGAAATTTGGAATCGCTTATATATAAATGAAAAATTCAATTTAAAGAAAATATACTTTAAAAACCTAGCCAAAAGAGTTCTTCGGTTCGAGAAAAAAATAATCAATCAATACGATTTCTTAATCCCAATAACGTACCGAGATGCCGCTGAATATCAAAAACTAGGAAATACAAAACCAAATAAAGTAATCCAAACCGGAATACCATCAAAGGAAATAGCCGAAAAGTTAACTATAAGAAATGACAGAAAGCTCTATTTCCTTGGGTCATTAGATTGGCTACCAAATCAAGAAGGTCTTTTGTGGTTTGTCAGAAATGTATGGCCTATGATTTGGCATAGCAATACTAAACTCGAATTTCATATAGCGGGCAGAAATGCTCCTCAATGGTTTGAGAAAGCAGTTGATAAACAAGGAATAACATTTCATGGTGAGGTAGAAAGCGCCAGTCAGTTTGTTGAAAATTATGATATAATGATTGTTCCTTTGCTTGCTGGTGGCGGCATGAGAGTGAAAATTGTGGAAGCTATGGCCCTAGGGAAAATCGTCGTAACAACTCCAATAGGGGCTGAAGGACTAGACATTATCCCTAATTATCATGCTATTGTTGCAGAAACACCAGAAGATTTTGGTACTGGAGTAGGAATTCTGTTACAAAACACAGACTTCTATACTAAACTAGGTAATAATTCCATTCGTTTTATTAAAAACAATTATACTAACAGAGCTCTGGCAAAAGATCTTGCTGCATTTTTTGAGTCAAATATGTAATGCTAAAAATTATATTCTGGATATCACTAGCAATTATTTTCTATACCTATATTGGCTATACTTTAATACTGTGGCTATTCACTCTGTTAAAGAAAAAAAACAAAGTAAAACAACTTACCGACTCAGAATTACCAGAAGTTACTCATGTTATTGCGGCATATAACGAAAGAGATATTATTCCAGCAAAGCTTGAGAATTGCCAAAACCTTGTCTACCCACCAGAAAAAATTCAGCACCTTTGGATTACCGATGGTTCCGATGATGGCAGTGAGGAGCTTCTTCATAACTTACCCTACACAAGTGTATTACACAACACTATTAGAAAAGGTAAAACTGCTGCTTTAAACAGAGCTATGAAACAAGTTAGCACTCCTATCACGGTTTTCTCTGATGCTAACTCCATGCTTCATGAAATGTCGATAAAAAATCTTGTGAATGCATTAAATGAGGATAATGTTGGATGCGCTGCTGGAGAAAAAAGAATAGTATCTGACAAAAAAGATAAAGCTACCGGAGCTGGAGAAGGATTCTACTGGAATTACGAATCAATTATTAAAGAATTAGAATCGGAATTTGGCTCAACAATGGGCGCGGTTGGAGAGCTATATGCAATAAAAACCGAACATTTCTGTTTCCCTCCTGAAAATACTATCCTCGATGATTTTGTTGTTTCATTAAACACTGCCCGAAGAGGTTATAAAATAAAATATGTAAACAACGCTTTTGCCTCTGAAGGTGCATCTTTAAACATTCGGGAAGAAATGAAAAGAAAAACCAGGATTGCAGCAGGTGGTTTTCAGACCCTTTTTGCTTATCCCGGTTTATTAAATTTCTTAAAGCACCCAAGTTTAAGCTTTCAATTCTTCTCACATAAAGTCCTTAGATGGTTTTTTGTTCCTATTAGCTTTATTGCTTTATTTTTGATAAATATTGCTATTGTTCTGCTTGAAGAAAACACAAGTCTGTTTAAAATTCTATTAATCCTACAACTAGGATTTTACTTGTTAACCTTTATTGGATTTTTGATTAGAAATAAGACAACTAAATTTAAGCTAATATTCTTGCCTTATTATATATCTATGATGAACTATTCACAAATTGCCGGACTAATCAGACTCATTAGAGGAAAACAAAAAGCAGCCTGGGAGAAAGTAAATAGAACTCACTAATATAATATTTAACTTAAAATGATTGTTACCAACAACTTCTATTTATAAAAATAATAACGCTGAGTACATTTCATGAAAAAATGCAAACATGACAGATTTGTTGTGTAAATTAGCTTACAAATCTTACTTTTGCGGACTCAACACAGAAAACTTGTAAAATGTTAAGTAATACTGAGATATTTGAGCGGTTAAATACAATTGATGAAGCCATTGAAGATATTCGTCAAGGCAAGCTCATTATTGTGGTCGATGATGAAGATCGTGAAAACGAAGGAGATTTTATTGCTGCTGCAGAACTTGTTACTCCTGAAATTGTAAACTTCATGGCTACTAATGGCAGAGGATTAATCTGTTGTGCAATTCCAGAGGAGCGTTGTGAAGAACTAGAATTGAATATGATGGTTCAAAACAATACATCTACGCATGCAACTGCCTTTACTGTTACCGTTGATCTATTAGGAAATGGATGTACTACAGGAATCTCTGCAAGCGACCGAGCTAAAACCATTAATGCTCTAGTTAATCCAGATACTAAAGTTGATGATTTAGGTAAACCGGGCCATATTTTCCCCTTAAAATCTCGTTCAAGAGGAGTATTGCGGAGAGCTGGACATACTGAAGCAGCGGTTGACCTTGCACGATTAGCTGGATTACTCCCTGGTGGTGCTCTTGTTGAAATAATGAATGAAGACGGAACAATGGCGCGTCTTCCTCAACTTATTGAGATTGCTAATAAATTTGACCTTAAAATAATTACCATAAAAAGCTTAATTGCTTATCAACTAAAACGCGATAGTCTTATTGTTCGTGGAGTTAAAGCTAAACTTCCAACAGAATTTGGCGATTTCGATATTATCCCCTTTATTCAAAAGTCAAATAATTTAGAGCATGTTGCTTTATGTAAAGGAAGTTGGACTAAAGATGAAAGCGTGCTTGTTCGTGTTCATTCTTCCTGTATGACTGGAGATATTTTTGCCTCGTACAGATGCGATTGCGGAGCTCAACTTCACGAAGCTATGAAACAAATTGACAAGCTTGGTAAAGGAGTAATTGTATACCTAATGCAAGAAGGACGAGGTATTGGTATTTTCAATAAAATTCACGCATATAAATTACAAGAAGAAGGCCGCGATACTGTTGAAGCCAACCTTGACCTGGGATTTGAAGATGATGAACGCGATTATGGTGTTGGAGCCAGCATTTTGCATGAATTAGGATTAGGAAAAATAAAGCTTCTCACAAACAATCCGGTTAAAAGGGCTGGTCTTGAAGGCTACGGCCTCACGGTTGTTGAAAACGTACCTTTGGTAATTGCTCCAAACGAGTTCAATATTCAATACCTTGAAACAAAACAAGTAAAAATGGGGCATGATCTGGATTTGCCAGGTAACGAAAAAAAATCGTAAAACCACATGAGTAACAATAACGATATCAGGGTTGTTTTTATGGGAACACCAGATTTTGCAGTTTCTTCACTGAAAGCAATATTCAATAGCAAAATTCAGATTGCCGGTATTATTACTGCTCCCGACAAACCTGCTGGTAGAGGCAAAAAGATGCAATCTTCTGCAGTGAAAAAATTTGCATTAGAAAACAATATTGAACAAATACTTCAACCAACTAATCTTAAAGACTCTTCATTTCAGAATGAATTAAAAAACCTGGAAGCAGACTTATTTGTGGTAGTAGCCTTTAGGATGTTGCCTGAATCTATCTGGAGCATGCCAAAACTAGGAACCATAAACCTTCATGCTTCGCTCCTACCAAATTACAGAGGTGCTGCACCTATAAATTGGGCTATTATTAATGGAGAAAAAAAATCTGGTGTAACTACCTTTTTTATTGAAAAAGAAATTGACACCGGAAAAATTATCAGGCAAGAAGAAGTGAAAATTGAAAATACTGATTCAGCAGGATCCTTACATGATAAGTTAATGGTAACTGGAGCCCAATTGCTTGTTGAGACTATTCAAAACATTGCAGCCGGATGCTATGAAGTTATTCCCCAGAACGTACTTTCTAAGTCTGAATTAAAAAAAGCCCCCAAAATATTTAAAGAAGATTGCAAAATCAATTGGAACAAACCCGTAAAAGAAGTTTATAACTTCATTCGAGGACTTAGCCCATACCCTGCCGCATGGACAGAGTTTACAGCAATGGACAAACAGCCAATTAGTTTTAAACTATTTGATACATCTATTGAAGAAGAAACTAGTAAACCAGACAAACCTGGCACAATTTTCTATTTGGATAATAAGAAATTAAAAATATGTTGTTCAGATGGGTATCTTTTTATTCATTCCTTGCAACAATCAGGTAAGAAAAGAATGGATACAGAATCTTTTTTACGCGGATTTTCCGATAGCAAAAAATATAATTTAGCTACCTAAGTCTATTTCAACTCTAAATTCCGGCTCTTCCTGTAATTGTTGCTCTTTTTTTTCACTCTGTCGTGTTAGAACTGTTCCATTCATTTTACCACGAAGCATGATAACAGAACCTACTACCGGTTCGGCATCATCTGGTATCTTATTTCGCTTTCGAAGCTTTTCTTCCTTAATAGCATATTGTTGCGAAATTAAATGCAAATTCTCACCCTTTTTAATAATATGAGTTTTATTTTCTACTGATGCTTTGTTACGTTTTGGCTGCAAGTATATGTATTCCCCTTCCTCTAGTTTATCTTGCAATTGTTTTCCATTGTATCTTGGCAATTGCCAACTTAAAAGATATAACTCTTCACTTAAAGATTCATATGTATCGCCACTATCAGCAATTATATACTTTACCCGATTGTTAAAACGCATTTCTCTACCTCCTGCTAACAATACATCTTCTAATGTCTTTGTACCTTTTCTTGATTTATCAGAAGCTAGTACTTGTTGGTCGTATATATAAAGTTCTTCCTCTTCAATAATCTTTATAAGCGCTTGGGCATAGGTGGAACTAGTTGCATAACCAGCTTTTTTCAAACCTCTGGCCCATCCTTTATAATCATCAGGTTTTAAGTCAAATAACGATGAATATCTACTTTTGTCTTTTAGAAAATCAGAATGATCTATATACGATCTTTCAGGATTCTTGTATTTTCTAAAGCATTCGTTTCTGGCATCGTCATCATGTCTAACACTAGGTCCATTCCAATCATGGCATTTTATTCCAAAATGATTATTTGCTTTTGTTGCTAGCCTGCTATTTCCATTCCTCGATTCTAAAATCCCCTGAGCAAGAGTTATTGAAGCAGGAATACCTACCCGTTTCATTTCCTGCATTGCTAGTGTTTTATATGTCAGAATATAATCTTCCCTGGTATTTTCTTTGCCCTTCTGAGCTGTAACCCCACACCAAACTAACGACAATATAAATATCAGATAAACGCGCATACTTTTTGTTTTCAAAATTAGTTGAATATTCAACGGATAAACCGATGCTATAATTGTTTTTTTTAACAAAACATCTGCCAATGTAAAAACTTTAACTCCTTTTAATCATAAAGAAAACAACATGTCAAATATGTTGCACCCTGGTAAACATTTATAATAACATTGCTATTTGAAAATACTTTTTAGGTTCACTCAATACAAAATAGAAATCAAGTCTTTAATTAAAACAATCTTAACAGCAAGCAGAAGAAATAAGACTACCTGGAAAAAAAATAGCTGAATGCTTGATGACCAATAAGAAGTAAAAAATAGCACTCATAATTCTTGTTAAGATAAACTAATATTGAATTACATCACCACATTCAGTATTTCTGTGATATAAATCACAGAAAAAAAGAATCAATTGAAATTGTGATTTATATATTTGCATTGTAATCTTATAAGAACCCGTATATGTTTCGATTTAGACTTAGATTCAAGTTGTTGATGGCTGTGATTATTACAACAACAATAATGTTTGGAGCTTTTCTATTATTTAATAGTCATCAATTAAAGAAAATATCGAAAGACGAAGCTATTGAATTGGCAAAAAGCTATGCTTTAGGATACGCCTCCACATGTAAGAATTACATGGACAGCGATATGGGATATGCAAAAGCAATTGCTAATGCCAGTCAAGATTTTCAAAAACATACAGAAAGTGAAAGAGACACCCTATACGGCAATATGTATCTGAATATGCTGAAAAATAATCCAAAATACCTTTCTGTTTGGGGTACACTTGAATATCAATTTACCGATTCTTCCTACACACTTGATCATGGTCGAAAATCTATAGTCGCGCTTAAGAATGGAGACAATTATGAAATACTTGCTGTGGTAAAAGATTTAGATAGTCATAATGAAGAAAGCGCTTACTATAAAGTGAAACAAGATAATCTACCTGCAGTAATGAATCCTTATATAGACCCTGATGTTGGTGATTTTTTAATTACTTCACTTTCATCACCTATTCGTGTTGATGGAAAATTTGCGGGTCAAGGTGGTATAGACATTTCGCTTAAAGAAATGCAGAATTTAATTGATAGTCTCAACTTAATAGAAGGAGCAATTTCAATAGTTTTATCGAATAACGGAATAATACTAGGCCACTCAAATCCGGAACTGGTTGGCGATACCATTTCAAATGCCATTTCTCATCTAAATCTTAACACTGACTTTGTCCAGCTAATTCATGACGGAAAACAAAAAGGTTTTGAACATGAAATTTCAGGAAGTCCTTATTACACATCTGTCGTACCATTTCTTGTTATGGGTACAACTACTCCCTGGGCTTTTAGCATAACAATACCTATTGAACCATTCCTTGAAGCTGCCAAAGCGAAAAGTAGAAGCATTATATGGATTGGAGTCTTTGGGATGGCTTTTATTTATATCATAATTTATTTGTTGGCTTCGCAAATTGTGAGACCGCTCACCAGAACCACAAAAGTATTTAAAGCACTTTCTAATGGAAACATTAATAATGATCTCAAATTAAAAATTAAAACTGGGGACGAACTTGAAGAAATGTCTGAATCTGTTAATAGTTTAATTGACAGTCTGCAAAAAACTGAAAGTTTTGCCCAGGAGATTGAAAAAGGTAATTTTGATGCAGAATATAATTCTTTGGGTGAAAATGACCAATTAGGAAATGCATTGCTTCAGATGAGGAAAGGTCTTCAAGATGCAAAAGACCGCGATAACGCAAGAAGAGTTGAAGACGAAAAAAGAAACTGGGCACTTGATGGATTAGCCAAATTTGCAGATTTATTGCGAATGGATAGTAGTGATTTCAAAGAATATTTGCGCAATATTATTAGTAATCTGGCTAATTATACACATTCAAACATAGGAGGCATATTTCTAATTAATAATAACGATGAGACCAAAAAAACTATCGAGTTAGCTGGTTCATATGCTTTCGAAGGTGACAAATACGATAAGAATGTACTTGAATATGGTGAAGGTCTAATTGGAGTTAGTATCATGGAAGGTAAAACCTCTCATCTAAAAGAATTACCGGAAAACTACCTCACTGTATCCTCCGGGTTAGGGAAAAATGCACCAAACTCGTTAATAATTGTTCCTTTGAAACATAACGAAGAAGTAATCGGAGCTATCGAATTAGCTTCCTTTTTAGCTTATGAAGAACACCAGATTAAGTTTGTTGAAGATGTTGCTGAAAGTATTGCTGTTACCATAGAATCACTTAAGATACAACAAAAATCGAATCTCCTTTTAGAGCAAACTCAGCAGCAAGCAGAAGAAATGATGGCTCAGGAGGAAGAATTAAGGCAGAACATGGAAGAAATGATGGCTACCCAGGAAGAGAATAGCAGAATGGTTGATGAGCTACAAATAGAACTTAATGAAACTAAAGACGAACTAAGTAAGCTTAAGAAGAAATAATATACAATGTGAATAACTGCATTCACAAAAACACAGAAGCTTAATTCTCGTATTGAATCAACTATTAAAATTTATGGTTATTTAACTCTGTATTAAACCCCAAAGCTTCTCTTCTTTAGGTGGTTCTGCCACAACCAGTACTTCATCTTTCTTTACCGGATGAATAAATTCTATTTGCCTTGCATGCAATGCTATTCCACCATAGTCATTAGAGCGAGGGTAACCATATTTTAGATCGCCTTTAATAGCGCAGCCCATTTTGGCTAATTGCGCACGAATCTGATGATGCCGTCCTGTTTTTAGATTAATTTGAAGAAGATAAAATTTTTCAGTTTTGCCTATAAGTTCGTAATCCAATTCAGCTCTCTTCGAGTCTTTCACTTCTTCATCATAACAATAAGATTTGTTCTGCTTCTGGTTTTTCTTCATAAAATGAATCAACGTTCCAGAGCTCTCAGGAGGCACTTCCTTTACTAGCGCCCAATATGTTTTTTTTATGCCACCTTCCCTAAACATACTATTTAGTCTGGATAAGGCCTTACTAGTACGCGCAAAAAGAACAGCCCCACTTACAGGCCTATCTAATCTGTGAGCTACGCCCAGAAAAACTTCGCCGGGTTTGTTATATTTATCTTTTATATAATCTTTAACTTTTTTATCTAAAGATTTATCTCCAGTCTTGTCTCCTTGAACTAAATCGTGGTTTCCCTTATTTACAGCAATGATATGATTGTCCTCATATATAATCTTAAGCTCTTCTTCCACCATCTTTTGAATTATTATAAAATATAAGAAAAAACACCCCTGGTTATCGCTATAATTAAGTTAAGTACTTTTGTTCTCTTTTTAATATTGCTCTCTATCGTTTGGAAAATCACGATTTTTCACATCACCAATATAATTCTGAACTGCACCTAATATTTCCTGATGCAAGTTATGGTAACGACGAAGGAATCTGGGGGAGAATTCCTGAGTAATTCCAAGCATATCGTGTAAAACAAGAACCTGACCATCTGTTTCTGGCCCAGCTCCAATTCCAATTACAGGAGCTATTACACTTTTAGTAACTTCTCCAGCAAGAGTAGCTGGAATTTTCTCAAGCACAATCCCAAATACGCCAGCTTGATCAAGGAGTTTAGCGTCTTCTTTCAGTTTGTTCGCCTCTTCTTCTTCACGTGCCCTTACAACATAGGTCCCGAACTTATGAATTGACTGAGGTGTAAGACCCAAATGCCCCATAACAGGAATACCTGCCGAAAGAATTCTCTCTACAGATTCCAGAATCTCCCTTCCTCCTTCGAGTTTTACAGCGGCAGCTCCAGTCTCTTTTAAAATACGAATTGCTGAGTTTAAGGCTTCCTTGGAATTACCCTGATATGTTCCGAAAGGTAAGTCAACCACAACTAAGGCTCGAGATACAGCTCGCACCACTGAGGATGCATGATATATCATTTCATTCAAAGTTATGGGAACAGTAGTAACATGGCCAGCCATCACATTTGAAGCTGAATCACCCACTAAAATAACATCAATTCCAGCCTGATCAACTATTCTTGCCATCGAATAATCATAGGCTGTTAGCATTGAAATCTTTTCATCACGAAGTTTCATCTCATGTAATACATGGGTTGTAACACGTTTCACCTGGCTATGTACTGACATCTTAATATATTTATAGATTAATTGGCTACAAAGTTTAAAAAAAGATTTATACTTCTCCCCAACAAATAGAGAAAAGTGATTCTTAATACCATTATTGCTTAAAACCGGTAACAGATTTACAAAAAACTAACAAAGTAGGAGCAAAAAGATATAAAAGTCGAAGATGTAGTTGTTGACGCCCTCTAAAACAAAATATCACATCATATTTCTAACCACAAACAACACATAATATTTTGTCATTCTGATTTTGGAAAAATGCCATCTGCAAACTTAAAACTACTATATACTTGAAAAACAAAACCTCTACATTATTTTTAATTAGCTTTGCATTCAAACCACATTTATTATGAAAAAGATAGGTGTCGTTGGTGGGCTTGTAAACGATGTATCTTAACGAACATGGACCCGAATCTACTATTGAATATTATTCAGGAATTATTGATGCATTCAAAAGTAGTTATAACAATGCCGGCTTTCCTGAAATTATTCTCAATAGCGTTAATTTAAAGGATTTTACCCGACTAGCTGAATTGAATGAATGGGATGAGATTGCTTATAATATTGCAAAAATTTTCAAACAACTTGAATCAATAGGAGCCGATTTTGGAATAATAGCGTCGAATACACCTCATCGAGTCTTCAATGAAATAAAACGAAATACAAACCTACCTCTTATTAGCATAGTTGATGTTACATTAAACCATGTAAAGTCTTTAGGGTTACGTAAATTATGTCTGCTAGGAACAAAATTTACCATGTCATCAAGCTTTTATCAGGAAGCATTTCTTAAGGAAGGAATTGAGCTTATTACCCCTAATGAAACAGAACAATACTACTTTCAGGAAAAAATATTCTCGGAGCTACAAATTGGTTTAATTAAACTTGAAACAAAACAAGAATTTTTACGAGTAATAAAGCGTATAGAATTATCAGATAGTACTGAAGGAGTAATTATGGCCTGCACCGAGTTACCATTAATTATGAAGAAAGAAGATTTGTCTCAACAATATATAGATCCTACACAGATTCATATAAATGCTGTTGTGGAATTTATAAAAAGATAATATAATATACGTTTTGTTATAAGAAAACGAGTCTGTATTATTCTTTCAAGCAGATCTACTTTCTGTCACGTATGTGATTCAAAATTAATCCCCTCTGCCTTTTTGTCACCAAAATATTACAATTTTTAAGTCAATTTTTCGCAATGGCAGAAAAATATGTCATAAAAATCCATTGGCACAATCATTGTCTGAAATGAGACAAAACAGAAAATACATAATCAAAAAAAAATAAAACAAAGTATTATGGGTAAAATAATCGGCATAGACTTAGGAACAACTAACAGTTGTGTTTCCGTTATGGAAGGAAATGAACCTGTAGTAATTCCAAACAGTGAAGGAAAAAGAACAACCCCCTCAATGGTTGCTTTTGTTGAAAATGGAGAGCGTAAGGTAGGAGATCCTGCAAAACGTCAGGCAATTACTAATCCGACCAAAACTATTTCTTCTATTAAAAGATTTATGGGAGAAACTTTTGACCGGGTGCAGAAAGAAGTTAAGCGTATGCCTTATGTTGTTGTAAAAGGTGAAAACAATACACCTCGTGTAAAAATAGATGACCGCTTATATACTCCGCAGGAAATTTCAGCAATGACTCTTCAGAAAATGAAGAAAACAGCTGAGGATTATCTTGGACAAGAAGTAACCGAAGCTGTTATCACAGTACCAGCATATTTTAACGATTCACAGCGCCAGGCAACTAAAGAGGCTGGTGAAATTGCCGGACTAGAGGTTAAACGTATCATTAACGAACCTACAGCTGCTTCACTTGCTTACGGTCTTGATAAAAAAGACCAAGACATGAAGATTGCGGTTTTTGACCTTGGTGGTGGTACTTTCGATATTTCAATTCTTGAACTTGGTGACGGTGTGTTTGAAGTAAAGTCTACAAATGGTGACACTCACCTTGGTGGCGACGACTTTGACCAAGTAATTATTGAATGGTTGGCTGATGAGTTTAAGAAAGATGAAGGGCTAGACCTTCGTAAAGACCCAATGGCACTTCAAAGACTTAAAGAAGCTGCAGAAAAAGCAAAAATTGAACTTTCAAGTGCTACTTCTACTGAGATTAACCTGCCATATATTATGCCTGTAGACGGTGTTCCAAAACACCTTGTTAGAACTCTAAGCCGTGCTCAATTCGAGCAATTAGCAGATTCTCTAATTCAGGCAACAATAGAGCCTTGTAAACTTGCTATGAAAGATGCAGGAATGTCTTCGTCTGATATTAATGAGGTAATATTAGTTGGAGGTTCAACAAGAATTCCAGCAATACAAGAAATAGTAAAAAAATTCTTCGGAAAAACCCCATCAAAAGGTGTAAATCCTGATGAAGTAGTTGCTATTGGTGCAGCAATTCAGGGTGGTGTTTTAACAGGTGAAGTTAAAGATGTACTTCTTCTTGATGTTACTCCACTTTCTTTAGGTATCGAAACTATGGGAGGTGTTATGACAAAACTAATTGAGTCGAACACAACAATTCCATCTAAAAAATCAGAATCATTCACAACTGCCGCTGATAGTCAACCTTCTGTTGAGATTCATGTTCTTCAGGGAGAAAGACCAATGGCAAATGGAAATAAAACAATCGGCCGTTTCCACCTTGACGGAATTCCACCAGCACCACGAGGAGTACCTCAAATTGAGGTTACATTCGATATCGATGCAAACGGTATTCTCCACGTATCGGCAAAAGACAAAGGAACAGGTAAAGAGCAAAGTATTCGAATTGAAGCATCTTCAGGTTTATCCGATGCCGAAATTCAACGTATGCGTGATGAAGCTAAAGCCAACGAAGCTGAAGATAAAGCTGCAAAAGAAAAGATTGATAAGCTAAATGCCGCTGATAGTTTAGTTTTCCAGACTGAAAAGCAATTGAAAGAATTTGGCGATAAAATTCCTGCAGATAAAAAGGCACCAATTGAAAAAGCTCTTGCAGAACTTAAAGAAGCTCATAAAAATCAAGATATTGAAGCAATGGATAAAGCCTCAGCTGAATTGAACACTGTTTGGCAAGCTGCTTCTCAAGATTTATACAATGCCAGTCAACAAGCAGAAGGTGGACAGCCTGGTGCAGGTCCAAATGCTCAGGCAGGACCACAAGCAGGAGGTGATGCTCCAAAAGGTGACGATGAAGTTACAGATGTTGATTTTGAAGAAGTAAAATAATACAGATTTAATAAAAATTAAAGCCTCAGCAAATTTTGTTGAGGCTTTTTTTTGCATTTAACACCCTTAGTATAAAAAATATTTATATTTTTGAAGTGATCAACTTGGGCACTTTTGATCAATCGAATGAGAAGTTATTTTTGAGGTGCCCGCCTCATTTATAGCCTCTCATTTTTTTATGCGATAAATATAAGTCTGCAAGCCATAAAGTTCAATTTGGCATTCTTTCTTCATTCCAATCTTTTCAGCCACTTTTTGCGAAGCCAAATTTTGAATGTCAATTACTGAGATTAATGAATTGCAAACATCATTTTCGAAAGCGTAATCACGACATTTCTTTGCTGCTTCGGTAGCATAGCCATTCCCCCAATATTCTGGCATAATGTGGTAAGCTATTTCAATTTCAGCTTCACCTTTTATCTCTTGACTTAAAAGACCAGCCTGACCGATAAACTCGTTCGTTTTTCTATGAATCAATGCATGATGCCCAAACTTATTATTTTCATAACGCCACAACTGCCTTTCGATCCAATGGCGGGCCTGTTCTTCTTTAGCTAAAGATAAATCTAATCCCAGAAATGGTAGATTTGGATTGTTTTCGAAAAATCTGACCCACTTAATTATATCAGAAGTATTAAGTTCACGAAAAATCAATCGTCTAGAAGTTGTTCCATTTAGATACATAAACTACAGTATTATCAGTGAAAGCACAATGTATTAGACCTTAGACCATCATCTTACAATGTAAGCTGATTATTAGCAGGACCTGGAGTTTTATCTTTTTAGAACTCGCAGACTTCTTTTGTTTACCAAAATAAATTAAATTAAAATTAAAGACACACAATTTTTGTTTTTTACTGGATGTAAATAATTTTACAACTATATTCGAGTTTAATACTAAACATCAATAGCATTATAAATGAAACATCTCTTTTTTTCTGCTGCTATATACCTATTTTCTACTTTGTACATTTTTGGCCAGGTAGATACGGTTTTTAATCAAACTGACGAAAATGGACAAAAACAGGGATACTGGAAAAAGCATTATCCTAACGGAAATTTGATATACAAAGGTTTTTTTAAAGATAATATGCCTGTTGGTGAAATGGTCCGGTTTTATGAATCGGGAAAAACTCAGGCAAGATTATTTTATAGAGAAGATGGCATAACTACAATGACTAAGCTATATTATGAAGATGGCGAACTATCTGCCGAAGGTCTTTATAGAAATATGCAGAAAGATAGCATCTGGAAATATTATAGTTTCTATTCCGGCACACTTGTAAGCGAAGAGTTCTATGCAATGGGTAAAAAAGATGGAATTCAAAAAAATTATTATGCGAATGGTCAGCTTTCAGAAGAGGTTGGATATAAAAATGATATTAAAGAGGGTATCTGGAAACAGTATTTTGAGGATGGAAAAACTAAACTGTCAGCCAGCTATAAATGGAATAGTGTTAATGGAAGATACACATTCTGTTACCCCACTGGAGTTATTATGATGCTTGGAATGTATGATGAAAACAAAAAAAATGGCCCCTGGATATACTATGATGAGGAAGGAAATGAGAAATACAGAATTCGGTATGAAATGGGTGTAGTACATGCTGAGGATGAAAAACTGCTGATAAAACAAGATGAAGAATTCTTCAAAATGATTGATGAAAATAATGGGAAATTTGAAGACCCAAGTATTGATGATTTGTTCAATGGCCCTAATTAGTGTATGTTAAAGAAATGGTGCATATTAGTATTTGTAGTTACGCTTAATATTTTCTCTATTAAGAGTCAAATAGCGCCAAACACTTATTGGATCCAATTTACAGATAAAGAAAATTCAACCTATAGTATCGACAGACCATGGGAATTTTTATCTGAACGTTCTATTCAACGACGATATATGCAAGGCATATCTATAACTGAAGAAGACCTCCCAGTTAATGAAACCTATGTGGATAGTTTAAAAAGTCTAGGTCTGACAATTCATAATGTATCAAAATGGTTTAATGGTGTTGTTGTAGTAACAACAGATACCAAATTACTTGATACAATCGATCATATTTCTTTCGTTCAGAACAAAGTTGATTATTTACCATCTCAACAAGTTATAAAAAGTAGCATCGAGAAATTTCCTTCTTTACCAGAAACTTCACTTGATTATGGTTACTCGGAAAATCAAATAAAAATGCTGAATGGCCAAAGCCTTCATTCACTAAATTTTGATGGCCGAGGAATGCTAATAGCTGTGCTTGATGCAGGCTTTACTAACACAAAGAAAATAGAATCTTTACAGCATTTATGGAAGGAGAATAAAATTATTGCCTGGCGCGATTTTGTTCATGACTCTAATGACATGTTTAATATTCATTCTCATGGTACTGTTGTTTTGTCGATTATTGCTGGTGTTATACCTAAAAATCTTTATGGCTCAGCTCCGGGAGCCGACTTTGTGCTTCTCAGAACAGAAAATGGTGCCAGTGAATATCTTGTTGAAGAGTACAACTGGATATCGGGAGCTGAATTTGCTGATAGTATCGGAGTTAATATAATCAATTCTTCTCTGGGCTACTCTGTTTTTAATGATCCGAGGCAAAACCACACCTATGCAAATATGGATGGCAAGACTACTCCTATTTCAATTGCGGCAAAAATTACAGCCAGTAAAGGCATTTTAGTTGTTACCAGTGCCGGAAATGAAGGTAATGATTATGATCCTTGGCAATATATTACTGCTCCTGCAGATGCTGATAGTATTTTAGCTATTGGTGCTGTAAGCAAAGATCGGATAATTGCTGATTTTAGTAGTAAAGGTCCTTCATATGACGGCCGGTTAAAACCTGATGTGACGGCTCAAGGAGTTAGAACTTATGGACAAATATCTGTTGGCAATCTAACAACCTGTGATGGAACATCTTGCTCTTCGCCAGTTATGGCTGGCATGGCTGCTTGTTTATGGCAATCGAGACCCGATGCCACAGCGCAACAAATAAGGCAAGCAATTATTGAAGCTGGTGACCGCTACCAATGGCCCGACACAATATATGGAAATGGAATTCCTGATATGCTTTTGGCTCAAAATATTCTGGATTCTATTGCACCGCCATCTAACGATCTTTCAAAAATAATCCTGTCCCCAAATCCTATTCAGGACCATGCTTTTTTATCTGCTACATTTCCTTGGCTGGAATCTACTGAATTAGGCGAAATAAACTTCTATGATATTAATGGCAGACTAATCATGCGGACTTACAAATACTTTAACAAAGGTATAACAATTCATCCGCTGGAAGAAACCCTCGAATTAGAAGATGGCTATTATATGATCCGAATTGCTATTCAGAAAAGGTATTATAAAGTTCCATTCTTAAAACTGCAGTAATAAATGAATACGGCACCTATTACACTCAAGGAGTTGAATGAGCAGATAAGAGCTGTCGTTAAAACAAATTTTGAATCCTATTGGCTCACAGCCGAAATTAGCGAACTCTCTGTAAACTATTCCGGACATTGCTACCTGGAGTTTATTCAAAAAAATAAAAAGACCGATAAGACAGAAGCCCGTTCTAAAGCGACTATTTGGGCAAATGTTTTTCGAATGATCAAACCTTATTTTGAGACTACCACTGGTCAGGCTTTTTCTGAGGGAATAAAGGTAATGGTGAGGGTTGTAGTGGAATTCCACGAGGTATATGGATTAAGTCTTAACGTTGTTGATATTGAACCAACATATACTGTTGGAGAAGTAGCCTTACGAAAACAGAAGATTCTGGAGAAGCTTCAGCAAGAAGGCGTAATAGAGATGAATAAGGAGCTTGAACTCCCCTACTTTTTTAATCGAATCGCGATTATTTCTTCAAAGACTGCTGCCGGACTTGGCGATTTCATGGATCAAGTAAACAATAACCAATCTGGCCTTAAAATATATACAAAACTGTTTCCAGCAATAATGCAAGGAAATGAAGCCGAAAGCTCCATTATTAATCAGCTTGACAGAATATTTCAGACTTCTCAGTTTTTTGATGCAGTTGTAATAATCCGTGGCGGAGGCTCGCAGTCAGACCTTGATTGTTTTAATAATTACTGGCTTGCCTATAATGTTGCTCAGTTTCCTCTGCCTGTATTCACAGGAATTGGTCATGAACAAGACGATTCGGTTGTTGATGTTGTTGCACACACAAGGCTAAAAACTCCCACAGCGGTTGCCGAGTTCCTCATAGACCACCTTTCTATAGTTGAAGATGACCTGATTGACATACAACATCAGATTGTTTCTTACAGTCGGGATATTATTAGTGAAAAGAAAAACTCACTAAAAGAGAATGCCTTTCATCTAAAAAACTTTCTGAACAATAAAATTCTGGATGAAAACAAAAAGCTCTCCAGATTAACCTCTAATTATATCTCATCGGTTAAGACCAATCTTGCAAAAAAAGATAATCAGCTGATTAGCAGTTATTATTCAATAAGAGAGAGAAGCCGAATGCTAATAAAAAATAACCAGAATACAATTGGAGGATTAAGTCAGAAATTATCTTCAAAGGCTACATTAATACTAACAAAGAGTAAGTTAACACTTGAAAAGATTGAACAAAATATTCAACTGAATAACCCATCTGTTGTTTTAAGTAAAGGTTATTCAATAACCTTACAGGATGGAAAAAGTGTTAAAGATAGCTCTAAGCTTAAAAAAGGTGATGAGATTGAAACAATCTTTAGCAAGGGGAAGAAAAAAAGTATTGTTAAATAAAACAACAAAATCCTACTGTGGATTTTAATTATAACTCTTTAAACTGGCTAACAACAATTATTATATGGCACAAAAAAAACTAAGCTATAATGAAGCTTTTAATAAGCTACAGGAGATACTTGAAAAGATAGAAAGTGGCGAGCTTGATGTTGATGAATTAACTACAAACGTTAAGAAAGCTTCTGAATTAATTAAGTTTTGTAAAAGCAAACTGTACGATACCGAAGCTGAAATAGAAAAAGTTCTGGAAGACTTGGAAGAGGAGTAACAATACAATACATCAATATAATGAACATCGAAAAAGCAACGAAGCAATCTGTCCAATTAAGTGGGACAGATTGCTTCCTCGTTATACCCTCTCCTCGCAATGAATGCGAATTGTGATACTAAAAATAAACCAGCTTAATTCTTAGAACTTAAGCGAGACTCCTGCAAGAAAGTTAGTTCCCGCCTGTGGATAATAATATGGAGTATCTCCCCACATGTACCCATTAGTTGAATATTCTGCATTAAGTAGATTATTAACCATCAGAGTAAATTGAATTTCATTCATAAAACTGGGTTCAATTTTATAGCCAATCCTTAAATTTAAAGTTGTATAAGGATCAAGACTATGTGCATTGTTCTCTGTCAAATCTAAATATTGCCTTGATACCTGACGACCAATTGCCGAAACATCAAAATTTTTAAATGGTAACAGTGTTAGCTCAATTCCGGCAACTACTTGAGGCGAAAATGATATCTGAACATTATCGAAATTTACAATTGCCGAATCGACAAGTTGTTTGTAGTCGGTGCTAGTTGTACTAAAAGTAGCATTTGCTCTGAATCTGAACCACGATAATGGTTGATATCCTCCATCTAATTCGATTCCTGCCCGATAGCTTTCGCCAACATTTGCTCGAATTGGAGACCCCACATCGTTTATTTCACCAGTTAAAACAAGCTGGTTTTTATATTTCATGTAATAAAAATTGAAACTATAGAAACCATTATTGTTTCTCCTTCTCAATCCAATCTCATAGTCAATTAATTGTTCTGGTTCTGGTTTAATTCCCTCCGGGGCATCAAGGAAATCTGTTCGAATAGGCTCTCTGTTAGCAACAGCAACAGAAGCATACACCTGTCCTAGCATAGACAAATTATATGTTACTCCGGCTTTTGGATTAAAAAATGCATAGCTTTCATTTATACCTATTGTTGCTCCGCCCTTATCAGCACCTTCGGCTTTGTAAAGAATATTTCTTAGTTGAATATCGACAAAAAGACCAAACTGATTGGATACCTTATAATCAGCTTTCGTGTAAATATTAAAATCCGTCTTATTTGCCTTGTTATCGTAGTATTTGTCGCCATAACTTGTACTACCTGCATATTGAGCCCAAATAATTTCGCCAAAGTGTCTTGCATTTGCATATTTGTTTAGTGCACCCCCAACCGACATATTAAGTTTATTGGTTGTATAGTTCAATGCAAACGTTGCTCCATAAAAGTGATTATCTAACCAGCGGCGAACAATCAAGTCTGCTGACTGAATTGTATCGTGATAAAAAGGTGTGTAATTACTCCCCACAAGTGTACTATCTAAACCGAAATACTGTATACCTATTGGATATCCACCTAGCTCCTCTCCTTGTTTATACTCTTCATAATACCCCCTTCCGTAGGTATAATGCAAGGCAGTATTAAAACTTAGTTTGTTGTTTAGCTTTTGCGACCAGTGTAACTGGTAATGGTCCTGCTGATAATTATCTGTCTGGTTATCGTAATAGCGCATGGAGCCATCTTCATTATAAATTACACCAGCCCAATTAAAGCTTCTGCCATAATTATCCATTGTCCATTGGTCAACGCCATACCAAGCCTGATAAGTTTTTTCTCTTCCACTAAAAACTACAGCTTTTACGGTAGTTTTATCGGTATAGTAACCTCCCTGAACAAAGTATGAACTTAAATCCGACGAAGCTCTATCGATGTATCCATCTGTTGAAACCTTTGACAATCGGCCTTCGAAAGCCCATTTGTTCTTAATTAATCCGGTACCAAAACGGGCATTGTTTTTTAAAGTGTTAAACGAACCAAAAGAGCTATTAATCTCACCAAAAGCTTCCTCTTCAACAAGATTAGTTTCCAAATTTATAGTTGCTCCGAATGCGCCTCCACCGTTTGTAGATGTACCAACTCCACGCTGTACCTGAGCACTTTCTATTGAGGATGCAAAGTCAGGCATATTAACCCAGAAGACACCATGCGATTCTGCATCGTTTATTGGAACACCATTTACTGTTACATTAATTCTTTGAATATTACTTCCCCGAATCCACAAGCCTGTATATCCAATGCCTGCTCCGGCATCAGAGGTTGTTACAAGTGAAGGCTCCATTCCAAGTAGATAAGGCATATCCTGACCAAGATTCTTTGATTCAATAGCTTCCTTACCTACTTCTGAATAAGTAGTGGGAGTGCTAATTCCTGCCCTGGTTGATTTAACAATAATTTCTTCTCCTGTAATAACAGCATCTTCTAAAGAGAAACTCAGTTCCAAATTCTTCTTTACTGCAATTGATTGATTAATCTCCTCAAAACCAATAAAGGAAACCTTAAGTGTATAATTCCCTTCTTCAATGTTGTTAATCGTGTAGGTACCTGCCTTATCAGATGTTGCTCCTACTTTAAGTTCCTTAATAATTACATTAGCACCAACTAAGGGTTTTCCATCCTTGTCGGTTAAAGTTCCCGAAATTTTGTGCTGAGAATAAATTGAAATACTAAAGCACATTAGTGCCAATATGAATACATTCCGCATCATGACATGATAATTTTGATTAATAAATTAAATTTTATTAGTCACTTTCTCCCTTCCACAGCATTACCCGGGCAGGTTCAAGGGGTATGATCTCAGCCTGTAATTTTTAAGGCACCCCCGAACGGAAAGCGTGCGGCAAATGTAAATTATTTATTTTGAAAGACAATGAAAAATTTTGGATAGTGAGGAATGTAACTTTTAGAAACAGTAGAATTAGACAGAAAACGAGGAGATTTTAATTCAAAGTACTATAAACGATTACTGAGTAATCTTACAGTTAAGCCTGACATACCTTTGTTATATAGTTACCTTACAATGGTAATGTTTACAACTCTTCCATTTTCAGTAAGCATAACATAGTTTCCCATTGGTACCTGATTTCCTGAATCATCAGTTCCATCCCAATATGCTGGAGTTTTTAGTTCTTTTAACATAACACCATTGCGGTCAAATATCTTAACTGTACCTTTATGAGGAATAAAATATTCATCTTCGATACCATCCTGATCAGGAGTGAATACCGGATAATCGTTCAGGCAATTTTGAAGTATCGTTATTTCTTCCGAATAATTCACTTTACAATCTCTGGAGTCAGCTATTTCAAGCTGATATATTCCTTCGGGAACTTCTTGCAGGTTACCAACTCTATTGCCTGTTATTGTATTAATTAGAGTATATTTATATTCTCCACTGTCAAAATTCACATTGATGGAATTCACATTAAATTTTCCATCCTGCCAACAATCAGATTCTTCCTTTTCAAACTCTACTGATTCAACTATAAAAGGAGAATATTGAACTTCTACAGTTTCGGCAGTAATACATCCATTTTCATCGGTTACATTTAATGTTAAGGTTGACGTTTCTGTCATCTCGATTACTGGTGTATCCAGTCCGTTTGACCAATTATATGAATACTGCCCAGGTTCATCAGGAATAACTTCAATGTGCACTTTTTCGCACAACTCATCCTGATTTATTGACATACTGATTGGTTCAATCAAATCTACATAAACAACTTCTGATGAAGAACAAATTTCTCCATTCTTCAGCTTGGCCATATAATAGCCACTACCAGAAAAATCATTTAATAGTTCGTTTAAACCTGTATCGTTGGCCGAGAAAAACTCATAATCGAAACTATCTATTTGATCAACCACAGTATTAGCGCAATACACTAGTGTATCAGGAAAAATATAATTTGATTGTTCTTGGATAACAATATCTAAAGTATCATTAGCACTAAGGCAAAAATCGGTAATAATATTAACGTTGTAATAACCTGGTACACTCTTATCCGTATTAATGCCTTTGTCTGGACTAAAGACAATTCCATTCGGCGAAAACAATTCTATGAATTCCAGAGGGATATCGGTGTGTGGTATGATAATACCACTGTTTTTACAGTAAATACTATCCGGAAAAGTGAAAAAATGATCTTTAATTTCAAATTGATTAATAACCAACAAGTTTGTTTTAGATTTCTGATAATCTAATGAATACACAATATTATTGGAATAACAACCACGTTCTATGTTATTAAGACTATATTTCAGCAACTGATGGTTTTCAATCAGATTAAAATAAGAGGGAGCGTCTAAATAAATAATCATTGAAGTATCAACCTCACTATAAGCTTGACCTGTAACCCACAGAGAGTCATTTATCCTACCTTCTACTGATAAGCGAATATTTTGATCAATCGGGGTCCCATTGTATAATATATCGCATTCAAACACTATTTGATATTCCGTTGTATCTCCGGCAAAAGCATATGCTGTTTGGCCCCCTACTCCTCGAAAAATCAATAGACAGCTAATAATTAAAATAATATTTGTTACCCTTATTTTCACAAGTTTTATTTAATACAAGTATACCTATAAAATTCAAAAGCTCAAACAACCAAAATAAATATTGCCGGGGGGAAACAAATTCACCCCCGGTAATTGAACCAAGTCTATCTAATAACTGAAATCTGACCTTGTAATATTTTATTCTTTGAGCGTATAGTATAAATGTAAATTCCAGTATTTAATTCATTCAGTTCAATGTCTACTTTATTCATTCCACTGTAAATTTCATAGGCATCGATTACCTTTGTCTTTTGTCCCAACAGGTTCGTAAACTCAATATCTATTTCTTGCTGATACTCACTATTAATGTCAAAACTTAATTGTGTGGTTGCCGGAATAGGATATATTGTTGAAACAGAAATAGACCGATTTAGTTCTCTATCTTTAACAGGCAATGTCCCACATTTCATCATAAATGAATTATCTAAAGTATCTTGCGAAGAAACTATTCTCTCGCATTTCTTTGCGGTGCACCCATTACCATAGGTAACTTCTAAGCAAGTTTCAAATACTCCAAAATCTGAATAAATATGTATTGGTTCGTCTTGTGTTGAGTATTCGCCATCGCCAAAACTCCAATAAACATTGTATGTACTACTTTCAAATTTTGGTTTAAAAACATGAGCAATCTGGAATCCATCACAATCAGGCACAGCAATTTCATAAGTGAAATCTACTTCGCAATCGGTTAAGCCTACTCTTATAAGTTCACAATAAGTATCGTAACATCCATTAGGTGAGTGTATGCTTAAACAAACTTCATATACTCCAGGTTCTTTGTATGCATGCACAGGATTAGACTCGTAAGAATATTCTCCATCGCCAAAACTCCAAGATAAGTAAGATGAATTTGGTGTTGACAAATTCTTAAATCCAATCAGTAATCTTTCATCTTCAGGTATTGTATCCTCCCAGGCGCTAAAATTGTAATCTGAAGAATCGGGATCTGCTATGCTATAAGTGCAATAATCAAATTTGGCCATGCAATATTCCATGCTATCTACAAGCACCATTGAACAATAACTGGCGCTACAGTTATCTAGTTCTGATGAAATAGTTAAGCACACTTCATATTCGCCAGGACCAGGGAAATTATGCATCGGATTTTTTTCAAGACTTGTTTCCCCATCGCCAAATTCCCATAGCCAGTAAGTGATATTATTTCCAATAGAATAATCTTCAAACTGATACAAATAGTCTCCATCTATTGAGATAGTCGAATCTTCTCCATATAAATCAACTAGTGGATAATATTCGTACATAGCCTCACAACCACTCAAGGTATCAATATAAACATATTCGCAATAACTACTTTCACATCCACTTCTGGTTTCAATTTTAAGGCAGATTTCATATTTACCGCCATGAGTAAAATCTATAGTAGGATTCTGTTTATTACTAAATAATTCGCCATCAATAAGCCATTTCCATTTCATTACATCACCTTGTGATTTATCATAAAACTGATAACTAAAACCAGGTTGTAAAGTATCAAAAGGAAGAGATCCATTAGCATAATAATCAATAGGATAATACTCAAATGCCGCTTCGCAACCACTTAAGGTATCAATATAAACATATTCGCAATAACTACTTTCACATCCACTTCTGGTTTCAATTTTAAGGCAGATTTCATATTTACCGCCATGAGTAAAATCTATTGTAGGATTCTGTTTATTACTGAATAATTCGCCATCAATAAGCCATTTCCATTTCATTACATCACCTTGTGATTTATCATAAAACTGATACCTGAAACCAGGCTGTAAAGTATCAAAAGGAAGAGAACCATTAGCATAATAATCAATAGGATAATACTCAAATGCTGCTTCGCAACCGCTCAAGGTATCAATTAAAATTGTTTCACAGTATTCTGCAGCACAACCATCATGGGTTATTATGTTTAAGCAGATAGTATATTCTCCAGAACGAGGAAAGCTTATCATGGCAATTGAATCGCGACTGAATAATTCGCCATCAATATACCAACTCCACCTGCTATTATTTTCTGGAGCAAATCCATAAAACCTGTAATTAAAGCCAGGGCATGGATGGTCAGACAACATTGAATCGCAATCAATTAATTCATATTGAAAGCCAGCCCAACAATCTATTGTATCTACTACATTTGTGTCAACAATTATTGTATCCACTAAATTTCTATCATCAACTGATGCCGATGAAGGTAAGAAAATAAATAGCCCAAGCACAAAAAAAATAAGTGCCCTTTTTTTTTCATTGTTTAGTTTCTTTTGCATGTCGGATTATAATTTTAGAAGTTATACCCCAACTACAACATGACTTACTGTAAGTAACCTTATACAATGAATTATTTTGACTTTTTCTTAAAAAAAATCTATTTAGGTTATTATGTGCAACTACTATCTTCGATTATTGAAATGAAAACTTGCCCCAAGCTCAATAAAATTAGTACTCACACCAGTATGCGAAAGTGGAAAAGAATATGTTAATGCAATATTAAGTCCCTTTTCAAAATCTAACAGATTTCGAAATTCCACTGAGCTGATAAATCGATTGTTATTATGCAGTCCGACAACAAAACGAAGGTTACTTTTATACGATGCAATTACAGAAACATCAGCCAAAACCTTGTCGCCATTTATAGGAATACATACAGAATAAACAGGTTGAATAGCTAGTTTATAATGAACAAAATAGGTGAAGCCTCCTGTAAAGTTTGTAAAAGGTGGTAACTGTGCTACTTCTTCCAGAGGCTGAATTTTACTATTAAATATCTGGTTATAGGAAATGCCAAAATGAAAGGCTTCATTATAAATTCGAAAACCAACAATACCATCAGGTGCAAAATCACTCCCATCACCGCTTAGTGATGTTCCTTTTACCGAATAGTTCATTCCTCCAACATGAAAACCTCCTGACATCCTAACCTTGCGTGATATATAAGCATGCCAAATATATGAAGCATAGAATCTCGTACGATTTAGGTACTTTCCCTCCCTATCGTTGTATAAAAAAACACCAACTACCGAAAAAGGAGCATTCCTAAAACTCCTACTTTTCTGTATTCGCATGTTAGCATTAAAAAAATAAGTTGAAACTTTACTAAAATTGCCTAACAAACGTTGATTCCCCATTGCCAGTTCGCAATCAGCATATGCTCCACCTGCTGCCGGATTTACTATTGAAAAAGAATTGTAATACTGACTAAACCGAACTGGATACCTGTCCACTTCCTGCTGCCCATAAAGGTTCAAGACAAAAAAAAGCAGAAAAGGAATCATGCAATTATCCCAGTTTATTCGCATTTGTCGGTATAGCAAAATATTTAATTTGTTTCTAAAACTATAAAATACTTCCGTTGGATCTACTTCTTAAGTTTTAAATTTTTCCTGAAATTCAACAATTGAAAAAAAACCTGTGGTTATAAATAGAGCTAAAACACCTATTAATATAAGCGATTAATAGTTCTTCTATACTCAAGATCAAAATAAAACTAACAAAAGTTATTGTTTAAAAATTGACTGGTTACTTTTTTATTCTTTATTTGTAGGTAGAATAAAATTGAAATACCTCTGCACTGAAATACACAGACAAAGAAATAATAAAGTGCCTGAAAACGGGCAGCAACAATAGTGTTTTGGAATACTTATATAAAGATATTTTTCCGAAGGTGAAGTCTTATATTATAATGAACTCAGGAAGCGAAGATGACGCCTTAGACATCTATCAGGATGCGATTGTTGCTCTTTGTAAGCAAGTACGATTAAATAAATTTGACATGCGCCATGAGGTTGCAGGTTTTTTATACTCAGTAAGTAGAAACTTATGGATTAACAAAGCAAAACGCGATGGAAGAATGAGTTATATCCCTGAAAATTTTGACTTTGGTGATAATACTGACTTTACAGACCAAATACTTACTAAGGAGAACGAAAAAACTTTAAAAGCTATTACTGAAGAACTTGGGCAAAAGTGCTTTGAATTGTTGAAACAATCGGTTTTTTTAAAATATTCGACCGATGAGATAATTGAGAATATGGGATTCTCGACTGCCAATGCAGTTAAAACCCAAAAATATAAATGCAAACAAAAACTATTAAATATAATAGAAGGGAATACTTCCTTTCAAGAAGTATTAGGCTGAAATGAGAAAAGACATTGAGACATATGAATTAATTGAACAGTACCTCAATGGTAATCTGGATGACAAAGAATTAGGCAGGGTTGAAAAACTAATTAACTCTGATAAAGAATTTGCATTGGAGGTTGAAAAGCACAAAAAAATTAATGACTTTATTTTCGACCGGTCAATGCTTGATATTAAAGATCAAATCAGAAATATTCATGAACAAAACCTACCTTCATCTGGAAAAAATTTCGGACGAGGTAAACTCTTTGGTTTTATTGGAGGCTTAATCTTAACAGGAGTAGTTGTTTCTTATATTATAATTTCAAATAATGACAAAAACATAGAAACTCCAATTAAACTTAAAGTTGAAGAGCCTTTTGAAAACACAGCTCTCACAACAATTGAGCATACTGCAATAACCAAAGAAGTTGAACCGAACATATATTCTAATACTAAACAAGAAACTACGAATCAAAAAGAGCAAAATAGTTCTGATACAAAAAATATAAAAGAACAACCTATTGAAGAGCTTGAAAAAGAAGGAACAAAACCCGAAGCGGAAGCTCTGGTTCCAGAGGACTCCGCTGAAATAAAAGACACAACAGCTGCCCCTGAAGAAAGCACTGGTGATATCCAAGAGGAGGAATCAGAAACAACTTCCGCTGCAAATGAATTTGATTGTAATGAAGTAACCATTGAAGCTCTGATAGAAAGCACTAAAAGTTGTGACAATAAAGCATCTGGTGAAATTCAGATTGCCGAAAACAGTATTACTGGTGGAACTCCCCCTTACCAGGTTTCAATTGATGGGGGACTGAACTTTTATTCACTCTTCAACTTCGAAAAATTATTCCCAAAACTTTATCCTGTTATAATTCGTGATAAAAATAATTGCAAATCGGAACTACTAAACCAATTAGTTGGTTCAATGGATTGCACTTATGAATATAACTTTGCTCCTGACAAGGGCGAGAGGTGGGAGATTCCAACCAAAGAAAAAACAGGAAACATTAAAATCTATAGTAATTCCGGCCAAATAATTTTTCAACAAGTATTCGACTTCCCTGGAACAAATTATTGGTATGGCAGAAATAGTGCAGGAAATGATTTACCAATGGGTTTATACACGTTTGTTCTGGAACTAGATGGTGAAGATACACTAATTGGAGCTGTAACTATTATCAGATGACAAGGGACAAGGAATAAGACAAAAGAAAAAAAGATACAAATTAGTCTAATCAAGGAAAGTATATGCAGGCCTATGATACAAGCATATATATTCGGTCGTTAATACCCTATAAAACAAGTACTCAATATTTTTCTAATTCATTGCTTTATTAGCCAAAGAAAAAGGCTACCTTTGCACCCGCTTTTTCAAGCAGCAAATCAAAAAAAACAAGGCAATGATTACAGTTTCAAACATAGCTATTCAATTTGGCAAACAAATGCTTTTTCAGGATGTCAATCTAAAATTTACTCCTGGGAATTGTTATGGCATTATTGGTGCCAACGGTGCAGGAAAATCAACTCTTTTAAGGATTATATCAGGAGATTTGGATCCAACTAGAGGTTCTGTTACTATGGAACCTGGCGAAAGATTATCTGTTTTGAAACAAGACCATTTTGAGTTTGATGAGTTCACAGTACTTGATACTGTGCTTAAGGGACACCAACCACTGTGGAATCTCATGCAGGAAAAAGATGCCATTTATGCAAAAGAAGATTTTTCTGAAGAAGATGGAATTAAAGCTGCTAACCTCGAAGAAAAATTTGCAGAAATGGATGGTTGGAATGCCGAAAGTGATGCTGGGATGCTATTAAGTGGCTTAGGAATCCATAAAGACTACTTCTACAAAACCATGAGTGAGCTTAGTGGTAAAGAAAAAGTACGTGTCTTATTAGCTCAGGCCCTGTTTGGAAATCCGGACAATCTACTACTTGATGAACCTACTAACGACCTGGACCTTGAAACAGTTTCATGGTTAGAGAATTACCTATCGAATTGTGAAACTACCGTTTTGGTTGTATCGCATGACCGTCACTTTTTAGATTCAGTATGTACCCACTCGGTTGATATTGACTTTGGAAAAGTAAACCTTTTTGCCGGAAACTACAGTTTTTGGTATCAATCGAGTCAGCTTGCTCTACGTCAACAACTAAACCAAAACAAAAAGGCAGAAGAAAAGAAAAAAGAACTGCAAGAATTTATTGCCAGATTTAGTGCCAACGTTGCCAAATCGAAGCAAACTACCAGTCGTAAAAAGATGTTAGAGAAACTAAACATTGAGGAAATTCAACCATCATCACGTAAATATCCTGGTATAATTTACACACCAGAACGCGAGCCAGGCAACAACATACTCGAGGTTTCCGATTTAAGTAAAACTCTTGATGGCCAATTGCTATTTAAAAACATAAACTTTAAGGTAGAAAAAGATGACAAAATTGTTATTCTTTCCCGCGATCCCAGGGCAATGACTGCTTTATTTGAAATACTCGATGGACACATAAAGCCAGATACAGGAGATTTCTCTTGGGGCGTTACTATTACAAAAACTTATTTACCTCTTGACAATTCACCATTCTTTGAGAAGAATTATTCTCTATTTGAATGGCTGGGCCAATTTTCAGAGGATACAAGCGAGCAATTTCTTAGAGGTTATCTTGGTAAAATGCTATTCTCTGGCGATGATATCTACAAGAACACAAAAGTTCTTTCGGGAGGTGAAAAGGTAAGGTGCATGATTTCAAGAATGATGCTATCAAATGCAAACCTAATGATGCTTGACACTCCAACGAACCACTTAGATCTTGAATCTATTCAATCCTTTAACAACTCTCTTATAAATTTTAAAGGGAATATTCTAATGTCATCTCATGACCACGAATTTATTCATACTGTATGTAACCGAATTATCGAAATCTCGCCTAAAGGTATGATTGATAAAAAAATGGAATATGACGACTATATTTCTGATGAGAATTTAAAGGTGAAAAGAGAAGCTTTATATTCTTAATAGCATCCTTGAATTCATTCTTGAGTTAAACAAATAAAATCCAGGCTAATCCTGATTCTTCCTTCTGCCTGTATATGAGCGCAATCGAATAACTTAGATTGTAAGAGTTTATTGGACATGTAAGTGCCAAGAACCGGTTCTTGGTATTTTTTAATTGTATTTTCTGAACGAGACTTTGGTTTTCTTTTGAACAGATCATAATTTTTCAATACCTTGTATTGCAATTTCTCCAACTTTAAAACAGAAAATATGAAATCTTTAGATCGTCGTAACTTTTTAAAGAAAACTGCCACCGGAGCCGCAGGATTTGCTGTAGCTTCTTCACTGAGCGCCTCTGAATTATCCAAACTGTCTACCAAAAAAAAGCCTGAAAAGGTACTTACCCGAACACTTGGAAAAACAGGTATTGAAATACCAGTGATTAGTATGGGCTGTGGTAGTATCGATAGCCCATCTGTTGTTAAGGGAGCCATGAAACTGGGGATTAGTCATTTTGACACTGCCTATCGGTATCAAAAAGGAAACAGCGAAAAAATGCTTGGCGAAACACTAAGTGAATACCAAAGAGAAACTTTTACTGTTGCAACCAAAATAAAATCTCAGGATACCAAAGAGAAATTCCTTAGTATGTTAGATGAGAGTTTGGAAAGACTTCAGATGAGTTATGTTGATATACTTTATTTACATGCCATTTCTAGCAGAGAAGATGCATTAGAGCCAGTAATGCTTGAAGCATTAAAGGAGGCAAAATCTCTTGGAAAAGCAAAACACCTGGGATTATCAACACACAAAAATGAACCTGAAGTTATTCAGGCAGCTATTGATAGTGATGTTTATGAGGTTGTACTAACATCGGTAAATTTTAAGCAAGAACACTTTCCTCTAATTCAGGAAAAAATGAAGCTTGCAAATAAAAAAGGTATTGGCTTTATTGCTATGAAAGTTATGGCTGGCGGTTTCCTTGATAGTGAAAAACAATCTCCTGTAAATCACATTGCAGCCTTAAAATGGGCCTTAAAAGATACAAATATAACTACAACCATTCCTAGTATCTTAAATCTCGAACAACTTCAGGAAAATGCCACTGTTTTACACGACACTGAGCTTACCGACGACGAAAACAAGGATTTGCTTGCTGCAGCCAACTTTGAGGGTTTATATTGTAACGGGTGCGAGAAATGCGTTGATGAATGCAGGAAAAACCTACCTATCGCAGAAATGATGCGCGCTTACATGTACTCATTTGGTTATAGCGAATCTTTAAAGGCGAAAAACCTAATATCAGAACTTGATAAAGGAAATAATCCATGCTCAGACTGTAACGCATGCACTGTGAATTGCATTAAAAACTTTAACGTAGCTCAAAAAATAAAAGAAATAAGCCAATTAAACGATATACCAGAAAATTTTCTGGCATAAATAAACATCCATTTATATAATATCAAAATGAAAATACTTAGTAAACTTTTAGTAATAACATTAAGTCTTGTTCTTCAAGGAAATTTGTTTAGTCAGGTTATATTTCCTGAAATTGAAAACTGGAAAAAATCTGAGGAACCAAAAATCTACAATAGTGAAACCCTTTGGGAATGCATAAACGGTGCTGCTGATTATTATCTAAATTATGGTTTTGAAAAGCTTGAGGTTGTTGAATATTCTCTATCAGAAGATGAATATATAAAAGCTGAAGTTTATGCTCATGGTAACACGCTAAATGCCTTTGGTATTTACGCTTATGAACGCCCTACAAAAACTAATTTTTTCAGCATCGGAACTCAAGGTTATATGCAACATTCAGCGCTGAATTTCTATGGTGGAATTTACTATATAAAAGTACATAGTAACCAAACAGATGAAAAGACAATTAAAGCCATAAAAGAAATTGCAGAGAAACTGGCAGAAGCAAATATTCAGGAGAATGAAAAACCAATGATTTTCGGACTTTTCCCGGATAAAAACAAAATCGAAAACAGCGAAAAATATTACCCCAGTAATTATTTAGGATACGATTTTTTTAATAAAGCCTTAGAGGTTACATACAAAAATGGGGACGATAAATTTAAACTTTTCGTGATAAACAGCAAGGATAAACAGCAAATTGAAAAAATGCTGACAGAATATTTTGAGTATGTCAAATTTGAAGCTAAGCTTAAAGAAAATGAAGTTTACGAAATAAACGATATGTTTAATGACTTAGTTGTACTAACCTACATTAACAACACTCTTTATGGTGTGTTTGACACCGACAATAAGAAAACAGCTAATGAATATCTCAAGAAGCTGATTGCTTCTGAGTAAGGGTTTGCAGAACTTACAATCCTTAATTGAAAATCTATTATTAGATTGTATTTACTAATCGATAAATTCAAAAAGTAGCCATGCATCAGGATCGTAAATAATTTTCTTAGGTGCTTTGCTACTTTCTATTTTAAAAGTTTCTTGTTTAGAATTCACGTTAAGAGTTTCTCTCAAGGAACTACCATCATCAAAAACAATTTCAATTTCTAAAGGAAACCTGAATTCATTATTTTGCTTTTGTATTACCTTAAGATTTATATTGTTATTCTTATACTCCCAAGAACACTTTAGTTTTGGATGTCCAGATTGATACAACCACTGATTAAAGAATTCATCAAACTCCTTTCCAGACAATTCCTCAACCACTTCTAGATAATCTTCTGTTAAAGCATTTTTATTTTTAAATCGCTCGTAAAAGGTGCTAAGGCTTTTCCAAAAAACTGCATCACTTAACTCTTTACGCAACATATGTAAAAACATAGCTGCTTTATCATAAGTGTTGTCGTTTAGTAACTCTACTGAGATTGACATAGAGGTGTCAATAATAGGGAAATAATTATCCTTTGCTTTTGCAATTAGCTCTCTACGAGTACGAACAACCCAGCTTTCAAATGACTCCCTTCCATATTCATTCTCAACATACAAAGCTGTCAGATAAGTTGCAAATCCTTCGCTAAGCCATATATGATGCCAGTTAAGTTCCGAAACTGAGTTGCCAAACCATTGATGAGCAATTTCGTGAGCAAATAACAACTCATAATCTTGTTTTCCTGTTACCGATTTCTCAAAGTAAAAAATACAACCTGCATTTTCCATTCCTCCGAACATTGTTTTTGCTTGCACATTTGCAAGTTTGCTATAGGGATATGGAGCAATAAGCGAACTATAATACTCCATTGGCTTTATCGCATGTTTATAATCAAGGAATCCTTCATCGCGATTTTGTGGATACACCCAGGTTGACATTGATATGTTATTTGGTCCTACATAATATTGTGTTGCAAACTGTGCAACTCCTATAACCATTACTTTTGTAGGTAAAGGAATATCTGTTTTCCAATGAGTAATTGTATTCTCTCCTGAATTTGTTTCTTCAATTTGTTTTCCGTTTGCCACTACCTGATAATGTGAAGGAGCTTTTACAATAAACTCCACAGTTGATTTGTCGGATGGATGATCTACAGTTGGCAGCCAGTAATGTGCTCGATTGGGCCAATGATCAGCAAAGAACACGCGATCTCCAAACAAGTTTTCCGCTATTATTAAACCATTCTCAGGAATTCCATGGTAAGCTACCTCATATGTTAACTCCTGCCCTTTCTTTGCTGAACTATCAAATATTTCAATTTGATCATTATTATGAGTGTACTTAACTATTCTATCCTCTCTACTAAGCCTGTCAATTACCATTCCCAAGCCTTTTTCATTCAAACATTTAAAATCAAGAGTAAAGCTTTTTAGATCTTTTTTAAAGGCAATAGATATTTTTGAATTTCCCTTAATGTAATTAGAAGTATCATTCAATTCAACTTCAAATTTATAATGTAATACATCAATTGAACTGTATCGCTGATAATGATTCTGACTAAAACATTGATTAACAACAAAAAAACCAATGATTAATGATAAGAAGACTGATCTAATTTTAAAATCATCGAACCAATTGTTTTTCATGCTATCAATACTATTTGCATTTACAGAAGTTGTTTAAAGATTAGAATTATTCAAACATTTCTAAAATATCTTCTTCAGAAATATTCTTAAAAGAATTCTCATTTACAAATATATCAGCCAATTCAGATTTTCGTTCCTGAAGCTTCAGTATCTTCTCTTCGAGTGAATTCTGAGCAATAAATCTGTATACCATTACATTTTTGTCTTGTCCAATTCTATGAGCCCGATTTATTGCTTGTTTTTCTGCCGCTGGGTTCCACCACGGATCTAACATTAGCACATAACTTGCAGCTGTAAGATTTAATCCCACTCCCCCAGCCTTTAGTGAAATAAGAAAGAATTTACAATCTGGATTACTTTGGAATTCATTCACGATTTCTTCCCTGTTACGCGACTCTCCGGTTAGCATCGTATAATTCACCCCCTCTTCCTTCAGCCAATCAGCAACAAGGTTCAAATGCCCAACAAATGAACTAAACACTAGCGCCTTATGCTCTTCATCAATTAAGTTACCCATATGTCGCTTTACTTCGTCAAACTTTCCCGAGCCTGAAATATAATCTTCGTCTATTAAAGATGGGTGATTTGCAATTTGCCTAAGACGCATCAGCGACTGAAGAATTTGCATAGTCGATTTTTTCAGACCCTGTGAATTAATATTTTCCAGAACAAGGTTTCGGGCCTTCGATTTTTCTCTCTCATAATAAGCTTCCTGAACCTCGTTCATATCACAACTTATCACCTGCTCACTTAATTCAGGAAGTTCTTTTGCTACCTCTTGTTTGGTTCTTCGTAAAATAAATGGAGCTATTAATTGTTGAAGACGCTCCTTTTTCGATTCATCATTATGTTTTTCTATTGGAATCTGGAAAGCACTTTGAAAGAAGCTTAAACTCCCTAACAACCCAGGATTAATGAAGTTAAACTGCGCCCATAAATCTGTAAGTGAATTCTCTATGGGTGTACCCGAAAGCACTAATTTATTATCGGTTTTTAACTGGATAACTGCGGCATAAGTTTTTGAGCCCGGATTCTTAATCATCTGACTTTCATCCAAAATCAAGTGTAAAAACTGATGTTGTGTGAATTTATCGAGGTCGTTTCGAACAATTCCGTATGAAGTAACAATAAGATCGAAATCCTCCACCGCCTTGCTAAGTTCTCCTCTTGCACTACCCGAATAGGCACATACATTTAATGAGGGAATAAACTTCTTAACTTCATTTATCCAGTTATGAATTAATGAAGTAGGAACTACTATCAATGATGTTTTAAAAGAAGTATTTATTTGGCTTGAAGTCGGATTCCCAAAAAGACTTAATTGAACATCAGTTTCAACTGTGTTAACCTGCACTTCCTCTGTGTTTTCCTCTCCAATTCTTTTTAGTAAAGTTAGTGTTTGTAATGTTTTTCCTAATCCCATATCATCGGCAAGACATCCTCCAAATCCATTTTTATAAAGCCTGTACATCCATGAATATCCAATTGATTGGTACTCTCTCAATGTGGCATTTACTCCATTGGGAAGATGCTCCAATTCCGTAATATCCTCGGACAAAAGAGACTTCAGGTTCTTCTGAAAAACGTCAGATAACTTTCCTATACGATTATTTAATATTGAAAAGTGTTGTTTTTGCAACTTCAGATTCGCACCATCTCCTTTAGAAAAGTTGAGTAAATCACTGTAAGACTCAAACCACTCTTCAGGTAAAATCATTACCTTATTATTTGGCAGAACATACTCGCGAATTTTACTCACAATGTGTTCTTTAAACTCTACAAAAGGAATTTTAAATTCGCCAAAATCAATTACAGCTTCAATATCGAACCAATCGTTTTCCTTGTCTGAGACTTCAAAGTTTAGTTGAAATTTATCCAGGAAATAATCTTTATCCAGATTTTTCTGAGCAACTTCAAATCCGCTTTTTCTTAAAAGTTCTTTATTAAAATTTAACCATGAGATGGAGCCATAAATTTCAGTAGAGTTACTTTTACTAAATGGTTCAAAAAATGCACCTTCCTTATTAACCATACCAAAAGAGAGCAGCTTTGAAATCATTAGGTTTTCAGTTTCATAGTCGCGTGCCTGGCATGTAAAAACAACATCTGAATTAGAATAGTTACAAATAACTTTCATTCCTGATGGCCGATTGGCATCGTAAATGGCATTATTGTCATAAACAAACTTCAGTACAAGTGCCAAGTGTCCCGCTAAATTACGTTCAAGAGACAATACTGCTTTTGGTGTTGATTCCAGTTGTTGAATAGCAAATCCCTCAGCTTTTACCTTGTACTTCGCAATAGCAGTTTTTACAAAAGATTCGAAATATTTCTTTTCTGCTTGTTTCGAAATTTGAATATATTCCTTATCAAAAAAAGGCAGTATTTTCTTGCCATCAATTTCACGAAAAACAAATAGTTTGTCATCTAGAACCAAGCAGCCAGGGTCATTTGCGATTATTATTCCCTCCTTGCCTGTTAGAATTAGTTCATTTCCTGCATGTTCAATTGTCAGCCGATATTGAATCCCTTGTTCGGTTCGAGAAAAATTAAACACAGTTTCACATTCCTGATCAATATATTTAATCCTGTCGGAATCATAAAGTTTATTCTGCAACACTTTATGGAAAATTGGCTGTGGATTGTACTGAAATATGTCAATACATTTTGTAATTTGCCTTTCTATATAGGGTCGAATATGTTCTGTAAATAATTCCCCACCTATTGAATTAAAGAAATCATGCGATTTCATCTTTTTCTTACAAAAAAGCTTATGAAGGTTCTGTTCGTTATAATTTTCAATGTATTTTACAAGTTGCACCTGTTCGGGTGAAAGTATTTGACCATAACTTGGTAGTTTTTGAACCGTAAGTTTATCGTATGTATTGTAATAGTTACCTCCCTTATCTTTTTTAATCAGATAAGGAGACAAAATATACCCAAGAATTCTATGGTCAACAAGTGTAATTACAAATTGCATATTCAAATAAAATAAAACAACAAAGATAAAATGAGAACGAATTCTCCTATTGAAAAATTACAAATAAACAATACTGAAAATTTATTTAGAGCTAGATTGATGTAAATCCAACAATATGGGTAGATGATCGCTATAACCTCCTATATACTGTGGCCCAATATAGGTCCGGTAAGGTTTCATTCCTCCATTTTTTTCATCGACTTCCAAAAGAAAATCAGGTTTGAATATTTTAAGTGATCCAGGTAAAAGATGAAGTCCCTTGTCATTAGTTAATTCCGGAGAAACCACAACCTGATCGAGCATATTCCAATGCGATTTATACCTGTATGTTCCACAACTACAGCTCTCTTTTAAACTTTCTGACAGGTTTATCATATTTGAATTAGTTAAAACATCAAGACTTGCATTATCGGGTTCATCATTCAGGTCACCCATAACAATAATATTTGAAGACGGATTAGTCTGAACTATTGAATCAATTTTTGATAAAATAATACTTGCAACATGAATACGGAATGGCTCTGAATAGGCTTGTCCCCCCATTCTCGATGGCCAATGATTTACAAAAACATGCAAGGTATCATCTTTAATTTTAAAAGTAGCCCGTAAAATATCTCGTGTTCGTTTGTTTGTATCAGATGGAAACCTGACGGTAATGAATTCTTTTGATAAAAGTTTCACTTTATCTTTTTGATACAAAATTGCAACATCGATGCCACGCCTGTCTGGCGAATCTTTATGGATAATTGTGTACGGATACTTTGATAAGTGAGTGTTTTGTGCTAAGTTATATAATGGCAAGAAGCTTTCAACCTCACAAACACCTAGTATTTCAGGAGGCTTTTGTTCTCCAGCAGCAGCCACAACCTGATAAGTATGTTTAATCTTTTTCCAGTACCTGTAACTATCCCATTTCCTTTCTCCATTAGGAAGAAACTCATCGTCGCGTGTATCGGGATTATCAATAGTATCAAATAAGTTCTCCAGGTTATAAAACATCATCCTGATATCACCACGCTGAGTTAATCCTTGCTCAATACTACAGATACTTAATGTTAGAAACAGAAATATTCTAAAGAAGATTTGAAACATAATTAATGATTATTCAATGCGTTCATAAGCGCCTAAATCAGGCTTACCATCTAAAATGCGTGAGTTTCCGGCCCGATCAATTTCTAAAAACGAATTTTGGTTTATTATTTCTAATATCCCAACATCTTTCGCATCAGACAGCGTATCAAGCTGAAAGTCATAAGCCCCATTTGAAGCACTATCATTCATGAAATTAGGATATTTATTTAAATCAACATTGCTAAAATGGTCTGTATTATTAATATCTATTGAGTCTTCAATTTGTTTTAACACACAATGATCAAGATAATAATTAAAATCTGTTTCGCCATTATCTAGTATTTTGAATTCCTGTGGTTTATTTCCCCAGAAAATTGAATTGTAGAAATTCGCCTCCTCTAATGCTTTTTGGGCAACAATAAGGTTCTCATTTCCATTTTGGTCTTGTTGAACATAGGCCCACCAATTCGACATTGTAAGTGCTACTCCATCCTTATTTCTTTCGTAGCTTTCAAATAAGCCAGCATCAACACGGAAGGCTCCAGGCACAGAAGATGTACAATGATAAAAATTATATTTCCCGCCCATAAACAAAGCAAGGCTGTAATCTCTTGAATCAGCAAAAACACAATTGTAAGCATCTATTTCAGCCCCAAAAGCCAGAATATGAGCAACAACAGTATTTAGTATCCTTGTATTGGAAAGAGTTAACTGTGGGTTATCATTTACAAATCCTTCGCGACCAATCCAAATACCAATACTTGAATTCTTAATATCGGCGTAATTAATGCTATTTCCAGTGCTTCTGGGGTCAAAGTATATTGTGCCCCATCTCCCGGCTGATCTGTCAAATCCCCTATCAAATCTATCTCCTTCAAATACAACAGGATTATCCAGGGTACCATTAACCTGCAAATTACCCCAGATATATAATGTAGCATTCGAATGAAAATACACTTTCACACCTTCCTCAATGGTTAATACATGGTTAGTATCTACAACAAGTCCTTCAAGAATTAAATATGGTTTCTCACTGGTCCAAGTCATAGAACTAGTTGTTTTTGCCAAATCTTTAATTAGTATAACATCCTGCCCAAATGCCTCAAGAACAATAGCATCAGAATTGTCATTAGAATTAATAACTATAGCATCTTCTACAACCATTGGAAGATTTCCGCCATTGGGGTCAAGTGTAACTTCTACAAATACATAAACACTATCGTTTGGCGGAATATCAATATTTTCAAAGCTTACTCCCGACTCCCCATCAATATTAATCCGATAGTTAGAGGAAGAACCATCTTCAAGGTATGCTTTGTCTATTCGGATAAACTGGTTATGAGTATTATAAATTTTAAAACTATGAGTTACGGATCCTATAGTAGTGAAAACTGTATCGAATGTAATTGTGTCTGTTGAATAAAAAAGTCGTGCTGAAGAGTTACCAACAAAATCATCTTTCTGACAAGAAAGTAATAAACCGATAGCAAGCCCTGTAATAAGGATTATTTTAGATATAAAAGAAAATGATTTCATTGGCGCTAAGATAACAAACATTTTTACACCTATTTAAAACAGAAATTTGATAGTAAAATTGTATATTTATTTCGAGAAGTAAATCACTACCTTTAAAAAAAAAGAAAAGATTTATTATATTTATTCTACTTTTGTAATTAAACAAGTTAATCCGGTTTCAGATGAAAATATTAAAAGCCACTGCAGATGATCTTGTGGAAGTACTGTTTCTCTTAAAAGAATGTGTGTCTGATTTAAATTCGAAAGGCTTAAAACACTGGAACAATGCTTACCCAGGAGCCGATGCCATGATAAAGGCTATGGATAGTGATACACTTTTTATATGTAAAGAGATTGGAATAGCCAAAGGTTTTGTGACAATAAGCGAAGAACCACCTGCAGAATACAAGGATATTGATTGGCAAACAGGTTCGGATAAAGTTCTATACATAAGATACTTAGCTATTCACCCACTTTGGCAAGGAAAAGGAATTGCTAAAAAGCTGGTAGATTACGTCGAAAAATATGCCTCTGAAAATAATTATTCTTCTTTGCGAGCCGATATCTACGGCGGTATAGGAGGTGCAAACAAGCTTTGTGAAGATTTAGGCTTTAATAAAACCGGCGAATTTCATTCTGAGTTTCAATCTACTCCATATCTCACATTTGAGAAGGGCTTGTAACTAAAGCTACAAACCCTTACAAATAATTTATTTGCTTTTGTTAAAGTGTAATTGGTATTCCTCTATAAAAATCCAAAATCTTTGTTGAAAAAACATATTCATATTTCGCTTGAAGTAGATCTGATTCTGCTTTTATAAAGTTGTTTTTAGCAATATTATATTCAACAGAATTAACAATACCTACATTGTACTTTTGTTCTGTGTAAGTAAAAGCTTCTGCATAAGAATCAACCGCTTCGCGTGCTGACTCATATTTATCACGTGCAGAAACAGCATCATTGTATGCCTGTTGAATTTCTTTATATAATTGTTGTTTTGTCTGTTCTAAAGTTGTTTCTGACTGAATTAAACCAATTTTGGCATTATCGATTTTATTTTTCACCTGCCAGCGATTAAATATTGGAATACTGAGATTTAATGATACTGATTTAGAATCTAAATTCCTTACCTGCTCCCAATACTCAATATCGTTGCCTGCATTATCTGTTAAGCTGGATGAATAACCAGTACCCCAATTTCCTCCCAAACTAACAGATGGACTTAATTGTCCTTTTTGAATAGCCAAATATTTTTCATTTGACATCACTAAATATTCAGCACTTCTTACATGAGGTAGGTAGGCTAAAGCATCGTTATATACAACATTAACATCTTCAATTGCTTTTGAAAAATCAGGCTCAATTGTATCCGGCCTGAAAATATCAAAGCCTCTGACGGAATCTATATCCAGAATTTGTGTTAGATTCAGATAGGAAAGATTAAGCTCGTTCTGAGCATTTGTAATATTTAAATCTTCAGCAGCTAATTGAGCTTTAATTTCCAACAAATCTCCTTTTGCAGCACTACCAACATCAACAAGCTTTGAGGTTCTTTCAACTTGAAGAGAAGTAATTTTACGCTGACTGACTGCCACTTCTTTATATTCCTGGCTAAATAGAATGGTCAAATAAGCATTAGCAATTTGCAGCGTAATATTTACTTTTTCTCTTTCAACATCTTGCATTTTGCTTAAGGCATTAAATTTATTAGCCTTAATAGCATTATAAGTTTGTAGACCTGCAAAAAGATTAAGGTTCGATCGTATTCCAAAATCATCTGACGTAGAATTATCTCCACTAAATGTGTTTGTTTGTGGAATCAGATAATGCCCTGCTCCCCAACTTCTACTCGCACCTGCATTTAAATTAGGGAGAATATTCATTTTCGATTGAAAAAGATTGTTTTCAGCAATTTCAGCTTGTAACTCAGTTTGTTTTATCTGTAAATTATTGGCATGTGCATAATTTATACATTCCGTTAATGTCCATTTATTCTGAGCATTGACGTAAGAATAAGACAAAAGAATACCCAATATGGGTAATAATATTTTTTGATATTTCATGTATTTTGGATTTTATTGTGTGTTTAACGCTGTCTGTATAATATTTTTATGAGATTATCATCACCTTCCGGGGCAAATACTTGTAACAACTCCCATTTACTATCGTATTGTTCTATTTTATGTTTAAGAGTATGGTATATTTTTTCGTTATGACTTTTTCCAATAGCTTCATTTCCATGTTCAATAGAAAAACATTCAACCCGATAATTATATGAATTATCAGGTAACTTAACTGTAATGTCTGCTTTTTGTCCGCCTTTAAACTTGGGTAATGGAATACATATTTCTCCCATCTCTTTGAGAATTATATTGCTTTTCTAAAGTTTTCTGTAAGTACATGTCCATCGAACAACTGAATAATTCTATGTGCCTTATCAGCATCCGATGGAGAATGTGTAACCATAATTATTGTTGTACCATCGTTATTAAGTTCCGTAAGAAGATTCATAACCTCTCCTCCGTTAATTGAGTCTAGATTTCCTGTTGGTTCATCTGCAAGAATTAAGCTAGGACCTGTTACAACTGCTCTGGCAATTGCTACTCTTTGTTGTTGCCCACCCGATAGCTGCAATGGAAAATTCTTTTTCCTATGAGCAATTCTCATACGTTCCAATGCTTCATTAACCCGCCTCTTGCGCTCTTTGGCACTTATTCGCATGTAAATTAGTGGTAATTCAACATTTTCGTAAACCGATAATTCATCAATTAAATTAAAACTCTGGAATATAAATCCAATTTTCCCTTTTCTTAGTGCAGTTCGCTGAGAATCACCAAATCTTGATACATCTTTTCCTTCTAGCCAATAACTTCCAACTGAAGGATAATCTAATAAACCCAGAATATTTAACAAGGTAGTTTTACCACAACCTGATGGCCCCATAATAGCAACAAATTCTCCCTGCTCAATAGCAAGATTCACATCTTTCAAAGCTGTTGTTTCAACCTCGTTGGCTTTAAATATCTTTGTTATATTTTCAGTTCTAAGCATGGAATAATTATAATTCTTCACTCAAAGATATCATTTTTTGTGCCAACAACTACATGTAACTATTAGCCAGTACATTATTACTACCAAAGAGTATATACTAAATATTTATTTGTTCGAATATGTGACAAAAAGAGTCCGAATTCGTACATTGCACAAAATTAAGAAATTCAAATACACTTTAATCATGGACGAGCTAAATGGCAAAATATTAGCTATTGACGATAATGAAGATATATTATTTGCATTAAAGTTACTGCTTAAACCACACGTTGAAAAAATCACTACCCTATCTTCTCCTAATCGAGTAATCGATTTACTAAAAGTTGAAGAATATGATGTGATTCTTCTAGATATGAATTTTACAAAAGATGCCAGTAGTGGCCAGGAGGGTTTTGACTGGCTTTCAAAAATTCTTGAATTAGATCCACAAGCGGTGGTAATCTTTATTACAGCCTATGGTGATTCTGAAAAAGCTGTTAGAGCAATAAAAGCTGGCGCTACCGATTTTATTTTAAAGCCCTGGCAAAATGAGAAATTACTTGCTACAATATCCTCGTCCTTAAAATTACGTCGTTCAAGAAAAGAAACTAATAAATTAAGGAGCAGCCAGCAGGCATTGTCTGAAATAATTGATGAACCTTTCAAGGATTTCGTTGGCCAATCGCCTGAAATGGAGGAGGTTTTTGCCACAATTAGAAAGGTTGCCCAGACAGATGCAAATATTTTAATTCTGGGCGAAAACGGTACAGGTAAAGAGCTTGTTGCCAGAGCAATTTATCGTAACAGCCTCAGAAAAGATGAGGTTTTTGTAAGTGTTGACCTTGGTTCGATTGCAGAGACATTATTTGAAAGCGAACTTTTTGGTCATGTAAAAGGTGCGTTTACTGATGCCAAAGGAGAAAAACCCGGCAGGTTTGAAGTTGCTTCAGGAGGTTCACTTTTTCTTGATGAGATTGGAAACCTTTCGTTACCACTTCAGGCTAAATTATTAACAATAATTGAGCGACGTGAAGTAACTCGAGTTGGTGCAAACAAATCCATTCCAATTGATGTTAGACTAATTTGCGCAACAAACAACGATGTATACGAAATGGTTGAACAGGAAGCTTTTCGTCAGGATTTACTGTATAGGATTAATACTGTTGAAATACATATACCTCCACTAAGAGAAAGAACAGGAGATATCTCAGTATTAGCTGATCATTTTCTCAAAAGCTATACTAAGAAGTATAAAAAGAAAATCAATAAAATTACTCCACAAGCACATAAAAAGCTCTCTCTTTACTCTTGGCCAGGCAATGTTAGAGAGTTGCAACACTCAATTGAAAGAGCCGTAATTATGTGCGAATCATCTGTATTAGATGTCGATGATTTTATTCTTACCCAACCCAGAAAGAAACAAAACGATCTGGAAATTGAAACCTACAACCTTGATGATATAGAAAGAAAAATAATAACAAAAGTTATGAAAATGCATCAGGGAAATATTACCAAGGCTGCAAAAGACCTGGGACTGACAAGAACTTCCTTATATCGCAGAATGGAGAAATATGAACTTTAAAAGCTTTAGACTAAATGTTGTATTAAGAGTATTATTAATTACCATTTCAATTTTCTTATTTTATTACTCTTTTTCAACCAATTATATATTTACTCCAATTATTGTTGGAGCAGTAATTGTCTTTCTGGTTATTTCGCTAATTCGTTATATCGACAGAATAAATAGGGAACTATCCAATTTTCTTGAATCAATTAGGTTTTCTGAATTTACTCGCTCTTTCAATATGGATGGAATGGGAGCCTCTTTTCAGGAACTAAATAATGCATTTAATGAAGTAATTAACGATTTTCAGCGCGTAAGATCTGAAAAAGAAGAACACTTTTATTACCTGCAAACTATTCTTCAAAATATAGATGTTAGTGTGGTTGCATACAGAAATGATGGAACTATTGAACTAATTAACAAATCTGCTAAAAAGCTATTCCAGGTTTCCGGGTTAAGAAACATTCAGGGGCTTGAAACGCTTAGCCCTGAGTTAGTGGAAACTATGTTTCGTATTCAGCCAGGACAAAACGAGCTTGTTAGAGTTCAAGATGACGATGATTTTCTACAGCTGGCAATTTATGCCACCAACTTTAAAATTAAAGATAAAGTAATAACTCTGGCAACTATTAAGGATATTCAATCTGAACTTGAGGAGCAAGAAACAGAAGCTTGGCAGAAGCTTATTCGAGTACTTACCCATGAAATAATGAATTCCATTGCCCCTATTTCCAGTATTTCTTCAACACTAACAGAGGTTACAAAGACCTTGCCTCGAACCAAAGACGGGAATCTTAGTCTCGACACAGAAACTGAAAAAGAATTAACACATGCTTTAAACACAATTAATAAAAGAAGCAATGGATTACTTCATTTTGTTAACACCTATAGAAATTTAACTAAAATACCTCAACCGAACTTTACAATTTGTAAAGTGTCTGGAATCCTTAATAATGTTAGCAACCTAATGGCGGAGGAAATTAAAGAGCTGGGAATTAAATTTTTAGTAAAAGTTGAACCAGAAAACATCTCTTTCACTGCTGATGGTCATCTTATAGAACAAGTAATTATAAATTTAGTTAAGAACTCCGTTCAGGCTCTAAGGGAGGTTGAGAATGCTGAAATAAAACTTACATGTTTCTTCAATAAACGTGGAAGGGTTACTATTCAGGTATTCGATAATGGTCCGGGAATTCTACCTGAAGTGCTGGAGAAAATCTTTATCCCTTTCTTTACAACCAAGCCAAATGGTTCTGGTATTGGATTGGCTCTATCGCGACAGATATTAAAACTTCATAATGGTTCGATTAATGCTCAATCGACTCCTGACAAGGAAACCGTTTTCACACTGACATTTTGACAACCCAATTATTAACTGGCAAAACAACCAGAAGAAAGAGCTGAAATTTGCAGATGACTACACAACTTTAATCTCCTGCTCCAAACATATTACAATATCTCCTGCTCTTAATTTGGCGCGTTTACGAAACTCAACCTGTCCATTGAGTTGAACTTCACCTTCTTCAACAAGCAGCTTGGCATGCCCGCCAGTAGCCGCTACCCTTGTTAATTTCAATAGCTTAATTAGCTCAATATATTCTTCCTTTAGCTTATATTCCTTCATTCTAAACAATTAATTCCTGTAAAGAAACCTAAATATTACATATTTACCTCATTAAGCTGTCAGGTTTATTATATTATGCCGTCTATTATTCTGATACAGCTCAAAAATACTATTACTTATTTACATATTTACATATTTGTATTTATGGCATCGTTTTTGATAAATCATTACCAGAACTGAATAATAATTAAAACATATATAAAATGACACTAGAACATTTAACAAAAGAGACATTCAAAGCAAAAGTATTTAACTTTGAAAATAACAAGGATTGGAAATTCGAGGGTGAAAGACCAGCAATAATAGATTTTTATGCTGATTGGTGTGCCCCGTGTAAAATGGTAGCTCCAATTCTTGAAGAACTAAAAGAAGAGTACGGTGAAAAACTTGATATCTTCAAAATTAACACAGAACAGGAACAGGAGTTAGCAGGAATGTTTGGAGTTCAAAGCATTCCAAGTTTGCTTTTTATTCCTTCAGAAGGTCAACCACAAATGGCTATGGGGGCGCTTCCAAAGGACACCTTTAAAAAAGCCATTTCTGACGTATTGAAGATTAACTAAGCATATAGAAATAGATTGAACATGAAATTATTCTCAAACAAGAAAAAGACACTTATAGTGCTGTCTGGCATTGCCATTGGTTTGGTTGCTGGTTTTGCATACTGGAAATTTGTAGGTTGTCAGAGTGGCACTTGCCCACTGACATCGAAATGGCATACAAGTACTTTATTCGGAGGTGTTTTGGGTTATTTATTTGCCGACAGCATTAAAATAAAGAAAGAAGAAAGAGAAGAAAACGCAAAGGAAGAAAACTAGTGTTCAATCTATAATGTAAGGTTATGTTAATAGGGGCTGTAATATTATTTGCAGCCCTTTTTTTATGAAATCATTTCGACAAGTTTTTTTCTATCAATTTTAAAAGCTTTGTTTCGTGGAAATTCTTTAACTGCAAAGAATTTCTTTGGTATATGATGCTTTGAAACAACCTCTTTAATTACAGCAAGTATCTCTTCTGGATTTAATTCTTTGTCTGACTCAGCAACAAAAACAATCATTTGGCCTAGTTCTTTATCAGGTAATCCAATAATTGCAAAATCAAGATCTAACACTTGACCAATCTCAGCCTCTAGCTCTTCAGGTTTAACCTTAACTCCTCCTGAATTAATTAAATTGTCATATCTACCTTTCCAGATGAATTGCTGATTATTAATTAATTCAACTACATCGTTGGTTTGAACCACATTATCAAGATAATCTGCTTTTATTATCAAACAGCCTCTATCATCTAATTCAAATTCCACCCCAGGTATAGCCTTAAAATACTCATCAGGGTTTCCGCCAGTAATTTTGCGCAATGCTACATGCGAACATGTTTCTGCCATACCGTATGTTTCGTAGGCATTATTATTAACTTCCCTGAATCTGGCTATAAGTTCCGGACGAAGCTCCGAACCGCCAATTATAAGGTTTTTTATATTCCTAATAAACTCATAATTACTAAAAGAATTAAATACCTGAAGAGGAACCATTGCACAAAAGTCAATTTTACCATACTTATCAATTGCTGGCATTGAAGATGGAGCTTCCCAAAACAGATTTAAACAACTTACAAAGGAACGAACCACCATCATTTTTCCGGCAATGTATTCGATAGGTAAACAAAGAAGAGCACTTTGAGCAAACTTCAAATTAAAAAAATCAACTGTTCTAAGAGCTGATTCAATCATAGACTTTTTAGATAACTTAAACAGAGTAGGGTTACCGGTTGTTCCAGAGCTTTCCTGTTCAATATAATCCTTGTCATCCAAAAAATCAACAATAAATCTGTAGATATTCTTCTCCCAATCGGGTATGTCAGATTCTATCATTTCCTTACTAAAAGATTGTAAATCTTCTATAGGAAATAATCTGTCGTTTAGTATTATGCCTGGAAAATCAAATTTCATACGATGCTAATATACAAATTCGTAGCTCCAAACCTTACTGTCATTGTAAAAAAGTTTTGCACTTTTAATTTCAAGTGGCGAGTTTATATTCCTTTCAAACAATAAACCAGTGCCCAAACCCTGCGGCATATCAGAATTCAAAGTATATGTCCACTGAGCAATGGCATTTAAGCCAATATTAGATTCAAGGGCAGAAGTTATCCACCATCCTATTCCAAATTCATCAGCAATATTTATCCATTCTGTAGTTTCTTTAAATCCACCTAACAAACTGGGTTTCAAGACCAAATACTGAGGTTTCAAAAGTTCTACAAGCTTTCGTTTGTTATCATAAGGATATTTGCCAAGTAGTTCTTCGTCAAGAGCTATCGGAATTGGAGGTTTTTCACAAAGCTTTGCCATTTCATAAAGCTGTGAAGAAAAAATTGGTTGCTCAATTGAATGAATCTCCAAATCAGCAAGTTTTTTTAGTATATCCGGAACTTCATTGAAGCCGAAAGAACCGTTTGCATCAACTCTTAACTCAAGATCGTTTGCTGAGTACTGCTTGCGGATATTTGAAAGAACTAATAATTCTTCATCAAGGGAAATTGCTCCAATTTTAAGCTTTATGCACTTAAATCCCTCATCAATTTTCTTTTTAACCTGACTCTGGAGTGATGTTAAGTCGCCCATCCAAATCAATCCGTTTATTGGAATTCCAGCATTCCCTGCTGTAAATTCTGATGGAAAAAGCTCTTTGGTTCCTGAACAATTGTAATCAAGCAGCGCTGTTTCTAATCCAAAAGAAATTGCTGGAAAATCTGTGATAGGATTTGAAAAATCAAATTCACCTTTATTAATAAGCATACATATTTCCGATAACTTTTGCTCTATCTTTCTTTCATTGTCGATACTAAGACCAGGAATTATTGAGCATTCTCCAATTCCTTTAATCTCTGGTTGATTCTCATCGTAAAGATAAATAAACCACGAAGGCTTTGATTTCAAAACTCCGCGTGAGGTGCCAGCAGGGTTCTTAAAGAGAAAAATTCTTTTTTGAAAATATGCTTTCATCATAAAACAAGCCCTAGTCCAAATGTTATTGAAAAGACAAAAGTCGTTAAAGCTAATTTCTTTAGTTCACTATTTAATTCAATGGGTACCGTGTTTTGCATAACAGTTTTAATATCATTCCAAAGTAATGGTATTGTAAGAAGAAATAATAATTGAACCGGCGATGTAAAAAATATTAAGGTATAAATTATGCTTAAGACAACTGCAAAAACAACAATTACAAGGTGATAAACTTTTGCAGCTTTTACTCCAATTCTGACAACAAGAGTACGCTTGCCATTTTTTGCGTCATTTTTTACATCGCGCAAGTTATTCAGATTTAAAACTCCTGAACTAAACAAGCCAATTGATGAAGCAGGAAGGATTATCCATGGATTTAGATACCCGGCATGTAGATAAAATGTTCCACAGACTCCGATTAATCCAAAATAGAGATATACAAATATGTCTCCAAGTCCAACATAGCCATACGGTTTTCGTCCAACTGTATATTTAACAGCTGCAAAAATGGCAGAAAAACCTAAAACAAAGAAAATAATTACATTTCGGATGGGAAGATGATCCAAACCAACAAAAATAAGAGTACTCCCAGAAACAAGAGAAAGTACTACGAAAACAACTATCATTTTCTTAATTGCTTTGTGCGAAACCTTGCCCGATTGTGTGACTCGCTCAGGACCGAGCCTTTCATTATCTGTGCCTTTAACAGCATCGCCATAATCATTGGCTAAATTAGATAGTATTTGTAAAAACAAGGTCGTTGTAATGGCCAGAATAAAAACGTCCCATCTATAATCTTCATGCGCATAAGCAAGAAAACTTCCTACAAAGGAACTTGACATAGCAAGTGGTAAGGTTCTTAACCTAAATGCCTGTAACCATATTTTTATTCTTTCTCTCATTCTATACTTTTAAGGCATTTTATTATACTTATGAAAATCAGGGTCTCTTTTTTCCAGGAATGCATTCTTTCCTTCCTGTGCCTCCTCGGTCATATAGTACAACATGGTAGCATTTCCAGCAAATTCTTGCAGCCCTGCCTGACCATCAAGCTCAGCATTCAAACCAGCTTTAATCATACGTAAAGCAAGTGGACTGTGTTGCATTATTTTCTTGCACCATTCAACTGTTACTTCTTCAAGTTGATCGTGAGGTACCACTTTATTTACAAGCCCCATATCCAGAGCTTCATTTGCAGAATATTGTTCACAAAGAAACCAAATTTCTCTGGCTTTTTTCTGTCCAACAATTCTTGCAAGATATGATGAACCAAATCCGGCATCGAAGCTTCCAACTTTAGGCCCTGTTTGACCGAAGATTGCTTTCTCCGAGGCTATCGACAAATCACAAACAACATGCAAAACATGACCTCCACCAATAGCATAGCCATTTACCATGGCTATTACCGGTTTTGGTATAGAGCGAATAAGTTTTTGCATATCCAGAATATTCAATCGGGGTACACCATCTTTACCAATATAACCAGCGATACTTTTAACATTTTGGTCTCCTCCACTGCAAAAAGCCTTGTCACCTGCACCTGTTAAAACAATAACACTTACATCTTGATTTTCGCGACAGTAAACCATCGCATCACACATTTCTTTTGTTGTGTCAGGTGTAAAGGCATTATAATATCGTGGACGATTAATGGTAATCTTTGCAATACCTTCGAAAAACTCAAACTTTATCTGTTCGTATTCTTTTATTGTTTCCCACTCTCTCTGCTGAGCCATATCACTTACTTATATTTTCTACAAAATTACGAAATATTCCCGGGTTAATTTCTCCGGGAGTAATTATCTCCATTATAGCACAACCCCTAAAACACGAGAATTGTTTAAAATCTTTTTTAATTTCCACCTCAGAGCTAGCAAGATAGTATTCTACACCAAATGCTTCGCTTATTTTCTTTAGATTAACAGAATGATTTGCCACTAAGAATTCTTTGTATCCCACTTGTAAAGAAGGCCCGTCAATCATTCCAAAAATGTTGCCTCCCTGATTATTTATTACAATAATCTTTAAGTTATCAGGCAGGCCCCTGTTCCATAAAGCATTACTGTCGTACATAAAACTTATATCGCCAAGAATCGCATAAACAGGCTTATTTGTGGCACTGGCAACTCCAGAGGCAGTTGATAAGCAACCATCAATTCCTGAAGTTCCGCGATTGCCATAAATTTCTTCCTGCTTTAGGCTAAATGTTTGCAAGTACCTAATTACACTACTGTTGCCTGCGAATAAAATAACATCCTCATCAATAAGTTTTGAGAGTGTTTTAAAAACCGACAAATCGCTATATTCAACATTGCTAGTTGATGCTTCTATGAGCAAATGCCTGCTTTTGTTTCTTGCCAACCAATTTGACTGATAATCTGATAAGCCTATGAATTTATTCATCTCCAAAACACCTTTAAAAAAGTCTATGGGTGAAGCTTTGATAACTATTGTAAGGTTTTGAAAGGTGTCGACAAATTCTCCCGAGGGCGATACAAACCATTGTTCTGAATTACTATTGCGCAAAAATTGCTTTAAAGGTTTTGATACAATTTGGCCCCCCATAAAAACAACCAATTCTGGTTGAAATGCCTTTATTTCTGATTCTTTTATACCTCTTATTATATCTAATTGAGATATTACCTTTTCTCCCTTGATATTAGAGAGTGGCTCAGCAAAAACAATAACTCTGTCGTCTTCCAGAAGCTTGTTAACCACCTCACTAAAACCTTTAAGTGGAGGCATTTGTCCAATTACAATTAAAACTTTTTTATAGGAGTCCCATTTCTGAATAATTTCAGTATCTATATTTAATCGTTGTTTATGGTTTGCTTTAATAAATCTTACATTATCAATAATTGGGATATCATTGTAAAGTGGTTCCCTAAGTGGAACATTAATATGAACCGGTCCTGGTTTTCCTTCTATGCAGGTATTATAAGCCTGATTAATAATTCTAGTTATATATTGCTCATCGTCTTTACTTGTAACAACAACAGGAAGTTCGTAGCCAGCTTTGCAATTTTGGGCATATATATTTTGTTGGCGAATAGTTTGGTTATCCTGCATATCAATCCATTCAGGTGGTCTGTCAGCTGTAATAGCAATTAGAGGAACTCCTTGATGAAAAGCTTCAGCAACGGCAGGAGAATAATTTAAGGTTGCAGTACCTGAGGTAGACAACAAAACTACAGGTTTTTGGGACTTAATAGCAATACCCAGTGCAAAATAAGCAGCACTTCTCTCATCTACAATACTGATGCAATTATCGCCAAACACTTTGAAAAAAACCTGAATTAAAGGAGCATTCCTTGAGCCTGGTGAGATAACAATCTTTTCAACACCATGCTTTTTCAATATTACAGGTATAAGTGCAATATGAGCGTTGTGAATATCCATTATAGTTTAAGTTGTCGGATTACACTTAATAATGTTTCTGCTTTAATCTCGGTTTCAAGCCATTCCTCCTCGGGTACAGAATCTGCAGTAATTCCTCCGCCAATAAAAAGAGCTAGTTTATCTTCTAAGACCTTCATACAGCGAAGATTTACAAAAAAAGACAATCTGTTTTTCAAACCCGCCGGACCCAAAAAGCCCGAATAATATTCCCGATGATGCAACTCAAGCTCACTTATTAACTGAAGGCTTTCTTTGCGGGGCATTCCACAAACTGCCGGTGTTGGATGTAGGTTATATAAAAAATCGCCAAGCTTATCTTGTAATTCTGCAGAATTAAATGAAAAGTCGGTTCGCAAATGTACCAGATTACCTGCCTTTTTAACGTATGGCCCTTCTAGCTCAACATTTTTTAGATTGAATTTAGAAAGCACCTTCGAAATATAACGAGTAACATACTCCTGCTCCAATCTTTCTTTACTATTCCATGCCCCAAGATTTAAGTTTGTTTCACTAAATGAACGGGTTCCGGCTAAAGACACTGTATGCATACTTCCATTTCTAGCCTTTAGCAAAAGCTCTGGGGTTGCGCCTATCCATAAATGTGCCCCTGCATTAAAAATATATACAAAAGCATTTGGATATGAACTGCATAGCTTTTCAAAAATTTTTGGTAGATGATCTATGTACTTTCCGTTTACAACTTTAACCCTACTGGGAACAACTTTTTCAAATTTCCCAGAACATATCTCGCTAACTATGAAGTTTATTTGCTTTAAATAATCTTCATGCGATATTTCGCAAGGCATATGAGAAGGTTTGCTTTGAATTGGATGCGAATCAAATGCAGCCATTTCCTCGGCTTGCATTTGAGATACAATACCTGAGGCATAAATATCCGGACGAATAACAAATGGTGGACAACAATCGGCTTCAGAAAATGGTGCAACGAAAAATCCATTAAGCTCAGAAAAATCAACATCTTTATTAATGAAACATTGCTCTCTATCTTTCTGAACAACTATCTCAGGAGAAGCAGCATCAGGCAATCTGTAAGCGGCAAAAATAGCGTTTTTCTCCAGGCAGATTCCAATGGCATCTTGAATCGATATTGCTTGTTGTTCGACCATCTGCACCTTCACTATTTATTTTTTCTCTTTAACAATATTTGTAACTCGCGACACAGAAATAAGCTTTTCATCATCGTCGGTTATTTTAACATCCCAAACATGTGTAGATTGACCAAGATGTACAATTTCTGCTCTAGCCCAGAGAAAACCTTCGGAAACAGTTGCAAGATGATTCCCAGTAACCTGAAGTCCGTAAACATCATATTTTTGCTCATCAATCACAAGCATTGAACCTGCTCCCGCCACTGTTTCTGCCAGAGCCATAGATGCACCTCCGTGCAGAACTCCCATTGGCTGATGTTTTTTGCTGTTTATCGGCATTTTTGCTACAATAAAGTCTTTCCCGTATTCGATAAATTCGATCTCAAGATGACTAATAAATGTATTCTTACATATTTGATTAATAAGCTCGATATTCATGCTTTTTGTTTTAGTGCTCCCCTTTTGTAAAATGCTCAAATATAGAAAATGTCTTGAAGTAGACATCTACTTTTGTTATCATTTGGTTGCAATAATCAAATTTGCTGCGCCAAAAAAGAACTTTTGAGAAGCTACTTTTGCAAATCCTTTTTTAACAAGCATTGATTCTATCTGGCTGGCGGAATAGAATTTTGATGAAGAATGCGCAAGGTACCAATAAGCCTTAACATTTCCAGAAATAACAGCACCTAAAGGCACAAGAAATAAAAACAAATATAGTTTGTAGAAAAATCGGATTATTACATTCGTAGGTACACTACTTTCTAAAATCAGGAGTTCTCCATCTTTCTTGAGAATACGATACATTTCTTCAATATGTTTTTCCTTTGCAGGATTTTCAAATGTCAGATTTCGAAAACCAAATCCAATTGTAATGGCATCAAGACTTTCATTCCCGAAGGGTATATTCGCAGCATCTCCTTCAATAAACTTTGTGTTTTCAAATTTCAACTTTTGAGCCTTAGTTTTAGCTATACTTAGCATATCAGAGTTGAAGTCGTATCCATTTACAATAACTTTCGCCCCATTTGCTGCTTTGCAAACATTTATTGCTAAATCGCCTGTTCCACAACATAGGTCAAGTACCTCTTTAGGATTTTTCTCAATACATCTTTCTGCTGTTATTTTCCTCCATTTTCGGTCCATACCCATTGTAAACAAGTGGTTAACCAAATCGTAGGTGCGATATATTTTTGAGTAAAATGCTTTTAGTTCAAATGCCATTCTTCTTATTTCATTTCGTTTTCATTATTATACACCCCTCCCCCCTCTCAAGAGGGGAATTGGCTATCTGAATTCTCTATAGCTGTACTTTTAATGTTTTACGCAGAAAATTAATAACCACAAAAAAATCTATTATCATTATGCTTATTCTGTTTTATATACAATTATATATTATGTGTGCCACTTTAGATATCATGCACTATTTCCCCTCTTGAGAGGGGTTAGGGGTGTGTTTTTCATATACTGAAATATAATCTTCAATTGCTCTTAATACATTATTGATATCCAATAATACTTCATCATCTTCAAATCTCAAAATATGTATTCCTATATCTTTCATCCTTTTAGTTTTCACTACGTCTTTCTGATAGACTTCATCTAATTGATGTGTATATCCATCCACCTCTATCCCAAGCATTAACTCATGACAAAAGAAATCAAGAATGAAATTATCAATTGGCTTCTGACGGTGAAAATCATACCCCATAACCTGCTTTCCTTTTAAGAATTTCCACAAGAATATCTCAGATTTTGTTGAATTATTCCGCAGGTTTCTGGCAAGAACCTTTAGTTTAGGATTATATTTTATTATTTTTCTTTTAGCTTTCATTTTCACACACCCCTACCCCCTCTCAAGAGGGGAATTGGCTATCCTAATAATCTTAGTGCCATATTATTGTCACTTACTATTTAGAATTCAAATGCCATTAATATGCTTTTATTTTTATACTAGTATCAATAGCAAATCAGATCCTTAGTTACTTCATGCCAATACCTATCGAGAGGAGAACTAGTTCACAGAGTGCCATTCTATAATTCTTGATGAATATCAACAAGGAAATCGTTCAACTGTTCAAGATTATCAGGATACTTGTCAATTCCCTGTTGCGAAAGTACAATTTTACCTGTTCTCTCATCAACAGAAATAGAAATATCGCTATCAATACCAGATTCAACAATATTAAAGCCCTGTCGAATTAACATTCGATTTATACAGTCGCATATTTCAGTATTACCTACAATTGAGGCTTTTAATTCAGAAGTTGCTTTAATCTCAAAACTGGCAGAGCCGGGTTTAAATGTAATGTGATTATTCCCAAATGCTTTATCCAGCTCCCTGTCAAGGATAAATCGTTCAGGAATTTCCTGTTTTAATTGTTGTTTTTTATCAATTAGCCAGATATTATCAGATACCTGAAGTGCAAGACTAAGTTCATGTGTTGAAAGTAAAATGCCTTTGCCCTGTGTGTGTGAAAGTTTTCTAAGCAAAAGAAGAATTTCCATTCGGTTTGGCAAATCGAGGTGTGCAGTTGGCTCATCAAGAATAATAAGATCTACATCCTGTGCCAGCACTCTTGCAATTAATGCTCTTTGTCTTTCGCCATCGCTTAACTCTCCTAACCTTGCCGAAGTTTTATGATTCAGGCCAACATGCATAATAGCCTGTTCTATTTCTCTGATATCCTCGTCCTTTAGTTTTCCAATCCAATTTGTTTGTTGATACCTTCCCATAGCAACCAAATCAAAAACACTTAGGTTTGATTCGTAAACTGGTTCTGTTAGAACAACCCCCATACTTTCTGCTCTGCATGCAGCATCTATCTTTTCAATCTTTTGATCTTTAAGATATACTTCACCTCCAAGTATTGGTATAAACCCAATCAGACTTTTAATAAGAGTAGACTTCCCAGAGCCATTAGTGCCAATGAGGGTTATCATTTGCCCTCTGGCAATCTGCAAATCCAAGTCTTCCAATAATGGTTGTACTGTCAACATTTTCTTCTGATAACCAATCGACAATCCTTTTGTATGGAGTAATATATTTTTGGAATTTGCCATAATTAGAAATTAGATTTCATTGTTCTATTCTGAAATATCAGAATTATTACTAAAGGAGCCCCAAACATTGCAGTTACAGAGTTTATTGGAAGAGTAAATGATTGCCCGGGAAGTTGAGAAATTATATCACAGACCAACATAAGTATAGCACCGATAACAATAACACCGGGTAATAACACATAAAAATTTGCCTTTTTAGTCAATAGACGTACAATATGCGGCACTGTCATTCCAATGAAAGCAATTGGCCCCGCATATGCTGTTATTACTCCAGCCAGGACACTTGATATTATTATCATATAAATGCGGGTACGCTTTACATTAACCCCGGAAAGCTGAGCATTATTATCGCCCATTAGCATTGCATTTAGTGGCTTAATTACTAACACAGATAAGCCTATCATGACAAGTATTAGTGGTATCATAAAATATAGTTTATCCCAGTCAATTCCATCTAGACTACCTAGTGACCAAACTACAAAACGATGCACTTTTTCAGCACTACTAAAATATTGAAGTATCCCGATTATTGCAGTTGCCATACTACCTATCATAATTCCAATTATTAGGAGAGAGATTGTATTATTAATCTTCCAGGAAACCATAAGTATAATTAAGAATACAAGTCCTGAACCTATCAAAGCTGCTAATAGTTGACCTCCATATGTTAAGATAATTGATTGACTAAAAATGGTTGCTGCAGTTAATACATAAGTAGCAACACCAAGACTGGCACCTGAACTTATTCCCAAAACATATGGACCTGCCAGTGGATTATGAAAAAGAGTTTGCAGGAGCAATCCAGCAAGCGACAACCCCGCCCCTACAAGTATGGCTGAGATTGCACGTGGGAAACGAAGTTTAAAAACGATTGACCGATCGAAATGATCAGATGCATTCCCAAATAAAATTTTCACAAACTCTTTCAAAGTTATATCAGCACTACCAACAGCAATGTCGATTGCAAAAAGCAAGAAAATTGCAACAATGCTTACAATTAAAATTGAAAATTCAATTTTTCTATTTTGAGATTTAATCAAGTTTTTCGTAATAAAAGGTTTCTTTGTTTTCTGGGAATAATTCAGGATGTAAAATTACTAACAAATCGTGCAGCACCAAATCGGGACGAATGACACCCGTTTCGTAATAATCAAATCCCCCTTCAAGATTAACACGCTTATTAAAGTGGTACACATTCTTATTCTTGAAAGATTCAAGCAACTCACACCTCGATTCCACAACCAGAATTTCATTTAATGCTGATGCGTTACAATTTAGCCAGTAATCGGCTCCACCCTGTTTCTGCAGAACAACTTCGAAACTGAGGGGCAAGCTTCCCTGAGTAGTATCTTCTGCCCAATAGTAAGAAGCATTAGCATCCCGAATTAATTGAGCAACAAAACTTTTACCGCCGGCTGCATACCAGGTTCCTTTAAAACTACTACCATCTAGTACGGAAGGACTATTTTGTGAGGTTTTTGCCAATTCTTTCAGGGATAAATATTTTTCCTCTATTTCATTAAACAAAGAATCAGCCATAGAAAACTTTCCCAACATAGTGCCAACCAACTTAATCCATTCAGCTCTTCCGAGTGGCGAATTCTCCATAAATTCAATGTTGTAGACAATAGGTATACCAACCTCTTTAATCATTTTATCGGCTGGGTCCTCGCCCTGGTAAATATATTTCATTACCACATCGGGTTTTGCCCCAATTACCTTTTCAGCGGTAACTTGAATATCGCTACCCAAATGTTTTATGTGGCCAGCAAGGTATCTGCTGTACAAAATGGAATCGTAGATCCAATTAGGATTGGTGCAACCCGTTACTACCTCGCGTGCATCAAGCATGGCAATCATTCCCAAATAAGTCGAAGATAAAAACACGCCTTTACTAACAGGGACATGAACTACAACCTCATTTTCTAATGGAGAATAACTTGAATCATTAACAAACACATACTTTGAAAGAACAGTATTGTTGGCCCATGGATTATAAACTTCAACTTTAGTATAGTTATCGAATGTTTCTAATGCAAAACCTTTCGCATACTTCACTTGATTATGGTTGATAAAAAGGGAATTCTTATTCTGTTGCCCGCTTTGGCAGGAAGCAATGATAAGAAGAGCAAAAAAGAAATAATTCTTCATTCTGATGTTTTAAAACACCTAAGAAGAGTAAAGTATTTCGATACCTTCTCCCCGAAGTGTCGAATTTGACATGTACTCGTGGGCAGGTCTTCTGGCTTTCCCGATTTCTAAGTCCTTCCCTTGTCCTCTAAATCCAACACTTGACTAAAACAACAGCCTTAATATTATTTCGTCCGGACAAAGTGGTTCTATCTTAAAAATACATTTCCGATAATTCGGAAACGGGATTACAGCTGCGGGGGCAGCTCCGGATTTTCCACCAATTGGCAGTTCACCGGATTCCCTCTTAGGCTTTCGCACCCAATAAGTGGGGCAAATGTAAGAAAAAATAGATTATAAGCGGGTGCTTTGATGCCTATGTTGAAGGATAATCAAGCTTCCCGTTCATTCACATGATGAAATAATAGATTAGTTGAGTTCCAATTAAAACTCTAGGGATTGAGCAATTACAATTTTGTTAAATTGTAATGTTTTATGAGATTGCTTTCAGTAAGGGCTTCGCCGTTACTAACCAAGTTGTGAACTATCTCACGACCAAAAAGAATAATGACAATGCTTAGTAACTTTAAACAACTCCTAATATCTATGTTCATGATATAATAACAGCAAACAAAGTTGGTTTCGTAAAAAAAATCAAACATTATTTTGTGCAATACAATTTGTAAAATTACTTTGCCGAAAAAAATCTAAGATTAATGCAAATAATAATTAATTTTCGAGATGAAATACAAATGTGTGATTTTTGATTGTGATGGAGTTCTGGTTGATAGCGAAACTATTTCTGCGAAGGAACTAATTAATATGGCTCAAGAACTTGGTGTTGTATTTGATATGCCTTTCGATGATGCTGTAGTTAAATTTTCAGGTGTTTCATTACAATTTAGCTTTAACTACATTGAAGAGAAACTAGGCAAACCGTTACCTGAAAGTTTTGAAAAAGACTTCAGACATAGAACATTTCAAAAATTTAAATCACATTTGAAACCTATTGAAGGTATTCACGATCTTATTGAAGGTTTATCATGCGAGTATTGCGTTGCATCCAGTGGTCCACATGAAAAAATAAATCTGAATTTATCCTTGACAGGTTTGTATGATAAGTTTGAAGGGCGCATATTTAGCTCGTATGATATCAATAGTTGGAAGCCAGAACCCGGAATATTCTTATATGCAGCTAAAAAAATGGGATTTGCTCCTGAAGATTGTGCAGTTATTGAGGATAGTATATCAGGAGTTGCTGCAGCCGTTAAAGGTGGATTTGATGTCTATGGATATGCTAATACTTATAATGAGTCGAGACTTCAACAGGAAGGGGCCCATATTTTTCACACTATGAAAAGTCTTTCCGACATTTTACAATAGATTCTTTTTCGGAATATACACCTAAACTGTTATTTGATAAAATTTGGTTTAAAGCATAAAAAAATCCTTGTCTGTATGTTCTGCTTGATATTGCGTTGGAGTTCGGAGTGTAATTTTTTTAAACTGTTCATTAAAATGCGACATATTATTAAATCCACTTTCAAAACAAACTCTCGAAATAGCAATGTTCTTTTCTAATAATAGCTTACAGGCATGCCCAACTCTAAATTCATTCAAATAACCAAAGAATGTTTTTCCTGTCCGTTTTTTAAAATACCTGCAGAAAGCTGTCGACGACATGCTAACATGTTCAGCAATTTCATCCAGAGATATTGGATCAATAAAATTACGGATAATATATTCGTGAATTTTATTGAATCGCTGAAAATCATAAGTATTCATAATTTTAGAATAGCCTACACTGGTTAGGTACTTATACTCAGAACTAGCAGCCATCATGTCCAACAATAAAATAAGCTCAGTAATACGTTTGAGACCTGATTGCTTGAAAATTTTCATCATTTTCTTTCCAAAAACCTCACGAGATTTACCTGTAAACTGTATGCCTCTTTGAGAACGCTCTATCAATGTTCTAATAGCCCTCATTTCATGAAGCCCCATGAAATTCGAACCAAACACTTCTTTTCTGAACTGCACAATAAGGGCTTTGGTATTAAGGCTATTACTTTCGGTTAGATAAGAAGGGTCATTTTTCCACCAATGTGGTATATTCTCGCCAATAATTGATATTTCACCCTCACAGAAATTATTTATTCCATCTCCAATATAACTTGTACCTGTACTTTTAACTACATACAATATCTCAATTTCAGGATGATAATGCCATGGAACAATAAAATGAGGAATTTCTTCATCTATAAAAAGAATAGATTTATTAGTAGGTTTCTCTAGTTTCTGAAAAATTGGTTTCATACAGTATGTTGAATAGTAATCGAAGGCCAATTTAGCAATAATTTTAACAAAAGAACATAAAGAGGGCAAAATACCATTAAAGGATGGTAAAAAGTAACTCATTTCGACTTTAAGTGAGAATTATCTTTATAACTCAAAAATTAACTGTATTTAAAAAAGTAAAATTAAATCGTACAGATTTAATATCCCATGTTAATAAACAATGCAATATAATATGAGAGCTGCAATAAAAGACATGTTTTCAAAGGCATATGGCAAATATGCATTAGGTGCTTTTAATGTGTTTAATGCTGAACAAGTATTGGCTTTATTTCAAGGGGCTTCAACTTGCAATCGTCCATTAATAGTTCAAATAACACCGGTAGCTCAAAAGTACCTTCATTCCGAAATGTTGGAATATTGTATCCAGGCATCAGAAAAGTTATACCCCAATATAGATTTCACTGTTCACCTTGATCATGGAGATTATGAATCCTGTGAAAAAGCGATTGACTCTGCGTATTATAATTCAGTAATGATCGATGCTTCGCATGAGAAATTTGAAGAAAATATTCGAATTACCAGTGAAATTGTAAAAATGGCCCATGCCAAAAACATTGCCGTAGAAGCTGAATTAGGTGTGTTAAGTGGAGTAGAAGACAACATTTCCATTAGTGAAAAAGATGCTTTGTATACAGATCCAAAACAAGCCAAAGAATTTGTTGAGAGAACCAAGTGTGACAGCTTAGCTATAGCCATAGGCACAAGTCATGGGGCCTACAAATTCAACAACAACAGCAAATTACGATTAGATGTATTATCAGAAATAAATCAGAATCTGCCCGGGTACCCACTTGTGCTTCATGGAGCTTCAGCTGTACCTAAAGTAGAAATTGACAGAATCAATCATGCCGGAGGCAGATTAAACAAAAGTGCTAAAGGAACCCAGTTACCGGAACTTCACAAGGCTATTAAACTGGGAGTTTGCAAAATAAACATCGCAACAGATATGCGCCTTCTTTGGACTCGTGTTCACAGAGAATTCTTTCTGCTTTTCCCTGAAAAGTTCGACATGATCATACCCGGTGAAGAATATATGGAAACCTTACAAAAATTTGTATCAGATAAGTGCCTCGATCTAATAGTTGAAAACAAATAAAATATAATTTAAATGTTAATTAAGAATAATAATTTGATAAACAAGTCGGTAAAAGACAAAATATATCAGCATGTAACCAGCGAAGATGCAGGATGGGAACACCTTAATTTTGAAGCCAGAAAATTAAAAAAAGGGGAAACTATTCAAGGAAATACAAATAAAAATGAATATCTATTTGTGCTACTGGGTGGAAATTTTTCGATAGTTACTTCAAAAGGAAACTGGGAAACAAAAAACGGAAGAAAGGATGTATTTAGCGGCCTTCCCCATGCAGCATATCTACCAATAAATACTGATTTCTCGCTTACAGCCGAAAGTGATGAGTTAGATATCGCATGTGGCTGGTGTCCGGCAGAAGAAAGTTTTGACATTCAGTTTATTGAACCTGCTGATGTTCATAATAACGGAATTGAATTTCGCGGTGGTGACAATGCCAGTCGACAAATTAACGGTATTTTGCCTCCAGGTTCCAAATGTCAGCGATTGGTTTGTGTTGAAGTGTATACACCATCAGGCAACTGGAGTTCATTTCCTGCTCATAAGCATGATACGCGTAAGGTTGATCCTGAAACAGGACTTATTACTGAAGCTTGCCTTGAAGAATTTTATTTTTACAAAATTGATAAACCTCAAGGATTTGCTATGCAAAAAATTTACACAGACGATAGAAGCTTAAATGAAATTGTTGAAGCCAACAATAACGATTTGGTTCTTATTCCAAAGGGGTATCATCCTGTATCAGCAGGACACGGATACAATGTATACTACTTAAATTTTCTTGCCGGAAGCGACCAGAGCCTTGCAAATACAGATGATCCTGATCATAAATGGATATATGGATCGTGGAAAGGTATGGATCCTCGTTTGCCTCTGGTTACGTTAGAAATGAATAAAGAAAAATAAATTATGAAAGAAAAGAAATATGATGTCATAACTTATGGCAGATCTTCAATTGATTTATACTCAGCCAATATAGGTGCGCCATTTACAGATATAAAAGCTTTTAATGCCTATGTTGGAGGTTCGCCTCTAAATATGGCTGTTGGAACAAGACGCCTGGGTCTAAAATCGGCCCTACTTACCGCAGTTGGTGATGATCAAATTGCTGATTTCCTACTCAATTTCTTAGAAAAAGAAAAGGTTGAAACAAGTCTAATACCCCGTAAACCTGGCAGCCGGACAAGTGCTGTTGTTTTAGGTATCGAACCTCCAGATAATTTTCCTTTAGTATATTATCGCGACAATTGTGCCGATTCAAAAGTAACTATTGATGACGTTATTCATGCAGATATAGCATCGACCAGACTTTTTGAAATTTCTGCAACAGCATTGAATGTTGAACCTTCAAGATCAGCTGCTTTCTATGCTGCAGAAGTAGCTGTTCAGAATCAAATACCAATCTTGATAGATTTGGATTTTAGAGCTGATCAATGGCACGACCCTCGTTCATTTGGAGTAACAGCAAGAGCGTATCTTAAATATAGTAAACTTGCCTTAGGAACAGAGGAAGAGATTCTGGCAACAATGCTTAAAGATCCTGAGCAAATCAAAATAAAAAACCAGCAAATATCAGCTCCAGAGATAAAAGGTAATATTGCTGAAGCCATTGAAGAAATCATGAAACTCGGCATTGAAGCTCTTATAGTGAAAAGAGGCGAAAAAGGTTCCTCAGTGTATCTACGCAGCGGAGAAAGAATTGATGTGCCCGGATTTCCTGTTGAAGTTGTCAATGTACTGGGAGCTGGCGATGCGTTTGCCAGTGGGTTCATTTATGGATACCTGAATGATTGGGATTGGTACAAATGCTGCAGAATGGGAAATGCATGTGGTGCTATTTTGGTTACAAAGCCAGGATGCTCCAACTTTAATCCCACTTATAACGAGACTATAGAATTTATCGAAAGTAAAGGAGGATTTTAAGCAAATGAAACAAGAACCAAAAAATACAATAAGGCTCACTGTAGCTCAAGCTACAATCCGTTTCTTAAACAATCAATATGTCGAACGAGATGGTATACAACACAAGTTTTTTGCAGGTTGTCTGGGCATTTTTGGCCATGGCAATTTGGCGGGTATTGGTCAAGCTTTAATGCAAACTCCGGATTTCAGATATATTATGACTAGAAATGAGCAAGGATCTGTTCATTCTGCCATTGCATATGCAAAAATGAAAAACCGGATGGGAACATTTGTTTGCACATCTTCAATTGGACCAGGTGCAACCAACATGGTTACCGGGGCTGCTTGTGCAACAATTAACAGGCTACCTGTATTGCTTTTACCAGGAGATATTTTTGCAACACGTCTTGTTGCCCCAGTATTGCAACAACTTGAGGTTGAATTTTCGCAAGATGTTTCTGTAAATGATTGTTTTAAACCAGTTTCAAAATATTGGGATCGCATAAACCGTCCAGAGCAGTTAATAACCTCGCTGCCAGAAGTTATGCGAGTATTGACATCACCTTCTGATACAGGTGCTGTAACCCTCAGTATTCCTCAAGATGTACAGGCTGAAGCATTTGATTTTCCTGTCGAACTATTTAAGCAAAGAGTTTGGACAATTGGGCGTCCACGCCCCGATTTAAGTCTTCTAAAGGCAGCAGCTGAAATAATTAAAAACTCCAAAAATCCTGTAATAATTAGTGGTGGAGGTGTTATTTATAGTGAAGCAACAGATACACTTAAACGTTTTGTTGAGCATACAGGCATTCCAGTTGCAGAAACCTTTGCAGGTAAAGGTTCATTACAATACAACCACAGGCTAAACCTCGGAGCTGCTGGAGCTACTGGCACACCGGGTGCAAATGAATTAACTTCAAATGCCGATGTCGTCATCGGTATTGGTACCAGATATAGCGATTTTACTACAGCATCTAAAACCGCATTTCAGAACCCTGATGTAAAGTTTGTAAATATAAATATTGCCGAATTTGATGCATATAAGCATAGTGCCCTTTCTTTGGTGGGTGATGCTAAGGTGTGTCTTGAAGAATTGTTGGAATTACTACAAGCTTATCATACAGACAATTCATATCAGGAACATGTTAAAACATTAAACACTTCCTGGGAGAAATATGTAGACAGTGTATACACAAGTAATAATTCTGATACAATTAAACAAGCAGAAGTAATTGGAGCAGTTAATGAAATTGCTATGCCTAATGATGTAGTCTTATGCGCAGCAGGCAGTTTACCTGGCGATCTTCATAAACTGTGGCGGGCAACACACCCAAAATCATTTCATCTCGAATACGGATATTCAACAATGGGCTATGAATGCGCGGCTGGAATTGGAGCAAAATTAGCCTCTCCTGAAAGGGAAATTTGGGTAATGGTTGGAGATGGAAATTATTTAATGATGAATTCTGAAATTGTCACTGCCATTCAGGAAGGTATAAAATTCAATATCGTTTTACTAAACAACAATGGCTATGGAAGTATCGGGGCATTGTCGCAATCGTTAGGCTCTCAGCGATTTGGAACAAAATATCGCTTTCGGGACGAGAATACCGGCCAGCTTACAGGCAATCTTTTACCAGTAGATTTAGCTCAGAATGCAAAAAGCCTTGGCGCCGATGTTATTAGTGTAAATACATTCAGCACATTAAAAGATGCATTGGTAAAAGCCAAAGAAAACACCAAGACAACTGTTGTTGTTATTGAGACCGATTTATACAGTTCGATTCCGGGTTATGCTTGGTGGGAAGTTCCTGTTGCAGAAACCTCGGAGATTGAATCGGTTAATGAAGCTTACAAAACATATTCGGAACAAAAGAAAAAACAACGGTACTTTTTATAAAATAACAGAAAACGAAAAAATAAGATAATCAATTTATAATGGAAGTGTTAAAAAATTACATAAACGGCGAATGGGTAGACAGTAAAAGCACTGAAACCATTGCGGTAATTAACCCTGCTACTGGCAAAGAAATTTACAATGTACCTGCTGGTAGTAAAGAAGATGTTGATTTTGCAGCCGACAAAGCCCAAGAAGCATTTGTTGGTTGGAGAAATACCCCTGCAACACAAAGAATTCAGTATTTGTTTAAAATGAAAAAAATTATTGAAGACAATGCTGATGCAATTGCTACTATCTGTACCGACGAAAGTGGAAAGACTTTTGCCGAATCTAAAGCAGAAATAGTAAGAGCCGTAGAAAACATTGAAGTTGCTTGTGGAATTCCTACTCTTATGCAAAGTGAATTTTCGGAAGACATTGCTAAAGGCATTGATGAGTACATGATAAGACAACCGTTAGGTGTTGGCGCTTGTATTGCTCCTTTCAATTTTCCGATAATGATACCCTTTTGGTTTATGCCCTATGCAATTGCATGCGGAAACACATATATCGTGAAACCTTCGGAAAAGGTTCCGATGACTATGGTCCGGATTTTTGAATTGCTTGAAGAAATAGATTTGCCCAAAGGTGTACTAAACATGGTTCATGGCAGCAAGAATTCTGTAGACGGAATACTTGAAAATCCGCATATTCATGCTATAAGTTTTGTAGGTTCTACATCTGTTGCCAAGTATGTCTACCAAAAAGGTTCTGAATACGGCAAACGTGTACAAGCACAGGGTGGAGCAAAAAATCCGATGGTTATTATGCCTGATGCCAATATCGATACTGCAGTTAAAATAATAGCCGATAGTGCTTTTGGATGTGCCGGACAACGGTGTCTTGCTGCTTCTATAGTTATAACAGTTGGAGAAGTAAAAGAAGAGTTTACCTCTAAGCTTATCGATGTAGTTAAATCAAAAGTAACAGGCTATGGAATAAACCAAAAATCCGATATGGGTCCTGTAATAACAAGTGAAAGTAAATCACGCATTGAATCCCTGATACAAAAAGGAATTGACGATGGCTGTAAACTTTTGCTAGATGGAAGAAATGCTACTATTGCAGAATATGAGGAGGGATATTTCATAAAGCCCACCATCTTAAGTGATATTCAACCGGGAAGTGAGCTACATAAAACAGAAATATTTGGTCCGGTTTTGAGCTTGATGCATGTTGAAAATCTTGATGAAGCTATTTCCCTGGTAAATCAAGGAAAATACGGGAATTCAGCTTGCATATTTACCCAAAATGGTTCTGCAGCACGCAGATTCCGTCATGAGGCAGTTGCAGGTAACATTGGTATTAACATTGGTATTGCAGCTCCAATGGCATTTTTCCCATTTAGCGGATGGAAGGAAAGCTTTTTCGGTGATTTACACGGACAATCTCGTCATGCTGTTGAGTTTTATACTCAAACCAAAGTTGTAATCGAACGCTGGCATGATGAATGGTCGAGAAAATTTTAAAATTATTGATATGATAAAAATAGCCAATGCACCATGTTCATGGGGCGTACTTGAATTCGACCTTCAGGGGGAGCCAGCAGGCTTTCAGCAGGTTTTAAACGAAATAAAAGAAACCGGTTATGAAGGAACCGAACTTGGCGATTGGGGTTTTATGCCTACAAATCCTGCCGAATTAAAAAATGAACTTGATAATCGTAATTTGATGCTTTTAGGTGCATTTGTCCCCGTATTTTTGAAAGACAAATCGAAGCACCAGGAAGGAGTTGAATTAGCCGTACGTACTGCAAAACTAATGGCCGATGCCGGTTTCAGTAAAGCTTTTATTGTTCTGGCTGATGAAAACGGAAGCGTTGAAGAACGTACACAAAATGCTGGACGTATTTCCGACAAGCAAAAATTAAGTATGGATGAGTGGCAAGTATTTGCTGAAGGAGCAAACAAAGTAGCTTCTGAAGTTAAAAAGCAAACAGGTTTGCGAACAGTGTTCCATCATCATTGTGCAGGATATGTTGAAACACCTGACGAAATCGACACACTAATGTCTTTAACCGATCCAAATACACTCGGACTTGTACTTGACATGGGACATTACATGTTTGGAGGCGGAGATCCTCTTGATGCTTTGAAATTATATAATAAGCGAATCTGGCATGTACATTTTAAAGACTGTGATCCAGTTGTGGCTGAAAAATCCCGCTCAATGAATATGGACTATTTTCAATCGGTTCGCGAAGGAGTCTTCTGTGAATTGGGTAAAGGTGCTGTAGATTTTTCAGCAATAGTTCAGGAATTAAACTCTCAGAAATATGACGATTGGATTGTTGTTGAACAGGATGTGTTGCCTGGAATGGGAAATCCAAAAGTTTGTGCAGATCGAAATAGAAAATATATAAAAACACTAGGACTATAATTAAACCTAAAATAAATCACAAAGCATGAAACAACTTTGGTAAATAGTATTCTGGCAATATAGCTAGAATGTCTTTTTCCCTTAGGAGTTACATCTGACCACTCAACATAAAATTTATACAAATGAAAAAAATAAAAATCGGAGTTATTGGTGCTGGCAGGATTGGTAAAGTACATGTTGCTGCATTATCTCAGGGAGTACCAGAAGCAGAAGTAATAGCTATTGCCGACATCGACCTTAATAGTGCAACTACGCTTGCTGAGAACTTTGGCATAAGCCAGGTTTCGGAAAATTACAAAGACATTCTCAAAAACAAGGATGTTGATGCTGTAGTTATATGCTCTCCTACCGACACACATGCTCAATATATAGTTGAAGCAGCCAACGCTGGAAAACATATTTTTTGTGAAAAGCCTATTGACCTGTCACTTGTAACTATCCAGAATGCACTTGACGCTGTGGAGAAGGCGGGCGTAAAACTAATGATAGGATTTAATCGTCGGTTCGATACCAACTTCATGAAAATGAAACAAATGGTCGAAGAAGGCAAAATAGGTGATCCTCACATTCTTAAAATTACCTCTCGCGACCCTGCACCACCACCAGCTAAATATAGTGCTGTTTCCGGAGGAATGTTTCTTGATATGACTATACACGATTTCGATATGGCAAGATACATAGTAGGCAGTGAGGTAACTGATGTATACACAAAAGCATGCGTGCTTGTCGATCCTGAAATTGGAAAAGCAGGTGATGTAGATACAGCAATAATAACATTGACATTTGAAAATGGTGCAATAGGAGTTATCGATAATAGTAGAAAGGCTATTTATGGCTACGATCAGCGCTTAGAAATATTTGGTTCTAAGGGAATGGTAAATGTCGATAATAACTATCCTGAGAATCATCGCTATTATTCAGCTGATGGAGTACATAAATCTCTGCCTTTAAATTTCTTTATGGACAGGTATACAGAAGCTTATGCAAATGAGATGAAGGCTTTCTGTAAAGCACTCTCTGATAACACAGAGCTTCCTGTATCGGGTAAAGATGGTTTAATATCTGTTGCGATTGCTATTGCGGCAAAAAAATCATTTCTTGAAAATCGTTCGGTTAAACTGGATGAGGTGTTGTAGCTTGTAATAAATACAGGAGCATCTTAAATTAACTATTTTAGAAAATATTATGTTGAAAAGGAAACTGAGGACTTAACATTTTTCTAAACAAAATTTAAGATGTTCTCAATCTTTGCTAAAGTATTTTTTGATTGATTTGTTGTAAAACAAATTGATAGTTGGTCGCTTTTAATTTTAGAATTAATATTAATTTATATAGACTAATTAACACTAAAACTAAGAAAATGAGAAAGCAAATAAAACTAGTTCTTAAAGCTGGATTGATAGTCCTGATCTCTTGTAGTTTATCTAACTGTGATAAAAATGAGTTTGAAACTAATGTTTCAGACTTTTCAAACGAATCTCTAATTACAAGCTTTAAATCATCGGGTTTTAATAATGACTTGGCGAAACGCTGGGCTCCAGTCCATCGACAAGATATTGATGCTACAGGTAGTCATAGTTTAGGTGGAAAAGCAGACTATATCACTGCTATTAATTTTGATGGTGACTGGAATGCAACAAATAACTGGGACAATATAGCCAACAGTTCATATAGTCCTACAGCACACTGTTATTATTCAGTAATAGAAACCAGTACCAACTGGTTTATTCAGTATTCATTTTTTCATCCACGCGACTGGACAGATGTTCCTCTTCTTTACACTTTAGATGAACATGAAAACGATCTGGAAGGTGTTTTGATAGTTATTAAAAGAGATGGCTCTACATATGGTAGTATTCAAGCTGCTGTGACTGTTTACCATTCAGATTTCTATTCGTACTTACTTAAAGAAGCTACGTATCAGGAAAATTTTGAATCGGTAGATGGAACATTGCAAATGGAGTGGTACAACAATGAATGGCATCCAATAACTTCACAGGAATGCAGGGGACATGGAATTAAGGCCCACCCATATGTTGACATTGATGGTGATGGTGTTGTTTACTATCCTTCAATGAACGATGTAGCTGAAGCTCCTGAAAATAATTACGACACTGATGTAAAATATAAACTTGTTGATATATTTGCTCCGGGCGAACTTTGGGACCAACGTTATAACAATCAATTGTTTTCCGGAGGCAGTTTCCTTTCAAGCCATGGAAGTGGCAGTGCCAATGCACCCTGGAACTGGGAAGACAAAGACGATGATGTTCAAAGGGGACATATTGCAACTTATCCAGCAGGTTTAGTTGCTGAATATTTTAAAAACTTAGGAACATATTCTTTTCTATACACAAATAACCAATACTCTGGCAATGTTTTAAACGAAGGTGCATACAGTTTAGTGGCGAAACACAGTAACAAACTGATTGATGTATATGATTGGTCAAAAACAAATGGCGGAAACATTGTGCAATGGGAAGATAATGGTGGAGAATCAAACCAAATATGGCGCGTCTTTGGAGTTGGCAACAATTATTACAGACTAGAGTCAAAACATAGCGGAAAAGTACTTGACCTATACAATTTTTCGATGAATGATGGTGGTAACATTGTGCAATGGGACTATTGGGGGAGTTCAAACCAACAATGGTCGTTTAGTGAAGTTGAAACCGGATATTATACCATTACCAATAGAAATTCAGGCAAAGTTATTGATGTTGAGAATGCCTCCACTGCTAATGGAGCAAACATCCAACAATGGTCTTCTAATAGCTGTGATTGCCAAAAGTTTAAATTAGAATGGAAAAGCGCTGTTGATTATTAGCTTGGATCCTATAAATCATAATTGATTGCATTAAAAAGCATTATAAAAACTTAGAATAGAATAATCTAGTGTCTGCAAGAAAACTCAATAATATCCCTCATTGCGAGGAACGAAGCAACCGAGCTTGCAAGCTCATCGAAGATAATCTTTTTGTGTTGGCAGTCAATAGTTTGAGATTGCCGCGCTTCGCTCGCAATGACGCTCTGAGTAGCTTTCTTGCAGACACTATCTATAAAAACTCCTCTATCAATAATATGATAGAGGAGTTTAATAAAATTAATCATTCAATATAATAAAAGAATACAAAATGAATCTACGTAGATGGACATTACTAATTTCTCTGGCATCAATTTCATATTTAAGCCCTTTTGCGCAATCATATTCATCGTATATTGACCCCTTAATAGGTTCGGAAGGTGATGGAAATGTTTTTGTGGGAGCTTCCTGCCCTTTCGGAATGGTTAAGCCCGGTCCCGACTGCAATGTTTCATCAAACAGTGGGTATTCCCCCGATTTAACAAAGCCAATTTATGGCTTTAGTCAGATTCATGTAAGCGGTACAGGTGGTGGTCCTAAATATGGAAACGTATCAGTCATGCCCTTCAGTGGAGATTTCAAAAGCATAAGACAGGAATCTTTGCGCAAAAATGAAGATGCAAAAGCTGGTTACTACGGTGTATTGTTGGAAAAGTGGAATATTAATGTAGAAATAACAACAAGTCCTAAAGTTGCTTTTCACAGGTATGTATTTCCTAAAAAATCAGCCAAAGGAGTAAAAATAGATTTAGGAGCATTTCTGGGTGAAGAATCAGTCCCTGATGCACGCGAGGCACAACAATTTGTCGGTTCTGAAGTTCAGATAGTCAATGAAAAAGAAGCAATGGGCTATACTCGAATCCGTGGTGGTTGGAACAATGGGAAAGCCTATACGGTGTATTTCTATGCAGAATTCAACGAAGCATTTAACAAGCTTGGAACATGGAAAAACGAGGTGATTATGCCTTCGGTAAAAACTCAACATGATGAAGGTGTAAAAACTGGCGCATATTTTTTATTTAATGAGAATGCATCAGATACAGTTAAAGTTAAAATTGGCATTTCATTTATTAGTTCACTAAAAGCAAAAGAAAATATTTCCAACGAAGTCCCTCATTGGAATTTTGAGCAACTATTGACTGAAACACAGGCCCGATGGGAAAACCTTGTCAACCGTATCGAAGTTGATCCTAACGCATCAAATGAACAAAAAACGATGTTTTATACTGGGCTTTACCATACAATGCTAATGCCTGTAGACAGAACAGGAGAAAATCCATTATGGATTTCCAGCAAACCTTATTACGATGATTTTTATGCAATTTGGGATACATATAGAACTTCACATCCACTTATAACATTAATTGCTCCTAGCAGACAAGTGGATATCGTCAATGCTTTACTAGACATTTATAAATACGATGGCTATATGCCCGATGCCCGAAGTGGCAACTGTAACGGGCGCACTCAGGGCGGTTCTAATGCCGAGGTGCTTATTGCTGATGCATATGTTAAGGACTTAAAAGGCATTAATTACCATTTGGGACTCAAAGCAATGTTGAAAGATGCAACTATTCCCCCTGGAGGTAATGAAGAGGCTGAAGGACGAGGTGGACTAGTAGACTACAACAACCTTGGATACGTTTCGGACAATTATGTGAGAGCAGGAAACCGTACACTTGAATATGCCTTTAACGATTACTGTTTGGCACAAGTAGCAAAAGGATTAGGCCGAAATGGTGAATATCGTAGGTTCTTAGATCAATCAAACAATTGGAAAAACCTTTGGCGTGACATTGTAGACCATGGTTCGCGTGGATTTATTATGCCTAAAGACGCTCATGGTAACTGGATTGATTCTGTTCGGTGTAATTTCACAAGTGGAAGAAAACCTTATTTGGCTTATTCCCCTCTAGCACAGGAATGGCCTATTTGTGTATGTTGGTGGTGCGGATTCTTTTATGAGGGAAATTCCTGGGAGTATTCTTTTTTTGTTCCTCACGATATACCAGGTTTAATTGAGAACTCAGGAGGAAATACTGCCTTCCAAAAACGTCTAAACACATTTTTTGAAAATAACTACTACGATGTTGGAAACGAACCTTCATTTCTAACACCCCTATTATATCATTGGATTGGAAAGCCTTCACTTAGTTCCAAACGAGTACATGAGATAGTCGATAATAACTACAATGCCTCAAAATCAGGAATACCAGGAAATGATGATTCAGGTGCTATGTCTTCGCGATTAGCTTTTCATATGATGGGGCTTTATCCAAACGCTGGCATGCCTTATTATCTAATAACCGCACCTTACTTCAAGAAAACAGTAATCCATCTTGAAGATGGAAACACCTTCACAATTGAGGCTGAGAAACTATCTGAAAAAAATTGTTATATCCGCTCTGCTAAATTAAATGGGGAACCGTTTGACCATGCTTGGATATACCATAAGCAAATTGTTGAGGGAGGTAAGCTTGTTCTTGAAATGGCAGAAAAACAATCTGACTGGGGAACTGAATCTATACCACCTGAAATTCGATAATTTCCATTTTTTTAATATAAAAAATCATTAACTTGTATTAAAAACTCGATAATATTTAACGATAACTTTACATTGAATTCACTAAATAATTCAAAAGATGCTAAAATACCATTAAAGGTGGTAAATAATATAAACTTTTTAGCATTCGAATTAGTATATTTTTGAGTACTATGATAAACATCAGGTTATCAAGGACCAATATTTACATCTATTTAAAAATTACTTAAAACTGGCTCACATAAGTAATAGTAATATTGGAAAATGCTCAGATATTAAACATTCTAAACACCCTAATTTATGCAAATGAAAACTCTAATTATCTGTTTACTAACCCTCTTCAGTTCGACTTATTTGTATTCACAGAGAACTGTAACAGGAAAAATTACAACAGCGGAAGACCCCTTGGGACTTCCAGGCGCTAATGTCACTATTAAAGGAACAACCATTGGGACAATTTCTGATCTTGACGGTAACTATTCTATAGAATTACCTTCCGATTCAAGTATAATTGTCTATTCATTTTTAGGATATAACATTCAAGAAATTATTTCCAATGGCAAAACAGTTATCGATGTTGAGCTCATTCCTTCATCTGAATCGATCGAAGAAGTAGTTGTCACAGCCCTAGGTATAAAACGTAGCGAAAAAGCCCTAGGATATTCGGTACAAAAAGTAAAGGGAGAAGATATTGCAAAGGTTAAAGAACTAGATGTTATAAATGCCTTGTCTGGAAAAGTTGCCGGTGTAAATATTACACAGGGAAGTGGCGACATTGGGGGAGGTGGTTCTCGTATTGTGATTCGTGGCGAATCCTCTCTAGCAGGAAACAATGATCCATTATATATTATAAATGGAATTCCAGGTTCTGCAAATGATGTTGCTCCTGATGATATTGAGAGTATCTCAGTTTTGAAAGGCGCTGCAGCTGCTGCACTATATGGTTCGAAAGCAGGATCCGGTGTAGTAATGATAACGACTAAATCTGGAAAAGGTTCGAAAAATTTACAAGTTCAGGTAAATTCCAGTTTAACATTCCAAAGCCCTTTAGTACTGCCCGATTATCAGAATGCTTTCGGACAAGGAAAGGGTGGTGAGTATTCTTATTATGATGGAAACAATGGTGGGGTGAACGACGATCAGTATTTAAACTGGGGACCTGCCTTTGACGGTAATGTCCGATCCCAATTTACAGGCAACGATCCCTGGGTAGCTCATCCTAATAATGTGAAAGATTTCTACGAATTGGGGCACATTGCAATAAACAATTTCTCTGTTTCGAAAGGGAGCGATAATAGCAACACAAGATTCTCATATACAAATACTAATCAAAAAGGTATCGTTCCAAATACTGGTCTTAAAAAAAATCAGTTTGACTTAAGTTCCAGTTATACAGCATTTAAAAAACTCACCTTAAATTCTAACATAACCTATATCCATACAGATTGTCCAAACGCTAAAGTCGTCAATCCTTTGTTTATTCCTCGAAATATAGATGTCAATGCCCTTGAGGATTATTGGATTTCTGGATTAGAAGGAATACAACAGAATAATTTCAGGCGTAGTGGGAACAATTTGTATTTTAAAGCATATGAACAGCCTCATGGCTATGTTAATAACAGAACTATTGCAAATTTTTCAGCAAATTTAGATATAAGTGAAGATTTGACCCTACTTGGACGATATGGGATTATTTATGAAAACAGTGAATACTTTGAACAGAAAGCTCATAGTTCATATGATATAACTGGCAGTGATTACAATGGATATTATAAAAAAGGTTCAAGAAACACTAGAGAACAAACTGCAGAGTTTCTTGCAACCTACAACAAAGATTTTGGTGTAATTGGCGCCAAATTATCATTTGGAGGTACCCATTGGAGATCTGAAACAAATGAAATATGTGCTGAAATTAATGAATTAGGATTCCTTGATTTATATAATTTGAATAACCGTAATCAGGCTGCAAGATTCCCGCAAGGTAACAATGGGAGATGGAATATAGAGAGAAACAGCTTATATAGTTTCCTGAATTTAGATTATAACAACAAAATATTTCTTGATATTACCGGAAGAAATGACTGGTCGTCAACATTAAATGAAAATAACAATTCTTTTTTCTACCCTTCCGCTGCACTATCAGCATTAGTGAATGAAATTATCACTCTCCCAGATGTATTTGACTTCTGGAAAGTAAGAGCAAGTATAGCTCAAGTTGGTAAAGATATTCCAACTGCTTACTTTATTGGAACAGATAAAAATGTTTGGGTAGATAATACTAAAGATGGTACTACTTATACCGCTCCTCTTAAAACTAAAATTGCTCTCGATATTAAACCTGAGCTTACAACAGGAATTGAATTCGGGTCGGATATGCGTTTTTTTAGTAACAGGTTAGGTTTTGATTTTACATACTATACATCCAAGACAATTAACCAGATTTTACGTGAAGATGTTAGTAAAGCTACTGGATATGATTACTGGATAATTAATGCAGGGCAAATTAGCAGTAAGGGTGTTGAAGTTACCTTGAATGCTGTCCCAGTAAAGATAAATGATGGTCTGGAATGGACAGTTCAATTAAACTGGTCGAGAGATCGTACATATGTTGATGAGCTAATTGATTCGCTTCCTAATTTTAATAAAACACAAAAAGCTAATAACTTTTTATTTATTAGAGATGCGGTTGGACAAAGAAGGGGAGAGTTTTATGGTCAGGGTTGGTTGCGGTCTCCGAGCGGACAGCAGCTTTATAGCTATTCTGGCGACACAAGGCATACAACAGATGTTATTGCCTTGGGTAATTATAATCCTGAATGGATGGCTTCATTAAACAATACAGTTACATACAAAGATATTTCCTTCTCATTTTTATTAGATTATAGATTTGGAGGAGTACTTTATAACCAAACCCAACGAAAGCTTAATTTATATGGCCTTTCAGAAGCAACTACACTTAATAATCGTACAGGTATTGTTCCAGTAGGTGAAGTTGAAGATGGAAATGGAGGATACCGGGCATTAACTTTAGAAGATTTACAAACATTTGGTGTTAACGGTCAATCTGGAGAACAATATTGGGCTAATCATAGCGATGAGGGAATTCCTGAGTGCGCTATAGTTGACGGAACTTATTTGAAACTTAGAGAAGTTAGATTAGCATATGATTTGCCAAAAAAACTAGTCGAGAAGGCGCATATAACGGGTATTACAGTTGCCATTGTTGCTCGTAATTTGGCTGTTTGGACTAAAGTAAAACACATTGATCCGGAAATTTTTGGATACTCTGATGAAATGTCTGATTTTGGTTGGTATTCGAAAGTACCCGGTTATGACAAAGCAGATGGCGTACCTAGTGTTCGCAATTTGGGATTTAATGTAAAATTAATATTTTAAACAATCATGATGAGACTACAAAAATTATATAAATTTTTATTCATCGCACTTATTTTCTTATCAAATAGTTGCGATAAGTGGGAAACAGACATAAATACTGATCCAAATTCACCGCCGTATAATCAAACGAGCACTAGCAGTGAAAAAGTTGAAGATTACGAACCTCATTTATTTATGTCTGACATGCTCTGGAATACTATAAGTGCCTGGGGTTATATTTTCTGGAATGTTGCTCCAGCAGTATGCGAATACCATGGCAAGACATTAAGTCTTAGCCAGGGAAACAGACATCAGGCTTGGCATGACCTTGAATATGTATGGACACCATCCTATAATGATGCACTTAATATTAAGAGCTTGCGAAAAACAGCAACAGTCATCGATGATCGAAGTTATATGGCTATTGCCGATATTTGGGAGTGTTATAATTTCTTCTGTCTTACCAATCTTTATGGTAACGTTCCCTATTCCGAGACAATGAGAGAAAATGCTCCTCTTACACCAAAATACGATAGTCAAGAATCAATATATTATACATTAACCCGGAAATTACTTAATGCCGGATTATCAATTGAAAATAATGCATCTAGCGTTGACGCATCTACTGATGCTATTTTCGGGGGCGATATGCTTAAATGGAAAAAATTCGCAAACACACTTCTTATTAGGTATTCAATGTACATGTCAGATGCTGCTCCAGATAGTGCAAAGGCACACTTAAATGAGGTATTAAGTGATCCTGTTAAGTATCCGATAATGGAATCAAATAGTGATAATGCTTATTATCATTATGATGGTTCAACACACAGGTCTACGATGTATACACTAACAAAAGCAAAGATTGAAGAAGCTCCTTTTAGTAATATCTTTGTTGAACGTTTGATTAGTATCAGAGATCCTCGTCTTCCTGTTTATGCACGTCCAGTTAAATATGTTCACGACGATTCAAGACTCAATGTATTGCCATCAAATAAAGGCACAGATAAATATGCAGGACATATTTATGGAATTACAATTGACAATGCTTATTCAGCTGCCTGGAATGGAGGAGCTAACTACGCTTCAAAATTAGGCGAGTATTTCAGAACAGAGGATGACAAAGGAAGTGCCACACTTGAATGTGCCAAGCAACCATTTCCTATTGCATTGTATTCTGAAATGCTTTTCTTCCTCGCCGAAGCTAGTGAGAAAGGATGGATAACTGAAGGTTCAGCAAAAGACTATTATGAACAAGCTATTAAAGCATCCTTTGATGAGTATAGTGCAACTTTTACCAGCGAAAAATACGCAGCTGCCTATGGTAGTACTGCTTTAGCCTCAGTTGATGAATATTTAGCACAATTTGATGTAGATTATGAAGGAGGTAGAGATAAATTGACTTTGATAGCCGAACAAAAATGGATAGCAAGTTTCTTATTAGCCTTCGAACCATATTTTGATCATAGGCGTACTATGTTGCCTAATTTTAGAGCTTCTTCTGGTGCCGCTGCCTATATGTTTACTGGTAGTGGAACTAAATTTCCTTCCAGAGCTGCTTATCCACTTTCAGAAGCAGCCACAAATTCAACGAATTATTATTTAGCTCGCAGTGAAGGATTTAATGAGCCTATCATTGGTGATGAAAACAAAAATACTGTTCTTATGTGGTTGTTACAACCAAAGGGTAAAGACTTCCTACAAATGCCTACTTATAAGGAGCCAGCTTATAAAGCCGAATATCCTGCCAGCAAAACTGATATAGAGTTTGGCGTTGATTTTAAGACATGGTACAATGCTAATTGGTATTCAATGATGTGGTGGTTAAACGAATAAAATTTAAAAAACATGATGAAATTCTTAATACATAAAATTTTTGGTCTATGCTTGCTTTTAATGACATTGTTCTCATGTCAAGATTATGTTAAAGATGGGTATAGAACTGAATATAATGAATCGATGGCTCAGCTATCTGTTTCTCCAGTAGGATATAGTTCAGGTGCCGTAAATGACACAGTACATTTCCTAATACAAGCTAAATCCGATTTTAACATTAATTCGATTATTGTAACCTCCTCTATTTCAGGTGCTGGAGGAACAGGTTTTTCAATTTCCTCTGACAGCATTGATCCATTCATTGATCATATTTATGGAACAATTCAAAAGGACATTAAAAGTTTTAGTCTTCATTATAATTATATTGTTTCACAAGATACCATAGATCCTGTACTTACATTCAAATTAATTGATGAGCAAGGACAAAAAACTGTAAAACAAACAGTTGTTACTCTTCATAGTATTGCTAAGTACAATAATGTGTCATTATTTTTCAAGTCTAATGCTAATACTGATGGTCTATCTACTCAAGACGCTGAAAAATACAGAGATTTATCGCAGTATATAAGTGAATCTACTGAAAACGAAGCAATTCAAAAATCAATTGATATTATTTTTGTAGTTGACGATTATACAGATGCTGCTATGTTAATAGCCCCAAGTAACTGGCGGTTCGATGCTCCGGCATCTATTATAAAAAACAAGACACGATTCTTGCTTATTCCTCATTTATCGTCGTCAGAATTTTATGAGATGAACAGTTCAGCAATAACTAATATAGTTAAAAGTGACTCCGTTAAGCAAAAAGGGACTAACGAAGTTCCGGTTCAAGTTGGCTCTGTAGTGTGTTTCTTTACCGACTACGGATCTACTAATTCTTATAAAGCCGGAGTACTAAGAGTCAAGTCTATTCATCCATCTTTTTGCAGTTGGTATACAGGTGAAACTTATCAATTGGATATGGACATTATTACTCAAATTTCAAAATAGAAAAAAGATGAGAAAACATTTAATTTTTATAATATTTTGCATTGCCGGATTAACACCTTTGAAATCGCAAGATTATACTGGCTACACTCATTGTGCTGAGCAAGATTCACTTGCTTTAGTAGCTTTTTATAATGCAACAGGCGGACCAAGCTGGACGTGCAACGCAGATGACTTCGATATAAATAGCATCGGTAGCGATGGAGATTACGGTTTAGGTTTGTTTACCTATTATCCAAATGCAGGGAAAAGTAAATGGCTTGTTGGACCTGTTAAAGATTGGTTTGGAGTAGTATTGGAAAAACAACAAATTGGCTCAACTAGTGATTCTGCCTGGCGTGTCATTATGATTACTCCAACGCTTTCAAGAAGGGATAATGGCAATAATAATATGAATGGGTACATACCTAGAGAAGTTGGTCTTTTAACTGCACTCCAGTGGTTCAGAATTAATGGAAACAAAGGTTTTTTTAAATCAGAAATACCTGATGAACTTTATCATCCGACTATTACCAGATTAGATCTTGAATCTACAGGTGTAGGTGGCATTATAAGTAGTGGATTTCGCAAGTGTACAAAGATTGAACAATTTAACGTACGCTACAATTATATTGACAGCCTTCCAGTATTTGATTTTCTAACCCCAGATCATTTAATCCAATATTTCAAGGGTAACAACATGTTCTTATATAGTAATCAGTTTTCTTATGCTACATGGGAAAAATCAGTAGATTATTTTACATCGTTTACATCAACACCTACTATAAAATACCAAGTACAAAGTTTACGTAATGTGGGAAGGGAACGCGAGATTCTTACTACTCCTGGTAGTTCTGTTACATTAATTTGTAATGAGGCAGGAGAACAAGGAACCGTTACCTGGATGCGTAAAGATCTTGTAAGTGAAGTAGACACCTCTCTGGAGGTAACGGGTAAAACCTATACAATTAATAATATTTCCGCTAAAGATACAGGAACATATAAAGGAGCCTGTATAAACACTTACATTGCTGACTGGCAAGTAGAAGGAAATTCAGATGTATATAATGTAGCTGTTCTTACCAAACCTATACACGTTGTATTTACACCTAGTACTCCAATATGTAAGTCTTTTTATACCTCATATAGTGGGAATGAGATTTACATCACCTTTAGTAAAGTTATGGCTATTCCTGAAAGTTCTCAGGCTTCTGAATTTACTGTTTTGCAAGATGGAATTAACGTCGATATTAATAGCATTAGCCGCACAGGAAGATTATCTGACACATATGTATTAAACCTTGAATCATCAATTACCGATGGTAGCACTGTAACAATTTCATATACCCCAGGAACTATTGTAGATAAAAACGGAGGTGTATTAAAGGCTTTCTCTGGGAAAGATGTAAAGAATTATGCGCGTGAGCAACCTGTTGTTTTTAATAATGCTATTACTCGTAAAGATGGTAAAGGGATAATATTGAGTTTCGATCGCTATATAGATCCTAATTCGCTTGATCCTGCTGACTTTTCTATTACTCAGTCAAACGACGGATCTCAGGAAATTGTTGCAGCCATTATAAAACCAGGCAAACTAGATAAGAGTATTTCTCGCTCTATCCAATTAGCAGTTAAAAACATAATATATGATTCAACAGCAACAATTACAGTTAGTTATGAGAAAGGATCAATGACAGGTTTATATGCTGGAGCTGTTCAATCATTTACTCCTATTTCTGTTCATAATACAGTCACACCTATTCGTTCAACAATTACTCTTCAATTTAACGATTTGTGTGGAAATATTGATAATGTAATTGCATCAGGAAGCATAGAATGCGTCCCTTCGTTTAAGCTGTATGATGACGGAACAAATGGAGACAAAGTAGCAAATGATCATAATTGGGCAAGAAAAATAGTTGATATAGCTAGTGATGAGTATGATTGGGAAGTTTATAAACGTGAAATTATATCATACGATACTACTTATCTTGAAGACAACGTAAAAGTTCTCACTCCTGTTTACGATGCTGAACAAATTAGTCCTACATTGTTTATTTCATTCGAGGATAAAAAAGTTGGTAATGATACGCTTAGTGTATTTTCTTCGGGTGATTCGCTTTTCTGGAAGTGCGATAAATATTTGGTGTTTTTGCTTGATATGAATAAATATATCGAACAAAACCCAGATGTTAATATTGAACCCTATTTAATGGGGATAGCAGGTGATTGGAAAGATGGCCTGATTATGGAGAAAATCAAAGACCCAAAAAGTAATGATTCAGTTTATTACATTATGGTTGACCAATTATCAGTAGGTGATCCTATTAATTTCTTGTTCAGAAATGGCTCATATCCCAATGGCCATTGGGAAGAACAAGGCGGACCTCAGAATAGGAATTATACCGTCCAAGATAGTGATACACTACGATTTGAATTTATGATGTTTGAAACAACTTCTATCCCGAAAACAAAAAATGAAACGTTAAGAATATATCCCAATCCAGTAAGTGAACAATTATTCATTTCAACACCAGACAATAATGCTTTTTTTGATATAAAAGTATATAATCTATATGGTCAGTGTGTGATAACAGCTAATGATTTGCAAACATCATCGCTCGATGTAACCCAGTTAGCAGATGGGATGTATATATTAGATGTTCACTTTAAAAATGGTAGTAGAAAACTAACTCAATTCATTAAAAATTAACAATAATGAATAAAACTTCTTGAATAACTTCACTCTTTCAGTGTCTTAGACGCTGAAAGAGTTATTAGCCTAACACAAAATAAATAATAACTAAAATTAAACATTATGAAAAAAAAATCTTTACTAACTATTATTGTAATCTTTCTTTTTGGAGGATTCATGGTTCAGGGTCAGGTTTTAGAAAGCGACTCATTGGCTCTTGTGGATTTTTATAATAGTACAGATGGACCAAACTGGAAAGCAGCTAATCATAAATGGTTGACTGATTCGGTTAAAAACTGGGCTGGTATAGGCTTGAATGCAACAGGAGATCGGGTCATTGAAATTAACACTGAAGCCTTAAACAAAGCTTCTAATCCTACAGAAGATTCAGTAAACACTTTTAATGGAACTCTCCCAGCTTCTATTGGTAATCTTACTGAACTAACAAAACTAATTTTACAGGGAAATGAATCCGCACAAATATACATTGATATTCACGGTGGAATTCCTACTGAATTTTACAATTTAACAAAATTAGAAGTAGTTCAGTTTAAATATACAAGACTTACTGAATGGCCAGATCGTGACAGTATTTACAAACTAAAATCTCTTATAGAGCTCAATACACAAGCAACCAAATTTGGAGGCTCTTTACCAGATTCATTATTTACATTACCTAATATTCAAAAACTTTATTTGCATCAGGGTAATTTTACTGGCGATATGCCAACAACCCTTACAAAAGCTACCAAATTAAAGCGTTTATACTTGTTTGGAGGAAGTACGTTAACCAAACTACCTTACGTGGATATTGCCGACAAGGGTGCTGCAAAAATTGAGTTGAACGACAACTATTTTACATTTGCTGAAATAAAGCCTTACGCTGATTCAAGTGCTAAATATGCTAGTTTTCAAAAAAATACCAGACAATTCAAGGGGCCAACTGTAGAAGTATCAGCATATGAAGGATCTCAATATAAATTTAGCGAAAAAATACTTGACGGAACAGCTTATAAATGGTATAAAGACACCATAGTTTCTGCAAATCTTTTAGTCGAAGATAGTACATATACTATTGCAACATTAGCAGCAATTAATCAGGGTCTCTATATTTGTGAAGTTAAAGATTCGGCGATTAAAAATGTTGATAACGTCGGTACTGTTTATCCATTTAGTATTGAGTCTCGTTACAAATTAACTGTAAATCCTCCCCCAGCTCCAACTCTTGTTTCTGCAGCAACTAATACTACAGGAACAGAAATCCTTGTTACATTTAGTAAAGCAATGGTTAATCCTGCAAACTTTGTAAGTGATTTTTCTCTAAAAGTCAATGGTGCTAATGCAAATATTAAAAAAATCTCATTAGATGCTACAGATAGTAAAGTCTTTGTGATTGAACCAACCACTGCTATTGTTAACGGAGATGTTATTCTTCTTTCATACGATGGTACAGATGTAACAGCTGAAGATAACGGTGTTCTTGCTGCTATAACAGATCAGGCTGTAACCAACAATGTGGCTGTATCCTCTATTCACGATGCTACATTTACCGATATTAAAATTTATCCAAATCCTTTTACAGATGTTATAAACGTTAGCAGTGAATCTATCATAGAATCTGTTGAAATTTCTGACATTAGCGGTAAATTATTAATACAACAATCTGCTGCAGATAATTCTGTTTCAATACCTGTATCTAATCTAAAACAGGGTTCTTACTTTATTACTATTAGAAATTCTAAAAAACTATCTATCCAGAAATTAATTAAATATTAGCATACTTTTATGAAGAGGGATATGTGCTGTAAGCACATCCCTCTTTTTTTATTATATATTAACCCTCACTAATTTACTATCCTATGAAAAAAGCTAATTATTTAATGTTTCTTGGTATTTTAATTTTTTTTTCTGGATGTCAAAAAGAAGAACTAATTAAATCATCCTCCGAAGAGATTGAAAATCAACCTCTTGCCTCTACCTTCAAAACTGCCTCCTCAGGTGAGTTTTCAGTTCTAACTTATAATGTTGCTGGACTACCGCAGATTTTATCAAGTGCTACCAACAGAGATGTTTACACCCCAATTATTGGTGAAAAAACAAATGCCTTTGACCTTGTAAACGTACAAGAAGATTTTAATTATCATGCAGCTTTGTATTCAACATCTCTGCATCCATATCGTACCGCAACAAGTGGTGGCGTACCATTTGGTGATGGCTTAAATACGATGTCTAATTTCTCTTTCTCTGATTTTGATCGTATTAAATGGAACGACTGTAATGGTACCGATTGCCTTACACCAAAAGGATTTACATTTATGAGAATCAGGATCGACGAAGGTGTGTATATCGATTTTTACAACGCTCACACTAATGCTCAGGATACTGAAGCTGATTTAGCGGCCAGAAGAGCAAACATTACACAACTTTCTCAATATATTGCCAACAATTCTCAGGGTAATGCTGTAATTGTAATGGGTGATATGAACTGTAGATACACAAGAAGCGGAGACAATATCCGGGAACTTATTACCAATAACGGTATGACAGATGTTTGGATCGAGGTTGAGCGTAATGGTGACTATCCACCCCAGGGTGGTACAGCGCTTGCTTGCTCCTGGCCTTACTTCAACGATGTTACTTGCGAAGTGGTAGATAAAATCTTCTATAGAAGCAGTCAGTATATCGATCTGGATCCTACTTCATACCAGCTTGATGATCCTGACTGGGTATCTCCTGATGGTACTGAACCACTCTCTGACCATTATCCATTAATGGCCGATTTTAACTATTCTATCAGTGCTGATTTTTTAATGTCAGATCTGTTTGGTGGTCCTCATGGAAATCCTTTTAATGATCTTGATGATATTTCAGCCAATTCCTTACCCGTTAAATTTACAATTAGAGCAGGAAGTAGAATTGATAACGTTGGAGTAACACTCTCTGATGGAAGTATTTTGTCACACGGAGGTTCTGGAGGAACAGCCCGAAACCTTACATTGAACTCTGGCGAATACGTGAACTATGTAAAAATGTGTTCTGGTCAGAAAGATGGTCATACCAGAATTTTCTATATTAAATTGAAGACTAATCAGGGACGAGAATTATCCTGTGGTAGCCAAACTTCAGATACGAAAGAGTTCTACATTCCTTCAGGATGGAAGTTAACTGGTTTCTTTGGTAATTCAGGTGATGAAGTAGATAAGCTTGGTCTTATTTATACCCAAATATAGAATTGAGTTTTAACTTAAGTAGATAAATTGGGTGCTATTTGTACCCCTGGTAATTAATTATTAAAACGTAAATTGATTTTCTCATAGCTTAGTCATTGCGTTTGAAAAGCATAATAATTTGTTTTGCAATTTTCAAGCGTAATGACTATTCTTTAGATATGTCGTAAAAGAAACAACAATTAATGAAGAAATTTCTGTTAATTATTTTAATTTCCCTGCCACTCTATTTAGTTTCAATGGGTCAAAATAGTAATCCAAAGCTTTTTGTTGGAATAGTAGTTGACCAAATGCGTGAAGATTTCTTGTTCAGGTTTTATGAACAATATGGCGAAGATGGTTTCAAAAGGCTTATGCGAGAGGGAGCGGTTTGCAGAAATGTTCATTTCAATTATACTCCTACCATAACTGCTGTAGGTCATACAAGTCTTTATTCCGGAACAACACCAAAATATCATGGAATTATAGGAAATTCGTGGTATGATCGAAATTTGAAGAGAGTTGTATATTGCATTACTGATTCAAGTGAACATATAATTGGAAACGAAATTACTTCAGTGGGTGTTTCACCTCGAAATCTTCTCTCAACAAATATTTGTGATGAGCTAAAAATTTCAACTAATAAGAAATCAAAAGTTATTTCCATCTCTACTAAAGACAGAGCAGCAACCCTGTCAGCAGGGCATATGGCAGATGGCGTATTTTTTCTGGATTTAAACAATGGCAACTATATTTCTAGCAGCTACTATACTGACGCTCTTCCCAATTGGTTAGTAAAATTCAATAAGGAAAAAAGAGCATACAAGTATCTTGAAACAGACTGGAATTTACTTTTACCTATAGAGTCATACCCACGTAGTCTTGATAACGACAATCCTTACGAAGGAATCATGAAAGGCAAGAAAAGACCCACTTTTCCATATAAACTTAAAGAACTAGCACCAAACGAACCGCTTTATTTTGAAGTATTGAACCGTTCACCCTATGGTAATTCACTCCTTACCGATCTGGCTATCGAAGTATTAAAAAGTGCAGACATAGGACAAGGTGATTATACCGACATGCTGGCAATCAGTTTTTCCAGCACCGATGCTATTGGACATATTTTTGGTCCGCTTTCTAAGGAAATTAACGATACTTATTTGCGCCTTGACCGCGATATCGCTCGCCTTTTAAAAACACTTGATGAAGAAATTGGTGAAGGTAATTATTCACTATTCCTAACAGCAGACCACGGTGTAGGTGAAATTCCTCAATATCTTATTGATAATAAAATTCCAGCTGGGGAATTGGATATGGACGAACTTCAACTAAAAGCCATACAATTTTTAACCAAGGAATACGGCCCCGGAAACTGGATTATTGCACACAGAAACGATCAATTTTACCTAAATCATGACTTAATTGAAGAAAAACAACTTCAGCTTACAGAGGTTGAAAATAAATTAGCCTTTTTCATTAATAAACAGGAAGGTATTGCAGAGACCTATACTGGTACACAACTCAGAAAGCAGGAATATGTAGATTATTATGCTTCGAAAATTCAAAATGGATATAATTTCCGTCTAAGTGGTGATGTACGTTATATTATGAAACCTGGTTGGTATACGCTCATGGATTATGCAGCCACCCATAATACTGCATACAATTATGATTCGCATGTGCCGCTTATTTTTTATGGGAAAGGAATTAAACCTGGTGTAAGTTATGAATACCATGAAATAACGGATGTAGCTCCAACAGTTTCCACATTATTAAAAATCAAATTCCCCAGTGCAGCCACTGGAAAAATAATTCCTGAAATATTTAAATAATAAAATTACCCGATGACAAAATATAAGCTTTTTTCAGTACTGATTTTTTCAATCCTAATTCAATATCAGAACTCATTCTCTCAGTCTGAGCTTTATAATGCAGATGCATATAACGCCCTTGAGCAGGTTCATGACATACCTGCACTCCATTCCTGGGGCCCTTACTCAAAAAACTATGCTGGCATTTCGCATATTCCCAATATGCAAAAAGGTTTACGCTTTGATGCAACAATTATTCCAGGCTTTTATCGAAATAGGGTTATGGTACCCAATGTACTTTTTGAATCAGGGTATTTCCCTTGGAATATCAATGCAGATATGACACGGATTTCCTATCGCTATGAATTGGAATGGAAAGACCGGGTTTATGTTGATGCCACATATCATCTTCTAGACTCAACCACTGTTCTAGTTGAAATGCAGTGTGTTAACAATACAGATCTACCACAAGTTCTGCAATTGAATCTTTTAGCGAATCTCAATTATCCGGAAGAATATCCGAACCAAAAAATAGCAACATCCGAAAAAGTAGGTTGGATTAATGCACTAGAATATAAATCCCTTGAATTTGCTACTAAGCGTGCATCAGATAATTTAGTGTACAATGGTTGGCTTAGAGGAGAAGAAAGGGATAGCTATTTCATAGATGGCAGGGGGCTCGGTAAAAACTTTGCCGCACAAAGTGGTGATCGGGTAGTATATACGCTGGATATTCATGAGACTTCAGGAGTTATTGCCCTTTTGTATAAATTGCCAATAAATAAAACCGCAGGATTGCAAATTTCTGGTCTGCTCAATAAAGAACTTACTCTCAAAGGAACAGGGAAATTTGAAATTGCCAAGCTTCCCTATACTGCTGTTAATGCAGGAAACGTCGAGCTAATTATAGAATCAACTAAAGAACAAGCCATTCAACTTAACGGAATTTTCGTTGGTACTGAAGATGATATCAATCAAAATGTTATTGAACCAAATGAGAAAAACATTTACCCCAAAATAGAGAAGCGTGCTAATCAAACTGGATTTACCTTAAAGTATCCAGATATTGACCAATTTTATGGCATGGCATGGGATTTTTCGCCTTCAGCGATACGAGAAATTCTTGACGATGAACTGGATATTATTTTCAGAAAGTTTGTACACGAACATAACTATAAAGTATTTTATGGCGATAGCCTTGGTCATTATACTAATGCATTCATGCGTCCTATTGAAATTAAAGCAAATGGAAAACAAACGGTCTATGCCCTCATCAAAAACGGAACAAAAGCTGAAGTAGAATCTGCATTAGACAAATTCAATAATAATCCTGAAACCTTTGTGGCACAGAGGATACCAGAGAATAATCCTTTTGAAAACATACTTCCTGAAGGCGAAAAATATTGCTTTAGCCAGAAGATGATGCGAGCAGCACTATTATCTAATATTGTTTATCCAATCTACACACAGAATCAATACATTCGACATTTTACTCCCGGCAAATGGTGGAATAGCTTATACACATGGGATGCCGGTTTTATTGCACTTGGATTATCAGAAATTGATATTGAAAAATCAGTTCAATGCCTGAATGCATACACCACTCCGGTTGGTAGTCAATCTGCATTCATCCATCATGGTTCGCCTGTACCTGTGCAAATGTATGCCTTTTACGATCTTTGGAACAAAACTCAGTCGAAGGAGTTGCTCAATTACTTCTATCCACAACTCAAACAATATTATGAATTTATGATTGGTAAGACAGCCAGTTCAACTACAAATTCTTTTAATTCTAACTTACTCAAAACCTGGGATTACTTTTACAACTCTGGTGGTTGGGATGATTATCCACCCCAAAAAGCTGTACGTGATAATAAACTTGAGAAAACAGTATCTCCTGTTATAACAACAGCTCATTGCATCAGGGTAGCAAAAATTTTATATCAAACAGCAACTATATTAGACTACAAGAGCGATCTTAAGGAATATAAAAAGGATATTACCGTATTTTCATCTGCTTTACAGAAAACTGCATGGGATAAAGAAAGTGGATATTTTAGCTATGTTGTTCATAATACCTTAGGTAATCCTACCGACATACTCCGTTACAAAGAAAGTGGTCAGAATTATAATATGGGACTAGATGGTGCCTACCCGATATTTTCAGGAATTTGCACAAAAGAACAAGAAGAAGGTTTTCTTGAAAAAATATTTTCTGATGAACATATGTGGACACCTGCTGGTATTTGTGTCGTAGATAAAGAAGCTGCCTACTATCGTAACGATGGCTATTGGAATGGTGCTGTTTGGATGCCCCACCAGTGGTTTATGTGGAAAACTATGCTTGATTTGGGAAAGACTGATTATGCCTTCAAAATTGCCAATACAGCACTTGAACTTTGGAAAAAAGAAACAGACGAAACCTATTTCACTTATGAGCATTTTATTGCTGATATTGCCCGTGGTGCAGGATGGCATCAGTTTGGAGCCCTTTCGGCTCCAGTACTCAATTGGTTTGCTGCCTATTACCAACCAGGAACAGTTACAACCGGATTCGAGGTATGGATTAACAAGCAGAAATTTAATGAGGATAATTCAGCATATACCGCCTCACTAGCCTTTGATAAATTAACCAAAGCTCATTCACGCAGTATGATTGTATGTCTGAATCCTGCCTATTCCTATAGTGTGAAAATTAATAATAAACTACTTGATTTTACCGAAAAACACAAAGGCTTATTGGAAGTAACCTTACCCGCGACTAATGCTGATTGTGAGTTAGTTATTGATAAAATTGCAAATTGAAATTAGATTTTTAATCATGTTGAAAATAAATTGGATAGCACTAAGCATTCTTAGTAGTATCATATTTTTAATCTCCTGTAGTTCCGATGATTATAATATTACGAATTATGGAGCCTTAGCGGATGGAGAAACAAACAACGCTCCATTCATTCAAGATGCAATAAATGTAGCAGCCGAAAAGGGAGGTGGTAGAATTGTTATACCTGCGGGTATTTTTGTCTCAGGAGCATTATCTTTAGAAAACAATATTGAATTACATCTTGAAAAAGGAGCAATGCTTCTGGGAAGTACTTCACGGCTTGATTATGGTGAGGATGAAGCCCATGCTTTTATATCAGCTGAAAAGAAAAATAATATCTCTATTTCTGGAAAGGGCATAATTGATGGACGAGGCAACGAAGTAGTTAAAGATTTGTATAAACTTCTTCGAAAAGGTCGACTAAACGATGATAAATGGGATGTGAAACGCCCTAGAGAAAAATCGCGACCAGAACTAATGGCTTTTTCGCAATGCACAAACATTCAACTCTCGGGCATTACTCTTAAGAATAGTGCCGCCTGGGTATTGACTTTTCGGAATTCCGATACTATACAGGTTGATAGTTTAAACATTGAAAGTAGTGTCTATTGGAACAACGATGGTATAGACGTTGTCAACTGTAAAGAGGTACACATATCAAATTGCATAGTAAATTGTGCTGATGATGGTATCTGCTTAAAATCTGAAGGCCCAATAAAAGGATACTGTGAAAACATACTTGTTGAGAACTGTACACTACGAACTAGTGCTAGTGGTTTTAAATTAGGAACTGGTTCTCACGGAGGTTTCCGAAACATAACAGTCCGAAATCTTAACATATACGACACTTACCGTTCTGCGGTTGCTATTGAATGTGTTGACGGAGGTTTTCTTGAAAATATCGATATTCGTAACATTCATGCTAAACATACCGGGAACGCTTTTCTAATTCGGTTAGGACATAGAAATACAGACGGAGAACCTGGAGTTTTAAAAAATGTAACTATAGAAAACTTATACGCAGAAATACCTGCTAGAAAGCCAGACATTGGTTATCCGCTTGAAGGTCCAAAGCAAAAGTACCCACATAATGTTTTTCCAGCCTCTATTACAGGAATTCCCGGCCATTTGGTTAAAGGAGTTTCTCTTAAAAATATCGATATTACCTATGAAGGTGGAGGAAATAAAGAAATCGCTTTCTTTGATTGGAAAAAGCTGGATAAAGTTACTGAGAACGAAGCAGGCTACCCGGAATTTTCAATGTTTGGTGAACTTCCTGTATGGGGTATATATGTCAGACATGTTGCAGACCTAAAATTGAATAATGTGAAGATTTCAAAAAAGGATGCCGATTACCGTCCTGCAATAGCATTTAACAATGTAGAAGGCTTAACTATCGACAGTCTTGAAATTTCCAGTTGCGATGTACTTCCTAACATTATTTTAAAAAATGTAACCAACCTTCAATACAAAAATATTTTTTTACCTGTAGTTAATGAGAAAGGTATTTATAAATGGGACTAAGAAGAAATAAAATCAGTTTAGGGCTGTTATATATCTTGATAGCATTACTATTAAGCTGTCAACAACAGGAAGCAAAACGTCCGGTCGACTTAGTATATCCCCAGATGGGATCTGCCTGGTCACGCTGGTTTTATTTTTCCTCTGCTTGCCATCCTTTCGGCATGGTAAGTCTTTTCCCCGATACTAAAATAGATGGTGCATGGAAAAGTGGTTATCGTTATTCTGTAGATACAATTCGCGATTTCAGCCACATACATGATTGGCAACTTTCAGGCGTAGCTGTTATGCCAGTTACCTTTACACAGGATAATATAAATTCTGTTTTCAATGACTGGTCTTCAAAATTCGATCACAAAAAAGAACTTGTTAAGCCTGGCTATCACTTGGTATTTCTTGAACGATATCAGATTAAATCAGAACTATCTGCTACTAACAGAGTGGGAATCCACAGGTATATGTTTCCTGAAAATAATAAGCGGGGAATTATATTTCAGCTATCTAAACAATTAGGACCTTCGGAACTAATAGAAGGGGGATTTGAGCAAATTTCCGATACTGAAATTAAAGGTTATATGATAAATAGCGCAACAATGCGCCGTCCAAAACCTACTCCGGTTTATTTTTGTGCTCGCTTCAATCAACCAATAAAAAACATTTTTCTTTCGAACTCCGACAGTGTTACGTCCACTAAAAAGTGGAATGGTAAAGGAGGGAATATATTGATTGAATTTGATGAAAACTCTTCCGAATCTTTACTAATGAAAGTGGCAGTATCGTTTACAGATGAAAAAGGTGCCGAAAAAAATATGGAAGCCGAACTCCCCGGATGGAAGTTTGACCAAACAGTTGATGAAGCACAAAACCGATGGAACGCTTTGCTTTCTCGAATTCAAATTGAAGGTGGTAGCAATCAACAACAAAGCCGGTTTTATACCGACTTATGGCATGCCATTCAAGGAAGAAGAATAATTAGCGATGCCGATGGTAAGTACGCAGATATGACCGGAGCCAATAAGGCTATTCGTCAGCTACCAATGGATAATAAAGGGAAACCAAAGTTCAACATGTATAACTCCGATGCTTTCTGGGGATCACAATGGACATTGAACACACTTTGGCAGCTTGTTTATCCAGAAATTGCAGAAGAATTCTGCAACTCTTTTCTCGAATACTATAAAAACGGTGGATTAATTCCTCGCGGTCCTTCAGGCGGTAGTTATACCTATGTAATGACTGGAGCTTCAAGCACTCCCTTTTTTGTAAGTGCTTGGCAAAAAGGAATTCGTGGATTTGACATTGATTTGGCTTATGAAGGGCTGAAAAAAAATCATCTTCCCGGTGGAATCATGAGCAAAATAGGGTACGAACACAATACCTCAAAAGGAGGAGGTCTTGAATTCTATATTGAAAATGGTTATTCCCCCTACCCTCTTTCAGATACAATTTATGGTAGTCATCAGGATGGTGCTGCTATAACACTGGAAAATGCATATCAGGATTGGTGTCTGGCGCAATTAGCAAAGACTTTAGGCAAAACGGAAGATTATAAAACTTTTTTAAAACGCTCAGAAAATTTTAGAAATTTATTTAATACTGAGCTGCTATATATGGTTCCAAAGGATAAAAACGGGAACTGGAAAACACCTTTCGATCCTATGCAATACGATAATGGATTCATTGAAGGAAATGGAGCCCATTTTACTTGGTTTGTTCCTCATAATCTTACCGCCCTATTCGAACTGATGGGTGGAGTTGATTCAGCTGCTATTCGCCTAGATAAAGAGTTTGAACTAGACCGAAAATTTCGTTTCTGCAACGAACATCCCGAAAAGGAAGCCATTACAGGAGAGAAATATGTCAACAATCGCCGTACCTGGACTAATTACTCAAACCAACCTCATAGTCATTCTGCTTTTATCTTTAATCATGCCGGAGCTCCTTGGTTAACCCAATATTGGAGTAGAACAGTTGTCGATAGTGTATTTTCTAATATGTCGCCTTACTTTGGTTATCAGGGTGACGAAGACCAGGGATTGATGGGTTCTCTGGCTGTGTTAATGAAAATAGGATTATTTCAGATGAATGGTGGTTGTAAGGAAGATCCTATATATGAAATTGGCAGTCCGCTTTTTAATAAAATAACCATACATCTAAATCCCCAATATTATAAAGCAAAAAAGTTTATTATCGAGACAGTAAAAAACGACAGTAATTCATGCTATATACAATCAGCCACACTTAACGGTAAAACTCTTGAAAAGTATTATTTTCACCATTCAGAAATAAATGCTGGAATAAACCTGGAATTAAAAATGGGTTCTAAGCCAAATAAAAATCTCTGGAAGGTAGAATTTAAATAAAAAAATAATGATGATGAAAAATTCAAGAATGTTTAAAGGATTTCTAATAACATGTTTGTTTTTCCTAATGCAAATTAGCGTATTTGGACAATCCACCGAAAATGTAGCTGTAATTGATGCTACTACTATCAATAATAAGATCAACCGACTTATTTATACCCAGTTTTCAGAACATTTGGGAAATTGCATATACGATGGCATGTGGGTAGGTGAAAATTCCCCAATCCCTAACATCAAAGGCATTCGTACCGATGTAATTGAGGCGCTGAAGAAAATTCAAGTACCTTCTATGCGGTGGCCTGGTGGTTGTTTTGCTGATGAGTATCACTGGATGGATGGCATAGGACCAAAAGCTGAGCGCCCTAAAATGATCAATACCAATTGGGGAGGTGTTACCGAAGACAATAGCTTTGGAACCCATGAATTTATGGAACTATGCAATCAATTAGAATGCAAACCATACATTAGCGGAAACCTGGGGAGTGGAACTATCAAGGAAATGTCTCAGTGGGTAGAATACCTGAACTCAGATAATGAAAGTCCAATGACAAAACTGCGTAAGGCCAATGGCAGGGATAAATCGTGGGGTGTTGAATTCTGGGGTGTGGGTAACGAGTCGTGGGGTTGCGGTGGACGTATGAAACCCGATTATTATTCTGACTTAGCTTTGCACCAGTCAACTTACTTAAAAAATTACGGTGACAACCATCTTAATTTAATTGCAGTTGGACCAAATGGAGGCGATTATAATTGGACAGATGTAACAATGAAAGAACTAGGAAATAGTTTTTGGGGTCTTTCTCTCCATTATTATACCTGGATGACTGGCTCTACTGCCACCGAATTCAATGAAGATGGATGGTTTGAGGTTATGAAGAAGACACTAAAAATGGAAGAGCTTGTGTCAAAACATTCCGCAATAATGGATAAATATGATCCATCAAAAAATGTTGCTCTGGCTGTTGACGAATGGGGTACATGGTACGACGTAGAACCCGGAACCAACCCAGGATTCCTGTTTCAACAAAACTCACTACGAGACGCATTGGTTGCGGGTATCAACCTGAACATTTTCCATAACCACTGCGACCGAGTTAAAATGGCAGCTATTGCACAAGTAGTTAACGTACTACAAGCTATGATACTAACTAAAGATGAGAAAATGCTGCTTACTCCATCATATCATGTTTTCGATATGTATAAAGTTCATCAGGATGCTTACCTCGTACCTTCTAGTTTAAATTGCGAAAATTATACATTTGAGGGCGAATCGGTTCCTGCTTTAAATATATCGTCCTCTATAGATAAAAATGGTAAACTGCATATTTCTATTTGTAACCTGCACGCAACGAAAACCGAAAATCTGACATGTCAGCTTAAAGGATACCTGGCAACAACAGTTAAAGGCGAAATTATTACAGCCGACAAACTAAATGCATACAACAGCTTCGACACCCCCAATGAACTAACAATTAAAGATTTTAAAGCATTCAAGCTGGGTAAAGATCAACTAACCGTTGAAATGCCTCCTCATTCAGTTGTAACAATTGAACTTGGAGGTAACTTAGTGACCGAATATAATTCTATCAAACTTAAAAATCCGGTTCAGGGTTTAACCTATAAAATGTACGAAGGAGCCTGGAAGAACCTACCCGATTTCAGTAAAATAGAACCTGTAAAAACAGGCAACATAGATGGAATCTCTTTCCCAGAAGGAAATAAAGGAAACAACTTTGGGGTAGTGTATAATGGATATATCAAAATTGAAAAGACTGGAATGTACAATTTTGGTCTTAATTCAGATGATGGATCAAGGCTTTCCATTTCCGGAAAAACAATAATAACTAACGATGGATTACATGGAATGATTGAACGAGAAGGTATCATATATCTTCATGAAGGATATCATCCCATTGAAATAGAATTCTTCCAAGGTGGTGGTGGTAGTGGATTGGAATTATACATTCAGGCCCCCCAGGAGAACAAAAAACAACTAATTCCAGATAATATATTTTACCACAATTAATGAACTTTACTAATCGATGAAACGAAATATTATCCTCATTTTACTATCAATAGGCCTTTTAAATACCTTCTCTCAAACCAACTTGTGGGAAAATCCAACTGTTGTTGATGAAGGTAAAGAACCTGCCAGAACTTATTTTATCCCTTATACAAATACGGGTGAATTCAATGAAAACGATCTTCTTAAAAGTAAGAATATTCAATTATTGAACGATACTTGGAAGTTTAAATTTGCTGAAAAGGTAGCAGACCGGGAAGTCAATTTTTTCAAAGAAGATTTGGACGAGTCTGACTGGAAAAACATTCAGGTCCCCGGGAGCTGGGAAACACAGGGTTTCGGTGTTCCAGTTTATACCAGCTCCGGTTATATTTTTCCAAGTAATCCTCCTTTTTTAGATAATGACGATTTACCTATTGGCACATACCGGAAAACATTTAAACTCAATGAAAATTTAGAAGGAAAAAATATTATACTTCACTTTGGATCCATTGCAGGAGCTGCTACAATCTATGTCAATGAAAAACGAGTAGGCTATTCAAAAGTTTCCAAAACTCCTGCTGAATTTAACATTACACCTTTCCTAAAATCGGGTGAAAACATACTGGCGGTACAGGTTTTCAAATGGAGCGATGCATCATATATTGAAGATCAAGATTTCTGGCGCTTGGCCGGTATCGAACGCGATGTATTTTTAATTGGCCGCCCTAATGTATCCATCGAAGACTTCTTTGTGGTAAGCGACCTCGATTCTGATTATAAAAACGGATTGCTAAAAATGGATGTTACAGTTCGTAATTTCGATTCCAAAAAAACTAAAAAGCATACTGTAGAAGTAACTCTGCTCGATTCCCAAAAGAAAAAAATAGTATCGAAAAAGCTGGAATTAAACTCAATAAATGCAAAAGGAACGGATACACTTTCTTTCGAACAAGAAATCGACAACCCTGAAAAATGGAGTGCCGAATATCCAAATCTATATAGCATTTCAATCAAGCTTAAAAATGCAGCTCAAGAAACAGTCGAAGTAGCTGGTTGTCAAACAGGGTTCCGTAAAATCGAAATTAAAAATAAGCAAGTGCTTATCAACGGGAAACCAATAGTTATCCGCGGAACAAACCTTCATGAACATCATGAAAAATATGGTCACTATGTTGATTTTGCTACCAGATTGAAAGACATTCAACTGATGAAACAAAACAACCTAAATGCTATTCGTACCAGTCATTATCCACAAAGTCCTGAATTTTACCAACTATGTGACAAATACGGCATCTATGTTGTTGACGAGGCTAATCTTGAAGCTCATGGTCTTTATGGATGGCCAGAAGAAAAACAACCTTCCTTTAATAAAGACTGGAAAGGGCAACTTCTTGATCGTACAATCAGAATGTTCGAACGCGATAAGAATCACCCTTGTGTTATAACCTGGTCGCTTGGAAACGAAAGTGATTTTGGAACAAACTACGAATACACCTACCAATGGTTAAAAGAAAACGATAAGGCCAATAGGCCTGTTCAGTTTGAAAGAGCAAACGGAAATAAGTTTACAGATATAAGGGCCCCAATGTATCCATCACCCAAATGGATTGAAGAATATGCTAAGAATCCTGCAAGTGATAAACCATTAATTATGTGTGAATATGCACATTCAATGGGCAATAGTACAGGAAATTTAGATGAATACTGGAATCTAATTATGAGCAACCCTATGCTTCAGGGGGGCTTTATTTGGGACTGGGTTGACCAAGGTTTGGAAGCCTATAATTTTGAAGGTAAAAAGTACTGGATTTACGGTGGCGACCTTGGAGGTTACCGCTGGCCACACTCCGAGAATTTTTGCGACAATGGATTGGTCAATGCAGACAGGGTTATTCATCCGGCATTAAATGAGGTAAAAAAGATATATCAGCCCATTGGCATCAAAGCTACAGACATTGAAAAGGGTATAATAAAATTCTTTAATTACAATTTATTTACTGATTTAAACACTTATGATTATTCCTGGAAACTTTTCGAAAACGGAAAGCAGATAGCTTCTAATCCATTCAAAGTTTCATGTGAACCATTTGCCAATAAAGAAGTATCTCTGAATTTGCCTACTATCAATTATAAGCCTGGAAGTGAATTCTTCCTTGTAGTAGAGGCCACTCAACGAGATGCCACCGAATTAATTGAAAAGGGACATTCCATTGCAAGCGAACAATTTTCTTTCCCTCAGAATAATTATTTTACTAATGAATCAGGCAATGGAGAATTAAAAATAACTCAATCTAAAAACGAATTTCTTTTTGAAAGCGGAGAAGTTAAAGGTAAAATAAATTTAAAATCCGGTAGATTGTCTCAATACACATACAAAGGGGAATGGTTAATATTAGATGACTTTAGAGCTAACTTTTGGCGTGCTCCTATCGATAACGATTTTGGAAACCAGATGCCATCTCGCTTAAATATTTGGCGTGCTGCTGATAATAATTTGTTCTTAAAATCAATTGACATTAAAGAGCAAAATAAGGAAGGTGTTGAAGTTGTTGCAAATTTCAAATTTCTGTCATTAGATATTGACTATGTTCTTACCTATACAATTCAAAATGATGCTTCGGTTATAATTACTGCTTTATTGAATCTTAAAGAGTATGACTTACCCGAACTACCTCGTTTTGGCATGAAATTGCAAATACCCAAGGAATATGAAAATATAAAATATTATGGTCGCGGGCCTTGGGAAAACTACAGCGATCGCAACTCTTCATCTTTTATTGGAATTTATTCGAGTAAGGTTGATGATTTGGGTTTTGACTATGCACGACCTCAAGAGAATGGTTATCGAACCGATGTTCGTTTTATTTCTTTCACCAATAGTGAAAATACTGGCTTAGTAATAAAAGGAATTGAAAATCCAGTTTGTTTTAATGCTCGCTATAATTCAGATGAAGATCTAGATCCGGGTTTGACAAAAAAACAGCAACACCCTGTTGATGTGCATAAACGAAATGAAATATACGTAAATATTGATCTTCTGCAAATGGGTGTTGGAGGAAACAATAGTTGGGGTGCTCATACTATGGAGAAATATAAACTTATGGACAAAAAGTATAAATATTCTTTTCTGATTAGTCCTGTAAAACAATAGCACACTAACAATTAATATTATAATAGCAATAAATAAAAGCATTAAGAATAGAACTGTTTAAAAAGTATGTATAGAAAAATGAAAATAGTAGTCTTGCTAACATTTATTGCTATTACATTCCAAGGGGAATTGTTATATTCCCAGGCATATAATAAGCGTTCAGATTATCTGTACAATTTTGATAATTCAGAAGCAAAAGTAGTTCAGGCTATGATTGTAAAAAACACCCTGAACTTATCTGAGTTTTCAGATGCTTACCAAACTGCCTTTCTTGAGGTTGATATCAGAACCTCTCTGGGTGGAAGGCTAATTGAACCCAAAGTTGAAATAAAATCCAAAGAAATAATTGCTAGACAATATTTTGAATACGGAGCTAAAGGAATACGCTACATAAATATAAGTGAGTTCGTTGAAAAGGGTGTGGAATCAATCGAATTGCGATTTTCAACATGTCATCTGGCGAAAAAAAAGGTGAAATTAATCCTATTCAAAAATCCGAACATTGAACGTGAAAAATTAGTAGTACTTGCCCCCCACCCCGATGATGCTGAAATTGCAGCCTACGGACTTTATGCATCTAATAAAGAATCTTTCGTAGCTACTATTACGGTTGGAGATGCAGGAAAAAAAATGTACGACGAACTATATTCTGATGACTCGGTCCATTATGTAAAAAAAGCAGAGGTTCGCCTTTGGAATAGTATTACCGTTCCTATGTTAGGTGGTTTAGACCCGGAAAACATTGTTAACCTTGGCTATTTCGATGCTTCTTTAAAACATATGTATACAGACAGTACGGCAATTGCAAAATCCAGGTATACCCAAATTGATGACATTAATATTTATCGGTCTCTAAATATTTCTTCATTTCTAGATTCCCAGCCAGGAGTATCAAACTGGCAGTCGCTGGTAAATGATTTAAAATATATTATTCAGACAAAACAGCCTTCTGTAATAGTTACCCCATACCCGGCAATTGATGTACATCCCGACCATAAGCTCACTACCATTGCACTTATACAGGCATTAAAAGAATTAAATTATACAAGTGTGGAACTATGGATGTATACAAATCATTTTACTTTTGATGGGTTATATCCGGAGGGTAAAGCAAGAAGTCTGATATCACTACCACCCGGGATACCTGGATATGGTATATATTTCGACCGAATCTGTTCTTTTCCTCTTTCAAGTAAAATACAATCTGACAAAACATTGGCACTTGAAGCAATGAATCCTCTTCGTCCCGATACAGAATGGCATACAACAAAAGGCAGCCGCAAACTTTACTGGAAAACTCTTCGGGAAAATTTACGCAATACAGAGGATGACTACTACTACCGCAGAGCGGTTAGAAATAACGAACTTTTTTTCGTAGTTGATATTAAAAGCATATTGAAGGCCCCTATTTATAAAATGATAATTGGAAATATAAATTATTAAAATAAAACAAATGACAATATATAATATAACTGACTTTGGAGCAGTTGGAGATGGGACAACAGATAACTCCAAAGCTATACAGGCAGCAATAGATACCTGTTCTGATAAAGGAGGAGGAACTGTATTGGTGCCGTCAGGAAAGGTTTTTATGACAGGTCCGTTCGATCTAAAATCTAATATCAACCTGCATCTCGAAGGTAATGCAAAAATTTTGGCCAATCCGGATGAAATGGTCTACACCAAAAGTGCCTTTAAGGACAATTATGGCGAAGGCAGCATATGGATGGGCGGCGAAAATGCTGAAAACATCACAATTAGCGGCACCGGAACTCTTGATGGAAATGGAACAGCATTCATGGGACCTGAAGAAAAAGCAGCTTATGTATTAAAAGATTTTGATACCTTCGATAGACGTCCCCACTTGTTTACTCCCATTAATTTTAAAAATCTTGTTATCAGAGATGTAACATTTAAGGATTCAGCCTATTGGTGTATTCACCTAGTTGGTTGTAATGATGTTAACATTGATGGAATCAAAATATACAACAACCTGAAAATTCGTAATTCCGATGGTATTGATCCCGATCATTCAAAAAATGTTCGTATCAGCAATTGTTATATCGAATCGGGCGATGATTGCATTTGTCCTAAAACCAGGCGCGAATATGAAGAATATGGCCCAACAGAGAATATTACTGTAACTAACTGCATAATGAAATCAACTTCATGCTCAGTTAAGCTCGGAAGTGAAAACATGGATGCCATTAGGAATGTTGTTTTTTCAAACTGCATTATTAAGTCCAGTAACAGGGCTATTGGAATACAAAATCGCGACGAGGGGATTGTTGAAAATGTGCTATTTAAGAACATGATAATTGAAAGCAGATTGTTCGATGATGTTTGGTGGGGAAAAGCAGAGCCTATTTACATAACTGCATATAAACGCCAGTCGATAAATTCGCGCGATTCAAACTGGCGTTTTGCAAAAGGTCAAACTGTCGGAAAAGTTGGCGAAGTGCGTAATATCAGCTTTAACAATATTGTAGCTAAAAGCGAAAACGGAGTTTTTATTGGTGGAGAACCAGGTAAAATCAAGAATATCAGTTTTGATAAGGTAAGAATTGAAATTAAGAAAACAACACCATTTAATGGTGGCATATACGATTTACGTCCTTCTGATACTGTTGGCCTCAAAGAAGTAGGTACTTCCGGGTATTATTTTGAAGATGCAGACGATATCCAACTGAACGATTGTCAGGTTACCTGGGGCGAGCGAAAGGCAAGCTATTATAAACATGCCTTATATGCTTCTGGGGTTAATGGACTCGTGCTGAACAATTTTCGAGGCGAAAATGCCTTTTCGGGTGAAAACGATGCAATCAAACTAGAAAATTGCACTCAAGTTACTGAATTATAACAATATAAAGAATATAATATGTACGGATTAGAATTTGTTGATATTGCAGTTGTAATTGTTTATTTCATAATTATTATAGGCATTGGTATCTGGGCCAGCAGAAGAATTAAAAACCAGGAAGATTATCTATTGGGTGGGCGAAAATTTGGTAAGCTTATACAAACTTTTGCCAGCTTTGGACAGGCTACCTCTGCCGATGGACCTGTAGGTGTAGCTACAACAACCTTTAAAAATGGTGCTGCCGGTATCTGGAGTTCTTTACTTATGGTTTTTTCTACCCCCCTATTCTGGATTACCTCGCCATGGCACAGGCGAATGCGAGTAATGACAATGGGCGACTTTTATGAAGAACGTTATGCCTCTAAGAAAATGGCTGCAACCTATGCACTTATTGGGGCTATTGGAATGATGGGCCTTGTTTCTGTTGGTTACACAGCCATGAACAAAACAATTATGGCTATAACCCCAAAAATAGAACAAGACTTCACAGTTGAAGAAAAAGCTGAATATAATCTTGCAATGGAGCTTAATCATTTGGAAGCAAAAGATTACACCATGCTCAACGAATTGGAAAAATCAAGACTTACAGAATTGAGGGAACAAAAACCTGAAAGTGTATTTTCTTACATAAATGAATCAATGCTGGTTTGGATAGTATGTCTTATTGTTTTGTTGTATGCAGTTATGGGAGGACTGGAAGCTGCTTTCTATACCGACATGCTGCAAGGCTTTTTTATTATCGTATTGTCTATAGTACTCATTCCATTCTCATGGTTCAAAATTAAAAATATTTATGGTACAGAAGGAGGAGAATCGGCTCTGAATATTCTGCATGAGAAGCTTCCTGAGTCATTTTTCGAAATATTTGGTGCTCCATCTTTAATCGACTTCACTTGGTATTTTATTGTTGTAGCCTCTTTAATTGCAGGTATTACAGTTGTAACTCAACCCAATCAACTTGTTACGAATGGTGCTGCTAAGGATGAGTATTCCGCCCGCTTCGGTTTTGTTGCCGGAGGATTTCTAAAACGCTTCTGCACAATACTTTGGGGGCTTCTAGGCTTATCGGCAATTTTACTATATACCGGCAAAGTTCAGAACCCGGACTTGGTGTGGGGCTATGCAACTCATGATCTATTAGGTTCCTTACATATTGGTTTGGTGGGTGTTATGATAACCTCCATGATGGCTGCATTAATGTCAACAGCCAGTGCTTTAATGCTAACGGTCTCTGGCCTTCTCCTGCACAATATTTACAAGCCCCTTTTTCAAGATAAAAGCGAAAAACATTATGTATGGGTTGGACGTATCTTCGGGGCTTTGTTTTTAATTGGTGGAGCAATAATTGCTACCAAGTTCGATAGTATTCTTGAAATTCTAAAATTCATTTGGGAGTTTTTCGTGATTTTTGCAGCTGCATTTTGGTTAGGGTTGAAATGGCGTAGAGCCAACAAACAAGGTGCATGGGCATCCATTTTGGGCACCTTAGGTATTTTTTATCTTATTCCTGTTTTGTTGCCCGTAATTTTTCCATCGATTCGAACCAGCGAGAAATTATTGTTAATGACCCAGCCAGCACCCTTAGAACGTTCATACATTGCACGTGATTTAGAAGTCCAAGAACGTAATGCCGAGATTGCAGAATGGACAAAATCCAACAATGAAGGTGCAGTTCAAGGGGAATGTCCTAAACCTTTGCAGATTGGACAAAGTTTCACCAAAAATTTTATTTTACCTCAAAAAACAATATTCTGGTCAAAAAGCCCTGCTCCAAACGATGAAGGTATGCTTGAAGCCCGAGGATATCTGTTTCCTGAACTTATTCTGATACATAATTTAGGCTTTAATTTACAGAAAATGCCGTATGCTTTTAATGAAACTATTCGCATGCTAATACGTCTGATCTTTCCATTTTTAATATTAATATTGGTTTCACTGCTTACACCGCCTCAAACCGACAAACAAATACTGGAGTTCTTTATTAAAATGCGTACTCGCGTAAGAGGACTGGGGCATGAAGTAGATAAGCAAGATTTGGAAGCAGCACTGAAGAACCAAAAAAGCACAGAAAAAGTCCTGCTTCTCCCTAACACTTCATTAGAAGTTTATAAATGGAACAAACAAGATATTCTAGGATTTTTAATTTCTGTCGGAATCGTTTTTGTAGTTTTAGGTACATTATTCCTTGCTGTAAAAATGGGTAGCTGATACAAATAAGCCTGTTATAACTGTTTACAAAAACCCGGATTTATTATTTGGATGAACAAAAAATGATAAATCCGGGTTAAATAATCCACTCTGGACCATATTCATGTTCCTCCTCCATAATTTTGCAACAATTTTGCCAGACACACTGATTTAGAAGTTTATGTCAAATGCAAATACAGACGTGCATACCCCTAAAAAATTTCGTGCCAAATCATTGGAACGAACCTTATCAATTCTAATAACGCAGTTCTTCTTCCTGGAATCTATATTGAGCAAAATGCTCCAAAAAAATCTTGTTGTATTTAAACATTAATACGAACTGTTGTTTAATAATTTCTTTACTATTTGCTATTACACCACTAAGTTTATTTTCTATTTGAATATCAACCTTTTTAACCCCTAATCCAAAAGAAAATATTTGATTTTATCTTACTCCTGTTTGGGATGTGGCTATATAGAAGGGAATCAATTGTGTTTACTGGTATAAAAGCAAACAATCAATTATTTTATTTAGCCTTTGATGCTTTTTTTATTATGAATATTTTATTATCTTAAAACCTAAGACAAAGTATAACTATTGCATTGATAGCAAGACTGAATGAATAAAATAAAATCAAATGTTTAAGGGGAATAATAAAAAAGACCTCCTATTTGGTTTATATATAGTGAAACTGGTACTCTTATACCCAGCAGAACTATTGTGCAATTTTATTACTATAATTCGGGGAAAGGTGAAAGAATTTATTAGACTTTTAACCAGACTTCCAGAAAACTACCAGCGCTTCGTAAAACCAAATGCTAACATAAAAATTCTTCTTACAATCTTGTTGCTTTTAAACAACATTTACGGAAACTCCCAAATTAAATTTGATTATCTAAGCACAAAAGACGGCCTTTCTTCCAATCGGATTAGATGCATATACAGAGACAGCAAAGATTACCTATGGGTCGGCACTGAAACCGGCCTTGACAAATATGACAGTTATACAGTCAAAACATACCGCAACAACGAGAAACAGGCTGGAACACTCAGTAGTAATAATATTACTGGTTTCATAGAAGATAGCAACAATAATCTTTGGATAGCCTCTACTAATGGTTTGAATTTATATTTACCCGAAAGTGATTCTTTTATGGTATTCCGTAATAATCCAGCAGATATTCATAGTATTGATGATAATTGGATTTTCAGCTTTCTTAAAGATTCAAAAGGGGATCTTTGGATAACAACTTATGGGATGTATCTGAATAAATGGAATCCCACCACGCAACAGTTTATTCGTTATCAAATTGAAACTGAACCAGGGCCTTCATTTTTAGAAGAAGATTCAAAGGGGAATCTATGGCTTGTTGCAGAGACCCTCCCTGGTATATATCGATTTTATCCTAAAACCGGAGAATTTATAAATTACCTTGATACTACTATTGATCTGGGGAAAATTACAAAAAGCCTTTACATCGATAAAGATGATAAATTTTGGGTTATTCGGCATAACAAAGGCTTGTTATCTTTTGACCCATCAACAGGTGAATTAAAACAATTCAACACTAACAGCAATGGTACAGGTACAAATGGGAAATTAATAAACCGTATAATTGAAGTGGATAACCAACATTTGTGGATTGGTATTGATCAGGGTGGAATAAACATTTTTGATAAGGTTTCAGGGACTTTTAAATATATTCTGCATGATGATAATAGTGATGGACTGGGTAATAATGGTATTTGGGAGCTATATAAAGATAAAGAAGGAATTATATGGGTAGGTACCTCTGGGGCAGGTATAGATATTTACAACCAAAAAAAAGAGAAGTTTAAGCTGTACAGACATAATGTTAATAATCCTAATTCAGTTTCTTCAAATATTATCGGATGTTTCCATGAAGATTCGCAAGGCAAGATATGGATAGGTAGCGATGACAATGGTCTTAATGTTTTAAATCCCCAGACTGGTAATTTTAAACATTTCAAACATGATCCGGCTAATCCAAATAGTATTAGCAGTAACACAATACGATGTATTACAGAGGATAAAAACAAGGACCTGTGGATAGGAACCTGGAACCGGGGTTTGAACCATTTTAACAGGAAAACAGGAAGATTCAATTGTTATATGCCTGATGAAACCGATCCTACCAGCCTTTCCGGACCTACTGTATGGCACCATATCATAGACCACAGGGGAATTTTTTGGTTAGCAATTCACAATGTTGGTGTCGATTTATTTGATAAAAATAAGGGAGTAGTAAAACGTTTTGTACCCGATCCAGATGATTCCACAGCCCTAAGTGATGCAAAAGTATGGTATATATTTGAAGACAGTAGCAGAAATATCTGGCTCTGCACAAACAACGGGCTGGATTTATATGACAGCGTGAACGATGCGTTTATTGTTTATGATGATTTGCCTTCAAATAATGTTAAGGCTATTACAGAAGATAACGACAAAAATCTATGGTTGGGTACAGAAAAAGGAATTTGCCAGATTAAAGCTGATGGTACAATTCTCCAAATGTATGATGAATCAGATGGGTTGGCAGGCAATATCATTCATGGAATTGTTTGTGACAACGATGGTAATATCTGGGTTTCAACTAATAATGGAGTCAGCAAATTTGATCCCCAGACAAAGGAATTCAGAAATTTTACGAATGAAGACGGTTTACAGGATAATGCTTTCTTTCAGGAATCATTTCTTATAACCCGTGCCGGAGAAATATACTTTGGAGGTTTTAAGGGATTTAACGCTTTTTTTCCGGATAATTTAAAGGTTAATACGACAATTCCCCCGGTATATATAACAGAATTTCAAATCTTTAACAAGCCTGTACCTTTTGGCGTTAAAGGTTCTCCATTACAAAAGCACATCAGCGAAACAAAAAAGATTACACTTACATATTTACAATCAGTATTTTCATTTGGATTTACTGCAATAAATTACACCAATTCTGAAAAAAATAAATATGCCTATAAAATGGAGGGATTTGAGAAGGATTGGAATTACACCGATGCAACCAGGCGATATGTTACTTATACCAATCTTAATCCGGGAGAATATACATTCCGGGTAAAAGCATCGAATAATGATGGCATCTGGAACGAAGAAGGAACCTCGATCAGTATAATTATCACTCCGCCTTTTTGGGAAACCTGGTGGTTCAGAATTTTAGTAATATGTATAATACTAATTTCACTAATTAGCTTTTTCCATTACAGGACTAACAAAATACGAGAACAAAAAGAGTTGCTAAGAAAAATGGTGAAAGAACGAACCTTCCAACTTGAAGAACAGCAAGAAAAAATATATATTCAGAATGAAGAGCTCCAGTCTCAAAAAGAAATTTTACAGGAAATAATTAATAAACTAGAGGAACAGTCAGAAGAAATTGAAGTTCAGAACAATGAGCTGAACCAACACCGTAACCATTTAGAGAATTTAGTAAAAGAACGCACAGCCGACCTGGTAACTGCAATGAAGAAAGCTGAGGAAAGTAGCCGATTGAAGAGTGCCTTTCTATCGAACATGAGTCATGAGATACGCACACCAATGAATGCTATTATTGGATTTTCATCTTTACTGAGCGATCCAGATCTACCCAATATAGAAAAGGAAGAACTTATTTCTTATATCAAAAAAAACAGTGAAACACTTCTTGTGTTAATAGATGATATCTTGGAGATGTCCAGAATTCAAGCCAACCAATTGATAATCAACAACAAAACTATTAATGTAATAGAAATCATAAAAGAACTTTTTGCATCTTTTCAACTTCAATCCCAACCAAAAGGAATCGAATTAATTACTGATACAGGAGAATTTGGCGATACTTTAATATGTTCGATTGATCCAATACGTTTAAAACAAGTACTTTCCAATTTAATCAACAATGCTATAAAATTTACTCAAAAAGGTTCTGTTAAATTTGGTATTACTATTCAGGATAAAGATTTTTTAACCTTTTATGTTAAAGATAGTGGCATAGGAATACCAAAAGAAGCTGGTGAATCTATTTTCCTACGCTTTCTAAAAATTGATTCAATAAAGAATCAATTATTCGAAGGTGTTGGTCTAGGGCTCTCTATCTCACGCAGTCTTGTTAAAGCTATGGGTGGTAACATTTGGTACGAATCGACTCTGGGCCAGGGAACAAGTTTCTATTTTACAATACCCTACAATAACAGCAATAATCATATTGAGCCAATTGAGTCACAAAATAAACCTGAATATAAAATACCTAATCTTGAAAATAAAAAGATTCTTATTGTTGAAGATGATGAAACTAATTATAAACTACTCGTTTTTTATCTGACAAAGACAAAAGCCAGTATAGCCTGGGCACAAAATGGCCAAGAAGCAGTAAATATGGTTGAAGCCAATAACTTCGACTTAATCTTAATGAACATGAAACTCCCTGTAATGGATGGAATAGAAGCAACCATGCGTATTCGACAAATAAAACCAAAACAGATAATTGTTGCTCAAACAGGCTTTGCTTTTAAAGATAATAAAGCTGAATATTTAAAATGTGAATTTCATTCATTTATCCAGAATCCTATAGTCAAAGAGAAATTAATGGAGATTCTTAATAAAATATTCTTCCCTTAAATCAGAACTAAATATTGCACTTCATCTAATTACCTGTTTATCAAATCTAATAACACAGCAGTTCAAAACAGAGCATCAGCAGACTTAAATATTCTTTTAGTTATATCAGATATTCCTTTAATTCCTTTTTCAAGAGTAAAATTCTAAATTATAATCATTTGTGGATTCAGGGCGAAATCCATATATATCCTATCACTAAAGAATATCCTGTTTACAGTTTTTGACCAAACCTGTTTACAGACAGTAATATCATTAACTGAGACAGAAGTAAAAAGGATTTCTTCTGAATGGAGCAAATAATAAGATTTTTTTCAATATATTACAACCTTTGATTGGCATTATTAATAGTATTATTTTAAAACGCATAGCAAACTAAAAATTTTGAATCAGTAGCAAGACTACATTAAACCTAATATTCAATGGGAATAACAAAGAAAATCTTCTATTTGATATTTTAAAAGTAAAACGGTTCTCTATCAACAGGTAGAACTTTCACCTTATTTTGTCACTACAAATCAAGGAGAAGGGGAACCAAAGGAAGGCATTATAAATAAATGCCAGACTTTCTGAAAACTACTTGGATTTCATAATACCAAATGTTGACATGAAAAATCTTCTCACAATTTTATTGCTTTTTATTTGCATATATGGAAACGCTCAATATAAGTTCGAATACCTTACCACTGAAGACGGGTTATCTACCAATAGTATTAAATGCATATACAGAGACAGCAAGGATTACCTTTGGATTGGTACCGAAATTGGCCTTGATAAATATGACAGTTACAAAATAAAAACATACAACCACAACGATATTCAAGCCGGAACAATCAGCAGTAGTAATATTGTAGATATAGCTGAAGATAGTAACAATAATGTATGGATAGGAACGGTTGATGGATTGAATTTATATTTACCCGAGAGTGATTCTTTTACCGTATTCCGCAATAATCCCGCAGATATTCATAGTATAGATAACAACAGTATCTTTAGCTTATTTAATGACTCAAAAGGAAATCTTTGGATATCTACAGATGGAAAATGTTTAAATAAATGGGTGCCAGAAACAAAACAATTTATTCGTTATCCGATTGAAAATAGTGTAGGTAAAATTTCTATAAACGAAGATTCAAAAGGAAACCTTTGGTTTGTTGCAGCAGGCCTACCTGGCATTAAACGCTTTGATCCGGAAACCGGGAACATAACAAGCTACATAGATACGACCATTAACCGAATAAGAACAATAAAAGGGTTATATATTGATAAAGATGATTTAATATGGATTACTTCGTATCAAGAAGGTTTAATTTCCTTCGATCCTGCTACTGAAAAATTCAGACTATTCAATTCGAACGGAAACGGATTGGGAACAAATGGGACATTTGTAAACAGTGTCATTGAAGAGGATAACCAGCATTTATGGATTGGAGTGGACCAGGGAGGAATAAACCGTTTCGATAAGATTTCAGAAACTTTTGAATACATAATGTATACTGAAGAGGACGAAAATGGACTAAGCAATAATGGAGTTTGGGAGATATATAAAGATAATGAAGGGATAATATGGTGTATCACTTCAAGTGGTGGATTAAATATATATAATCCCCAAAAAAAGGCATTTAAGCTATTCAGGCATAACATTAATAGTTCTAATACAGTATCATCAAATATGATCGGATGCTTTTACGAAGATTCTCAAGGCATGATATGGATAGGTACTGACAATAATGGTCTTAATTTATTCAACCCGCAAACCGCCAATTTCAAAAGCTATAAACACGACCCTGCCAATTCATTCTCTATTAGCAGTAATACTATACGTTGTATTGCCGAAGATAATAACAAAGACCTATGGATAGGAACCTGGATCTCAGGATTCAACCAATTTAAAAGAAAAACAGGTGAGTTTCATTGCTATATGCCTGATGACAAAGACCCTTCCAGCATATCAGGAACAACTGTTTGGCATTGCATTGTCGACCACAAAGGAATTTTTTGGTTAGCAATACACAATGTTGGTGTAGATTTATTCGACAAAAATAAGGGAGTAATAAAACGCTTTACTCCAGATCAAAATGATGCCAAATCGTTAAGTAGTATAAAAGTATGGTATATATTTGAAGATACTGACAGAAATATATGGCTGTGTACAGATAATGGGCTAAACCTTTACAATAGCATAGATAACTCTTTTATTGTTTATAAACATTTGCCATCCAAAAACATTAAAGCTATAGCCGAAGACCTGCACAAAAACTTATGGGTGGGAACGGATAAAGGAATATGTCAGATAAAAGCAGATGGTACAATTTTACAGGCCTATAATAAAAATAATGGCCTTGCTGGTAACATTGTGAATGGTGTAGTTTGTGACAACAATGGTAATATTTGGGTTTCTACTAATAATGGCATTAGTAAATTCGACACCAAAGCAAAAACATTTGAAAATTTCAATAAAAAAGATGGTTTACAGGACAACTCGTTTTTCCAGCAATCTTTTCTTAAAACACGCAAAGGAGAAATCTATTTTGGAGGGTATAAAGGTTTTAATTCTTTCTTTCCAGATAGTATAAAGGCTAACACCACAGTTCCCCCAGTATACATTACCGAATTTCAAATTTTCAATAAACCTGTAACTTGGGGAACAAAAGACTCCCCCCTAGAAAAACACATCAGCGAAACCAAAGAAATTACGCTCACACATTTGCAATCGGTATTCTCATTTGGATTTACAGCAATTAACTATACTAACCCTGAAAAAAATAAATATGCTTATAAAATGGAGGGGTTCGAAAAAGAATGGAATTATACAGATGCTACTAGGCGATATGTAACATATACTAATCTTGATCCTGGAGAATATGTTTTCCGGGTTAAAGCATCAAATAATGATGGGATTTGGAACGAAGAAGGCACATCAATTAAGATTACTATCCGGCCTCCAATATGGAAAACCTGGTGGTTCAGGGCTGTAACATTGTTTGCGATAATATTTTCTATAATTTCCTATATCAATTTCAGGGTCTACCAAATACGAGAACAAAAAACATTGCTCGCAAAAAAAGTAAAAGAAAGGACAATTCAACTCGAAGAAAAGCAAGAAGAAATTGAAAGTCAAAACGATGAACTGAACCATCACCGCAACCATCTGGAGAATTTAGTTAAAGAACGTACAGCAGACCTGGTAGCTGCAATGAAGAAAGCTGAGGAAAGCAACAGATTGAAAACTGCCTTCCTGTCAAATATGAGTCATGAGATACGCACCCCCATGAATGCTATAATCGGATTTTCATCTTTACTGGACAATCTGAAGCTACAAAAAAGGGAAAGGAAAGAACTCATATCATTAATCAAAAAAAATAGCGAAGCACTCCTAGTTCTGATAGATGATATTTTGGAAATGTCCCGGATACAGTCAAATCAGTTGGTTATTAATATTGAACCAGTAAATGTAATAGAAATCATTAAACAACTTTTTGAATCATTTAAGTTGCAAACCCAACAAAAAAACATCGAATTAATTATTGATACCGGCAACTTTGGAGACACTTTTATTTGTTCACTTGATCCAATACGATTAAAACAAGTACTTTCCAATTTAATCAGCAATGCAATAAAATTTACTCAGAAAGGTTCTGTGAAATTTGGTTTCTCAAAACAGGATAATGGTTTTTTAACTTTTTATGTTTCAGATAGTGGTATAGGAATACCAAAAGAAATTGGTAATGGTGTTTTTGAAAGTTTTCGAAAAGTTAACGAGACAGAAACACATTTATTTGAAGGTGTTGGTCTTGGACTCTCTATTTCACACAGTCTTGTTACAGTTATGGGTGGTGATATTTGGTACGAATCAAGTTTGGGGCGTGGAACAAAATTCTATTTCACTATACCCTATAGTGAACACCAATAATATGAAACGTTATAATTAACAGTATGAACTCATAAGGAGAGGGAGTATATTTTAACGAGAATTGCAAACAGACTCTAAATATTTTTAAAAGACTTGAAATATTCTCATAACCAATAATATTTATAATGAGGCTAAACTACAAGTCTATTTTACTTCTAATCCAAGCTCTTTACCTAACTTCAACATCATTTGATGTGCTTCGGTATAGTTATTATGAATCTCACCTTCCAGGATAGCTTCCTTAATTGCATTTTTTATTATGCCTATTTCTTTTCCTGGCATTATGCCAAAAATTTCCATTATATGTTCCCCTGAAATAGGTGGTTGAAAATTCCTAACAGCATCTTTCTCTTCAATATCCTTTAGTTTCTCACGTACTATCTGGAAATTTTTAAGGTAACGTTTAACCTTTGCATCATTTTTTGAGGTTATATCTGCCTCACACAACATCATTAAATCGTCTATGTCATCTCCTGCATCAAACAGCAAGCGACGTACTGCACTATCGGTAACAATTTCTTGTGAAAGAACAATAGGTCGTAAATGAAGTAAGACTAATTTCTGAACGTACTTCATAGGGTGCCCCATTGGAAGCTTAAGTTGACGAAATATTCTAGGAACCATTTTTGCCCCCAAGAATTCATGACCATGAAATGTCCATCCGACCTTTTCGTCCCATCGTTTTGTTGGAGGTTTTGCAATATCGTGCAAAATAGCACTCCAACGAAGCCATAGCTTATCTGTTTTCTCCGATAAATTATCTAATACCTGAAGTGTGTGGTGAAAATTATCTTTATGTGCTCTCTTTTCTTTTACCTCAACACCCTCTAACTTTTGCATATCCGGAAAAATTATCTTGAGCAAGCCACTTGACTCAAGCAATTGGAAACCGATAGAGGGCTTTGGAGACTGTATAATTTTATTCAGCTCATCAATAATTCTTTCCTTAGAAATAATTTTTATTCTTTCAGCATTTTGCCTAATGGCCTCAAAAGAGCTTTTTTCAATAGTGAAATTAAGTTGCGTTGCAAATCTAATCGCCCGCATCATACGCAATGGATCATCGCTATATGTAATATCTGGGTTTAATGGTGTTCGTAGTATTTTTGCATTTAAATCTTTAACCCCTCCAAAGGGATCAACCAATTCTCCCCAGCTTTCTTTATTCAGCGAGATTGCCAGAGCGTTAATAGTGAAATCGCGTCGCTTTTGATCGTCTTGAAGGGTTCCGTTTTCAACAATTGGTTTCCTGCTATCTCTTTGGTAAGATTCTTTTCTGGCTCCGACAAACTCAACCTCAATTTCGGGCAAGTTTACCATGGCTGTACCAAAGTTCTTAAAGACATTTACCGGACGGTTGCCCATTTTCTTGGCAACCTTTTCTGCTAATTCAATTCCGCTGCCAACTACAACTATATCAACATCTTTTGTAGACCGATTTAAAATTTTGTCGCGCACAAATCCTCCTATTACAAAACATTGCTGATTTGTTTCCTCAACTATCTCAGAAATAACTTTAAAAACCGGTAAGTCTAAATATTTATTCATTATACTCAATATGGTTGGCAAAATTACAATTTATTTAAGAACCCCGAAATTTGATTTTATCAATTCAATTAAGATGAACATTGACAATGGATTTCTGTTCTATCTTAGGATTAAAAAAAGAACATCATGGTAGAACATCTATCTAAGGAAACCTTTATAGAAAAGATTTTCAATTTCGAAGCAAATAAAGACTGGAAATTCGAAGGCAATAAACCTTGTTTAATTGATTTTTATGCAGATTGGTGCGGTCCATGCCGAACCATTGCTCCTATTCTTGAAGAACTTGCCTCAGAATATGATGGCAAACTAAATATATATAAGGTTGATACCGAAGCAGAAAAAGAACTTGCTGCTATTTTTGGAGTTCATAGCATCCCCTCTTTACTTTTTGTTCCGATGAAGGGCCAACCTCAGATGGCAATGGGTGCACTTCCAAAGGACACCTTTGAGAAAGCTTTTAAAGATGTTCTTGGAATATAATAGAAAGCATTAATATTTTCTTCATTTAATATAAAAACTCTTCTCAAAAACGAAAGGCTTATTTCTTTTTAGTTAATAAGTTCCTTAAATTTGCATATACTCCAATAATCCCTGAAAACATGGAAAAAATTCAAAATTTTTTATTAAGAATTGTTGTTTTCCATACTGTTGTTATATTCCTCTTCACCTCTTGTGAGAAAGAAAAAAACACTGATATTCCAGGGGATTATTATATTAAATCGGAACTTATAAAAGAGTATACATCAGAACAAGTTAAAAACCTTATGATTCTGGGAGAAGTATTATATCCAGAAATAACAGCTCTTGTTCCTGACATAAGTTCAGGTGTTAAGTTTTATAGAATTTCATACAATACTATTTTCAGAGGTGAAGAAATAACTGCTTCTGGTTTGATGTGTATTCCTGACACAGAAGGAAATTACCCTTTTTTAAGTTTTCAGAATGGGACAAATACCTGCCATTCAAATGCACCCACTGTCAACACAAACAATACCCTGTTCAATTTAATAGGCACAATGTCTAGTCATGGCTATATAATTACAATACCTGATTATATAGGATTCGGCGATTCAGAAAGTTTACTTCACCCCTATCACCATAAAGAATCGAGCAATAGTGCAATTATTAATTTAATGAAAGCAGCTGAGGAATTGATTAGCATTAAAGGTTTTAATGCCAAATTTGATGGTCGGATATTTATGATGGGATACAGCCAGGGCGGATGGGCTACGCTAAATGCTGTCAAAGAATTGGAGTTAACAGCAAACAAAGATTTTTCTCCTTTGGCTGCAGCTTGTGGAGCTGGAGCATACGACTTAATGGAAATGTCAAAATATTTATTAAATCAGGAACAATATAATACCCCTCATTATTTACCTTATTTTATTGAATCAAGAAGACAAAATGGAATTTTAGATGAGCCCTTGAGTTTGTTTTTTAACCAGCCATATGCTGGCTCAATTCCTGGTTTGTTCGATGGCAATTCTTGCAATACCAGCATAAACAAAGAGCTCACTAATTCAATTAGCGAATTACTTACATCAAATATGATAGAAAATTTTGAAGATGGTGCAGATTTTCAAAATTTAAGAACCGAACTTACTTCAAACAGTGCAACTGCCTGGAATACTAATTTAAAGCTGAAATTCTATCACAGTGTGGGTGATAGCAGTGTTCCTTCCACGCAATCAGATAAAATTTACAAGAACTTTTTAGATAAGGGAGTTAGTTCGGAATTACTACTACTAAAAATAACACAAGACAGCACTATTGGCCATAGCGATGCGATTGTCCCTTGGGGGATTGATGCGCTGTTATGGTTAAATTCAATAAGATAGATTACTCTTTCACCTTACAGCTAATATTTTTGACCCAACAGTCTTTCCTGCAAATCTTTTATTTTTCCATTCCCGAATACATACTATTTTTTTGAAAAAAAGGCCACCTTCCTCATGAAGATGACCCTAACGCAACCATATTGTATACCTATTACTTAGCTCTAATTATTTGTCCTATGCACGTTAGAAGCTCCTGAAAGATTCTGATGAGTAATTAGACCATCTCCTTTAAAATACACAGATGATGCTCCTGAAGCTTCAACATCAAGTTCTTTGTAAACCGTAAGGTAGACATTGCTCGCCCCTGATAAATCAACATTCAGAAAATCGACATTCAAGCTATAATCTTTTATTGAACTTGCTCCGCTCGCATCAATATAGCAATCGGTTGTTTTTCCTGCAATATCAACAATTGAGGCACCAGAAACATCCATACTAAGTTGACCAACATTAACATCTCCCCTAAAAAAACTTGCTCCTGATAACTCCACTGAACAATCAGAGGTAATAAGTTCATCTTGCAGTGTAATAGATGAAGCACCTGAAGCATCAAATTCAGAAAGATATTTGGTAGTTACATATGCTTTTAATGTTGCATGTCCGTTCTTGATATTAATATTATCTTTTAGCTTAATTATAAGCTTATCTCCCGAAGTGTATACATCAATATATTGATGAAGATTATCATTGGCCTCTATCTCAATACTTTCTTCGGATTCGGAGAATTCTACAAAAACTGTAAATGCATTTGAAACATGTAAGCCGCTATAATTTCCCACACTTTTTATTTGTGTTGAAATATTGTTAGACGGTGTAACTTTAGTTGAAATTTCCTCACAAGAACTCAATAACACGCCTAATCCTACAAATAATATTATCACTAATTTCACTTTCATTTTTTATGGTATTTTGGTTTTCTATTAATTGGTTTATTAGTAAAGTAAGTGCTTAAATAAAAAGGTTGCTTTCATCAATAATTTTAACATTTAAATACACTGTTACCTGAGTTCTTATGTGAATTAACTATTTTTAAGAATGAGTTTAATAAGATATGCATTATCAATTGTTATTTTACTTCTTCAATTTAACAGCCTAATGGCGCAAGATACAATGAGTATTAATAAACATAAGGTATATCTCATTCCCGGACAAGGAGCTGACTACAGGCTTTTCAGCAATCTAACACTTGACGAGAAATTTGAAACTAGGGACATTCTACTAAAAAGACCAGAGAAAAATATAACCCTACAGGAATATGCTCAAGTACTGGCGAAGCAAATCGACACTACAGAAAGCTTCTCTTTAATTGGTGTTTCATTGGGCGGCATGCTTTCTGTGGAGTTGAAAGAAATTGTTAATCCACATAAAACCATTATTATTTCTAGTGCAAAAAACAGGAAGGAACTTCCAGGGAGATATCGTTTCATGCAATATTTCCCAATAAACAAAATTATTCCTCCCAGATTATATAAAGCAGGATCAAAAGTAGCTCAACCATTAGTAGAACCTGATCGAAAAATTGGAAAGGAAATTTTCGATCAAATGCTCAACGATAAAGATGCGAAGTTTTTAAAGCGAACTGTTAACATGATAATTCGTTGGCAAAGAGCGAATACGCCTGAAAATATTATTCATATCCATGGAACAAATGATCATACACTTCCAATTAAAAACATAAAAGCTGATTACTTAATTAAAGATGGCTCCCATATGATGGTATTAACTAAAGGAGAAGAGATAAGCAAACTAGTTAATAGTATTTTACTAGAAGAATAAAGTCATTCTCTTTTTATTGGTAATTAACCAATGTAATATCAAAAATTAATACTGCATTTGCAGGAATTATACCTGCACCACTAGGACCATATGCCAAGCCGGAAGGAATATAAAATCTTGCCTTTCCTCCGGGTCTCATCAATGGAACTCCAAATGTCCATCCGGGGATAACATTCCGAAGATTAGTAACGAATAATCCACCTATATTTTCGGATGAGTCAAATTGCGTCCCATCAAGAAGATAACCATCATATTTTACACTAACAGTACTAGTAGTTAATGGATATGCTCCCGAACCTTCCTTAGTAATGTTATAGTATAAGCCATACTCAACTTCATTATATTCCACATCATGTCGCAAAGCAGTAGCATTATGCTCATTCAGGTAGTCGGAAATTATTTGTTCATCTATTACCGCTTGTCTTCTTATTTCTTCTATCGGATCCTCCTTTTTACATGAAACAAAAAGTAATAGAAATGATAATAACAATAAATATCTCATACATGCTAATTTTAATGCCTTCAAATATAATAAGTTTAGTGTGAGGATGACATCAAAAGCTACAAAAAAAGAAAAACATTGCGAATAAGACTAAACCCAAAAGTAAATACTGAAATATTGTTATTATTTTAGCTGAGAAAGTTAAACTTTTTTTAAGATTATTATTAAATGTTATTTATGATGTTTTAGCCTCAAAGAAAAAGTAAAATTGATGTGAATTGTAAAGCTATTCGCTGAAATTTTAAATAAGCATAAGGGCTTCTGGTACAGAAATAGTTCTATAAATAATATTTAAACTATCTTTTAAAGAACATTATTTTAGACATGGATAACAAAACAGATTTTCAGGACATTACAGATAGAATAGAAGAACTAATTAACATTTGGGAAGTGAAATTATTACAGCTTCCTCAAGACGTTAGAACAGAAAGACGAAACAGTCAAAACCGCACTATCAAACAAATCTTAGGTCACATGATTGATTCAGCGTCTAACAATCATCAGCGAATTGTTCGCTTACAATACAACAAAACGCTTGACTTTCCTGATTACAGACAAGATAATGATATGTGGATTTCTATCCAAAATCATCAGCAGGAAGATTGGAGCAAGATGATTAATATGTGGAAGTATTTCAACCTTCACCTAGGGCATATTTTCTTAAATATTGATCCAACACGCTTGAGTAATGTCTGGAAAGATTTTGAAGGTACTTCTGTAACTCTTGGGGAAATGATTGAAGGCTACCTGGTACATTTTGAATTGCACCTTTTAGAAATAAAAGAACTTATTAATCAATAAAGACTTAATCAGAAAAGAGGAGCCTGTTTAAAAATTTAATGCCAACCTTTCAATTGAAAAGAGCATTAACAGGTGTAAGACTCTTTTGACAGCATCTTTTTTCAACAAATTAGGGGCTCTCAATACCTTTTGTATAGCCCCTATATATAAAGTAAATTTATTGATGGAATCAGTTTCCTGGGTTCCTTAATAAAATTTAAAAAATGTTATTTTCTTGATTTCTGTATCCTTTTTTGCTCGGAATCGTTAAATGTAATATTCACAAAATCTATCGTAATGTCATACAAGTTTGAACAATGCAAAAGGTGCAAACATAAAGGATTTAATTTTAAGAGAGGATTATTTTGCAACCTAACCAATGAAAAGCCAGCACGTTTTGGCTCTTGTGAGAAATTTGAAAACAATCCTGAGGCCGATGTATACAAACCTTCTTATGTTTCACCCTATAAATCAGAGTATATTGAAGGACGCGTAAATGGATGGATTAGATTCGCGAATTACTTTGTTGACCGAATTATTGTTATTGTATTGTCAATTTTATTCACCGTAGTATTGTTACTAAATGGAAAAGCTGACATAAATAGATTTGAAGAATATTTAATTGTTTATAGTATTGCCGTATTTTACTACACCTTATTTGAAGCTGCATTTGGACAATCTGTTGGAAAATTTATTACCGGAACAATTGTGGTTACCGAGAACGGCGAAAAACCGTCCTTCGGCAATATTCTAGGCAGGTCTTTTTGTCGACTCATACCTTTCAATGCTTTTTCATTTTTAGGCGAAAGTGCTTCAGGCTGGCACGATTCAATTACCGGAACAAGAGTTATCGAGAAACGATATTATAAGAAAAAAGTACAAATAAATCAGGAAAATTTACTTGATGTGAATCTGTAATATTAATTATTGCTTGTGGTTAGACAACTGATTTTTTCTAAGTTTCTTCCCGCAGAAAAAATCCTCAATATATTTTTTATTTCTAATAAAATACTCAGCTAATTTCTTAGAATTAAAATGGAAATTATATGGCTAATGCAGCATTTCCAAAATTATATCGTCTTATTAATTAGTGTCTGCAAGAAAACTTAATAAGTTCCGTCAATGCGAGGAACGAAGCAACCGAAGCTTGCGAGCTCATCGAAGATAATCTGTTTGCATTGGTAGTCAGTAGCTTGAGATTGCCACGCTTCGCTTGCAATGACGCTCAGAGTAGTTTTCTTGCAGACACTAATTAGTAGCAACAATATATTGGCTTAAGTTATTCTATTTACTAATTAAAATTTACTTCAGATGAGAAACAAATTCTTCAAAACCCTATTGATTATTCTCTCCACAGCGACCTTAAGTCTTACAGGTCAATCAACTACCGGAAATGGGAATATTACTGAAGACGAACGAAAAGTAGCTGAATTCAGCAAGCTTTCTGTAAGCCATGGAATTGATGTTGAAATTACCCAAGGAAATTCAAATAAAGTGATTATAGTCACTGATGAAAATCTTCAAGAAAAGATAATCGCTAAAGTTGAAGGAGATGAACTGCAAATTTATGTCGAAGGTAGTATTTACAAGGCGAAAAAAATGACAGCCGTTGTTACTGTAAAGAAATTAAATACGATCAAAGCCTCATCAGGCTCAGATGTTGAATCAAGAAACATGCTTGTTTGCGACGATCTAACAATTCAATGTAAAAGCGGAAGCGACATAGAACTCGATCTAGAAGCAAACTCAGTTTCATGTAAATTAACCAGTGGTTCCGATGCCGAGCTAAATGCGAAGGTTAAAGAATCTGTTCTTTTCTCTGCTGAGCACGGAAGTGATATTGAAGCAAAACTCACAGCACAATCAATAATTTGTTATGCAAAACACGGCTCAGATTTTGATTTGAGTGGAAAAACAAATAGACTTGAGATTGAAGCATCAGGCGGAAGTGATATATCTGCTTCCAACTTAATTGCCGAGAATTGTAAACTTAATGTGTCTGGTGGCTCTGATGCTAAAGTTCATTCAACGGAAAGCATTGACATACATGCTTCTTCTGCAAGTGATGTTTACTATTCAGGGAATCCAGAACATAAAAACGTTCACGCAAACAGCGGCGCAGATGTTCATAGCAGGTAAATAAATTTCATTTATAGTGTGATAAAATAAATAGCATAAAGGCTGGTACAAACCAGCCTTTTTTATGCTAGCTGGTTAACATTAACCTATTTAAACTCATGTTGCATTTTTGCAAATTCCGAATTAAATTATACTAAACAACATCCCTTTGTAAAACATATATTATCCAAGGTGCAATTTTGGTTTCCATAATCCAATTATATGGTCCTTCTATACGGGCAAGAGGTTTATGTGTTTCTACTAATTTTAAATTCGCACTTTCAAATAAAGCTTTGTAATCATCGGGAAACCAGATAACATCTTCTACGGGTCGTTTATCAGGAATATCGTTCATAATTACTTTTACAACATCTCCACTTCTAGCTGTTTTATTTTCCGGGAAATTTTTAGTCGAAAAAGAAGCCCATTCATTTGTATACAATTCCGGCGTAGAGTCTAGGAGAATAATAGCTCCACCTTTTTTCAGAACTCGTTTTAGCTCTAAGAGCAAGTTTGAACGCATATTCTCATCCGGTATATTATCGAATGTAAACACCGATAGACCCTCCTTAAAACTACAATCTAATTACTGAATGGCCAAAAGAATCTAACTTTGTAAGTAACTATATAAAAACACTGCGTGATATTACTTGAATATTTTAAAACAAAAATCATATTGTTAAATTAAAATAAAAACCTTAAAATTGTGTTGGATTTCTGCGCTGGTGAAATAATAAAGAGCAAGCAACTTATTAAAAATCAATTTATTCTATTATGAAAAGAAAACATCTGTTACATTTTTCATACATGGCTGTATTATCTATTTTTTTATGTGCATGTGGTAACAACACTGGTAAGGTCGTAACCCTCGACCTGAGCAACATGGACACCTCCGTAGATCCTACACAAGACTTTTACAGTTATGTAAATGGCAAATGGCAAGAAGCTACCGAAATACCTGCGGATGAAGGCCGCTGGGGTAGTTTCAATGAACTTCGTAAAAACAATAACGAAACTGTGCTTGCAATTCTTGAGAAAGCAGCCAAAGATAAAAGCTATGTTGATGGTTCTGACCAAAGAAAAGCTGCAGATTTCTATGCTGTTGGAATGGACTCTGTTTTGGCTGAAAAACGTGGAACAAAACCTATTCAGCCATGGTTTAAAAAAGTTGAAAGCATAGAAAATACTGCTCAACTTCAGAATGTTCTTATAAAAATGCACATTCTTGGTTTCAGCGGGTTCTTTGGAGGTGATATTGCACCTGACTTGAAGCAAAGTGATATAAACACTTTATATCTTGGCGCGAATGGACTAGGACTTCCTAATCGTGATTACTACACGAAAGATGATGAAGCTTCTAAGGAAACTAGGGAAAAGTATATTAAACATATCGGTCGCATGCTTAATCTAAGCAACGATGAAAAAAGAGATTATTCAAATGAAGCTCAAAAAGTATATGATATTGAATACAAGATAGCTCTAGCATCTTTAACTCCAATTGAACAGAGAAATCTTCAGCTTCTATATAACAAGATGACAATTTCTGAATTAAGTAAGCTATCTCCATCGGTTGATTGGAATGGTTACTTTGAAGGTCAGGGAATTACAAAACACGATACAGTAATTGTTACAGAACCTAAAGTCATTTCAGCTGTTGAGGATATTCTTAACGAGAATGATATTGATGATATTAAGTGGTACTTAAAATGGCACATAGTTAATCGTGCTGCTCCATATCTTAATTCAGAATTAGTACAAGCTGACTTTGATTTTTATGGTAAAGTTCTTAGCGGAACAGACGCTATGAAACCTCGTTGGGAAAGAGTTTTAGGAAAAACTAATGGCTCATTAGGCGAAGCATTAGGAAAACTTTATGTAGATGAAGTGTTCCCTCCAGAAGCTAAAGCTGAAGCTAAAGAAATGGTAGACAACATTCTTCTTGCATTTGGAGAAAGAATTGATGCACTTGACTGGATGAGTGATGAAACTAAGAAGGCTGCTCATGTTAAGCTAGCAAACTTTACTGTTAAAATTGGATATCCCGACAAATGGAAAGACTACAGCTCTCTTATTGTTGAAAAAGAAGGCAATGAATATTCATACTTCGATAACGTTTTACATGCTTCTCGCTTTAAACACGAAGAAAACATTGCGAAAAACGGGAAACCTGTTGATAAAGAAGAATGGCACATGAACCCACAAACTGTAAATGCATATTATAGTCCACTAAATAACGAAATTGTGTTCCCGGCAGCAATACTTCAACCTCCTTTCTATTATTTCCAAGCAGATCCTGCTATTAATTTTGGTGGTATAGGTGCAGTAATCGGCCACGAAGCTTCTCATGGATTTGATGATATGGGTTCTCGTTTTGACGAAAACGGTAACATGAAGGAATGGTGGACCGAAGAAGATAAAGCAAAATTCGATGAGCGTTCAGAAAAGCTAGTTGCTCAGTTTGATGCTTACGAACCTCTTGAAGGGCTAAATGTTCAAGGAAAACTAACACTTGGTGAAAACATTGGCGACCTGGGTGGTGTTAATGTTGCTTTTGACGGTTTGCAGAAATACTTCGAAACACATGAAAAACCTGCTGAGGTTGAAGGTTTCACTCAAGAACAACGTTTCTTCCTTTCGTGGGCAACTGTTTGGAGAACTAAATACCGAGATGAGTCACTTCGAACACAGGTTATGTCTGATCCTCATAGCCCTGGTATGTACCGTGCTACTGGTCCGTTATTAAATGTTGATGCTTTCCATGCAGCATTTGCAACTAAAGAAGGTGATGCTATGTGGAAACCAGAAAGTGAGAGAATAAAAATCTGGTAGTAATCGTCCAGAACTTAAAATATCTAAAGGCTGCTTCAATATGAAGTGGCCTTTTCTTTTTAACCCGCAAAACCCGATAAAAGTCATGGCAAACAGGACTATTCGTCGGCTTGTAGAGTCAAATATGCTTGTTTAATGTATCAGGTTATTATTCACTAATCAAACAATTGCACTTCTCTTCAAATCTCAACTAACCTACTTCTTAGGAGCCTGATAACTATCTATCTCAGCAATAAGAGAACCCACTCTAAGGTTTATCTCAAACCTCACAGGTATATTCCTTCCACTCTTTGTAACCCATATACTCAAATCATCGTGGCCCTTAAAAAACCTACTCACCTCGGTAACTGGCATAAACTTCATGCATTTCACCATACCAAACTTGGTCTTTATTGTTTCTTCGCCAGCATAACGAATTATTAAATCCCATACCTCATCGATAAAAAAAGTTACAATTGTATCTGCATGACCAACTGGGAGATCTTGAGTAATGCAGTTCGCTCTAAAATAGTAACAGCCGGTTAGTATATCAAAAATGTTTTTAGGAACAACTAAGGAATCTGTCTCTTGACTATAGATAACCGAAGAATCCATTCTTAGAGTGTGAAAATAATCAACTTCATTCAAACTTGAGAAATCGTCTTCAGTAATTCTTCTGCTTGCAAGAGATGGAAGTCCTGTTGTGGTATCCATGCAGCTTTCGAACTTATAGTGAATATCCTTAAACATTTTAACAAAACCACTACTCTTAGCTTCTGCATGAATTTTAGCTCCATTACAATTATTGGTAGAAATAAATTTAATAGTAGCGTCGCCAATATTGAGAAATCCAAGCTTTAAACTATAATTCATAATCTCCTGCTGGTAATTAGGAACTACTATATCTTTTTTTTGCGAAAACAGAGTTGCTTTCGAAAATAAAAACACAAAAACTATTAATACTCTTGGTGTGCATGAATATTTATACTTTCTTATTTTATCCATCTTAATTAAAACATCAATTAGCTTGTAGAGCAATATTTTTATTTATCCTTTTAAGTTCTGTAAATAAAAAGAAAGCTACAACAATACCTGACAGAGTATCAGAAATTGGACCCGAAATCCAAACTCCAGTAAGCCCCAAAACACTTGGTAGCCATAGCAATATCGGAATTAAGAAAATTACCTGCCGCTGTAATGAAAGTATTGTTGCAATTCCGGCTTTACCGGTAGATTGATAATAGTTACTAACAACTATCTGAAAACCAACAATTGGCCAGGCCATTAAAAATAATCGTAGTCCTCTCACTCCTACTTCTAATAGCTCGGTACTTTCTCTATTAAAGATTTTAATTATTTGTACGGGAAAAACCTGTACCAGAATTGTTCCTGCCAGAGCAACATACGAAGCTGCTCTTAAGCATGTCATAAAAGTCTCTTTTACCCGTTTATAATTCTTGGCTCCATGATTAAAACTAATAATAGGCTGCGATGCCATATTTATAGCAATAATGGTCATAAAAATCAGCATAGTAACGCTCAATATAACACTCATTGCCCCAACAGCCATATCTTTACCATATTTAAAAAGCTGAGTGTTATAGGTACCCATTACAGCACTGGAAGCTAACTGCATTGAAAAAGGCGCAAAACCTATAGCGAAAATATACCATGCAATTTCTGTATTAAGCTTTATATTCTTGAGCTTAAGCTTAACAACAGCAAATCGACCTCTGAAATGTTTGAGTACCCATATCATTAGAACAAATTGAGAAATTAAAGTAGCCAATGCTGCTCCTTTAACCCCCATATTAAAAACAAAAATAAATAATGGATCAAGCAAAATATTTGTCCCGGCACTTAGTAGCATAGAATACATTGCTATTTTGGCATTTCCTTCTGAACGAATAATATTATTAAACGAAAAGCCCATTGTACCAAATAGTGTACCCAATAGAATTATATTCAGATATTCATTTGCATATTTAGCTGTAGCATCTCCAGCTCCAAACAAACGTAGCATTGGCTCTTTTATCACAAATCCGAGGACTGTTACGAATAATGAAAGTATAATAATTAAAACAAAAGCAGTTCCTAAAACCTTCTCTGCCCTATCAAAATCCTTTTTGCCAAGATTTATCGAAACTCTAACACCAGCACCAATTCCCACCAACATACCAAAAGCCATAATAATAAGCATAACCGGAAATACACTTCCTAATCCAGCAAGAGCAAACTCATCTACCCCTTGTCCTATAAATATTCTGTCAACAATATTGTAAAGAGAATTAATTATTACTCCTGCAAAGGCTGGTAGAAAATACTTCCAAAGAAGTTTCTTTATACTTGAATGCTCTAAATCGTGTACGTTCTGATGCGACTTACTCATATTATTGTATTAGGAAGACAAAACTATTAAACTAAAATGAATTGATTATTAATTCTAGAATAAACTTTACTTTCAACTTTTAATAATAGAAAAAGGAATGAAATAAGAAATATACTAATAATCTGTATATTACGTTATGAAAAGGATCAGTGACACAAATATGGTTTGAAAATTTAGATTCAACTATGCGTTATTTAGCAATAATATTTTTTATTTCTATTTCACATACAATTCTCTCTCAGGAAACTAGCATTATTCATATAAATCCAAAAAACTTCCCAATAATTGAGGCTGTAATCAGTTCCGATGATCCTTTTGAAAAAAAACAAGTTCTCTTTAAAGAAGAAGACTTTAATATAATGGAAGAGAATAGGACAAAGGAGATTATTAAGATTATCAATCCAGAATACAAAGAGTTACCTCTATCAATACTATTAGTATTTGATATTTCCGGCTCTATGACTAATAGTAGAATGGGAATTGTAAGAAATGCTGCTGACAATTTCATTTCAAGAATACCTCTGGAAGTTTCAGAGATAGCAATATCCAGTTTCAATGATAATTCTATACTAAACTGCGATTTCACTCATAACAGAAACAGCCTTTTAGCAGCTCTGGACAACCTAAATGCATATGGAGGCACCAGTTATTCAGAAGCTTATCTGAATAATTCCTTGGGAGCGATAGAACTTTCTAAATCTGGAAAGAATAAGAAAGTAATAATCTTTTTAACTGATGGACAAAGTAATATTGACAGCGAGAAAGTTATAAGCCTGGCGCACGAATATGGTATTACAATTTATAATATTACAGTAACCCTACCAATGCCACAAGAGCTAAAAGATATTTCATTACAAACCGGAGGCACATATTACGAATCTGCTCAATCTGAAACTGAATTAGGAGGTATCTTTAGGTCTTTATTAAGCACTATCCAATCAGGTATTTATGGGAAGGTATTTTGGAAAGCCCCACATGGCTGTAATTCAAATAGAAGTGGAACCATTGAATACAAAAATAAAAGCTATAGTTATTCTTACTCTATCCCGGAATCAAAAGTTAGTAGATTAAATATTAGCCATAAAGAACTTTTATTTGGAAATGTTAAACCCGGAAACTCAAAAAGCCTGGAAGTGAAACTCATTCCTAAAAACGCACCGATCATAATAAACCAATCAATAATAAATAATGGTGCATATAATTTGCTTACACCTCTCAGTTTTGACACACTGCTTCCTAATCAGGAAAATACCTTTACCCTTCAATATTCACCCCAAGAAGAGGGCATTCAGACTGGAACATTGAAATTCCTAATTGAAAACTGCCCTATCAAATCAGTAAGTCTAACTGGCGGAAAAAGTGAAAGTGTACAATTTGCTCTACCCAAAGGAGGTGAGAAATATTCTGTAGGTACCGATACAGTTATTGCCTGGAAGGGAATTAAAAAAGAAAGAGAAGTAGACATTTTTTATCGCCCATCTGATTCTGTTGCTTGGCAAAATATTGGAACAGGCCAAAACCACACTCATCTTTGGGAAATACCGAATAAAACTGGAAATAAAATACAACTAAAAATACAGCCAAAATCCATTAGGAAAGATAAGCTTAATTATGAAAAAGAAATCAGGCTAATAGGTACCAATTCAATATTTCAGACTTTCAGTCAAGATGATTCACTTATTTTATTGGCAAACTACAATGGAGAAGTTACTGTTCTAGACATAAATTCAAAGTACATAAAGCTTACAGCGAGAGGAATGGGAAATCAAGGTGTATGTTATAACAGGAATAATAAAATAGTTTCTTTCGGACGGACCCAAACATCATTACATGATGGTACTTCGGGCCAAATTTTATCTACACTTTCAAATAACAAGAAGATTCGATCTTCCCTTATAATGCCTGATGGAAATGAATACCTATTGCCTTCAATAAATAGGAAACTAAAAAATGGCCAAACAATTATTCGCTCACCTTTCTACGAGGTTCAGGATACTATAAAAGATTCAAGCCCCATCACTCATTCGGTTATTACAAGTTCTGGTGAAAGGGCAATAACTCTAAATCTGGAAAAAGAATTAAAAATATGGGATTTAACTCATGATTCTGTTCTATTTGCTTATAGCTCTCAGGATATTGACAGATCTTATATTGTGAATCCAAATGAAAGAACCACTTTAGTAAGAAATTCAAATAGTGAAATAGAGATGTTGGACATGGCTAATGGAAAACAGCTATTCTCTCTTGAAGGATATACTTACCAACAATTTAGCAGATCCGGAGAATATTTTATTTGTCGTTCCAGCAATGATTCAACTTGCTTTATTGACAGCTACAGCGGGGAATTGTTAAAATGCATTTCCAAGAAATCCTCCTTCCTAACATTTAAGCAAGGATACAAAATTCTTATTTACCGAAATGATAGTTTAGTTCTTCAAAACCTAGACTTTAAATCTGAGAAAAAACAATTATACTCTCCTGGGTTGGTTAAATACCTTATTAGCCCTGACGATCGGAAAATATTATTGCTCAATTCTTCTGGAAATCATACTCTTATAAGGTCAAAAACATTTGAAATTATTTCAGAATTTCTAACTGCTCCAAGCATGAATTTCAATGCTTGCTTTGCAAATACCAATGGAAAAGTCTTAATACAAATTGAAAAAGATGCCTATGAACTTTGGACCCCGGAAGTTAAAGAATTTGAAAGCGCTATCTCAAACGTCTTTTCAATAGTAAAACCATCAATCCAGGCAACAGATAGTATCGACTTAGGAGCATGTACTCTAAACAAAGCAACAGAATTTCAACTGACCGAATTATATAAAAACAAAAGTGATGTCACAGCAGAAATTAAAGCAATTAAACTAATAGGTAAAGACTTTAGTCTGGTTAATCCAATTAATAATTATAAGCTTAAACAAGGAGAATCTGTAGGCCCTGAAATTAGATTTACTCCATCTGAGGAAAAAAACTCTTATTCCCAATTATTCTGCTACACTCAATATGACACATTAAGCACTATTATCTACGGAAGAGGTGTGGCTTCTCATTATAAAATTTTATCAAACCCTAAGAATATTGGCAAAATTAACATACAAGAAAGCTTAGACACAACTTTATCGTTGCTTGTGAATACTAGCAATACGCCCATACATATAACCAATATTAAGAACTCTGGCCCAGACACAAATCAAATACTAGTTCTTGACAACAAACAACAAGACATTGTTCTTCCTGGTGACACCCTGAAGCTAAGTTTTAAATTTATTGGAACTAGAGGGGGACGAACGGCTACCCAGATAAACTTTCAACCAGATGAATTTAAATCGTTTGTAAACCTAACTATTTATGGTGAAGTATTAGCTCCGAGTAAATATTTTATTGCAGGCAGCACACTGAATTCGGCCGATAGCTTACCATTAAATGCCGAGGTTACATGTATTGATTTAGAGTCTGATTATAAAATTTCCACAACAATATCTGGTAATAATGGGCAGTTCATATTAACTGTAAATCCGGGAAGAAGTTATGGCATTTTTAGTAGTAAGTCCGGATATATATCTTCCAGCCAGAATATTAATTTAACACAAGCGTTTCCCAAAGACACAATTTTCAGAAATGTCTTCCTTACCCAAATTCAACACGGTGCTACGATCAGACTAAATTGTATTTTATACGATTTCAATAGTAGTAAACTAAACAATATCTCTTACATTGAACTAAACAAGGTTCTTGAATTACTTAATAAAGAATCATCGATGTCAATTGAAATTCATGGCCATACTGATAATATTGGCAGTGACAGCTTTAACATGAAGCTTTCAAAAAACAGAGCACTATCAATAAAAAATTATTTAGTTGAGCAAGGAATAAACCCAAATCGATTATTCATAAAAGCCTGGGGATCAAAAAAACCAATTGCAAATAACAAAGATGAAATAGGTCGAAGTCAAAACCGCCGGGTAGAAATAAAAATACCTTAGTTGATACGACCGTTGCAGAAAAAAGAGATTACATAGTACTTTAACAGATAATTGCAGAGTATAATTTCATAATCGACTATTTTCCAGATTAATATAATTTTGATAAAAATAAAAAGTATTTATAATTAGGTTTATCATACAAACCAATTTATGCTTATTGAACATGAGAAATTTGATGATTTCCATTTTGATAGCAATAGGATGCTAAGCTCAGAAACACAAGGATAAACAAACTGATAATTCTGTTTTAAATTTCTATCGGCAATACAGTGCATTTACCGGATTTGGAGAATATGCATATATGCTTTAGGCTGTTGTGTTAATATAAAGTACTCCGGCAAATTTCCGTAACAGTAAATTTCTTACAGACAAGAACTATATTTTCTTTAACCTTTCAAAAACCATTTCTCTCCTCTGCCGAGAGATGCTGACAGAACTGCCATCTTTCATTTCAATATATCCGCCATCTGTCTTTACATAGGATTTCACCTCGTTTATATTAATTAAATGAGATTGATGTGTTCTCAAAAAATTATATTCAGTCAATAGCTCTACATACTCTTTCAATGCCTTACATACAACATACTTCTCACCACTAACAAGATATACATGTGTATAGTTTCCATCTCCATGGCATCTTAAAATTTTATTCACCTCAACATATTCCATTTTATTAGATAGTGGCAGAACAATTCTTTTATGATTGGAAGATAAATTTTCCAGAAGAAGTTGCATTCTTCTGTTTTCAGATCTTTCTTTGAGTTTTTCCTCAAAACGAGAAACAGCTTTAATTAATTCCGAAATATTAACAGGTTTCAATAAATAATCTAGCGCACAAAATTTAATTGCCTTTAGGGCATAATGATCAAATGCAGTAACAAAAATGACTTCCATATTTATCGTTGGTAGTATTTCCAGTAAATCAAAACCTGTTCCTTCGCCCAATTCAATATCCAGAAAAACTAAATCAGGTTTGATATTTATGATTGCCTCGGCCGCTTCATTGATAGTATTCAAACTGTTTAGCACCTCAACTTGAGGACAATACCTACCTAATAAACTTTCCAGGTTTTCGCAATTCCCAACCTCATCATCAACAATTATACTTGTAATTTTCCTCATACTTATACAGGAATTTCAATTCTTACTATGGTTCCTTTCTCGCCCAATGTAGCTCGATCTTTTATCTCAAGAATGCATTTTTCTGAGGCCTGTGAATTTACAATATTAAATCTATCCTGTACTAGTTTTATAGCCTTGCCATTCCCTTTTCGCATAACTTGTCTCTTTGAAAAACCAACACCATTATCGATAATCTCACAAATTAACATTGTATTTTCTTTTTTAAATTTAACTATTATCTCCCCACCTTTTTGAGGAGCAATTCCATGATGAAAAGCATTTTCCACAAAAGGTTGAATGAGCATTGCCGGAATTTCTTCGTTCTCCGGAATAAGGGATGGATCAATAATTACCTGCGAGAAAAAAGGAATTCGTAATTTCTCCAAATTTAAATAAGACTCAATCAATTGCACTTCTTCATCAATAGACACCAACTGTTTATCTGAATTATTCAATACTCTACGCATCATTTCAGCAAACTCAGTTAAGTAAATATTCGTTTCTTCAATTTTATTTTTATTCACCAGGTTTTGAATTGAGTTGAGCGAGTTAAATATGAAATGTGGATTCATTTGTGAACGAATAGCACGCAATTCCAATTCGGCAAGTTGACGACGTGTTACTTCTCGATGCTCAATTTGCCTGGCCCGTACCCTAATAACTATCCACGATAAAATGCTAAACCCTAATAAACTTGCCAACAAAACAAATAAAAGCCGACGAGTTTCGGCTTTTATTATAGGTTGATTAAGCGATTCGAAATATTCATCTATAATCGCAGGAAACATAGACTTAACGTTATAATACGGGGTTTTAATATTATTATTTATAATATTTAATTTCTTATCGAGTAATAATATTCGCTCATTTGATTTTAACTGCAATGGTTTTAAAAGATCGTATTCTTCCTTATTAAGATAAATGTATTCTACATCAACCAGAGGTTCTCCACTTAATTCTTCAAACTTACCCCTTGATAACTCTGGACGAATCACTACAAGCTTAAGCTTATCGATTCGTGGTTCACCTTCAATATAATTAACCAACTGTTTCAAAGAAAAATCGATGGTGAGGTAATCCGAATATTCAAAAACATTGATATCTAAAATTTGCAATTCACCACCCTTTATTTTTATTTCTCCTTTTTCTGAATCCTCGAAAGATGTGAGTGGAATTTTCTTTCCCTTCTGAATTTTCATCATTTCAGAATAAACCTTTTTCAATTCATTTTTGAAATATGGGTGAATAGGATACTGCTGAAATTCATTATAATATTTTTGAATATAGTCAATTCTGCCATTAAGTAATTCTCCCTTTATAATACCATACAATGTCCTATACATAGGGTAACCTTTATACAAAAGCTTAGCAAAATGAATTTTTTCAATTGAAGAGGCCCATGAAAAGCCAAAGCGTGTATTTATTTCATTCTGTTTTAGAGTCAGGTATTCTGAAGCAAAATAGTCATAACTTATCAATAAATCCGAATGGTTTGTTAGCAAAGGTAGCGTATCTACCTCTGGCAAATAGTTTTTATCTAAGAGGTTTGCTTTTGTTGAAAACGACAAACAAAACCCACGGAAATAACACCAATCTTTCTTTAAAAAATCTTTAACATCCGCACTTAATTTATCCTTGTACTCCTCAATTATTTTATTTCTACGAGTCTCCCAATAACTAAAATTTTGCTCATTAAATTTCATAGAAACTTCATCAATATAAAAAAGTGAAGCACACCTCATATAGCACTCCATATCTTCAGCACCTATTCCATCTATAGAGGGTTGATGAGATTCTGATTCCCAACTGAAGACAACTTGCATTCCTGGTTTTATAAATAACCATCCAATATCTTCATCATCTATCTTTAGTTTAGCTACAGCAGGTTCGCGAAGATCAAGGCTAAATTCAAATTCGCCATTCTTTACTATTACCGATGTGTCCTTTTTATACAAAGGTGCTTCAAAATCAAGCATTACTTTACCTTCCGATTTCTTATTATTAAGCGTGCCAGAAATATTAGTATTTGGAATATTGGTGTAATTGTACATGTAATAATTATTGCCAAAAAACACATATGGCATACCGGAAGCGAGAACAATCAATGTAGGTTCTTCCAAATCATCAATTTTCAAATATGCCTTTTGCTCATCAAACTTGTCAATACTAAAATTAATGGTATCAGTTCTGATGGTATCTCCAAACTCCAACTGCAAAATATTCTGGCATTCCTTATTAGTGGCATTGCCAAATGAAGCCTGAACTGTATTTATGAAGCCTGAATAATATGCTACATGCTGAGGTCCTGTAGCTCCATACAATTCCATATCGCAAGTAATTTTACTTTTAACTCTTTTATCACTGGAAACATTCTCCAAACAAAGCTTTAATTTACTAGTTGCAAATTCATCATCTGTTATTTTCACCACCCCTTTTCCTTCTTGGAGTTCCCACGTATAAATAAACGATTTACCAATAAGCTCATTAAAAGCTTGCTCTTCATTAGAATTTGTATAAATCGGATAATCAGTATCGTTAAAAACAAGTGGAGACAAATCATTTAAACGAAAATTACCCTGCGCCTGCAAACGACATAAGGTAAACTTTACCTTAAGCTTATTCTTATCCGACTCCAGACACAAAGCCTTCCAATCAGCCTTAGCAAGAAGATTATCCAGACCATGAAATTTATATTCAATTTCATCTACACTTTCTAACGCATTATCGAGTTCGAAAGAAATGTCATTTTGCAAAACCATATTCCAGGTATCACCCTTCTTAATAATTGTATTTCTTTGTGCAGATACACAATCAATTCGGAATAAAAAAGGTACAATTAGTACCGTGAAGAATAGAATTTGTTTCATAATTTAATAATGTAAAGATTAATAATTAATTGAAACAAATATGTATAGGAATCAATGTGAAATTTTATCTAATAGTAAGTTTGGAAGTAGCTACTTCAAATATAGCAGTTCTGAGATGATATTTGTTTTTTCCAAACAACAGATGTTTGTATTTGTATTACAACTTCATCAAGTTTTTTTCTGATCCAGATTCATTAAAACGATATGCAAATATTATTTATATTAGACCATTCGAAAATTTTAGCTTGTTTTACAAAAAAAAAGAAAATAGACGAATCTTTCTGGCCCTAATTAGAACAATGAGTTTAAGGAGAAAGAGCAAAATAGATTAATATGTCAAACATCGAATATAAAAAAACAGTTGTTGTTACTGGTATTGGAGTATTTACTTCTATAGGTTGTAATCGTATTGATTTCTGGAATTCACTTATTAATGGGAAATCAGGAATAGACAGAATTCAAACCTTCGATCCTACAGGTCACAAGAGTCAGGTTGGTTCAGAAGTATTATCATACAAACCCGAAGATTATTTCGACAGAAAAGAATCGCGTAAAATGGCCCGTGTTTCGCAACTTGCATCAAGTGCAGCTATTGATGCTGTTAAAGATGCAGGACTAGATTTGGATAATGAAGACCGAAGCCGAATAGGATGCATAATAGGATCTGCAGCTGGTGACAATACAAATATGGTAGAAGCACATGAACGTTTTTTAAAAAGGGGCCCAGGATCGGTCAATCCGCTTACTGTTCCCAGAGTTATACCCAATATGCCTGTTTGTAACGCTGCCAATGTATTGGGTATTAATGGAGTTAATTTGGGTATTTCTGCTGCCTGCACAACAGGTACTCATTCCATTGGTATAGCTTTAGGCCTACTACGTGGTGGTGCTGCCGATGTAATTTTAGCCGGGGGTGCAGAATCTACAATGACTCCCCTAGTTCTCGATGCTTATTCAAGCATGGGTGTTCTTTCAAACTATAACAGTGACCCCTCCAGGGCTAGCCGTCCGTTCGATTTAAATCGCGATGGTTTTGTAATGGGCGAAGGCTCTTGTGTTTTGGTTTTGGAAACTCTTGAACATGCCGAAAAGAGAGGAGCCAAACCAATTGCTATTTTAAGTGGCTTTGGAATGACTGCAGATGCTTATGGCATTGCTGCTCCTGAACCTTCAGGAAAATGGGCTACTGCGGCTATTGAAAATGCTGTAAAAGATGCACAGCTTAGCATGGATGATATCGGGTATGTAAATGCTCATGGAACATCAACAAAAATGAATGACAAAACAGAGACCTTAATAATTAATAAGGCTTTTAACAATAGAAACGTTCCTGTAAGCTCGATAAAATCTATGATTGGCCACACACTTGGTGCTGCAGGTGCCATTGAAGCGGCTGCTTGTGTTTTGGCAATCCAGAACGGAATAATACCACCAACTATTAATTATGAAACTCCCGATCCGGAATGTCAGCTTGATGTAGTTCCTAATAAAGCACGTAAGGTTGAGATTAGTTCGGCCATTTCGAATTCGTTTGGTTTTGGTGGACAAAATGGGGTGTTGGTTTTCTCAAAGGCTTAATTTTCAGTTAAAGACGCACCTCCAGATTCTGGCATAAAAAGCAAGAGCCCCCCATAGTATTTATTGTATATTTTATTTCTATATACTAAATGTTATAATTAACTTGTTATTAATTAAAACAAACTAAACTACTATGAAACATTCAAGAGCTTTTCTTTTCGTATTTGTTCTTCTATTCATATCAATAACCTCTTTTTCTCAATACAAAGGAAAAATAACCAAAGTATACGATGGAGAAACATTTTGGGTTAAAATGGAGAATGGAGATATTGACAGTGTAAAACTATGGGGCGTTGACTGTCCTGAACTGGAGCAACAATATGGTATAGCTGCTCAAAAAAATCTAGAATCGCATATTAACCGAGAGGTTTCAATGGAGTATAAAACAAGGGATAAAAACAACTTCATGGTAGCTATTGTATCTTATAAAACAAAAGACAACGAAGAGATTATTCTTAATCAAATGCTTATTGAACAGGGCTATGCATGGAAAAACAAATTCACCGACGATAAGAAGCTTGAAAAGCTGCAGAAGCAAGCCGAAAAGAATAATGCAGGCTTATGGCGAAATTCTGATCCTACTCCTCCTTGGGAATGGAGAAAACAACATAAATAGTTAATGTTAATCTATTAGCTACAATTCTGTCTTCTTGTAATAAATATTTCTATCCTCAAGGTGTTTAAGAAGATATTTGAAAGAGACTTTGTCTTCTCCTAAGTACTCGGGTGGGCAAACTCCCTTTCTGTTAAAAATACCGTTCAAGATTAAATGAGCAGCCCCAGTACATGTATAACCTGTAGAGCGTGCCATAGAAGTCAGCTGATTTTCAACATCAGATTCATCAAAAAGATTATAAACATATTTTTTTTCCTTGCCTTCCTCAACACCCTTAATTGTTACACGCATAACTGTAAACTCTCTGTCGCCAGGTTGCATTTTCCATTTTGGGAATAAAAGTTTCGCCGTAACGTCCAGAGGTTTAATAAGACGCCCATCAACTTCGACTGGTTCTTCAGAAAAAAATCCCAATTTCTTTAATACTCGCAAATATTCAATAGTACCAGGATATCTCAAAGTTTTTTCAATCATATTCGGAACATTTGGCATAGTCTGAATTAATGATCTTAATCCATCAGAATTCCATTCTTCCAGAGTGCCAATATTATCAAACTCAACCAGACGGGCATCCGACATGGCTGGTCTAACCACAACCGTTCCATTCTCAACATATCTTGCCGGTCTTGTATATTCTTGAATAACATCAATTGGCGACCAGGTTGCCTGATATTCAAGTGGCCATTCCCTTTTAAAAGGCAAACCTCCTACAATGCATTTGTAAGAATCAACCTTCATTGTTGAGTTATGATAACCCAATAAAATATTACACATGCCAGGAGCAACACCAATATCGGTAATAGCTGTTACATTTTTCTTCTTGGCAAGTTTATCCAGCTTCATGTAATCTTCCTCACAGAAAGATATATCTACAATGTTTTTACCCGCCTCAATAACACGTTTAAGTATCTTATAGCCTAATGAACCAGGGAGTGCTCCAACAACTAAATCGCAATCTCTTATAATTTTAAGTAACTCTTCTTGATCTGAAATGTCGGCCCTTTGAGAAGGTATTTGTTCTAGTTTAAGACTATTGATATTTTTTAAACTTTGATCAATCGCTAATACTTCTAATCCACTATTATGCAAATCTTTTGCAATTGCATAGCCAACAAGGCCAGCACCCAAAACGACAACCTTTTTTGACATAATATTTAATCTTTATTCAACTTTTTCAATTATTGTTTTTGTGCTTCCCTGATCCATTTCAATCTTGTAGCTACCCTCCTCTTCAATAAACCTTATAGCTAACATTATTTCTTTAGGCATATATTTGTCGGCTTCAACTCTGAATAATTCAAACTTAGGCTGTCCGGTTCCCTGGACAAATAGATGACCATCAGTAAATGTTACCTCAATCATAAAATCATCGTTAAATTTATAGTTTCCGACAAAAGGTTTAATCTTATCAGCATCAATTTCCAATGATACTAGTTCTGGTAACTTAAGAACTTTTAGTTCTCTGCCTCCCTGAAAATGTATTCCATGAACAACCTTTCCAGTACCATCGCGTTTAAATTGAATTTTTGCCTCAACAACCTTCCAATAAAACTCGTCTTCTGCTGAAGGAAATAATTCAAATTGATTTTGACCAGACATTTGGGCAAAAAGCTTGTCGTCGGCTTGAGTTACAGTTAACACCATTGAATTTCCATAATCATACCTACCTACAAAGTCGTTGAGCTTATTTTTATCTATTTCAACTGTCTTATTACTTTTCTTGTTGTCTAGCTTTTCCCATAATACATATTGAGCGAATACCGCCGAAGTTGTATTCGGATTTAGCCCATCCATTGTAGGAGTAGAATTCGTTAAAGCAACTATTGTTAAATCTTCTTCCTTTATGCGTGATAAATACGAAATAAAACCATGTAGACCGCCTCCGTGAGCAATTTCGGTAGTTCCTCGAAAATCAGAAATCATCCAGCCATAGCCATATTTACCAAATGCTGGCAATTCTCCATTATTAAGTTTTACCGGAGTATGTGCTGCTTCTAATGACTCCTCGGACAAAACCTTACCATCATACAGTGCTTCATTCCACTTAAACAAATCGCCAACAGTTGAATACATTGAACCAGCTCCTCCGGCCCACGACATATTCCAATCCAATGCAGGAGTGTATTTCTCATTCTTTACGGTATAGCCAAGAGCCATGTTCTTTGGAGGTTGTTCGTTAACATATATTCCGGTATTACTCATTCCCAAAGGTTTGAAAAAGACTTCTTGTAAATAATCGCCATACCATTTGCCTGTAACTTTCTCAATTATTTCTCCAAGAAGAAAATATCCCGAATTATTATAAATCAGTTCCTCTCCTGGGTCAAAATCAAAATCCCAGCTTTTTATTGAATCAACAAGCGTTTTCGCCTCGATTTTTTTTGTTACATAGTCGACAAATTCGGGTCGATTCGTAAAGCTGTGTATTCCTGAAGTGTGAGTTAGAAGATGATGAATTGTAACCTCATCGCCCCGTGGAAAGTCAGGCATATATTTTGATAACTTATCGTCTACACTAAGTTTGCCTTGCTCCTGCAGTTTCAAAATACCAGATGCAACAAACTGTTTGGTTATTGAGCCAATTCTAAATTTCGTGTCTGACGTAACAGGAATTTTTTCTTTAATATCTGCATACCCATAGCCCTTCTTGAAGATAATATCTCCATCTTCTGCTACCAGGACTGCAAATCCTGGAGTTTCTTCCTTAATTACATTCTTTATGTATAAATCGATATAATCTTTTACCGCTGGAAATTTATTCTCAACCAATGCTCCATTCTGTTCTAACAACTCAGCCACATCAGCTCTCCCATTTACATTGGCTTGTTGCCAGGCTGTTAATCCTTCAGCTGATTTCCATTCCAAATTCGGGTTGTATTTCATGAGAATTTCAAGATTATCCATATCGCCATGTGATGCTGAAGAATAAAGCAACTCAGCTAACACATCTTCACCTATCGGACGAAATGAAAATCCCCAACCACCCTGAAAATTCTGAACCTTAATTAAAATCTGATTAGTTCCTTTTATTAGTTCTAATTCTAGTAGATCATTATCTTTTCTAACACCTCTCCCAACAAACTTACTATGAACCTCTTTTCCATTGAGAAATATTTTTACTGCATCGTCGCTACCAATACCAAATAACATTTTCTCGTTGGCATCAACCTCAATATTTGCCAATGCATAGGCATATACCCAGCTACTATCAACCAACTCAGATAGAAAATCGACAATATCTTCTTTTGATTTTATTTTCTTCCAGGAATAGACTTTACCCTGAATATTAGCATCGGCGAAACCATTTTCGGTATTCTTAACCGAGGTTAGTTCATCTTTCTTAAAAACTGTTTTTTGTACTTCTGCATTTGGTGTTTCCCCTTTGTCGGAGTATCCAATTGGACCAATCACATACCAGTTTTTTAAAAAGACATTAGGTTTTAGATTAGTGTATTTCGCAAAATCATCTTCCTGAGCCTTCGCAAATTGAGTGGTACCTACATTTGAAAATAAGAAAACAAAAACCAGAAACAATAGACGATAAATATTCGACTGCAGAAATGATATAGCATTGATTTTCATAAAGTAAGGTTTTGATTAGTCGTATAAATTTAAGAAATTTAGGGTAATTTGTCAGGACTTAATCATTTATCTGTCTATTATCATACAATAGATTGGTAGATTGACTTCATTGTACTCACAAGCGAGAGCTTTTTAATTTGAGTAGTAAAACAGAACACAACTACCTACATAACAATTAAAAATTCTTAATATGGTAAAGGCAGTTTGGAATGGTCAAGTATTAGCTCAAAGCAATAATACTGTAATTGTTGATAGAAAACATTATTTCCCCATTGAAGATGTTAATCGGGATTTTCTGGAAGAAAGCGATACACATACAGTTTGTTCCTGGAAAGGTGAAGCAAGTTACTATACCGTAGATGTAGATGGCAAAAAAAATGTAGATGCCGCATGGTATTACCCTTCGCCTAAAGACAAAGCAAAAAACATTAAATCGCACATAGCCTTTTCATTTATTCATGGTGTGGATGTGCTTGAGGAATAGAGTCTGGGGATTATAGGCTCAATACACCAATAAACCGGGCATTAGGCCTATCAAAATGCTTTATTTTCCAATAGTATCTATGCTAAAGATATCTTCTATTATATCCTTATATTTTTCTTTAAGATATTTTCTTCTTAGTTTAAGAGTTGGTGATAATTCCCTTGTTTGCGAAGTCCATTCGTCATGAACTATTCGAAAACGCTTAATATGTTCTGTTTGACCAAGTTTCTTGTTCATTAAAGATACCTCTTTCTGAAACCTTTGCACTACCTGCGGAATTAGAACCAGCTCTTCATTATCGCGGTATTTCACGCCATGTCGAGAACACCATTCATGTAAAAATTGGAAATTAGGTACAATAATAGCACTGGCAAACTTTTGATTCTCTCCAAAAACAAAAATTTGTTCTATAAAGAAGGATTCCTTAAAAATGTTTTCTATTGCTTGCGGTGCTATATACTTTCCACTTGATAATTTGAAGATTTCTTTCTTCCTATCAGTTATCTTCAGATACTTATCCTCAAGCATTACACCAATATCTCCTGTATGAAGCCAGCCATCTTCATCAATGGTTTCTTTAGTCTGATCTTGATCTTTATAATAGCCCATCATTACACAGGGGCCTTTGGTTAAAATCTCACCATCATCGGATATTTTTGCTTCTACCCCCGGAAGTATTGGCCCAACAGTACCTATCATAACTTCTTCGGCATCGTAATTATTCGCTGCAATAACAGGCGATGTTTCAGTCATTCCATACCCTTCGACCAAAGGAATTCCAGCCGCATTGAAAACCCTTATTAGTCTGGGTTGCATTGCTGCTCCCCCAACCACAATAATTTCACAAACACCTCCAACAGCTTCACGCCATTTCGAGAATATTAACCTATCTGCTATTTTTAATTTTAAATGATAGAACCAACCATTTTTCCTGTGAAATTCGAAACGTAATCCAAGGTTCACTGCCCAAAAGAAAAGTTGTTTCTGAATTCCCTTCAAGTCTTTACCCTTACCAATTATTCGATCATAAACCTTCTCCAGAACTCTTGGCACAGCAATAAATACATGAGGTTTAACTTCTTTTAGATTATTGCCTATCGCTCCAAGACTTTCTGCATAATAAATAGAGAGTCCTTTATCTTGAAAATGGTAATTAATTGTACGTTCAAAAATATGACTTATGGGCAGAAAACTTAGAGTTCTCTGGTTTTCATTAAAATTAAAAACCTGCTCTATTCCTTTAAGGTTAGCCATAATATTGCTATGACTAAGCATAACTCCTTTGGGACTACCGGTGGTTCCTGATGTGTAAATAATTGTGGCTAAATCATCTGGCTTAATCGAATTTTTTACAGCGTTTAGCTTTTCTCTATACTCAGTTTCATTATTCTTACCTACTTCAATTATTTCTTTCCAGTTTTTAGCTCCTTCAATCTCATTAAATGTATATACATCCTTGACTGAATCTACAGTGTCAGCAATCGGTTTTAGCTTATCATACATATTCTTATCTGATACAATAAGAACTTTGGGTTTTGCATGATTTAAAAGATATGAGAAATCAGCATCACTTATTGTAGGATAAACAGGCACATGAATTATACCTGCCTGACTCATACCCATATCTACAAAATTCCACTCTGGACGATTATTGCAAACTGTTGCAATCTTATCTCCTCCTTTTAATCCCATAGCCATTAGTCCATAGCTTATCAAATTGGCATTGTAAACATAATTCTTCGAACTATATTTTACCCACTCACCATTTTCCTTCGCTACTAGTGCATCTTCTTTATCTTTATAGGATTCCAGATAGTTATCTAAGAGATCAAAAATTCTTTTAGCTTCCATATTTTGTAGGTTAAGATTGCGCGAAAATAATAATTCCTTAACATAGATCAAATAGAGTCTTCTTTGTAAAGAATATGTATTTTTCTGTTGTATTTTTTTTGTATAATATTTCTTTTGATTTTCATTGTTGGAGATATTTCTCCTGATTCTGGAGTCCAAACATCCGGTACAATCAGATATTTCTTAATTTGCTCTGTCTTACCAAGTTGTCTGTTCACAAGTTCTACCTCCTTTTGAATTATCTTCTTAACTTCAGGTAATTCAATTAATTTCTGATTACTAAGTTTCTTATCAATAGAAACCTTGTTTCTTAAATATTCGAAATTAGGACTAATTACTGCTCCGGCACAATGTTTCCCTTCTCCAATAACTACTATATAGTCAACTACTGGCGATTCTGAAAATTTATTCTCAATAGCCTGAGGAACTATATATTTACCGTACGATGTTTTAAACATCTGCTTTTTACGACCAGTGATTAACAAAAACTTATCTTGTACAAAGCTCCCAATATCGCCAGTATACAACCAACCATCTACAATAGTTTCTTTATTAAGTTTATCTTGTTTGAAATAACCTTTCATAACATTTGGCCCTTTAACCAATATTTCTCCATCCGGCGCTATTTTCACTTCTACATCTTTAACTGTTGGGCCAACACTTCCAATATAATAATTTCCTTTCCCTGGGTGGTTTAATGTAACTAATGGCGAACCTTCAGTAAGCCCATATCCTTCATATACGGGCATACGACAAGCCCAAAAGAATCTTTGAACTTTATGGTTGATAGGTGCCCCACCACAGCCAATATACCTTATTCTACCTCCCAAAGATGCTCGTACTTGTCTGAATACAGCTAAATAAGCAAGCTTGTAACGTAATTTATTCACTGCCCCTTGTTTTCGGTATGGCTTGTATTTTAATCCGATACCTACTGCCCAAATAATAAACCAACGAACAATAAAATTGCTTCTTCTTCCTGAAACCAAAACATATTTTATTATTTTCTCAAGAACCCTTGGAACAACACTGGTGCCATGAGGTCTTATTTCCTGAAAATTCATCATAAGGTGTTTCATATTCTCACAGTAGAATATCTGAGCACCCTTAATTTGAAATTGATAATTTGCTGTCCGCTCATAAACATGACAAAGTGGTAGAAAACTAAATATCCTACTACCTATACCTAAGGGTTGTATCTCGGCTGCAGCAAACATATTAGAAACCAAATTCCTGTGAGTAAGCATTGCCCCTTTGGGAAATCCTGTTGAACCAGAAGTATAGATGATTGAAACAACATCATCTGGTTTAATTGTTTTCTTTCTAAGTTCAAGAATTTGAATTGTTTCCAGTGGCGAGTTTTCCCCCAATTCTAATAGCTCATCATAATTGTCTACATTAACAAGTTTGTCGATTGGAAAGACTTGCTTAAGGGAGGGGATTTTTATTTGAAGTGATAAAACCCTATTAAACGCCATTTGGTCTCCAACAAATGCAAACTTAATTTCTGCCTGATTTAAAATGTATAGATAATCGCTATCGCTTATTGTAGGATAAATGGGAATATGTATTGCGCCAATCTGCGATAGTGCCATATCCAAAAAGTTCCACTGTGGACTATTTAAATTGAAAATGGTTGCAACATAATCTCCTTTTTCAATTCCAACAGTAATCATACCTAGAGCAAGTCTCTCGCTCAATGCATGATATTCTTTACAAGAAATAGATTGCCAATTCTGACCTCTTTTTTGATAAAAGGCAGGTTTATTACCAAATTGGCGAGCACAGTATTCGGCTATTTCAAAAGTACGTTGGACCTCTTCAGGCTTCATTTACCAATATTAAATTGTATTGAAAAATAAAAATAGAACAATATAACACTTAGGGCAAAAAAAAACCGGAAGAATAATTTAATTTTATCCTTCCGGTTAAATGCTTTATAATTCCAATGTACTATTCTGTATAATATTCGGGGGTTGCATTCATATTATAAAATGCAAATGAATACTCATCAGCCAGCTCATCAAGAAACATAGTTGTAGATTTCCCTGCGCCATGACCAGCTTTTACATCAATTTTTATAAGAACAGGCAATTCACCAGCTTGCTTATCCTGAAGATGAGAAATATATTTAAACGAATGAGCAGGAACAACTCTATCGTCATGATCAGCTGTAGCAACCATGGTAGCCGGATAATTAATATTCTCTTTCACTGTATGAACAGGAGAATAAGCATATATATAATCGAACATTGCTTTGCTGCTATCTGCACAACCGTAGTCTGAAATCCAGCCTGCACCAGCAGTAAACTTATGATAGCGAAGCATATCCATTACTCCAACAGCTGGTAATGCAACCTGAATAAGGTCGGGACGCTGATTGGCAACTGCACCAACTAATAATCCTCCGTTAGAACCACCTTTGATTGTCAACTTTTCTTTTGAAGTATATCCATTTTCCTGAAGATATTCAGCAGCGGCTATAAAATCGTCAAATACATTTTGCTTTTGAAGCTTTGTTCCAGCCTTGTGCCATTTCTCTCCATATTCTCCACCTCCACGAAGATTAGCAAGAGCAAACACACCACCCATATCGAGCCAACCTAACCAACGAAGCGAGAATGAAGGAGTCAAACTAATATTAAATCCACCATAGCCATAAAGCATTGTAGGATTAGAACCATCGAGCTTAATTCCTTTTTTGTGAACAATAAACATAGGAACTTTTGTGCCATCTTTACTTGTATAGAAAACTTGTTCGGTTTCAAACTGAGTAAAATCCACCTTAAGTTTAGGAGCACGATATAATTTAGCTTCTCCACTTTCAATCTGATAAGTATACATTGATGCTGGAGTAGTAAAAGATGTAAAACCGAAGAATACTTCAGTATCTTCTTTTTCGCCATTAAAACCATAAGCACTTCCAATGCCTGGTAATTCTACCTTCCGGATTTCATTTCCTGATAAATCGTACTGATAAATGGCACTTGATGCATCTTTTAAGTACTCAACAAATAAATTTTCACCTGCTATATTAACCGATTCTATAACTTCTTCCTTCTCCGGAATCAGATCTACCCAGCTTTCAGGATATGGATTATTTGCATCAACCTTTACAATTCTCTTATTTGGTGCATCCAGATTAGTTATAATATAAAACACATCATCCTTGGCATAAACAATATTATGATCATTATCGAAATTATCTATTATCTGCGTGAATTTTCCGTCTCCGAGAATACCTTTTCTAAAATAAAGTTCACTTCCACTGGTTCCATTTGAAGCCGACATAAACAAGTAATCGTTATCTTTAAACTTAAATCCACCGATATATCTACGTCTAACTTTTTCTCCTCCAAAAACTAGTTTATCATCAGATTGTGAGGTTCCTATCTTATGATAATATACTTTATGATTATTATTGATACCTGAAAGCGCAGAACCTTCTTTTGGTTTATCATAACTAGAATAAAAGAAACCATCATTTTCATTCCAGTTAATACCGCTAAATTTCACATCTCTAATTGTGTCCTCTAGAATTTCCTTAGTCTCAGCATCCATAATTATAATCTTACGCCAGTCTGATCCACCTTCAGATATCGAGTAAGCCACTATTTCTGAATTTTCAGAAAAAGATAATCCGCCTAATGAGGTTGTTCCATCTTTTGAAAAAGTATTAGGGTCCAGAAAAACTTCACCTTCCTCATCTTTAGAATTCGCTACATATAATACCGATTGATTCTGCAGTCCAGAATTTTTATAGTAATAATATTTATCTTTCTTCTTGAAAGGCAATGAATACCGTTCATAGTTTGCTATTTCATCTAATCTTTCACGTACGCTTGCTTTAAACGGTATTTGCTCAAGATAACCGAATGTTACTTCGTTCTGACGTTTAACCCAGTCAGCAGTTGCTTCAGACATATCATCTTCAAGCCAACGATAAGGATCTTCGACCTTGGTTCCAAAATATTCGTCAACAACTACTTCTTTAGCCGTTTCGGGATATGAAACCTCAATTTTGGGGAATTTTTTAGAATTTGTACATGCTGCCATAATCAACAACAATAAAAATAAAGTGCTAAGTGTTTTTGTTTTCATGATAACTTTTAGGCTATTAGTTTCAATAAAGAAAGATAAAAATAACCTGAAATGCAATGAGATTGATCAATGATTAACCGGAAAATAATCAGAACATTAATCAATTTTAAATAAAAACATCCCGGCTTAGCCGGGATGTTTTTATTTTATTAGGTCTTCAGCTTTTTTTAGTGCTGCATCTATTCCTGCTGGATTTTTACCCCCAGCTGTTGCAAAGAATGGCTGTCCGCCACCTCCTCCAGATATTTCTTTAGCTAAATCGCGTATTATATTGCCTGCATGATATTCTCCAGCTTTTGCAAGATTATCTGACACTGCTACAGCTAAATTTGCTTTACCATCTATTTCTGCAGCTAACACCATGAATAGGTTCTCAAGCTCTCCTTTTAATTGGAATGCAATATCTTTAAGAACACCAGCATTATCTGCGTCAATTTTCCTGATTATAACATTAATCCCATTTACCTCTTTAGCCGATTCTTTAATTTCAACCTTAAGTCTTTTGGCTTCATGTTGTGAATAGTCTTCAAGTTTCTTCCGCATTTCGCTATTCTGATGAACCATTGCTGTAACACTTTGAAGAATATTTTTGGCAGAACCTCCAACAACCTCAGCTAATTCTTGCATTAAATGAAGATGTTTATTTACATAGAGAAGTGACTGTTCACCAGTTACGGCTTCAATTCTTCTAATTCCTGCTGCGATGGAACTCTCTGCTGTTATTTTAAAATATCCAATATTACCTGTTGCTTCAACATGTGTTCCTCCACATAATTCAACAGAATCTCCAAACCGAACAACTCTAACAACATCGTCATATTTTTCACCAAAAAGTGCCATTGCCCCCATTTCACGTGCCTCATCAAAAGATGTTTGCGAAACCTGTGCCTGACTATTCTGGCGAATCATTTTATTAACTATAAGTTCAATCTCAGTGATTTCTTCATCAGTAATCTTTTGAAAATGCGAAAAATCAAACCGTAAATATTCCGGATTTACTAGAGACCCTTTTTGTTCAACATGCTCTCCCAACACCTTTCTTAATGCATGATGCATTAAATGCGTAGCCGTATGATTATTTTCAGTAGAAGCTCTGGAAACTCCATCAACTTTTGCATGGAATTTAAGTTTCGGATCTGAAGGCAATTTCTCTACAACATGAATACTAAGATTGTTTTCTTTAATTGTATCTATGATGGGGGTAACTTCTCCATTAGCTTCGATAATCCCTTTATCTCCAACTTGCCCACCACTTTCTCCATAGAATGGAGTATGATTAAAAACAAGGTGATAAAATTCCTTCTTCTTTGAACTAACTTTTCTGTATCGTGCAATTTTAACTTCAGTTTCAAGTTTATCGTAACCTAGAAACTCCTGCACCCGATCATCAATAAGAATAGTCCAGTCTGACGCATCACTTTCTGAAGCTTTTCTTGAACGAGCTTTCTGAGCCTGCATTTCATCATTAAACTCTGCCATGTTCACAGAAAGCTTATTCTCCCGAAGAATTAGTTGAGTGAGATCAAGCGGGAATCCAAATGTGTCATACAATTCAAAAGCCTTTTTACCGCTGACAATAGTTATATTTCCAGCTTTTGCCTCTGCCATTAAAGTATCAAGCAGCTTAATTCCCGAATCCAGTGTTCGCAAAAAGGCCTTTTCTTCATCAAGAATAACTTTTTGAATAAGGTCACGTTGTTTTTCAATCTCTGGAAAAGCGCTACCCAATACATCAGATAAAGTATTAACCAGATGATGAATTAAAGGTTCTTTTTGATTCAAAAAGGTGTAATTATATCTAATAGCTCTACGTAGAATTCTCCTAATTACATATCCGGCCTTCGCATTTGATGGTAACTGACCATCAGCAATTGAAAACGAAACTGCACGAAGATGATCTGCAACAACTCGCATAGCAATATCAGCTTTTTCATCTTTACCATACGGTATATCAACAAATTCTGATATCCTCCTGATTATAGGTTGAAACACATCTGTATCGTAATTTGATTGTTTACCCTGCAATACCATACATAAACGTTCAAATCCCATTCCTGTATCAACATGCTTTTTAGGTAAGGATACCAATTTAGAATCAGACATCCTATTGTACTGAATAAACACCAAATTCCATATTTCTATTACCTGGGGATGATCTTTATTTACCAATTCCTGACCAGAAACTTTTGCTCTTTCTTCATTGGTCCGAATATCAATATGCACCTCGGAACATGGACCACAAGGACCAGTGTCACCCATTTCCCAGAAATTATCTTTTTTTGATCCCTTCAATATTCTATCTTCCGGCAAAAACTTTCTCCATATATCATAAGCTTCCTTATCCCATGCTACATCATCAGCTTTGTCTCCCTCAAAAACTGTAGCATATAGTCTATCCTTCTCAACTCCCATAACTTCAACTAGAAATTCCCATCCCCAGCTAATAGCTTCTTCTTTAAAATAATCTCCAAACGACCAATTACCCAACATTTCAAACATTGTATGATGATATGTATCGTGACCTACTTCCTCCAGGTCGTTATGTTTGCCGGATACTCTGAGACATTTTTGTGTGTTTGAAACTCTCAAGTCTTTCGGATTAGCATTTTCAAGAAATATATCCTTGAACTGATTCATGCCTGCGTTTGTGAACATAAGAGTTGGATCATCCTTTATAACCATTGGAGCAGATGAAACAATTTTATGGTTCTTCGATTCGAAAAAACTGAAGAATTTTTGACGAATTTCTTGTGATGTCATTTAAATCTTGTGTTTTATTTGATAAATATTTGACAGTTATTAACAATATCGCTCTACAAAAGGGTTGTAAAAATAATTTTTTTCTTATAGATTTGTGACATTCCATTAATAATAGATTTAAATTAATGATTATCAATTGATTTCGAGAAAGAAATTATATAACTACAATAATAGAACTTTACAATATCAGGAGGAGAATATTCCATTCCGAAAAAAGTTTGCCAACTTTCTGAAGTTCTTAGCCATTACCTCCGTTATGGCTGGGGTGATTTCCATTGTTTTTATTGTCTTAATAGGTTCTCCAATTGAAGTAGCTCTAAATCTAAAAACAAATACAATAAAATCAAACTTCCAACAAATAAACTCTAAAATTGACAGTTTACAGCTTGCACTTCAGCATGAGATATTTGTAACCGACAAATATTATAGAGAGCTTCTAGAACTGGATTCATTGCCTTTCCCAGTTCGTTTTGGAGGTTTTGGTGGATCAAATCCCTACGACACCATCCAAACTTTACATTACAAAGAAATTATTTCCACAACATTACGAAAAGTAGATGTATTAAAAAGTCAACTTGAAATACAGGAAAAATCTTCGCTTTTTGTAATGAGAAATGCTGTAATCCACAATGCTGAATTAGTCTTCATTCCTGCTATACAACCCATAAAACCTTCCAATAATACATGGATTAGCTCCAGCTTTGGAACTCGTATTGATCCGTTTACTAAACGAAGAAAAGGGCATCATGGATTAGATTTTGCTGGCCCAGAAAAGACTGAAATCTACTCTACCGCTGATGGCATTGTAACAAATACCAAAGAATCACGTAGAGGATATGGAAAAGAAATTGTAATTTCGCATAAGTTTGGATACAAAACCAGGTATGCTCATTTAAATGACATATTGGTATCTGAAGGCGATACAATTGTACGAGGGCAATTAATCGGTTTAATGGGAAATACAGGTCGTTCTACAGGAACTCATTTGCATTATGAGGTCAGATTGAATAATAGACCTTTAGACCCAAAATACTATTTTGCTGATGATTTATCAGTCAAAGAGTATGAACTGATAACTAAGTTGAATCACAAAGACGAATAAAAGAAAAATGGCAAAACATAGCTATAAATATAATGAAGAATCTCTCAGTTACGTAAAGGTAAAGCACACCCGCGGGAAAAAACTGCTTAATTTTTCAACTTATTTTCTTGCAAGTGTAGTACTTGCTATTGTTTATTGGGTAGTTTTTTATGCTTTTTTTGATTCACCAAAAGAAAAAGGTCTAAAAAGACAAATCAGCGAACTAAAACTTAACTACGAACTTATTCAGGAAGATTTCAAAAATGCTGAGGCTGTATTGAGTGATCTTCAACAACGCGACGACAATATATACAGGACAATCTTTGAAACAGAACCTATTCACCCCTCAGTTAGAGAAGCGGGTGTTGGTGGCTCAAACAATTACCAGAACCTTGAAAGTTTAGAGAATTCTGAAATTGTAATTAACGTTAAAAAGAATCTGGACAAAATCATGAAAAAGATTTATGTTCAGTCAGTTTCATATGATGAGGTAATTAATTTAGCCAAGAATAAAGAGGAGATGCTTGCTGCTCTTCCCGCTATTCAACCCATAGCAAATAAAGACTTAAAAAGAACTGCAAGTGGATGGGGATATCGAATTCATCCTATTTATAAAATCAGGAAGTTTCATTACGGCATGGATTTCACCGCTTCAACAGGAACTGAAATTTATGCAACTGGAGATGGTACGGTTTCACGTGTTCAATCTATAAAAAGAGGATATGGAAATAATATAACTCTTGACCATGGCTTCGGATATAAAACTTTATATGCCCATATGTCTAAATTTAATGTGAAAGAAGGTCAAAAAGTTAAACGTGGAGATGTTATTGGCTATGTTGGTAACTCTGGAACATCAACCGCACCTCATTTGCATTATGAAGTACATCGAAATAACAAACAAGTTAATCCTGTAAATTATTATTTCGAAGATTTGTCTGCTCAAGAATATGATAAAATGATAGAAATCTCTCAAAATTCAGGACAAACATTCGATTAGAAAAGAAATATTCTAAAATAAAAATATTCAAGCAGACTTAAATTAAGTCTGCTTTTTTTTATCTTCGAAAACTCCCAATTAGTACTTCTAAAACAAGAAAACATAATGAGAATGAAAACTATATCTGCCCTGTATCTGGCCCTTTCTATATCAAGCACAATTCTGGCACAAGAAATTGAGAAACCAGTAACTAAGCAAGAACCCAATATTTTAAAAGACGATCTTAGGAGCATTAATCCACTCACAAAAGATACAATTACAATTATTGGAGTTGGAGATATAATGCTTGGAACTGATTACCCTTCGTCAAGTTACTTGCATCCTTCGAAAACCTGCAACCCGGTAATAAGAAATGTTATTCCTCTACTTAAGGATGCGGATGTAACTTTCGGGAATATTGAAGGAGTTTTTGCCGGCGATAAAGGAAAAGCAAAGAATTGCAACAATCCGGATCAATGCTATGTTTTTAGAATGCCTGTTGAATATGTTGATTGTATTGTTGAAGCAGGTTTCAATTTAATCAGTGTTGCCAATAATCATGTAAATGATTTTGGGTACGAAGGAAGAAAAAACACAGCCAAAGTATTGAATGAAGCAGGATTAGCTTTTGCTGGGTTTAAAGATTCTCCATACACAATAAAGAAAATAAATGGAGTAACATATGGCTTAGCAGCTTTTGCTCCTCACTTAGGCACAGCTGATTCCAGAAAAATATCCGATGTAAAAGCAATTATTGCAAAACTCGACACACTTACTGATATTATAATAGTTTCCTTTCATGCAGGAGCTGAAGGCAAAAACCATCAACATGTAACAAAAGAAACAGAATTCTTTTACGGTTATAACAGAGGCAATGTGAATCAGTTCGCCCATGCTGCCATTGATGCAGGAGCTGATGTGGTTTTTGGCCACGGACCACATGTTACAAGAGCAATGGAACTGTATAAAGACAGACTAATTTGTTATAGCCTCGGAAATTTTGCCACTTACAGACGCTTTAATCTTTCAGGTCCAAATGGTATTGCCCCTTTGGTTAAAGTTTATACAAACAATACAGGAAAATTCCTAAAAGCTCAGGTTACACCAATTTTTCAGGAAGGAGAAGGAATTCCTAAAGTTGATCCTCAAAAAAGAGTTATTCTTAAACTACAAGAGCTTACTGCAACAGACTTTCCAGAAGGCCACCTGAAGATTGAGGATAATGGTATGGTATTCAAAAAAGAGTAAACCGAAAATGAGCGTTTCAAACTACCGCTACTTTTTCCACTATCGTTGGGAATTTATATGTTGCACTCCACACATCGCTCAATACAGTTCTGGTAGATGAATCAATCCTAAAAAACCATGAGTTGTATTTAATTATTCAACTTCAATCCCAATTATTGTTAGTAGTTAGAAATATAAAAAGGTTCCCCTCGTTTATATTTATTTAAATTCGATAACAAACTAAAGTTGCAACACAAGGGAACATACATAAATCAACTCCGATGGTTCATCGAAATTTCATAATTCATCAATAAATAGTTGTTTCTATTGTTTAGATGATTATACATAAGCTCTTGGTTTGTTTAGTTTTATTTTTTAATTTAGAATATATTTACACGAAAAAATATGCCCTATATAGACAGAAAAGTTGAGAAACTTTATTACACCATTGGCGAGGTTGCCAAAATGTTTGACGTTAATACTTCTCTTATAAGATTTTGGGAAAAGGAATTTGACGTAATAAAACCTAAAAAAAATAAAAAAGGTAATAGATTCTTTACCAAACAAGATATAGATAATTTTCACTTAATACACCACCTTGTAAAGGAACGAGGGATGACCCTTAGTGGAGCAAAGAAGAAAATTAAGGAAAACAAAGAAGATACTTTAAATAATTTCGAGGTAATTAAATCATTAACTGAGATAAAACAAATGCTGCTGAACATTAAAGAAAATCTCTAGAATTTCATTTAATAAATCTTACCTCGCAGAATCTTTCTATGGGGCTTTTTATGCGAATTTTATTATGATTATAAAAGAAGTAATTTCCATATTGGAAGGACTTTCTCCTATTGCCCTCCAGGAAGGGTATGACAACTCCGGGCTCTCTGTTGGCAACAAAGAACAAGAAGTATCAGGCATTCTGTGTACACTTGATGTAACCATGGAAGTACTTGAAGAAGCAATACAGAAAAAGGCAAATTTGATAGTTAGTCACCATCCTGTTATTTTTCAGGGATTAAAATCACTTACCGGGAAAAACAATGTTGAAAAAATAGTTATAAAGGCAATTCAAAATAATATTGCACTATATGCCGGGCATACAAATTTCGACAATACCTATAATGGAGTTAACAAAGTAATATGCAATAAAATAGGATTGTCAAAACTTAAGATCTTAAGCCCTTTAAAAGACAAACTAGTTAAGCTTGTTACCTTTGTTCCTGTTGATAATGCTGAAAAGGTTAGACAAGCTATTTTTGACGCAGGAGCTGGAGTAATTGGGAATTATGATTCTTGCAGCTACAATACTAAGGGGGAAGGAACCTTCCGGGGCAACGAAAATACCAATCCTTTTGTTGGAGAACAAGGTAAGCTGCATAAAGAAACAGAAGTACGTATAGAGACTATTTTACCTTCATACTTGCAAAATAAAGTTATTGCAGCACTTTTTTTGGCTCACCCTTACGAAGAGGTGGCTTACGATTTATATCCGCTAAATAACAGCTATAATTCTGTAGGGGCCGGAATGATTGGCGAATTACCAGATTCAATTTCCGCAAATAAACTTCTGCAACTTCTACAAACGGAATTTAAGGCAAAAGGAATTCGATTTGCCGGAGATGATTCAAAAAAAATAAAACGCATAGCTGTGTGCGGTGGAAGCGGAAGTTTTCTAATAAATGATGCCATTCGCAATAAAGCCGAAGTATTTATTACAGGTGATATTAAGTATCATCAATTTTTCGACAACCACAACAAGCTGTTAATCATAGACATAGGTCATTTTGAGAGTGAACAATTTACGAAAGAGCTTTTTTATGAAGTACTTACAAAAAATTTACCTAAATTTGCGGTTCATTTATCAGAAATAAAAACGAATCCAATAAAATATTTTAGTTAAGATGGCTGAAAATAAGAGAAAGGCATCTGAAGGTGCCGAACTTTCAGTTGAAGATAAGCTTAAAGCACTATTCAAGCTTCAAAAGATTAAATCAGAGGTTGATAAAATCAGAATTCTCAGAGGTGAACTTCCTCTTGAAGTACAGGATTTAGAAGACGAACTTGAAGGTCTTCAGACTCGTAAAGAAAAGTATGAGCAGGAAGTAAAAAGTCTTGAGACAAATATTACTGGAAAGAAGAGCGAAATTACAGCCTCTAAAGCTTTAATTAAGAAGTACGAAGAACAACAAAATAATGTTCGTAACAATCGTGAGTTTGAGTCTCTTTCAAAGGAAATAGAATACCAGACTTTAGAAATTGAACTGTGCGAGAAAAGAATCAGAGAGTTTACTTCTAAAATTACTGAAAAGAATCTAATAATTGAAGAATCAACTAATAACTTCAACGAAAGAAAATTAGACCTTGAAACAAAACAGAAGGAATTAGAAGAAATTGTTTCTGATACTCAAAAAGAAGAAGGCGATTTAAGCAGTGAAGCTGAAGAGGTTGAAAAAGTGATTGAAGAAAGACTACTAACTGCCTTCAAAAAAATCAGAAAAAATGCCAGAAATGGCTTAGCTGTTGTTACTGTTGAACGTAATGCTTGTGGCGGATGCTTCAATAACATTCCTCCTCAAAGACAACTTGATATCAAATCACGCAAAAAGATTATCGTCTGCGAGTATTGTGGTAGAATTCTTGTTGATGGTGAAATTCTGGAAGAAGAGAAAAAATAAATAACCAGAACAATCTATATAAAGAGCTTTTCATTAATCTATGGAAAGCTCTTCTTGTTTTATACCTTGGCTATACTTCCGTTGATAGTATGTAGATTCTTTCGCATCTTTCAAATGACTCCGTGTATCATCAACAAATCGTTGAAATTTCCACATGTTGTTATCTTGAAACTGGATTAGGTTTGAATCAATTTCAAATTTTGAGACAGGAATTACATAAAATATCGATTTCTTAGAATAGTCTTCCCTATAAACCCAATAAGGCAAGTATGCAATTGAATCGAGACTTATAATACTGTCGGTTTTGCTAATATGTAATTCAGCAATTACTCCCCCATCTTTGTACTGAGCACGCTGATTTGAAACAAAATTTCCCAAGGAATAAAAAACTGGTCTTGCTTCGGTAATATCTCCAACAGGCACCTTATGATATTTTATAGGCTGCACTACATGCGGATGAGAGCCAATAATTACATCGGCTCCATGTTTAAAAATAAAATCAGCTATTCTACGTTGTTGGCTGTTCTCGTTTCGTTCATATTCTATACCCCAGTGTATGGTAACACATGTAAAATCAGGTTCTGCCAACCTGGCTTTTTCTAAATCTCTCCTGATAATTGCTGTGTCAATTCTGTTTACTACATAAGGAGTATCTACACGCAATCCATTGGTTCCATAAGTGTAGTTCAACAATGCAATTCGAATACCTTTCTTCTCAATAATCAGCGGATAATATTTTTCTCTTTCTATTTTAGATACAAATGTTCCTGTATGTAGTATTTCAAGAGTATCTAAAACATCAATAGTTCTTTGCACACCTTTTGCTCTGCAATCTAAAGCATGGTTATTTGCGTTTAATAAAACATCTATTCCGGCCTCCTTTGCAGCAATTGCCACCTCATCAGGACTCGAAAACTGTGGATAACCTTTAAAGGGTTTTCCAGCCAACGAAACCTCAAGGTTCCCAATAGCAATATCTGCATCGGTAAAATAGTCTTTTATATATCTGAAGGTTGGTTCGTAATCGTAAGAGCCAGTTGAATCAACATATGCACCGGCTATCTGAGAATCGTGCCCCATGATATCGCCAGCCAACACCATCACCAAACTGTTCGATTCTTTAATAGTATCCTGTGAAAAGCTTTTTGCCCAAAAGAACAAATAAAATACTATAAATAGGTTTGAAAGATTCTTCATAGCTATATCTTTTTACCAGCTTCCGCTAGCACCTCCTCCAAATTTCACCCACACTTTTATCGTCTTCTTCTTTTCCATAATTTCACATTTAATTGTAACAAAAATACAATTTTAGAGTTAAATCAAGTAGATTGGCACAGTTTTCGAAAAGAAAACTTAAAACATATGAATCATGAAGAAATATAGCATTTTATTCGCGATTGCGACACTAGCATTTATTACTTTTAGTTGCGATGAAGTATTAAACACTTCTTCTAATTCTGACATCGCCAAACAGCTTGAAGGACAGTGGAAATGCGACGAGACATCGACACTTTATAAATCAGCTTCAGCATTTAAGTCTGTTGAAAGAATATACTATGTAAACATTTTTCTTTCTGATAAAGATTCAACAACAGTTCAAATTGAGAAATTCTATGAATTAGGCGATAACGTTATAGCTCACGCAAAAGTTAATGGAAACAATATTACTCTAATTAATGAGGAACTTGAGGGCGGCTTTTCAATTAGGGGTACAGGTACTATCTCTTCAAACCTAAAAACAATAACTTGGCTATATTATGTCGACGATGGCAGTGGTGTAGAAGATGAAGTAAGTTCAACTTACACATTTGTGTATTGATTCTTTCGCGATTTTTTCGTAAATTATAGGCTAGAACAAATACCTCTCCACTAAAATGGAAAATTCTAGTACAAAAGAAAAGTCTACGATACTTGTACCCGTAGATTATTCGGAATACAGCAAATTAGCCTGCCAATATGCAGCGAAAATCGCCAACAAATCAAATAGTGATATATGCCTATTTCACGCCTTCTATTCTCCCGCATTTGATTTAATCGAATTAACTGGTGGCGCACATACCCAACAGCAACTAAAAGCAGATGTTACTAAAAAATTACTTGAAAGTGAAACTGTGGAAATAAATAAATTCATAGACAGCCTTCAAGAGTTTCCTGTATTCGAAAAGTTCGACAAGAGCCGAATAAAATTTGAGCTTAAGTCTGGCTTAGCAAAAGATGAGATTATTAGTTTTTCCGCAGAAATAAATCCCTTTATGGTTGTTATGGGAACACATGGAGCCAATCATAAATCAACATCAATATTAGGTAGTATTACTGAGTATGCTATAAAAAAATTAAGTGTTCCAGTACTAGCAATACCAGAAAACTATAAGTTTATTGGTGAAGAAAAGCTTCAGAAAATTGTTTACATAACAAAATTTGACGAAACCGACTTCGCTTCGATTACAAAACTTATGCGTTTCACTCAATTATTTGATATGAGTATTCATTGTATTCATATTGGACCAAAGAATGATAAATGGGAAAACATTAAGATGGAAGGTCTTAAGGAATATTTTCACAAGGTTTATGAGAATGAGATGGTAGAGTGTCAAATACTGGACAACAAACCCGATATTCTATATGCAATTGACAAATATGTATCAGAAAATGGAATAAACATTATTTCCCTAACACATAAAAAAAGAAAACTGATTGAAAAAGTATTTAATCCGAGTGTGGCTAAAAAAGTATTTTATCATTCTGAAATTCCGCTAATGGTATTCCATAGCTAAAAAACCATAAAAGAATCTGATTTCCATAACACCCAGGCATATACACCAAACCGTAAAAACCTAAAAAGGGAGAAAGAAAGATATTTTAAAAACGGATACCGTACCGATCCCACCAGCATGGCTACCCCGGAAAAAGGTAATGGCGTAAGTGACGCAATTATTATCAGGTATAAACCGAATTGTTGTAATCGTTTATCTAGTTTACGTAGAAATTTTATCTTGAAATATCGATAAAGTAAGGTTCGATTTAAATATCTTCCGATAAAAAAACCAATTACTCCTGCGATATATGATATTAAGGAAAGTGATGCAACAATTAGGATATATTGTTGTAAATCGTTAAGCTCTTTGGCCCAAATAAAAAATAGCTCAGGTGGAATTATCCCAATAACAATTTCAGAACTTAGAAATATAGTATACATTAACCATGTTCTATCAATCAGTGGTTCTAACCATGCTCTAAATTCAAAAGGAATAATGTATTTACATAAAAAATAAATCAATAAAATAGATAAAAGCCACAAAATGCCCCGAAAAAGACTTCGGAATATAAACCGGCTGTTATCCATAAACCTTAGAGTTGGCTCGCATTTATCATAACCAAAGCACAATCTTCAATTACGCTAATACCATTCTCAATGGCAAGCTTTTTTAGTTCCTCGTTTTCTGTCCCCGGGTTGAAAACAATTTTCTTCGGCTGTAAATTAATTATATAATTATAGTACTCAACTTGTCGCTTAGGCCCCAAGTAAAGCAACACAGATATTGAGCCTTCAATTTCTATCAGATCTGTAATTATGTCGACTCCCGCAATACTTCCTTTTCTAAAACCAATTGGTATTACATTTTTATTTCTTCGCACAAGACTTTTTACTGCTTTATTAGCATGTCTCAAAGGATTTGGACTTGCCCCAAACACAACATAAGTATCCATAAAATTCTATTATTTGAATTTCCGAAGTAAATAAATTATTCTTTATAAATCAATACCGTAGCAAATGCAGAAACGCCTTCTTCTCTGCCAACAAAACCTAAGTACTCTGTAGTAGTAGCTTTTACAGAAACGTCTTCGTCTGAAATATCCATAACTCTAGCAAGCGTTGATTGCATTTTGGGGACATATTCCTTCACCTTAGGTCGTTGGAGACAAATGGTTGAATCAATATTACCAATGTGATAATTGTTTTCATTTAACAGGGCTATTGTCTTTTTCAACAATAGTTTGCTATCAACATTTTTAAAATCATCGGACGTATCTGGAAAATGAACTCCAATATCGCGAAGATTTGCGGCTCCCAAAAGAGCATCACATATTGCATGAATCAACACATCACCATCTGAATGGGCGATAGGCCCTTTATTGTGAGACAAATGTACTCCTCCTAGAACAAATTGCCTTCCTTCTTCTAATTGATGTACATCGTACCCAAATCCGACCCTGAATTTCATTGAAGAAACTTTACTCAAATCTAAATCCTAGTGTAAACCTCATTGTATTAGCAAGCGGATTGCTTCTTCCTCCGGTTGTAGGGAAAAGGTATGAGAAATCTAATGAAAATACATTGAGATTTAGTCCGATACCAGCTGTGAAATATTTTCTGTTCCCTTTAGTCTCGTGCTCATGAAAATAACCAGCTCTAATTGCAAATTGATCCATGTACCAATATTCAGCCCCAAATGACCACATTATTTCTTGTAACTCTTCTTTAGCTCCTCCTGGTGCATCGTGAAATGAAAGAAACACTCCTTCAATTACTCCGCGCTTTGTTGAATCATTTACATCTGGTGATGGTATAAGGAGCTTATTTATATCCATTGTAAATCCAAGGCTGTTATACTCATCAATATCCATTGATACTCGGCCACCTAATCGCATATTAGTAGGTATAAATTGACTTTCACGATCCTGCGAATAAGTCATTTTTCTACCAACATTAGATATATTTGCTCCAAAAGCCATTTCACCGTCGTAACCAGAAAGTTGAATAGGCTTTTGATAATACACGGCTAAATCTGCAGCAAAAGATTTTCCTGGCTCATATCGGGCACCAGCACTCAAATTACTTGTTCCGGCTGCTATATCAGAATATATAAACCTGAATGTTAATGCTGCACTGATATAATCCGAAAACTTCCTTGAATAACCTGCATCAACAGCTAATTCATGTGGTCTAATTGGTTTTCCGGTCGCAACTCCAGCTGCATCAATTTCTTGAATTTCTCCAAGATTAAAATATCTTAAGCCTCCACTAACTGCCTGCAAATCGCCAAACTTTTTATAACCACTCAGGTATAATAGATTTAAATCGGTTACCCCCAGACTTCGAAGCCATGGCGTATATGACAAAGCTACTCCTGCTTGTTCTTCCATAAATATATACTTTGCAGGATTCCAGTGTTGTGAATTAAGGTCAGGAGTAGTTGCAACACCTGCATCACCCATAGCTCCTGCTTTCGAATCGGGAGCAATTGTTAAAAATGGTACCGAAGTGCGTATAGCCCTTTGAGAAACATCTTTACCGTCTGTTCCTTGACCGCTCACATAACTTACCGACAGAATTGTGAAAACAACAAATAAGATTCTTTTAAACATCAGTTTATATATTATTAAAGTGCGAAAATATAAAATTTAATTTTTAAACGTAATTGTTAAGGAATTATTATTAATCTTCCATCCTGATTTCCACTATAAATCTCCAATCCCGTATCTTGGGTCACCTTAACATTCAAACGGTACGGATATACACCAGGCATTAAATAACCTCCTGAGACGGTGTTGCGCTCCCATGTAATTGGTTGAGATACAAATCCAGATTCAATATTAGTTTGCTTGTAAATATATATTACTCTTCCTGTTAAATCATAAATCTTAAGTTGAACTTCATGTTCTCCAGGCATATTATGGCTATATTGAAAAGTTGTAGTTTCCTGCATAGGGTTAGGAAAATTATATACTTTGTCGATTACAACACCATTATCTGATTGTTTTACATAAAAGTTTATTAACTCTTCGGATGAGTTATTATAAGTATCCCAAACCTTAACCAAAATTTCGTGAGTTCCTTCTTCCAAATCGTTTAATGGATATAGCAATTTTCCACTTCTGAAATCATCCAGCTCACCTTCATAATAATCATTAAGTAATAAATTAGTACTATAATCATTATCCAACACCCCTGAAATGTCATGCCCTATTCCATTTCCGGTTGTATTAATCCCACTCTCATCAAAAATATGAGCCAAGAGCACCGGATTGGCATTTGTTAACCCACCCTCTTTAAAAGTAGAATCATTCATAAAAAGCGTAATCTGTGGGCCATCTGAATCTGTCTCAACATATTCAGCAGTTCCTCCAATATAAAAATCTTCATGATAGCCTTTCGCATCTATTATCCCATTTTGAGCATAATAGGATATTTTTCCCTTTCCGTAGCTATAAGAAATATCTTTTGGTATTTTAAACTCTATATCAAACCTACCATTTTTTACAGTAGCTTTACCCCTAAAAAGTAACTTATCGCGCATTGTGAAATCAAAGGTCGGTATCCCATCATTACCTCTTGTTGAAGCTATGTATTCTTTGTCAAACACATTAACTTGTACAATTCCATTAAAATCGCTAATCAATGTACTGTCATCAGTAGCAACATGACCGGAAATAATCATATTACCGAGAGCTCGAACAGTATCGGACTTATTTTCGACAAAAATACTATTTATGGAATCTGTAATAACCTTATGTTCGCCATACGCTAAAGTAATAGCTGGATCGCCCAATAGTGCAAATTTGAATTTATTCGATGAATCTGTTGTCTTGTTTTTGGCAATTCGAATTATGTCGCCCAAACGAAACCTATTACCATTTTCATCTTTTGAAAACATGTTATTATATACATTTTGACTCAAACGGTAATTACTGCTTTGATAAACCAGTCTTGTAGTTGTAAACATGGCAATAGCACCACCTTTAGGATTGAGAAATGCTGCCTCGCCAGCTGAAGTTTTATTTGAATAAGCACCCGACTCTTCCATAACAACATTGTCGAATCTACTCAACTGGCAAGTTGCTGTCATAAACAAAGGGTAATATGGTCCATTTGTTAATGCTTCAAAATCGCCCTTTTGAAGCACTTTTTCCTGAGTAATACCTCCTTCTCCTCCATGACCCATATAATTAAAAATCAAAGCTCCTTTTTTAAAAGCTTCAGATAATGCATTTTCTACTTCAGGATATGCCGCCCCGGTAGAACTACTGATTTGCTGATATGCATCAAGGTAAATTTTAGTAAAGTTCATTGTTGGTTCACACCGCTCTATTATTTTAGTTAAAGAATCTGAATCAACCATAAAAATTTTATTGTCCCAGCCACTTTCGCCATCATCACCTAAAAATATCAACTTATTTCTCCAATCCTTCATAACCGATGGATCATAATAAGTCTTAATCTTATTTATAACACCCTGTGCCTCAGTTTGGTTTTCCGTTGACTTCACTGGAATTCTGCCCACACCAATATCAAGTGTGCCATTTGAACTCCACTCGCCAACTTCAAGCATTGCATACAAATCATCAGTTGAATAGGAATAAGTAGGGCTAGTGCCATCTGAAGATTGATAGGTAGGTATATAATTGGGATTATCTATATTACGTCCTCGGTTATCATATGAGCCATCTCCAAATAAAAGTAAATATTTAAATGGATTTTCTATTGAAGCTCTTTCATAAAGCATTCTTGCTAAATTTCTTATTGCTGATGCATCGGTTTTACCTGAAGAAAACTCATTATACACTTGTTCTGTAGTAACAACCGCAACATTCATATTATCTTTCTCTCTATGCAATTTTGCTAATTCTTCAGCCTGAACAAGAAAATCAGGATGAGTAACTACAAGGAGTTCAACAGAAGAAAGCCCATGTAGATTTTGCTTTTCACTTATCCAACCTACATCGTTATAAATTTTATCTGCAAAAACGGGTTTGCCAAAGTTATGTTTAACATCAACTGCAACATATTCATTTATTGAACTTACCGAATCTCTAAATTCAAGATTACTCCCCGACAAGCTTCCTTTTATCTCAAAAACATTATTGTGATTCGTAATATTCCAAATCTTTATATTTGCGTTGGCATTAGATAAACGAAACAAAGCACTTGATGATGGTGCAATTGAGTTTTTATCCCTAAAAAAGAATGCAGGTGCGTTAATAGTTAATTTGCTTCTGCTATTTAAAACAATAAAATCGAGATACGCCAAATCTTCAAAACCGGGACTAAGAAGTTCATGACTAATAATCAAATCCGAACTATTGGTAGTAAATTTAGTTTGGACCTCTTTTACATCAGCATACTTTGCCTCTTTATCAGTTGTTAATACATGACTAAAACTTAAGGCAGCTATTTGAGTTGAATTAGCCTTTATCGAAACAGCTTTATTAGCAGCAGATCTAACACAACTAGCCATGTAGATATTTACATCGGTCCCAGAAACGATATCATTTAGGTTAAATGATATATTAAGGCTTTGATCAGAAAACGACTCACCAAACCACCTTCTACCTGAATTAATCAAATTACGACTTTCTGTTTCATGAAATACCCTGAAATCATATTCCGTAACTGTAGCCTGGGTCGACAAAGATGAATTATCAATTTGTTGAATTCGTTTTCCAGCTCCAAAACTTGATGTTATGTAATAATAATTAGATTCTGAATATTCATGCAAATGATGCAGATACATCCCTTTTGTTTCACTATATGACCACGAAACAGCACCTTCACCATAAAAAAGAAAATAGTCTCCAGGACCAAAACCCGAGTTTGAACTCTGATATAAAGCAATTTCTTGCAAATCATCTTTAAAAGGTGCATCATTTGAATAAGACAATTGTTCGCCTCCATTTCCATATATTCTGATGTTTTGAGGAGAATCAAAACCAATTGCAGCTAAATCTTCATAGGTTATTTTATAGATACCAGTTTCTTCAACCTTAACTCGATACCAAGTTCCACTGCTTAATACAGACTGACTTGAGAAATCATCCTGTGCTGGAACCAATAGACAAAAAAGCACACTAATTAATAAAACCAACCAACGAATATTCATATTTTACATTATTATACTACTTGTTCTAATCAATAAAACAATATTTTTAACGTTTGTTTCAATGAAATAGTATTTATGCCAAAGAAACACAAATATTTAATAGTTATAGTATCAATGGTTAGTTCTGGTATTATACTGGGACAAAATTTATTTGTTTCAAATTTATACAATAACCTTGTATTTTCTAATCCATCTTTTGCGGCCTTCAACGAATATTCGCTTATTCAGCTTAATTATCGAAATCAATGGCCAATAGACGGAATATACAATACATATGGCGCATCTTACTTTCATGCCGCAGAAGATTTAAACAGTAATTTTGGCTCTATAATAAATTATGACACACAGCTTAAAGGCACATATAATACAATAGCAATAGGCGCAAATTATGCCTATCGACTTCAAACTGGCCGAAGAAGTTTTTTCCTTTTTGGAATCTCTGGCTCGTACAATTTTCAGAATTTAAATTATTCAAACCTTACTTTTGATGATCCTCGCATTGCTCTTCCTGAAAATCAGTCAAGGCAATATCCGGTAATTAATTCAGGTATTTCATATATATTTAATAAAACTCACTTAATAGGTGCTTCCGTTGTAAATATCTACCCATTTGTTTCAAATCCATTAATCCAACGTGGTATTAATTTCAATTATCTCGGCCATATTGAACCCAGAAGTTACCGAAGGTTATTAATTACCTACATAGAACCCTTAGTAAATACTTTTTGGAGTAATTATACACTGGAATTTTCCTATGGTGCTAATCTCGGTTTTCAGAATTTAAAAGGTGGTTTATTAATAAACCAAACAGGAATAAGCATAAACTCACTAGTAATTTTGTTAGGAATTTCTTTTGAAAATTATGAGTTTATTTATACATATGACCTAAATTTGTCTACTTCTGTTACAATAAATCCAAAAATGGCTGCCCATGAGGTAACTTTTTTGAAAAAATTTCAGTATAAAGGAAGAAGGAAACGTAGAGGGGCAATAAAATGTCCTGATATATAGTTTTAAATAAGAAAAGTTGTAAATTAGTATATATTGAACAAAAAACGTTTTATCATGAATTTAAAGCTGTCTGCAATCGCAAATCTTGTGCTACTTTCGTCTATTCTCGTTTCTTGCGGGGGTGGTGGTAGTGGTGTGTCACCCACAACAGGCTGGGACTATAATAATCCTGATAACGGGGGATTTGAGGTATTTATGGCCTCTGAACAACTAACAGGACCTGGCTTAGTAATGATTGAAGGTGGTACTTATACTATGGGCCGTGTTGAACAAGATGTTATTTATGAATGGAACGCTGTACCTCGCCGTGTAACAGTTTCCTCGTTCTACATGGATGAAACAGAAGTTAGGAATGTAGATTACCGAGAATATCTTTACTGGCTATCCAGAGTTTTTGTGGATTATCCTCAGGTTGCTAAAAACGCATTACCTGACACTTTAGTTTGGAGAAGACCAATGGCATATAATGAGCCATATGTACTTTACTATTTTCGCCATCCATCATACAACGAATATCCTGTTGTTGGTGTAAATTGGTTACAAGCAACCGACTACTGCGTTTGGAGGACTGACCGTGTAAATGAGCAAATGCTTATTGGCAACAAGATATTAAGTCCGGATCCAAATCAAATAAACGAAGAAAACTTTAATACTGAGTCATATCTTGCCGGACAATATGAAGGTGTTGTAAATCAAAATCTTCCAAGCTTGGATCCAAATAAAGATACTAGAAAGGTCCGCCTTGAAGATGGAATTCTTCTTCCTCGATACAGATTACCATCGGAATCGGAATGGGAATTTGCAGCGCTTGCCTTAATTGGAAATTCATATGAAGAACGTGTATATGAGCGTCGTATCTATCCTTGGGATGGACACAATGTTCGTCAAAATATTAAAAGTGACCGTGGTGAAATGCGAGCTAACTTTGTTCGTGGACGTGGTGACATGATGGGTGTTGCAGGAGATCTTAATGATAACGCTTCAATAACTGCTCCTGTAGATTCATATTGGCCAAATGACTATGGCCTATATAATATGGCTGGAAATGTCAACGAGTGGGTAAGAGATGTTTACAGACCTCTTTCATTTGAGGATATGGACGAATTCAATCCATTCCGCGGAAACGTATTTAAGCAACTTAAACGTGACGAAGAAGGTAATGTTGCTGAAAAAGATAGTCTCGGCCGCCTACAATACGTAGAAATACCTGAAGAAGAAGCTATTAATCGCTGGAATTATAAAAAAGCTGATTATCGCAACTATCAAGATGGCGATTACGAATCAAGCATTTTAGAAAGTGGCGACTGGAATCCTGGAACTTCAGAACAAGAGCGTGGATCTGGTCGTATGTACAAACTTGAGGTAGGCGATGAAATGTCTCTTATTTCAGACCATGCAAGAGTATATAAAGGTGGTTCATGGAGAGATCGTGCTTATTGGATGAGCCCAGGAACAAGACGTTTCCTTAAAGAAACTGATTCTCGCGATGATTTAGGATTCAGATGTGCTATGACACGTGTTGGTAGTCCTGCCGGACAAGGAAGATAATACTGATTTTTAACTATATTTAAGGCCACTTTTTAAGTGGCCTTTTTTTATTTATACATTGCATCAATGATTAACAATTTGTACCAAAAATACCTTGACGCAAACCAGATAATTTCAATCGACTCAAGAAATATACCCCAAGGATGTATGTTCTTTGCCCTGAAGGGTGACTATTTTGATGGAAATAAATTTGCAGATGATGCCTTAAGAAAAGGTGCAAGTTGTGCAGTAATAGACAACTCAGCATATCGGACCAAGGGTACAATCCTAGTTGACGATGTTCTTTCATGTCTTCAGCAATTAGCAAATTATCATAGAAAAATTTCAACTTTTAAAGTAATTGGCCTTACAGGAACAAACGGCAAAACTACCACAAAAGAATTATTACGAATTATTCTATCTGAGGTATACAAATGTTCTGCTACTAGGGGAAATCTCAACAACCATATTGGTGTTCCTTTAACCATTCTTTCTACTCCTGTTGACACTGAGTTTTTGATTGTCGAGATGGGAGCTAATCATCAGGGAGAGATTGCCGAGTTGTGCGAAATTGCTGAACCAGATGTAGGATTAATCACAAATATCGGCCGGGCTCATCTTGAAGGTTTTGGCTGTTTCGAAGGTGTTGTTGAAGCAAAATCAGAACTTTATAAATACTTGAAGAAAGATAAACGAACAATCTTTGTTAATTCAAATGACGACATTTTAAGAAATCTCACAATTGATTGCCAAAACCTGATAAAATATGGAGAAGTAAACACTACTTGCTATCTAAAAAATGTTGATTATAGTCAGACCCTTTCTTTAGAAATAGTAATAAACGGTAAAACTCATAATGCAAAAACACAACTATTTGGAAATTATAATGCCGACAATATTTTAGCTGCTACCTGCGTTGGAAATTATTTTAATATACCTCCCGAAAATATTATAAAAGCAGTTGAAGCTTATAAAGCTGAAAATAACCGATCACAAATAAAAAAGACAGCTAATAACACCTTAATTTTGGATAGCTACAATGCAAATCCAAGTAGTATGAACTCGGCTCTTAACAGTTTTGAAAAAATGATAGGAGATAATAAAGTAGTCATTCTTGGAGAAATGAAAGAGTTAGGTAATGAAAGTATTACTGAACACAACAAAATTATTGAATTTGTAAAAAAGCTGAAACTAAGAAATTACTATTTTATTGGGGAAGAATTTTCGAAATCAAACACCTCACTAAAAAACTATTATCCTAACACACAAGATTTTATTAAGGAGCTTGAAACTAATCCTATCTTCAATTCTATTATATTTATTAAAGGGTCTCGAGCAAACAGGCTTGAAGATATCGTAGATTATTTATAGGCCTGTTTTACAGGCAGGGCCTTGCTAATTTCTTTAAGCAATTTATTTGGCAACATAGGTTTTCGTAAACATCCTATAAATCCTAGCTCCAAACGCTTATTATCATACATACAGCGAACATCAGCAGTATAGGCAAAATAGCTTACTTCCGGGCAAAAGCTTTTAGTTTTTGCAACAACTTCGAATCCGTTGTATAATGGCATTACAATATCTATTAGGGCAATGGTAATATCCTTATTTTCTAAAAGCATATTGATTGCTTCAGAACCATTATAAGCATGCACACACTTAGCTCCTGTCTTAACAAGAAGTTTTTCCATTAACAAATGACTATAATTGTCATCATCTGCAATTAAAAAACATTCATCTTCCCAATTATAATCTGTGAATTGCAAAGTTATTCAATTTATGTAACCGTTTTACAACATGTATTATTTACTAATTCCACCAATGTTTCACACAACGAATTCGCATCTAAATTTATTGATACAGCACAATCAAACCAATCAACAACTTTCAAAGACTTGCATTCAACATTATTATCAAGCACAACAACTACAGGCACGGAATATTCCTTCTTTAAATAATGTACTATTTCATTTTGAGTCGCCAAAATTAGTGAAATATTGATAACTATCAAATCTATATGATGAATTGAGCCCAAAAAGTCAACTGCCTCGTTAATGTCTAGCACCCTATATACATTGCCTCCTGCTGATAAAATTAATTCTTCTATTAGCAAATAGTTAACATAATCTTCCTCAATAACCAACACCTTTTTCCGACTTAAAACCGTCTTCCTTTCTAACAAAACGCTATTAATGCTATTCAATAATCTTTCCTGTGCCAAAAACATAACTTGATGCATATTTAAGCTTTATGTTTTATTCCACAAGCAAGGTAATTGTAACCAAAAAATAAATGGATTTTTACTATTCTACAATTATTTTTAATTTTTGAGAGTTAAATGGAGCCCACAAATAATCATTAACAATAGATAAATAGCATGAATATTCTCCAGAGTTTTCAGGAGCTATAATTGCAATTAATATTGGAATAGAGTCGCCAGGTTGAATGGTATCATGAAGATATTGAAGGTAGTTTGTATCAGTCCAATTCTTTCCATTATGCCAGGTCAAACAAAGTCTTGGAGCTGCATTACTGTCGGCCGAGGCAAACACCAACTGAGATTCCCTGCTATTTATTATTTGTCCTGAAACATCCACTTTTTCTTTAGGATTCAATTTGAATTGGGTCCTATCTAAATCTATTCTAATATCATAATATGATTTAAAATTATCTATAAAACGATAGGGATACGGGCCAACTGGGGAAAATAATGTGTCTGTTGATCTTGCCCCATTCACTAGTATTATATCTTTATTTTGAAGTTCTTTTTCGAACCCCCATAGATCATATTGGTTTTGTCTATAATGAATACTATTCAATCCATGCGCAAAGTCACCGCCTGAATAAAAAGCATATTTTGAGGGTTGCTGAAAAGAATTTACAAAGACCACTTTACGATCACCAGCAATTTCTTTTAGTTGTTTTGCAAAAACACCCCAATTATGAAATTCGCTAACAACTGGTATTGTTTTGGGAAGAAAGTTAAAATCTACCACCAGAAATACCCTAATAGCAATAGCAATAGCAATTGAAGGAACCAAAAGAATTCTTAACCATTTCTTAGCCCTTTCATTGTTTAATATACTATAATACGATAAAATAATTAATGGTATAAAACCAATAGCAGTCCAATGGGGTTCAACATGTCCCTTGAAGCTTGACAAGAAAAAGAAGCCAAAAAAACCATAGAAATTAAATTTCATCGCTTTTAAAAAAACACTTCCATTTGTTTTTACTTTTACAGAATGATAAAACAGCATGATTGCTACGAAAGGACCTGCAATTAGCAATTGTCCCGCTAAATAATTCAATGTTCGATCGATACTATATGCTGATGACCGTCCGACTAAATGATAACTGAATGTTGGGAATTCATTATTTATTTGCCACATTAAATGCGGTATCATAGCAACAATAATAATTGCCGGAATAATGTAAAAAGAAACTCTTCTTAAAAGCTTCAAATTAGATATTAATGTGAAAAACAACACAAGTACACCATGATACTTACTATATAGCATAGCTGCACCAACAACTCCAAGTATTATAGCAAAATACCAAGTATCCTTTTCAATATATTTTTTGTAAAAAAGAAAAAATAAAGCTGCAAAAAACACCATTGGCAAGTCAGGGATGGCAAGAAAACCTGCTACATGAGTCTGAACAATTAATACAGTTAACAAAAGTGATATTAAGAGACTAATACTTTTTATGTCCTTCTTTAATATTTGAAAGATTAAAAATAAAACCGAAGTTCCGAGTATTGTAGAAAATAATCGAACACCTAATTCATTAGGAAACAATGCATATCCAAATTTAACCAAGACAGCAATCATTGGAGGATGATCAAAATAACCCCAATCCAGATTTCTGGAATACATCCAGTAATATGCCTCATCATGGGCTAATTCCGTAAAAAATGATTGCAGTAAATTGATTACCAACCAAAAAAGTAAAAACCAAAGAAAAACAGACCGGTATCTACCAAATTTATCGAGTGTTTGCCAAATTTTATTTATCATTGAAACTTTTAATGGTATTTATAGTATCACTAAATAAACTCAAAAATAATATAATTAAAATATACACTTCAATAAAGAGCAAACAGAATGATTAAGAAAGCTATATTATTTACTATCCTCTTGACCTTTTTTTATTTAACCCCATCAATAACTCAGGAAATTAAATGGAAGGCTGGTTTTAATAGTTTCTTCGATAATCGTGAATATTTTAATGATTATGCAGAGCCTGGTTCAATATTGGGTGCTAGAACATTTGCTGAAGCTGGCTTTTCAATTGATGACAAAAATAGTTTTAGCGTTGGCTTGGATTTTATGTACGAATTTGGAGATAAAACAAGAGTTGAACACATTAAGCCAATTCTATATTATCACCATTTCAGTCAATCTACAGAGATTTATATGGGAGCATTCCCAAGGAGAGGACTGGTTAATCTGCCATTCGTAATGCAATCAGATACATTTAATTATTATCGTCCGAATGTTGAAGGTATCTTTCTAAAATTTCAAAACTCATGGGGAAGACAAGACGTATGGCTAGACTGGACCTCGAGACAAACTATAGATCAAAAAGAGACCTTTCTCATCGGAGCCACAGGTCAAACAACCCAGGGTAAAATATTTGGCAGATACGACTTTATAATGTACCACTATGCAGGGAAAGCAATACTCGATCCTGGTGAACATTTAAGAGACAATGGAGGTGCTACTGCAATAATTGGCGCTAATTTATCTGGATTTACACCTTTAGATACTCTTATGCTCACCACAGGAGGAACAATGTCTTACGACCGCCTTAGAGGAGTTTATGATATGAAATTTTATTTGGGAAGTATTACAGAATTATTAGTAGGTTATAAAATGTTTTCTATTAGAAACACACTTTATTTAGGAGATGGTCAGGTTAATTGTGTTGGAGATAAAATGTATACAGCACCTTTTTACGATCGAACTGATTTTATCTGGAATCTATTCAGAAAAGGCCCTGCAAAAGGTGTAGTTGAATTTTCATTGCACTTTCTCCCTGAAACACTCGATTTTAGTCAAAAATTCACCATATACATTGATATTAATGGTCACAAAAGCATAAAAAGAAAACCTGTTAATTCTATCTCATAACAGTTTAGCAAAATTCATATTGTTTTTTTGATTTTTGGGAGCTATCTTCCCATTCTAATCACTAAGCATATGAGATTTCATAAATTCATTCTCTATCTTTCGATCCTTCTATTATCTACAATTTCATTAACCGGACAAACAACCACTGACACAACAAAAGCCACCACCAAGAAAGGTTGGAGCTTTGGAGCAGTTCCTGCGATAGCTTACGATACTGATATTGGATTTAAATACGGTGCCCTAGTAAACTTTTACGACTACGGTAATGGCTCAATATATCCGGGATACAAGCACTCTATTTATCTTGAATGGTCGAGAACTACTAAAGGAAGTGGGATCAACCAATTTACGTATGATTCTAAATATCTAATTCCAGGCATCAGGACTTCAGGAGAGATTAGTTATCTTACAGAAAAAGGCCTTGATTTCTATGGATTTAATGGATACAAAGCTTTATTTGACAATAATTTCGAAGACGATTCTCCAGAAAACACAGCAAACTATCAATCACGTATGTTTTACAAACAAGATCGTAGGATGCTTCGTGTACGTGCTGATTTTATGGGTAAATTCATTCATGATGATTTTAACTGGATTGCAGGTATTGTTCATTATAATACTAAACTAGACACAATAGACAGAGAGCGATTAAATGAAGGAAAAAGTGATACTGAGGCTTTACCCTATGTGGATGGTGGTTTATATGGAAACTACAAAACCTGGAACATTATTCCTAAAGACCAATATTATGGCGGAGTTAGTACACTTTTAAAATTTGGTTTGGTGTATGATACCAGAGATAATGAACCAAATCCTGTTAAGGGTATGTGGACAGAAGCCTTATTTTATATAGCTCCTGGTATCTTTGGACAAAATGATCCTGCCTACGCTAAATTTTCAGTAGTTCATCGTCAATACTTTACCATATTACCAAAGAAGCTGTCATTAGCTTACCGCATTGGGTACCAAGGAAAGTTATACAATAATACGCCATCATACATGCTACCAATAGTTTTTAGCTACGGTAGATTTACCGATCGCGATGGTCTTGGTGGTGCTAAAACACTAAGAGGCATTAGAAGAAACCGGGTTGTGGGTGAAGATTTTGCCTATGGTAATTTCGAAGTGCGATGGAAAGTCTTACAAACTGTTGTGTTAAACCAAAATTTATATGTCGCATTGAGTGCTTTTACCGATATGGGTTTAGTTACACGAGAATACAATGTGAACTTATCTAATGTACCTGCTTCAGAAATGTATTACTTCCCAGATGAAAAAGAAGCTCTTCATCAAAGTGTTGGAGGAGGAGTACATGTTGCTTTAAACGAGAATTTCATTGTAGCTATAGATTATGGTCTTGCACTTGATAAGCGAGATGGTGACACTGGATTATACATTGGATTAAATTGGCTTTTCTAATATAAAAACCTTGTGAAGCAGACCTTTTCAAAGAATAAGCAGTACTACAAATTTTGTTTGTATGGATTTTTAAAGAATCTGCGTTTTTACGAACCTTTTCTGTTAATCTTCCTCCTGCAAAAGTTAGAAGGAAATTATGCTCAGGCATTGTCACTATATTCTGTTAGGTTTATTATACGAACCATTTTAGAAATTCCCAGCGGAGTAATTGCAGATGCTTTGGGGCGTATAAAGAGCTTGCTATTGGCTTATGGTTTTTACATCCTATCATTTCTAGCATATTATTTTGCTGAATCGTTTCTTTGGCTTTTGCTACCCAGCATTTTATTCGGTATTGGAGATGCATTCAGAACAGGCACGCATAAAGCCATGATAATTGAATACCTACGAATCAACAACTGGATTAACTTCAAAACAAGCTACTACGGATATACACGTTCCTGGTCTCAGGCAGGTTCAGCCATATCTTCAATAATTGCAGCAATAATAGTAATATTTGCTAAAAACATTGATGTTGTATTTCTCGCAGCTATTGTTCCTTTGCTCGTTGGTTTCTTTTTGTTAACTACCTATCCAAATGAGCTTGATAGGAAATATCCAAAATCATCAATAATAAAGAAACTAAAACAATCCTTTATCAGTAGTTGGCATATACTTTCAAAGAAGAAAAACATCTTGTTACTAATCAATACATCTTTTTATTTTGGATTTCACAATTCAGTAAAAGATTTACTTCAACCTATAATTCAAAGTGTAATTCTGGTAATCCCTATTGGTTTTGCATTCAATGATGAACAAAGAACTGCCATTTTAATTGCTATATTTTATTTTTTAATTTATTTCTTATCAATTATTGCATCAAGGAGTGCGGGTAAGGTTGGAAAATATTTTAAAAACTCACTTGTAACCATTAACAGTTTATCTATAATTGGTATATCAATAAGCATTATTATATCAGTATTCTTATTGTTGGATATTCCAGCACTTGCTGCGATACTGTTTTTACCCTTTTTCTCAATAATAAGCATGCAAAGACCGTCGGTAGTATCAAGGGTTTCTGAGAATATAGATAATGAAATAATGGCTACAACTCTCTCTGTAGAATCGCAATTAGGATCATTTATAGCAGCTATTTATGCTTTATTAGCTGGAATACTGATTGACCAGCTTGGTTTAGGAATTGGTATAGGAATTGTATCTTTGTCGGCCTTAGTAATTGTACTATTGTTTAAATTCTTTAACCGATCTAATGAAGAAAATAACCAGAAATAAGATTAATGAAGTTTGTGCTGAATCAAAATTAGTGAATAGAAAAAGAAAAAACTTTAACTACCACGACGATCTTTCCGACTCATTGCAGAGATTACTAAATGCAATGCAACCAGGAACCTACATACAGCCACACAAACATGAAAACCCTGATAAACGCGAAGCTTTTATTATTCTAACCGGAAAGGTTCTAGTTGTTACTTTTGATGATGAAGGCAAAATCTTGGATCATATATTACTAAGTCAGGAAAATGGCAATTACGGTGTTGAGATTCCTGAACGAACCTGGCATTCGTTAATTATTCTTGAAGAAGATAGCGTGGTATATGAAGTTAAAGATGGCCCCTACTCTCCTATCTCAGATAAAAATTTTGCTCCATGGGCTCCGGCAGAGAATGCGATTGGTTGTTCTGAATATAATCAGAGTATTTTAAATCAATTGGGTATCGAACCATATTAACATTTGTAAAAAGACATCAATTTAATATCAAATAAACCAATCAAACCTCCTACTATTTTTTACCTTTGTAGCCGTTTTTCAGAAAGGAAATAAAATGCAAAAACCATCGATTCCAAAAGGAACAAGAGATTTTTCACCCGCTGAAATGGTGAAAAGAAATTACATATTTGATACTATCAGGAGTATTTTTAAATTGTATGGATATTCGCCAATAGAAACTCCGGCAATGGAGAACCTTTCAACTTTACTTGGTAAATATGGCGAAGAAGGAGATAAACTTCTATTTAAAATATTAAACTCTGGCGATTACTTAAAAAAAACCCAAGTAGAAGATTTCTCAAACTCTGAGTTAAACACACTGTCTACAAAGATTTGCGAAAAAGGGTTAAGATACGATTTAACTGTTCCTTTTGCCAGATTTGTGGTTCAGCATCAGAATGAAATAACATTCCCATTTAAACGCTACCAAATACAGCCAGTATGGAGGGCGGACAGACCGCAAAAAGGCAGGTATCGTGAATTCTTTCAATGCGATGTTGATGTTATAGGAAGTAATTCTTTATTAAATGAAGTTGAATTAATAAACATTATTGATGATGTTTTTCAAAGCCTTAACATATCGGTAACCGTTAAAATTAATAACCGAAAAATCCTTGCAGGTATTGCCAAGTATATTTCTGCTCCTGAACTAATCACAGATATTACAATAGCAATTGACAAATTAGATAAAATAGGTCTGGAGAATGTGAACAAAGAGTTGAAAGATAAAGGCTTGTCTGATGATGCAATAAACAAATTACAGCCCGTATTGCTACTATCGGGAACTAACGCAGAAAAACTTATTCAACTGAAGGAGGTGCTTAAAGAATCCGAAGTTGGAATGCTTGGAATCTCCGAAATGGAGACAATCTTCAAGCTCATGAATAGCCTGGAAATCAAATCTAATGTTGAACTTGATCTAACATTAGCCCGAGGATTAAACTACTATACCGGAGCAATATTTGAAGTTAAGGCAAACGATGTTGAAATTGGTAGCATCACAGGTGGTGGCAGGTACGATGATTTAACAGGAATTTTTGGATTAAAAGATGTTTCCGGAGTGGGTATTAGTTTTGGTGCCGACAGAATTTATGATGTAATGAATCAGCTTGACCTGTACCCCAAAGCAGTTACTGCCAGCACTCAGGTATTACTCATAAACTTTGGAGAAAAAGAACAAGCTTATTGTTTAAAGGTATTGAAGGAAATGCGCAACAATAACATTAGCGCTGAATTGTACCCAGATAACGTGAAACTAAAAAAACAAATGAGTTACGCGAACAATAATAGCATTCCATGGGTTATATTAATTGGGGAGGATGAAATGATTTCCGGGAAGCTAACAATTAAGAATATGATTAGCGGAGAACAATTAACTCACTCAATTGAAGAAATTATACCTTTAGTAATGAAGTAGAGAACAAATCAAAATTAATTGCGTATAAAAGAGTTTAGTTAAGTTTTTGAATTAAAGCATTTTTAGCTAAATTTGTTAAATGTGCTAAAAAGAGGTTGAGATTAACAATGAAGAAGAGGGATTTCATTAAAATAAGTTTATTTGGTGCTGCAAGCTGCGCAGTATCACCAATGTTAGCCGCCAATTCAAAATCAAAGGTAAGACCTACATTTGAAGCTGTACCTGCTGCAAATGAAATTGTACCGGCAAACAATCTTTTCAAAAAGAATGAATTAGCTCAGCATCACAAATTATTTTTTGAGAATTCGGCCAACTACCTTAACAAGCTAGAACTTAATGGTCAAAAATCAAGAAAAATATTCCTGAATTCTCACAAACACAATCAAGATACAATTCAACAAGCAGGAGCTTTCTATAATCACAGAATATTTTTTAAAACTATAACCAAGGGAGGTAATAAAGTTAACGACACCATTCTATCGCTATTAAAAAGCTCTTTTGGGAGCTTCAACGCTTTCGTTGAGGAATTTAATCGAACAGCGCTTTCTCTGAATGGAGATGGATGGATTTGGTTAGTGAATGATAAAAACACTTTGAAAATTACCTCTACAAAAGGTAACGACAATCCAATAATGTCAAATATACCTGCAGCCAAACGTGGTTTCCCGATAATTGCTCTTGATATGTGGGAACACGCCTACGCTAATTCAAATAAAGAACAGTACCTTAATGCCTTCTGGAAATCTGTTAATTGGGACTACATTTCCATTCGCCACCAGAGAGCGCAAAAAGCCAATCTATCTTAATTTGTTAAATTTGAACACATGAAGTTCAGATTTATTCTCGTATTATTTCTCATTCAATTTTACTTGTCGATTTCAGCCCAGTCTGAATCTCCCTTTAAAATATCTCTTCTTACATATTCATCTGGACAGGAAATATATAGCACATTTGGACATAGTGCTATCAGGGTTAGAAACAACATAAATCAAACCGATTTTGTATACAACTATGGCACATTTGAATTTGATACTCCAGGTTTTTATGCAAAATTTATTAAAGGAAAACTTCTCTATCGATTATCACGTGTTCCAACTGAATATGTAATTCGGTCTACTGAAAGAGAGAACCGCTCCATTATTGAAAATGAACTGCTATTAACTCCTCTTGAGAATCAGCGTCTAGTTCAAATTCTTGAAGAAAACTACCTGCCTGAAAACAGAAGTTATTTGTATGATTTTTTCTTTGATAATTGCGCAACAAAAATTGTTGACATAGTAAACTCTGCAACTAATAATAGATTTCAGATGAGAATAAAGTACTATTCTCCAACCTCTTTTAACCAACTCCTTAAGCCTCATTTAAAAAAACATAAATGGGCTCAATTAGGAATGAATATTGTTATTGGAATATATGGACAAAGGAAAGCCTCGGCAATCGAGACTTCTTTTCTACCCAATTATCTTCATAGGCTATTTAATGAATCTATTGATAAAAACAGTAGTCTGCCACTAATTAGTGAAGACAAAACATTAATTAGCTCCTACTCAACATATCCCCAATCGTTACAAATTTCCCCTCTAGTAGTTTTTTTACTATTATTTATCCTAATTCTTGCAATAGAATATATTGAAATAAGAAACAAGAAAGTATATTTCATTTTAGATTATCTGATAATTGGCATTCCCATTCTGATTGGCTCTCTCCTATTACTATTTTGGATTATTTCTGACCATTACATATACGCTTGGAACCACTCAATTTTATGGGCCAATCCGTTCTTTGTTTTTCATTTCATAAAGAAATACAGGGGAAAGCTAGTCTTTCAATTAGCAACTTTGTCTTTTATTTGCCTGGCCCTAATAACAAGTGCCTTGTTCGACCGATCTATTACAATATTAGTAGTGATTATTATAATTGGCTTGAGAATACTTCCTGCTAAAGGACTTTTAAAGAAGTTAGTCCCAAATATTGTTTAGCTCAAGATCAATATCTTCCTCAAAAAACATCTTAGAAATCATCCTGAATGACTGAGTAATATCAGAAACATAGAACTTATGGAATGCTCTTTTAGACGAATTGTTTTCTATGTCGTTTGTCATCAGCAATTCTCGCAATGCATCAGCAACTATCTTTGACGAATCGATAACATCTACAGAGAAATCGTAAAACTTGCTTATTTGATTCTTTATAATTGGATAATGAGTACAACCAAGAATAAGGCTATCAATACCATCAATTTCATGACGCGAAAGATAAGTCCTAATAATAGCGTTACTTATATCATCAAATATAAAGCCTTCTTCAATCATAGGAACAAACATTGGTGTTGCCAATGATGATACAATTAGACCTGGCTTTTTTATCTTAATTTTTTCCTGATAAGTACTACTGTTCACCGTACTTTTTGTGCCAATAATGCCAATATGTTTAGAGTCTGATTGAACCGTTACATAATCAACCAAGGGATCAATAACATTCAGGACTGGGACATTCTTCAAATCCGCAAGCTCTTTCACAGTAGTAAAGGCATTTGCTGAAGCTGAATTACAAGCAATCACGATTAATTTACAATTCTCCTTCAAAAGAAATTGAGTTATTCCTTTTGAATAATGCCTTATTGTTTCTGGTGATTTATCACCGTAAGGCAAATGTGATGTGTCGCCATAATAAATTAAATTCTCTTTAGGCAAAATTTGTCTTATTGCATTTGCAACAGTTAACCCACCTACTCCTGAATCAAAAATGCCAATTGGCCTTGTATCGCTCATAATAAAAATAAAAAAAACCATCCGAAAATTCGGATGGCTTCAAATATAGGATTAATATTTTATTATAGACCTAATTTAGCTTTAACAAGAGGTAATATATCTTGCGCATCTGGTGCTGAATAAACAACTACTCCCATTCCTGCATCAAGAATGTATGTGAATCCATTTTCTGAAGCAACCTCATTAACAGCTTTTATTGCTTTCTCCTGAATTGGTTGAAACAATTGCATTTTCTGGCGCTCCAAATCCTGTTCAGCTTGCTGCTGGAAAGCCTGTATTCTCTGCTGTAATTCTTGAAGTTCAGCTTCTTTTGCAGCTCTGATAAGGTCTGACATTGGATTTGCAGTGTCTTCCATTCTCTTTACATATTCTTCATACTTTTTATTAAACTCTACAGTCATTTCTTCAAGTACTAGCTCATTATCTTTCGCCCATGTTCCAAGTTGCTTTTGAGCACTATCAGTTTCTGGCATTGCAGCGAGCAATTCTTGACTGTTAATATGTCCTATCTTAGCTTGCGCGTTGGCCGCCATTGTAAAAGAGACAATTACCAATAATCCTAATAATCTTTTTATTTTCATCACTATTATTTTGTTTGAATATCAAATCTGCACAAATTTAAACAATTAATTCTTATATCCTAATCTCTCCAAAACATCGTCACTAATATCGTACCGAGGATTTGAATAGAGTACTGTAGGTCCATTGGATGTATCAAATATACCTGCATATCCACTTTCATTGGCTATTTCTTTTATTGCATTGAAAATCTCTTCTTGAATAGGGCCTATTTTTTCTTCCCTCTTCTTAAAAAGCATTCCCTCGCTTCCAAAATAATCGTTCTGGAGCTGTTTCACATCTCTTTCTTTTTTTACAATCTCCTCTTCTCTGCGAGTTTTCATTTCCTGAGTAAGCAAAACTTTTTCTGCCTGATACTCTCTATACATTTTATCTACTTCCTTATAGATTGCTTCAACCTCTGCTTGCCATCCATCTGCTAAAGATTCCAATTCATCCTGTGCCGCTTTATATGAAGGAATGTTTGTTAAAATATATTCTGTATCAACAAAGGCAATTTTCTGAGCAAATGCGCCAATTGCGACAAACATGCATAAACTTAAAGTAATTATTATTTTCTTCATGATTGATGAGTTTTTTGGTCGATATATCAAATACTATTCCAAATTAAAATTGTTGCCCAATTATGAAATGAAATTCTCCTTTAGGTGCTCGTTTCTCAAATCCTTGCTCGTTATATAATGGATCAAATCCATATCCCCAATCAAATCCAAGCAAACCAAACATCGGAAGGAAGGCACGTATACCTAATCCAGCAGAGCGTTTTACAGAAAATGGATTGAACTGATCCCATTCAGACCAAACATTTCCTCCTTCAAAAAACACCAAACCATAAAGTGTTGCAGAAGGATTCAAAGTAATTGGATATCTCAATTCAGCATAATATCGTGAGTAAACATTACCATTACTTATAGTTTGATCGTTATTAGGATCCTCATCTTTTTTCCATCTCATACGCGGTGTCAAGGATCCATCAGGATATCCTCTAAGTGGAATCACATCCTCTCCATAAATATTATACCCTGATAAGCCACTGCCTCCCATATTAAACTTTTCAAAAATAGGGTAACCTAAATCTTCATTGTAAAAACCTAAAGCACCAAACTCAGCCTTAATCGCCAAGACTAAATCCCCAACCAGCTGATTATACCATGCAGCATTAAAGGTCCATTTATGAAATTCTATGTTTTTATACTTCTCGTATGTTGGTAATTTTGTGTCTGAATAGTCTTTCCCATTAAAAAGAGAATATGGCGGCGTAAACTGTAATGATAAACTAATGTTTGATCCTTTACGCGGGTAAATGGCTTGATCTTGAGAACTTCTGGACAGCACTGTTTTGAATGATAATAGGTTATAAGAACCATCAGACAAAGCAAAACTTCTATATTGATCTAAGATATACCTATTATATGATGTTTCGAGGTAAGCACTAAAATAATCATCTGGCCACTTTAGTCTTTTGCCAAATCCAACAGCACCTCCAATAGTCTTAAATGAACCTTCAACAGTCTGATTGCCAGACAATATACTTCCGGAGGTTTGTTTGTACACAGTATAGTTTAAAGATACTGTCATAGAATTTGGTTTCTTTCCTCCAAACCAAGGTTCCATGAACGATGCATTGAAACCATGATAATAGAAATTCGATTGTGCTTTAAGCGAAAGTGTTTGTCCATCACCTGTAGGAACTGGTCGCCATGCTTTTTTATCAAAAACTCTTCCAAAAGCCAGATTTGTGAACCTCACTCCTACAGAACCAACGAAACCATAGCCACCACCCCAGCCACCGGAAAGTTCAAGTTGATCGTTAGCTCTTTCTTCAAGGCTGTACTCAATATCAACTGTTCCATCAGCTTGATTTGGAATTGGATTTATTCCAATATTCTCAGGATTAAAATGTCCTAAATTAGCAATCTCACGGTAAGACCGCATCAGATCCGTTTTACTGAACAATTCTCCAGGTCGAGTATATAATTCTCGCCTAATAACATGTTCATTTGTCTTTGTGTTTCCTTTAATAATAACCTGATTAATAGTAGCAGGATCTCCCTCATAAATCCTCAATTCAATATCGACAGAATCGTCTTCTACACTTGCTTCAATTGGTGTAACAGAAAAAAATAGATATCCATTATCCATATATAAAGTAGAAACAGCGTCCTCATCCAAATTTAATCTATCCGATAATGTTTTTTTATCGTAGATATCCTTAGGTTTAATGCCAAGTACACGAGATAAATATTCCGAAGGATATTTAGTATTTCCGACCCACTTAATGCTCTTGATATAATACTGAGCCCCTTCAAAAAGAGTTATTTTTAAACCTATACGATCATCACTAATTGGATAAAATTCTTCCTTTACAATTTTAGCATCACGATATCCATTTTCATTATAAAAGTCTATTAGCTTGGTTTTATCTTCCTTATAATCTGCCTCAATATATTTTGAGCCTTTGAAGATATTTAAATCTTTTTGCTTTGTCTTTTTTAATACTTTCCGAATCTTTTTGTCAGGAAAAACTTCATTGCCTTCTATTACTATCTCTTGAATCTTGACTTTATCGTTTTTATCTATATTAATGTATAGATTAACGTGATTTGATCCAGAAGTATCAGCTTTTTCCCGAATATCAACATCGGTATTCAAAAAGCCTTTCTCAACAAAGTGCTTCTTAATTATTATAATAGTATTATTTTTAACATTATCAGTAATTTGAGTTCCTCTACGAAGCGCAATTTTCTCTTTAATATTATCTCGTTCAGATTTATTTACCCCAGTTATGTACATATTATTCATCCGGGGCTGTTCTTTTAGCTTAATCTCAAGGTATATATTGCCATCTTCAATCTTGTTTATTATTATCTGCACATCAGAAAACAAACCATGTTTCCAATATTGTTTTATAGCGTTCGAAATATCAGAACCTGGTACTGATATTTTCTTTCCTTTGTGAAGACCAGAGATACTTGTCAGATGGGTTGGGTTTAGATATACAACACCTGTTACTTTTATATCTCCAATAACATATTCTTTCGGATTAGCATAGTCAATTATTGGAATTGTATCGGCATTATTTTCTTGTGAAAAAGCTGATATAAATTGAAAAAGAACTAGAGTAATTATGTAATATTTTCGCATTGCTGAATTAACTATTTGCATTGATGTTTTCTGAAATTTGGTCACTTGTCTTTCCGAATCTTCTTTCGCGGCATTGATAATCAGCTATTGCTTCATACAAATGCTCTCTTCTAAAATCAGGCCATAGAGTTGGTGTAAAATACATCTCAGTATAGGCAAGCTGCCATAAAAGAAAGTTGCTAATTCGAGTTTCTCCACTGGTACGAATCAGTAGTTCTGGATCTGGAATATTTTTTGTTGTTAAGTATTGAGAAAATAAATTATTATCGATTTTTTCTGGACTTAGTTTTCCTTCCGAGACATTCAATGCAATTTGTTGTACAGCATTAACAATCTCCCATCTAGAGCTATAGCTAAGTGCTAACACTAAGGTTAGTCCTGTATTATTTTTGGTTTTTTCAATTGCTCCATTTAAATTTTTAGCCACATTTGATGGTAATGAACCTAAATCTCCAATTGCATTTAATCTAACGTTGTTTTCTAATAATGTCTTTGTTTCTTTATTAATTGTGTTGACTAATAGAGACATTAAAGCATCAACTTCGGTCCTAGGTCTATTCCAGTTTTCTGTTGAAAAGGCATAGAGAGTCAAATATTTAATGTCTATTTCTGCACATGCTTCAACTGTATCGCGAACTGCAGTAACACCATTCTTATGACCAAACACCCTAGGATTCCCTTTTTTCCTGGCCCACCTACCATTCCCATCCATAATAATGGCTATATGTTTGGGTAAGTACTCTAAATCTAACTCTTCCTTTTTAATCATAATTATTAATCGTAAACTGGACAATCGGCTGCAAATTTAAAAAACTTATAGGTAATAAAAAGTCCAAAGAAGCTATACCAATCATTCTGGAATAAAAAAGTCTCTCCCTCTGGAGAAACAACTCCATCTATTCGGGAAGTAAAAGTCTTATGATGACTCCATTCTAATCCTGCACTCATTCTTCTGGAAACGTTTAGTTTCATTCCAACCCCAAAGGGAATTGTTAAGTGATTTGAAGGGGAAATTGTTGATCCCTGCACATCGGAACCAAATAATAAAGAATAACCAACACCTCCAAAAATATAAGGCGACCACGAACCTGGATCTTCATATGTTTTATATGGGAAAAAATTAAACTCAGTTTGTATAGCAGCATTTACCATATTAGTCGAAAAACTTACTGGGTAATTACGTTTGGTCACATACTGATTTGATTCAATATCGGCTCCAGCAACATTTGCATAAATTGCATGTAGACGCAATGAAGTACGTGAATCAAAATTGTATCTGATTATAGGGCCAAAAGAATACCTTGGTGAAGAAAATACACCTATTGGGTTTAAATCACCCAAATAATATGATGTACCACCAAAGGCACCAATATCAAAGTTTCGTTGTGAATATCCAAAGCCCGAAATGGATATAAGAATTATCAAGAAAATAGTGTTTTTCATCTGTATAGTTCTTAGTCGCAATATTAAACGTTTTAATTCATGATTTTAGCGTTCAAAGTCAGAATTTTTAGAAAAAAACCATAAATTTTGTTAAGAAATGCTTCATAGAACCATCCAGCACTATACTTTATTAAAAAACTCAGTGAAATTAATCTGGCAATATTAGTATCGTCGCCTATACTTCCTATCGATAAAAGCAGGTAAATTACGGCGAGTTGTTTTCAAACGATAATTATAGCTTATTGTAAGGAAGTAATACACATCATTATATTTTGATGCTTCTGTTTGTTTATAACCTTCAATAAAATCAGTAAGACCATAACGGTAACCTAATTCGACATTAAGAAAAGAACGGTCGTCTAGAATATATTTTAATCCAACTCCTAATAAAACAACCGGAACAATATTCCCTCCCGAACGGTATTCATCATAGGGTAACACTACAGCTTCAGCATGCTGCGAAATAGCATATGTAACTCCAACTCCGCCTAAAACATAGGCTCCAAGGGTAGAGTAATTATTCACCATTCCACGTCGACTATATATTGCTGCTGAACGATATTGCTTATCCTCTGGCAAAAAATAGTATTCGTACTGACCAGAAAATTCAATTAATGTAGTACTATACGAACGCCCCCTGTCATTTCTGGAGTCAAGGTCAGACCCTTTGCCAAAGCCTAAATTAAGGTTGGCTCTCACCGACATTTTTGGATCAATTTTATAGCGAGCATTTGAAACTACACCTATTTTCGTTTCATCTAGTTTAATATCTTTTAATCCGAACCAATTCTGCTGAGTGGCAGCCCCTCCAATATCTCCAAACACCTGAATTGTTCCAAATCCAACCCCAACTTCATACCTACGTAATTTCCAACGTTGAGACATAGCATTATATGGCGACATTATTAAAATAACGCTCACACAGACTATTCCCTTTATGATAGTATTCCTCTTCACTCTAAACTTATTTCACTTGATAAAGTTAAGGTATTTCTATAATAATTAAAAGACATTCTCAAAAGACATTATAGTTTCTCTTATCTGCGCCCCACATAAGCTTATTTCTTAATGTAGAATAATAGTTATTAAACGGTAGTTTTAACATTTTAAGTATAAACTTAGTTTTACGTATATTCAATTCATTATGTTTCAAATCCATTAGCTGAGTTCTGTTATCCGCAGCTACTAAAAATTTATCTCCCCGAGGTTTTACAACAAGTTTTATATTTACGTTATCTGGAATAACTAACGGACGAACAGTTAGATTATGCGATGCTATTGGTGCAATAATGAAATTATTTGAACCCGGGACAACAACTGGTCCACCAACACTTAAGGAATATGCCGTTGAACCAGTGGGTGTGGCTATTATTAATCCATCTGTCCAGTAAGTGTTCACAAATTCATCATCTATCCATGTATCAATTGCTAATAATGAAGAACCAACTTTTTGTACAGAGACTTCATTCAGAGCAAAATTAAAGCCTTCAAATAATTGAATTTCCGATTCGATACGCAGAAGCGATCTTTGTTCTATTTCATAGTCGTTTGCGAAAATTGCATCAAAAGCCTTTTGAATTTCATTGTAACCAATATTTGCAAGATAGCCTAATCGACCAGAATTCAGACCAATAACAGGAATTTTCGAACTTTTTAAATAAAGCATACTTCCTAGGAAAGTTCCATCGCCACCAATACTTATCAAAAAATCTATATCGTCTGGCGATTGAGCTGCATTATTAAATGTATTGCATACAATAGGTGTAAATTCAGCCTTTTCTATCAGAAAATCATAAAATGGTTTAAAGATACTTATTTCAACCTTTTCTGCTTCTAACCTATCAAATAACTCGGTAATATATGGCTTAAAATCCGGTGAAATATAATTACCGTAAATCGCAATTTTCATGAAAAAAAATATTAAATGCTCAGGTATTTCATAAACGAATCGTACCTGTTTTCATACAAGGAGTTCAAATCATTATCATCCATAAATGAAGCCTTCACGATATAATTATACCTCATGAAAGTTTGTAAAATTGAAGAAAGATCCTTGCGATTAATTTTTAGAGTCACCTCCATTTTTGTTGATTGATGGGAACTTGTAATATAACTACTTAATATTTTAGCATCATTACTTTCAATAATTTGTGCTATCTGACTCATGGAGTAGTCATTTGAATTGATTTCAAGAACTATAATTCCTCCTGGTTGTTTCAAAGCAGAAACATCAGCAAAAAAATGAAGCAAATCTGTAAGAGTAATAACACCCAAAAACTGCTTATCTTCAGTTAACACGGGAATTACTGTTAATTGCATTTCAGATGCAATCTCCATTACTTCATAAACATGCTGCTCAGAAGTTACATATGGACTAAAAAGGGATAAGCTATGATTACCTATTGGCTCTTCTGCCATATTATGATCATAGATATCTTTATCTGAAATTAGCCCTAAAAAATCCTCATTATTTACAATAGGCAAATGAGATATACGAAATATATCCATCCAGTATAACGCCTTTTGTCCACTATCTGAGGTTCTCAGAGCAGGTACTACATCTGATATTAAATCTTTTGCTAGCATTTCCGTTGTTTAAAGAAAATACTTATAATTTTGCTGTCATTCTGAATTCTGATAAAATGACTAAATTAAGTGTAAATATAAACAAAATTGCAACACTAAGGAATTCCCGAGGCGGAAACATTCCAAATGTTCTTCAGGCAGCAATCGACTGTCAGAAATATGGAGGAGAAGGTATAACAGTGCATCCAAGACCAGATGAGAGACACATCAGCCGTCAGGATGTTTTTGACATTAAGCCTGTTATAACAACTGAATTTAACATAGAGGGGTATCCTTCAAGAAGTTTTATGGATCTTGTTGCAGAAATTAGACCGACACAAGCGACATTGGTTCCTGATCCACCTGATGCTTTAACATCTAACCAAGGTTGGGACACAATTAAAAATGCGTCCTTTCTAACAGAAATCATTCAAGAGTTAAAGAATATAGGTGTTCGTTCCTCGATTTTTATTGGTACTGAAGCTGCGTTAATAGAAAAAGCTGCAAAAATTGGAACAGACCGTATTGAGTTGTACACAGAGCCTTATGCAAATTTGTATTCTCAAAATCGGGATAATGCTATTGCTCCATTTTCTGATGCTGCAAAAATTGCCAATAATTTGAATTTGGGAATCAATGCCGGACATGATTTAAACCTCGACAATCTTAAGTTTTTTAAGGATAATGTAACCGGTCTACTTGAAGTTTCTATTGGCCATGCCCTTATTGCTGATGCTTTGTATTTAGGTTTGGAAACAACTATTAGAAAATATCTTGATTGTCTGAAATAATGGAACTTCATTATACTAAGATAGGCGAAGGTGCTCCTCTTTTTATTATACACGGACTTTATGGCTCTGGTGATAATTGGATGGGTATTGCAAAAGCCTTGTCAGGTAAATTCGCAGTATACCTGATTGATCAAAGAAACCATGGCAAATCTCCGCATAGTGCTAATCACAATTACGACGAAATGGCTTCGGATATTAAGTCAATCTGTGATAAAGAGGGTATTACTTCTTTGCACCTCATTGGGCACTCAATGGGTGGAAAAACAGCCATCACTTTCACACTTAACTATCCGGGTATAGTGCAGAAAATCATCAATGTTGACGTTTCTCCTTATAGCTACCTGGACCAAGAACATTTTACAGACCAAATCGAATATCACAAATTAATTCTCAGTACTTTTAAATCAGCCCCTATTGAGAAAATTACTACGAGGGCAGAAATGGAAGATTATTTTGCACCACATATAACAAATGTTTCTACAAGAAGGTTTTTACTAAAAAATCTGAAACGCGACAAGTCGAAGGGTTTCTACTGGCAGTTAAATATCAATTCAATAAATAGCAACCTCACAAGCGTTATTGATGCTGCACCACCTGTTAAACTTGGTGCACAAAGTTTTATTCCTGCTCTATTTATTCGTGGTGGTCAGTCTCCATATATTTCTAATGAAGAAATGGAAGCAATCCCCGATGTTTTCCCAAATGCTATATTCGAAACTTTTGAAAACTCAGGCCACTGGCTACATGCTGAAGAATCCGAACGATTTATAGATGTTGTTTCAAACTTTCTGAATCAATAGCTAGGGAAGTTCCAATGTCATTTAGTGAAAAAGGCTTCGACTCCGCTCAGCCTGACAGTCACTCCGAACAGAGTCGAAGAGTTGGTATTACAAACAGCAGACTTCAAAAATGCTTAATTAAACGACATTGAATCAGGTTCTAATAATATTCGACTCGTTTATTAATGGTAGATTTACATACCTCATTACCAGCTGAGCAACTGCCAAAACATCATTTTCACAGTACCTTATTATTTTATCCAAATCTTTTTCTTTATAATAAACATCGGCAACCATACTACCATCAATTTCTTCTTTCGGACTTGGGATGTTAAAAATGTTTGTTAATAGATCGAGTGATGTATAGTGCTTGTAATCTCCAAATTTCCACAATTCAAGTGTGTCAAGATGCTTAATCTCCCAAGGTTTCTTACCTGAATTATTTAAGGCATCAGGCAACTTTAATCCATTAATAAGATAGCGTCGAGATAAATAAGGGTAATCAAACTCTTTCCCGTTGTGGGCACAAAAAATGATTTCGCGTTTACTTTCAAGCTCACTTAACATTAATGAGAAATTGGTTAACAAAACATGCTCGTCATCATTGCAATAGGATTTAAGTTTAAATCCATAATTATTTTTCTCTCCAGTAATTATTCCGACCGAAACACAAACTATTTTTCCGAATTCCGCATAAATGCCAGCTCTTTGATAAACATCTTCAGGTAATTGATCCTCATTGCGAAAGAAAGATGATTTCTTTTCCCAGAAGGATCTCATTCCTTCTGGAACAAAAGCAAAATCTGAATATTGAGGAACAGTTTCAATATCAATAAAAAGAAGTTGTTTAAGATTTAGGTTATCTAACATAACATTTTAGGATTTAATTAGATTTATTTTAAATACTTTTGCGCTGAATGACCGTATTCAGCATAACCATTTTATAGAAGATCCTAACATACAATAAATTTCATTATTTGCTTGAATTTTTAATTCACATTGACGGTATTCTAAAATTTTACATAAAATGAAACAATTATACCCATTAAAATTTAGCCCCATAATTAAAGACCCTATTTGGGGAGGAAATAAACTTAAAACCGTTTTAAATAAAGAAAATGCCACTGAAATGTCTGGAGAAAGCTGGGAAATATCTGGCGTTGAAGGGAATATAACTGTAGTAAGCAATGGATTTTTGGCAGGTAACGAATTGAATGAAATTATTGAAGTATATATGGGAGATCTTGTTGGACAAAAAGTGTTCGAGCAGTTTGGCTCCAATTTCCCCTTGCTTATAAAATTTATTGATGCTTGTGATGATTTATCAATACAAGTTCATCCTAATGATTTGGTTGCTCAGGAAAGACATAATTCTTACGGGAAAACCGAGATGTGGTACATTATGCAAGCTGACAATGGAGCAAAATTAATTGCCGGATTCAACCAAACTGTTGATAAAGAAACTTATGTAAAAAAACTAGCAGACAAAGCACTGCTTGATATCCTAAACCAAGCAGAAGTTAAATCTGGTGATGTATTCTTTATACCTGCTGGTAGAATTCACGCAATTGGAAAAGGTATTTTGCTTGCTGAAATCCAGCAAACCTCTAACATTACTTACCGTGTTTACGATTACAACCGAACAGATGCAACTGGGAACGAACGCGAACTGCACACTGAACTAGCTGTCGATGTTATTGACTATAAACATTACGACAGCTACAAAACCGCATATACTCCAGTATGCAACAAACCCGTTAACCTCGCAGACTGTCAATATTTCACAACAAATCTGTTGGAATTGGATTTTGAAATTGAACGCGACATGAATTCTTTTGATTCTTTTATTATATATATGGGAATTGAAGGGAAAGCAGAAATAATCTACCACGACAAAGAAGTAGAAGAAATTAAAAAAGGAGAAACAGTTCTTGTTCCAGCAGAACTAGCACACTATTACATTCGTCCAAAAGGAAAATCAAAGCTTTTGGAAATATATATTGCCTTTAATAAAGAAGAAAATGAAGATTAAATCAGTCAGTTTTGTAAAAAGTAGCGCCAAACTCGAGCAATGCCCAAATGATGATAAGATAGAATATGCATTTGTCGGTCGCTCAAACGTAGGTAAATCTTCATTAATTAATCTACTTACCGATAAAAAAAAGCTTGCCTTAACATCTGGCAATCCGGGAAAAACCAGGCTAATAAATCATTTTATTATTAATAATGAATGGTATTTGGTTGATTTACCAGGATACGGATATGCTAAAGTCTCTAAAAAGGAAAGATCGAAATTCGAAGGTATGATTAAAAACTATTTAGAGAATAGAAAAAATCTTACCTGCTTGTTTTTACTGGTAGATATCAGACATGAACCACTTGATGCTGACCTTGAATTTATTCAATGGTTGGGTAAAAAAGGGGTTCCTTTTGTCATAGTTTTCACTAAATCTGACAAGATTTCGAACTTAGTTATTGAAGAAACTATCGAAAAGTACAATAATATTCTGCTTGAAACATGGGAAGACCTACCTAGAACATTTATAACATCGTCAGCAAAAAAGATTGGAAAAGAGGCTATACTTAAGTTTATTGAAGAAACAAATTTATCACTTTAATGAAAAAATAATATTTCTTAGTCTGAGGTAAAGATTTATATAAGATATTTTATACTTTTGCTCCGCCAAATTAGCCTGTTCCTCAATTGTAAAAAAAAATGAAAGTTAAAGCTCCTATTAAATTTTTCACAGGTCGTGCTTCGGCCTATTTAGCAGAAAAAATTGCACAAAGTTTCGGTATTGAATTAGGAAAATCCTCGGTTCTTGAATTTAGCGATGGAGAATTTCAACCTGCTTTTGATGAATCTGTGCGAGGTTGTATCGTTTTTGTTATACAATCAACCTTCCCACCACAGGATAACTTAATGGAACTATTGTTAATGATTGATGCCGCAAAACGTGCATCGGCTTATAAAGTGGTTGCTGTAATGCCTTACCTTGGGCTTGCACGTCAGGATAGAAAAGATCGACCACGCTGTTCAATTGGAGCTAAGATGGCAGCCGACCTGCTATCATCTGCTGGTGTAGACCGAATAATGACCATGGACTTACATGCAGATCAAATCCAGGGTTTCTTCAATGTGCCAGTTGATCACTTGTATGCATCATCATTATTCATTCCTTATTTAAGAAGTCTAGAACAAGATTTAGTAATTGCAGCTCCTGATATGGGCGGTTCAAAGAGAGCCAATGCTTATGCCAGATTCCTTGATAGCGAGATGGTAATTTGTTATAAGTCACGAAAAAAAGCCAATGTAGTCGGAGAAATCAGAGTAATTGGCGATGTTAAAGACAAAAATATTGTTATTGTTGACGATATGATCGACACTGCCGGTACAGTGTGTTTAGCTGCCGATATGATGATGAATGAAGGTGCTAAAAGCGTAAGAGTAATGGCAACCCATGCTGTACTTTCCGGACCAGCCTATGAAAGAATTGATAACTCCTCTATCACAGAGGTTGTTGTCTCTGATACAATTCCATTAAGAGGACATTCTGATAAAATAAAAGTAATATCGGTTGCAGACCTGTTTGCAGATGTCATTAACAAGGTATATAAGTATAAATCAATTAGTTCCAGTTTTATTTTTTAAACCGTATATAATCATTATATTTGCAGCCCTTTTTCACACAGGGAGATTTTTGTTAAACAGTGTGATGGGGAATATTATTCCAAGTAGCACATTTTAAATTGTTTAATTTATTACGATGAAAACATTCACGCTAAAAGCAGAAAAAAGAGACAGTTTGGGTAAAAAAAGCACTCGAACATTACGTAAACAAAATCATGTACCATGTGTAATGTATGGTGGGGAAGAAATCAATCACTTCCATGTACATGAAAATGCAGTTAAGAAACTTATTTATACCGATCAAGTTTACCTTGTAGAAATTGAAATTGCCGGCAAAACGTACAAATCTGTAATGCATGAGCTACAATTTCATCCAGTAACTGACAAGGCTCTTCACATTGATTTCATTCAAGTATTTGAAGATAAACCTTCAGTTGTTTCACTCCCAATAAATTTAACGGGTACTTCTAAAGGAATTATAGCTGGTGGTAAACTTCGATTAAAGAAAAGATATCTTAAGGTTAAAGGTCTTGTAAAAGATATGCCTGAGGCGTTGAATATAGATATAAGTCCACTTCAAATTGGTGATTCTCTAAAAGTTGGTGATTTGAATTACGAAAATCTAGAACTTTTAGAGCCAGCTCAAGCCATGGTTGTTGGTATAGCCTCATCTCGTCTGGCTGCTAAATCTGAAGAAGAAATTGCTATTGAGGAGGCTGCTGAGGAAGCTGCTGAGGAAGCTGCTACCGCTGCTGAAGAAACAGCTACTTCTGGAGAATAAACTATTTAAAATTGAAATATCTGATAGTTGGACTGGGTAATATTGGTGATGACTACCGTGACACTCGACACAATATAGGATTTAGAATATTGGATGCACTTGCCAGTGCGTCCAATATTTCTTTTGTAGATAAGCGTTATGGCATGGTTGCCGAATATAAATTCAAAGGGCGAACGTTTATTCTCTTAAAACCATCTACTTACATGAATCGAAGTGGGCTGGCTGTTGATTATTGGATGAAAAAGTCAAAAGTGCCGCTTGAAAGAACACTAATACTTGTAGATGATATTGCCCTACCCCTCGGCTCAATACGAATTCGCCCAAAAGGTAGCGATGGTGGACATAACGGCTTGGCAAACATCAACCAAGTGCTTGGCTCTGGACAATATACCCGAGTACGATTTGGTATTGGTAACAATTTCGGAAGAGGACAACAAGTTGATTATGTACTTGGCGAATGGACATCAGAAGAAAACACCACACTATCCCCCCTTATTGACCACTGCATTGAGATAATCAAATCATTTGGAACAATTGGATTAGAACTTACCATGACACGATTAAACAAAAAATAGCTATTACTTCTTGTTAATGCCTTGTTAATTATTACTTCATTCTCTCATAATCAATTATTTTAGTGCTCTGTTGAAGTTCTTCAACACATTATAGTATTTATATTAATTTGTTTATTTCTTTTGTGTCAGAATGAATTACAGAATATTAAAAATAATAATCTTTGCTGCAGCATTTTCCTTATTAGGTATTCTTTTTACCCAAGCATTCTGGCTAAAAAAAACACTCAGTATTGCTGAAAAACAATTTGACCATAGAGCAGACCAAATGCTTAGCAATATAGTTGACGAACTTAAAACCTTTGCCGATACTTCTTCTCAAATATCAAACAAATGTGCTTTTAAGAGAATATGCTTATTCGATGTAATAGACACAACACTACTCTCGGAGCTAATAGACAAGTATTCTCGTTATCATAAATTAGACTCAGTTTATTCTTTTGGACTTGTTTTATCGTCTTCGGGCAAGATTCTATATGATATGAACAATTTCAAATCTAGCTATGAGCCTGAATCTTATAAAGTTTGTTTGTCGTGTCTCTGGCAAGAAGAATACATTCATTTGTCTGTGTATTTTCCAAATAAAGAAAAACATATTCTGGGAAAACAAACCGTTTGGATTGTTCTCTCCATTCTATTTATTATTACTGTAATTGGCGCTCTTGTTTTTATTGTTCTTAGTATTTACAAACAAAAAAAGATTTCAGAGATTAAGAACGATTTTGTTAACAATATGACTCATGAACTTAAAACTCCACTCTCAACCATTTCAGTAGCAGCTGAGATGCTAATGAACGAGACTAAATCTGAAAGTAACAAAAGACAAAACAAATATTCGAAAGTAATATTTGATGAAAATCAACGGATGCGAAAATTAGTTGATAAAGTTCTAAATATTGCGACTCTTGAGCGTGGCCATTTAATTATTGATAGAGAAGAACTTGATATACATAAGACCATTTATGATTTAGTTGAAACCTTCTGCTTTGAAGCTTGCTCCAATAAAGTTAATATTCAATACAAACTAGAGGCTTCAAATCCGATATTAATGGCTGACAAGCTACATCTTCGAAATATTATTAATAACTTAGTAGATAATGCTGTTAAGTATTCTGACGAACAACCTGAAATTACAATTCAGACTCAAAATATTCCAGGGTATTTTAAAATAAGTATTTCAGACAAAGGGAAAGGCATACCTAAAGAATCTCTAACAAAAGTTTTTGATAAGTTTTATAGGGTTCCTTCAGGCAATATCCATAATGTAAAAGGTTTTGGTTTGGGTCTTTTCTACGTAAAAACTATGGTTGATTCACATGGTGGAAAAATTGAAATTGATAGCGCTTTAAACAAATGTACTACTGTTTCTGTTTATCTTCCACAGTAAATTTTGACATATGAAACACAAAGTTTTATTAGTTGAAGATGATGAGAATCTGGGATTTGTAACTAAAGACTTCCTGGATATGTCTGGGTTTGATGTTACTTTGGCTACAGATGGTAAAACGGGCCTTGACAAATATGCTAAAGATATTTTTGATATTATTATATTAGATGTTATGATGCCTATAGTTGATGGGTTTACTGTAGCAGAAAAAATAAGAAAAACCGACAAACATACTCCTATAATATTTCTTACGGCCCGTTCAATGAAGGCAGATCGTATAAAAGGTTTCCATTTAGGGGGAGATGATTATATAACTAAACCTTTTAGTACAGAAGAATTAAAGCTTAGAATAGAAGCTATTATAAGAAGAACAGGAAATGGTGTTGATACAGCAGATAATGAAGAATATACAATTGGCCCCTTCAAGTTTAATTACCTGGAACACTCTTTAACCTCTCCAAAACTTGGCGAAAAGCATTTAACAAAAAGAGAAGCCGAAGTTTTAAAAATGCTTTGTCAGTATCAAAACAAAATTCTACGTAGAGAGGTTGCCTTAAGGGCCATTTGGGGTGAAGATGATTACTTTATGGGAAGAAGTATGGACGTTTACATTACTAAACTCCGAAAAATATTAAAAACTGAAGAAGGAGTTTCCATAATTAATGTTCATAACACAGGTTTCAAGCTTGAAATCTCTGAATAAAACTATATTGAATTGTCTGAAATAACCTTACTATTATGATCTGATATTTTTTTTTCCTCCTTCAGATATTCATTAATTTTATTTAAAATATCATCAACCCTTAAAGGTTTTGCTAAAAAGTCGTCGCACCCTGCTTCCAAACAATTTGCTTCATCAGTAGGCATTGCAAAAGCTGTTTGAGCTATAATGGGCAATGAACTATTCTGTTTTCTAATTCTTTTTGTTGCTTCAATACCATTCATATTTGGCATTTTCAAATCCATAAGCACTAAATCAATCTCCTTGTTTTCAGCACAATATTGTACGGCTTCCGCACCATCATCAGCCCAAATTACATGAGCCTTAGTCGGTTGAATAATATTAGATAAAAATGTATAATTTGTCTTTTCATCTTCAACAATAAGAATTGTTTTATTGTCCCATCTATATGTTTCAGAATAAGGAATCTTATCCTTCTTGAGTTTAACTCCTTTCTTATATGGAATGCTTAGGTAAAAAGTAGATCCTTTATCAATTTCAGACTCAACCCAAATTTTTCCCATCAACATATCGGTTAATCCTTTTGAAATGGATAATCCCAAGCCTGTTCCACCATATTGCTTATTGTATTCGCAACTAACTTGTCTGAATCGTTCAAATATTATATTCTGTTCTTTCGGCGTTATACCAATCCCTGTATCCTTAACATAGAATATAATTTCTTTTGCAAGATCGTTTAGTGAATAACCAATTTCAATGGTACCTTTTTCGGTGAACTTAACTGAATTACTTAATAAATTGGAAAGTATTTGTTCAAGTCTAACTTTATCCGTAATAATTTGACTCTCGTGGTCAGCCCACTTATTTTTCAATGATACTTCTATTTGTTTTTTAAGAGATCTTATTTCTCTCTTGGAATTCTGAACAAGATATTCCAAAGCTTTGTTTAAGTTGAACTCTTTTTTAAAAATAGTGATTTGATTAGCTTCGATTTTAGAAATATCAATTATGTCAGAAATAATATGAAGCAATTGTCTACAGTTTGCATTAATAAAATTGATAAACTCTACCTGTTTTTGTTCGGGTAGCTTTCTATCACGAAGTAGGGTTGCAAATCCAAGTATGGCATTCATTGGGGTTCGAATTTCATGACTCATATTTGCTAAAAAAGCTGATTTAAGTCTATCCGCTTCTTCCGCCCTTTCTTTAGCAACCGTTAACTCGTCGTTAACAAGTTTCAGCTTTACATTTTGTACTGCAAGTTTTTCGCTATATTCTTTTATTTCCTCTTCGGTTTTCTTTCGAGCTGAAATTTCAAGCGCTATTCCGGTAACACCGATTACCTCTCCAGTGTTATTAAATATTGGTGCTTTAAATGTTTCCCAAAATAAATCATCAGCTTTTTCTTCAATATATAGCTTCTTTTTGTTAAGAATTACATGCATGTCCTCATCGCGGTATCTGCGAGCATCGTCATGATTATATATATCGAAATCGGTTTTACCTACAATCTTATCAATCTTATTTTTAAATCGAGAAGAGAATGTGTTATTTACAGACAAATATATCCCATCGCAATTTTTAAGCCAGGCCAAGTGTGGAAGATTATTTAGAATAGCCTTTTTCTGGGCTTCACTCTCTATAAGTGCCTCTTCCGCCGCTTTCCTATCAGTTATATCAGTAACAACACCTTCGAGTGAAGTGATGCTTCCATCGTCATCTTTTATTGCTAAATTCTTCTGTAACACCCAACGGACATCTCCATTAGATTTAACTATTTTAAATTCAATGCACTCCGGCACAATTCCAGAAAGATATTTCTTCCTTTGGAGTAAATAATCATTCAGGCAATCTGGGTGAATTATTGTTTTAACTAGGTTTGGATTGTTATAAAAATCTTCCTGGGAATAACCAAACAAATTTCTTACCTGTGGACTAATGTATTCGAATTTCCTATTTTTCAGGCTAAAGTGATAAACAACATCATTTACATTTTCATTTATTCTGTAAAACCGATCCTTATAATTATCATCCATTGACATAAAGGACTTCCTAAGCAGGGCCACTTCTTTCTTTAGAGCTTCTACTTCACTTTCCAATTCGCTATTACGACGAACCAACTCACTATTTAAGGGGTCTACATGCATTCAAAGGAGTTTAGTCGCTTATGCTGAAGGCAAGATAAAGAAAAAAAAATATATTTAGTAATTTCTCTGAATCATAATCTCAAATTAACTCAAACACTTTATTCTGGATAGTGTAATCATTTTATTTCAAAAAAAACACTTTTGTAGTGGAATACTAAAAACAATTGAATTGGGGAATTATTTATTCTGAAAAGAATAATATACCCAGAGCTGAGTAGTATAATAAATATTTTATAATCTAAAAGCCAGATGAGTCAGCTTGGTATTTTAGGTTGCTCGAATTTTGCCTATGCATCAACAAGTTTGGTTCAGCAACAGAAATTCTTAATCAACTATCTGTTCGATCTGGATATTACAAATTCCGAGATGTATAATAGTTAGATTAGAGAATAATTACAAAAAAAAATCTACTCAGTATCCTTATACCAATCGCTATACATTTTATAGTTCTTAGCAATTCCTTCAATCATAACCTGAGCCTGTTCTTTATTTACATCCTTAATCCGTTTTGCAGGATTACCTGCATATATACTCCCGGATTCAATTTTTGTTCCGGTTAAAACAATAGAGCCTGCAGCAATAATAGAATTTTCTCCAACTTCAACATGATCAAGAAGTATTGCTCCCATTCCAATTAAAACATTACTATTAATTTTGGCTCCATGAATAACCGCATTATGTGCAATTGTAACATTATCTCCAACTTCAACAGTGGATTTTTGATAGAGGGTATGAAAAACAACACCATCTTGAATGTTAACCTTGTTACCTATTCGTATAGAATTCACATCGCCTCTGAGCACTGCTCCATACCAAATACTACAACTATCACCTATTACAACATCTCCAATTATTGCAGCTGTTTCAGCTAAAAAACAATCATCTCCAAATTTTGGAGTAAATCCTCTTACAGAACGAATTAATGCCATTGTTGAAATATTTCCGGCAAAGATAATCTAAAACCTCTCTTGATCTACATTTTTCGATTCTTCAGGCCTTATATAAACAAAGGAATATCTTTTTATAGATGCGCCATAGAAATACCCTATTCCACCGTTAGAAATATTATTAGAGGGATCGGCTTTAGTAGCATCAAATGGGCTACCAACAAATACTGTTTGCTGCAAGAATGTCATAAAGAAATCATAATATAATTGAGGTACTGATTCCATTTCAACTAAAATATACGCTGTATCTGTTGTAATTTCATGTGGCTGTAGCTGATAAATTGGAAAATCGCTTTCCCCAGTATATTTATTTATTCCAATGTATTTTCCATTTACAAAATCGTCATTCACAAAGTTAGTTTTCCAAATAGTGTCGTTGTACAATGTATCATTCATATATAAATTCCATAGATATGCATTTCCCTCTTCTTCCAGTTCCCAACCATGGTAATATAAATTATGGAAGTAGATATCGTAATTTTCAAATTCTTCATAAAGAAATTTCACAGAATCAATCTCAGGAATGTCCTGAATACTCGTTGTAGCTGTATACTCTTCCCCATTGTCCAATAATATGTTCAATGTGTATGTTTCTCCAATTAGACCAAAAACATCTGGTTCTGTATAATAATGTCCGGCAGAATCTTCTGTTAAAGTATAAACCTCAGATTCGCTTGAAATGGTAACCTTGGCATTAGTAACCCAAACCTGATCACTATTACTTAAAGACACAGTTTGTGATAAGATTACATAATGATTTGTTGTATCTGTAGAAATTTTTCCCTCGACCAAAAGAACAGGTTTAAGAATTTGATCATATTCATAATCCATTGGTTCCTGGCATGCAGAAAAGACAAAAACGACAAGAATGAATATCAATGACATGCCGGCAACTCTATGTTTTGATATTATGTTATTATATATAGTTGATAAATACATGATTTCCGATGTTTAGAATTTGAAGTTATATGTGATTGCGGGAATTACTTTGAACAAGAACATTTTATTGGTACCAATTCCTGAAACCGTGGTTGGATCATCAACACTCGTTGGAGAATATAAATTATGCCTGTTATATGCATTGTATACAGAAACAGTAAGTGAGCTTTTGTATTTTTTAGGGGACCCGGGCTCATAAAAATTCCATGTAGCAGCCAGGTCTAATCGATGATAATCTGTTCCAGGATAACGGAACGAATTTCTTTCAGAAAAATCAGGATAGTAGGCATTCTGATACCTTCCATATGACATTGGAACAGTAAAAGGCATTGCTGTATAATAAACCCAGTTTGCAGATAGATTTAATCTTGGCTTTATATCATAAGAAAGTACAATTTTAATATCATTTGGTCTGTCGTATGTGGTAGGATAGGCTTTATTATTATTAATCCCCTCTATTTTTCTTCTAGTAACCGACCAGGTATAACTAACCCATCCTGTAAGTTTTCCATACCTTTTTCTTACATAAAACTCTAATCCATAAGCATATCCTTTACCTTGTCGAACCTCTCCATCTAATTGCTCATTCCCAAATAATTCAGCATGATCTTTAAAATCTATAGCATTGTCTAACCACTTATAATAACCCTCAACTGAAGCCTCAAGCATATTGTCGAAGAAATTCCGAAAATAGCCAACGGCAACCTGATCTGTTAATTGTGGTTTTATATTCGAATTGCTAGTAAACCAGATATCGAAAGGTGTTGGGGCCTGTGTATTGGTAGCCAGATGTAAATATTGATACATTCTATTGTAACTAGCCTTTACAGAACTTTTGCTCGACAAAATATATCTGGCACCAATTCTTGGCTCAATTCCATAATGCGTATTAAATAGGTTTCCTTGTTCATAATCCTCTTTAGAAATAAACTCGCCTGTATTCGTATATTTGTTATCTACTCCACCTACATTATTAAATAAGCTTACTCTTAATCCATATTGTAATGAAAGGGCGGAATTAATTTGTTGTTTATTTCCAACATAAAAAGCACTCTCATAAGAAAATTCTGATGGCACTTCTGATGAATTAAAAGTGCTTTCACCCAGTGGCTCGAATTTTCCGGGTTTTAATTTATGATAGATTACCTGAGCTCCAAAATCAATTGTATTGTTCGGATTTAGAAAGTAAGTATAATCGTTTTTAAAGCTATAATCATCAATATGAGAGGTCCACTCAAAGGCAAAACCTCCTGTCGGTTGTCCGAGAGCATAATTATAACGACTTCCAATAAACATAAAGTTTGAAAAAAGCCTTTCGTTAAAAATATGATTCCAGCGTAGAGTTCCGGTTGCATTTCCATATCCAACTTTAAACATACTCCCAATACCAACAACATCTTTTCCTGAATACAGAGATAAAAACAACCTGTTATTATCGTTTATCTTATAGTTTATCTTTGTGTTTAAATCCCAGAAGAAAACTTCACTATCATTAATTATAGGGCTATTCAATAGTGGGAAGAAAAGTATATCGTAATAAGTTCTTCGCCCTGATAAAAGAAAAGAAGCTTTATCCTTCACAATGGGTGCTCCAAGAGTTAACCTACTTGAAAGTGTACCAACTCCACCTTTACCTGAAATATGATCAGAACTACCCTCAAGCATTTGAACATCAAGTACAGAAGCCTGTCTACCCCCAAATTTTGATGGCATTCCACCTTTGTACAACTCCACACTTTTTATTGCGTCTGGATTAAAAACTGAAAAGAACCCTCCAAAATGTGCAGGATTATATACTATTGCTTCATCTAGTAAAATTAAATTTTGATCAACTGCTCCACCTCTAACATAAAAACCGGATGTGCCTTCGCCAACAACTGCAACTCCAGGTTGTAACTGAATTACCTTGATAACATCTGCTTCACCCATAAAAGTTGGTATCTTCTCAATTGTTTTAATGTCTAGTCGTTCAGTACTCATAGCTACTGATTTAACATTAACATCTTTCTTTCGGGCTGTAACTTCCACCGATTCTATCATCTCGGTAGACTCTTCCATCTTAAGATTAAATTTCTGGTCTTTCGAAAGGTCGAGATCTATTATTTGCTCCTGAAATCCGAGATATACAACAGAGAGTTTGTATTGTCCCTTCGGAAGAGTTAAGGAGAAGAAACCATAACTATTGGTTACAGTACCTTTTGAAAGCTCCACGACAATTACATTTGCTCCGATAAGACTTTCTCCATTTGAGTCGGTTATGTAGCCACTCACGGTATATTTCGATTGGGCATTTACCAATAACACTGACGATATTCCTAAAAGGAATATAAAAAAACGCTTCATGATTTTAACTCTGATTTTGGTTTATAAAAACTTCACTTTTGATTTCGATTCAAAACTATAAATATTACTAATTCTCTAATACTATTAATCGGCAAACAACACTAATTAGTCGGTATGATAACCAATACAATTATCTAAGCATTTTGTTGAAAACAACAAGTTTCTCCTATAATTAGTTTATTGAAAAAATGAGCTTACACTGAAAAATTATTGTTGAGAACCATTGAATTTGATAATAACTCCTGGCAGGTCAAAACTTCCCAAACTTAAATATTAATCCTGCACTGTATGTATTTAGTGCATCGGGTTTTACAAGAGCTGTTCTTCCCCCCAAAATGTTAGGGGTTGTTAAATCTATATCTGAAGTATATCTATATCTAAAATAACCTGCTAAACGGAAAAACTTACTTATATTAAATTCAAGTTCAACTCCTGGCTCTAATACCAGGAAAGTAGCCATATCTTCAGTATTGTTTACCCGACTGTAATCAGTCCCTTCGTTTTCCCATGTAGTATAGGCAACTCCTCCAAACCCAGCTAAAACAGGCATTGACAAGTGTACCGGCGATTTCCCGAGCAGTATCAATTCAATAAAAACACCTCCATATCCTCCGCCAAGACTACCTTTCTTTGCAAGCTGCAGATTGTCGGCATACTCAGTAACAAACCCACTACCTCCAATTCCTAAAGCAAGAGTATGTCCTATAATGGCTCCTCCTCTGGCACTAAATGTTAGCGCATTTGTTGTATCAATCATTGAATACCCAATGGAAAAACTTCCATATCCACCAACTTCATGCCCTCCAAAAATTGTTTTAAACTCATTTTCTTGCTGCGCAGAAAGGTTGGTCAGACCAAATATTAATAATATAGTGTATATATGTTTCATGGTTTCATTTTAGAATCTGTATTTAACTGAAAAGGATACATCCAGCAACTTCATATAAAAAATACGATGTAGCGAGAATTCGAAATAAGGTTTAACATCGGCAGAAACTAATATTGGTGTGTCGGGGAAAGTATACTCCAAACCCAATATACCATCCATCCCAAAAACTGGAGAGAATTTCCAACTATAATGATATTCCCGGTTAAACATTTTATGCCGATTCGTATAAGTAAATCCTGCATGTACTCCATAACCATAATAAAGTCTGAAGTTCTCGGATTTCTTGGTTAATGCTGGGGTAAAAATTTCACGCATACCCCCAATTCTTAATCCTCTTTCCTGAAATCCCGCAAATAATTCCAGAGCCTTTTCATCTTTGTAAAACTGACGATAAGTTCCAATAACTCCATTACCAGCCCTTACACCAGCATCGCGCATGTAATTCTGGCCTTTTGCAGCTATACTAAAAAGAATTAAGACTATTGATGTATAAATTAATCTCATTTAGAGTAGAGTTTTCAAGTCAATCTTTAATTACTATTCCTGAACCTATTGTTCTAATATTTACCCCTTCGTCTGGACCGATATAACGAATATCTCCTGAGCCCGACAACAGACCAGTTAACCGGCTGATAAAGTTTACTCTCATTTTTCCTGAACCAGCAAGTGTAACTGAACAATTATCTACTTTAAAATCGCGAGCATTAATATCTCCTGAACCTGTTAAAACATAAACAGAGTTTGTTGCTTTCCCATCCAATATAAATTCTCCACTACCAGAATTTGTGACTTCTAAATCGTTCCCAATAATTAGATTGTTTATTTCCAAATCTCCGGAACCAGAAAGTGTGGCTGTAAAATAGTCGCTACTAAAGCCTTTGGCAAAAATATCTCCGGAACCAGACAATACAGCTCTTGAAAGAGTAGGACATTTTACGGTAATTCGTATGTTATCGGATTCCAGACATCGATCATCTTCGACTTCAACCACTAAGCTATTGTCTGTTACGTATGTCTTAATGTACTCTTGTAGATTTTCGTCAGCTTGAACTTCCAAAGAGGCTTCTTCACTATATTGAACTGAAACATTAAACTCGCTGGCATTATATATGCCAGAAAAATTAGCTACTGCTCTTGATTCTACAATTGTATTACCATTACCTTCCAGACAAGAATAAAACCCTTCGCAGGAATATAAAGCAATGGAAGCAATGAGTATTAATAATATTCTTATGTAATTCATATCTGTTTATTTTTTCTATTGATAATAGGCCACAGTCAAAGTTGCAAACTTTATTATTTATGCATTATGTTTAAGTAGCATTTCTTTTCAGCTACAATCTTCACCTTGGGAATATTAGTTGATGTTTTTGCACCTACCAGACCATATGTTAGCATGGTTTTGGTGGCATCGTTAAGTGCTTTTGTCTCTAAACCTTTTATCTCAGATGGATAAGTGAGATATACATCCTCGTGATGTGTTATATCCAGATTATAATTTGCTATTCTTTCAAAATTTAAATTTATATCTGTATAAGTTGATACAATATTTATAAGACTAAACTTTTGGGGAATATTATCGATAGACAATTCCCCAAATTTCATGTTAGCGCTAAACTCATTTTTTAGGGTTGAAATATTTATTGTTGTAAAGTCGCCATCGCCAGTAATACTATTTATTTCATCGATAAAGTATTTATCACGACGAGAAAATATTTTAATACTTCCTGCTTTCTTTATTTCAATTCTGGATGAGCGGGAGTCAAATTCAACATCTCCAATTTGTTTAACTTCAAAATCGGAATATGTTACATCAATGGTTCCTTTGTCGATTCTGTTAACCCAGCCATCTCCAGAGTTTATTTTCACAGATGTATTGCCCTGTAAATAATTTGCTTTTAAATTACCATTTGATAGATTTAGTGCAAGATTGCCTTTGAAATCATCTATATATACATCGCCAAATTTGTTTTCAATCTTAAGCGTAGTTGTTTTCGGAATATAAACAGTGTAATTAATTGTAACTGTATTTGATGGTACTATTGATTCAACAACCTCGGAGAAAACCCCTCCGGATTTTGTAAAAGCTGTTTTAGCAACTATATAATAGTTTGTGCTGGTAAAATCAAAGGAAATTTGATTTTTTAGTTTTCTGAGCTTTTCTGAATTTGAAGTTTGAATCCGCAGATCGACCTCAAAACGAACTGAGTCTTTATCCCATGTTCTTACATGCACCTTGCCATATTTATTGCTTACTTCAACAGTTGATTTGCTTGAAATCTTGAAATTTCTTACAACCATATCGGTATACACCTGCCCCCGGGCGCCCCCTGAGAACATGACTATGACCAGCCACAAGAATAGCAATCTTCTATAATTCATATTCCGATGTGTTATTGTGTTCATTATTATCTTCATCTTGTCGATCAAGGAAATGCATCATCTCTTCAAGTAGGTCGATGCGTAGTCTGTAATTCTCAATCATTGCTTCAATTACTTCCTGATTTGCGACATTATCTTTTAAATCTTCTCTTAGCCCTTTGTAAACACTATCAAGTTCTGATAGATCATAATCAAGCTCTTGCTGAATGTCCGGGAATTCATTTAGCATTGGCTTAACTTCTTCAAGTTTAGCATTAATAATGCCTGAATAATAGCTCTCTGCTTCTGCAAGTTCAGGAATTTCTTTATAGATATTGTTCTGATTAAAGAAAAACTTCTGAACCATAAATGAAATAATAAAAATTGCTGCAACTGCTGCAACTCTCGATGTATAGAACCGAAGGGTATACTTCTTCTCCTTCTTCATCTTTTTCTCAATACCTTGCCATAAAGCATCATTTGGCTCCAGCATGTCGAACTCATCCCGATGTTCTATAACATATTTTTCCAGCCTGTCTTTCATGACTATAATGTTTTAATAATTTCTTTTACCTTCTGTTTTGCCCTGGAAAACTGCGACTTTGACGTCGATTCAGATATTTCCATTATTTGAGCTATTTCTGCATGATCATACCCTTCAACTAAATAAAGCGAAAAAATTACACGATATCCATCGGGCAACATCTCCATAGCTTGCTTTATTTTCTTGACTTCCATTTGAGCATGGTCATCATCAAATTCTTCCTGGTTACTAGGGTTTTCTGGCAGGTTATCTGTATAGTAAAGTTCTGCTCTACGTTTTTTTAAGTGGTTTATGCATCTGTTAACAACAATCCGCTTCAACCATGCACCAAACGAAGATTCAAACCTAAAGCTCTCCAGCTTCTTAAAAGCCTCTGCAAAAGATTCCTGTAATAAATCTTCCGCCTCTTCCATACTGTTGAGCATACGATAGCATATATTCAGCATAGCCTTCGAGTAAAGCCGGTAGAGCTGGTACTGAGCCTTTCGGTTTCCAGCCTTACTTAACTCTACTATATCGCGATGTATGTCTTGATATGCTACCTCCAATTCATGTTCAGTTTTCGTTTATAATGACAACGAATATTTGTAGGGGTTGCATGACAACCTGATCAATCTTTAAAAAGTGATAAAAATACAAATCATATTGGAAGTTTTGTTGGTTTTTTAAGTTTTAACGAGTGCTTTTTTTTTGCATATACTTCGTTACTACTCCTTTGAATTAGACTTCTATATTTTTAAAGTTTGGTGTCCAACAAATTTCCTTTGTTACCTCAAAAGTTCCTGGTGAATTCGAAAAATTTTGCTTCCTTATAACAACTACCTACCCTATCCCTTCCTACCGATAACTATCAGTACTGGGAAGGTACACCAACTCTTCAAAATACCATTAACATTGGCGGGAAGGGTAAAAAAGCCTGGTTTCTCCACCAAGCTTCTTTACTAATTCTATATAAAAGCGCCGTTCTGAAACCGAACAAAGTCAGCTCATGACCAAACGGGAATAATCTACGCTTTGTAACTTTTCTTACTTGTTGTGCTGTTCCGCTGAAATTCGACACTCAATTGGGGTAAAGACAACTTTATATCATTGCTGCCCTGTTACCGTTTAAGTAATCTTTTATTGAGGATATACTTAAAAGCTTCTCTTTCTTTTCTGCTTCCAGTTTTATCTCTTTGTTGCCACTAACCAAAGATTCTAAAGGGATTCCTAAGTACCTGTTCAGTAAAGTGATCATTTTTAGCGTTAAAGTTCTTTTGCCGTTTAACACTTCAGATACCCTTGTTTTTCCGCCAAATAGTGGTGCTATATCTGCTTGCTTTAAGTTCATCTGTTCCATTCTGAACTTAATCGCTTCTATTGGATTTGGAGTTTCCATTTGGTGATGTTCCTGTTCGTACTTTTCAACAAGTAAAGATAAAAGCTCTATTTCTTCGCCTTCTGAACTATCAGACTCTATCGCACTTTCAGAGCTATTGATAAGACTATAAATCCTTTCGCAAGCTTCATTGTATTCTTGTTCTGTCTTTAATATTTTAGTTTTCATAACTTACTGTTTTTGCGTCCACTTTATCATACTCCTTATGTGTGCCGAACCACACTATAAAAACAATTTTGAGCTTGTATTCAATATCAACGATTAAGCGATAATCATTTCCTTTTATATTGAATACTACTCTTTTTGAACTTATAATACTGGCATTTCCGTATTTTGCCTTCAATTCGTTTGCATTATCCCAAGTCGAGAACTTTACTTCATAAACCCAAGCTTTTAGAGATTCTGCAGCCTGTTGGTACTTACTCAACTTGCAATAATCTGTAAGAGTCTTTTCCTTTATTATTCTCATACTTTACAAAGTTAATAAAAGTTACCAAATAGGGTAACTTTGTTTTGTTTATTTATCGTAACGGATGATATTTTTATAAGTTGCTTTGAAACTTGTCCAGATTGAGTAATTGGTAACCTTCTGTTAAGCTCCCTCTTTTGTGACAGTCCACTCTCTTTCCACATATCTATAGCCAGGTACATCTCATCCTGGAAATACTATTGATTCTTTTTCACGCAAGCAAAGGTAGATAACCTCAATGACCAAAAATATACCTACTTGCTAGGATGAATACCCGGTATCGCTACCAGGCTTAATTTAATATCTCAAGTTATTTTCTTTTCTGATTTGTCCTTTGCCACAAGTCACAGACTTGCGGCAGTTGGGGTATGCATCCAGCAGCTTGACGATGACGACAAGCAGACCATTTTTAACCTTATCGATAAAATGCTGACCAATAAAAAGTTTAAGGATTTCTTTAATAAATATGTGGCTGCGTTATAACAAAAAACCCGGATAGTTCCGGGTTTTCATTATCGTATCTTTCGAAATTGTTTACAGTCAACAAAAGATTGTGGATCCGTTTGAAAATACATGCCAAATGAACGATAGTTAAGTATCCTGCGAATAAGCTCTTCATTATAATCAATATTAGCTTTTACATATTTTATAACTTCACTAATATTATCTCCCTTTTTTGAGCAATTTAAACTACTAAACACCTTTAATTCACCATTGTGAATAACTGCAATGTGACTAAAAGAAAATCTATAGCGAACAGGTGCAAAATGATAAACACCTTCATTCTTTATTACAATTGGTTTTTTCGCCGGATAAGAATTATTAGTTGTATCAATCAAATCAAAAACAAAAAAATTGTGCGGAACTCCATTCTCAACATAAAAACCTTTATCATCATAAATTTTCTTGTATTTTGGAATTTCTCTATTTAATATATTTGCCATTTCATCCAGTACAACAGTTTGATTTTGATTAAATGAAGATGGAGAGCTTTTTTTATTATAAAAACTACTACATCCTAAAATTAGGAAAATCAATATGCATATGTTTTTAATAAGTGCCATTTTCTTTAATCTCTTTTCTTACTTTTTCTTCAACTTTTGTTGCTTCAACTTCAACATTCCGATTATTTGATTTTCCTTCTCCTCGTTCCTTAATGGCTTCAATATCCTTAGTATTTAAATCATGTTCATTTTCATGAGCATTAGTTACAACCATTTCAGATTCTTTGTTCTCACCAGCAACTATCTCTATAGTTTTTTCGTAAATAGTTACTGTAGCTTCTTCATAAATCAAATTCCCATCTGCGTCCGTTTTAAAGGCAACTTCACCGTCAAAAGTACCAGATTCCGAATCCCAACTCAATGCGTTTCCATTTACATCATGTGCTTGGTGAAGTCCTAATAAAACCCCACCACCTTCTGGAAAAACTACTTCTTGTGATATTTTGAAATTTACTTTTGTTTCATTATTCCCAACTGCAGCAAATTGGGCAACTGCCTTAGAGCTTCCACTTTCATTTGTCATAGATGCCATTCTTTGCAAATCTGCAGACGCATTACTACTTAATTGGATTTTACCATTATCATTTACCGTTGTAACTACTGGTTTACCATCAGTTCCAACATAATATCTACCATCAACATCTTTGAAAAGTATTGGATTATTTCCCGAATAGTGATAAGGAGAATAATCGTAATAACTTGATGCCATAGCATCAATCACGTGCCAGCGCCCTAACGCCGCATCATACATCCGTGCCCCATAATCATACAAACCAGTCTCGTCCTTAAGTTCTTTACCGTTGTAGAGATACTTTTGAGAAGCATCTTCCAAGGCCATTGGCTCATGCCTCATGCCAAATGGAAAATAGTCTGCAACCTGGGAAACTGTTCCGTTACTATTCATTGTTACTTGCGTATTGCCAAGGTGATATTTCAGGAAGTACTCGTAAGCAAACAATCCTTTATTATAGTTTATCTTCCCTTCGCTGGTAAGGATATATTTCAATGAACCATATATATAAACGAAGTTACCAATATATTCTGTAATATCATTACCATCGTTATGAGAAAGACACCTGCGGCGCTATAAACGTATATTGCCATTAGCATCGTATTCGTATTCAATGTCTTGATCAGCACCATCTATAAAACCACCATCATTATCAATATCGGTCACTTTTTTAAGCCTGTTACTGTTATTGTTATTTTCATATATATAGTGTAAAGCATCCATTTAATATCCGATGTTTTTGCAGCTGCCAGAGGATATTTATTTCAATACCATACTCCGATTTGATGGGCAAATAGATTAATTCTTTACACAAAGTACGAACTACGCTTTTCTTAATACCCTAGTTCGCAAATAGAAAGAAATCATCGACAATGCCATCAGAATGGCTACCCAAAAGGCTGTTCTTCCAATGTAATCGCCATATTTTACATAAAAGGTTATTTTATCGTTCGCATTAATATCCTCTATAATTGCTCCACGTTTCCACCATGTAAGTTTTTGCAACACATCTCCTCGTTGATTAATAAAAGATGAAACACCTGTATTGGCAGAGCGGGCAATGCTACGCCGGTTTTCTATTGCTCTTATAGAAGCAAGTGAATTATGCTGTCTATGACCTGGGGTATCTTTCCACCATCCATCATTTGTTATGATAAATATGTAGTTTGCTCCTTTTTTAACATAATCGGTTACATACTCACCAAAAACAGATTCCCAACAGATAACAGGCGCTACTAAAATACTATCGTTAACAGCTTTAAAAACAGACCGCTCTTCCTGGGTAGCATTACTTCTAAAAGTACCTCCAAGATTAAGCATTATCTTTTTCAGAAACTTCAATTGCTTTGAATATGGCATTTTCTCGATACCGGTAACAAGTTGAGATTTGTGATATATTTGAATGTTTTTGGAGGTATCTACAAGTATTGCTGAATTATAATAATCGTAAAAATAACCTGGCTGTCTGTTAAGCGGTCGGGCAGATAATGGTACATCATCGTTTGGTGTATAAAGTTTCCGGCTTACTATTCCTGCAACATAATTACAATTAGGGTATCTATTAATAAGTTGCCGTATTAACTGAATATCCTGAACTTTCTCAAATTCGCCTATCCAAAAGTTTCCTAGCAGAGAAGTTTCGGGAGTAACAATAAAATCAACCAGACTATCGGTGAGTTTTTCTGCTTCTCTTAATTGTATAATGGCATGTTCAACCGGAGGAATGTCATTAAACTTTAAATACGCATCCATATTTGGTTGTACAACAACTACCCTGCGAGGATTAATTTTTTCTTCGTAGCTATAATACCTAACAAGAGATATTACCAAAGGAATAACGATTACTCCTAATGCTATCCCTGCTTTTTTATAATCTAAAGAATAATTGTTTTGATTCGTAAAGAAAGTACGATACAGAAAGATGTTTACCAGCAAAACCCACAGTGATCCACCAAAGACTCCGGTAATTTCATACCACTGGATAAATTTCACTTCATAGGCAAATGCATGCCCAAGACTTAGCCATGGCCATGAAATTTCTCCATGCATATAGGCATATTCATATGCAAGCCAAAATATTATCAATCCAAAAAAACCAGCTACACGACCAAACATCTGTCTAACTTTAAAAGTCAGCCATATTGGAATGCTCATAAAAAATGTTGTTAAAAAAACAGCTGTCAGCATTCCAGCGAAAGAAGCATTTTTAATCCACCAGCTTGTACCGAAGTTCCAGATAAGAAAGGCCAAACTGGATAATAAAAAGACTTTCCGGCCAGCCTTTTTAGTTTCAGCCAGGTTTTCAATTATCATTAATAATGGAACAAAAGCTAAAAATGTAAAAAAGCCTGTTCCCCACTCGTACCATCCCGGAATAAACAAAATACCAGCAATGGTTGCCAATGATATATTTCTCGTTAATATTTGCTTCATCTATTCATTCAATTTTTAAAACCGTAAAACTATAACCTTAGCCAAGATTTACAAAATTGTTTTTCTAATATAATTCTATTGCTCATTTCTTATCTTTTGCTTTTGATAAAAATATGCAATACAAGTTTTATACTGATGCGAATTAAGGGGTGAAACCCTTGCCACAATGTAGTTATAGTTTATCCGAGTGGCACCCCTCAGTTACTCAACCTAAACCTCAAACATGCATTAAACCAGCATATTTGACTCTACGTGCTGACGAAAAGTCCTGTTTGACATGACTTTTATCGGAGTTTAACCATAATCAGGATTTTTCCACTTTAAAAAACCAAACTCACCTCTTGATTCACATTACTTAATTATATTTGCGCGAATTAAATTAACTCATGCACTTTACTTTTGTTTATGAATTATACTTCAATAATATGAAATATAGAAAATTGCTTATCCTACTGATAGGACTAAACATATTAATTGCTTGCACACAAAAGAAAATCACAATGAATAATCCATTACTTACTAGTTTTAATACACCCTATAATTCGATTCCATTTGATAAAATCAAACCAGAGCATTTTAAACCTGCCATTGATTCCGTTTTTAAAGAAACAAAAAAAGAAATTCAGGCAATAATCGATAATACCGAGACTCCAGACTTTGATAATACTATTGTTGCACTTGCGCAATCCGGTGAATTATTAGGCAGAATTTCAAACATTCTTTTTAATCTGAATGTTGCCGAAACTGGTCCTGACATTCAGAATGCTACCAGAGAAATTTCTCCATTACTTGCTGATTTCCGAAATGACATTATTTTAAATGAAGCTCTATTTGAGAAGATTAAGTACGTATTTGACAATACTGACAAATCAAAGCTTGATACTGAAGACAAAATGCTTCTAAAAAAAACCTATAAAAATTTTGTTAGAAATGGAGCAAATCTATCGGATAAAAAGAAAGAAGAATATCGAACAATAACTAATGAGCTGGCAAAGCTTACTGTTGATTTTGGCGAAAACGTATTGGCTGAAACAAATGATTATATTCTTCACATTACTGACCAAAACAATCTTTCAGGATTAACTGAAGATGTAATTTCTGAAGCAAAATCTGAAGCTGAAAAACGTGATCTTGAGGGTTGGGTATTTACTTTACAGTTTCCTAGTTTTGGTCCGTTCTTGAAATATGCCAACAATCGTGAATTGCGGAAAGAAATTTATATGGCTTACAATACCAGGGGGCTTCATGAAAACGCTCATAATAATACTGAGATTGTAAAGCGTATAACTGCACTACGTTTGCAAATGGCCAATATTTTAGGGTATAACACTTACGCCGACTTTGTTCTGGGTAACCGCATGGCGGAATCAGCTGATAAAGTTGATACATTTCTAAACGACTTGCTAATTGCTTCGATACCCGTTGCAAAACAAGAATACAGAGAAGTACAGGAATTCGCCAATAGTCTTGGAGCCGATTTTATTATTGAACCCTGGGATTGGTCGTATTACTCTGAGAAACTAAAGAAACAAAAATTCGACATTGATGACGAAGCAACACGTCCTTACTTTCAACTTGAAAATGTAGAAAATGGAGTTTTTGGATTAGCAAACACACTTTTTGGCCTTACTTTAAAAGAGGTTCATAATATTCCAGTATATCAGAAAGATGTAAAAGTATTTGAAGTTTATGACGAAAATAATGAATTCCTTTCTCTCTTGTATATGGACTATTTCCCAAGGGAAAGCAAAAAAGGCGGTGCATGGATGACCGAATATCTTTCACAACACAAAACTGCTAGTGAAGAAAACATCCGTCCACATGTTTCATTAGTATTCAATTTCACAAAACCTACTAGAACAAAACCTTCTCTGCTTACTTTTTCAGAAGTTACCACTTTATTACACGAATTTGGCCATGGTTTGCACAGCATGCTTAGCAACTGTAAATATGCTGATTTATCAGGCACAAACGTGTATCAGGATTTTGTTGAGCTTCCTTCACAAATTTTAGAAAACTGGGCAGAACAAAAAGAATGGTTAGATAGAGTTGCTATGCATTATGAAACTGGCAAAAGAATTCCAGTTGAAATGGTGCAAAAAATTATCGATTCTAAAAACTTTAATAGCGGAAGCTTTTCAGCCAGACAATTAAGTTTTGGTATTTCTGATATGAAATGGCATTCGCTCACTAAACCATTTACAGGAGATGTTTCAGAATTTGAAAAAGAGGCCACGGCACCAACAAGAGTATTGCCATATGTTGATGGCACGGCAACATGCACTGCATTTAGCCATATCTTTGCTGGTGGTTATGCAGCGGGATATTATAGCTACAAATGGGCCGAAGTTTTGGATGCAGATGCATTTGCTTATTTCAAAGAAAAAGGAGTTTTTAATAAAGAAATAGCTGCCAAATTCAGAGAGAACATTTTATCAAAGGGTGGTACAGAACATCCAATGGAACTTTTTGTAAAGTTCAGAGGTAAAGAACCAACCATAGATGCTTTGCTTGAACGAAGCGGATTAAAGTAAAACAACATATAAGGTTGCTCTAACACAGCAACCTTTTTTATTTCAATTCTGTCAATAGAAGTTTCTTTGTGTCATATTTCATGTATCATTGAAAATTTAGTATACAAAACCCTATCTTCGAATAGTAAAATATGGTATTCAAACCTTAACCTAATTTGTTGTGAAAATCATTAAACTTAAAATCTTAATATTTGGTATCATTTTCTTGTCTTCGACCTCCTTCGGACAAAATGATTTAAGCATTAAAAAATATGATTGCCACAGAAACTCCTTTTTTAAACAAATAACATTTACGGAAAGTTCCCATACCGCAAACTATGATATACTTTACCATAAAATTAAATGGTATATCGATCCCACTCAAAGATATATCACTGGAGAAGTAACATCGCATGTAAAAGCTCTACAAAATGCTGTAAGCACCATCAGCTTCGATTTAGATAATAATTTAACCGTAGATAGTGTTACTTATAACAGTACAAAACTTTCATTTGACCACGCTGAAAACATTTTAACAATATCTTTAATAAATACTCTAAGTAAATCAGAAATAGATTCTTTAACAGTTTTTTATAGTGGTATTCCCGGTACTTCTGGGTTTGGATCATTTTCAACCGATGTACATTCATCCAACAGCGATCCTATTCTTTGGACCCTTTCTGAACCCTATGGGGCAAAGGAATGGTGGCCATGTAAACAATCTCTACAAGATAAAGTTGATTCAATAGATATCTATATTGAAACAGCACCTGAGTATAAAGCTGCATCTAATGGCAAACTAATTTCCGAACAAGTAAATGGGAATAAAAAACTCACCTATTGGAAGCATAGATATCCGATAGCAACCTACCTTGTTGCTATTGCTGTTACTAATTACGAGGCTTATTCACACTATGCAAAACTAAGTCCTATCGATTCTGTTGAAATATTAAACTATGTGTATCCTGAAAATCTGAGTGAGTCAAAAACAGCCACTGAATATACAGTTGGAGTTCTAGAATTATTTAGTGAACTGTTTATCGATTACCCTTTCAAAAATGAGAAATATGGACATGCTCAGTTTGGTTGGGGTGGTGGAATGGAACACCAAACCATGAGTTTTATGTATAGTTTTAGGCAAAGTTTAATCGCTCATGAACTTGCTCACCAATGGTTTGGTGATCATGTGACCTGCGGAAGCTGGAAAGACATATGGGTAAATGAAGGTTTTGCCGTTTTTTGTGAAGGTTTAGTTGTTGAAAAACTTCACCCTGAAGCATGGCATAATTGGAAAGAGCAAGAAATAATACAGGTTATTGACGAAGGGACTTCTGGTTCTGTTTATGTTGATGATACTACAAGTGTAAGTCGTATTTTTAGCAGCACGCTCACTTACACAAAGGGGGGATTACTCTTACATATGCTTAGAAGTCAAATTGGAGACGAGGCTCTGTTTGCAGGTATCAATGAAATGCTAGACAGCAAAAAAACAAGTAGTAGTTTCGCCACAGGAGATGATGTTAAACAATTCCTTGAAGTCAGTGCTGACACAAATTTAACCTGGTTTTTTGATGCTTGGTATTATGGTGAAGGTTACCCAAAATATACGATTAAACTTCAAAAACTTACAAGCGACTCTGTTTCATTTGTATTATCGCAAACAACAACACATCCCTCAGTAGAATTCTTCCCTATGTATGTACCAATTGAATTTATAGGCGATAATGATTCTATTATAGTTAAAGTGCACCACACAAAAAACAATCAGCTATTTAATATAAGAACCAACTTTAAGGTTAAAAGCGTTGTGTTTGATCCTGATTTAGCAATTCTTGCTCCACACCCTGCAAACATAATAGATTCGAGCATGCGAATAACCAATCCTGACAAACCATTTGAAATTGCTCCAAATCCCGTTACCGACGAAATAAGAATTTACTCATTGAACTCTTCAAATGTAAAAAAAGCGGAACTAATAGATATGTCGGGCAAAATTGTTTATGTAGAAAATATTGAAGCAAGCTTTGGATATATAGAACTCCCAATTAAGAATCTTGCAGCAGGAGAGTATATTTTAAGAATCTATACTATTGACTCTGTTTATAACAAGACCATAGTTAAAACAGACAAATAAGTTAATGCTATGAACAAGAAAATTATTTCAAATTCAATACTTCTCTTCTCTATATCTCTTGCATTACTATTTATTATTTCTTGTAGCAAGAAGGGTATTGAAAAAGAAGCAGAACAAACCGACCGAAACATATTACCAGGACAAATTACCTCAATTAATGTAAAGGACAATGCATTAGTCGGGGAAGCAGTTATAATTAAAGTAAGCTTTAATGGCGGAACAGATGGTTGTGCAAAACCAAGTCATTTAAGGGTTGTGCAAAACGATTTTCAAATATCTATTCAATCTTTTTATAGCTATCCGAAAGCTCCAGGTATTTGCACAATGGTCGTTCCAAGGCACGAGCTTACACATGAGTTTTCCCCACACAAAAAAGGAATTTACACTATTCAGGCTTCGAATAATAAAACTATAGAGGCAACTATCAAGGTTGAGTAAAAATCACCGGGTTTTTGATTAGGGTATCATGCTTTAACAACCTTTTCTCTTGTTTGATTGTTAAGCTAATAGTTATTCATTGAATTTGATTTGATATGAGACTAAACAATCATGGCATACCCTCCTTAGAACTATATCATGAAAATGAGAAGGTTTCTTTCGCTTTCAGAACCATGGAAGAAATCCATGCAAAGTTAGGGGCTACCCAAGATATTCCTCACCGACATGACTATTATACAATTCTATGGGCCAGTAGGGCTTGTGGTGAGCATTATATCGATTATAAGCAACATTTAATACGCCCTAACTATGTGTTTTTTGTAAATCCCGGACAAGTTCATCAAGTAATAACCTTTGGAGAACCCGAAGGATTTGTAATAATGTTTACTCGCGAATACCTACAACAAAACTCAATAAGTGAAGAATTTCTAACAAACCTTGGTTTGTTTTCTGATGCAGCAGACACGCCTCCACTACAGATAGAAAACAAAAATACAGGTCAGTTAAAAATCATTGTGCAAAACATAGCAACAACATTCAAAAACAAGGAACCTTTTTGGCAGGAACAGTTGTCATCGTACCTTAAGCTTTTCCTTATTGAATGTAATAAATATGCACCAGAACCCATAACTGAAAACACTCAATCGCTACAGTCAAGTCGGCAAATAATTAAAGACTTTAAAAAGCTTATTGAAGAAAAATACTCGGAATGGCACAAAGTTAGTTTCTATGCTCAAGAACTTAATATTTCTTCCGATTACCTAAACAGTGTTGTAAAAGCAACCATAGGTAAAACAGCTAAAGAGTTTATTCAAAACCGATTGGTTTTAGAAGCTAAACGTTTGGGTGTGCATACTCAGTTAAGTACTAAGCAAATTGCCTTTAACATTGGATTTGAAGATCCCTCACATTTTAGTAAATCCTTTAAGAAAATTGAAGGACTCCCTTTCTCAGAATTTAGGAAATCTGTTGAGGCTAGTATGGTGGTTTGAAAAAGAATAGCCTTAAATTCTAATCAATGGTATAACTCAAATAACATCGCTTTTTTACATCATCTTCCCTGTTTTTACCATTGAGGCACTTTGAAGTTTGCAATAGCTTTGTCCTCATAATATTTGAACAATGAAGACAATAATACATAAAGCAAATACAAGAGGTCATTTCAATTATGGCTGGCTAGACACTTATCACACCTTTAGTTTTGCCAGGTATTATGACCCTGAAAGATTAAATTTTGGAGCACTTCGTGTACTTAACGATGATATTATTAAACCTGATACTGGTTTTGGGAAACACCCACATGATAACATGGAGATTATTTCTATTCCACTAATTGGGAAACTTAAGCATAAGGATTCTATGGGACATGAAGAGGTTATTAATACAGGGGAAGTACAAGTAATGAGTGCAGGAACCGGCATTTTTCACGAAGAATATAATGGAAGCACCAAAGATGATGTTAATCTTCTTCAGATATGGATCCACCCAAATAAAAATAATGTAACTCCCAGATATGACCAAAAGCTTTTTAATGCCGAAGACGCCCTAAATAAATGGCAAGAAATTGTGTCAAATCAGAATGGTGAAACATTAATGATAAACCAGAATGCCAAAATATCCAGAGTCTTTTTAAGTGAAGGACAAGAGATATACTATTCTTTGAATAAAGACTCGTTTGGCTGCTACATATTTAATGTTTCAGGAAACATTACTGTTGAAAATATAGAATTATCTGACCGGGATGGACTTGGTGTCTATGAAACAGAAAAAATAAAAATTAAAGCAAATTCAGATGCTTATTTAATAAATCTGGAAGTACCAGAATAAAGAAAAAAAATTTAACTAAAGTAAAACATAAAAAAAATGAAAAACATTAAGAATTATTTCGTTATAGCTTTTCTAGCTATTGGTTTAAGTGCATTTGCACAAGTGTCTTCCGTTGATACAGAAAATTCAACGTTGAAATGGACAGGTAAAAAAGTAGGTGGAGATCATTATGGCCACATTAACATTAAATCTGGTAGTCTAAAATTTGAAAAGGACATGATTAAAAGCGGTGAATTCACCATCGATATGACTTCAATAACCAACGATGACCTTGAAGGCGAATGGAACAAGAAGCTAATAGGTCACCTAAAATCAGATGATTTTTTTGGAGTAGAAAAATACCCTGTTTCTACCTTAAAAATTACTGAAAGTGGTTCCTTTAAAAAAGGAGAAGCAACAGTAAAAGGTAATCTAACTATTAAAGGAAAAACCCATCCTATTGAGTTTCTTGCAAAAAAAGAGGGTAATACTTACATGGCAACTATTGAAGTCGACAGAACACTTTATGATGTTAAATATGGTTCCGGAAAATTCTTCGATAACCTGGGAGATAAAGCCATTGATGATAAATTCACTATGGAAGTGAAGCTAGTTGTTAAATAATACTAAACCAACAACAATACTTAGAATACAGAAGTCAGAAATTAGAAGATATCTTCCAATTTCTGACTTCATACTTTATTTCAATATTACTTTTTCTCTGGTATGTAAATTACAATCTCAACCTTACGGTGTTTTTGGAGTTCTGTTTCACTTAAATCTTCCCACTTCATACCTTTCTTTAAAGAATATGACTCGCCAAAGGAGAAAGTTCTAATTCTGTTCTCACCAATACCCTGACTTGCAAGATAATTTTTAACCGCATGTGAGCGATCTTTCGATAATACCTTATTATGTTCTGCATCTCCCAAACCATCGGTATATCCTTTAATGGTTACATAAAGTCTGGTATCAGCTTTAAGCTCCTTAATAACCTTATTATCAATTATGCTTTTAGCATCTGGTCGAATTGCATATTTATCCAAATCAAAATTAACAACAATAACATCAAATACAGGATCGGTAATTATATCGTCGTTAAAGGACTTTGTATCTACCTTAAGTGAAATAGTAGAAGGATCAAAGTTTTCCTTAACATAGGATAAATCCGTTTGAATATTTACTTTCTTTGTCTGATCAAGTGTCAGATTTATCTGCATCTTTTGTCTGTCTGTGACATAAAATTTTCTACCATCAACATCTAAGGTTGTAACTACGTTCCGGGCTGCAGAAGTTTGCGAGGCCAATTTAGTTGCAGGTATAAGGTTAAATACAATATCCTTCTGAGATATCATATCCAGTTCTTTCGACAACACAGAAATATCAATCAGTTCTTCATCATCTTGACTGCTGGCAGACGCTGACATTTGTGAAACGGTATTATTAAATTCTAACTGTGACTGGGCCTCGGTACCAAGATTATATTTAACTCCTTTTGTTAGTGGAATAACTATTTCCGGATATTTACCTGCATTTGCTCCTGTTTTCGCAAGTGTTAGAATGTACATTGTGCCAGGAATAATAGTAAGTTCCTTCGCCGATATCTTACCTTTTGTAACAATATCTCCGAAAGATTCGGTGTTTACAAGAATTGGGAAACCACTTGTTTCTACAGCAACTTTTTCTTCCATAATAGGCTGCGCATCTACTTTAACTCCTCCTACCTTTTTAGGACTAAAGGTTTCTTTGAAATCAGCAATATCCGTTTTAATATTAAAATTGGCTTCAATATCCAGGGGTAATACAATAAAAAATGAATTTCCTGAAGTACTTACAGCCTCATTATTAATGGTTAAACTAGACTCCACTTTAGGCTTGGCAGCAGAAGGATTACTATCATCTTTAACAAATTGTATAGTATATATTTCACCTTTTCTTAAAAGCAGTTCTTTTGCTAAAGCTGTTAGGTCAATTGTACTAGCACCGGAGTTGTCATAATTTTTTGACATTTCTTCAAGGGCATTTTTGAAATCCTTGCTAATTGGCTGCATTCCTGCAGTAAACTGATATTTCATTCCTGTTTGAAGCTTTATCTCAGTCTTTTCAATTGGCGTCGGATATAAAAATTCTTTTTCCCTCTGAGCTGCAGTAAGTTTGTTGTTATTCACTATGTTCTGAGCCAAAACATTCTCGTGCTGAATTACCATTTTATACGGTTCTTCAGGCCGGAAACTAAAATTAAAACCTGTATTACCTTCTGAAGCTATATTATATTCAGTACCATTACTCAAATAAAGGTTTATTTTATCAGATTCCATTGAAGTTCTATTCTTATGCCTGAAAGCTGCATATTTCACTTTCAAATCAAGTAGTTGCAAACGATAAATATCTTCCTTACCAAAACCACCGGGCCTGTTTGAACAAAAATAACCAGTTAAACCTCCTTTAGAAAATGACAAGGCATAATCGTCGCTTTTAGAATTTACTTTGTTTCCAAGATTTTTTGGAGAAAGGTTTTCTCTTTTCAAACTAACTGAATAAAGATCTAATCCGCCAAAACCATTATGACCTGCCGAAGTAAAGTATAATAAAGTATCATTTACGACAAAAGGATACATTTCATCTTTACTTGTATTGATATTTAAACCGAGATTTTGGGGTGTATTCCATTTACCGGCAGCCAATTTACTTGAATAAATATCTAAGCCTCCTGAACCACCAGGCGCATCAGAAACAAAATACATTATGGTACCATTACTATTAAATGTCACATGTCCAATACTACCAGTAAAACCTTCAATTTTTAGTGCATTTATATCCAGCGATTCATTTACATCTTTTGGTATATAGGCCACATAGGTTTTTAAATTCGCCCGGGTTGATCTACTTCTTGTGAAATACAGATTATCTTCCCTTTTTGAGAAACCGACAGAACTTTCACTAAGCTCAGAAATTAAGTTTTTATTGTATTTGTTTAAACGACCAAATTTACCACCATCCACAAAGTCGGCTGCAAACAAATTATAATAATCGTTTCCTTTGCTACCATCAAGTTTTTTACGGGTTGAAGCAAAAACAACCTTATCTTCCCAAATTGCCGGGCATATTTCTGATTCAGGAGTGTTAAGTAAACTCTCGTTTTCCACAAGTACATAAGAAGAATCTTTATACATTTTAGCTCTAACTTCGGTAGAACTCAAATATCCGCTTATTTCTGTTTCTACAATTTCATTATACTTAGCCATCCATGTCTCAAAACCTTTAATATCCTTATTTTTAAGCAATAGGTTCGCAAATTTCAAACGATATTCATTTGGGATAAACAATTTGGTTGCAAATATTATCCGGTAACTTTCAGCAGCGTTATCTAATATTCCCAGTGATGTGTAGGCTTCAGCTTTTCTAAGGACAGAATAATAATTATTGGCATCCTTTTTATACGCCATATTGTAGTAAACAATTGCTTTCTTATACTCTCTTCTATCGAAATAATAGTCTCCTTTTTCGTCGTATACATTTCGTGTGTCAAATATACTTGGGGCAGCCTGTGAGAAACAAACATTGCTAAAAATTCCAAATAATAATACTAAAAGTAATGCTCTCATTATCTATAAGTTTTATACCAAATTATTCAATTATTTGCAGTAATAAAAGTAAGCCTTCATAAAACTGCAATATATGGGAGTGTTAATTTATATAAAAATTTCAAATATTTTAGCCTGACTTTCACACATCCCTCTTTTTATTGTAATTAGTAGAGTTTGTATATCTATTGTTTCGACCAACAAATTTATATGCCAACAAATCTGTAGTAGTGTTAGATAGAAACTTAGCTGAAAGAATTGTTAATTACTAAGCCTTTATCTAAAGAATATTATTTCACCCTGAAATTTCGTTTAATTAAATCATTTTATTATTATTGAACTGAAAGAAATGTTTTTAAAACTTAAACGAAATTACTTATGTTAGGTTTATTATTAATTTATTTTATTGGAAAAGCTTTTTATGACCTTTCTGCAAAATATAATAAGAGTAAGTGGGGTTTTGCGATTTTAGGAATAGTAGTTTACTATGCCGGAACCTTTATTGGTGGAATTATTATGGGTATTATAGATTTTATTTCTGGCACTAATTTTACGACATCTCAATCAAACCTTGTATTGAATTTACTAGCTATCCCTTTTGGATTGTTATTTTGCTGGATTTTTCACAAAATTCTTAAAAGCATTTGGAACAAAAAAGCAATAACATTTACCGATGACTTACTAGACAGTAATCTTAACAATGAATAATTACCAATCGCTAATTCAGCAAAGAAATAATAATTGTTACTAATCCGGATCATTAAAATTGAAGGTTAACACAATAGAATAACAAGATGTAGCAGTATGCTACAGATAACATAAGGATAGTAAAACTTTAATGTCGTACTTTCCCTCTCACTGGTAAAAAAATCTTGTTTCCAAAATAAAGTTTCTACCATACAAAGCAAGCTTATCTTAATATACCATCCGTTTACTTACAAATCAGTACATTTGTGACTGAAAAAACAGATATGCCCCAAAACAAAAAACTTAAACCGGAAGAAAAAGCCCAATTGCATCCGCGCAACAGACATAGAAAAAGCTATAATTTCGAGCGTCTGACTAAAGCATTTCCGGAATTAGCTGATTATGTTATCCTCAATAAATACAAAAGCGAAACCATAGATTTTTTTAATGCGAAAGCCGTTAAAGCTCTTAACAAAGCACTATTAATGGAGCATTACAATATTGAGTTTTGGGATATCCCAAATAATTATCTTTGTCCGCCTATTCCGGGAAGAGCCGATTATATTCATCATATTGCTGATGTTTTGGGGAAATCTAATGGAGGTTCTATTCCTACTGGAAACAAAGTAAGATGTCTTGATATTGGTGTTGGTGCTAATTGCGTTTACCCAATTATTGGCAGTAAAGAATATGATTGGACATTTGTTGGTTCTGACATTGATAAGAAATCAATAGAATCTGCAAGAGCAATTATTGAAAATAACAAACAGCTTGAAGACAAAGTTGAACTTCGCCATCAGAATAATTCCGGAGATATTTTTTTTGGAATTATAAAGAAAAATGAGCGGTTCGACATCTCAGTTTGCAACCCGCCTTTTCATTCCTCAGCCCGAGAAGCCCAAAGCGGAACATTGCGAAAACTTTCTAATCTGAAAAAACAAAAAGTAACCAAAGCGGCATTGAATTTTGGCGGACAAAATAATGAGTTATGGTGCAAAGGAGGCGAAGAAAAGTTTATTAAAAATATGATTCGTGAGAGCCGTAAATTTTCAAAATCGTGTTTATGGTTTTCGACACTAATATCGAAACAATCGAATCTGAAAAGTGCTTATTCTGATCTGGAGAAAGCAAAGGCTTCAAGTGTTAAAACAATTGACATGGGGCAAGGGAATAAAATCAGTCGCCTGGTGGCGTGGACTTTTTTTACTGAAGATCAGCAGCATGAATGGGCTGAATCTAATTGGAAGTAAAAGGCAAATGATTTAGTATGGACACCGCATAGTCAAAAAATTATTAGGCCACCATAAAATATCAGCATATACATTTTATATTCAATGAGTTATCCGAGTAACTGATTAATACCAAAGCATTCATTGAAGGTTTATAAAGAGTTATTTCTAAGGTAATCAATGATTTCAGGAATATAGCCAAAAGCAATGCCTATAACAGTATCTGCTGCTCCATAATACACAACCACCTTACCATCTTCATCGTGTAAAGCAGCACAAGGAAATATTACATTTGGCACATCTCCAGTTGTTTCATAAATAGTTTCCGGAGTTAATAAATATCGTTTGGTACGATAAATCACTTTATCTGGTTGTTCAAGATCCAGCAAAGCACCTCCCATTGCATACCTGAAACCGTTGCATGTCTGAATTACACCATGATAAAAAAGCAACCATCCTTCATTCGTTTTTATGGGTACCGAACCTGCTCCAACTTTTATGCTTTGCCATGCACTTTGCTTAAAATCAGCCACAGGGAGTACTAATCTATGTTCTCCCCAGTATTTCATATCAGGACTATAACTAATGAAAATGTCTCCAAAAGCAGTATGACCATTATCGCTTGGTCTACTTAGCATACAATATTTTTCATTAATTTTTTCAGGAAATAACACTCCATTTCGATTAAATGGCAAGAATGCATTTTCGCATTGATAAAACTCTTCAAAATCAAATGTGTATCCTACTCCAATTGTAGGACCATGATAGCCATTGCACCATGTTATCCAGTAGCGATCTTCAATAAAAGTTACACGTGGGTCATATTTATACTCTGAATGAATCATATCTGTATTGCAATTCTTCATTACAATTGGCTCTTGATTGATATCCCAGCTAATGCCATCCTTGCTGAATCCTACATGAATATTCATCTGAACTGCTTTGTTGTCGCAACGAAAAACCCCTGCAAAACCATCTTGAAATGGAACAACAGCACTATTAAATATACTATTTGATGTTGGGATATGATCGCGTTTAATTATAGGATTCAAGGAATATCGCCACATTATATCATCGCTTTCGGAAGGTCTGTCTTCCCAGGGTATTTTTATTGTATTCATCACTTATATTTTTAATCTTCTGGATTATTTTTTAGTTTATTATACCAGTTAATTTTTAAAAACACTGTGGTTAGTATAAAAATGATTATAGCCGCCAACAGGTAATAATTTTCACGAATAATCAGATAGATTGGCATTAGTACAAGGGTCATTTGCCAAATTATACCTACCAAAGAATTTAACATATCTTTTCCAAATTCTGAATTTGGTTTCGCATCAGGATTCTTTAGCTTTAATTTCTCATACACCGGTTTCCAAAACCCCCAGGGTCTTACTTTCTCATAAAAATCTATGAGAATCTCATCTGGCTCGGCTGGTGTTTTTAAACTTGCTATTATTGATGCCACAAATGAGAATAGAAATGTAAATGGAAAAACATAAATTGGTTGGGTATTAGGAAATATGAATGGAATGATCCCTGAAAATATCAAACCCGCAAGCATTCCCCAGAAATAACCATAACCATTAAACCGCCACCAAATCCATTTAAGAAAATTTGCAGCGATATAGCCGCCAAATAAGGCTCCAACTATCCAATTAAGAACCTGATCAATATTGGAGGCAAAAAAACCAAAAACAATTCCAACTAGCACAACTGCAAAGGATGCCCAGTAACTCATTTTTACATATTTCTTTTCGCTGGCATGCGGATTAATGTATTTCTTATAAATGTCGTTCACAATATAGGCTGGCCCGGCATTCACATTAGCTGCAAAAGTTGACATAAATGCAGCTACCAGTCCGGCTAATAATAAGCCTTTTGCACCTACTGGAATAAAATTATTAAGTGTGTAGGGCAGAATTAATTCGAAATCAATATCATTCCCCATAGACTGAAACTTCGGGATAAGATATACCAGGGCAATAACAGCTAATCCTGCAATCATTAAGTACCGGGGAATGAAAAGCACCACTGAAACAATACCACTCATTTTAGCAGCATCTTTAGGAGTTTCCGTTGCTAATATGCGTTGCATATCATACCCAGGAACCGGCCCTGCAATACTTACTAAAATTCCTTTAAAAATCATCATCATCATTAAAGCACTAAAAAGAGTGTAACCATCCTTAGCAATTTTTGTATTAACAGCCGGTAAGGAACTACTCCAATCCATATTGAGTTTCCAACCAAAAAATAAATTCTTCCAACCATCTGGAACTACTTCATTAATTTGTTCTGCTGAAACCATCGAAAATGCAACATAGCCTACTAATACACATGCAACAGTCATAATCAGAAATTGGAGCACCTCGGTAAATACTACACTATACATACCACCTTTTATAACATAAACAGTTGTTATACTCATAATTATTATGGCATACATATCGGCTGAAGCTATTGTCAATCCAAAGACTTGGATCCGAAGATTCCAAGGGAAAAATATTTCAGAGAATTTACCTACACCTTTAAAACCATAAGTAATAAATCCTACCACCGCCACAATGGCAAACAAAACCACAACGAGGTGAGAAAGCTCAGAGCCCCGATTATTCCCAAAACGAGTTTTAAGCCACTCTGCTCCTGTCATAACATTTGAACGACGCACCCAAACGGCAAGAAACATCATTAGGAATACTTGGTTCCAAACAGGCCAGAGCCATGGCAGCCAAACACTTTTCAAACCATAAATAAAAAGTATAGTTACTGTCCACATAGTTCCTGTAATATCGAACATTCCTGATGCATTTGAGACGCCAAGCATGTACCAGGGAATTTTATTGCCTCCAAGAAAATAGTTTTGCATATTCTTTGAGGCTTTCTTTGAAAGAAAATATCCAATAAAAATTGTTAGAGACAGGTAACCAACAATTATTGATATGTCAATTGTTGCAAGCTTCATTCCTATTATTGTGTCTTAATCCGGTTATAAATTTTTAATAGTTGTTCTGATGTACCAATATTATACCCGGAAGAATAGTAATAAATACTTCCGGCTGAATCCAGAACTATAAAAATTGGTAATTCATTTGTGTTCTCAAATTCTGTAGCGTTTTTCAAATCTTTCAGGAGTGCCAGGTCTAAATCAATTGCTATTTCAAACTTATCTGGTAACCTGTTTGTTACTTTAGCCAAATCAGCTTCCTTTTCACAGTAAAGGGTCATTTCAACCTTGGAAGCAAATGTTGATTTCAAAGCCTGAAAATCGTTCAAGAAGTGTTTTCCAGGTTCTGTATCAGGATTTATCCAGCCTATAACTTTTATTTTATTTACTGGTAATTCATTTTGCCAGGTAGCAATTGCCCGAATAGGCTTCTGGTTCTTAGCAATATCAATCGATATTCCCGGGGACATCCCCTTTTCTATATTTAAAAATTTCTGAGTTACCAATACCGTTCCATCTTCTAATCTGTTGCCGGTAAGAATCTGGTAATAACCCGGTTCAAGTTCAAGATTCTTCTGGATTTCATTTAAGGGCTTTTCCCATCCATAATGCAAAGTGTGAAAACTTCCATCCTGATACTTTGCTAGCGAAAAGTGAATCCGGTAAAGTGGATTAACAGGATTCTCCTTGTTATTGACAAAAAAGGTTTCTACAGCATTGGAGTTGAGTACAGCTTCTTCCTTTTCAAAATCAATATTATTCCATTTATCGGAGTAATATTGAGCCTTAAGAGTAGCTGGCTCAAGTCGGGCAGGAATACCAAGAGACCTTGATACTGCCACAAAGAACAGCTTTCTACTAAACTTGTCTGTACGCTTTAAATCATAGGTTCCTTTTGGTGAAATAGCAATATGGTAATAATTATTCTCCTCATCGATTTTTATGTTTTGCTTAACCCATTCAACAAGGTTTTTTATTGACTCATCCACAGATAAGTCTTCCATTTGTTGTCCAAATTCGTTTTGTAAAAATGCTCTGTATGAGGTTAATGCCTCTAAGTGAATGCGTGGATTAAGAAGGTATTCTTTTACTATATCAGAGGGATATTTATCGCTATCAATTACTTTAAAATTCGTTAAGTGGTCTAGTAAAGTCGAAGCTGCCACATCGTGAAAATCTTTTTGTGCTATAACCTCTAATAGGTCGAGGGCCATATCTCCATCAATTTCAACGGCTTTACGCAAAAAGTTTTCGATTTCAGGATAATTACCACGAGATTCTTGTATGTATTTCCAAACTCTTTCTTTATCCAGATTAAGTTCTTCAGCAAGTGCAATGGCTTTTTCTTCGGTATAAAAAGTAGCTATATATGCATTACGAATAGAATCTGCTTGATCAATCCGAAGTGCATTTTGAGCTGCTCCTTCCTCGGTGGGAGTCTCTACTGCCCGCTCCACCGGAGGGACATTTTCAAAAGATTCAACAAATTGATCCCCAACAGTTCTGTCTAGTTTTATTATTACTGTATCGACATTGGCTACTGAAATTTTCCGTACCTGAAATTTGTTGTTTTTATCGGAAGCAAAAATTCGAATATCTCCTAAACCGGTTTTTATCTGAGCTTCCCCATTCCAAGCTGATTCAATTTTCTTTATCGGGTAATATTCAGCATAATTATATAGTCCAAATTCTATTAAAGCATTTTTCACGGGTTGGTTATCCTCATCAACTATCTTTACGAAAATTTCTTTTGTTGGAGCATAGTATCTTAAGGTATTCAGAACCGAATATTTATTATTATAAACGCTTATATCGTCTTGCACTCCCAAATATTTTCCAAAAGCTCTAGTATAAACCATCATCGCACGCATAGCAGGCGCTGAAAACCAGCCCATATTAAGTTCGGGATCCGGTTCGCAAGCTCCAAGATATTTCCATGTGCCGCGAACATATACTTCAACCCAGGCATGATTATCATCGACATGGGCCCAACGTGGAGTATAAACCTGCCTTGCAGGAATACCAACCGAACGCAAGGCTGTTACTGTAAAAGTAGATTCTTCGCCACATCGCCCATAAGCTGTTTTTATTGCTCCCAGCGGACATATTGTTCTGGAGTCGGTTGGCTGATAATTTACTTTTTCACGACACCAATGATTAACCTCAAGAGCAGCTTCTTCAATACTCATCCCTTCTACTCTAGGACCTATCTCCTTTAAAAACACTGCACGTGAAGTATCCAGATTTTCATTGTTTACTCTATGTGGTAAAACAAAATGTCGAAAAATTGATTCAGGGACATTAGCTCCCCAGACGAACCTGTTTTTTGCTTCAAATGCCAGCTGAACATTCTTTAAGAAAAACTCAGGAGAATAATCGGCAATATCATTCAAAGGCATGTAAGCATAAAGAAACATAAGTGCTTCTTTTTCTTTAAGTGATATTTCAGAATTAATAACCGAAAGTATGGCTTCTTTTCGGGTACCAGACTCATTTACTACTTCATGAAAGTCCTCTGCAATAATTTCTCTAACAGTATTGTCGGCAATAAAATGCTCTTCTGATTTACATGAAAAAATAAGTAGTACTGTTGATACCACAAATACAACTAACCAGATACTATTTATTGATCTATTTCTAATCATAATTCTTCGAGTTTCTTAATTATTGTCTGCACTCTTTTTGAACTAGTTACTTTCGCAACGTTTTCAGTAAGCTGCTCACTACCCATAAATCTGATTTCAGGATGAGATAATGTTGGTGAAATGATCTCATCCCTGAGTGACGCATGAAAAGCATTAGCTTTAGTTTCTTTTGCTATTTGAAGAATATTGTTTTCATCGATACCACTTCCAGGCATAACCATAATAGATTCTCCGGCCTGAATATTTAGCTCTTTCAATAATGAAATTCCATCAATAGCTTTATTTCTTTGTCCGGAGGTTAGAAGGCGGCTTACTCCCAATAATTTTAATGTTTCAAGTGCCTTAAAGGGTCCTGGAATTATGTCAAACGCACGATGAAAGGTAATTGGCAATCCCCTGGCAGCTTCAATCAAACGAGCACACATATCATAATCGATGGTAGAATCAGGGTTAAGACAACCTATAGCAAATCCATCTGCACCAACACTTACAGCTGATTTAATATCTTGCAACATTACTTCATATTCAATATTTGAAAATAAGAAATCGCCTCCTCGCGGGCGGATTAGAACAAATACATCAAGATTAGTTCTTTCTTTTGCAAGTATAATTGTACCTATTGAGGGTGTTGTTCCTCCTTCGATTAAATTATCACAAAGTTCCACACGATCAGCTCCGGCTTTATCAGCTTCTATAACTGATTGAATATTACCAGCACATATTTCTATTTCAAAGTCAGATCTGTTCATTTATCGAAGTATCAATTTAAAATTTATTAGAATCACCAAGATATATTTCAAGTTTTCCACCTTTAGTAAGCTCATGGTGATTTAGAAAGAATGAACTAGTTGAGTTCCCATTCAGCTTAATCTCTTTTATTGTTCCATTCACTGTATTTGATTTCTTAATGATTTCAAATATTTTTCCTTCATAATACTCAGTGTTCAATTCGATTACTACTTTATCGAAAACAGGAACGGTAATTGCGAAACTCATATCTCCCGGACAAACAGGATAAATACCCATCATAGCAAATGCAACCCAGGCACTCATTGTTCCGCAGTCGTCATTTCCTGGAAGACCTCCAGGCGAGTTTTTAAAATAAGTATCTATTAATTTACTGGTTTCTTTTTGAGTTCTCCACTCCTCTTCTTTTATATAGTTGAATAGAAATGGATAATGCATATCAGGCTCGTTAGCCATATCAAACAATCCCTCATCGAATACCATTTGAAGTTTCTTTGCAAACTTAGCTCCACCACCATGCATTTTTATTAATCCATTAATATCGTGAGGTAAGCCAAAAGCATATTGCCAGGCAGTTCCTTCATGAAAACCCGGAACAGGTTCAAAGTTTTGCCCCTGCAATGGATCAAAATCCACCAAAAATTTGCCGTCTGGAAGTTTTGGTCTTAGCAGTTGATTTTCCTTTTTATCGAAGTACTCCTTCCAACGGAAAGATTGCTCGTTAAACTTTGTAAAATCTTCGGTGCGGTTAAATTCCTTTGCCAATTGTCCGAGGTTCCAATCAGCCAAATAATATTCAAGGGCTACAGAAACAGAATTATCAAACTGCTCCCTTAATGGCACATATCCATGTTCCCAATAGAAATTCACATCATCTCTAATTTTGTTTTCAGAATCGGGAGTAGTAGAAGATTTTAACATGGCACTATAAGCTGTATTTACATCAAAATCTGTAAGTCCACGAAGATATGTATCTGTAATTACCGGAAAGGCCGGATCTCCATTCATGGTATAGGTTTCCTTACTGTTTAGCTCCCACTTTGGAAGCCAACCACTTTCATTATACATATCCACCATGGAACGAACCATGTTTAACTGATCTTCAGGATAAACCAGGCTCATAAAGGGATGCAAGTTTCGATATGTATCCCACAAAGAAAAAACGGTATATCGGTCACGACCTTCCACTTCCCCTATTTTATTTGATTCCATTTCTGGATACTGTCCATTCACGTCGTTAAAAACATTCGGGTGAATTTGCATATGATATAATGCTGTATAGAATACCGTTTTTTGATCCAAAGTTCCACCTTCAACTCTGATTTTTGAAAGAACCTTATTCCAATCCCTTCGAGCATTCATATATACTTTTTCAAAATTGAACCCGGGTTGCTCTGTATTTAAGTTTAGGCGGGCATTTTCGATACTTACATATGAAACTCCTACTTGCACAAGTATTTCTTCGTTTTCTTCGGTGTTGAATGTAAAATAAGCTCCGACGCTATCACCAGAAACAGCTTGAGAAAACTTTTTGTAATACTTAAACTTTCCTGAAGTAGAGGACCAGGGCCCCTCAACCTCCATAACAGGCATTTTCTTCCAGCTTCCGTATGAATCAGCGGCTTTACTGAATCTGGCGACAAAATATACTGCATGCTCAGAATTACCGTGATAGCAAAAATCACCGACCATTCTTACTCCTTCAACTTCACTATTATTAACAACTTTGATTGAAGCACCAGTTTCGTTTGTTAGTCCATTTCCTAAATCGATTAAAATATTTGATTGTCCTTTTGGAAAAATGAATCGACTTAAACCGCTTCTTTTGGTAGAGGTAACTTCAGTTTGAATTCTATATTTATCGAGGTAACAACTATAATATCCAGGCGATGCCTTTTGCTTACTCATTACTGAACCATACTCATGAAGATTTGCCGTAAGCTCCCCTGTTGTTGGCATCAGCAAAATGACACCTAGATCCGGACAACCAACTCCACTAAGATTTACATGTGAGTAGCCAGTGAAAAAAGTATTGTCCCATGAATATGGTGTTGACCACCAACGGGAGTCTTTATCCCATTTGTTATTTTCAGAACCTGTTACATTAAAAGGTACTACAGAAACCATTCCACGAGGAACAATAGCACCTGGGTTTGTAGTCCCAAAATTAGATGTACCAATAAAAGGATTCACAAAGTCAAGCTGTTCTTGGGAAAAAGCGCTCCCCAAAGAAAAGAATAAGCATATAACTGAAATACTTATTTTAACCCTCGAATATTTTATGCATTCGTATTTCAAAATTAAATCTTAGTTATAAATTTTTTTGTTTAATTCAACTGACATAGAATAGGGTATGGATTCGTCTGAAACACCTCGTTCTTTATTGGGCTTATTAGTCATATTAAAATATATTAACCCACCTTTTAGAAGTTGGTCGTGATTGAAATAATTCTTTTCTATTCTTGTACCCCGAGATGTTATCTCTTCGATATAAATATTTTCAGCACTATTATTTTTGGCTTCAAGAATTAAAGTTTTACCATTCTCAAACTTCAGCATAGCTCTATTAAATAATGGAGAACCTATTACATATTCGTTTGAACCAGGGCATACTGGATAAAAACCTAATGCACTGAAAACATACCAGGCCGAGGTTTGCCCATTATCTTCGTCACCACAATAACCATCGGGTGTTGGTGCGTAAAGCTTATTCATAACCTCTCGCACCCTCATCTGTGTTTTCCAGGGCTCTCCAGCATAATTATACAAGTATAGCATATGCTGAATAGGTTGGTTTCCATGTGCATAGTTGCCCATATTTGTTACTTGCATTTCGCGAATCTCATGAATAGGAAAACCGTAGTAGGAATCATCAAAGATGGGAGGTAAGTTTAATACTGTATCTAATCTTCTATTAAACTCTCTTTCACCTCCCATAAGTAGAACCAATCCCTCAATATCATGAAAAACACTCCATGTATAATGAATGCTATTACCCTCTGTAAAAGCATCACCCCATTTAAATGGATTGAATGGAGTTTGAAAAGAACCATCAATATTTCTACCACGCATCCAGCCTGATTCTCTATCGAAAACATTCTTATAATTAAAAGCTCGTTTTTTAAAAAGTTCTATCTCAGATTCAGGACGATCAAGTTCCTTTGCTAGCTTCCAGATACAAAAATCTGCATATGCATATTCTAATGTTCTGGCTGTGTTCTCAAACACATTTACATCGTAGGGTATGTATCCTAATTTATTGTAATACTCGTGACCAAACCTTCCTACCGAAGAAATATTTGGATGAACAGCTCCAGTGTTCTTCACCATTGCTTCATATAATGTTTCAATATCATAACCTCGTATTCCCTTCAGATATGAATCTGTAATTAAGGAAGCTGAATTCGAGCCAATCATACACCCACGATGTCCGGGACTTGCCCATTCCGGTAACCATCCGCTTTCCTTGTAGGTATTTACTAGCCCTTTCATTATCTGAGAATTCAACTCGGGATACATTAAAGTAAAAAAGGGGAATACGGCTCTGAAAGTATCCCAGAATCCATTGTCGGTAAACATATATCCTGGTAAAACTTCTCCATTGTACGGACTATAATGAACAATCTCATCGTCCATATTAATCTCATAAAATTTTCTTGGAAATAGCAATACTCTGTAAAGCGTTGAATAAAAAGTCCTGATATTATCGATATTGTCTCCCTCCACATGTATTTTACCAAGTTCCTTGTTCCAAATTTCTTTGCCTTTATTTTTTAACTCTTCAAAACTTAAATCGCCTATTTCTCTTGACAGGTTTACTTCAGCTTGTTCAAGACTAATAAAAGAAGAAGCTACTTTTGCAATTACGACCTCCCCTTTTAATGTTTTGAAACCAATAACAGCACCAACTCTATCATCCTCAAAGGAAAGCTGGTTCTTGTATAACACTGTATCGCTCCATATATGTGTTAGCTCAAAATCTTTATCGAATTCAACAACAAAGTAATTATGAAAATTAGAAGGAACACCTCCATTATTATTTCGGCAATAGCCTATTATTTTTCTTTCTTTGGGAAGTATTGTAACCTTGGAACCTCCGGGAAAAGCGTCTAATAGAATATAGGACTTTTCGCTCTCAGGAAATGTGAATTTAAATGCTGCTGCTCGTTCTGTTGGTGTTATTTCCACCCTTGTATCGTAATCGGCCAAATAAGCACTATAGTAATGAGGCCTGACAGTTTCAGCTTTATGCGAAAACCAGGAAGCTCTTTCTTCCTCTTTAAATTTCAAGTCGCCAGTAACGGCCATCAAGGCAAATGCAGCATAATCGTTAATCCAAGGACTAGGTTGATGCGTTTGTTTAAACCCTTTAATTTTATGATCGCGATATTTGTATGTCCATCCATCACCATAATTTGCAGTCATGGGAGTCCAGAAGTTCATTCCCCATGGACGGGCTATAGCCGGATAAGTATTCCCATTCGAAAGAGAAAACTCTGAATCGGTTCCCATTAACGGGTTTACTAATTCAGTATAGTCTTCAATTGCTACATTCTTTATTTTACAACCACAGCTACTAAAGGTCAACAGTGCGGCAACAAAGAGTAGTTTATAAATATGTTTCATTTGACAATCTTAATACATTATTGATTTTGGTAAATTCTCATAGCCTGAACCAAATTCCTTGTTTGGTTTATTACCCATAAAAAACTCAAGTTTGCCGCCAAGTAAGATATCTTTATGTGTTATATAGCTTTTAGAGTATTCTGTTCCGTTTAACTTAACCGACTGAATATATATGTTTTCCGAATTGTTATTATGAGCTACAACTCTGAATGATTTTTCGTTTGCCAGCTTAATCATAGCTTCATCAACCAGAGGACTACCAAACACATATGCCCCATTTGAAGGATTTACCGGATAAAAACCTAATGCTGACCAGATATACCAGGCAGACATCTGTCCACAATCCTCATTACCGCATAGTCCATCGGGTTTATTAGTATACATCTCATTCATAACTTGCCTGACTTTTTCTGCAGTTTTCCATTGTTTGCCAGCATAAGCATATAAATATGTTATATGATGGCCCGGCTCATTTCCATGAGCATATTGGCCTATTAGTCCAGAAATGTCAGGTGGAGCATCCTCTCCCAAGTCGCCTTGTAATAAAAACAAACTATCTAGTTTTGCTGTAAAATTTTTGTCACCGTTAAAAAGATTTATTAGGCCTTCCACGTCATGAGGAACCAGCCATGTGTATTGCCATGCATTACCTTCGGTGTAATCTCCAATTTCATACATTGATTTAAACGGACTAAATGGTTCGCGAAATTCACCATTATTAAGCTTTGCACGCATGAATTTTGTTTTAGGATCAAAGTATTCAGAATACGCTTGGGCTCGTTTTGAATAATATACATAATCTTCATTTCTTTCCAGTTTTTTTGCCATTTGAGCAATACACCAATCAGAAATGGCATATTCCAAGGCTTTAGATACTGATTCCTTTTCCTTGTCTGCAGGTATATAACCTTTTTTCTTCAGTAAATTCACACCATAATCATCGCGAGTAGATGATGCTTTCATGGCTTCATAAGCCAATTCGACATCAAAACCTTCAAATCCCTTGAAATAGGCATCTGCGATTACTGGAACAGCACTGTAACCAACCATGCAGTCTGTCTCATTTCCCATAAGATGCCATATTGGAAGTTTTCCTTGCTGCTTATAGATATTCAGCATGGAATTGATAAAATCAGGAACCTTTTCAGGTTGGATCAGGGTGTAAAGTGGGTGCGCAGCACGATAAGTATCCCAAAGCGAAAATATGGAATAATTATTGGTTCCTGATGCCGAATATACCTCCTTGTCTGCTCCCCTGTAATCGCCATTGCAATCGTTAAAAAGTACAGGGTGAATAAAAGAATGATATAGCGCAGTGTAAAAAGTTTGGAGAATATGTTCATCATTTGTTTTAATCTGTATTCGCCCCAACTCTTTGTTCCATGCTCCTTGGGCATTTTTAACAACTGATTGGAAATCCCAATCTGGTATTTCAGTTTCAATGTTATCCAAAGCATTTTGTTCACTCACAGGAGAAATACCAACCTTCAGCATAATATTTTCATTATCCTGTGTACTAAAATTAATGATTCCTGTGATTTTGTTTCCTTTTGCTTCAGTTCCCTGAACAAGATTTCCTTTATTGAAAAGTTCAATTTCATCTATTGGAAAAGCAAGTCTAATAGCAAAATACAAACGCTGATCTTTGGCCCAACCATTTGAAAACCGGTATCCAATTAATGTACTGTCATTTATTTGTTTAAGATACGTTTCAACAGGTGTATCCCAACCTATTCCGCTTTCCAGATTAACAGCAATATGAGATTGTTGATGAGCCGGAAAAGTATAGTTGTGAAAAGCAACACGCTCAGTAGCTGATAGTTCTACTTTTATATTATATCTATCCATTGTTAAGGCATAGTATCCAACCTCTGCAACTTCTTTATCATGGCTATATGTAGACGCATAACCATCCAATGGTTTTTCTATTGTCCCAGGAGAAACCTTAATTGTCCCTGTATAAGGAGTAATCAACACATCGCCCAAATCGCCTATTCCTGTACCACTAAGATGCAACTGAGAAAAGCCTGTAACAATACTATCGGAATAATGATATCCTGAACACCAATCCCATCCCTGAACATAATTATTTGGACCTGCCTGCACGGCACCAAAAGGTACATTTGCGCCGACAAACACATGGCCATGAGCATCGCTCCCGATAAAAGGATCAACATAACTGAGATTAATTGAAGTTTCTTTATTCTTTTGGGAAACACAACTATTGATTGAAAATGCAATAAATAATACACTAAACAGCAAAGAAACTACTCTCATTTTTTCATGAATTAGTTATAATCTGAAGGTAAATCTAAAAATTGTCTTTCCCCATAAGTTAACAAACAACAGGATTGAAGAATAAACAATTGATTAGTAAAATAAAAGTATAGTTTAACTAAGAAGCCTGCAAATTGTATTATTATTCCAAAACTGATATTTTTTACGCTATTCCGGCTTCTTAAAAAAAATCACTGTTTTATTGATCTTATAGCAACACGCACAGGAAAAAGACCTTTGCTTTAATTTTCTTATAATACATTTAAACAAAATTTCTTCTTTTCCGATACAAAATAACTTTTTATTATATTACACCTATTTTAAGATAAGCCCTGATTATTTAATTCACAAAAAATAATTTTTCAAGCAAAAACACCAAATTTTAAAGATGCAAGCAATGTTTATGACAGAGAATTATTTTTTTTCACGTGCGTTTATGTTTAATGCATCTGCTTTGTTGCGAATTGAAAATAGACGAAGTTATACCTTTGAACCTTTAGCTCAATGCGACCTTATTAATAATAGCGCATTAAATACATTACTATACCTTCAGGTTCCAACGCCTGGCATCTAAATCAACCTTTAGCTCAGGAATATCATTAAATTAACATAATGAGTAAACTAAACGCATGAATCAATCAAGCTAGAAACTTAAAATTATGGAAATTCAGAAAATTAAACTTACTCTGCCCTCTTTTTTAATTAATCCAGAAGATAATTTCCATATCGTTAGAAGAACAATTACTTCTGATGAGAATCTGGACTATCACTTCCATGATTATGCTGAAATCCTATGGATTAAAGAAGGTTCTGGAATTCATTTAGTAAATGGTAAAAGAATACCGGTAAAAAAAGGAACACTGTGTATGATTCGCCCCCAAGACACTCACACTTTTATTGCAGATAGCAGCTCAACCGGACTAGTGCTAACCAATACTGCTTTTTATCTTGAAAGTTTAAATCTTTTTAAAGACAGGTATTTTCCTGATTCAGACACCTATTTTTGGACAGACGATGAGCTTCCTTACACTTGCGAACTTAACATTGACCAGTTAAACGAATTATCTGGCATAACAGATTATATACTATCTCACCCTAGAGATTATATGCATTTGGATATTCTGGTATTACACATATTTAAGGTTCTTAAAGATGATCATAATATTGATTCCGGAATCCCACACTGGCTTCAATATGCATTGGAACAATACAATACTCCTCAACAGTTCAGAACCGGAATTCCAGGTTTTGTTGCTTTAACAGACAGATCTACAGACCATGTAAATAAGGTTATCAAAGAGCATCTAAATCAGACTTTAACCGAAACAGTTACAAAAATTAAAATGAATTATGCTGCACAACGCCTAACAATGACCAACGTGCCAATAAAAACTATTTGCTTTAATTGTGGCTTTGATGCAATAGGACATTTCTATAAAGTATTCAAGAAGTATAATGGAACAACACCTATGGAATTCAGGAAGGTTAACCAAAGGGTTTTCTAAGTTTATACTGTTTCCAAGGTTTTACTAATTTGTGGTTTGCTCACTCAAGAGTCAGGTCTTTTTGTTTTTAAATTGAGAGGGCAGCCCCATAAAAATGAAGCTACCCTCTTTCCCTAACAAATTAACTAATTCAAACCTAAAAACTCACATTAATCTTTTACATCCCAGAAAAGCTTAGTATCGCGAGTATCTTTTGCTGAAACTGCCGAATAATTAGCAGCATTGTTACTTTTTTCAGTATCGGGATACAACAAACGCTGTGGAGGAAGATAATCGTAGGTAGGATCTTTAGCAAACGGTAACTTAGGATATCCTGTCCTTCGAACTTCCGACCATGCCTGTCCTGCTTGCAACACGAAGAAGTTTAACCACTTTTGAGTATAAATCTTCTCTAGTCTTTCTTCTGTAGTTCCTGAATAGGCAAAATCCGATCCTGTAATAAAATCATTGATTTCAGTTTCAGTAGGAGTAGTTAAAGCTTCTCGACTGAAACCAATATTTGGATTTAATACAGCCTCTTGATTTAAACTAAAATAAAACTCTATTGATTGTCTAACGCCCTTATCATATTCATCATTAGCATTGCCGATAGTCCAACGCTCGCCAGCTTCTGCTTTTAAGAAGCTTACTTCGCTTGCTGTAAATAATACACCAGGACAATTCCAATTCAAAATAAAAGTAGCTGAGTCATACGTTGATAATAACCCCTGAGCCCATTGAGCATCAGCCTCACTTGCGGGTACATCACTTGCAAGTCCCAGATAGGTTGTGTCTTTCCATGTTGCACTATCCCTGCCTGGATCCCACAATACTGGCACTCTTGGATCATTGTTATCAACCATAACCTCATTTAGTAAAAAATAAGGAGCAATTGGGCCACTGCTAGTAGCTCCATCTGTCAACCCGGCACGTAAACCCTCAGAGTTGAAATCTGGTGGATTCATTTCCAATAAGATATTTTCACTGTTTTCATCCACTAAAGGATATGTACTTGAATTGTTCAACATTGCTGTGACTGCTGACTGGGCAGTTGACTCATCAGAGTTAGACATACGCATTAGCAATCTTAATCGAAGCGAATTAGCATATTTTCTCCATTGTAAAATGCTACCTTTTAAAAGGATATCCTGCTTATCAAGGCTTTTCTTTACAGAACCTGTTAATGTTACGGTTGATAAATATGTGTTTACTTCATCGAGAGAATTAATAGCCTCCGTATAGATATCTTTAGCATTATCAAATTTTGCAGTACTCAACTTATTTGTAGCATTTAATCCCCCTGCTTCAGTAAAAGGAATATCGCCCCAATAGTCAACAATTTGACAGGCTTGATCATACCAAACAATCTTTGCCAATTCCAGAAAAATAGCTTGTTCTTCTTGAATTGCTGGTTCCAACTTATCATGCGCTTTCTGTAGTTCCCTATATTGATTCATTATTCCTTTTGTATAGAAACCTTTCCATCTATCACCATTGTAAGATGGTGAAGGAGTATACATATCAATACCTGTAGAAATAGCAATAAATTGGGAATACTTTGCTGTTACACCAGTAACAAAAGTTGCATAATCCCAATATGTAGGTTTTATATAATCGTTATATAGCATGTATGAGAATAGCTTTCCAACTTCTGCTTCGGTAGTTTTATTTGGATCTGTGTAGTACTCATCGATTTTATCGTTACATGATAAAACTAAAGAGATGAGAATACAAAAACTAAGTAATTTTGTTATAATTCGTTTCATAGTCTTTCAATATTAATTATAATTATACACTAAAAGCTTGCACGAATTGCAAACCCCAGGCTTCGAGTTGGTGCGGCTGCAGATTGATCAATCCCTTGATATAACCAACTAGCACCTGTTGCACACTCAGGATCCCAGTTGTTTGGAAGTGTTTTCCATAAATAAGCTAAGTTTCTACCTACCAAGCTTAGACGAATAGTTTGAAATCCAATCTTAGAGGTTATATTATTAGGTAAGCCATAACTAATAGCAACTTCTCGTAGTTTAATATAGCTGTTTTTATTAACAGCTTTCTCATAAAGAGATCCTAATGATGTTCCCCAATAATAGGAATATATGTAGTAAGTTGCTGCATCAACAACTGTAGTATTTGGATTACCATCAGCATCAACACCATCAAGAATAATTCCATCGTGATAACTGCCATTTGCATCTAGCACTTTGTTTCCTTCGTTGTCGATATTATAGGAAAGACCACCATGTTCTGCATCACGATATTCCATTGTGCTTTCAAACATTCCAGCTCCATACATATAATACATTCCTGGAGATATTAAACTACCTCCAAATTTGTAATCAAGAACTATATCTAATGCGAAGCGCTTATATGAAAAGGTATTTGAGAAACCTCCAACAGCTGTTGGCATAACTGTACCAACTTTTTCGTAATTTTCATTATCTAGAGTATAGCGACCATTTTCACTCACAACTTTATTACCATTTGCATCGGACAAGGCAGGATGCACATAAATATCACCCAAAGGCTCACCCTCTGCAGCACGAATTAAGAGTGAACCGCCATCAAGATTGTAGTTTGTAAGGAAAGGAACCCCCTCCATTAATTCTATTAGCTTATTCTTGTTTTTTGCATAATTAATACGCATATCCCAACGAAAATCAGCAGTTCGAATAATATTTGCGTTAATTGCAATCTCGAGTCCCTGGTTTCCTAATTTTCCGACATTACTATATAGGCTGGTTGCTCCAGAAGAAGAAGCTGTTTCAAATGGCATAATCTGATCATGGATGACATTGTTGTAATAAGAAATATCAACACCTAGCCTGTTTTGAAGCATACTAAACTCTAATCCTATTTCAGTCTCATATTTTTTTTCCGATTTAATTTGATCATTTCCATACTCCGAAGAACTTGGATATTGATATACTACACTACCCTGATTAGCATAAATAGTTCCTATACCATAAGCAACACTTGCCTTATAAATAGGAGGGTGATTACCAACAATTCCCCATCCTCCTCGTAACTTTCCATAGTTAATAAATGCCGGAAGTGAAATTAGTTCTGAAAATACAAAGCTACCATTGAATGAAGGATAAAAATATGAATTAGCTCCTGGAGGTAATGTAGATGTAGCTTCATACCTTGCTGTTCCCTGTAAAAACAAAAAGTCTTTGTAGGAAATATCCAGAATTCCAAAAGCCGCCTGGTATGCCTCATTTGCTTGAGTAGCTTGAACGTTACCTTGGTTAAAAGAATTGGCAGAGTTTGACAAGTTAAACCAATTTTCAATAATTAACCCTCCATTAGTATTGGATTTTGCGTCATTATAAACATCTTTTTTCCCCGTATACCCAAGGGCAAAATTCAGACCTAAATCCGATGTTAATTGTTCCTTATAATTAAGGAATAAATCTCCATACAGTAAATTATAATTACCGTTTTGTACTTCATAAAATCCGCTTGTAGCAATAGCTGAAGGCACAGTATTATGCTCTTTTTTCTCAGTTCGAACACTTGTAAAATCATTCCCCATTCGACCACGGAAAGTCAATTTACTAGTCAGTTCTATATTTAATGTTACACTATTAATAAACCGGTTCTGATACTCGTCGTAGCTATTTTTCAACTGATTCCAATTGTATTCTAATAAATTTACTGCGTTAATAGGATACTTCAACCTTTCCTCATTATTATACGGGTCATCATAAGGTACCCATTTGTATCCTGCAGAAGTCTGACTTTTATCCCGATAAATGTTCATATCATCCATTCTGCTAAAAAAACCGCTATACGAAGTAAACAATCGATTCATCATATATGGCCTGTTATGGGTATAACTATTTGTATAAGTCGAAACCAGGTTAATACTAACCTTATCATTTAGTTTCAGGTTACCATTAAAATTCATGTTGTTTTTATTCATTTCAGAACCAGGCATAATACCTTTATAATCAATACGAGTATATGAAAACCTATATGACCCCTGGTCCGAACCATTTGTAATGGCAACATTAGTGGTTGCATTATATCCTTCATCAAAAAAATCTTTATAATTATCTTTCTTAGCGCTATATGGGACAATAGAACCATCCCAATATGTAACATCTCTGCCATCGAATTTAGGACCAAATTGATGAGCTACATCATAAAATGGACGAACAGTACCATCAGCCTCTGTTACCCAGCCATCCTCTGAGCCAGTTTCCGATAAATTCAATGCACGATTTAAACCAGGACCATAAGTATTCTGGAAATCGGGTTGGAATGCCAAACGTTCAAAGTTATATTGAAAGTTAACTTCAACACCTAAACCTTTTTTTAGTGAAGAGCCCTGTTTGGTTGTAATTACTACTACTCCGTTTGCGGCTTGCGAACCGTATAAAGCCGACGCACTTGCACCTTTAAGAACGGTTAAGCTTTCAATATTTTCAGGGGCAATATCAAGTATACCATTTTCTCGTACACGTTGTTCATCCCAAAATGAAGCGTCGTTTGAGGCATACTTTGTATTTAACAGGGCCTGGTTACGAATAGGAATTCCATCAACAACATAAAGGGGCTGGGTGTTGCCGAAAATAGAGGTTACACCTCTTATCTGAATATTTACCGCACTTGAGGCCCCACCATTTGCAGCATCAACACGCACACCAGCAGCTTTACCGATCAAGGCTGATGCAAAATCTGTAGCCCCAGTTAAAGTGATATCCTCAGCTGAAATAGAACTTACAGCATATCCTAAGGATTTTTCTTCACGTTTGATACCAAAAGCTGTAACCACAACTTCATTTAATTTTGTTATATCTTCAACCATCTGGATATTGATTTCAGATTGTTCGCCTACTGTTATTTCTTCAGATAGGTATCCGATAAATGAAAACCTTAGTACTGATTCTTTCCCAGGAACGGTGATACTATAATTTCCATTTAAATCAGAAATTGCACCTATATCTGTACCTAATATAGTAATATTTACACCTGGTAAAGGCTCATTGTCAGGTGTCGTAATTTTTCCAGTAATAGTAATACCTTGTTGTAAAAATATATTACTGCTAGTAGCCTTGGGTGATAATTCATCAGAAGCATTTGATGTGGCAAGGCCAAAAAGACTCATCACCACAAAAGCAGTTAATCTGAATAAAAACAATTTTATTTTTAGCTTTTTCATAGGGTAATTATTAGTTTATTAATTGGTCTAATCGTATTTAGAACATTAGGGTGTAATATTCTGTTTTAAAGCATTTTTTTGCATAGCATAAACTATTAAATGATGTATATTTCCATAGGCAAGGGCTTTAATGATGTGTGCAATATTGACATGTTTTGGCACATTTACTTGTTTAATTAAGTTAATTAAGAATAGATTCTGTTTTAGCTAAAAACACTCTTATACAAATGTAGATGGAGAAGACCTTTCAGGCAATCTTATTAATTATGGAAAAAATGGAATTCATTCCTCTATTCCGGCATTAAGAAAAACCCTTTGATAAATTATTGATTGTATATTAAGACTTTAAGATTATTACTACCATAACAAGAGAGCAACACAAACGATATAAGACAAGTATGAAAGCCCCTATTTTCTTACCTTTTCAATAACATAATAAAATAACCTACCCGTTCAATTCCCATTATTTAAGATATCTAATAAGATTAAACTTGTATCTAAACTATACTCCCAAAACATTGCACCACCAAGTTTGTATTTATGAATAAACTCAACTTTATCTTTCAATGATTCAGGGTTTTCAAAGGAAATAAATATTGCAGAATCTGCATTCCATATATATGGTGCGTTTGCAGACGAATCCCACTTCTGAATAAAGTTTTTATCTTGAAGCACATTAACTATCTCATTGTAATTAATGTAACCCCCAGAAGTCTTGGCAGGTTGATATAGTCCATTATCGGTTTTTTTTACTCCTTTCCAAATCCTACCGTAAAATGGGACTCCCAAAACAAGCTTGTTGGCCGGAACACCAGCTTTGATATGACGATCAATTGATTCCGAAACACTATTCCCTCCAAACTTCTCTAGATTCGAAGGATAAAGATTTGCATGGTGACCTGTTTGAAAATGCCACCCGTGATAAAAATCGTAAGTCATTACATTAATAAAATCAAGATACTTTTGTGCTTCTCCTAACTCTGTATTATTAATGTATCCTTGATCAGCACCTGTTGCTATTGTTAAAAGATAATGGTCATCTGTTTTTTCTTCAAGCTCGTCTAGTTGATTCCGAATTTCCTTAAGCAGTAAGGAAAATGTTTGCTTATCCATGGGCCTATAAACATTATGCGGTCCCCTTTGAGCAGGATATTCCCAATCTAAATCTATTCCATTAAGCTTATATTCTAACATAAGCTTAATAGCAGATGCAGCAAAAATCTCTCTAGATTCTGTTGAAACTGCAACATCAGAAAAATAAGTAGACCAACCCCATCCTCCAATAGAATACAAAATTTTTAGTTCCGGGTTATTAACTTTTAGAGCAACCAATTGAGAAAGCTTAACACTATCATAATCATTCATAAATTTTGGCTTTCCGTCAACAATATTTGCAAAAGCATAATTTAAATGCGTAAGCTTTGTTGCATCAACTTTTGATACATCGAAATCTTCGTAACCCGCAACATAACCAACAATTCGAGGCTCTTCAATAGATGCATTAGAATTTTCCTTTTTACATGATGTAATAAATATGAATAATAGGAAAGCTAAAATAATCTCTACTTTTTGCATTTACAGAACAATTAATTATAATAAACCAAAGGTAGATTTATTATATATATTCTAAAATATTTCAATTGCTTTACCACACTATTCTATAACTCTATGGCGTGATCTAAGGCTAAATAGAATTAGCAATTCAGACCGTATCAACTTTTAATTTTAGCCGGATATTATCCCACCTTAGAGCAACAGAACTTTTGTCAGCTTATCTAATATTAAAACTAGCCTGTAATGGGGAACTTCCAGAATCTCCTCCCACATAAACAGTATAAACCCCCTTATAGAGCTTCCATGAATTAGCTGATAAATCCCATTTCATTAATTCATTCACAGGAATTTTTATGGCTACATGCTTAGTTTCACCATTATCAATATTTATGCGTGAAAACGATTTTAATTCTTTTATAGGCATCCGATCAATCTGTGGATATGACACATATGCCTGAACAACCTCATCTCCATTAAAATTACCATCATTTGATACATTCACACTAAAACTAATGGTGTCGTTCAGCTTGTATTTTTGTTCCGGAGTAGCATCCCAGGCGTAGTTAAATTTTGTATAGCTCAGCCCGTAGCCAAAAGGAAATCCGACTTCACCAGTATAGTAACGATAGGTATGCCCTTGCATTGAATAGTTTTCGTAATCGGGTAAATCGCTCACATTTTTATAAAAAGTTATTGGAAGTCTGCCTGAAGGCGAAACTTTACCAAATAATATATCGGCTAGAGCATTTCCACCTTGACCTCCTGGGTACCATGCCATAATAATAGCATTAGCATAATCTTCAATGGCAGAAATATCTACATTGCTGCCGCCTGTAACCACAGCAACAATAGGTTTTTCATGTGCTGCACGAAGCTTCTTTAAAAATGCAACATGACCTGGAGGCAAACTAAGAGATGTTTTATCTCCTCCCGATTCAGACAAGAATGCATCGCCTTCTTCGCCTTCTATTTGTGGAGTAAGGCCAATAACAACAACTGTTGCATCCATCGACTTACTAACCCAGATACCCCCAAATCTTAAGGTGTCATTGTAATCACATCCCATCTGATACTGAACAGCTGTCTCGGGGCCAACTGCGGATGACAATCCTTCAACAAAAGTTACCAGATTGCCAGAAATTCCGTGATAATTAGCCAGCAAAACATCTAATGAGGAAGCATTAGTCCCTGTAACCAAAAGCGATCTTATTTTCCCTTTGTTGAAAGGTAAAATCCCATCATTTTTCAAAAGTACCATGCTTTGTTCAGCTACTTTTCTCGACAAAGCTACATGATACGAATTAGACACACTGTCAACTCCGTAATTAAAATAAGGAGAGTTCTCGGGTTTATCATGCAATCCAAGCTTAAACTGGGTTCGCAATGTTCCAGATAAAGCTAAATCAATATCTTCAGGTACAAGCAGTCCCTTTTCAATGGCATCCATAACGTCATCCTGCAAAATGTTTGCACAATCGAGGTTTACTCCTGCCTTAATTGCGGCAGCAGCAACTTCAACACGTGTTGGAATTACTTTGTGTCTTCGCCAGATATCATCAAGTGCCCAACAGTCAGTTACAACATGCCCCTTAAAATTCCATTCATCACGCAAAATATCTTTCAGTAAAGTTTCACCAGTGCAACAAGGTTCTCCATTAAGACGGTTATAACCACACATAACTGCCTCCACATGAATATCTGAAAGTTTTTTAAATGCATACAAATACGTTTCGCGCAAGTCTTTCTCATCAACAATAGCATTAAACGAATGTCTGTTTGCTTCGGGACCACTATGCACTGCAAAGTGTTTTGCACAGGCAGCTGTTTTTAGCTTGCCTGAAGAATTATCACCTTGAAGGCCTTTAACAAAAGCTGAAGCCATAGTTGCAGTTAAGAACGGATCTTCTCCATAAGTTTCTTGTCCTCTACCCCACCGTGGATCTCTGAAGATATTGATATTCGGAGTCCAAAAACTCAGTCCCATATACTGCATGTGTCTGTCGAGTTGAGTAGATAAATTGTATTTTGCCCGCGCTTCAGTAGATATGGCATCGGCAACAGTTTGAATTAGTTGAGGGTTAAAAGTTGAAGCCATAGCAATGGCTTGAGGAAAAACAGTAGCTTCTCCACCTCTTGCGACACCATGTAAAGCTTCATTCCACCAATTATATGCTGGAATTTGCAATCGTTTTATTTCAGGACTATTGAATCCTAATAGTGAAATCTTTTCTTCTAGAGTCAAAGACTTCAGTAAATCTTCGATTCGTGAATCAATGGGTGCATCCTCGTCACGAAAAACTTGACCAGATATAGAATTTGCAATTACTAAGCATAGTAATACTAAAAGATTGAATTTTTGAAGCATGAGTTTTGTTATTATGTAGTTATTCTTTCTAATTTCTCAGTTCTATTACACTACTAAATTATCCAATAAAAGTTTTTAAACTTACTAGATGCTATTAGCACCAGTAAATTTACAATTAATTTGCTAAGTCAAGCAACTTTAATAATATTTTTATCAAAGTATTTTTTCTTAGCTATATATTTTGTTATTTTACATGCAAACTCAGACCGAACAAATTTCAGTCACCTATGAAATATTTCCATTGGGAAAATACTTATATTGAGAAACTCTCAGGATTAGAAAAGAAAAAATTCGTCCAAAAGATTAAAATCATTAAAGATCTTTATATCCATGGGGCTAATACAAATGCACATATCTGTCGGCAGTTGAAAATAAGTGCCCCAAAATCATTTTCCTTACTTAACGAATTAATCGACTCTAATCTTATTGAAAAGCAAGGTCTAGGTGTTTCTCTAGGAGGGCGAAAACCTGACCTGTATGGCATTAGAGAGCAATATTTATTTGTTTTGAGTATTGAAATGGGAATTTATAAGACTCGCATGTCGATATTTGATAATAAGAACACTAATATTTCTGGTATAAAAACATACTCCTTAAAATTAGATAATAACATAGCGACCCTTGATACCTTAGTTGAGTATGCCAGTAAATTAATAAAAGACTCTGGCATTGATTCCCATAAATTGATGGCTATAGGAATTAGCATGCCTGGGCTTGTAGATTCACAAAATGGTGTAAACTACACCTATTTTAATTTTGGTGACGCGCCGGTTCGAGATATACTAGAGAAGAAGTTTAACCGACCTGTTTTTATTGAAAATGATGCTAAAGCAGCCGCTTTAGCTGAATATCGCTTTGGACTAGCCCAGAGAAAGAAGAATGTATTAGTATTATATCTCGACTGGGGTATTGGCCTAGGGCTTATTCTAGACGGAAAATTATACCACGGTTCATCAGGGTTTTCCGGGGAATTTAGCCATATTCCAATAGTTGAAGATGGATTATTATGCCATTGTGGGAAACATGGTTGCTTAGAAACAATTGCCTCTGGAACAGCAATTTCCAGAAAGGTAAAGGAAGGTATACAATCTGGTAAAAGTTCTATTATAAATTCCTTAATCGATAATAATTTAGAAAAGATTGAAATCAACCTTGTTGTTGACGCAGCATGCAAGGGTGATCAATACGCCATTAGTATTCTCTCAGAAGTTGGGTATAACCTTGGTAAAGGAATAGCTATACTCATCCAGTTATTCAATCCAGAACTAATTATTCTTGGAGGAAAGGTGGCAGAAGCAGGACAGTATATTACTACACCTATTCAGCAATCACTCAACACATATTGCATGCAACAAATTCGTCAAAAAAGCGAAATCCAAATTTCAGAAATGAATCAATCCGTTGGTATTATGGGAGCTGTAGCTATTGTTATGGAAAACTTTTTTGAGAAACATATAAAATCTTAAACAATGAATAGGAGATTTGCCTATGACTTTAACCTGTCTAACTCAAAAACAAAACTACAAAATAGAGCAATGATTAAATTGTAAAATATCTAAAAACACTATAAAGAAGGTTCTGCAATGAATGTTACAGAACATTTATTAAAAAAATCTGATTATTAACGTCAATAAAAAATATAAAAATGAATCTTGGGAAGATATTTTTTACGCTTATTACTATTTGTTTCCTTAACTATTTACCATCGAATTGCCAAGGGAAACAGTTATCCCTAATACCTATACCTACCCATACAAATTTAGAAAATGGGGAATTCATTCTTAGCAATCAAACCAAGGTAATACTAGCTGTTTCTGATGAGAAAACGAATAATGTTGCAAACTACTTTATTGAACAGATTAAATATCTTACCGGAATATCTATTCCTATTGACACAGAGACAAAAGATAAATCAAATAGTATAATATTAAAACTTGAATACCCTTCCCAAAATAAAGAAGCTTATTCATTAAATATTGAAAGCGACCAAGTTATAATTAATGGAGCTTCCGCCTCGGGACTATTTTATGGAGTGCAAACTTTACTTCAAATAGTTTATCCGCAAGAAATAACAAATAATACACTGCCACTATCTTGCATTGAAATAAAAGATGAACCCACCTTTACTTGGAGGGGAATGCATCTTGACGTTTCGCGTCATTTTTACTCGGTTTCCTTTATAAAGAAAATGCTTGATGCAATGGCAACCCTCAAGCTAAATACTTTTCACTGGCATTTAACGGATGATCAGGGTTGGCGAATCGAAATAAAAAAATACCCCGAACTAACCCAAATTAGTAGTTGGCGAAAAGAAACAATGGAAGGTCATTATGTTAAGACCAATCAGAAGTTTGACAATATGCGGTATGGAGGATATTATACGCAGAATGAAATAAGAGAAATTGTTAGCTATGCACAAAATAGGTATATAAAAATTGTACCCGAAATTGAAATGCCCGGCCATGCTGTTGCAGCTTTAAGTGCCTACCCACAGTATTCGTGTACCGGAGGACCTTTCGAAGTATATACCAAATGGGGCGTTAGCGATGATGTTTTCTGCGCAGGAAAAGACGAAACATTCAATTTTTTAGAAGATGTACTTTCTGAAGTTGTTGACTTATTTCCAGGAGAATACATTCACATTGGTGGTGATGAATGTCCTAAATCAAGATGGAAGGAATGCCCCTTATGTCAGAAACGAATTAGCGATGAGAATCTGAAAAACGAACTCGAATTACAAAGCTATTTTATAAAGCGCATTGAAAAGTTTATTGCTTCTAAAGGTAAAAAATTAATAGGTTGGGACGAGATTCTGGAAGGTGGACTCCCTGGACGTGCCACAGTAATGTCCTGGAGAGGATATGAAGGAGGTATTGAAGCCGCAAACACAGGACATGATGTTGTTATGACACCCGGCAGCCATTGCTATTTCGATCATTATCAGGGAGAGTCTGAAAATGAACCACTAGCAATTGGAGGTTTCACCTCACTCGAAAAAGTATATTCATTCGACCCGGTTCCACCAACCCTATCAACCGAGGGGGTCAAACACGTATTAGGTGCCCAGGCAAATGTATGGACCGAGTACATTACCAATGAAAACAAAGCCGAGTACATGATTTTTCCACGTTTATGCGCAATGGCTGAGGTATTGTGGTCAGATAAAAGTACAAGAAACTATAAAGATTTTTTACTACGTATGGATTCGGAATATATTCGACTTCAAAAATATAGGATAAACTACAGACCAAATAAATAAACCATGAGATATTTAACATTTATAGTTGGATTATGCTTATTAATAAGCCATAGGCTTACAGCTCAGGAGAATGTTCACCCACAATCGGGAACCTACGAATGGCCAAAAGACGAACAGGTTTTTGAGAAACTTGAACAATGGCGCGATCAGAAATTCGGAATAATAATTCATTGGGGAATTTATGCTGTTCCAGGAATTATTGAATCTTGGTCCATCTGTTCTGAAGATTGGATTTACCGCGATAGTACAATTAGTTACAATGATTATAAAAATTGGTATTTTGGATTGAAAAACGAATTTAACCCCACAAAATTTAATCCCGAACAATGGGCTCTGGCGGCAAAAAATGCAGGCATGCGCTATCTGGTATTCACAACCAAACATCACGATGGCTTTTGTATGTGGGATACTAAAGAAACCAATTTTAAAATATCAGCAGGTCCATTTGCCAACAACCCTAAGTCTGATGTCACTAAATATGTTTTCGATGCTTTTCGAAAGCAAGATTTCATGATTGGTGCTTATTTCTCAAAACCCGACTGGCATTCAGAATATTACTGGTGGCCCCGCTATGCTACAGCTAACCGGAATAACAATTACGATATTAGAAAAAATCCCTGGAGGTGGAACCAGTTCAAGAAATACACATATAACCAGATAAGCGAACTCATGAACAATTATGGTCCCGTTGATATACTTTGGCTAGATGGAGGATGGGTGCGCCCTCTCGAAACTGTTAATGATGAAGTACGCAACTGGGGAGCTCCGATTCCTGAGTGGAGTCAAGACATTGATATTCCAAAAATCGCAGCTATGGCTCGAAATGTACAACCAGGCCTACTTGTGGTTGACAGAACAGTTGATGGCCCATACGAAAACTACCAGACCCCTGAACAACGAATTCCCGATAAAGCTTTAGAACACCCATGGGAAAGTTGCATCACGCTGGGTAATAACTGGGGACATGTTCCTGGAGACAAATTCAAAAGCTCAACAACTGTTATCCATTACCTTATTGAGGTAGTGGCAAAAGGAGGAAATCTACTTTTAGGGGTAGGCCCCGATCCACAGGGATTATTTTCAAACGAGCAAATTGAAAGATTAAATGAAGTAGGCAACTGGTTGAATAGAAACGGAGAAGCAATATACAGCACCCGAATTGCTGAAAACTTTCAGGATGGTCAAACCTTTTTTACTCAATCAAAAGACAATAAAAAACGATATGCTATTACTTGTCTTAAGGAAGATACAGCAATACCATCAACACTCGAATGGACTGGTAATATTCCTAAAACAGGTACCAAAATGATTCTATTAGAAACTGGCAAAAAGGTGAATTGGAGCCGAAAGGGAAATAAAATTACTATAAAGCTCCCTTCTTCAGTCATTAAAAGCAAAAACAATATTCCAGCTTTGGCATTCTCTTTTATCCCAGAATAATAGTCTTTGCAAGAAAACTCCATGTTCTACAAAACTTCGAAAGACTTGTCTTTTAAGACTTCTTAAATAAGAATTGAAAAATAACATATAGCTTTATGAAAAAGATAGTTCGTTCCTTTTACCTACTTGCAGTTCTTATATTATTGGGCGCGTGTTCAAATCAGGAACCACAGCCTCCAGAACCTGTTTTACCTGTCCCAACAGAATTACAATTAACCTGGCACGAAATGGAATTAAATGCTTTTATTCATTTCACAACAAATACATTTACCAATGTAGAATGGGGTTTTGGCAACGAGTCTCCTAAAATCTTTAATCCATCTCAACTCGATGTTACTCAATGGACATCAGCTTTAAAAGATGCTGGTTTTAAAGGATTAATATTAACCTGTAAACATCACGATGGTTTTTGTTTATGGCCAAGTAAATATACTGAACATACTGTGAAAAAAAGTCCATTTCAAGATGGCAAAGGCGATATAGTAAAAGAAGTTTCTGCCGCTTGTAGAAAACAGGGATTAAAATTTGGAGTATACCTTTCGCCGTGGGACAGAAACCATGCACACTATGGCGATCCTGAATATATTAAATATTATCGCAATCAACTAACTGAAATTTTTGAGAATTATGGTCCTGTATTCGAGATGTGGTTTGATGGAGCCAATGGTGGCGATGGATATTATGGTGGTGCAAATGAAACAAGAAAAATCGACAGAAAAACCTATTACGACTGGCCAACTACTATCAGCCAGGTAAAAGCTTTAGATTCAACTACCCTATTCTTTAGCGATGCCGGACCAGATATAAGATGGTGTGGTAACGAATCCGGTTATATAAATGAAACTAACTGGAATACATTCTCATCGGATACTATATATGCAGGAAAAAGTGGTATTACCGAGCTACTAAATACTGGTTCTGAGTCTGGAAATAAATGGATACCTGCTGAAGTAAACGTATCAATCAGACCCGGGTGGTTTTATCATGAGTATGAAGATAGCCTGGTTAAAAGTCCGCAACAACTTTTTGACATTTACTTAAACTCTGTTGGAAGGGGTTCAGTATTATTGTTAAATATTCCACCTGACAAGCGAGGCCTATTTCATGAAAACGATTTGAAGTCGCTACAAGGTTTCCGCGCGATACTAGACAGTGTTTTTAGTAATAACCTTACAAAAAATGCAGAAGTTATCACCAGCTCATATCGAGGTAATTCCAGAAATTTTTCCGGAGAAAATTTAATCGATAATAATAAAAATTCTTATTGGTCAACAGACGATTCTATCACCACTGGTAGTGTAAAAATAAAACTGAACACATCAAAATTGGTAAGCTATGTGGTTATTCAAGAATACATAAAATTAGGACAACGTATAAAAAAATTCAAAATAGAGGCCTATAACAAAGGTGAATGGACAGAAGTAGCGAAAGGAACAACCATTGGCTACAAGAGAATTTTAAATATTGAACCCATCGAAACCAGTCAAATACGCCTAACAATAGAAGAATCAGAGGCTTGTCCTGTAATTTCAAACCTAGAGATATACTAGCATGAATTATACAACAAAACACTTACGGACTATTTTATTAATTGCAACTTTCTTTTTTGCATTTAAACTTCAGTCTCAAGGTATAAAACCAGAATCTTTTGAAATAAAAGAGGGCAATTTTGTATATAATGATAAGCCGATAAAGATATATTCTGGAGAAATGCATTATTCACGTATTCCAAAAGAATATTGGCGTAATAGGTTGAAAATGGTAAAAGCCATGGGACTAAATACTGTTGCTACCTACGTATTCTGGAACTATCACAATACATCTCCCGGAATTTGGGATTTTAAAACCCGCAACCGTAATTTAGCTGAATACATCCGTATTGCTCAAGAGGAAGGTCTTTTTGTTATACTTCGTCCTGGCCCTTATGTTTGCGCCGAATGGGAATTTGGGGGTTACCCCTGGTGGCTTCAACAAAATAAAGATTTAGTAGTGCGTACTAATAACCAAGCTTTTATAGATTCGTGCAAGGTATATTTAAGCAAGCTGGCCGAACAGGTTAAAGATTTACAAATAACTAACGGAGGGCCAATAATTTTAGTTCAGGTCGAAAATGAATTCGGCTCGTATGTTTCACAACGAACCGATATTCCGTTGTCGGAACACCGAGCATATTACAATTCCATTCATCAGATGTTAACCGAAGTCGGCTTTAACGTTCCTTTTTTTACATCAGATGGAACCTGGCTCTTCGATGGTGGTGCAATTGATGGAGTACTCCCAACAGCAAATGGAGAAGGAAATATCGAAAACCTCAAGAAAAGTGTAAACAAATATTATCCTGGTGGACCCTATATGGTTGCCGAATTTTACCCTGGCTGGCTCGACCATTGGGGCGAAGAGTTTATTCGTATCACACCTGAAGAGAATATTAAACAAGTATATACCTATCTGGAAAATGGAGTTAATTTCAATTTCTACATGATACATGGAGGTACAAACTTCGGTTTTACATCAGGTGCAAACTACAACAACGATTCCGACATTCAACCAGATTTAACCAGTTACGATTACGATGCACCTATTAATGAAGCCGGATGGGCCACTCCGAAATACAAGCTGTTCCGTGAAGCATTTTTAGAGTATGTAAATTATCCTGTCCCAAACATACCTGAACAAATTCCGGTAATTAGCTTGCCAGATATAAAACTCGAGAAAGCAGTTGATTTCTTCGAATGGAAAAAATCAATAAAGCCAATCTCCAACAACACCCCGCTAACATTTGAGCAGCTGAAACAAGGTTATGGTTATGTTTTGTATAGTAAACGTTTCAACCAGCCAATGAAAGGGAAAATGAAAATTCCCGGACTCCGCGATTATGCTCTTGTTTATATTGATGGTAAAATGGTGGGCGAACTCAATAGAATGTTTAACCAATATGAAATAGAAGTGAATATCCCATTCAACGGACGCTTGGAAATACTCGTTGAAAACATGGGGCGGATAAACTACGGAGCTGAAATAACAAATAATAAAAAAGGAATCATTTTGCCAATTACTATTAACGAATACGAAATAACAGGCAATTGGAAAATGTATAACATTCCCATGAAAAGCACCCCGGATATTACAGCAATCTCAAAAGCAGCCCAAACAAATCGACCAGCAATATACTCAGGTACATTCAGTATAGAAAAAATAGGAGATGTATTTCTCGACATGCATGAATGGGGAAAAGGAATTGTATTCGTAAATGGCTATAATCTTGGAAGATACTGGAAAATTGGGCCACAACAAACTCTCTATTTACCAGGCTGTTGGCTGAAAGAAGGTGAAAACGAAGTAACAATTTTCGAACAGAAGAATGAAACTATACAACACATTCTTAAAACCACCGATAAGCCTATATTAGAGGAACTTAATCTGAAATACTAATATACTTCCAAAGATAAATAGTGAATAGAGTGATTTTTATTATTATACTCGAATTAGCATTTATTTTTTGTTTGTATTGTCACCCACATCTAATTCACCAACAAGTACTCCTGAAATATTCCAATGATTAGTACTAGGCCCCTCGTTCTCTCCCTGGTCTATAACAACTTCAAGAGTATGCTTCCCTTTTTTCAGCATATCCATAGGAATAATGTACGGAGGTGTTAATGTACCAGGACACCAGTTCGATCGACTTAGGTCACTTGATGAAAGACCATTTCCAAAATTACCAGATGCTGGATTGGATAAACGATAGGACGCACAATCTGTTCGCCAGGGTATTATTTTAAAAACTTCTTTACCATCAATAAACACCTTATTCAATTTGGGATTGAATTCATCCCCACCTCCCCATCCTCCATGACCAGTAGAGGTATATAATAACCGGAGATTTTTAATGTTTTCTGTTATCTCAAAGTGTACTTCCAGGGTATCATTGGCAAAAAGTCCTCCATAGTTTTGTCCTGACATTTCCATAATATTAACCGTAGAAATTAGTGGTTCAATATATTTTGTGGCTTTCTTATTTTCTTCTTCACCCATGAACGGATAGAAATCAAGCTCGAGATTTATAATATGACCTCCTGAATCATAATTCCCTACAAAAACACCAATCCAGAATTCGTCTTCATTAATAGGAATTAAAGCAGAAACATCTTGTTTATATACAATGTTTTCTGACCAATCATAATTATTTATTTTTCGCTTATCGTTGAAGTAACTTGCTCCAAACGATGTATAAAATCGAAGTATTTCTGCTGGTGGCGAATAATTCTTTTCTTTAGTTATTCCTTGATATTCATTGCCCAGGTTGTCTTTATAAACAGGTAGTCGATCTAATCCATGCAGAAAAGCATCCAACATGGATATCCTACCATCTTTTTTCGAAGGAATAATAAAAACAGACCCGGTTCTATCGTATGCATCACCATTTGATTTACAGCTTAATTTTGCAAAAATATATTCACTGTTCATCAATTCTGGGGTCAGTTTAATCTTTTTCATAACAACAGACCCTTTAGAAAAATGATAGGTTTGATCAGTTTGAAGCTCTTTTTCCAGAGGTAGACTAAGCTTTGGGTCGAAGTTTATTATTTCATTCTCAAAAATCTGTAATTTATTGTATCTGGAATTTATTATTATTTCTTCAAATTCAGCCTTGTTAACTTGCAACACACTATTATCAGAGAAGTTGTTGAACGGCACATAGTCCTTCTCTTTGTTTATAGCATTGGCAATTATTGAACGATTTCCATTAACAACTATTTTTAAAACAAGTGCATTTTTATTGGGCAGGTATTTACTGTAGGGAGAACCTTTTGCTTTAGTCTCTTCTGTATACCAGACATCTATTCTATTAGAAAAATAAGAAAAGTATGCATGCTTACACTCGTAGTCAAGAATAACCTGAGTTTCATTGTCATACTTAGGCACAGGTAAGGAACTAAAGGGTGTTACATTCTTAAATGTTTTATTCTCAAACTTAATAGTGCTTATGTTCTGATTCTTTTCTAAATCTGCATAGTGCTGAATTTTATCATCCGGCTTTGATAGAAAAACAATTTGATCATGATAAAATATTGACTGAAAAATATTTGATTTTTTTCCATTTTCGTAATGCTCATAGCTTATTTTAAATATTTCTGAACTGGTTTGCGCAGAAATAATTATTGGAAAACATACAAACAGAGACTTAATTACTAATCTTATTGGCAGAAAAAATTGTGACATATTAAATGGCGTTTATATTCTTTAAAATAGGTAAATGTAATTAGTTCATATATAAAAATTCTTCTACATTAATGTAAATGAGTTTATGCGCTACAAACTCGATCTTTTCTAAAATTATCATGCAATTTTCCATGTTCGTTTCTTTATTACAAAAGCTTAATTATTTTAGTAAATCGATTCAGGTATTCGAAATAAAGATAAGGTCATCTTCAACATATAGCAAACTTAAAGATTACTCTAACACTGGAATTAATTGTTTTGCAACACCCATTAAAACAAACTTCTTTATTTGGTTAAATTCCATTAGATTTGCTTTCTCTCAAAAAAAATAAAATGAAAATTAAATTTTTAGGTGCGGCTCGTGAAGTTACAGGTAGCAAACATTTAATAACAACAAATTACGGCAAGAAAATACTTTTAGATTGCGGGATGTACCAAGGTAAAGGCTTACAAACCGATGAACTTAACCGAAAACTTGGTTTTGAACCTTCAGAAATTGATCATCTTATCCTTACCCATGCACATATTGATCATTCCGGACTAATACCCTACATCTATTGTCTGGGATTTAGAGGATCTATAATCTGCACAAATGCTACGCGAGATTTGTGTGCAATTATGCTGGCAGATGCTGGCAACATTCAGGAACACGATACTAAGACTTTTAACAAAAAACGAGCACTAAAGGGACTGGAACCCGTTAAGCCGCTTTTCACAAAAGCAGATGCTATAGCCTGTATGGAATTATTCATAGGCATTGCATACGACAGAAAACTTCGAATTGATGAACATACAAAGGTGAAATTCACCAATAGCGGACATATGCTTGGAAGCGGTGTTGCCAACCTTGAGATTACCGAAAACGGAAAAAAGAAAAGAATTGCATACACAGGCGATATTGGGCGTCCAACAAATCGCATTCTAAAATCTCCGGCACCATTCCCACAAGCAGATTACTTAATTACTGAAGCAACATATGGCGACAGGCTCCATAAAAGCACCAAGGAAGCTGAAGAAGAACTTTTAAAAATAGTTGAGTCTACTTGTGTTGATAAAAATGGTAAACTGGTTATCCCTTCTTTTAGCGTTGGTAGAACCCAGGAAATAGCCTATTCATTAAACAATCTTTATAACGACCGTCGACTCCCAAGAATAAGTGTATATGTTGATAGTCCGCTTGCAGTTAATGCAACGAATGTTTTTAGGATGCATCCTGAATGCTTCAATAAAGATGTTTTAGAGGTAATGGAATACGACCCTGACCCATTTGGATTCAACAGTATGTATTATATTACCAATCATGAAGATTCGAAAAGATTAAACTCATTAACAAGACCCTGTATTATTATTTCCGCCTCAGGGATGATGGAAGCTGGAAGAGTAAAACACCACATATCAAATGTAATTTCAAATACAAAAAATACGATTCTGGCTGTTGGGTATTGCGCCCCAAACACTTTAGGTGCCAGAATTCTAAGGGGAGACAAGCAAGTTTCTATCCATGGAAAACTTCATGAAGTATATGCTGACATTCAACGAATAGACTCTTATTCGGGACATGGCGATTATCAGGAAATGAGTGATTTCTTAGCCTGTCAGGACACCAATCAATTGAAAGGAACATTTATTGTACATGGTGATTACAAGGCCCAGACAGCCTACAAAGAACTCCTCTCTCAAAAGGGATTTCAGAATATTATAATACCAGAAATTACTGAGGAATTCGAGCTGTAATAAAGCCTAACAATAAAATAACAAAATAAATTACTGACGAGATAAGTCCGTACACTATAATTATCGAGAAAATCTCAAAAATAAGATAATTACTAGAACCATGAGTTAATGAGATTGCATCGGTGGCTTCAATTAGAACAAATAAACGAGAAATAACCCCCACAAATAAAACTAACGATCCAAGTGTGTAATTAATTTTTCGGTTCCAGCCTCTTGCAACGCCTAAAAATGCAAATGCAAGTGCCAAGAGAGAGAGAATAACCATTATGGTAAAATCAAGTGTAGGATAAATCCAACGAATACAATCGAATTCAGTATTATAACGCAACCCCATTTCAATGCAATTAACAGAAAACATAAGGTAAGCGAACACGTCAAATACTAAAACTGCTAAAGAAATTACTGCAAAAGAAAATTTTAAATATGTCTTCAACTGCCTTCTGAATAAAGTCTGTAGCAAATATATCAGTGAAATAATTGGAAGTAACAATGCAAGTTTAGAACTCATTTAGTATGGTTTAGTTTCATAATGTACTAACGATATTTATATTTAACAGTTTCAAATCTCCGAAATAATGTCATAAGATCACTCCTTTTTTATTCAACATGTCTTTTTGTCACTCTTAAATTGCTTTCAACTGTCATTTTGTCTCTTTTTATTCAATGGCACATTACTTGACTATTTCCTCCCTGAAAGCAATTATTAAAATCTAAAATATAGGAGGACATAAAAATGTTACCAAGAGTATTTAAAAACACAAACGCAATGCCTGGAAGTTTTATCAACGATTTCTTTAACGATGATTTCTTTTCATTACTTCCTACATTGAGCAGAAACTACGAAAACAGCAGCACTCCTGCAGTTAATGTAGAAGAAACTGAGAATGATTATCAAATTACCGTTGCAGCACCCGGAATCGACAAAAAAGATTTCAAATTAAGTGTTGATGAAAATGTTCTTAATATTTCTTCATCAAAAGAAGAAAAAAACAAAGAATCAAAAGACGGTTATTTACTCAGAGAATTTAACTACAACTCTTTCAGCCGGTCGTTTACACTACCGGAAAATACAGATGCAAGCAAAATTAATGCATCGCACAAAAACGGAATTTTATACATCAATATCCCCAAAAAGGCTATTACCGTACAAAAAGCAAAAGAAATTAAAATAAACTAAAAGAGCCGGATAGCCATAGCAACACAAACAAATGGCTATCTAATACTCTTAAACACTCTTACATAAAATACAAAATTTTTAAATTATTAATTCTAAACTTAAATTAAAATGATACCAGTAGTAAGAACATACAGAAGAAATCCAGTTTATCTAAATAATATTTTAAACGATGAATATTGTGGAGGCAAAATGGAAGCGCATGCACAAAGTGTAAATGTAACTGAAAACGAAAATAATTACCGAATCGATCTTGTTGCCCCTGGCTATGAACGAAACGAAATAAAGGTTACTATTGATAAAAACAAGTTGTCAATTGCGTCAAATGCGGAAAACAAAACAGAAAAAGAAGAAAATCAGGAAAAGTTCATCCGCAGAGAATTCACTAAACTTCCTTTCAAAAGGACTTTTGAATTACCCGAAAACAGCGACTTGGAAAACATTGAAGCTTCTCATAAAAATGGAATACTAAGTATAACAATAGCTAAGAAGGCAAAGGTTGAAATACCTGTACAAGAAATCAAAGTGAAGTAAACAAATAAAAGCAATTTTTTCATGACAATAAAAGGTCTTCCCTCTTTGTGGAAGGCCTTTTTATTTATACAATAATCTAGATAACAATATCATTAATTCAAACCAGAAAAGCATTAAACTTTTTTTATACCTTTGCCAATCCTTAAACAAAAAAGATAAATATGAAGGCATACGTTTTTCCTGGTCAAGGAGCACAATTTGTAGGTATGGGTAAAGATCTTTACGACAATTCTCCTGTAGCCAAAGAAATGTTTGATAAAGCAAATGAAATTTTAGGCTTTAACATAACCGACTTAATGTTTGCAGGTACCGATGAAGATTTAAAGCAAACCAAAGTTACTCAACCAGCTATATTTTTACATTCAGTAATTCTTGCAAAAACACTTGGCGACGATTTCAAACCAGAAATGGTTGCAGGTCACTCTTTAGGTGAATTCTCTGCATTGGTTGCTGCTGGAGCTATGGCTTTCGAAGATGGCTTAAAACTTGTCTCTGCTCGTGCTCAGGCTATGCAAAAAGCTTGCGAAATGAATCCATCAACTATGGCTGCAATTCTTGGTCTGGAAGATGAAATAGTGGAGAAAACTTGTGAAGAAATCGACGAAGTTGTTGTTTGTGCCAATTACAACAGCCCCGGACAAATTGTTATTTCCGGCTCGAACGCTGGCATAGACCAGGCTATTGAGAAATTAAGTGCACTTGGAGCTAAAAGGGCTTTAAAGCTTCCTGTTGGTGGAGCCTTTCACTCACCTTTAATGGATCCTGCAAAAATTGAACTAGCTGCTGCTATCGATAACACAACATTTAGCAAGCCTATTTGTCCGGTTTACCAAAATGTTACTGCATCGGCAGTTACCGAACCTGAAGAAATTAAAGAAAATTTAAAAACACAATTAACCGCTCCTGTAAAATGGACACAAACGGTTAAGAATATGCTCACGGATGGAGCTTCTACGTTTACGGAAGTAGGACCGGGCAAAGTTCTTCAAGGCTTAATTAAGAAAGTCGACCGAAAAATCCCCACTGAGAGTGCTTAATATATACGAACAGGCATACATAACTCAAAAAGGGGACAAAGTCCCCTTTTTTTATGCACTATTAACTCGTGTTTTCTATTTAATGCTTATTTTCGTGAATTCATGAATAATGTTAAGAAATACTCATATTTTATAATTCAAACCTTAAAATTTAAACACAAATGAAAGTACTGAAATTCGGAGGTTCTTCAGTAGGTTCACCTGAGCAAATAAAACAGGTGAAACGTATAATTGCCTCTTACGAACAACCTGTAGCAGTAGTTGTATCAGCCTTCGAGGGCATAACTGACAAATTAGAAATGGTTGCAAAAATGGCTGCAACAAAAAATATTGAGTATTCTACGATTCTAAAAGAAATTACAACAAAATACACTAATGCGGTTTCTGAATTATCTTCAACCTCCGAAATGACGACCGTACTTTCAACAACAGAAAAAATGCTAAACGAATTGAAAGATATTCTTAATAGTGTTTTTCAGCTAAATGATTTAACTCCAAAAATTTATGATAGAATATTAAGCTTTGGCGAATTAATTTCTGCTTTTATAATCAGCAACTACATTGAGAATGCCCGATTTATTGATTCCCGTGAAATTATCATAACTGATTCATCTCACGGAAATGCAATAGTAAATCACAAACTCACCAACAAGAATATTAAAGAAGCATTCCAAGGTAATAAGGGTATAAGTATAATTCCTGGTTTTATAGCTTCTAATGAAAATGGTGCAACTACAACTCTTGGTCGTGGAGGATCTGATTATACAGCTGCGATTGTTGCTGCTGCTCTCGAAGCATCGCAACTAGATATTTGGACTGATGTAGACGGATTTATGACAGCAGATCCAAGAAAAGTAGAGAAAGCATTATCTATTAAATCTCTTTCCTATGCTGAAGCTATGGAATTATCTCATTTTGGAGCCAAGGTAGTATTTACACCAACTATTCAACCTGCTCTTCAAAAAAACATTCCAATAACTATCAAAAATACTTTTAATCCTGATGCTCACGGAACAAAGATTATTGAATACTCCGAGGCATCTCCGGGTGGCTCACCTATCAAGGGAATTTCTTCAATTGATGAAATTGACCTTATAACTTTGCAGGGCACCGGAATGATTGGTCTGAGAGGTATATTATCCAGACTATTTGGGGTTATGAGCAACTCCCGAATAAATATTATTCTTACAACCCAGGCTTCTTCTGAATACTCCCTAACATTTGCTGTTGCTCCGAATGATACAGATGCTGCAGTGCGCGCAATAGAGGAAGAGTTTGAGGCTGAAATTCAGATACGAAATGAAATAAACATTTTAGTTGAGAAAGATCTATCTGTAATTGCAATTGTTGGAGAACAGATGAAAAACACACCAGGAATTTCAGCTACTTTATTTCAATCTCTTGGACAAAATGGTATTAGTGCTATTGCAACTGCTCAAGGTTCTTCAGAACTGAATATTTCGGTTGTTATCAGACGCGACAGCCTTAGAAAAGCTCTTAATGTAATTCATGAAGGTTTCTTTTTGAGTCAATATAAAGACATCCATTTATATGTTGTAGGTGTTGGTACTGTTGGCGGAAGCCTGTTCAGTCAAATAAAAAAACAAAAACAACATCTGCTTGACGAACATAACATAAATGTTAATGTTGTTGGCATCTGCCGTTCGAAAAAAATGATTATTAATTCTAACGGAATTAACCTCGATAATTATCTTGATGAAGTCAATAATGGTGAGCCTACTAATCTTGATAAATTTGTAACATCCATTTCGGACCTGAATCTACGAAACAGCGTTTTTGTAGACTGCACAGCCGACGACGAGGTATCTGCCATTTACAAAAAGGTGTTAGATTCATTTGCTTCTGTAGTAACTGCTAATAAAGTAGCCTGCTCTTCTGAATATGCTTTATATAAAGACTTGAAAAAAACTGCATTGAAGAACAATGTTAAGTTTATGTATGAAACCAATGTAGGTGCCGGTTTACCGATTATTACTACTATTAATGACTTAAGTAAAAGTGGAGACAAGGTTCTGAAACTGGAAGCTGTATTATCCGGAACTTTAAATTTTCTTTTTAATGCCTTAAGCAAAGATGTGACCTTAAGTCAAGCCATAAAGCAAGCTAAAGAACTTGGTTTTAGCGAACCCGACCCAAGAATTGATTTAAGCGGAATTGATGTTGTAAGAAAACTTATTATTCTTGCCCGCGAAGCTGGATATCCACTTGAACAAAAAGACATTCAAATTGAACCATTTTTACCTAAAGAATGCTTTGAGGGTTCTCTGGACGAATTCTGGGATAAAGTTGCAAAGTATGATGATGAGTTTGAGCAAAAAAGGCAGATATTAGAAGAAAAAGGATTAAAGTGGCGTTTTATTGCCAGCTTAGATCAAGGAGTAGGAAAAGTTGGCCTTCAAACAGTAGATATGCTTCATCCTGCCTATCCGCTAGAGGGAAGCAACAACATACTATTATTAACAACAGAACGATATAACGAAGCTCCAATGGTTATTCGTGGATATGGTGCCGGAGCAGATGTTACAGCTGCCGGAGTATTCGCTGACATAATCAGGGTAGCACATGTTTAATAAAAGTAATTAGACAATTAAGGAGTATACTCTGTTTAATCGAGACAAATTGAATTACTTCTATAATTTGAAAATTAAAAATGATGTCTGAAATAAAATATTATTCTACTAATTTAAAAGCTGAGAAAGTTACTTTTCAAGAAGCATTACTTAAAGGTTTAGCCCCCGATGGCGGACTATACATGCCTGAACACATTCCTTCTTTTACGAAAGATGAAATCGCTTCTTTCAGCTCAAAAAAATATCATGAGATAGCTTTTGAGGTCATGCATAAGTTTCTGGGTAACACAATTCCGGAAACTGAACTTGCTGCAATGACTAAATCTGCATATAATTTCGATGTCCCTCTGGAAAATGTCAATAATAAAAACTTTGTTATGCGACTCGACCAGGGACCAACAGCCTCTTTTAAAGATTTTGCAGCCCGAATGATGGGGCAACTCATCCAGTATTTTCTTCATAAGAAAAATGAAACCCTGCTAATTCTAACAGCAACATCGGGCGATACTGGTAGTGCAATGGCAAATGCGTTCTACGGATTAGAAAACGTGAATATTTGTGTTTTGTATCCTGAAAAAGAAGTAACCGAACGTCAACGTAAACAAATGACCACGTTGCATAAGAATGTGTCCATACTAGCTCTTGATGGGAAATTTGATGACTGCCAGGCTTTGGTAAAACAAGCATTTAACGATGACGAACTTCATTACCTGAAATTATCTTCATCGAACTCAATTAATATTGGTCGACTTATTCCACAAGCTGTTTATTACATTTATGCTTATTCCCGATTATGCGATATAGCTAAAAACGAAGAGATTATTTTTTCTGTTCCATCAGGAAATTTTGGCGATCTCATGGGTGGATTAATTGCTAAAAACATGGGCATTCCTGTAAAGCAATTTGTAATCTCAACAAATGACAACGATGAGGTTCCTGTATATTTAAGCACTGGAAATTACAAAACCATAGTTCCATCGAAAAACTGTATCTCAAGTGCAATGAATGTTGGTCATCCGAGTAATATGGCACGGATTATTGCTCTTTACGGAGGTGTAATGAATGAAAATGGCGAGATTATTAAAACACCAAATGTAGATTCGATAAAGCAAGACATGTATGCCATAAGTGTTGACGATGAAACTACCAGAGCAACTATTAAATCTACCTGGAAAGAACACAATACACTACTTGAGCCACATGGTGCTGTTGGTTGGTATGGACTTCAGCAATATATAACTAACAAAGGAATATCTGATGCTCAGGTAAGTGTTTGTCTTGAGACCGCTCATCCGGCCAAATTTCCTGAAGAAATTCAACATGTATTAGGTTTTGATCCGGAACTTCCACCTAGCCTATCGAATTTAAATGCTAGGGAAGAAAAATTCGACAAACTTGAAACATCTTATGAAAATTTTAAAAAATACTTAGAAGAAAAATATAATTAAACTTTTTAGAATATCGATTTTAAATTTTTGAATGACTCCATTTATAAATTTCTAAACTCTGAATTCTAAATTCTAAATTGAGAATATGCATATAATCTGTTCTGACCTTGAAGGTGTTTGGGTTCCTGAAGTGTGGGTAAACGTTGCTTTGAAAACAGGAATTGAAGAATTAAAACTTACAACCCGCGATATTAAAGACTATGATGAATTAATGAATTATCGCTTAGGAATTCTTGACAAACATGGTCTTACCCTTAAAGATATTCAGGAAGTTATTGCCTCCATTAAGCCAATAGAAGGTGCCCTTGATACTATAAAATGGATACAAAAGGTTTCTCGCTTAATTATTGTTAGCGATACATTTGTTGAGTTTGCTGAGCCTCTTATGAAACAACTTGATTATCCTACCCTACTTTGTCATTCTTTAGAAGTAGATGAAAATAGTAAAATAACAGGATATAAATTACGACAAAAAGATCCTAAGAAAATGGTTGTACAGGCATTTCAGGGTTTAAATTACGAGGTAGTTGCTTTTGGCGACTCATATAACGACGTAAGCATGTTACAACAAGCCGACAAAGCTTTTCTTTACAGACCACCTCAAAATGTAATTGACGATTATCCTCAGCTTCCGGTAGCAACAAGCTACGATGAAATGCGAGTTTTATTGAATAAAATGATGTAAGAGATTAAAAATTCATAAGGAGATTCTCTCGCATTTTTTTATATACTTCTGCGTCTGGAAATTTTGCAATAGCCTCTTGTAATAATTCATGTGCTTCGAAATAATAGTTATAGCGATGAAATATTAAAATGGACTCAATATAATCCAGATGCGTTTTTTTATCCTTATTAGCCTCAATATCTTTTACATCTTTGTTTGTTGAAGATGAAATTACTCCCATAACCGGTTTCCCGGTTGGCATACCAGACAATGTCCAGTAATATGATTTTCCTTGTTCGAAAGTAATCTTGCTTAACGACAAGGTACTATCAGTTATATTTTCTCTGGCCCATACAGTTTTTTGTGTTTCCGAATCAACTAATTTAAAACTTAAGGGCTTTGTTAATGGTTCATCAAATTGAAATCGGATAATGGCATTATCTGTATTTATAATTTTTGATTTAACCGGAAACACATTATTCTCGCCCCGCATGCGATAAGCCATACCAGATTGCCCTAATAAGCCACTCCCTTTAGCTTCACTGCTTGCCAGACTTGTAATTGTTGAAGAAGCAGATTCAACGCTCGGAATATCATATGTATTTGTTGCAACAATAGAAACCTCATCTCCCGAAAACAATAACAACTTTGCGCTTCCATCGGTAAGCACAACTTTATCACCCGATATAAAACTTTGAGGAAGTTCTAAATCCATTTCTTCGTCTCCGCGAATAAGCTTGCCGCTTCCTTTAAATGATAATAGCAATGCCGAATATTTAACATCCTGCGCATTGGTTACAGAAATGCAAAACAACAGAATCACAAGACTGGAAATAAGTTTTTTGGGTAGTGCTAATTTTCTCATTTTTTTTCTTTCTTAATTATTCAAGATAAGCATTCAGATTCAAACTCTGGTATATCTTTCCGAAAGATACAAAAATCCATATACTCACAACTTACCTTTTTTAGTATCTTGCGTTGATTAAATATAGAATACATGAAATATTTGTTGCTTATAGTTTTTTCTCTAATCTATGTCTCAGCGTTTTCTCAGGAAGAAAACAATGCCTGGCTGTTAAAAGAAAGAGGTAAGAACTATCAATTAGCAAACCAATTTGATTCAGCAATATTTTCTTACAACCAGGCCTTAGAACTTACCAAAGAATTACCTACTGACACCACACTCTCCAGCGTTTTATATCAATTAAGCCTTGTATACCTAAGTACCGGTCAAAATCAGAAAGCTTTGAATCATGCTTTCTCGGCGCTTGAAATTGATAAAAAAAACAAAGACTATGAAAGCATTGCAGCTTCATTAAATGCAATTGCCCTGATTTATCAGCAATCTGATATTTACGACAAAGCTTTAGAATATCAGCTTGAGTCGATTAAAATAAGCGAGGAAAATAACCGAAGTGAAGATATTGCCAACGGCTATTACAACCTGGGGAACATATACCTTAAGTTTGACAAAAGTAAAAAGGCCCTGGAATATTTTAATGTGGCAAAAGATTCTTACAGCAAGCTTCTAAAAAACGACGCAAAAAACATTCAATTAAACCTTTCATTGTCTGAAACCCTTTACTCTGTTGGTGAAGTGTATTTAAATTTAAAAGAGTACAACCTGGCGCTGGAGTATTTTAATAAAGCAAAAGAGATAAAAATAAAACATAAGGATATTGTAGGTTTATCGAATACTTGGAACAAAATTAGTGATACATACACATTCCTGGGAAATTACGATGAAGCCATTGGCATATTGTTTTCAAAGTCTCTACCGTTAAAAATTCAAATTGGCGACAAAAAAGGCATATCAATTATTTATTCCAATATTGGTCATGTACATTATAAGCGAAACGATTTAACAAGTGCCGAAAACTTCCTACTGAAAAGTAACGAATATGCTCTTCAGGCTAACAACAAAGAGGCAATTATGGTAAACTCCGGCCTTCTTTCTGAAATATATCAGAAGCAGAATTTACTTGAAAAATCGTTGGAGTATTTGCAGCTTTATACCAGTACGAAAGACTCATTAACAGTTGACCGAAACCTGGAAATTGTAGAAGAAATGAGCGTGCGTTTCGAGACAGATAAAAAGGAACAGGAAAATCAGATTCTTTCTCTAACTGTTCAACGACAAAATACTGTTAGAAACTACCTTTCCGGAATAATACTACTTGTAATACTTATTGTTCTGGTAATCTACAGACAGTATTTGCAGAAAAAGAATACAAACAAAATTATTTCTAAAAAGAATACGCTACTTGAAGTAAAGAACACACAAATTAATGAGCAAAAAGCTGTAATTGAAACCAAGAATAAAGACTTAACCGATAGCATTGAATATGCCAAAAGAATTCAAGAGTCGCTATTATCGAAAACCAATGAGCTCCTCCAAAAGCTCGATGATGCCTTTATTCTTTTCAAACCTAAAGATATAGTAAGTGGAGATTTTTACTGGACCGGCGAAAAGAATGGCAAGCTTATTATCTCTGCTGTCGATTGCACAGGACACGGAGTTCCTGGAGCATTTATGAGCATGTTAGGAGATTCGTACCTAAACCATATAGTTTACAACCAGGAAATTACTTCGCCAGAACAAATTCTTACAGAACTTGATAAAAATATAAAATCGGCCTTAAAACAGGAAGACACCAACAATCAGGATGGTATGGACATGGCTTTATGTACCCTCGACCTTAAAACAAAAACTATTGAGTTTGCCGGTGCTAAAAATCCACTTGTTTATATCCAGAATGGTGAAGTTTTTAAAGTTAAAGGCAGTAGACAACCTATTGGTGGTTCAATAGAAAAGGGAAACGGATTTGAAAAACACGAAATAAGAGTAAAAGATTCCGCCTCTTTTTATATGTTTTCTGATGGATACCCGGACCAGTTTGGTGGGCCAAACAATAAAAAATTTATGGCTAAAAATCTTCAAAAACTACTGTTGGAGAACCATGAAAAATCCATGGCCGAGCAACAATTAATTCTCGATAATGCCATCAACTATTGGATGAAAGACTATGAGCAAATTGATGATATTCTTGTTGTTGGATTTAAAATTACGTAATCTGAAGCTTCTCAAATTATGATGAAAAAATTATCTCTATCTCTGTGGCTGACACTAAGTGCAACACTATTGATTATTGCGCAAAACACCGCAAAAACAAACATCGAAACTGTTATTCAAAGTGGTCACTCACGACCGGTATCTGCCTTGGCCTTCAGCCCCAACGGGAAATATATTGTTACCGGTAGTTTCGATAACACAATCAAACTCTGGAACACAAATTCAGGGAAGGAAATCAGAAGCTTTACCGAAAATACAGGAAGAATATTGACACTGTACTTCCATAAAGATGGTAACAAAATACTTTCTGCCGACGCCGACAACTTAGTAATTGAATACGATATTCTAACCGGAAAGGCGATAAACAAATTTAAAGTTGAAAAAAATAACCTACTAAATGCATGCTATAGTCCCGATGGAAATAAAATTCTTTCGATGACCAACCGAAATATTGTGTCGGTATGGAGTACAACCACCGGTAAACTAATAAATACTTATAAAAAAAACTACAGTGCTACTATTAATCCTCAATGGTTCACTCCTGATGGGAACAGACTCTTAACTACAGAAAACTACAAAGAAGCAAAACTGGTTGATGTAAAGTCAGGAGATGTTGTTCAAACTTTCAGCTTCGATAAGGCATATTCTTTTGCCATTAGTCCAGATGGTAAGAATGTTGCAATAGGTTCCGACAAGCTTTTTGCTAAAGTTTTCGACCTTGAAACCGGAAAAGAACTATTCGAATTAATTATTGACGATCAAATATGTGATGGATGCAAAACCCATGTAAAATATAGTCATAGCGGAAAATACCTACTTACAGGTTCGCGCAATACCGGTTTAGTACTTTGGAATGCAAATAATGGCCAACGCATCAGACATTTTCAACTTGAAGATAAATACCTGGATCAAATAAAATTTAGTCCAAACGACAAATATATAGTTGCTACCTACAGCGAGCAATCTTGGATCTGGGACATAAATACCGGAAAACAGACCCTTAAAATTCAGAATGATGAAATAGAATGTGAACCGGTAATATCACCCGACGAAAAAAATATTCTTATATGGAATATCCAAAATACTGCCTCATTAAAAAGATTGGCTGATAATAGAGTTCTAAAAACCTATAAAGGATTTAGAAACAAAACCCGTGACGACGGAATGGCCTTTAAGCAGGGAAACTGGGTGCACTCAAACATTATCCGCTATATAAATATGAAACCTGCCATGGCCCTAAGTCCCAATGGAAAATACCTGGCAAAAGGCAGGATTGACTCAAGTGTTGTTGTTCTCGATATTGAAACAGGAAAAAAAGTTAGAATACTAAGAGGCCATAGTAAAGCTGTGCTAACTGCCTGCTTTAGTCATAACGGAGATTTTCTTGCAACTGCTGGTGGCGACAGAAAAATTATTATCTGGGATGCTAAAACTGGTGAAATAGTCAATGAAATTTTGGCCCACCAGGAACTAATTTTCGATATGGAATTCAGTGCCGATGATAAATATATTTTAAGCGGAAGCTGGGATGCAACACTGCGCATTTCCGATATTAAAACTGGAGAACTGGTAAAATACATTAATCTAGATAATGTTTCGCCCTACAATGTTGCCTACAGCCCAAAAGACCTGTACTTTATTACAAGCGACTTAGGTGATAACTTAAAACTCTGGGAGGCCGATGCCGCAAAAGAATTCAGGACAATAATTGGTCATACCAACCTGGTAGTTGATTTACAGCTTAGCAAAGATGGAAAGCAATTGATTACCGCCAGTCTAGATGGTACAGTAAAAGTTTGGGACCTTTTAACCGGTATGTTGGTTAACAAATTCACAAAACACAGTTCTGGCGTTTATGCTCTGGCTGTTGACCCACTTGACAGATACTATGCTTCGGGTGGTGTCGACCGCACTATTCGCATCTGGGATAAAGAATCCGGGAAGGAAATAAGCGTATTAACCGGACATTCGGGAGCAGTTTCAGGATTAAATTTCACCCCCGATGGTAAAAAGCTCATCTCCTGCTCCACCGAGGGCGTAATAAAGGTTTGGGACCTGAATACTTTCACTGAGATTTATACCTACATACAGCTCAACAGAAACGAATGGCTGGTAAAGAATCCTGAAGGATATTTCGATGGTTCTAAAAAAGCACTTACTTCAATCAATTATGTGTCGGGATTAGATGTTATTCCTGTTGGTTCCTTGTTTGAAAAATATTACACACCAAATTTGTGGCGGAGAATCTGTGAAGGTGAAGAATTCTCGCAAACAAACAGCAGCATAAACTCCAAAATTTCGAGTGCTCCCGAGGTTCAGTTACAAGTGAAATTATCGGAAGAAAACAAGGTTGCCATTAAAACTAGTGGCGACTCCATTGAATGGTTCTCAAACACAATTCCGATAAATATTGAACTTACTGATAAGGGACAGGGAATTGATGAATACAGGGTTTACAATAACGAAAAACTTGTATTTGACGAAACCATGGCCAATGCTAAAACCCGTGCAGGACGGCAAGTATCGAAATCGCTGGAGATACCCATTATTTCGGGCGATAATAAAATTACGGTAGTTGCACTGAATAAGGACCGAACAGAATCGGAACCGGTAAGTATTAATGTTTTTCACGATGGTGTTGAATCGCAGAGCGACTTGTATATTTTTTCTGTGGGAATTGATAAATACAGTAACCCAAATTACGAATTATCCTACGCAGTGAACGATGCAAAAGCCTATGCAACAAGAATAAAGAAAGGCGCTAAAACCATATTTCGAAATGTTGAATACTTTCCGATAGAAAACTCGGAGGCAAACAAATCGCACATTTTAGAGACTTTTAAGCAAATTGCCGACAAAGCCAGACCCGAAGATGTTTTCATTTTCTACTATGCCGGCCATGGAGCCATGAGTTCCGGTACCGACAATAGCTTCTTTATTATACCATACGATGTAACCCAAATGTATGGTAACGATGAAGTACTTAATGAAAAAGCTATTTCGGCCTATGAATTACTCGAATTCTCGAAACAAATTGCTGCCGGAAAGCAAATGTTTATTTTAGATGCCTGTCAATCTGGTGGAGCACTTGAAGCAATTAATACCCGGGGAGCAACCCGCGAAAAAGCTATTGCCCAACTGGCACGTAGTACCGGAACCTTTTTCCTGCTAGCTAGTGGTGCTGTACAGTTTGCTTCTGAGGCGCGTGAGTTGGGTCATGGCATTTTCACCTATGCACTTATCGAAGGAATAGATGGCAAGGCCGACGGTGGCCAACTAGACAGAAAAATTACTGCCAACGAGCTTAAAGGTTATGTAGAAGACCGCGTTCCCGAAATTACAAGTGAATATATGCTCACTCCTCAATACCCTACCGGCTATGGCTACGGACAAGATTTCCCAATTGTGCTGGTGAAGTGATCTATGCATCGTTATTATGACCCCACCTTGGTGGAAGAAGAAATCTAAACGAAGTGTAGCTCACAGAAAGTAATCTGTTACTAGTCATACATAAAATGATTCGTTGATAATCTGTCAATATTATTGTAATTTTGATAAAAAAATAATCATGGGACACGACGCGATAAAATTAGAGTTGATAGAGTGGTTGACAAAGCTTGATGATGATGAAACAATTCAATATCTAAAGATCGTCAAAGATTCAAAAGATGAGCATACTGATTGGTGGGATGACTTATCCGATGAACAGAAAGAAGGTGTTCAGAGAGGTCTCAATGATATTGACCAAGGTAGAGTAATCCCTCATGATGAAGTGAAAAGAAAATATGGATTATAAAATATTTTGGACCGACGAGGCGATTCGCAATTTAGAGGAGATAATAGATTATTTGAGACACAAATGGACTGAGAAGGAAGTTGAGAATTTCAAAACTAAGTTAAGTAGGCAAATTGATTTGATTTCAACTAACCCAACAATGTTCCCGATTTTCAACTCATGTTTTCAGATTGAGAAAAGCTGTTCTTAGCAAACAGACATCAATATTTTACGAGATTAAGGATCATCATATTTATTTGGTTTATCTTTTTGTTCAAAAAAAGGATATTAGTAAGATTAAATAATGCATTCCCGCACAATCGAGTAGCTGTTTAAGTGAGAACGAAAGCTATTGTGTTCTAAGAATAGGGAAAGTCCCTTTAAGGAAGAAAAGGGTGTGCGAGGGTAAAATCGTTAACTAAACGACCTTGGGCTATGGCTACTGACAAGATTTCCCAATTGTACTGGTGAAGTAAGTTAGCTTCAAATGTTTATTGAGTAAGAATATAAAAATTTAGTTTAGGTGAATATTTGTTTTATAATTTTACTGTTAGTCAAGATCGCATAAAACGTAATTTCTTAATAATGATTAGAAATGTCAAAATAAATGATGCTCGTGAAATCGCAGAGATTTACAATCACTATGTCGAAAATACCTTGATAACTTTTGAAGAAACAGCAGTGACTGAAAATGAGATGACAGATAGGATTAAAAAAAATCCTTCGAACTTACCATGGATTGTTTATGAAGATAATAATGAAATTTTAGGATATGCTTATGCAACTGAATGGAAGTCAAGGTGCGCATATAAGTACTCTGTTGAGGGCACAATTTATCTCAGACAAGGAAAACAAAGAAAAGGTCTTGGAACAAAACTCTATCAAGAATTATTAAAACAAATAAAAGATAATAATATTCACGCAATTATTGGCGGAATTTCCCTTCCAAACGAAGCAAGTATTGCTTTGCACGAAAAACTGGGATTTAAGAAAGTCGCACACTTTAAGGAAGTTGGTTTTAAATTTGAAAAATGGATTGATGTTGGATATTGGGAATTACTTTTAAGTAAAGATTGATTAAGAATGGAGAAATTAATTCTTCGTTGAAACATTTGAAAAACCTACCTGTTTTCACCCTTTAGCCGGGGTAACAAAGGAGAAAAATTAGCTAATAAATCCACCAAAAAGTAAAATCACAGACAACCAGTCGTCATTGCAAAACTCAACGCAGGAGAATAAAGTTATTAGATAACGCATGGGTAGCACAGCCAACCGAACGCTGTGAGCTTACAATCAAAGAGAGTAACATAATGCTCACTGAAGGTAATCTTGCCTCACTCCTATTTAAACCCATTCTAAATCTCCTCCTCAATAATAAAATACCCTAAGCGCATTGATTACAATTTGTTGCTTGTTGGAATAAAAGAATAATGCCAAAACTTTAGTAGCAAATGATTCTCAAATAAAAAATCATAGTATGTGGAGACCAGAAACCATAACAAAAACGGGGCGTATCTGAAAAGCCATATGAGTAAGAAAAAATAAGACGTAGTATTATGAGAACTAAAATTCATGAGATCCCCAACAAATTGTTGTGTGAGTGGGATTCTGAATCAAAAGCTGTAATTGACACTTGGACAACTTATAATATTTCATTGGAAGAGTTCAAGGAATCAGTCTTAATTAGGGGCGTTAATCATGGAAAAGCTAATGGTGTTAAAGCATGGATAGTTGATTCACACAATGCGAGAGGTGTTTTCTCACAAGAAATTCAGGAATTTATTAACTCAGATGTTTTCCCAACTTTTGCTAACATTGGGGTGAAATATTTTATGGCAATAAGTTCTGATAATGCTATTACTAATTTGACTATATCGCAATATACCACCAGTGCAGGGCCTCACGGATTAAAAGTATTAAATGGCTCTAGTGCTGAAGGTGCAATTGATTGGTTAATCAAAAATACTTAATAAGCTATTAATTTATAAAGTAGCAATATTAAGGTTTTTTCAATGTAATGCATTTTAACATATTGATAAGGATATGTTGAGAAATATAAAAATCTGCCCATAACATGGCTTCAAAAATAATTTAACAGCTATTGTTTCCTCTAGCGCTTTTTTGCAAAACGTAATAATTATTAGCAGTTTTTAATAAGTAGGCAATAAAATCACCAAAAACAAACTGCCACACTCCTATTTAAACCCATTCTAGATCTCTTCCACAATAATAAAATACCCTAAGCACATTGGTTACAATTTGTAACTTGCTGAAATGCCACAAATGCAAGCCTATCAATATTAAGTGATATATTTTAAACTTCACAGAATCAGATGAGTGGTTAATTACACTTTTACAGCAGAATTGGTATAAAAAACTAATAATGCCACAGATACAGACGCGTTAGGCATAACCTTGACATCATAAAAAATACAAAAATTTATTTAGTACAATTTTCAACGAAAAAATTTTAAGTCCTTTTTATGTATCTTAATTAAGTTCTTGGTTAGTTTGTAAGTTGAAAATTATTAATCTTACTTTCTTTGCAGATAAAAAAACATTTAAAAAGAACTTAATTATGAAAATATATAAGCTGTTCGTTGGAATAATACTCAGCTTTTGTGCTTTGGGTACAACTTCAGTATTTGCACAAAGCGGCGATCAGATTTTAGACGGAATTGGAGAAACAGGATTAATTTCTCGCTATACATTTGAAGGGAATGTTAAAGACTGGTCTCGAAATAATTTACATGGTATCATTCAAGGAGCTGATTTCAAGTTTGTAGAAGACTCCCTGTTTGGTAATGTACTTTCTTTACCTCAAGATAGTGAAGCGTTCATTTCAATCCCGGGTGAATCCTTAACAGGAGAAGAATCACTTAGTATTACCGGATGGATTTACCTGCGTTCTGCAAAAAGAGGTCAAATATTTTTCGATTTTGGAAAAAATAGCAGGTCGCATTTCTTTGTTGCTCCGTTAGGGACTAAAAACAAAGAGGGCTTTCAGGCTCAAATCCTGACTAATTCTGATAAGTATATTGCTAGTTCACCAGCGGTGGAAGTTAATAAATGGAATCATTTAGCTATTGTTATTAATGTTCCGTCCAAAACTTTGAGTACATACATTAATGGAGTTCTTGTCAGTGAGGCAGAGAATGTAGAGGTGGAGTTAAAAAAACTGTTCGATAATAATTCTGGAGAAAACAATAAACTTTATATAGGAAAATCATTGGATTCTGATAATCCTTATTTAAATGCAAAATTGCACGATTTCCGAATATACAGAATCCCTTTGGGAGAAAAACAAATTGCCAGGATTCATGATAATGCTTTGAAAAAGGAAGAACAGGTAGTTAGAAGAAAAGATGAATCAGACGGGAATCTTCGAGAGTTTTCAGAAACAACGCCTCAGTTGTACAATGCATTTCTGACCAGCGTTCCGGATATTCAGGTGGAGACTGTAGTGGGGTTTCTACCAAAATTACCCCGTTATGTACAGGGCGTTTTCAGCAATAATATTGAAGGGCACGATGTAAGAGTGCTCTGGCCAGCACCTGAGGATAATAGTCAGGTACTTACCCCTGGCACATATACTGTAACAGGAAGGGTTGCGGGAACAACCATACAACCAAATGCGATTATCATAGTTAAAGAAGCTAAAGAATCTGCTACGCCAGATCGTATGCTGGAAGTTTTTAATCTTGATCAGGTTTTATTAAAAACTGATCTTCATAATAACAAAACAAAATTTATAGAGAACCGTGATAAATTTATGACAGGCCTTGCTAATACAAATCCTGACAATTTCCTTTATATGTTTCGTAATGCCTTTGGGCAGGAACAGCCTGATGGAGCAGAACCACTAAAGGGATGGGATAGTCAACAAACTAAATTGCGCGGTCATGCTACAGGGCATTATCTTAGCGCTATAGCTCAGGCATATGCGAGTGCTGGTTATGATGAGTCGCTCCAGGCTAATTTTGCTGACAAGATGGAATATATGGTGAATACACTATATGAATTATCACAAATGTCGGGACAGCCACAAACTACCGGAGGAGAATATGTATCAGACCCAATAGCCGTGCCACCAGGTCCGGGTAAATCAGACTTTGATTCAGATTTGAGTGTAGAAAATATCCGAACAGATTACTGGAATTGGGGTAAAGGATTTATTAGTGCCTATCCACCCGACCAGTTTATCATGCTAGAAAATGGAGCGAGCTATGGAGGAGATAATACTAAAATCTGGGCACCATACTATACTTTGCATAAAATTCTGGCCGGATTGATGGATATTTATGATGTCAGCGGCAATGAAAAAGCGTTGAAAATAGTAAAAGGTATGGGTGACTGGGTATATACTCGTTTGAGCCAGTTGCCAACAGAGACACTTATAAGTATGTGGAACAGATACATTGCTGGAGAGTTTGGGGGAATGAACGAAGCTATGGCAAGACTGTATCGAATGACCAATGAGCCTCGTTATATGGAAGTTGCACAACTTTTTGATAACATTAAAGTGTTTTTTGGTGATGCTGAACATTCTCACGGACTGGCAAAAAATGTAGATATGTTCCGTGGATTACATGCCAACCAACACATACCTCAGATTATGGGGGCACTTGAAATTTATCGTGACTCAGATGCTCCGGAATATTATCAAATAGCTGATAATTTCTGGAATATGGCCACTAATGATTATATGTACAGTATCGGAGGAGTTGCAGGGGCACGCGACCCCAATAATGCGGAATGTTTTACCAGTCAGCCGGCAACACTTTATGAGAACGGTTTTTCAGCTGGTGGCCAGAACGAAACCTGTGCTACTTATAATATGCTCAAATTGACCAGAAACCTTTTTCTCTTTGATCAGAGAGCAGAGTTAATGGATTATTACGAGCGTGGGCTTTACAATCACATTCTTGCTTCTGTTGCAGAGAACACCCCTGCAAACACCTATCATGTACCCTTGAGGGCCGGTTCTACAAAACAGTTTACTAACCCTGATATGACAGGTTTTTCCTGTTGTAACGGTACGGCTCTTGAGAGTAGTACAAAACTTCAAAACTCGATTTATTTTAAAAGTGCAGACAACCAGGCTTTGTATGTGAACCTTTTTGTGCCTTCAATATTAGAATGGACAGAAAAGAATATAACTATAACGCAAACAACAGCTTACCCAAAAGAATCTCGTACCCTATTAACCATTAAGGGTAATGGCAGGTTTAACCTTAATGTACGTGTGCCACATTGGGCAACAAAAGGCTTTTTTGTAAAGATAAATGGTAAGAAAGAAAAAGTTAAGGCTTTGCCAGGTAGCTATCTTACTTTAAGCCGTAAATGGAACGACGGGGATACGATTGAGTTGCAAATGCCATTTCAGTTTTATTTAGAGCCAGTTATGGATCAGCAAAATATTGCCAGTTTGTTTTACGGACCAGTTTTACTGGCAGCTCAGGAGTCTGAACCACGAACAGATTGGCGTAAGGTAACATTAGATGCAAAAGATATAAGTAAATCGATATCAGGTGATGCTGAGAAGTTGCAATTTAATATTGATGGTGTTGTTTTTAAGCCTTTTTATGAAACATATGGGCGTTATTCGGTATACCTGGATGTTACCTTAAAATAGTACTGAGGTTAGCTAAATAGAAACTATAAAACCAGGTGAAATTTTCTGCAAATTTTGAATAAGATTTCAGCTTCCCCGAAGCTTGGCATACAGAAATTAAAGAATAACAATGTTTTTACATTAAATCGTGTATTTTTATTCCAAAAGCTGAATTCATATAACATACATAACTACAATGAAGAATCTATTAAAGATAATATCTGTAGTATTTCTGGTTATTACTTTTCTATCCTGCAATAAAGACGAAGTGAATAGAGCACCAGAGGTTTTTGATGATGCATCTGAACCCTTTTTTGAATACAATATTAATGATGATTCGTATTGTTTAAACCCCTGGAATTACGAAGCCGATGCAAATTACAAGAGAGTTTACCCTTTGGTAGTGTATTTGCATGGTAAAGGTTATAATGGCACACCTCCATCATTTGTTGGCTATAAAAATAAAGAGTTTAAAAAAGCCCACCCTTCTTTTGTTTATATGCCACATACAGCAGGGCAGTATAATGTCGATGATTTAATCGGTAAAATAAAGAACCTTATGGAACAATACAGAATTGATAAAACCCGAATGTATGTTATTGGATATTCTATGGGTGCGTATTGGTCTGCACCATTAGCAAATAAACTTGAAGATGAAGGTATCTTTTTTGCCGCAATAGTTAGTATGGCCGGATTAAGTAATAATAGTAACTATAAAAATGAAGTTCTCGATAAAACTTCAATCTGGATTCATGTAGGCGACCAGGACGGGAATTATAATAAATCGCAAGAACGTTTTTCCTTGATTAAGGACCATTTTCTAGAGAAGGGAGCTTCTGTAGAAGTTTCTGAATTTAATATTTCTGAAACCAGCAAGTATCCAGGAACAACAGAAACCTTTAAACTAAACAATATTGAAATCATAAAAAACACAGTATATGAAGGTGTTGGGCATGGAGTGAGCCATTTTCCTTTCCAAAACCCAGCTGTTATAAATTGGCTGTTTGCTCAGAATATTAATAAGAGATATTAAACCAGGTGTAAAAACCATTGTGCCTCTCGAAAGCGCTTTCAATGTCGTTTAAGGATATTTGAAGTCCAATGGTTGTATTACCAACTCTTCGACTCTGCTCAGAGTGACTGTCTGGCTGAGCGGAGTCGAAGCCTTTTTCACTAACTAAATGACATTGAGTGCGCTTTTACAAAGCGGGCTAATTTTATGTTCCCTCGCACACCCTTTTATTCCCTAAAAGGAACTGCGCACTGGTCTTCTCCTTTAGGGGATTGAGGGGTGAGCGAAAGGGATTTGAACAATTTTTTTTTCTCTAACTAAATGACATTGAGCCCGCTTTTACAAAGCGGGCTAATTTTATGTTCCCTCGCACACTCTTTTATTCCCTAAAAGGAACTGTGCGTAGGTCTTCCCCTTTAGGGGATTGAGGGGTGAGCGAAAGAGATTTGAACAATTTATTTTTCACTAACTAAATGACATTGAGTGCGCTTTTACAAAGCGGGCTAATTTTATGTTCCCTCGCACACCCTTTTATTCCCTAAAAGGAACTGCGCGCAGGTCTTCCCCTTTAGGGGATTGAGGGGTAAGCGAAAGAGATTTGAACAATTTATTTTTCTTAATTAAATAAGTGCCAATAAATCTACCAAATAGCAATCTACTACCCTCCTATTTAAATCCATTCTAAATCCCAGGCACAATAATAAATTACATTATGAACATCAGTTACAATTTGTAACTTGTTGGAATAAACAGAATAACACCACAACTGCAAGCCTACATAAACTAAGCAAGACATTTTAAATTTTAGTTAAACCAGATCATCCGTATAAAAAGATTAATGAAGCTACAGATATAAACAAGTAATAGCCAATGCCGAAGAACCGTATTGCAAAATATAAATCATTAATGATATGAAAGATTTGTTGGATAAGATTTCATCATACAATTTGTTTAATTATTTATTGCCTGGTTTTCTCTACGTTTATATTGCTTCTGAATTAACTGCTGTTGATTTAGTGCAAAAAGAGATTTTAGCAGCGGTTTTCTTGAATTATTTTATTGGTTTAATAATTAGCAGGATAGGTTCAATTGTAGTAGAACCTTTATTAAAAAAACTATCATTTATAAAATTTGCTGAATACAAGGATTTCGTTCAGGCATCGCAAAAAGACCCTAAGATTGAAATATTATCTGAATCAAATAACATGTATCGGACATTCATTTCGTTATTTCTTACACTTGGACTTACAATGCTTTATTCGCTTCTCGTTGTTAAACATCCTGATATTAAGAACTGGCTTATTGCTTTGACTATATCAGGCATATTTACCTTGTTTCTAATTGCTTACCGAAAACAAACTAAATACATTACAAAACGAATTAAATCCAATTTAGAATGAGCATTATTAAATCCCTTTCTGTAGGTGATGGAGACATGTTTTATTTAAAACATGGTTCCGATAATTTTGCAATAATCGATTGCTGTCTAAGTGATGATAATAAAGAAGATATCGTTAAGGAAAATAGGGAAGAAAAATAAAGGATATCACAAGATTCAACTTGTTATTTTAGGAAACATACTTTAAATGGATGGGAATATGTTGATTCAAATGAAGCAACAGCTTGTGAAATTGAATTATTATGGAATGATTCAGTTTGGTCATATGAACTCAAATATCTAAAATCAGGTGAAAATATCGAAGATTTGAAAAAAGTGAATATGTTGAACTTAGTACGGTTAGCATATTATCGTAGTAAATGTAATTGTAAGAGCGATGATGATGATTTTTGGTTTATCATGTGGTTGACCTCAATAGCAACACAATAATAAACTAATGCCTATCAAGAAGGCAGCCGAAACGCTATTATCCCCCTAGCCTGCTTTTGCAAAGCGGGCTAATTTTATGTTCCCTCGCCACCCTTTTATTCCCTAAAAGGAACTGCGCACTTGTCTTCCCCCTTAGGGGATTGAGGGGTGAGCGAAAGGGATTTGAACAATTTATTTTTCACTAACTAAATGACATTGAGTGCGCTTTTACAAAGCATGCTAATTTTATGTTCCCTCTCACACCCTTTTACTCCCTAAAGGGAACTGCGCACTGGTCTTCCCCTTTAGGGGATTGAGAGGTGAGCGAAAGGGATTTGAACAATTTATTTTTCACTAACTAAATGACATTGAGCCCACTTTTACAAAGCGTGCTAATTTTATACTCCCTCGCACACCCTTTTATTCCCTAAAAGGAACTGCGCGTAGGTCTTCCCCCTTAGGGGATTGAGGAGTGTGCGAAAGAGATTTGAACAATTTATTTCTCTTAACTCATATATAACAGTTAGATTAAAAGTTCGGCATACCACTTCCATCAGTGATTTTATCCACATTAATTGCAGCATATTTTTCGTTCGATTACCCACAAACCGATACTCAAACCAAAGCTTGCCAAAGAATGGAATTTTTACCAACCCACAGACTTCAAAAAATTACCGGTTTTTTTATTTACTGGCATATTTTTGATTTCTAAAATTGACCAGAATATCGTATATTTGGCAAAAATTGGATTTAAATATGCCAAAAATTGTAGAAAATAGATTGATAGAAGAATTTAAAGACAGAAAGTCATTCTCTAGAGATGAGCTTTTTGAATTCTTTAAATACTTTGAACCTGACCTAAAAGAGGGAACTTTTGGATGGAGAATCTATGATTTGAAAAACAAAAATATAATTAAACCACTAATGCGTGGTTTATATACTATTTCATACAAACCAAAATACAAACCCCATATTTCACAAGATTTACTAAAACTCGCTAAAAAAATCAATGATAAATTCGAAGATGTAAAATATTGCATTTGGGAAACAAATTGGTTAAATGAGTTTTCTCAGCATCAGGCTAGTAAAAAGATATTCATAATTGAAACAGAAAAAGACTTTTTAGATTCCTTTTTCTACGAGCTAAAAGAAATTTATAAAACGGAGGTCTTTCTGACACCAGATGAGAAAGCTATTAATTTTTACGTAGCTGAAAGTATGCAACCTATTGTAATAAAAAGACTAGTGACTCGCTCTCCAATAAGTAAGCGAACGGAAAAGAAATTAAAATTCCATACACCCTTCTTGGAAAAGATATTAGTTGACATTTTTTCAGAGGATAAACTTTTTTATTACTCGCAAGGCTCAGAGTTGGCACACATTTTTGAAAATGCATTAAAGAGCTATGACATTAATTATACAAAACTCTTGAGTTATGCGAAGAGACGAGAAAGAGACAATGATATCAAATTGTTTTTGAGTAACAACATGAATTATTTAGTAAAAGATATTATAGATGTTTAAAGAGAAATGTTTTACAGAAGAATGGCTGCAATCCTTTAAACGACAAACTATATACAGAAGAATTGATGTAATCATTTTAGAAAAAATGATTTATGCATTGCATTTATTGGAACAACTTCAGCAAAATGGATTAAAATTCACTTTTAAGGGTGGTACCAGTCTGGTTTTACTTTTAGAAGAAGGGAATCGATTTTCTATTGACATTGATATTATTTCAATTACAAAAAAAGAAGAACTTGAAGCTATATTAACAAAAGTAGTTGACTCGTCAAGGTTTACTGGCTTTGAGCTTAATGAACACAGAAGTTACAAACCGGGAGTTCCAAAAGCGCATTACTCTTTTGCTTATGAATCTTCGATAAAAGGGGCGTATGCTGGTACTGTCCTTTTAGATATTCTTATTGAAGATTCTCCCTACCCAGAAGTAGCAGATAAGGAGATAAAAGCCAAGTGGATTGAAACTGAAGATAAAACTATGGTTTTGGTGCCAACAATTGATGCAATTACAGGTGATAAGTTAACTGCATTTGCACCAAATACAATTGGTATTCCTTACGAAAAAGGGGGACAACCTGCTACAATGGAAATTTGCAAACAACTTTATGATTTAAGTAAACTATTTGAGAAAATTTCTTCTTTTGAAGTAGTTGCAAAAAGTTTTCAACTCTTTGCTAAACATGAAATAGAATATCGAAAGGAATCGCATCCAGATTTAACACCTAAGAAAGTTCTTCAAGACATTATTGATACATGTTTAATTATCACAAAAAGGGAAAGAGGAACTGCAGAAGAAAAAGCAAAGTTTAAACAATTACAAAAAGGAATAATTGCATTCGGTACCGGATATTTAATGTCTGAGAACTTTAGAATTGATGATGCTGTTCCTGCATCTGCCAGAATAGCCTATTTGGCAACCAAAATATTAGTAAATGACATTAGTCCTTTATCATACTATGAAGGACAAGATATTAAAGATTTGAATATTGATAATCCGGATTGGAATTTTCTGAACCGTTTAAAACGACAACCGGATAAATCGTCATTTTACTATTGGTATCAAACATATGAATTAATAAGAAAAACAACCTCATAGATATATAGAATGTTTATGACAAAAAAGAATAGAGAAATTAAAATTTATTGAACTGTTCCCCCTCCAGCGCGCCTTCAATGTCGATTAACGATATTTGAAGTCCAATGGTTGTAATACCAACTCTTCGACTCTGCTCAGAGTGACTGTCTGGCTGAGCGGAGTCGAAGCCTTTTTCACTAACTAAATGACATTGAGCCCGCTTTTGCAAAGCATGCTAATTTTATGTTCCCTCGCACACCCTTTTATTCCCTAAAAGGAACTACGCGCAGGTCTTCCCCTTTAGGGGATTGAGGAGTGAGCGAAAGAGACTTCAACGATTTTATTTCTCTTAACTAAAGGACATTGAGTGCACTTTTTTAAAGCATACTAATTGCATGATTATTTAAATAAGTCGTTTTTAAAATGCCTGAGAACTTCAAACATAATTTGCAAAAACTACCGAATACTTATCAAAGTGAGAAAACAGACACGGCACACGTACCACGCCAGTGGAGTAAAAATGAATACCGAAAAGAATAAAGCCTTGCCTTATTAGTTAAAATATTATAAATCAAATTTAAACAGCTGAATTATAAACTCAGATTGCTTAAATTGCTGATATGTTACGACAACTTTAATTGTAGAAATAATTTTATTTTTTCAGCATGATAAAAGTATTGTCATTTAAGGCTTTATCGGCTCTTTTCAAAGAGCATGCAAGTCCTTTCCTAATTGAAAACAGGAAAATTATTATTCAATTCATTTTCACCCTTTTCTTTTTTGCAATTGGTATTTGGTTTCTTAAACATGAAACTGCTGAATTAAAAGAGGTGAAAAATGTACTAGTTGCATCGAGGTGGCAATGGGTTATTATTGGAATTTTCTTAACTGCAATTTATATTCTGCTCCAGGGACTAATGTATGTGTTTTCATTTGCTTCGGTTAAACAAAAAATTTCTCTACTTGATTCAAGTCTTCTTTTTATTAAACGAAACCTAATTAGTGTTTTTTTACCAGCAGGAGGAATTTCTTCTCTTGCTTTTTACACCAAAGCCATTGAAAGTAAGGGAATAAAAAAAACACAAATACATTTTGCATCTTCTGTATATGGATTTATTGGAATGCTTACAGTAGTTATTGTAGCTGTACCTGCCTTTATTTTCTCAATTCTAAAGGGTACAACAAGCTCTGGTGAATGGTATGCTTTAGGCAGCGTACTTGTTTTAATAATTGCTTTATTTTATCTCTATCGTTCGATTATAAATAAAGGCATTTTATATTCTTTATTAATTCGAATTATTCCATCGGCAGAAGTTTTTATGACAGATCTGCAGAATAATAAAATTGATAGAAAGAAATTTCTTATCACAATTCTTATTTCAATATTAATTGAATTCAGTGGCATCGCACATTTATACATTGCAATGGTAGCGCTAAATTACAGTCCTTCACTTTTTGCTGCTGTAATGGGCTATATTATTTCGGTCATTTTCTTAACTGTTTCACCATTTCTACGGGGCCTGGGGGCTATTGAAGTGTCTATGACCTTTATACTTATCCGATTTGGTTTCGGAAATGTAGAATCAATAGCAATAACTTTTTTATATCGCTTTTTTGAGTTCTGGGTTCCTTTATTTGTTGGTGTTTTAGCCTTTCTTTCAAAATTGAATAAGTTACTAATGCGTGTTCTTCCTGCACTTTTCCTCTTAAGTTTAGGTTTATTGAATATAATATCGGTTTTAACGCCCTCTATTTCAACACGATTAAAAATTTTAAATAGTTTTTTACCGGCAGAAATAATTCATACCTCTAATTATCTTGTAATGTTGGCAGGATTATTATTATTGGTTACTGCTGCTTTTATGTTGAAAGGTTTGCGCTCTGCATGGTGGTTTGCACTTTTGTTAAGTATACTATCTCTTATTGGACATATTACTAAAGCTATAGATTTTGAGGAAGCTTTAACGGCTTTGGTAGGTATAGTTGTTTTAATTGCTACCCGGAAAGAATATTTTATTAAGTCCGACCCCAAATTACGATTTGTAGGAATGCAAACTTCATTGCTTTTTACAGTAGCTATTTTAGTTTATGGAATTGTAGGATTTTATTTTTTAGACAAAAAACATTTCAATACAGATTTTAGTCTAATTCAGTCATTGAGGTTCACTGTCCAAAATTATTTTCTAATAGGAAGTGAGGATTTAATCCCAATTAGTTCATTTGCAAAATACTTTATTTATTCAATAAATATTAGTGGATTTATTTCCATTACATTTTTAATTTACACAATGGTTCGGGCCTATGCGCGGCAAAAATATGTTACCGACGAAGAATATGATATAGCTAACAAATTGCTGATATCATATGGCAAATCGGCTTTAGATTATTTCAAAACTTACAACGACAAACTTATTTTCCTTTCTAATAATAAGAAATCCTTTATAGCATATCGAATTTCTGGAAGTTATGCTGTTGTGCTTGAAAATCCAGTTGCAGAAAATGATGCGGAAATGAAGCGATGTATTGGTGAGTTCGATAAATACTGCTATGCAAATGGTATTAAAAGCATTTATTATCGAGTACCGGGAGAGTCACTTGAAATATATAATGAATTTCATAAGAAACACCTGTTTTTAGGTCAGGAAGGAGTGATTGATATTTCAACATTCAGCCTCGAAGGAGGACGTAATAGATCAATTCGAAATGCAATTAATAAAGTAAGTGATTCAGGTTATAAGGCTATTGTCCATAGTCCTCCAATAAAAGATGGAGTGCTTCAGAAATTAAAACTGGTTAGCGATGAATGGTTAAATGATATGGAAAGAACTGAGATTATCTTTTCTCAAGGAATGTTTGTATGGGAAGAACTTAAGCAACAAACAATACTAACCGTTGAAAACGAAGAGGAAAAGATTATTGCTTTCCTAAATATTATACCCGATTTTGTGAAAGATGAAGCTACATATGATTTGATAAGAAGAACAAAAGATGCTCCAAACGGAGTAATAGATTTTATTTTAATTGAACTTATCAACTATTTAAAATTGCAGAATTACATCTATCTAAATATGGGATTTGCACCTATGAGCGGACTTACCGATCCTAAAACATTCCCTGAGAAATCAATGCGATTCGCCTATGAAAGAATAAGATCGTTTTCGCATTACAAGGGGTTGCGCGATTACAAAGAAAAGTATAACCCTGTATGGCATAACAGGTATTTAGTTTATCAGCACGATTACGATTTGCTACAAATTCCTGCTGCGTTGACAAAAGTTATAAAACCCTAGTATAATGAGACAACAGTTCTTTATATCTATGTATGTTGTTGATTATTCGACTAATACATTCTAGCGTACATCTAAGGTCTAAAATCTAAGGTTCAATTAATGAGAACTACTTACAAATTTATAATAGCTTCAGCAGTTGCCTGCATAATAGCTTGCATAGGAGAGTTTGTCTCAATTTTTGTTCTGGGTTTATATTATCCTGGTTATAATCAGCTAAAAGATACAATGAGCTCCCTGGGAGCATCAGCAAGTCCGGTTTCCAATATAATATCGCTATGGTGGTGGATAATGGGTGTATTAATCATATTCTTTGGAATAGGTGTTAGAAATGCATTTACAGAGAACAAGCCTTATACTAAACTGGCAGCATGGCTATTTATTCTTTATGGTTTTGGCGAAGGAATTGGATCGGGAGCATTTAAAGCAGACCATTTAAAAACCGGATTAACTATATCGGCATATGTTCATAATGCCCTTGGCGGAATAGGTGTTATTTCCATTTTATTGCTTCCACTTATTATGAAAAAAGTGATAACAAAAATTGAGGCACCCTATTTCTATCGTATATCTCAAATTATTTTTATAACCGGCATTATAACCATATTTCTTTTTTTATTTAGGTTTTTACCGGAAGACAATAATTTTTTCTCGATTTACAAAGGATTATGGCAGCGCTTATTTATGTTGAACACCTATATTTATTTTACATACATTGCCATTTTTATAATTAAACAGCAGAGGAAGTTTAATAACAAATTGATTTATTAGGCTCTGCAACAGAATGCGGAACGACATAAACATGGTAATTATTGAAATTATCGGATATTTAATTCCTACAAAGCGCGCGAGCAATGTCATTTAGTTGAGGGAAATTCCTCGAATTCATAAATAATATCTCTTCCATTTTTACAGTTCCTGTTAGATATCAGGAATCCGGATTTTTCATCTTTCAGCATAAAATAAAAATCATCGAATGAGGAATTTATCGGTTTGCCAAGGTTGTTAACTTTTGCAGAATGGGGAACAAAACTAAAAATGTCTAATCCACCATAGCCGGGGTGACCTTTTGAACTGAAGTATAGAATTCCATTATTGAAATACGGATACCCCTCATCCATTAGTGTGTTGACTTTTGAGCCAAGATTAACGGGTCGTCCCCAACCTTCACTTGTTTTTTCTGATGAATAGATATCGTATCCACCATAACCACCGGGTATATCTGCGGCGAAATATAGCGTTTTGCCATCTTTTGTTATAAATGGGTGTGTGCTGTTAAAGTCAATATTTATATACGGGAACACCTCTGGTTTGCTCTTCCCTTTAGGATCGGTCAAATCAAGAATGAATATTCCCAGGTTGTTGCTTCCCCCGACACCAATTTTAAGCTCTTCTCTGTTGCTGTCGAGATATTTATTTTTATCAGACAAGTTTTTGCTGAAGTATAATCGTTGGCCATTGTTTTCAAAGGAAGGAGTATAATAGCTTACATTCTTAAGATATTTATTATCCAGCTCGTATTCGATATTATATCCAGCATTGTAATCGTACAAATAGCAAATTGATTTATCTGGCTCTACAACAGAATGAGGAACCATATAGAGAAGCTTGTTCCCCAGAATGGTCATTCCGTTTACGGCGTTACCATATTGGGTGCTTATAGGATTTAGTGAAACCTCTATGTCTATTGATTGGTTTTCGAGAGCGTAATCGCAAATTGCAATAAGAATGTTTTCCAGATAAATTCCTTCATCAATAGATAAAAGATAATTCTTTGCTTTCTCATATTGAGCAGTCTCAATTAATGAGTTAATATAATTTAGCTTAAGATTTTCTGGAAGATTATCGCGTATAGCAATTGCCAGCGAATAATAATATGCAGCCTTCACAGAGTTATTCATTTCATAGAAACATGTTGCTATTTTTATCAATACAGGGTGCTTCTGGAGCGAATCAGGTAAGCTTGCTTCGTATTGAAAGCATAAGTCCAATGCCTGCTGATATTGCTGAGTAGCAATAAGTTCATCAGCCTTTTTTAGATTTTTCTGAGCAAATACAAATTGATGGGTTCCAATAAAAAGAACAAGAATACAAAAAGCCTTTAATATTGAAATGGTCTGAAATATGTGAGATAAACGGCTTATCATTTTGTTGAAATATGACTGAACGTGAAAGTATAAAAAATATTTGATAAGACTGGAAGTCATTCTATTCTAAGGTATAAGGAATTCTGTTTCATGCTCAAAATCGAGGTGTTTGAATATTGGCTTCTTTGAATTTTGAAAAATGAAAAACACAAATAATTTCATGTCCTGAGAGTAGATGGCTGTTAATACCAAAATAACTATGGTAACTATAGCCTATACTCATTCTGTACAAGAAATTGTAATTAATCAAAAACAAAGCCTCACGTTTTGTGCGATACGAAATCCCTAAGCTCAATTTTTCGTCAATTATAAATTGGGTATTTAAGTCTACTTCAACCGGAGCATTCTGGTATAATTTCACCAAACTGGAAGTACCAAGATCCAGGTTGTTGCTTAGATGAAACTTATATCCTCCAAGGAAATAATATTGCCAGTATTTTGAAGCTAATTGGGTGTTTCCAGAAAGTATTCCTTCGTTCTCAACAATTTCATTATAAATCAAACTAGGAATGGAGAAACCAGCATATGAATTCTTACCATAAAAGTAGATTCCAAAATTCATTTCCGCCCCTATCGAACTTTTATCTTTCCCAAAACTAAGATCTTGTGATTCGTTAGGAAGTGCTTCGGTGAATTTACTATTAACCATTTCGACTCCTAAACCAAGTCCAAATGCTAAATGATTTTCGCCTGTGAAATCGACTTTGTGAGTATAGTTAGCTATTGCAACTTGCCTAGAGTGTACACCAATAGTTTCCTGATTTAAAGAAATTCCGATGCTGTTTCTTGAAAAGGGCAAGATGAAATGAGTACCTAGCTTTGTAGGTGCGCCCTCAATAGAAGTCCATTGTGTTCTCCCATACACTGAAATAACTGACTGAGTATAACTTCCCGCCGCCGCAATGTTTACCATAGGTTGAAAAAGTGAGTACTGGCCAAAATCAACATGTTCCTGACTATATAATGGATACATGCCCAAGGATAAAAGAAGTGATAAAATTAGCCAGGTATATCGGGTTCTTATTTTTAATGATTTATTAATCATTTCTCTTTAATTTTTGAAAGGTTCACTGATTAATCTTGGTTGCTCTTTATTTCGAAAAAGCCTTTTTGTACAGAACTCTCATTATTCATATCCTTGTAAAAGAAATAAAAATAAGTACCATCAAAGAGCTTTTTGTCTCGTTGAGAGGCAAGTCGAAATTCACTTTCTCCTTCCCAGTTATTTTTGTATGGCGATGCCTCAAAAACTATTTCACCCCATTGATTAAAAATAACGAGCTTATTGTTGAGGAGATTTTCAGCTCCATCAATCACAAATTGATCATTTACTCCATCGCCATTTGGCGAAAATCCTTTTGGAATTACAATGTCAGCACGCTCTCCAGGGAAAAGAGATATAAGAGTGTAGGGATTAGAAAGTGTGGCACTTAGCTCATTTGAGACAGTATTCAAATGATAGTCAACAATTGATTCCCACACATTGTAACTCTCACCCCAAATACCTAACGAGTTTTCAATTGCGTTATCCAATTCAGCATCTAAATAATTGAAAGTTAATGTGTAGCTTCCATTAATAGGAGTTAAAGAGTAATACCTTTCTATGCTGAAATCATTAGAATTAATTATCGGAATGTGCCCTCTTCTGAGCTCAAACTGAACTATTTCAGATTCAACATTTAAGCTAAGTCCGATATTGCCCGGGTTAAAATTTTGGTGGGCTGGCAGGTCGAAGGTTTTTATTATTTCGCCACTGCCTGAGGATAATATTCTCCCGGTTTCAGATTCTCCAATTATTGTTCCTTCCAGTGTTAGGGAATAATCTGTAAGGTCCAAATTGCCTTCACTAAGAAAAATAGAATCAATAATAGTTAGTTCAGTATTTAATTCGCAATCGGCACCTAGTTTGACGGAATGGAGCCGAATTTCGGAACTGCCTGATAACATAGTTGGTTCAATTCCCTGAATACTAACAATAGTTCCACTTTCGGAGTTTAGTTCTGCATTATTAATTAAAGCAGTTGAGTTTAAGCTTAAAACCCCACTATGAAGGTTAAGATTTCCCGATTCCACAGAAACAAATTGACCAAAGGAGATTGCATAGTTAATTTGGAACATTGCCCAAATCAGCCAAAATCGCATAAACCATTTATAATTATTTCTAATCATGATAACTTACATTTTAAAGGGTAAATAGATTACTTAGAATTCTCAAGCAATAATTCAAGCTTCTGCTCAAGTTCAAGAATTCTTTGTTCGTGGCTTTTTACCTTTGTAAGTTCTTCCTGAATGATTTTATTTTTATTGGTTAGTTCCTGATTAACTTTCTCAAGTTCTTTAACTTGGTAGTATAGGTCCTGTACAGCTTTCGTAAGCAAAGGTGTAAGCATATTATACCTTATTCCCCAAGGATTTTCCTTAACATTCTCACCACCAACTTTAACTGCCGATGGATATACTTTATAAAGATCTTGTGCAATTAAACCAGTTTGATTAGATGGTCCGGATATAAAGTCGTAGTCGTAAACATTGAGTTTCAAAACATCTTTAATTCCGAATTTTGTACCTATAATATTCTCTTTTAACCTTTTGTCTGATGCTGAAGCCAGAGCACTTAAGTTTACGGTATTTCCACCTGAGATACTAAGGTTCGGATTATTAAAAGTTAGTAATTGTTCATCGGTGTTATCCAGAAAAGGAGCTAAGTTAACAGAGTTGCCATCTTCTATGGAAAGCTTGTTGCTCTCTAATGACAATACTTGATCATCGGCTCCTGTTGCTAAAGCACTTAAGTCTACCGAATTTCCACCAGATATCGAAAGATTAGGAGAAGTAAAAGACAATGATTGAGCATCGGTATTATCAAGGTAAGGAGCTAGACTTACTGAATTTCCATCTTCAATAGAAAGGTTGTTGCTTGCTATTGACAATCTTTGATTATCGGTGTTGTCAAGGTAAGGTGCAAGGTCTACAGTAGTTGCATCGTTAGTAAGGCTAAGGGTATTCGCAGTAAGTGTTAAATCTTGATTGTCGGTATTATCCATGAATGACGCCAGGCTAACAGAGTTGCCATCTTCAATTGATAAAGTGTTTGTGAGTAGAGTTAATTCTTGGTCATCGGTTCCCGTTCCTGCTAAAGCACTTAAATCAACCGAATTCCCCCCGGAAATTGAAAGATTAGGAGAAGTAAAAGACAGAGATTGAGCGTCGGTATTGTCAAGATATGCAGCTAAACTAACCGAATTCCCGTCTTCAATTGACAATATATTTGTTTGTAGAGTTAAATTTTGGTCATCGGTTCCAGTTCCTGCCAAAGCACTTAAATCAACTGAATTCCCCCCGGAAATTGAAAGATTAGGAGAAGTAAAAGACAATGATTGAGCGTCGGTATTATCAAGAAATGGAGTCAGATCAACGCCACTTGGATCCTGAGATAGAGTTAAAATATTTCCTGATAGAGATAAATCCTGAATCTCGTTAGTCGCACTTCCATCTGATTCAAGTGATTGGAATGTTTCGTCGGCCCATGAACTTCCATCCCAGACGATAATGGAATTGGCTCCGTGTGTTGGTTCGCTTAAATCGTTATAAAGAATTGCCCCAGGATTTATTTGTGCATTTCCTGAACTATTTAAACTTATATCTCCACTTACGGAATTGTTTATCCATTGAGTACCATTATACATCAGCAATTGTCCGGCAGTTGCTGTTGATGCATTAATGTTTGAAATATCTGAAATATCTGATAAGGTTTTATCAATATTTGCCCAGGTATAATCGCCATACTGAGCAACTATGGTACCTGTTCTTCCAAAAACAGAGTTTACATCATTTGAATTACTTATTTTCTCCCAGGCATCACCATTATAAATTATCCAGTCGCCAATATTAAAGGAGATAATTCCACTTCCAAGATTTTGTTTTCCTGCAACTGAAACAACATAATAATCGCTGTTAGTTCCAAGAGGGTTTGCCAGTAACGGTATATTATCGTATGCATTCCAGGTGCCCAGGTAATTTAATCCGCCAGGCATATCAGCAGGTCCCCATTTTTTGCCATCGAAGCGCAAATATTGATCGGTACTTGCACCCATAGGATGAATTTTCTCTCCGGTTATTTGAGAGTTTCCAATTTTTGCGGTGGTTACTGCATTGTTTTCAATTTCTGCTGTTTGAATTGCGTTATTTGTTAAATTAACAGCCCCTGATGCATTTAGGTTAGTGGTACTAACTGAGCCGGCAATAGCAATATCATTGCTAAAAGTCACATCACCCTTTGGATGAATAAATACCCCTTCGTTGTCACCATCAGCAGAAATAAAGTGTCCGAGGGTTTGAATATTTTCTTCTGCCTGGTGATTCCCCAGATTATCTTTAATTACTTCCAGGAGAACATAATTTCCATTGCTTATCAAGAGCGTGTCTCCTTTTAAGGCTAATGTTTGGTTTTCTGCACTTACGCCGGAGAGAATAACACTTCCTCCGTCGCTCAAGGTCAATTCATTTCCTGATAGCTGAATTGTTTGAAGTTCGTTACTTGGATCTGTATCCAAATCATTTTTTGAATCGTTTAAATTGTACCAAGAGTCTCCATCGAAGTAGTAGAAGCCAGTAATTCCTTCTGTTTGATAAACAATTAAACCTTGTGCCGGATTAGATATAGCTTCTCGTTGTTCTTTTGAGAGTCGCGGTATTAATAATCCTTTTGTAGTTGATTTAATTTCAAGTGCCGCTGAATTGTGTGGAGTAAATTCTTTTTCAGCTATACCTACGCTCTGAGAAAAAATAAACGGGCAGGTACAAATAGTTAATAGTGTTAAAATAATAAGTTTCATAATGTTGGTTTGATTTAATGGTGCGGCAAATTTAAGGATAAAAACAAACCTGCTGCTATAATTTTGTTCTAAATAGCCTCTTTGTTGATAAATTGCCATTCTCAAACAGCGAACGATTGGTCTGAGTCTCAGTAAAATATTAATTATTTGTCAATCATCGGTTCAGTGTATAGTTTTCAAAGCTGTTATGTTTTTTAATGAAGAATATTCATTTACTTTATTTCTAGAACTGTAAATTTCAAATTATGAGAGAATTTATTATAGCAATTTTAGGTCTGTTTTTATTGTTGGGGTGCAGAAAACAAGAAGTACCTACAGAAAGCCAGAATACTCAAATTAAATCTAAGATAGATTTATTGCTTAACGATTGGCACAAAGCTGCAGCTGAAGCAAATTTTGAGAACTATTTTGGGCTTATGGACAGCCTATCGGTTTTCATTGGAACCGATGCCGCAGAAGTGTGGTCAAAAGAAAAATTCCAGGAATTCTCGAAACCACATTTTGATAAGGGTGCCGCATGGGACTTTACAGCAATTGATAGAAATATTTATATGAGTAAAACAGCAGAAGTTGTTTGGTTCGATGAGCTATTGACTACCTGGATGGGAACATGCCGAGGCTCAGGAGTGCTTGAAATATCTAACGGTGAATGGAAACTAAAGCACTATGTTCTTTCGGTTGCAATACCAAATGATGTAATACGGGAGGTTGTAAAAATTAATGCTGAAGCAGATTCTTTGTTTTTGCGGACCTTTAATAACATGAACTAAATATTTAAGAAAATTTTTCGAGAAATGTAACTTTTCGGTATTTGCCAATCTAACCAGGTATAAAATTTATTACACATTGAAAAAAGAAGAACGTTTAAAAAAGATACTGGAAGACAATAGTGAGCGTATAAAGAGAATTTGCAGATACTATAATTCCGATAAGCAAAACCAGGAAGATATGTACCAGGAAGTATTAATAAACATCTGGAAAGGACTCGACAATTTTAGAGGAGATTCAGCTGAAAGCACCTGGGTATACAGAATTGCGGTTAATACATCGTTAAGCTTTACCGGTAAGGCATTTAAACATATGAGTTTAATTGTTAGTTCCGATATGGAAAATTTTAACTCAATTCTGAATGATGAGGGTGTTGAGCATAAGCAGCTGGAGGAAGAGCAATTTGAGCGACTTCAAAATGAACTAAATATGTTGTCGGTAATTGATAAAGCTCTAATGTCACTTATGTTGGAAGGATTGACAATGAAAGAAATTGCAGACATAATTGGTATCACAGAGCCAAATGTTAAAGTTAAAATACATAGGATTAAAGCGAGCTTAAAGGAAAAACTAACAAACTAAGAATATGGAAAGTAAAATTAATAACGGAAACGAAGATATATATCCATTTATAAACAAATTAAAGAAAGAGGATACAAATTATGCCAGAATAGCTAAAGGCCTGCAAATTTTTTATTTGATTCTAATGATACCTTATATGACGATGGGGGTTATTTATTTTATTAAAGAAAGGGACGCGTTATATATGTTAGGCAATATTTTTATTGTATTGTCATTCCTCACTTTTGCTCTATTGTTCAGGAATTTTTATAAAGAGTACAACTTCGTAAATTATTCATTACCAACCTTAGAAATGCTTAAACGAGCTGCTAAGCGATATAAACCTTTTCAGAAAAATACAATTTGGGCATTGTTGGCACTTATTTTTATGGATATAGGACTCAGCTTAAATAGCTTTAAGGACAATTCATTTCTAAGCTTGCAGATAATATTTCTTGGAGCTATGCTATTAGGAGTAGCTGGAGGCCTTATATGGTGGAAGATTAAGTATAAGCCCTTAAGAGAAAATGCATTAAATCTTATTCGAGATATTGAGGGGGAATAAGTGATAGGTTAACTGTATAGGCATGCTCCCAAAAGCTTTTAGGAGCACACCTGTTTTTATTGATTCGTTTATTTTTTCTTTTTGGCTTTTCTATATTTTTTCCAGAAATAAAGAATGAGAGTAAGAATAATCCAGAAGGGCCATATCTTAATTAGAAACAGCAATAAATCAACAAAGCCAAACCAGCCTTTAGATAGCGAATGCTTAAGCCTTTCGGAGAACTTATCGCGACTAGCAGGATTGTACTGATATTCTTTTTGTTTTGTAATAGTTAGGTTAAGTGTGCTATAATCTACTAAGTCACTCAAATATTTTAATCGGCCAGTAGTACTTTCAATTTCTTCCTCTAAGCCCCGAATTTTTTCTTCAATCTCCAGAATTTCCTTAATGCTTTTTGCCTGTTTTAAAAGGTCGGAATAGCGTTTTAGGTAATTTCTTTTGTTTTCAAGCCTGGTTTCTAAATCAATAAACTGATCGGTAACATCGCGTGCATCAATTTCTTTGTATAAAATTTCGCCATTGCCTGATTCTATTGCTGCAATAAATTTCTCGAAGTTGGCACATGGAATTCGAATTTTCAACTCATAGGAAGATTCCCTGTTTGAGTTATTAAAACTCTCGTTGGCATAATAGGCATTATACTTTGCCATTAATGTATCAACACCGTGTTTTGTGCTTTCAAGTTCAGTAACCCGAAGTTTTATTTTTCCATCTTTAATAATCTTCTTTTTAACCACCTCTTGCTTTTCAATTTTATCAATTGGAGGAGGAGGGGCATTCGGTTCTTGTCTTGTTATTGGTACCATTTCTTCATCCATTCCGACCAAATCATACATTACTTCGTCATTGTAGTTTTTATGGCAGGAAGAAAACAGAAGAATAAATATTAGAAGCGAAATAATATGTTTCATACCTTTTAATGTTTTTGCGTACAAGGATTAATTAATCAAACAAATTGATTTGAAAGGTAATTTACATGAATTGTTCCGTAATTCAAAGTGGCAACATAACCGCCTATTAAATCGAGCTAAGTCCTCATGAGTATATTCTCTGGAAACAAAAAAAGTAAATAACCCCTACGCTGGTTGGTTTGAAAGCTTTTTCGCCAGGTTATTGGTTTAGCGGCTGGCTACACGATTGCGATGTTTTTATTTAATACTATAAACATATCGTTTATCTGATTAAAATATTCATAGGGACATTCAACGTACCTTAGTGCAGATTTAAGTGTAGAGAATATTTCAATTCTTATGGTCATTAATTCATTACATAACTGTCTCAAAAACGCACAAACAACCATTTGATTTGGTTCTATTGAAAGCATCGCAACTTTACCTTTTATTCCAGACTCTTTTAGAAAACTAATAAAATGAGTAATTGTTTTAATATTGGTTGAATTAATATAAGAATCAAACTCCCTAAAATCAGTAATAATATTATATGCTGGATTATATAATTCATCAGACAACTCAGCTTTTTTTAGGTCAATAGCATCTTTTACAGTAGCTTGACCTTTGCAACAGTCTAAAATGAGTTTTTTTTCAGGTAGAATTATATAATTAGTGTTCTTTCTCATTTTAACTAATCTCGCAAGATTTATTTTAGTTTAACCGTGAAATTAGTTAGGGTGCTTTCTTTTTATTCCAACAAGGTGCAATATGTAACCAATGTTCGTAGGGTAATTTTTATTTGGGATGGAGATTTAGAATGGCTATAAATAAGTGGAGGAGTGAGATAGATTTTATCTGTAGCTTAGCCATGTGTTATGATGTAAAGTTCTTTCGTTTTTTTATTTGATTGCGTAAGCTTTCAATAAATTCATGATTTATTTTATCCCAATCAAATGGTTCTCTGACATATAGATCGGAATAACTAATTGAGCCATCTACTGGCTTTTTATTAAAATAACAATTTTCGGTTCCATAATAAATAATCACTGGACATTTTAAAGAAAATAACAGTTTGAATGCATTCACCAATACTTCAACATTTCCATTACAATGTCTTAAAAATCTATCCATATCATGGTTATCTAAAAATGCCACCATGTAATAATTTGATGGTGTTTTTTTGAAATGTCTTTTTATATTGGATTTTAATCTTTCATCAGATAATAGATTGCCTCCTCGCTTAACGCATTCAACTATAATATTATTCAGTTCAAAATCTAATACACCATCAAGTTCTTTATAATATTCCAATTGAGCTTTTTCTTGAGAAATTCCAAATATTTTTCTCAGGAATTTATTCTTTATTCCAAGTGTCCCGAAGTTTTTATTAATTATTCCTTGTGCCCACACTTCTCCAATTAAGATTGCATTTGGATATTTTTTTTTAATTACCTGTCTAAATTCTTTCCAAAAATCGTGAGAAGGACCAATTACATGATCTATTCTAAAACCATTAAGACCTAACGATAACCAATAGTTTGCAACTTCAATTATATAATCTCTAGTTTCCCTGTTATCCAAGTTAAGTTTTGGCAATTCTTTATAATCCAAGAAGCATAAATAATTACTTGGCCATTTCTTAAAAATAAACCAGTCTTTATACTTGCTATCCTTATTTTTTAATGCATCCTGAAAAAATGGATGTTCGTTAGAGCAATGATTTGGAACAAAATCGGCAATAATCTTTATTCCTCTATTTTTAGCTTCATTAATTAATTCTAAGAAGTCGGATTTGGAACCAAAATGAGAATCAACACTTTTAAAATCAGTAATGTGGTATCCGTGATAACTCACTGTTTTATAGAAAGGAGAAAGCCAAACTACATTTATCCCTAAATCTTGAAGGTAGTCAAGCTTTGAAATCACACCTTTGAGATCACCACCTAAAAATTCAGGTGTATTTACTTTCGTTTTAAAGCCATTGAACCTATCAATAAAGATTTGATAAATTACAGCTTCGTTAAACCAATCAACCCCATTTTGCATATAAAATCAATCCTATTAATGAAAAAGCAGTAATAACCAAAAGATAAATGAAAAAATTATCTTTTACTTCTTTTCTAAAATCTTTTTTTATGATTGTCCGATCAATATCTTCTTCTGGCAAATTTCTTTTGTGATATTTATAGTATTCTACAATTATTTGCTCGAAATTTATATTGTTATTATTTTCTAAGACTGTTTTTTCCAATAACTTAGTTCGTTCTCTAAAAACGATAAAATAGCACATCCAATCTTTTATTTTCTTTTCAAAAAAGTAATAAAAAAGAATTAATGGTAAATGAATTAAAATTGATATAACAATTGAACAATCAAAAATCCTAGTCGACAAATCAATTTTCCATGCAACACCTATTATAGCAATTGTTATGACAATTGTCCAGTTCTTCATCTGAAAACACATTTTTTGTTGAAAATTCATCTTTTCAATATTGGTTTTCATTAAATCAATTATTTCATTTTTTTCCATGTGGTTGGTTTTTTTATGTTTATACTCTTATCCTGAATCTTTGCATCTGTGTTTTTGCTAACCTGCTATATACTATTTGGTTGTTAAATCCTTTATGCCAATTTGTTGAATTAGTGCAATCAGATTCAATTTCCAAATAATAAATTTTGAGATATAATGTAGTCTTGCAGTTGAGGTGATTTCTTTTTATTCCAGCAAAATGCAATTTGTAACCAATGTACTTAGGGTTGGTATAGTTTGGGGTAAAGATTTAGAATGGGTTTAAATAAGTTAGGAAGGAGATTAGTCGCTAATGTAAATGCCATCTCCAGTTCCAATCCAAACTTTGTTGTCTGATGATTGCTCAATAGCAAATACGCCTTCCTCCTTAAAACTAGAATTATTAACTATCCAATTTTGTCCATTGTAAACTGCATAACCTCCATATGTGCCACACCAAATATTGTCTTCATTGTCAATGGTAATGAATTTAATATTTGATTCACTATTATAATGAAGTTGTTCTGTTGTAACCCCATCATAAATAAATACTTGAGGACCATTTTTGTTTATCATACTTGAAAATGAATAATCAATCGCACCACAAAGCTTATTTCTACTATTTATCTCAATATTACCGAAATAGAAGGGAGTAAATCCTAAATCAGAACTAGTGTAAATCGTCCAATTGTCATTGAATATTTTTACTAAGTATGCATTATTTACTATTTCATTTAACGCTAACCAAACATTATCATTTTTGTCAATTGCTATGCTTTGGACAAAATTTACAGGCAAATCTGAATTATCAGGTGTGTACACTGTCCAGTTTGTATTATCATATTTTACAATACCGCCTTGTCGGAATCTACTTGACGAAAGCCAAATATTATCTTTAGAATCAATTGCTATCGAACTTATAAAATCCTCTGGAATAGGGGTGTTTTCTGAATTAAAACACGTGAAATTAATACCATCATATTTTATTAATCCTTCACAAGCTATCCATACATTGTTTTTACTGTCAATTGCAATATCATAAATCACGGATGTATCTGAGATAATTGAATTTTCAGAATTATAAACAATTGTCTCGCTTGAATTATATTTAATCAATCCTTGTTGAAAAGTACCAATCCATGTATTACCTACATTGTCAAATGCTATAGATTTTATAAAATATCCGCCCAAAATATGTTTGTTAAAATCGGTCGGTAAGAGGGCAGAATCTTGATTAGTCCTCTCACATGAACTTAAGAAAATCAAAACTGTAAGGATTAATACTAGTCTATTCATGATTTTTTGCTTTCAATCTTTAATGTTATAATGACTTATTATGCCTGTCAACCATTGATAGTTCCCTCTTGTTACCACGAAGTTTTTCGCAAATCCTTGTTAAAAATAGTCCTTGAATTAATATCAATTCTTTATTTTAATCTACTTGAAATGTATTAAGATAAGTCCTAAGGTAATTTATGTATCCTTCCATCTCCACAGGTTCATTCTGATACTCAAAAATAACCTTGTATGTCTTTTGTTTAGTTTTAATCTCAATCCACTCAGCTCCACCATCTGCACAATCAGGACAGCCAATTATAGAATCAAGCTTTAAAAACGAATCTAAACTTATATTATCAATAAGTTCTGTCCAATTCTTTGCACTAATATTCTCTGAATCGGAAACTTCAGGTAAATCTCCATCTAAATCTCTACCATTTTTTAGAAAATCAATCCTGGTATTTGTTACTGTAATATCTTTTTCGCAATATCCTAAACATTCCCCAAATGAAGTTCCATATTTAACGTATTCAATATCAGATGAAGAAATATCACTTTCATTTTTTTCACATCCAGTCAAAAGGGACACTAAGATTAGTCCAAGTATCAAGTTAAATGATTTTATCATGATTAATAATTTAAAGTTTAATATGACGTATAGATGTAAGAATGACTATTATGGTTGCTTAGTAAAACTGAATTTCAATTATGGTGTTCCTTTTATTCCAACAAGTTGTAATCAATGTTATTAGGGTATTTTTTTGGGGGTGGGTTTTAGTATGCAAGAAGGGTGCTTCAAGATTAATTTTATCTATAGTTTTGACACTGCTGCTACCGTAGATTTTATGATAGTAGCAAGCACGAAGAAGTTTATTCATTTTAAACAATAGCTATACTAAGTTCTGCTTGGGCAGAGCTTAAGCAACTGTACTGAGTTCGGCAAAACCTTTGAACTGGTAATATATATTCTAAATGTTATGAGCTGTTTTTAATTTCTGTCAGTAACAAAGTTTAGTTACTTAATGCTATCTTTTACTAAAAGAAATCGAAAAAGAATAATACTGCAGCTTGTTCCTTTTTAACTCCTTTGGCCGAGCCAACAATACTTCCGTTCTTTCTAATATCTCCATTCGATTCAATTTTTCCTTTTACACTACCGTTGATTCGAACATCGCCATTCGATTCAACTTTACCTATTACAGAACCGTTCTTTCTGATATCTCCATTTGATTCTATTTTTCCTTTTACACTTCCAGCCACACGAATATCTCCGTTGGATTCAAATTTGCCCTTTACACTTCCGTTGATTCGAACATCTCCATTGGATTCTACCTTACCAAAAGAAGATCCTCCTTTTCTCAATTCTTGCGCAGATAATACACTGCCAAATAAACATATAAGTGCCAGGATTAGTATTTTCTTTGTTTTCATTTTGTTATAATTTATTTCTACTCGTTAGGTTTTTCGATTTTACCCCGTTTATTTTAGTGGGATCTGGGCTCCACTTTTTGTATTTGTTTTTCTCAAACTTTTCAAATACTTAGAAACTTTAATATAAGCATTTATCGGTGATATAAGCGTTAGTACATTTTTTATTTCTGGATTAAAGAATTAAAATAACAATAATAGAGGGAATTGCATTAACAAAAAACTATGTTATTACAATCCCCTTGTTTTCATTTGACTTTAAAATCCGATACTATTCTTTATTGTTTTACAATTTTAATTATTTGCCTTACTCCTTCTCTGTTTTCCAGAATCATAAGATAAGCACTGTTTTTCAAATGAGTTAGATCTAATTCTGGCTCTCCATTGTAGTCTGAATTTAGAACAATTTGTCCGCAAATATTTGTGATGACAATTTTTGTTAGATTACCATTAATGTTATCTAGATGGATAGTGTTTTTAAATGGGTTCGGAAACACATTAATTAGACTTTCTGATATTTCTGAAACACTTGTTGCTTCATCGTTATCAATAATGGTATATGTATGTGCTGTATTTGTTCCCAGTGTTGCATTAGATGGATTTGATAAGGTTACTATAACAGTTTCATCACCTTCTACTTCTGCATCGTCTGCAATGCTTGCAATACTGATGTTTGCTGTTGTACTTCCTGCTAAAATAGTTAAAGTTCCATTGGCTAAGGAATAATCAATTCCGCTACCATTTGCTGTTCCTGTTACCGTATAATCTACAGTTACATCTGAAGCACTTGTTGCAGAAAGGTCTACTTGTAAATCAGCGCTACTTACAGATTCTAATCCGCTTGACGCAGTTGTATTAAAAGCAATGGTTGGAACACTATTACCATTGACATTAATTGTTATAATTTCTGAAGCAGAAGTATTTACACCATCGCTAACAGTAATTAACAAGCTATATGATGGGGTTGTAATATAGTCAAGGTTCGTATTATCTAAAACAGTAAGCTCTCCTGTTGAACTATTGATAGCAAAGATACCATCTCCATTACCAGCAGTAATTGTCCAGCTTGAGAAAGTTGTAGCCGTAACATCGCCATCTGTTGCAAGCACCGTTCCCAGTGAGGTTGTATTTGCAGCATCTTCATCGATATTAAACGATTGTGAAGCGGTAATTACAGGGCTTACATCGTTTACATCTGTTATATTAATAGTAATAGTTTCTACTTCAGAAGTATTTGTTCCGTCAGAAACCGTTATAGTATATGTATAGCTTGTGGTGGTTTCGTAATCTATACTTGAATTATCTGTTACGGTAATGGTTCCGGTAGAAGCATTAATTTCAAATATTGAAGCTCCGGTTCCGCCTGTTTCTGTCCAGGAACTGAAAGTTGTTCCTGCATCGGCATCGGTTGCTAGTGCAGTTCCAACTGAAGCTGTGTTTGCAATATCTTCAGCAATACTGAATGTTTGATTTGCTGTTACTACCGGGTCGCTAATATTATTTGGATTTATACCTACAACTACTGTTTCTGTGGCAGAAGTATTAATACCATCGCTTACTGTTAGAGTAAGTGTATACGATGTGGTAGTCTCATAATCAAGATTCGTATTATCTAAAACAGTAAGCTCTCCAGTTGAACTATTGATAGCAAAAATACCATCTCCATTACCAGCAGTAATTGTCCAGCTGCTAAATGTAGTCGCCGTAACATCGCCATCTGTTGCAAGTACTGTTCCTACTGATGTTGTATTTGCAGCATCTTCATCGATATTAAACGATTGTGAAGCGGTAATTACAGGGCTTACATCATTAACGTCTGTAACAGTAATCGTAACAGATTCAACTGCAGAAGTATTTGTTCCGTCAGAAACCGTTACAGTGTATGTGTAGCTTGTGGTGGTTTCGTAATCTATACTGGCATTGTCTGTAACAGTAATATCTCCTGTTGCCGCATCTATTTCAAATATAGCAGCTCCGGTTCCACCTGTTTCTGTCCAGGAACTGAAAGTTGTTCCTGCATCGGCATCGGTTGCTAGTGCAGTTCCAACTGAAGCTGTGTTTGCAATATCTTCAGCAATACTGAATGTTTGACTTGCTGTTACTACCGGGTCGTTATCGTTTTTTGGATTTATACCAATACTTATTGTCTCTGTGGCAGAAGTATTAATACCATCGCTTACTGTTAGAGTAAGTGTATACGATGTGGTAGTCTCGTAATCAAGATTGGTATTATCATCAACAGTAATAGCACCTGTAGAAGCATCAATTGCAAATATTGCATCGCCATTACCCGCAGTAATTGTCCAACTTGAATAAATAGTAACAGTAACATCTGCATCAGTTGCAAGCACTGTACCCACTGACGCTGTATTTGCAGCATCTTCATCAACATTGAATGATTGCGAGGCTGTTATAACGGGGGTAACATCGTTTACATCTGTTATATTAATAGTAATAGTTTCTACTTCAGAAGTATTTGTTCCGTCAGAAACGGTTACAGTATATGTATAGCTTGTTGTGGTTTCGTAATCTATACTTGTATTATCTGTAACAGTAATATCTCCTGTTGCCGCATCTATTTCAAATATAGCAGCTCCGGTTCCGCCAGTTTCTGTCCAGGAACTGAAAGTGGTTCCGGCATCGGCATCGGTAGCGAGTACCGTTCCTACTGATGCCGCGTTTGTTATATCTTCAGCAATACTGAAACTTTGAGAGGCCGTTACAATAGGTGCTGACTGAGTTAAAAAGCTAACCTGACTTCCATAGCTGGTTCCCACACTGTTTGTAGCAAAAGCTTTTAGGTAGTAAGTAGTCCCGGCAGTTAAACCCGTTATTGCTTGTGTAAAAGCACCGGCAACACTCCAATCTCCGGTAGCTGAAACTTTTGTTCCTGCTCCATCGGCAAATCCATCGGTGGTGCTATAGTAAATACCACGTTCTGTTATGTTGGCTCCACCTGTTGCTGTTACATTACCATTACCTGTTGCTGTGGTTGTTGTAATATCCGAAACGGCCTGGGTGGTTACTGTTGGAGTAGTGGCAGGAACAACAACTTCTCCAATGGTAATATTGTTGAACCCAGCATAAAATTGGGACATTGATACATTAGAAATTCGTACTTCGTCTACATCTCCAAATATGGCCGTTGAAAAATCGGAAGTCGTAAATGTAGATTCGTGTGAAGTACCATTAACAGATAAGTTAACAGAACCTGTTGACACACCATCTTTAAATCCTTCAAATTTTGATATGGCCTGATTTCCATCTAGAAAATCACATATATAAATAGACTGAAAGCTAAATTCACTGCCATCGTTACTCATGATAACAAGTATTGTTGGCAGATTACTTTCATTTACATAAGAGTTTCCACTTGTTACATCAATGGGAATAACCTGATCATAGGTATATCCACCAAGGCCTGGGCCATTCCAATAAGTAAAACTTCCAGAGTTTGTACGAGAAGTGGCATCTGCTGATGTCATAGCACAAAATATATCCAGTAGTATTCCAGCTATATCATTTGAGTTTGTCCCATCATTAAGTGATTGTCCAATATTATCTCCATCATTTCCTGTAAAGGTAACAGTTCCTGATTGCGCCTGGACTACAACAATACTAAGAAAAAATAGAATAAAATTCACTGCTGTTAGTCTAACCACCAAGGCAGATTTATGGGAAGAATAGTTCCTTTTCATATCAGTTGTTTTAAATATTTAATAAAATAGGAGGAGGTGAGAAAACTTTATATTAAGTTATGAATAATTATCCATAGTATCCCAAACCACTTCATTAAAAAGTAAAAAAAATCGAAACGTAATCTGAAATAATTTATTAATAAACTAACTATTCTCTTTCTCCTGTCTCTGCCACAAGTAACTATAGTATTGTGGCAAATAATTGTTGAGTATGAGTAATAAACTGAATAAGACTTTAGTAATTCTAAGGAGAGATTACCCTCAGCGATTCGTAAGCTCCAATGTAATTAAGTTAAACTTAACTATCATTTTGCCGTTGATCTCGGTTCTCAATCAAGTTGAAAGCCTCTAGCTAACGATAATGGTGAGTATATTAAATTTAAATGCAAGGCAACTCAAGGGGCAGGAATCTTAATTCCAGAAGAAGCAGAATAGTTCACCGAAGCTAACAGATTTCGATCTGCTTTGGGTTATAGATCTGTTTGACTCTACAATTTCAGTTCATCCCGCTAAGGAATTCCGGCGATTATGGTTTCTCTGTTTTAAAACTGTTCTGAGTTTACTATTAAATACTCCTGCAAGTAATCCCATGGTATTATTGACCAAGATGCTGTATTGCACAAAGGATCAAATGTTTGAGACACACTTCCAAGGTAGACACCTTCTCTCGTAATATACCAGGTAGGGAATTGCCAAATTTTCACATCGGAATACTTACAAGTTGCATCTTCTGTTTCAATCATTTTTTCTGGAAAAATAGCAGTAAATATTTCTAATACTTTTGCTCCAAAAACTTTATATCTATAGGCAAACCAATTTTCGCCTCCTTCTCTAATTTTTGGCTTAGGTTGTTCTCCAAACCAGACTATTTCTTCAAGCATAAATCTTTGTGCAGTCTTTGTGTATAGGTTATAATGAATGACATTCTCCTTCTTATTATGTTCATTATGGCTCGATTTAGTTCTAAGCGTGAATGATAAATAATTTGAGTTTAAAAAATTAACTGTGCAATTAATCTCATAAATTTGGGGCTTATCTGCATTAGATTTTGATTGACTAATGCCTACTTGACTAAGATGTTCATAAGTCAAAAAATCATTAATTGATTTAACATCTGACAGTTGTTTGTTTTTGAGTACACGAAACATTTCAATTCCCGTTTCAGTCTCATTATACCAAACCACCTTTATTCCGGCAGCGATTTTTTGTGTTCTGGTTTTCTTGAAAACAATGTCTTTAGTTCGGTATGCAAAATATGCATTTAAATTATATTTTTTAATTACCTCCAAATAAGGATGATTTAAGGAATCAATATTTATTGGTTTTAAAACTACTTTTTGAATTATGCTATCTCCAAAAATCCACTTTCCTTCCCAAGCATGATTGCTTAATTGCTTTAGAATTAATTTCTCGCTTTCATTTTGGTCCGAATTTGTTTCAATCCAGGTTAATGGATGAAATATATAGCTGGAATCTATTTCAATACTTCCCCTTAATGTAAATTCCTTCTTACTCGAATTGGTAATATAATTTAGTGTACAAATATTATCAAATTCATCAATTCTCATGCCTACCTGAATTTCTCCTATTTTTCCTGAAAGGAAATAAGCTCTCTCTGGGTGAGCAAAAGTGTTTTGAGTACTTACAACTAATATGATATATAGCAACAATAGTGCTTTAAACTGTATTTTCATCTATCTTTTTTAATCTTAATTGTTTCCAATATTAAACATAAAACTTGCATTTAGGTTTAAGTAAATAGTTTTAGTACAAAATACCATACATTTTGTTTTATGGCCGATTTCATCTTTTACTTTAGACAAGGTATTAATCATATAACAGATTTCAATGGATTTGATCATATGGTTTTTATAGTTACCCTTTGTGCCGTTTATAATATAAAGCAATTGAAGCAATTACTTATTCTGGTAACTTCTTTTACCATTGGACACACATTAACCCTTGCTTTATCGGCACTTCAAATAATAACCATCAATCAGCAATTGATAGAAACGCTAATTCCGATAACAATTTTATTAACCAGTATTTATAATATTACTTCATGGAAAGTTTCTAAGAGAGTATATAATTACAACTATTTTCTGGCAATAGGTTTTGGATTAATACACGGCATGGGTTTTTCAAATTTCTTTAGGGCAATGATGATGGGTATTACTGACAACTCTATTATATTTCCATTGTTCTCTTTTAACGTTGGTATTGAATTTGGACAAATAATTATTGTTAGTATATTTTTTTCCATTCTGTTTTTAGCTACTAAATTTTTCTCTGTCAATCATCGCGATTGGAGATTTTACATTAGTGGTGCCGGAGGTGGAATAGCACTTACTATGATTCTAAAAGTAATATTAGATACATGAGAAAATTTCTGATTCTATATCTTTTCCTATTCTTTATTATGCCTATAATGGCACATCCTATTAAGATAACGACAAGTAAGCTGGAAATAAATTCTGAAGATAAAACCGTTTTTCTCAGCATTAATTTCTTTATTGATGATTTTGAGGCTGCTCTGCGAAAACTATATCCACAGCCCGCTTTTAATTATTCCAATCCGGATGACTATTTAATTATGACTTTGACCAATTACATTAATAAATGTTTTCGTTTAACAGCTGACACAAACGTCATTGTTTTTAAGTATTATTCGCTTAGTAAAATGGAAGGTAATGTTTGTCAGGTAATATTGTTAGCTGACTATGCCGAATTTAAATCGGTTAAAAAGCTTACTGTTTCAAATTCGCTCCTTTTTGAATCTTATAGAACACAATCCAATATTTTACATGTGTTTAATAATAGTAAATCTTCCCAAATTCTTCAGTTTTACCCTAGCGATGATTTGAAGGTTCTAAAATTATAATAAAGAATAGAATATTGATTTAGTTACAGAAATACAATTAATTAACATTCGACTTGCACTAAAATAGATTATGCTCACCTATTATATCTTTGCAATTGGTATGGTGAAATTAAATTTACTGCCTTTACCAACTTCACTATCAACCCAAATTTTTCCGTTATGCTTTTCAACAAATTCCTTACAAAGAATTAATCCAAGTCCGGTTCCCTTTTCATTATTTGTACCTACAGTACTATTAACCTCTTTAGTTATAAACAGTTTTTTTAAGTTTTCGGGATTTATGCCTATACCTGTATCAGCAACAGATATTCTTAATATTGAATTTTCCTTAAATGAAGATAAAATTATTTCGCCACCGTTTGGAGTATATTTTATTGAATTTGAAATCAAATTTCTGATTATAGTACTTACCATATTTCTGTCAGCCAGAATATTCAAATCAGTTTCTATTTTATTGAATAATTTGATACCCTTGTATTGAGCTATACTATTTAACAAATACAATTCTTCAATAATTAAATCATTTAGATTAAAGCTTTCCTGAAAAAACTGTATTCTACCTGTTTGAGTCATAGACCAAACCAGAAGATTTTCTAATAAAATATATGAATGATTTGAAACATCATATATAGTCAAAGCATAGTTTTTAATTTTATCGTAATTATGGGTTTCAATATCCCTTACTAGAATCTTGCTTAACCCAATAAGAGAAATGAAGGGAGTTTTTAAATCATGTGCTATCATAGAAAAAAACTTGTCTTTTGATGCATTGGCTTCTTTTAGTTTTGATTCTGATAATTTTAATGCTTGTTGTGTTTTTCTTCTATCAATTTCTGCAGTAATTCTTGCTCCAACAATTCGCATAATATCTTCTGCTTGTGGTGGCAATTGAAGTTTGCTTCGTGAGATTGCACATAGAATACCATTTGGGGCTCCATCTTTGTTGTATAAAGCTGTTCCTACATAGCCTTCAGCCCTAATACCAACCAAATCTTTATCCTCAGGGAAAAGCTGAATAATATTTCCGCGATATGTACAATATCCCTTTTTAGTAGTTAAATCGCAGGGAGTTCCTTTCAACTCATATGAATACCCATGAATTATTTCATTATCTAAATACATTGACAGAGCTTCAACTTTATGGCTATCTATAACCTGCCCTATAATTACACATTCTGCCTTTAACCAATCAGAAAGTTTTATTACAATATTATCAAAAAAATCTTGCCCAATATCTCCAACAGCAGTTTCAACTAATGCCTGAAACATTTTTTCGTTGTTTTTAAAGGCTCTTTTTTCTTTTTCTAAGATTTGGATTTGTTTCTGTAGGAGCTGTATTTCTTTCTTTTCAGTATTCATAATAGTATACCTTATTTTACTGAGAGCTCAATTTTAGTCCTGACAAACAGTAAATTTACTAAATTCTTAGTCCCTTCAAAATTTGAGCAGCAGCATCAGAAATTAATTGGATGCTCTTTTTTATCGTTCCAAACCAAAACACTTGTAACGTTGTTCGATGTAGATATACAATAGGCGCACCTGTATGCCCTCTGATATGTAAGCTTAAATTATAATAATATGAATACAGCTTGTTTTTTACGCATCAAATTCACTAATTATTCCACCGGTAATTCTTAATAAATCGGTATTTGATTGAATAACATTATAAATAGCTTTGAATTTAGCAATAGCAGCATTCATGTACATGATTTGTACATCGCGATAATTAAATGAATTGATGTTTCCGTTTTTTAACTTTTCTTCCGAAAGCTCCAAGTTTAATTTGGCACTTGCCTCCTGTTCATTAGCTAAATCAAAAACGGCTTTTTGTACTTGATAATTACTATATATCTGCAATAGTTTATTATTCAAACTTTGTGCTATTTGCGATGTTTGAATATCAGCTGATTCTTCGTATATTTTTGCAATTTCAATACTACGTTTTCGTGTTCCTCCATTAAAGATATTCCATGAAAAAGTAATTCCTACATAAGCATCTGTATAGTTTTGATTAATATCAGGAGTTGCTCCAGAATAATATTTTCCGAAATCAGTATTACCTATACCAGTATTTAAGCTTACTTTAGGCGAATACGCGCTTTTAGCCAAGGCTGTTTCTTTCGCTAACAGACTTTGGTAAATATATTGATTCTTCAAAGTACTATTACCCCCCATCATTTTATCCGAAAGATTTTCAATATCATAATCAGGCGTGTCTGTAGTTAAATCTGAAGTGAATTCCCACTTTGCATCACTATTTATCGCTAAAGCAAAATTTAAAGTCCGCACAGCATTTTCAAAAGTTACCTTTTGTTGCAGAAAGTTTGATTGGTCTTCAAGCCAAGATGTTTTTGCCTGTAAGCTTTCATAAGTAGTTCCTGCTCCAATATCTTTACTGTCTAATGATTTATTATATCGATCTTCCGATAAGTCTGCCAATTCTTTAAAAACTTCAACCATTTCTTTTTGCAAAAGACAATTATTATAAGCCAGTATTATATCCTGAATAGTATTTTCAACTAAGATTGAGGTATTACCTTTAGATTGGGCTTCTAAATCCTCAAACATTTGCTTATTAATACGTGCAGAAAAACCATTAAAAATCACCCAGTTAAGACTTAATTCAGGCATTATTGTTTGTTGTCTGTAGTTGTCTGCATCGTTGTAATTAAAGTTCTCACGTCCGGTTGCATTAAAACTAATGCTTGGCACAATACTAGTATTACCCCAAGTATTATTTATTCCAGCTATTTCTTCGGAATTTCGTTGTATTTGTAAATCATAATTGTTTTCTAATCCAATTCGAATAGCATCCGAAATGGATAGTTGTTCCTGTGCCTTTGTATTTAAAAGACTTAGGAATATTATGAGGATCGATATTATTTGTTTCATTGTAAAATCTTTTTCGTTCGTTTATTAAAACTCTTTTGCCATATTCTTACTCAAAGTCTGCTCAATTCTCATGTTGATTACAGCTGTTTCTACATCCTCGTGTGTAAATTCTTCTTTGCTACGCAACTTCTTAAATCTGTAGGCTACTTTATTGCTTATTACAACCAATACAGGTAGTATTATTAGGATAAATAGAGTCCCGAATAAAATTCCATAAGCTAAAGCTATAGCCATCGGAATTAGCATACGTGCATCCGGACTATTTTCAAGTATTAAAGGCATTAACCCGGCTGCTGTTGTAACAGTGGTTAAGAATATTGCTCTAAAACGCGAAATACCCGCATTTTTAACAGCTTCTAAAATCTTCATACCCTTCTCAAGGTTTTGATTGTATTTGGCCATAAATACAATAGCATCGTTAATAATTACACCCGACAAGGCTACCATGCCCCAAAGGCTCATCATTGAAATAGGTTGCCCATGAATACCATGTCCCCATATGGCTCCAATTATGCCCAGAGGAATCATTAAAATAATTAAAATACCCTGACGGAACGATTTGAAGTAAATCATAAGGACTAAAACAATTACTAAAAATGCCAGACCAAAATAAAGCATCAGGCTTCCCATTTGCTCCTGACTATCTTTTTGCTGTCCCTGGTGCATAAAAGTTATTTCCGAATGTTTTTTCAGAATTCCAGGTAGAATATCAGATTCGATATAACTTAAAATATCAGGCACCGACTGGCTTTGATCTTTCTGGTAAGCATCGACCCGAATTTCGCGTTTACCATTGAAATGGTTGATAGTACTCAAACTACGGGCAGTACTAATTTCGGCAATTCTACTAAGCGGATAATTTCCTTTTTGGGTATGTATCAACATATTTTCTAAATGGCCGATATTTTCACGATTATTACGTGAGTAACGCACATAAACCCATATTTCATCTTTACCCTCTTGAATACGTTGTGATAAACCACCATAAAATCCCTGGCGAACCTCAGCCATTAGAGAGCGGGGAGTTAATCCCAGCGCATAAGCTTCGGGTTTTAATTTTAATCGTAATTCCTGGCTACCTATTTGGCTATTGTTGGTAATGTTAAACAAAGCTGGCATTTTAGCCAATTCAGCTTCAAGTTCATTTTTAGCTGCTTCCAATTCTTCCGGATCATACCCCAATAGACTTATGGAAACCGGAGCTCCAAAACGGTTAGATGCTCCCACAGCAAATTTGTAAGCTTCAGGTATTTTCCCGACTTTATTTGCAATTTCACGTTTTAATAATTCATCGGAAACCTGCGTTTTCTCCAATGAATTCAAAAACACACGAATCATACCTGCATTGGTTCCATTTTCGGTTCTGCCAAATGAATTTCCAATGCTAACATTCATTGATGAGACATAGGATAGTGTATCGCCATATTTTTCCATTAATTCCTGGTTAACTTCCCACACCTTATCCTCAATAAAAAATAATTTCTCTGTTGTAATCCTCTCGTTTACACCTGGTTTAAGTGCAATATCAATGGTAAACATATCAGAAGGGGCAGAAGGAAAAAAAGTAAATCCAATTTTCCCACCTCCTACTAAACCAATAGTAATAATGAACATCGCTGTTACTCCAGCCATTGATAATCCTTTGTGTTTTAAAATTGAGTTTAAAAATGGAGCATAAACTTTATCACGAAAACCAAAAATATACTTGTCGAGCCTGGTACGTAACTTACCGTAAGCCGATGTATTGTTTTGTGGCTTAAGCACTTTAGGATTAGCCAGGTGACCAGGCAAAACAAACATTCCTTCAAGCAATGAAAAGGCTAAACAAACAACTACAACAAAGGCCATTTCATACATCATTTCCATTTGTCCTTCAATAAAGAAAAGTGGAGAGAAGGCAATCATGGTGGTAGCTACCGAAGTAAAAACAGCAGGTAGCACCTCTAAAGTACCATCAATAGCAGCACGACGAGGCGATTTCCCCATTTCGAAATGTGTGAAAATATTTTCACCAATTACCACCCCATCATCAACCAGAATACCAATAATGAGAATCATTCCAAACAGACTAATCATATTTATTGTTACTCCTGTCAGGCCTGCAACAATAAACATCCCCAAAAAAGAAGCTGGAATTCCCCAAGCTACCCATAACGATAAGCGGATATCTAAAAGTAGAGACAATAGTAAAACAACCAGAATAACACCTAAGATGCCGTTACTAATAAGAATAGATAATTGCCCCTCTATTAAATTCAGAAAATCCATTTTTACACTTAATTGAAAACCATTCTTTTTATCGTTGAAATCTTTTATATAATTATTAATAATAATTGAAATGGCTTCCAAGTCTTCTGTTGCCAGCTTTTGAATCATAAAAGTTACGCTCGCCTTTTTATCGATGAAACCGTTGGATGGGTCTTCGGGAGTTTGCAGAGTAACTGTTGCAACGTCGCCAACAGTGATTAACTGGCCATTTTCATTGGCTTTAATTACTATTTTCCTTATATCATCAGGGTCAACCGAGCGGTTACGGCTAATCACCTTTATTTGTTCGCGCGGATTACGGATAGTTCCTCCCGACATATCAATATTGCTGCTTGAAATTGCATTTTGTATCTCAGTAAATGTAAGGTTATACCTTCGCATTTGTGTTTCGTCAAGTTCAACGGCTAATTCTAAATTACGAGGAACACCAAATATTGAAATTTGTGAAATTTTACCTGTAGTCAATAAATCGTCTTCAATACGATTGGCCATCTTGTTTAGTTCCAGTAAATCGCTTGATTCAGAAGAAAGCGACATAAACATAGCTATATCTCTGGCCCGGTTTTTTGAAACTATAGGACGTTCAGCTGCTGCTGGAAAATTAGAGATTCCATCGACTGCATTTTTAACGTCAGATAGGAGCTCATCCATATCATAACCATTTAGGGCAATTACAGTAATGCTTGCTGAACCTTCACGTGATTGCGAAGTAAACTCCTTTATTCCGGAAATCCCGCGTATGCTGTTTTCAACCAATGCGGTTATTCCTTCGTCCATTTCTTTAGGTGTAGCTCCAGGGTAAGAAACCGATACGGTAATTACTTTTGATTCAATTAGAGGAAAAGTTGCTTTTCGCATTTGCATAAGCGAAATACTTCCTAGCAATACAAGTACCAGAATTACCATTTTCCCGTAAAACGGATACTTAACAAAAAGTGATAATATTTTTTTCATTTTCTTTTATAATTTGCTCTTCTTATAATTTGCTAGTAAGATCATTTAATAATGATCACCACAAGAATTAATGAGCCAATGAACACATGATTTATCTCGCTAAATATTCCACGTTACTACTAATGTTAGCCAACGATTCGGTAACGATTATTTTACCTTCATCGATGCCAGCAATAATGTAGGTGTCATTTAACTGGCGTAAAATATCAACATGTACTTTTTTAAGTTTTTTGTGAGCTAACTCGTACACGTATGAGTTGTCAACCAAGGCTTCGCGAGGAATTTCAAATCCGGTAACAGTTGCCCCTTTAAATGTAACATCGACATACTGACCTTGCAAAAAACTGTTTTTCCCATTTGCTTGATAGGTTAGGTAAATGTTGACTGATTGAGTTGCCTCATCAACAAAGCCAGATATCCGAGAAATAGTAGCTGTTTGAATATTATTCTGGTTACTGGTAATCTTAGCCTTATCGCCTTTTTTAAGCCATTGTAAGTCGTTCGGAAATACAGGAACAACAACTTCTAGTTTATCGGAACGGATAATAGTGGCCAATTCAGCACCAGGACTTGCTATGGCACCAATTTCTTTGTTCACCGATTTAAAACTGCCGCTAAAAGGGGCATAAATTGTGTAGCGTCTTAAATTGATCTCCTGTTTTTGCAAAGTATAAAAGCTAGCCAGTACATTGTTAGCTGCTAAAAACACCTTTTCTTTATTTGAATTTATTTTGGGTAATGCAGGTAAGGATTTTTCAACATCAATAGCATTAAAAAATATAACCCACTTTTCATATTCGTCTGGGTAATCCACTTTTAAATCGGGTAATATTTTCGACAGGGTTTGTAAAAATGAGCTTTTACCTGACTTTATAGATGCATCAACATCTTCTCTATAAATTTTAACAAGTACATCGTTTTTAGAGAAGCTTTCACCTACTTTAAAACGAACATCACCTTGCATGATTTTTCCTTGCACTTCAGCTGCTAACGAAACATTATCGAATGCTGCTACGCGACCTCTGTAGGCCATATCCGATTTGTTTTCAACTAAATTAACCTTATCGGCTTTAACAAACACGGCGCTTATTTTTTTGTTATCTTTTCGTGGTGCTGGTTTTGCGCTAATTAAGTAGCTTGAAAAAATAAAAGCCATTATAATTACTGCGATGCTTATTCCTCCGTAAAGTAATTTCTTCTTAGTCATTTTCTTTAAGTATAATAATTCCACATTTGTAAATTCATGTTCAAATTTGTTTGTTTAGAATTACTATATGAAGATTAATGAACCAATTGCTTGAATATATAAACCAACGGTTATTTTAAGCAGATTATAGCTGTTATTTACGTTTGTAAAGCAAAATAAGCTGTTGGTTTATAGAATATGTACTTTTGTTAATAATAGTTTTAGTTGTTGATGATGCTTGGATATTTTAGCAAAAAAATAAGATTATGGGTAAAATATTAAGAAAGACATGGATACAGATTTTAGTCTGGATATCTATTTATATTTTCTTTTTTAGCATGTCAAGCTATTTTCAGCCAACCATACAGGCTGCATGGTCTTCATTAATCGATGCCGTTTCATTACTTTTAGCATATTTGTTTACTATTCATTGGTTATTTCCAAAATACTTTGCACACGGACGAGAGTATTTGAAAAAATCGATAATTTTCATTCTCATATCTACAGGCTTTTTATTTGTAATAGAAATATATGTAATAAGTCCTCATATAACTCATTTTTATGAAAAACCCCCTTTAATATTTCCATTTGTCAGACTGTTTACAAGCGTTGTGTTCACCTTTCTTGTAGGCACTTCGATTCGTTTAATTAAGCATACCAATCTTTTAAAAGAAAATGAGAAGCTATTAATTGAAGAAAAGTTAGAAACTGAATTAAAACTGTTAAAAGCTCAGATTAATCCGCACTTTATTTTTAATGCACTTAATAATATATACTCTCTTACTTACATGCAAGCAAAAAATGCTCCTGAAAGTGTGTTGAAACTATCGGAAATGTTGCGTTACGTTTTTTACGACTGTAGTAAAGATCGTGTTCCTGTTAGCTCTGAAATAAAATACATCGAAAACTTTAATACTTTTCAGCAAATGAAATCGGAATATGTGCAAAATATAAAATTGCAAGCCGATTTGGAAACAAATAATATTGAAATTGCTCCCATGCTGTTTATTCCGTTTATCGAAAATGCTTTTAAATATAGCCGTATTGAGGAAAATGAAGATGCCTATGTTAATATTAGTGTGAAGTATGAAAATAAAAAACTGTATTTTACTATAGAAAATAGTATCGCTAGTGAGAATAAGCCTTTAGCTGGCAGTGGAACCGGCATTAAAAATGTTCAACATCGGTTAAATATTATTTATCCAGGAGAACATACATTGAATATTAATGAGAAGGATAACCTTTTTAGAGTTGAATTGAGTTTAAATATATAGTAGACAGCATGATATGAACTTTTGAATGTAAAAGAAGTGAAGGAAACTATGAAAATAAAATGCCTGGTTATTGATGATGAACGGCTGGCTCGGGAGTATATAAAGAACTATATTTCAAAAATACCTCAACTTGAGCTACTGGGAGAATTTAACTCGCCACTAAAAGCTACCGAACTCATAAAATCAGGGGAGGTTGACTTACTGTTTCTCGATATTCAAATGCCCGACTTAACAGGTGTAGATTTTTTGCGAAGCCTTACGCATGCTCCCGAGGTCATTTTTACAACTGCCTATCAGGAATATGCACTAGAAGGATATAACCTAAGTGTTGTTGACTATTTGCTAAAGCCTTTTTCGTTTGATCGTTTTTTTCAGGCTGTAAATAAAGTTATCGATAAGCTTGAGAATAAGGTGGGAACTGATAATTCCTCAATACCAATTCAGGCACAAACATCGTTTACAGATACTTACCTGACGATAAGAGCCGATCGCAAATTTTACAAAATAAACTTTGCTGATTTAAAATACATTGAAGGACAAAAAGCATATGTAACTTTTCATACTGAAAAGAAAAAGATTACAGCCCTAACATCTTTAAAACAACTTGAAGATGCCTTGCCTGAAAAGCTTTTTATACGTATTCATAAATCATACATTGTTTCAATTCAGGAAATCCAGTCGCTTGAAGGTAGCCTCATAGAAGTCTTTAATACCAAACTCCCGGTTGGCAAGATTTACAAAGAGAATGTGATGAAGATTTTTGGGGTTGACAGAAGTTAACTTCCGACTTGTTTTGTGTTCAATGTTCAATCATCTACATGACGATATAGAAACGTGCTTGTCCGTAACAAAAAACTATACTGAAAAAGGTTAATAATATTTGTCTCTATTACTTCCTATTATAAGTTGTCACTATTAGCAGCTTTGCGGTCACAATACTTAATAAAAGTAAAGGTTGACTTTCGTCAAACCTCACTTTATTTCGGCCGCCTTGGTACCCTTACAATTACAATACCTTTATTCTTCAGTTGTTTCTACTTCTTCAACCGGCTTGTAATTTTCTGGGATTGTCTCTTCTGCAGAGTAAGGAAATACATCCAAAATTGGCGATTCTGTTACACTAGGAATTGTATAATCGCTTGTCATTCCACTCATCGATTCCTGAACGTTTTCATAGGCTTCTTTCACATTGTTTGCCTGTACAAGCATATTGGTACTTGTTTTACGTTCTTTCCCTTTTTCCTCATCAATGGTAATAAAAGTAACTTTACATCTGAACCATCTGTCACCAGCTTCATCAGGTAAAATTTCACTATAATTAGCAATTTTAATATTAGTCACACCAAATTCACCTGTTATGTATGGTTCCATTTCCTTATTAATCCTAGCTTCTGCATCGGTAAACGAAACTGCATCTATTAAATAGGGCTCATTTGCTACTCTTTCTTTACCATTCTCATCAATTTTCTGATACCGAACTTTACATTCAAACCACGTATTCATCTTTGCTAATTTTTTATGTTTAATCAAGGGCGCAAAGATAGAAGTATCATTTTCATGAATTGGTCTCAAATAATATTGTTTTCAACTTTTTAATAACATGTTTTATTATGTTGAAATAAAAGATCAACCATACTAGCAAATAAAAAGCCCGTAAAAGAATAACCTTCACGGACTTTAACTCAACTTAATAGCAAGAATGCAAATTATTATTTATCGTCAAATCAAACCTTGATCAATCATCGAATATGCTACTTTCAAGAAACCGGCAACATTGGCACCTTTTACATAATCGACAAAACCGTCGGCTTGTTTACCGTGTCTCACACATTCTTCATGAATAGTTTCCATGATGTGAAATAACCGTTGGTCAACCTCTTTTGGCATCCATTGAAGTTTCATGGAGTTTTGAGTCATCTCAAGTCCCGAAACAGCTACACCACCAGCATTTGCTGCCTTACCCGGAAGCATTCCGATTTTTTGCTCTAAGAAATAATGAACAGCATCAGGCATTACAGGCATATTTGCACCTTCGCCAATTACAATGCATCCATTTTTAACAAGAGCCTTAGCCGAATCCAGACTTACTTCATTCTGAGTGGCATTAGGCATTGCAACATCGCATTTAATTTGCCAAACATCATCGCGATTTTCGCTATATGTAGCATAAGGTTTTGATTCCACATACTCCTTAATTCGACCCCTGTTAACTTCTTTTATTTCCTTAACCAAATCAAGGTCTATTCCATCTTCATCAATTATACAACCATTGGAATCGCTCATAGAAATTACTTTTCCTCCTAGTTGCATAGCCTTCTCGGCTGCATAAATTGCTACATTTCCTGAACCTGACATTGCAATTCTTTTCCCGGAAATAGAAGTGCCATTTGATTTTAGGAATTGATCGGTTAGATATACTAGTCCATAGCCTGTAGCTTCCTTACGAATCCAGCTACCTCCCCAGTTTAAACCTTTACCGGTTAATACACCTTCGAATCTGTTTACAATTCTTTTATACTGACCATATAAGAACCCAATCTCGCGTCCACCAACACCAATATCTCCAGCTGGCACATCTGTTTCTGGTCCAATATGTCTGTATAACTCTGTCATAAAACTCTGACAGAAGCGCATAACTTCAGAATTAGTTTTTCCTTTCGGATCAAAGTCAGAACCACCTTTACCTCCCCCCATCGGTAAGCCTGTAAGTGCATTTTTGAAAATTTGCTCGAAACCAAGGAACTTGAATGTTCCCAGACTTACTTCGGGATGAAAACGTAGACCACCTTTGTAAGGACCTATGGCACTATTGAATTCAATTCGATAGCCTCGGTTGACATGCACTTCCCCATCATCGTCTAACCACGGAACACGGAAAATGATAATCCTGTCGGGTTCAACAAGTCGTTCGATAATTTTATTTGCCTCGAACTGAGGGTTTTGGTTATACACTTCCTCGATTGATTCGAGAACTTCTCCAACGGCCTGATGAAATTCGGGCTCGCCTGGATGAATTTTGATTAGTTCATCTAAGAAAAATTTAGTGTCCATGATATATGGTTTTGCTTTTCATATAAGTTTTAAAATTTAAGAGTGAATATTAATGATATAAATCATTAACCACCTATAAACCAATAATACCAGGCAAAAAAAACCCAGATTCTTTTTATGAATCCGGGTCAACTTAAAATATTTCTAAGGATTATTCTTCTTAAATAATTCCCTGGTCAATCATTGAGTCTGCAACCTTAAGGAAACCTGCAATATTTGCTCCTTTTACGTAATCTACATATCCATCAGCATTTGTCCCATATTGTTTGCATGTTTCGTGAATAGCTTTCATAATCTGATGCAAACGATTGTCTACTTCTTCTCTTGGCCAACCAAGTTTCATTGAATTTTGCGACATTTCAAGGCCTGAGGTTCCAACACCGCCAGCATTCGCTGCTTTACCCGGTGCGTATAATAGTTTAGCGCCCTGAATAACTTCAATTGCTTCCGGAGTACATGGCATGTTTGCACCTTCGCTAACGCAAAAACAACCATGTGCTACTAGTTGCTCAGCATCATTTACATCAAGCTCGTTTTGAATTGCACAAGGCATTGCGATATCACATTTCACTTCCCAAGGTCTTTTGCCTTTATGGAATTCTGCGCCTTCAAATTCTTCAGCATATGGAGAAACAATATCTTCGTTACTTGACCTTAACTCAAGCATATATTCTATTTTCTCACCACTTATTCCTTCTTTATCATATATGTATCCGTCAGGACCAGAAATAGTAACAACTTTTGCTCCAAGCTCATTAAGCTTTATAGCTGCACCCCATGCTACATTTCCAAATCCAGAAAGAGTAACTATCTTACCTTCAAATGTTTCATTCTTTGTTTCCAGCATTTCTTTTGCAAAATAAACAGCTCCAAAGCCAGTTGCTTCAGGTCGAATTAAGCTACCACCCCAGTTTACACCTTTACCAGTTAAAACACCTACATGCTCGTGTGTTAATTTTTTATAAGCTCCGTACAAGAAACCGATTTCACGTCCGCCAACACCAATATCTCCAGCCGGAACATCTGTTTCAGGCCCAATAATTCGCCATAACTCCATCATAAATGATTGGCAGAAACGCATTATTTCAGCGTTCGATTTTCCTTTAGGTTGAAAGTCAGAACCACCTTTTCCTCCCCCCATTGGAAGGGTTGTAAGAGCATTCTTAAATATTTGCTCAAAGCCTAAAAATTTAAGTGTACTTAAGTTTACACTAGGGTGAAAACGCAATCCACCTTTATAAGGTCCAATAGCATTATTGAATTGAACACGAAAACCACGATTAACATGAACTTTACCTTCATCATCAACCCAAGGTACTTTAAAAGTTAGAACCCTATCTGGTTCAATTAATCGCTCGATTATACCAGCTGACTCAAATTGCGGATTTTGATTATAAACATCAACAATAGATTCTAACACCTCATGAACTGCCTGTAAATATTCAGTTTCGCCTGGATTTCTATTTTCCAGTGACTGCATTATTTTATCTACATCCATAGCTATACTTTTATTTAATAACTCTTTTAAAAATTTAATGTTAAAGTAATATGCTCCACATGTATGGAGTATGATTTCAATCAGATTTTTCTTTCAGAAAATATGATTCTTTTCATCTATTTAATCTAAATATAGACATTTGCTTTAAAGGCATGATAAAAGTTTTGTTTTTTACCGCATTAAATCATGCTGTCCTAAGATAATAATATCTAATTGGTCATATACTACAATTTGCAATTTATTAATTAAAATATCCACTCTATTATCTATATATCTGCACAGCTTTTTGCTATTTTTGAGGCATGAACAAAGTAAGAATTGATAAATGGTTGTGGGCCGTTCGTATTTTTAAAACCAGGAGTATCGCTGCCGATTCCTGTAATAAAGGAAGGGTCTTAATTAATAACATACCCGCAAAAGCTTCAAAAGAGCTTACCGGTAACGAGACTATAACGGTTCGGAAACCACCTGTAATTTATACATATAAAATAAAATCACTTGTAAAGAATAGACTTCCGGCCAAGCTGGTGCCAGATTATATTGAAGATCTTACTTCAGTTGAAGAACTAGATAAATTAAAAATCAATGAAACTTTTTTTGTTCAACGAGAGAGAGGTACAGGCAGGCCTACCAAAAGAGAAAGGCGCATAATTGATAAATTGAAAACTGATAATAACTAGATGATATGTTAATTGCCCAAGATAAAAGAAAAAAGAATATTGCTGAATATGTATTATATATGTGGCAAATGGAAGACACCTTACGTGCCTTGGAATTTGACATGAATATTGTTGAAGAAAGACTTATTTCACAATTCAATAAGCCTGAAAAGATAATAGCTGATATTAGAGACTGGTACGCAAACCTAATTCTAGCGATGCATGAAGAAGGGCTTCAGACAAAAGGACATTTAAAAATAGTTAAAGGAATTACAGACGAACTTTACGAGCTGCATAAACGCTTAATTCATGAAGTTAAAAATGAGCCATACCTGAACACTTTCTCATTCGCCAAACCAAATATTGAGGCCTTCCGCGAAAAGCTTCAGATGCCCGAAGCAAATGATATTGAGGTCTGCTTTAATGGACTTTATGGACTTCTGCTCCTACGTTTAAAGAAAAAAGAAGTGACACAGAAAACCACTGGAGCTATGCAAACTTTCAGTAATCTACTGTCTGTTCTTTCAAAACATTACCGTGATATTGAATCGGGAAAAGTTGAGTTTTAGTAAAAACGGAAGTTGAAAGCCAGACCTTTGCAACCTTAAACCGTTAGTCTAATTCTAATATCTTAAGAAAATATTCAATAATATAAAAGTCTGGTTACCCAATTAATAGAAGCATGTTTTTATCACGAAATTATACTTAAAAGCTAACAATAGAGGAGCCATAATTCCAATGTTTAACCTATTGTTTACCTATGCTAAATACCCAATAGGCAACCTCTTTATTTTGTTTCCAACCAGGTAAGTTACATACCCACACCCAAGACTGAAATTATCTATTCTTTTCTGAAGATAGAACAGGAGATTAACATTATAATCGGTATTTGTAACTGCATGTGAAAAATCAGTTGCCAGCAACATGTTGCGACTTCCGCTAATTTCCCGTTAACGCTTTAACTTTTGGTTAAAAATTAATCCAACTACCAATATGTCATCGACTTGAACATTTGATAAACGCCAGCTCTCAAATTCGTCTCCCAAGATTTCTTTCTATTTATAGAAGCTTGCGTGATAGTTTTTGGTGACTTAAAACAATATTTACTTAGCCTGATATACTGCTACTATTTCTCCAAAATACATTCTATGGTAATCTTTATTTGGATAAAATTTTTCATCTGCATTGTCAGGTAAAAAGAAAACTGGTTTCAAATCATCAAAATATATTTTCTTACATTCTACTATTAACTTAGCCTGCTCATAACCAATAGTGCCATTTTCCATTTCAACTGGCAATAATCCGGTTTCTGTTATTTTATTAAAATCTCTACCCGATTTTGAACCACAATAATTTAGAATTTCGCGGTTACCTTCTTTCAGAAAACTCATTGAAAAATAATCTTCTTCTTCAGAAAAATTAAAGGTATGCCTTGTAGGTCGAATAAAACAAATTGCAATAGGTTTATTCCAAAACATCCCCATTGTACCCCAGCTTGCAGTCATTAAATTAAAATTATCCGGCTTTCCAGCTGTTATTAAAAACCAGTCTTCTCCAAAAAGACGAAAAATATTTTCAGAAAGGTCTCTACTATCAACTTTAATAAAAGAATCGTTCCAGTTACTCATATTTTTTTATATTTACAATTAATCGCTACGGTTTACTTTATCAAATTTCGCCATTACCAAACAAATAACAGCTTAGTAAAATTAGGAAAGTTTTATGCTTTTCAAAGAATATTAAACTCTGCTTACAAGTTCATTTTTTGGACTTTTCACATAAATAAAGACATATGAACGAAACATTAAAAGTACTTGATGAAGTACGCCTTAATTTCTCTCAAGATGGAATTTTTGTTTTAAATATTACACTTGCTTTTATAATGTTTGGAGTTGCTTTGGGGATAAAACTCGAACATTTTAAATATATCTTTACTAATCCTAAACTTCCAATAATCGGCTTTGTATCTCAATTCTTGGTTCTTCCGGCAATCACTTTTGTTTTTATCCTTATAATTGGTCGCTGGATTACTCCAACAATAGCTTTAGGAATGATTCTGGTTGCAGCTTGCCCTGGAGGCAACATAAGTAATTTCATGACCTCGCTGGCAAAAGGAAATGCCGCATTATCAGTTACTCTAACAGCTATTGCAACAATGGCAGCAATTATTTTCACGCCTTTAAATTTCGATATTTATGGTAACCTGTATAATAAAATATTAAGTTGTGAATCAAGTGAGTTAATACAGCCACTGGTAATTCAACCAAATAAAATGTTTAGAGCCGTATTAATTCTATTAGGTATTCCTTTAATTGCTGGCATGTTATTTAATCACTTCCTTCCAAAAATCACAGCAAAAATTAACAAACCAATAAGAATTGCTTCCATTGTAATATTTTTTGTCCTTGTCGGAATTATGCTTTCAAACAACTCTAAATACTTCTTTGCTTATATTAAGTTCATATTTGTTATTGTTCTTATACATAATATAATTGCATTGCTTTCCGGCAACCTTTTTGCCCGAATATTTAAAATACGAGGAGCCAGCAGACGAGCAATTACTATTGAAACCGGAATTCAAAATTCAGGTCTTGCACTAGTTCTATTATTTAATCCCAAAATTTTCCCTCTTGAACTTAATAACGGAGGAATGGCATTTATTGCAGCATGGTGGGGTATTTGGCATATTATATCCGGACTTACCGTTGCTGGAATATGGTCCTTGCGTACTCCAAAAGAATAATTTAGCTTTTCAGAGGAAATATTATCTTTGTGCTCAAAATTTTTATATGATTAGTGCTAAAGACCTGATAAAGCGATCCGGATTTTATTTTCTTTTTAAGATTATTATTGGCCGCACAACATATAGGGCATATTATCGGAAAATTACTGAAATAAACAAACAAAATGTACTTTCAAATCAGAGTGCAATTGTTACTTCAAACCATCAGAATGCTTTAATGGATCCCATGGCATTCGCAACCCATCTGCCTGGACGTAACATTTTTCTTGCTCGTGCCGATGCGTTTAAATCCCCGACCGCACAAAAGATTCTCACCATATTTAAAATGTTGCCTGTATATAGAATTAGAGATGGTATTGACAGCCTTAAAAAAAATGAAGAAGTTTTCGATACCTGCGTTGGCGTTTTAAAGTTGAATAAAAAACTAGCTCTGTTTCCAGAAGGAAATCATGGCCCTAAACGTATGCTACGCCCGTTGGTTAAGGGAGTGTTTCGCATTGCTTTTAAAGCGCAATCAGAATATGGAAATGAAAAGAAAATAAAAATCCTTCCTTGCGGAATTAACTACAACCACTTTCATAAGTTCAGACAAACATTGTTAATAATATACGGCGAGCCAATTGAAGTATCTGAATATTGGGACCTATATGAAAAAAATCCGGTAGAAGCAACCAATGCGATTAAACTTAGACTTTCTGAGGAAATTAAGAAACTAATGATTCACATAGAAACAGATGACTATTACGATTCTTTTTTGGGAGTGTGCAGTGTCTACAATAATATCATGAGAAAGAAATTGGGTGAGAAAGGTCGTGGTTTATATGCGAAGTTTAAAGCCGATAAAGAAATAATTCGAAAACTGGATGCTACTCTTGAATCAGAACCTCAAAAAATTGAAAAACTTGACAAAACATATAAAGCTTATGCATCTAAAAGAGACAGCCTTAATTTACGCGATTGGGTATTCTCAAGAGAAAGATATTCTATATTAATGAATTTTATTAATTTGTTGTTATGCTTTGTTACATCTCCAATGATTTTACTTGGAATTATTAATAACTGGCCACATTTCTTCATTCCACCTATATTTGCGAAGAAAATTAAAGACCCTCAATTTGCTAGTACAGTTAAATGGAGTATGGGAAGTATTTTGCTAATTATTTATTATTTAGCCCTGGCGATACTTGCTCTGATATTTATTCCTGCTTGGTGGTTAAAAATTACTTATATTATACTAATACCAATTAGCGGTATATTAGCATTAACTATAAGAAAAATATTTATTAAATCTTTTGCTCGCATAAGGTATACTTTTAATCGCAAAAAAAATCCATTGCTGATTGAAGCTATTGAATCTTACAAGAGCATTATAGAGCAAATGGACTTAATTACAAACAAATAGACACAAATAAGTCAATTGCTTTGTAACATCTATCAATAATTATTATTTTCGGCAGCTTTAAAAAGAACTTGTCATGCAATTTCAGAATAAAACTATTTGGATAACAGGTGCCTCCTCAGGCATTGGAAAAGCACTTGCTTTAGAATGGGCGAAATACTCTCCGAAATTGGTGCTTTCCGGGCGAAATAAGGAAAAACTAGAGGAAGTAAGCAAAGCATGTGAAGCTATTGGCGCCAAATGTCAAATTGTAATTCTCGATCTTGCTGAACCAAAATCAATTGAACAGGCAGCTAAAACTGTTTTGGAGACTTATTCTTCAATTGACATACTAGTTAATAACGGAGGTATAAGCCAGCGCGCATCTGCAGTTGAAACACCTGTTGATGTTGACAGAAAAATAATGGAAACCAATTTCTTCGGAGCAATTACTTTAACTAAAGAGGTATTACCTACAATGGTTAGTAATCAGAAGGGGCACATTGTGGTTGTAAGCAGTATAGTTGGTAAGTTTGGTTTCCCCTTAAGAACTGCCTATTCGGCATCAAAACATGCTCTTCAGGGATATTTTGAAAGCTTGCGTGCAGAACTAAAACCAGATAATATTAATGTTACAATTGTTAGTCCGGGAAGAATTTCAACAAACATCTCCCTAAACGCAATTGATAAAGATGGAGCTAAACATGGAGTAATGGACCCTGGTCAGGCTAATGGTATGCCTTCCGATGTTTGTGCTCGTAAGATTATTAATGCCATCAGAAGAAAAAAGAAAGATTTCCTTGTGGGTGGAAGTGAATTAATAATGGTAAAAATAAGAAAATTTCTTCCTGCCCTTTATTATAAAATGGCTTCGAAAGTAAAACCAACATAACAGTTAAATCTATATGAAGGATATAATTATAAGTGGAATTCAACAAATAGGTATTGGAGTAAATAACTTACATGAAGCTTGGGGCTGGTACAAAAAATATTTTGGGGTAGATATTCGTGTTCTAGAAGATGAGAATCCTGCTGAATATATGTTACCATATACAGGAAATGAATCTCGGGAAAAGCATGCTGCAATTGCAATAACCCTTGAAGGCGGAGCTGGTTTTGAAATTTGGAATCATACCGGATTAGAGCCGAGAGGTCCAGAGTCGCAAATACAATTAGGAGACCTTGGAATTTTTGCAGCTAAAATTAAATGTAAAAATCCGGAGAAAACTTATAATTGGTATGTAGAAGAGAAGCAAAATATTATTGGAAAAATTTATGACGTTGAGGGTCGCAAACAATTCTTTATTAAAGACCCATATGGAAATATATTCCAACTTGTTCCCAGCGATGTGTGGTTTCGCAATGAAAAAAAACATACAGGAGGTGGATATGGAGCAATTATTGGATGCACAGATATAGAAAAATCAAAAAGTTTTTATTCATCTATTCTTGGTTACGACACTGTAGTTTTTGATAAATCCGGAACTTTCGAAGACCTATCAGCCTTGCCTGGTGGCGATAGTGAGTTCCGAAGAGTTTTACTAAAACATAGTAAAAAACGCATGGGACCATTTTCAAATTTGTTCGATGTAAGTGAAATTGAGCTCATACAAGTTCTAAATCGAGAACCTCAGAAAATATTCAATTATGAAAAAAGATACTGGGGCGAACTTGGTTTTATTCATCTTTGTTTTGATATTCAGGGAATGGACGAAATGCGAGAATTATGTAAAAAAGAGGGGTATCCCTTCACTGTTGATACCGGAGCTGTTTTTAAAGAAAAGAGTTTTGATATGGGTGAAGCTGCCGGCTTATTTGCATACAACGAAGATCCTGACGGCACACTGATTGAATATGTAGAAACACATAAACTTCCTATAATCGAAAAACTTGGAATCTTTTTGAATCTGCAAAAAAGGAATCCAACAAAACCTCTTCCAAAATGGATGCTTGGAACAATGCGATTTATGAAAGCAAAAGACATTAAAGAACCATAGTAGAGACGGTGTCTTGATTAATGGTAATGTATCGCATCAATACAAGTTAATCGTGGTAGTCCAAGACCGAAAAACTGTATTTAGTCATTCGTAATGACGTATTATATTGTTTTCTTGCTTACTATTTTCGACAAAAGATTTTAAACCCTGATTTCTTAATTAAGAAGGAGATAAAAAATTAGATATATTTTTTTATTCAATCCCAATATAATGCAGATGCGAATAAGCAAAACTCATTATGGAAGTTCATCAACAGCAACAATTTCTGTAACACAATTGAAATCTTCGAACATTTCTTCACCTAATTCCAACATCTCCGAATCGCCCCTAAAATATTTCCAGATTAACTTCACATTGGTATCACAACCATGTGCATCATCTAAAAACTTGCAAACCTGAAAAATAAACTTTGTAGCTGCTGTATTAATATATTCAAAAAAAAGAGTTAATTCCGTTGATGGTTTTGGTGAAGAGCAATAGTTTGTTAACCATTTCATTACAGGAGCAGAAAGGTCTCTTACATCCTCAGGAACAGCCAGTCCACTCATTTCAAGCAATCCGCTAACTGGATCTAAATTTATTTTGGGTGTGGATTTATCTCCTTCAACAATTAAAGAATTCATCAGACCTGTTCTTTTTAGATTATTCTCAATATACTTTTAACAAAGTAAGGCTAGGTATTCGCATATTAAAATTGAAAACTACAGGAATATAAGCTTCAATTAAAAAGTGCATTTCATAAAAATAGTTAAAATAACAATTGCATCTACCGCTCACTTGCACTTTTATATTGCTACTTACATGAATTTTCTCACCATCTATACTTTTTAAGCTGTTTGATATTCTCCTTTCATAGTTTTAACTTACCGTTTATAAGTATTTATATTACTTTAAAATCATCACTATTGAAAAGCATAAAATATATTATTCTGTTCACATTTCTTGCTTTCTATTCCAATGCTTTTGCTAGTAATACTAATATTCAATTCGAGAGCATAACCATAAACGACGGACTTTCTTTAAGTTCGGTATACTGCGTTTTTAAAGACAGCAAGGGCTTTATGTGGTTTGGAACTGAGGATGGCTTGAACAGGTTCGATGGCAAAAATTTCAAAATATTCAGAGCTAATCCTTATGACACAAATAGCATTTCTTATAAATGGATCGAAAGTGTTTTCGAAGACAGCAATAGTAATTTATGGTTCGGTTCAAAAGGAGGATTAACTTTTTATAACCCGGTAACGGAAAAGTTTATTCAGTATAAACAAAACAAATCTGGATATAATAGAATATCTAATGATACAATTACAACAATTTTTCAAACAAATAAAGAGAAACTAATTGTTGGCACTTTAAGTGGCTTGAATATAATAAACCTGACTACCAATAAAAATGAGATAATCTCAGATAAAATACCAGAACTCTCAACTTCAATTAATTCAATAATACAAGTAAACGAAGACCTGTTGCTTATTGGAACAGGTAAAGGATTGTTTTCTTTTTCTATTCTGAATAATAGTATTGAAGAGCAATACTTGAGAACCCCAATTACTATAATTAAAAAACAAAACTCGCAAATTTGGATTGGCTCAGGGCAAACAATAAGTACATATAATATTCAATACGAAGAAAACACAGCAGTAATAGACTTCGTAAATGAAATAAACATCGGCCAACATATAGAAAATATCCTAATTGATGAAGATAATCAAACTTGGATTGCAACTGATAAAGGTTTGCTTTATCTCAAGGCTGAAAACAAAACCATTCATCAACTAATAAATTCCACAGATTTATCTCATAGTCTGGCTATCAGAACAAACAAACCTCTTCTGCAAGATAAAGAGGGTACTATTTGGTTTGGAACTTTTGGTAATGGAGTTTACAAAATAAATCCGCAAAAAAAAACAACAAATAATTACAGAAACAACAAGGTTGACCTAACTAGTCTATCAGAAAACTCAATTAATTGTATATATGAAGATTCTTCAGGCACAATATGGTTCGGAACTTTTGGTGCTGGGATAAGCGCCTTTAATTCGTCCTGGCAGAAATTTGAACTCATTAAACACGATCCCTTAAACCCAAATAGCTTATCAAGTAATTTTGTCTGGACCATTCTTGAAGATACTGAAGGAAAAGTTTGGATCGGAACTAATGATTGTAACATTTCTATTTACAATCCAGTCAATAACAATTTTGAGACTATCGAACATATTCCTGGTAATCCGAATTCATTACCTCATTCGTCTGTCAAAAAGATTTTTCAGGATAGAAAAGGCATAATATGGATAGGAACTGATGGTGGAGGGTTGAGTAAGTATAATCCTGGAACAAAAAAGTTTATTCATTATAAACACAACCCGGAGAAGCCAGGCTCAATCTCAAACAATTCCGTTCGTGTAATAATGGAGGATTCCAAAAGCAATATTTGGGTGGGAACAAGAGATGGATTAAACAAGCTCGATAGAAACACTGGCAGGTTTATTGTCTATAAAAATGAAATAGATAAGTCAAATTCTATTTCTCATAACTTTATTTACTCTGCTATTCACGAAGACAAAAATGGATATTTATGGATAGGAACTTATGGTGGTGGACTAAACAGGTTTGACCCAAAAACTGAGAGTTTTATACATTACAAAAACGATCCTAATAAAACAGGCAGCATATCTGATAATATTGTTTTTTCGATTTATGAAACTCCAGAGGGTAATTTTTGGATTGGAACAAATAGTGGCTTGAATCTTTTTAATCCAAAGAAAGAAATATTTAAGTACTTCGGAACAGCCAATGGATTACCCAACGATGTAATATATGGAGTTCTGCCCGACAATGAAGGTAATATTTGGTTAAGCACCAATTTAGGAATTTCGCGTTTCAATATCAAATCACATTCCGCAAGAAATTTTTCGCTTTCAGATGGACTTCAGAGCGTTGAATTTAATGGTGGAGCCTTTCACAAAGGAATAAGTGGTAAGTTATATTTTGGAGGTGTATATGGACTAAACATCATTGATATCGATAAACTTAACGAGTCAAAAAGTTTGCCCAAAGTAGTATTCACTAAATTAGAAATTTTAGGACAAGAAGTATCAACATTACCAAATAGCCAAAAAAGTTATAAAGCAGGCAAAAACAAAATCTCGCATGATTCTTCTGGCTTTTATTTGCCTACAAATATTTCCTATTCAAATCAAATTATTCTTAATTATTCAAATCGTAATTTTTCCCTTGAATATAATGAGCTAACTAACCCTCTAAACAAGAATAATAATTTTGCGTATTTTGTTGAAAACCTCGATAAAAAATGGAATTATTCGGGCAACAGAAATTTCGTTTCTTTTGCCAATCTTCGACATGGTTCCTATACCATAAAAGTTAAAGCTCAAGATGAAAACGGAAGCTGGAATACTCCGGAGACAAGTTTATCTATTCTTATTAAACCTCCATTTTACAAGACCTGGTGGTTTATAGTATTTGAAATACTTGTTTTAGGAATTTTAACCTTCCTGGTATACAAATATCTTGTTAGACAGCGCACATACAACTTGTTAAGAAAGCATAATGATAGAATTAACAAAGCTTACATACAACTCAAAGAATCTGAGCAAGCACTATTTGAGTTAAATGCTACAAAAGACAAATTCTTCTCAATTATTTCTCACGATTTAAAGAATCCGTTCGCAAGCCTGATGTCGATCAGTGAAATGATGAAGGATAATTTTTTAGCTCTTGATGAAGAAGAAAAACACACAGGAATTCACAGAATTCATGGATCAATTGAAAATATCTTTAGTTTACTTGACAATTTGCTTACCTGGGCTAGATCTCAATCTGGCAGAATAGATTTTAATCCGTCGGATTTTAATATGTCTAAAATTTTACAAGAGAACCTTAATCTTTTCAGATTGGCCGCAGATAAGAAGAAAGTAAAACTAGTAAGTGAATTCGCTGATGACTTAACAGCCTTTGGTGATCGCGAAATGATTAATACAGTTGTTCGAAATTTAGTGAATAATGCAATTAAATTTACACCCAAGGAAAAACAGATCAAGATAAGTTGCACTAAATGTAATAATGAAATTTGCGTTTCTGTAACGGATGAAGGCGTTGGTATTTCTGAAGAAAACCTTGCCAAGCTATTCAGAATTGATAAAAAAGTGAAAACCATAGGCACAGCTGGAGAGAAAGGTACAGGACTAGGTTTAATAATTTGTCAGGAATTTATTGAGAAAAACAAAGGTTCAATAAAAGTTAACAGCACAATTAATTCTGGAAGCAACTTCACCTTTACTCTTCCATCGAATTAGTCTGGAGTAGCAACAAATTGTGGAAAGAAGTTTACGCGATATTCTCGCGTAGCATAAGTCGAAATATCTAACCTACACATCAAGGAAGGAAAGATTGAATACCGTACTAAAATCCAGGATTCCTTTAAATTCGAAAACCACTTATTAAAGTGAGGCTGTGGTATCTCACTCTAAATGCTAACTCAACACGCTGCATGAGATCTGGAAATTGCACGTCTGATTATTTCAAATTATTGGAAATTTTTGCCAATGAGGTTCATGAATTCCTCTCGTGTTTTAGGATTTTTCATGAATGCTCCTTTAAAAGCAGAAGTAGTAACAACAGAATTTTGTTTTTGTATCCCCCTCATTGTCATACAAAGGTGTTTAGCTTCAATCACAACAGCAACACCCAAAGGTTCTATTGCTTCCTGAATACAATCGCGTATCTGCACAGTCATTCTTTCTTGTACTTGAAGTCTACGAGCAAAAACATCAACTATTCTTGCTATTTTGCTTAACCCGGTAATATAACCATTGGGAATATACGCTACATGAGCCTTACCAAAAAATGGGAGTAAATGATGTTCACACATTGAATATAATTCAATATCTTTTACTAAAAGCATATGGTTGTAGTCTTCCTTGAACTTGCTACCTTCAAGAATTTTAACCGGATTCTCGTGCATTCCGTGGGTTAAAAATTGCATGCTTTTTGAAACTCTGTCAGGAGTTTGCAATAACCCTTCCCTATTTTCATCTTCCCCTAAAAGTTTTAAAATCTCATGATAGTGAGCTGCAATTTTCTTTGTCTTCTCTGTGTCTATCGATTCGGGTATCATATAGCCCTCCTTTTCAAGGCCATCATAAATCTCGTGATCCATAATTTTAGATTTTCATTTCTGTTTTCCCGTTGATATTTCGTGGAAAATATCTATTTTTATTAAAATAGCAATAATTCAAAGGTAATTATTACGTTGTAGAATAAAATATAATAGGATAAAAATTGAGAATATTAATAGTAGCGTCAACACATAGAGAGGTAGCAAAATTAGCTGAAGAGTTAACATTCATTCACGAGATTGAACCTTATTATAGGAGTTATAGCTTTTACAATTTACATATTGATATATTGGTGACAGGTTATGGTAGTGTTTTTACAACCTACCATTTAACACGAGCGCTAAATATGATAAATTATGATTTAGCCATTAATATTGGGCTTGCCGGTAGTTTCGATCATTTTCTTGAACAAGGTTTTGTGGTTAATGTAATTGAAGACCAATTTGCTGACCTAGGTGTGCTTCATAAAAACAATTTTTACACCCTTGCTGAAGAAGAGTTAATGGACAATGATGAATTTCCGTTTGCCGAAGGAAAGCTTCATTATATTGGAAATCTTGAACTAGAAGAAATTGATTCTCTAATTCCAGTTAAAGGCATTACATTAAATACACTTCATACAGATCCGCTATGGCTGGCAAAACTGCGCGATAAATTTGAACCTGAAGTTGAAACAATGAATGGAGCAGCCTTTTTCTATGTTTGCTTGCGTGAAAAGGTTCCATTCCTGCAAATTCGCTCTATTAGTCACTTTGTTGAAATACGTAGAATCGAGAGTTGGAATATTCCAGCAGCAATTGATAGTCTAACTCTTACAGCTGTGAACACTTTAAACGAGCTTAAGCTCGATTGAAGTATTAAACAAAGACCTAAACTACGTACTACCTAGCACCTTAATTCCTTGATTTATAGACTACTTATTAAATATAAATAGATTTTCACCGATATTTTTGTAATATTGTATTAGGTCTAAACATTTTAAAACCTATGATAAAGGCATACATGTACATACGGAAGATAGTAGCCTTAGCTATTTTTACTGCAATTTATATTGTATCTGTACGATATAATTTAGAGTACTACATTAGTATTCCGGTACTTGTTCTGGCTTTTTCAATTATAGTTGCCAAAATTACTGGTAGCAGTCCAAAAGAATTATTTAACTTCCAGCGAAGCGAGAAATATTTCAATAAAGGAGGACTTCGCGATTTAATAAGAATTCCTGTTGTATTATTCTCTTTTATACAAGACATTCTGGTTTGGGAAATTTGGGGAGTCTATCAGGTATTTGTATTATTCACCGATACCGTTTACTTCATCAAAGAATTAATTTTCTGGATTCTACATGCTGTTATATGGTTTTTAAAGCAACTCCTACCCTTTTGGAGAATTACCTATAAAATGTTTCTCCATTATCTGGTAAAATGGCCATGGTGGATATATAGATATGCCTTTCGTGCTATTCGAAAAACCTATAATTGGAATGTGTTGAAAATTTCTCTGCTTGGATCATTTTTTACTTTGCTAATTTTTCAACTATTCTATTTTCTTGATATAACTCTAGAAATTCGTGGCTTAGTATACATTGGAGTTATTTTAGCTCTTCTACCATTGTCCTGGATTTTTGGTGAAATAGCATCTCTTCGTGGTCAAAAACTAATGTTTGCAAGCTTTCGTGATGTGCGAAAACAATACCGGAATGGGATTGAATCAGTACGGGGAATATTATTTTTTATTACATTTTTTGTTGTCCTTATTATAGCAGAAGCTGGCTTAGGTCTCCTTGGTTGGATCCCAAAAGCTGGTATAATACTAATGGGATTTACATTAAATGTTAGTTTCGTGATAAATATTATTTTAATTTTTCTTGCAATATTAATTGTATTTGGTGCTTTTGTTTTACCAACCTATCGGCTATACAACGAGTTTAGCGAAACAAGTTTAAAAAGTAGTTACAGACTTTTATCCCATATTGTAAAAAGAAGCCTTCAATATATTTCAGGCTTTATTCCTGCCTCTTTCTTTGCCACAATCTCCTCTTTACCTGCAATAATTCTAGTATCTATTGCTGTTTTTCTAACCCTTCAACTTAAAGAAAATATTATAGATATTAAGATTGAAAAGCTTATAGCGGCTCAAAACCATGCTACTGAACAATCTGCTGAATACAGGTTACGAAAAGAAATAAACCACTTACAATACATACAACAATTTCCTGCTCAAATTCTTCAGGAGATGGGACACAGAAGTTTATTGAAAGAAGAACTTACCGGGTATGAAAACACCAAAAAAGAACTGGAAACAGAATTGGCTAGTTATAGAGATGTAGCCAATACCACCAAAACAAGCCTAAGAGATTCTATAAATGCAGAAAAGCAGAAACCGGTTATTAATCAGACTCGAATTAATTTGCTTGAAGAAAAATATCAATTAAACTCTTTAGAATTAAAACAATTTGAAAGTTCTAATAATTCATTGGTTAGTAATGCAAAAATTGATATTGAATTTGCGAGCAGAAAACTAACACTATTACCTTTTGTTTTTTACTTGAGCGGATTGTTCCTTGTTGTTGCAACTACTTTAGTGTTCAGTATTTTCTTTGGATATTTTGGGAATTTCTTTTATAAAACCTATCTATATCGAAACGATGACACTAAGGCTGCATGGAAAATATTCATTGATGATGAAAAAAGAATTGATAAGAAACAACCTCTGCTTTCAACCACTTTGAATATAATTGTAATTGCAATAATTGCCTATTTTATTCTGCGATTCTTTTTCGGAAATCTGGTAGGATTAATGATTTTCTAAATGATAAATTAATACATACTCAACACCTCGGCACTACCAGCTTTTATTTCTACAATTTTATTTATTGTATATAAAGTCTGTTTTGCATTTTGAGCCCGAAATACTACCCGATAAACTCCCGGCTGCAAAACAATCGTCTCATTTTTTACATCGTTATTTATATTAGTCACCCATTCCTCATTTGTAGGACTGCGCCTAATATAAATGCTACCATATCCTGATGCTGATTTTAGTAGGTTTAAAATTCCAGGACGAGGTATTTTAATAGTTGTTGTTGTACTTTGGTTAACCTCAACATTATTAACATATATTCTGGGGAGAATAGGAATTTCAATATCATATTTACCAACAAGGTAGGTTTCTTCAAGGTTAATTTCTTGCATATTAAGTGTATTGAGTTTTCCTGCCTGCCTAACTATATACTGCAAGCCCCTGTATTGTGCTCCTCCATCAACTTTCACTAAGAGTTTCCCTTGCGGACAATCAACCGCTAATGTTGTATGCTTTCCAACATTAACCCTAAAGCTGTCTAAATAGACTGGTGGAATAGTATTAACTCTCAATTTATATGTTACGAGATGGTCCAGTACAAGTGTATCTGGAATTCCTCTATAATTCATTGTATGAATGTAATTATGTCTTGGCTTACCGGACATACGATCAATAAAGGTCATATTGACATTGGTTTCTGTAGGAATTCCGTTTATATCCAATAAATTAACTTGTGCAGTGGTAGAATTAAGAGCTTGTGAAATTACAACCTCTAATACTTCTCCAAACTTTTCTTCGTCGGCTGCATTATAATAATTCCCGATACAATCAAAGGTTTCTTTAAATCCTTCATCAATACCAATGCCAATTACAAATGGACGAAGGACTATCCCTCGTTTTTGTAATTCGTATGAAACCGCACAAGGATCACCATCACAAGCTTCAATTCCATCAGTAATTAGAATAATAATATTTCTACAGTCGATGCATTCATCGGGAAAGTCACGACCCGCCCGCTCTAATGAATATGCAATTGGCGTTGTACCTTTTGGATTAATATATCTTAGTTCTTGCCTTATTCTGGAAGCATTCCCCTTCGAGAAAGGTACCTCAAGTCTAGTATCATTACAATCTTGCGGGGGAACAACACTTTGATGACCATACACACGAAGTGCCATCTGCACATTCTCAAGATGTTCTAAACTATCAATAATAGAAATTAAAGTACGTCGGGCAATATTTATTTTCTTATCACTTTTCCAATATCCCATCATACTCTGAGAACCGTCAAATACAAATAAAATTCTAGTGTCAGGAGGAGTGTACTTTACTGGTGCTCTATACTGAGCATCAATGTTCAAAACAAAACTTATTAATAAGAAGAAAAATACAATATACTTATACATAATTGTTTCTTTACTAATTAAAACGTCAATTAAATTAGTTTATTCGAACAAGGTATAATAAAAAGGGCCTCAAGTAATATCTGAGGCCCCATTTTTTTTAACAAAAACCTAGAGCTTTTTTGGTAGATGCCTTTAAGTAATCTAAAAAAGAGTCATTCTTAATTTGATTACAACAAGGAGAGAAAGTTTTTATATTAACATAAATTCTAGATAAGTAAGTTAAATAAAAACAGCTTATTATCTTATTTCAAGTACTACTACTGATTTAGCAGGTATGTTTAATGCTAGTTTGTTGTTCCTTATTTTTGCATCTTCAAGCTCTTTTGGCACCACTACATTTGGGTTTTCAAATGTATTGTGATCTGAAACATTCTCAGATGTAAGGATTCTTCCACTAACTGATTTAACTTCATCTCCACGAATATCCAGATTCAAATCAACACCTTTTATAGGATCAATATTTACTAAAGAAATATGCATCACTCCAGTAGAATCCTTTGATGCCGATCCACTCAATGCAGGCAGTCTTTTGCCTTCAAAATCATATTCTCCACAACTAATTTCAATTGGAATAAATGTCGCATCCTGATGTACTTTGTACATTTCAAAAACATGATAGGTAGGAGTAAGAACTATGCTTTCGTCATTTGTAAATATTAAAGCCTGCAAAACATTTACAGTTTGGGCAATATTTGCCATCTTGATTCTGTCGCACCTTTCATTGAAATAATTCAGTGATAAACCTGCAACAAATGCATCGCGAAGTGAATTTTGCTGAAAAAGAAAACCAGGATTTGTTCCGGGTTCAACATTAAACCATGTTCCCCATTCGTCAACCACTAAAGCTACTTTCTTTTCAGGATCATATTTGTCCATAATGCTCATGTGACCATCGATAACCTTTTCTATCTTTAAACATCGATCTAACACATCAAAATATAAATCTTCGCCAAATCCAGTAGCAGGTCCTTTATTCCACCAATTGGTAGTATAATGGTGAAGTGAAATTCCCCACATCATCCAATGTGGTATTTTTTTCATAAGTGTTTCGGTCCAGTTATAATCGTCAACGTTAGCACCTCCAGCAATTTTCTTTAACTTATTGTTGCCATAATCACGAGCAAACGTAGCGTAACGTCTGAATTCACCTGCATAATATTCAGGTGTCATGTTTCCACCACAACCCCAGCTTTCATTACCTACACCCCAAAAGGTAATGCCAAAGGCATCTTCATGTCCATTTTTTCGACGCAAATCAGCCATAGGGCTAATACCATCAAAGTTTATATATTCTACCCAATTCGACATTTCTTCAACAGTACCGCTACCCACATTTCCACAGATTACAGGTTCTGTGTTTAGCTGGCTACACAACTCAAAAAATTCATGAGTACCAAAACTGTTATCTTCTGTTACGCCTCCCCAATGGGTATTTACCATTTTAGGTCTATTCTCTCGAGGACCAATACCGTCTTTCCAATGGTATTCATCAGCAAAGCAACCGCCTGGCCAACGTAGGTTTGGAATATTTGTTTTTTTTAAGGCTTCAACAACATCGTTTCTAATACCTTTGGTATTCGCAATTTCTGAGTCTTCACCAACCCAGTATCCACCATATATACATCTTCCAAGATGTTCTGAAAAATGGCCATAAATATGTCTACTAATAGTTTTATCGCCTGTTTTGGCATTAACTATAATTGTGCCTTCATGATTTGCTTGTGAATAAGCTGTAACCGCAGTTATACTAAACAATAGTGCAAAAGCAGAAATGGATAAATGTTTTTTTGTTATTCTCATTAATATGCTATTATTTGAATTATAAAATGATTCTTAAAGATTTATCTTTTTCCCCAATAGGATTTTCCGCAACTCTTCATTCCTGCTATTACCAGTGCGCTGTCAACCTTGTTTCCCCAATCGCAATCTATTGAAACATGAAGCTCGAAAATATTACCCCTAATTTAGACAAAAATAACCAGGGATAACCATATGAGCAAGTACTAATTTAAGAATTGTTTTCTCTGGCATCTTTATTTAATATAATTCCACTTAAAGTTTGAAATTCTTTAATCGAAAAAACACTCTTATTTTTAGCAGAGTTCTGTATCATCTTTTATAATTCAAACAACTGTTTTTTTTTATTTAATAATGCGCCATGATAAAAAGTATGTGCCTACTATTTAAAAGTATTGATTTTAAATGTAATTTTGCCGCTCAAATAATTGTTAATAATTAGTGAGATGGCTTTACAATGCGGAATTATTGGAATAACAAATGTTGGCAAAACAACTTTGTTTAATTGCATATCTAATACAAAAGGTGAAACTACAGACTTTGCCTTTAGCACGAATAAATCAAATGTGGGGTTAGTAACAGTACCAGATCCAAGGTTAAATAAGTTGAGAGAACTACAGTCATCCGAAAAAATTGTTCCGACAACAGTTGATATTGTTGACATTCCTGGACTGACTAAAGGAGCTAACCAAGGAGAAGGCGTTGGAAACAAATTCTTAGGTGACATTAGAAATACCGATGCCCTAATTCACGTTCTACGTTGTTTCGACGACGAAAATTTACCACACATCGATGGTTCTGTTGATCCGGTGCGCGATATTGAGACTATTGACTTTGAGCTTCAGGTTCAAGATCTGGAATCGGTTGAAAAGAAAATTCAACGTCTTGAAAAAATTGCCAAATCAGGTGATAAAGATGCCAAAGCGGGCATAGTTGTTCTTGAAAAAGTAAAAGAGCACCTAAGTAACCTTAATAATGCAAGAGATCTTGAGCTTTCTGATACTGAAAGAAAATACGTAGATGATATTTTTCTATTTACAGTAAAACCCATATTGTACGTATGCAATGTTGATGAGAACTCTGCTACTTCGACAAACAACTATGTTGAGAAAGTAAAAGAATTTTTAAGCGGTCAAGATACCGAAATACTTGTGATTGCAGGAAAACTTGAAGCTGATATTGCTGAACTTGAAGATGAAGAAGACAGAACGGTATTTTTAGAAGATGCCGGACTTTCAGAACCCGGAGTAAATAAATTAGTTCGTTCGGCATATAGTTTATTGAATTTACAATCGTTTTTTACTGTCGGACCAAAAGAAATTCATGCATGGACAATTAAAAAAGGAATGACTGCACCACAAGCTGCCGGAGTAATCCACAGCGATTTGGAGAGAGGTTTTATTCGTGCTGAAGTTATGAAATATGACGATTTTACAACTTTAGGTTCTGAGCAGGCTTGCAAAGAAAAAGGAAAGCTATTTGTTGAAGGAAAAAATTATGTTGTTAATGATGGAGATATACTACACATTCGCTTTAATGTATAGGTGTTAATAACAACTTCATAATAAACATAATAAACAGCCATCTTTGCTGTTATAGTTTCAAATTATCATATCTGAAAAATGTATTTAAAAGCAATTGGTCTTTCTACAATATTCTTGCTATTTAGCTTGTTTAACAATCTTGGCTATAGTCAAACGGCACAAAAAATTCCATCGGACAAACCAAAACTAATTGTTGGAATTGTAGTTTCACAATTTCGTCATGATTATATTTCACGTTATTGGGACAAATTTTCCGATGATGGTTTTAAACGATTAATTGGCAGAGGTACATACTGTAAAAATGCAAACTACAATTTTCTTGCAAGCGATAAAGGAGTTGGAACTGCAACCATTGTAACAGGGGCAACCCCTGCTGAACATGGTATTGTTGGCGATAGTTGGTATAGCGATTTAAAGACATCAATAATTCCATCAATATACGATGGGTCTGTAAATACTGTTGGAGGATCGTTTGAGGCAGGAAAATGTTCTCCTCATCTATTATTAGGTTCAACTTTTGCCGACGAACTTAATTTGAATAACAAATTCAACTCAAAGGTTATTGGCATTTCTCTTGAACCAGCCTCCGCTGTGCTGAGTGCAGGACATACAGCTAACTCTGCTTATTGGTTCGATATCCAAAACGGTAATTTCATTTCAAGTTCATTCTATTTAGACACCTTACCTTCATGGGTTAATGAGTTTAATAACAAAAAAATTCCTGACACTTATCTTGAGCAAACATGGAATACAATATATCCTATTGAAGAATATGTTGAGAGTTTACCTGATGAAAATGCTTATGAAGATGGGTTAAGAAAGTCGACGGTCTTTCCTTACGAAATGGATGATGTTGCAAAAATGTTCAAGAAAAAGGAGCGTTATAGCATTATGAATGTAACTCCATATGGAGACAACATAGTAAAAGACTTTGCCATTCAGGCCATTGTACATGAAGAATTAGGCTCTGATAACAACACTGATGTCTTATTCATGAATTTCACTTCGCTTGAACAAATAGGAAATCTGTTTGGTCCTCTTTCGGTTGAAGTAGAAGATGCAGTTCTTAGACTGGATAAAGAACTGGCTCATTTATTAAACTTTATTGATGACATGGTAGGTATGGAAAACACTTTAGTGTTTTTTACTGCTGAACATGGCTTGGGACATCGACCAGAATATCTGAGCGATCACAATATTCCTTCTGGATATTTCAATTCAACAAGTGCCATTTCATTATTGAAAAGTTATCTAAATAATATTTATGGAAAAGGAGATTGGATTCGACAATATCACGGATTACAGATATATCTCAATCGAACATTAATTCAATCAGCCGATTTATCATTATCCGAAGTTCAGAAAGAGGTAGCCAACCTCATGCTTCAATTTCATGGAGTTCAAAACACACTTACTGCAACTTCTCTTATTAATACACATTACGTTGAAGGTGATTTTAGAAAAATTCAAAATGGGTATAATCAAAAACGCTCAGGTGATGTAATTATTAATCTAAAAAAAGGCTGGGTAGAAAAAAATGGCGAAAGTATTATATCGTATGGCACTGACACACGACTTCCCTTGATATGGTATGGATGGAAAGTTAAGAGAAAGACAATTATACGTCCTATTAATTTAATAGATTTAGCCCCAACAATTTCGGTTTTACTGGAAACATCATACCCTAACAACTCAAGAGGAGTACCTATTGAAGAAATAATACATTAATGTTTAAAATATACCTCTAAGGAAGAGTCTAGCATAAATGTGTTAGACTTTTTTTGTATAAAACGAACGCGTTGTAGGAAATCATCTGATTCTAGTGTCGTAATTTGATGGGATATAAACCTAACGCAAAAATCTAGTTAAATCATTAAAATATATAAAAAAAAACCGGAGAGTAACTAACTCCCCGGCAAACCACAAAACTACTAACTAAACCAACTTGGGCAAAATCTTTATATATATAACTAAGTTATAATGTTTTTTATTGTTTTTATACATTCTATTACGTTATTTATCCCCTGTTGTTAGTGAACTTAGATAAACAGTCGATTTCCGTTGACAAATAACGTTATTTCTTATATAAACGAAAATACACTATTTTTATCTATCCCAAAAATACAAAAAAACTTACAAATTACAAGTTAGTTCTCAACAAGTGACTTTGCCAGCAGACCTAAATTCTCTATACTTTTCTCAACTGCCGTTCCAACAACAACAATATCAGCCCCTGCACTTGCAATAGCTCTCGCCTTTTCTGGTGTATTAATGCCTCCTCCTACAATTAAAGGAATGCTTATATTTTTCTTAACTTCCTTAATAACTTCTACTGGTACATGATTTACTGCTCCACTGCCGCATTCTATATATATTAATTTATGTCCCAACATTTCAGAAGCCATTGCAGTAGAAACAATAATATCTGTTTTTGATGATGGTATTGGTCTGGTGTTACTTATATACTCAACCGAAGTATACGTTCCACCTTCGACCAAAATATATCCTGTTGGTATTACTTCAAGGCTTGTTTTTCTTAAATAGGGTGCAACTAATACATGATTACCAATCAGATACTCTGGATTTCTACCAGAAACCATCGAGAGAAATAATAATGCATCGGCTTTAGGGCTTATTTGCATAATACTACCAGGAAAAAGAAAAACCGGTATATCTGTATGTTTCTTTATTATTTCTATTGTTGTATCAATTTCAGTACTTAACAGACTACCACCTACAAAAATCATTTGAACATTTGCTTCGTTTGCAGCATAAACCGTCGTTATTAATCCTGGAACATGTTGCTTGTCCGGATCTATTAGTAATGCTAACTTTTTCCCAGGTGTCGATATTTTTTCGTAAATATTCATTTCTTATTTACAGCAATACACTACAATATAATTTTCAATTTGGAAATATCTCAACAAGAATTTATCATGCCAAAATTTATTATCTACCCATCCCATTATTTCTCCACAATGATCGGGTTCAAAAGGTTCAATTGTAATGTTTTTTCTGAAATTTATATCTTGTTTATCACAAAGTTTATAAAGAGCTTCCTTCGCACACCAATGAATGTATAAATGGAAACTCTGACGTTCAGGATCCTCAACAATATATTCATCGTCATTCATGTATTTATGAGCCACTTTATGAATATTCTGGTTCATAAACTCTAAATCCAACCCCAAACGTTTATTCTTACTTAGCATAATTGAGGTCATGTTCCTTGAATGCGAAATACTAATATGGTGATTGCTATTGAACAAAAATGGCTTGCGTTGATCATTGTATACAATCTGTGTCGGCTTTCCCTTTAGCTCACGAAGAAGCCTGCGAACGCTCATCCACTCTAATTGTCTGACTGTACTTTTGAAGTCTTTAAGCTTCTCCTTCTCTCCTTCAAAAAAATGTATTTCCGAATACATATCTTCGAATGATTCTGTTATATTCCAGATACCCAAGGTACAGTCATCATATACTACTTTATTATATATTAACGGCATATTTGAAATCTAGTTCCAGGTCAAAGATTCTGTCAAATGTACAACATCTTCTTGGAAAAATTGTATAGCAGGAGCCAATGAATCCTGATTTGGAATACTTGAAAAATATAGGGAGCCACTTAAGAAATGTTCGACACTATCTGTTAAAATAAAGCTAAGCGACGATGCAGTATTCCCCGAAAGAGTATATATTATTCCATAAACATTGTTTTCAGAAAAATTTACCCTCTCTTCCTTAATATCATCTGCTTTAATAATATGCTTATAAACTAAGGAACGAATATCTTCTGAATGTTTCGACAAATCATTGTTAAGTGGTAAATAAGTTAAATGTATTTTTACATTATAATCGGGAAATGAAATATTCTGCCAGCATTGTGAAGAATTTGGCTGTTTAACTATTTCAACTTCTCCATATAAAGGGTATTCAAAAGAGAAAGAGCATTCTGATTTAAATACCTGATATTCTTTTGCAGGAAAATCTATTCTAAAATACCCTCTTGGTTTTGGAGAATAATCCTGCCTACAAGAAAACATAATGGGTAAACTTATAAGAACCAATAGAAAACTATTCCGCATCTACTTCCTTCTTTTTATGGTTACATGAATTAGTTTAATTCTTCTCTGATCAACTTCTTTTACGTGAAAAATGAAGTTTTTATAAGCAAGTTTATCATCCTTTTTCGGAAACTCCCCACGCAACTCAAGAATTAAACCCGCAAGTGTATCTGCATCTCCTTTTACTTCATCAAATATATCATCCTCAACATTGGTGATTTTATAAAAATCGTTTAATAGAACCTTGCCTTCGAAAACAATATTATTCTCATCTATTATCTTATATGACAGCTCTTCTGCATCAGACTCATCGGAAATCTCGCCTACAATTTCTTCAAGAATATCTTCAAGAGTAACTATTCCGGAAGTCCCACCATACTCGTCTACAACAATAGCCATATGAATATGTTCTAATTGAAATTCTCTAAGAAGATCATTTATTTTTTTACTCTCAGGAACAAAAAATGGAGGCCTGATTAAGGTCGTCCATTCAAAAGAACTGTTCTTATCTAAATAAGGCAATAAATCTTTTATGTAAAGAATACCTTTAACTTCATCAAAAGTATCTTCATAAACAGGAATCCGGGAATATCCAGAATTTCTTACCAACTTTAGTAATTCAGAATAAGAAGCACCTTTTTCAATAGATATAACATCTACTCTAGGACACATTATATCATTAACATCAATATTTCCAAATTTCACAATGCCCTGCAAAATCTTTCTTTCCTCTGACAATGCCCCCTCTGTAAGCTCTAGAGCATCTGATAATTCATCCATAGATAAATTACCTTTCTTCTTCAGTAGTCTTTTGTTTACAACATTTGTAGAGCTTATAAGCATAAAACTTAAGGGTTTGAAAACTTTTGCAAAGAACAGCAACCCAGGTGCAGTAAAAAGAGCAAATGCCATTGCATACTTATTTGCATAAACCTTTGGGAGAACTTCACTAAAGAAAAGAATGAGAAATGTTATCACTACAACCTTTACTAAAACTTCTATAAGTTGATTGCCGCCAAAATTAAACAAAGAAGATGTAATAAAGGATGATAGGATTACAACTCCAACATTTACAAAATTATTGGTAATTAGGATAGTCGCTAACAACCTGTCGGGATGTTTCAACAAGGACTCTGCAATACGACTAGCTCTGGATTTAGAGTTTTGTATTTTATCCAACTCTGCAGGTACGAGCGAAAAATATGCCACTTCGCTACCTGACACTAAAGCAGAAATTAACAACAATAATATTACAACCAGCATTCCTGCTACAATACCTAAACTAAAGTTTTCAGGTTGAAAAAAACTTAACATAGGTGTAATCTGCTGGTAGGCTTCGGATTCTTCCAAAATTTAATTGAGTTGATACAACTTAGAATGGCAAATCATCATCGGGTTCAGGAGCTGTTTGCCCTTCCGAAGAGGTAGGATTTGCGGTTTGCGATGGTGCATTGTAACCTTGCTCTCCATTTGCCTCTCCTTTTTTTCCAAGCATTTGCATAGTATCACATACTATTTCAGTGGTATACCTTTTATTTCCGTCTTTGTCGTCCCATGCGCGAGTTCGTATCCGCCCTTCGATATAAAGTTGACTTCCTTTTTTTACATATTTTTCTACAACTTCGGCCAACCCCCTCCAAACTACAATACTATGCCATTCGGTTTGAGTTACTCTTTCTCCGCTTTTATTGTTATAAGATTCTGAAGTTGCTAATCTAAAATTTGCTACTGGGGTTCCACCTTCAAGGTGACGAACTTCCGGGTCATTTCCTACATGACCAACAAGAATTGCTTTATTAACTGACATATATTTTAGTAATTTGTTGTAAAAGTACAAAACATCTTGTTTATTCCAACAAACATTTGGCCAGATTAAAATATAGCAACATCATATATTAAAGCAATAATAAACATACAGACCTTTCCATGTTTAATTACCGGAATATATCGTTTATAATCATTCTCTTAAATCAGTCTTTTCAAGATACCTGGTTATCAGACGTGGCATGGCATAATCCTTAACTTCTTCCAAATCAATTATAATGTATTCAGAGTCATCAAAAAACTGAATGTTATCAATATTAACATGAATAAACCTAGCATATATAGTCTGATGAGACAACACATGCTTAATAGTGGAGGAAATACTGACTATTTGTATTTTATTACCTTCTACTAATTCCTTTATAAAAGGAACAGAGATTATTTCTTCTTTAGTAAGTCTGATAGAACTCTCATATAATGGAAATTGATACAACCCGGCCCAAATATCTCTGGTGGGTCTCTTTTGGATAATCGTGCTGGATTTACACCTTATTATGTATAGGTATATGAATCTATCCCTTTGTTTAATTTTTTTTTGCTTAACTGGATAAAGCATTTGCTCTTCTTTGGAGTTTGAGATACATGATGTATGTAACGGACAGTTCAAGCAATCAGGATTTGTAGGAGTACAAATTAATGCACCGAGTTCCATTAATGCCTGATTATGCTCACCAGGCTCTTTTGTATTTAAGATTTTAGTTGCAAGTATCTTAAATCTTTTCTGACCTTTAGATGTATCAATAGGTGCTGATTCAGCAAAAAACCTCGACAATACACGATATACATTCCCATCAATAACAGCAATTGCTTCATTATAGCAAATAGAAGCAATTGCTGCTGCAGTATATTCACCAACTCCTTTCAGTTTTCTAAGCTCAAGAGAGTTTTTGGGAAACTCTCCGTGCAGAGCCGTTGTAATTGTTTTTGCTGCAGCTAATAAATTCCTAGCCCTAGAATAATAACCAAGTCCCTGCCAAAGTATCAAAACATCATCTTCGGAGGCTGCGGATAGGTCCCAAACCGTAGGATACTTTGCGATAAATCGCTCGTAATAAACTATTCCTTGGTCAATACGGGTCTGTTGAAAAATTATTTCAGATATCCATACTTTATAGGGATCCTTTGTTCCTCTAAATGGTAGATCTCTTTTATTATTTATATACCAGGAAATTAGTTTTTCTTTCATTATTATTGGGTATTAACACCTTATTTAAAAAATAACAACAAAATATTACCAAATGTGTTTCAATAATCCACATAAATACTTTATATTTGCACTTCATATTTTTGAAAACACGTAAATAACTGATAATTAAAGCGTTTATAAAATGACCAAAGCAGATATCGTAAACGAAATTTCTAAAAACACCGGTATTGAAAAGATAACTGTTCAGAAAACAGTTGAAGCATTTATGGAGGTGGTCAAAGACTCACTAGCAAAAGAAAAGAATGTATACTTGAGAGGTTTTGGTAGTTTCATTGTGAAGAAAAGAGCACAAAAGACCGCCCGTAATATTTCTAAGAATACTACAATCATAATACCTTCTCATAGTATTCCAGCATTTAAACCTGCTAAAACTTTTGTTAGCAAGGTTAAAAACAACATTAAATAAACTAGTAATTAAAACGTATTATTATGCCTAGCGGTAAGAAGAGAAAGAGACATAAGATGGCAACGCACAAGCGTAAGAAACGTCTCAGAAAAAACAGACATAAGAAGAAAAAATAATCCTTTTTCAAGAAATTATTAATTTTAACATAAACCTAAAGAGGCTTCTTCTCTTTAGGTTTATTCTTCTATTCTTATTTAGCCCAAAGCCAATACATTACAGTTAAACTTCTTGAAATTGTGAGCAAAGAACTGGTTATTGATGTAAAGGCCAACGAAATTGACATTGCACTGTTAGATGATCGAAGATTAGTTGAACTTAACAAAGAAAAAAGCAATCCAAAATTCTCCGTTGGCGATATCTATCTGGGCAAAGTAAAAAAAATTATGCCAGGGCTGAATGCAGCCTTTATTGATGTTGGGTACGAAAAAGATGCCTTTCTCCATTATTTGGACTTGGGTCCTCAATTTCGAACGCTGCAAAAATTCCTTAATGCGTCTATTACTCGTAAAGGGAAAGCGCCTTCTATGCAAAAGTTCAAGCGTGAGGCGGACATTGACAAAAATGGTAAAATCAATCAGGTTTTGGCATCGGGACAATATGTACTTGTTCAGATTTCTAAAGAACCTATTTCTACAAAAGGCCCCAGACTTACTTCCGAAATTGCAATTGCCGGACGCAATATGGTATTGATGCCATTTAGCGATAAGGTGTCTATTTCGCAAAAAATTGATTCTGCAGATGAGAAAAAGCGTCTTCGCACACTTGTTACTAGTATCAAACCTAGCAATTATGGTGTAATAGTTCGTACTGCAGCAGAGACTAAAATGGTAAAAACTCTTGATGAAGAGCTTAGAAACCTTGCTAAAAAGTGGGAATCTGCTTTTGAAAAACTCAGAGATATTACTCCTCCAAAACTTGCTATAAGTGAATTAAATCGTACAGCTGTTATCCTCCGAGATGTACTAAGTGTCGGATTTAACAACATTCATGTTAACGACAGTTCGCTTCATAGAGAAATTAAGGAATACATTAGCACAATTGCTCCTGAAAAGGAAAAGATTGTAAATCTTTATAAGGGACATTCCCCAATTTTCGAGAAATTCGGAATTCTCAAACAAATCAAAGCCTCTTTTGGAAAAACAGTCTCGTTTAAAAGTGGCGCCTATCTTATTATAGAGCATACTGAAGCACTTCATGTAATTGATGTTAATAGTGGTAATCGAGCAAAATCAGTAGACAATCAGGAATCAACAGCTTTGGAAGTAAACTTAGCTGCCTGTGATGAAATTGCAAGACAACTACGATTGCGTGACATGGGTGGAATAATTGTTGTTGATTTCATTGATATGCAACAACAAGAAAACAAAATTAGTGTTTTTGAACGCTTGAAAAATGCGATGGAATCAGATCGCACCAAACATTCAATACTCCCCCTAAGCAAATTCGGGTTAATGCAAATTACACGTCAGAGAGTTCGACCTGAAATGCACATCAATACCCGCGAAACTTGTCCTACTTGCGAAGGTACAGGAGAAATTTCGCCTAGTGTATTAATTATTGAACGAATTGAAAATCAACTCTCAGAATTACTTAAAAAGACAAAAAATATAAAACAGATTGTTTTAAGAGTTCATCCTTTTATTGCAGCATACCTTAAAAAAGGGAGCCTTTTCTCTGTAAAACGAAAAATGCAGAGGAAACTTGGTGTTAAAATACGGATTTCACCTATTAGCTCTTTCGACCTTTTAGAATTTCACTTCATTGACCAAAAGGGTGAAGAGATAGTTTAATATAATAAAAATCAAAGATATTATAGAGCTGCCTGCTAGGCGGCTCTTTTTGTTAAAAAAGAAATTTCCTGCTGCTATTTCCAATTCATTCAATGAATTTTCCTTATCTCATTAACAAGAATTAACAAATATTTATCATTATAATTGATATATCTACATTTTTTCATATGTTAAACATTATGAATTTGCTATTTTTACATCTAAGAAAAAATAACAAGGAAACGAATGCTGTTCTGTTGGCATGAGTACCGTACGACCAATAAAATTAAATAATAAACACATGAAAATATCAGGTAAACTATTACTACTCGCGCTTACCTTAGTTATTTCCTCAGGAATTACTAAAGCTGATGTTCTTGAACCCGTAAAGTGGAATACCTCATACGAAAAGGTTGACGGTAATTCCTACAACATTGTTTTCAAGGCTGTAATTGACAAAGGATGGCATCTTTATGGATTAAACATCCCGGAAGGCGGACCTATTGCTACATCTTTCAACTTTGAGGAAAGTACAGCATATGAATTAATCGGACATCCAAGCTCTTCGGTTAAACCCGAAAAAATATTCGATAATACTTTTGAGATGGAACTCGAATTGTTTGATCATGCAGTAGTATTCAAACAAAAAATAAAGCTGAATAGCCCTTCGGTAACTCTTGGTGGATATATAGAATTCATGGCTTGTGATGACTCCAGATGTTTACCTCCTTCAGAAATTGAATTTAGTTTTAAAATTGAAGGCACAACAACAGCTAATGCCAGTAAGGAAGTTGAAAAGACTCCAACCCCTGTTTTTTCAACAAAGAAACTAGATATTGATATTGTTCCTGAAGAAACAACAAAAGAAAACACTGTTGAAGAAGAACAGCCTCAGGCCACTACTCAAGCAGAAAACACAACAAAAAACGCTTCTGATGAAGAAAACAAACCACTATGGTTAATATTCATTTTAGCAATTGGAGGAGGACTAGCAGCTGTATTAACACCTTGCGTTTACCCTATAATTCCTCTTACTGTTTCTTTCTTCTCAAGTGGAGCACCTACAAAATCTCAATCCATCTCAAAGGCAATGGCATTTGGCATTTCACTTATAGCTATATATACAGCTGTTGGATTAATTAGTGGTATTTTTCAAATCGATTTGATGAAAGAAATTACATCTCATTGGATCCCAAACCTTATTTTCTTTATATTATTTATAGTGTTTGCTGCATCATTTTTTGGAGCATTTGAGATAACACTTCCAAATAAATGGGCAAATAGCATTGACCAAAAAGCAGACAAAGGTGGCTTTATAGGCTCATTCTTTATGGCTTTAGCTACTGCGGTAGTTTCTTTTTCGTGCACAGGTTTAATAGCTGGTGTAGTGCTTGGTTATGCAATGCAAGGAGATATTATTAAGCCTGTGGTTGGAATGGCTGGATTCGGCTTAGGATTTGCGGCACCTTTTACATTATTGGCTATGTTTCCAAATGTGACTAAAAACCTTCCAAAATCGGGCGGTTGGCTAAATGCTATTAAAGTTGTATTTGCTTTTTTAATGTTGCTTTTCTCTTTAGTCTTCCTTGGAATGTTAGGAGCTGATATTATTTCACGTGATTTTATTTTAGCTGCTGCAATAGCTATTTTATTCTTATTAGGACTATATTTAATAGGAAAAATTAAATTCTCTCACGATAGTGATTTACTCCATGTATCGGTTCCAAGATTATTACTTGCCATCGTATCCTGGACTTTTGCTATTTATTTGATAACTGGCATGTTTGGTGCACCTTTAAAGAAACTATCATCTTTTCTTCCTCCAGCGCACACATTAGGAATTAATTTAAATACTAAGAATTATGTACAAGTAACTTCATCTGAAAATGAAACAACTTGTTCAGAAACTCCTAAATGGTCAAAAGAACTTCATCTACCACACGGACTAAAGGGATATTTCGATTGGAATGAAGCTCTGGCTTGTGCAAAGGAACAAAACAAACCAATCTTAGTTGATTTTGTGGGGCATAGCTGCAAGAACTGCAAAAAAATGTATGCTGAAGTAATTTCTGATGAAAAGGTATTACAGATAATTACCAAAGAATACATTATGCTTGCCATGTACACTGACGATCGCACTAAACTTCCAGAAGATGAGTGGGTTACATCAACACTAGATAAAAGAATAAAGAAAACACTTGGAAAGAAAAACCTCGATTTTCAGGTTTCAAAATATCAATCGAATGCTTTACCAATGTATGTTATTGTCGATCCACAAGGCGAGATTCTTACAAAAAGCAAGAAATACTACACCTATAGTTCTGACGTAAATTCTTTCCTTGAATTTTTAGAAGAAGGAATAAATAATTTTAAAAAGTAATTTTTAGAGGCGCCTTGAGCGCCTCTATGTTGATTATAATCAGTAGAACTCCAATAGAAATAATGATTTTGATCACAGAAGGATACTTTTTAGACTTTTCTCATTCCTTATTGTGTAAAGTTTTTTTAACATTGTCTTAATGAATTTATAACTTTAATTAGTAAAAGGATAAACTTCTAAGAAGTAATGGCTAAAACAAATAAAGTAATTGAGCTCGAAGAGGTTGTAGTGAAATTTGCAGGCGACTCAGGAGATGGTATGCAATTAACCGGCAGTCAATTTTCCGACACTTCAGCATTTATTGGTAATGACCTCTCGACTTTTCCGGATTATCCATCTGAAATCCGTGCACCTCAGGGTACTATTGCCGGCGTTTCGGGATTTCAGGTTCATATTGGTCATAAAGAGGTGCAAACCCCTGGTGATCTGGCTGATGTATTAGTAGCAATGAATCCTGCAGCTTTAAAAGCAAATCTAAGATGGCTAAAGCCAGGTGCAACTATTATTATTGATATTGATAATTTCGATAATAAATACTACAAGAAAGCTGGCTACGCTGAAGATCCCCTTGGCGATGGTAGCCTTGAAGGCTATAACGTGGTAAAAGCTCCTATTTCAAATCTTACAAGAGCAACAACAGCCGATTTCGGAATTGATAAAAAAACTGCAGATAAAACCCGTAATCAGTTTGTTGCCGGTATACTTTATTGGCTTTTTGACCGAGACATAAAAATCGGTGAAGAATTCATTAAAGAAAAATTCAAAAAGAAACCCGAACTGGTAAAGGCAAATATTGCTGTATTACACGCTGGATACAATTATGCTGAGACTGTTGAAGCAATGACAGTTAAGTTTCAGGTTAACCCAGCCACAAAAGGTAAAGGTTTATTTAGAAATATAACAGGCAATCAGGCAACAGCATGGGGTCTTTTGGCTGCATCTGAAAAATCTGGCAGAGAATTATTTCTGGGTTCGTACCCAATAACTCCGGCAACAGAGATATTGCAGGAGTTATCGAAAATGAAACATTTAGGTTGTAAAACCTTTCAGGCTGAAGACGAAATTGCCGGAATATGTTCTGCAATTGGGGCTTCATTTGCGGGAAGTTTAGCAGCTACCTCTACTTCTGGTCCTGGATTAGCACTTAAAGGGGAAGCTATTGGGCTTGCTGTTATTACTGAATTACCATTAGTTATTGTAAATGTTCAACGTGGTGGACCTTCTACTGGTCTGCCAACAAAAACTGAACAAGGCGACTTAATGCAAGCATTGTACGGCAGAAATGGAGAAAGCCCTGTTGTTATTATAGCAGCATCTTCTCCCGCTAACTGTTTTGATTACGCTTACATATCGGCAAAAATAGCTATGGAACATATGACTCCGGTTATTCTTCTTACCGATGGATATTTAGCAAATGGATCTGAACTTTGGCCAATTCCTGACACAGAGGATATGGCTGAGATTAACCCTCCGCTTGTACCAGATGAACAGGAAGAATATCAACCTTATAAAAGAGATTTAGAGCGCTTAGCTAGAACTTGGGCAATTCCTGGCCAGAAAAATTTCCGGCACCGAATTGGTGGCTTAGAGAAAGAAGATGTAAGTGGTGTAGTATCTCACGACCCATCAAACCATGAAGTAATGGTTTTAAATCGTGCTGAAAAAGTTGAACGGGTTTCAAATTATATTCCTAAGCAAGAAATCTTGGGGGCAAAATCGGGCGATTTGCTTGTCATTGGATGGGGTGGAACATATGGCGCATTATATACTGCTGTCAAGGAACTTCAGGATGACGGCTATAGTATTTCTTTGGCCCAGTTTACATACATTAATCCATTACCAAAAAACACAAAGAATGTCCTTCAAAATTACAAAAAAAGGATTGTATGTGAATTAAACCTTGGTCAGTTTGCTACATACTTGAGATCTAAACACCCTCAATTTGATTATTTACAGTACAATAAAGTACAAGGCTTACCATTTTTTATCTCAGAACTGAAGAATAAATTCAAAGAAATTATGGAGGAAGTATAGTATGGCTTTAGAAAGTGCAACTCCGGTTATAACACCACAAGATTTTAACGTAGATTACCAAATAAAATGGTGCCCTGGATGTGGTGGACACGCAGTGTTAAGTTCCATTAAAAAAGCAATTCCCGAAACAGGAGTTGAAAAAGAAAATGTTGTATTTGTATCAGGAATTGGGTGTTCATCCCGTTTCCCATACTATATAAACGCCTATGGTTTCCATAGTCTTCATGGCAGAGGTGCAGCAATTGCATCGGGCGTAAAAATTGCTAATCCTAATCTCAGCGTTTGGCTTGCTACTGGTGATGGTGACTCAATGGCTATTGGAGGCAATCACTTTATCCACATTCTGCGTAGGAACATTAATGTAAATATTATCCTTTTCAATAATAAAATCTACGGATTAACGAAAGGACAATATTCTCCAACTACACCAGTAGGCAGCGTAACCAAAACATCGCCAGAAGGAACCATCGAAAATCCCTTCCTGCCAGGCGAGCTTTCGATGGGTGCAAACGCAACTTTCTTTGCAAGAGTTGTTGATACCGACCCTAAAATGATGAAAGAAGTGTTTATTGAAGCTGCAAATCATAAAGGAACATCGCTAATAGAGATACTACAAAACTGTATTATTTTCAACAATAAAGTTCATGAAGATATCACAGGCAAAGAGGTTCGTGAAGAACATCAACTTTATCTTCAACATGGAAAACCAATGATATTTGGCGCGAACAGAGATAAGGGAATTATACGTTCCGGCTCCAAATTTCTTGTTGCCAAAATCGGTGAAAACGGGGTTACAAAAAAAGATATTATAGTACATGATGCTCATAGCCCAGATGATACAAGACACTATATGCTATCACGTATGGGACTTCCTGATTATCCAGTAGCCTTAGGTGTAATCAGACAATGGAATACTGATGTTTATGAATCGTTATTACATAGACAAATTAAGGAATCTAAGAAGAAGTCAAAAATCAAATCTGTAAATGACTTGTTAAAAAGTGGAAACACATTCAAAATTGACTAATATTTGAGTTTGACTCTAAAACACATAAAATAGTTCACAATAAGAAAAGGAAGGCATAGCCTTCTTTTTTTTATCTTTATATTTCCCAAAATATAAATCTATTAATGGACCGATCAACTTACTATTATTCCGATACTTCCTTTAGCCTTTTAATGCAAAAACGTATTAGAAAGGTTTTAGTACTATGTAGTAACTACGATTTCTTTACACTTGAAGAAGATGGCCGAATCGACGAACAGATTTTTAACGAATATGTTTCTTTAAATCTACGCTACCCTCCTATTTTTACACATGCCGACTCATCTGAAAAGGCCATGTCAATATTAGAAAATGAGGAAATCGACCTTATTATTCCAATGTTAAGTATTAAGGATGTAGACACCTTTGTATTTGCAAAAGATTTAAAAGAAAAATACCCTGACAAACCTATTGTTGTTCTAACACATTTTTCCAGGGAAGTTTCTATACGACTTGAAAAAGTAGATCTTAGCGGCATCGACCATGTTTTCTGTTGGTTGGGAAACACAGACATATTCCTGGCTATTATTAAACTGATAGAAGATAAGATGAATGCCGACAATGACATTCTTGAAATTGGTGTTCAGGCTGTAGTTTTAGTCGAAGATTCTGTTAGGTTCATGTCTTCATACCTACCTAGTTTATATCGGATAATTCTTGAGCAATCGAAAGAATTTGTGCGTGAAGCCCTTAATGAGCATCAACAAATGCTTCGACGACGCGGCAGACCTAAAATTCTTGTAGCTCATAATTACAACGAGGCTATAACCATTTTTAATAAATACAAGAAAAATATACTGGGTATTATTTCTGATGTAAGCTATAAATACCGACCAAACAAGAGAGATACTAAAGCTAAAGCTGGTTTAAAATTCTGTGCTGTCGTTAAGAAAGACGATACAAACATTCCATTTTTATTACAATCGTCAAATACTGAAAATGAAAAACATGCAATTAAGCTCGGGGCCGGATTCCTTCATAAGTATGCAAAAAACCTGTTAAATGAGTTAAAATCATATATACTGGAAAATTTTGGCTTCGGACCATTTTTCTTTATTGACCCCCAAACAGGGAAAAGTGCTTATTATGCAGTTGACCTAAAAGCTTTTCAGGAAACAATCCTCTCGATACCTGACGATATACTGGAATATCATACCCGCCGCGATGATTTTTCGAAGTGGTTAAATGCAAGAGCCCTGTTCCCTATAGCAAAGAAATTCAAAGAGGCATCATACGATGATTTCTCTTCGCCAGATGCTCTAAGAAAATATATTTACGAAGCTGTTGCAAATTTTCGAGTTAGCAAGGCTAGAGGAATTATTGCTGAATTCGATAAAAACAGATTCGACGATTATCTATTCTTCTCTCGAATTGGAGATGGAAACCTTGGAGGGAAAGCGCGTGGTTTAGCATTTATGAATTCTGTAATTAAAAAAGAACGCTTATTTAGCAAATACCCCGATGTTATTATTAGCATTCCAGCAACAGTGGTACTCACAACCGATATTTTCGAGGAATTCATGGAAATGAATGAACTTCATACTGTTGCTCTTTCTCAGATATCCGATGAAGAAATCCTTCAGCACTTTGTGAAAGCCCAACTACCTTTAAAAATACGAGAGGACCTAATAACAATTGCCGGACTGGCAAACTCCCCCCTTGCAGTGCGCTCTTCAAGCAAGCTTGAAGATTCCTACTACCAACCTTTTGCCGGAATATACAGCACATACATGGTTCCTCCTTCATCAAACTTACAGCAAAGTGTTTCATTGATTGAAGAAGCAATAAAATGTGTTTATGCATCTGTTTATTACCAAACAAGTAAATCATACATGTCGGCTACATCAAATTTAATTGATGAAGAGAAAATGGGAATAATTATTCAGGCTGTTTGTGGAAACAACTACAATGGCCGCTTCTACCCAACCTTCTCCGGTGTGGCGCGTTCGCTAAACTATTACCCAATTGCCCCCGAAAAAGCCCAAGATGGAGTTGTTAATCTTGCTTATGGTTTAGGAAAATTAATTGTTGATGGTAGTACAGCTCTTCGTTTCTCCCCCAAGCATCCGAAGCGAATAATACAACTTTCATCACCCGAAAGTGCTTTAAAAAATACACAGAAGTACTTCTATGCACTTGATATGAATCCGGAAAGCTTTACTCCCTCAACAGCAGAAAGTATAAACCTTCAAAAACTTCGGATAAAACAAGCTGAAAAAGATGCTGCTTTTAAATATGTTGCCTCAACTTACAGCTATGAGAACAATATGATATATGATGGTGATTATTATTCAGGAAAAAAGATTGTCACGTTCTCGAATATTCTTAACCATAAAACATTTCCACTGGCCAATATTATTTCGGACCTTTTAGAAATTAGTAGCCAGGCTATGAATAATCATGTTGAAATTGAATTTGCTGCGAATCTTGATACTCCTCCTGGACAACCCATGATATTAAACTTTCTGCAGGTTAGACCTATTGTAGCAACTGATAACATTTTAAATACTTCCATTATTAATAAGGATGTAGAAGACTCACTACTATATTCTGAAAAAGCAATGGGCAATGGTATTATCAAGGATATTTTTGATGTTGTATATATTAAAACCGAAAATTTCGATCCTGCAAAAAATCCAAACATCGTTTTTGAACTAGAAAAACTGAATGAAAAATTCAGGAAAGAAAATCGATTCTATATTTTAATTGGTCCTGGTAGATGGGGATCAAGCGACCCTTGGTTAGGAATTCCTGTCAAATGGCCTCAAATATCTTCGGCACGAATTATTATCGAAGCCGGATTGGAAAACTATCGAGTTGATCCTAGTCAGGGTACCCACTTCTTCCACAACTTAACCAGTTTTGGCGTTGGATATTTTACCATAAACCCATATATAAAAGACGGGCATTTTGAATACGATTTTATGGATAGCTTTCCTGCTCTTTATGAATCAGAGCTTGTTCGGCATGTCCGATTTGAGAAAGAAATGCTTGTGAAAATTGATGGCAAAACAAATAAGGGTGTAATATTTAAACCAAAATTGTAAATAAAAATCCGTTTCTGCTTTTGACATTTAAGAAAATCATTTCTACTTTCAGCATAAATAAAATTTGATTTGCCTACAAACGACTTCAAATTAAAGCTGCAATTTGAAAAACTCTTTCGAGAGCATTTCACTGGATTGTGTTATTTCGCTCAAAAATACCTGGGCGATTTAGATAGTAGCAAGGAAGTTGTACACAATGTATTTGTTAAAATTTGGGAAAACCGTCACAACTTCGAATGGGAAAAGCCAGCTAAATCTTATCTCTACACTTCAGTTTACAATCGAAGTATGAATGCTATTCGTGACAATAAGAAATTCGCCACCCCTGCTGATGATGAAATCCAATCGGCCATGCTTGAAACCGGAGAATTCTCTGATACAATGGAAGTAGCAGAACTTGAGGTTAAAATTCAGACTGCCATTAAAAAACTACCTGAAAAGTGCCGTGAAGTTCTTGTGTTAAATCGGTTTCAAGGAAAAAAATACGCTGAAATTGCAGAGTATCTAAGCATATCTATAAAAACTGTTGAAACACAAATGTCGAAAGCTCTGAAGGTAATGAAAGAAGAACTCAAAGATTATATTTACCTGGCACTAATCTGTCTTTTCCTTGGAGCTGCTAATTCATTTACAAGACTGGAAAATAACATTTCTGAATCGCAGAAAAAAAGTTTGCATCCGATTAATCAAAATAGAATTGCATCAACTGTCAGGGCAAAACAAAATTCATGTGTGTTATACATGAGAGATTATGAAAAGTAACAGCCAAAATATTGCCTCTATTGAATTGTTGACAAAATACTTTGCCAACGAAGCAAGCATTGAAGAACGAAAAGAGTTGGATGTTTGGCGAATGGCTAATGCTGAAAATCAGAAAGAATTTGATGCTTTTGAGAAACTTTGGTCGATAACAGGAAATGTTACTGAAAGCAAAGAAATAAACCTCGATGCTGAATGGAGCAGAATGGAAAAGTCGATAAGTTCTCAAACAAAAACTATTAGTTTGTTTAGCAGGGTTGTTTCAATAGCTGCTTCAATTGTTGTGATTTCTACCTTGGCATTTCTTGGTCTGCAGCAAATGAGAACAACAACCAAAAAATCGACTGTTGCAGAAGCTTCCCAAGTAACTTTACCCGATGGAACAATTATTAGTCTGAATGCTAATTCAAAAATTACTTACAGTAAGGGATTTGGCAAAAAACATAGAAATATTAGTTTAAAAGGTGAAGCTTTTTTTGAAGTAGAGAAGAACGCAAATCTCCCTTTTATTATTAGTGCAAATGGAGCTAAAATTGAGGTAGTTGGAACACAGTTCAATGTGAAGGCCTACAAAAAACAATCGGAAGTTAGAGTTTTTGTCACCGAAGGTAAAGTTCAGCTTTATGAATCTAAACAGCCAGAAAAGAAGACTATTCTAACTGCCGGTGAAAGTGGAGCTTACAATCGTGAAATTAAAATCATAAAGAAAACCACCATTAGCAATCAAAATGATATTGCCTGGAAAACGCGAATTATTGAATTCAATAATTCTCCGCTAAATGAAGTCGCAGCAGTTTTGGAAAACACCTACCAGGTAAAACTAATTGTTGATTCTAACATTAGTGAATGCCCTATTACCGTGCGCTTCGAAAATCAAGATATTGCCTCTGTTTTAAAGGTTCTAAAATCAACCTTAAGTCTTAAAATAGAAATCGAACAAGATAGAGTGTTGAAAATATCCGGAAAAGGATGCGACTAAATTTTCGAAATAAATCTATTCTACTATTTTTTCTACTACTTGGAACTTGTAATATTTTCTTGCTTCCAAAAGTACTTGGGCAACTTCCAGATTTTGAGAATAAAATATCGGTTTCGTATCAAAACCAAACCCTCGAAAATATTATTGAGGACTTAAGTAAAAATGAAGATATTCGCTTTTCTTACAGTTCTAAAACTATTCCTGCTAAGCAAAAATTAACATACTCGGCTTCCAACAAATCAATTAGCCTGATACTTGATGAAATATTTGAGATTGCTGAAATTCAATATGAAATAATTGGCGGATACCTTGTATTAAGCAAGCTTGACGATGCTATTCTACCTCCTGAACCACCAAAACCTAAAAAATATACAGTGAGTGGAATAATCACTGATGCTAAAACAAACGAAGTGCTTATTGGTGCTGCTATTTATAATAAAGAAACAGGAACTGGAACATTAAGTAATCCATATGGCTTCTTCTCCCTAACCCTCGCGGAAGGTACCTATAACCTGGAAACCTCATACCTTGGATACTCAATAGAAGGTCGAACAGTTGATTTAACAAAAAATATTCGGTGGAATATAAAATTGGCCCAGGTCAATTCAATGCTTGAAGAGATTGTAATAACTTCTTTCGACAGAGAGGAACTAATATTTACTTCATTAGCCGCTCAAAATAATGTTTCATCATTTGAGGTTGAGCAGAAAAATTCTGCATTAGGCGAAACAGATATGTTGCGTTCCTTAGGAAACTTACCTGGAGTAAGTTTTCAAAACGAAGGTTCCAGCTATTTTAATGTTCGTGGTGGTGCCAGAGATCAGAACCTAATATTACTTGATGAGGCAACAATTTATAATCCTTCGCATTTTCTAGGACTCTTCACTCCTATTATACCAGAGGCAGTAAAACATACCGAAGTTTACAAAGCTGATTTCCCAATACAATATGGAGGAAGACTTTCTTCTGTTATCGACATAAGAACCCGCGATGGTGACATGCAAAAATTCTCTGGTAGTGGCAGTATAGGCCTGGTTGCAACCCGAATGAGTTTTGAGGGGCCTTTAAAAAAGAATTCCAGTAGTTATTTTGTCTCTTTTCGTCGCTCACATTTAGGCATGTTCATAAAAAAAGCAGCCCCGAATATCGATGAATTCTTTTTTAGCGATTTTACTTCAAAATTCAATTTTACGCTTGGAAAAAGAGACCGTCTGTATTTAACCTTGTATAGTGGAAAAGATAAATTCATTAGTTCTGCCAATATACGCAAAGAGGGATTAGAATGGGGAAATAATTCAATTACATTAAGATGGAACCATATTTACGGCACCAGACTTTTTTCAAACACGACTTTTTATACAAGTAAATACGATTACTTCTTACATTTTGATTACAAACAAAACACAAAGTGGAATTCACATATTTCAAGTTCAAACCTAAAATCAGAGTTTAGCTATTTTATTAATCCAAACAACAGTTTTAAGTTTGGCGTAAACCTTGGAGCTTATTTCTTTAATCCTGGCGAATATAATGTTCCAAATCTGGGCGATGAATATCAGGTTTCAACAGTAAACTCAAGCGAATTGGTGTTATATGGTGGCGGCGAACACAAACTAACAACCTGGCTAAACATCAATTATGGAATTCGACTTTCAAACTGGTCGGACTATGGAGAAGCTTACAGTGTGCTCTATGACGGAAACTACAATCCGATTGGTTATAAAAACTATCGTAAAGGAGAGCAATATTACAGCTCTTTAAAAGCTGAACCAAGAGTCTCGGTTTCATTTAAGACCGGAATCTATTCATCATTAAAGGCTTCGTATAACCGAACGATTCAGCATATTAACCTAATAAATAACAGTATCAGTCCGTTCAATTCGTTAGAGGTATGGTTACCTTCTGGGCCAAATATTAAACCTCAGTATGCTAATATCTACAACCTGGGGTATTTAATTTCATTTCCCGATGCGAATATTGATATCCAATCTGATATTTATTACAAACAGTTATACAACCAAATTGGTTATCAGTATCATGCTAAAATGCTACTTAACCCTTATATAGAAGGAGAAATTAGGCAAGGAAAAGGAATTGCATATGGCTATGAAGTTTTTGTGAAAAAGAAAATTGGCAAACTAACAGGTCAGTTAGGATACAGCTTTACGCGAAGTAAACTTAAAATAAACGACATAAATGGCAGCAGAGAGTATTACTCACGACAAGATAAGCCTATTGATTTTTCATTTTTGGTTGAACACCAATTAAAACCAAGATTATCGATAAATATTAATTTCTTTTATAGTTCAGGAATCAGGTATACAACTCCAAGTAGTTTTTATTATTACAGAGGTTCTCAAGTTCCTATTTACACCGAACAAAACAACGAAAAGTTGCCCGATTACAAAAGAGTAGATCTAGGAACTAATATCAGACTTAATAAAGTGGATAAAAAATCAGAGCATTATCTAAGTATCAACATCTATAATTTCTTTGCAACGAAAAACCCCATACTTCTAAACTTCACCAAAACCAATGATACAGATGGAAAGCCTATTGTTCCGGCAAATAAATATAATTATCCCGAAATAAGCCCCACATACCGCTATGTTTATTCATTTGTACCTTCAATTACATATTACTTGAAATTCTAATGCAAAAACATAAAAAAAATATCGCCAACTCTCTTTCATTTCTATTAATACTTTCGCTCTTTGCGTGTGAAGAATTCACTGATTGGAAGACAAAACCTGATGGGGTATATATTATTGTTGATGCACTCATAACCAACGAATTAAAAACCCAGGAAGTTTACATATATACTTCTGTTGATACACTAAATGGTATTCCTGAACCAATATCCGGAGTAAACATAAAAATACTTAGTAGTAGTTCAGAAATTGCTTTTACTGAATCCACACCCCAATCTGGGAAATATGTTTCAATCCAACCTTTTAGTGTTGCTGCAGGTATAGAGTATAAATTGATTCTGGAGTATAATGGCATACATGACACTGCCAGTTCTGAAGTAGTAGCTATAACTCCTTTAGAACCAATAGATATTGTTCCTTACCAGGACAATTATCGGTTAACTTATTCAGAAAGTTCTTCCCCCTCAATGATGGAAGTTTATTATGACTGGTCATCGCAACAAGATTTCTGCACCTCACATGGCTCCTGCTATGCTGCAGAAATATTCTATACCTTAAAAAACATTGATGCTAGTAGCATATTTGCCCCCGATAAGGAAATAATTACGTTCCCAAAAGGAACCACTATTATTCGTAGAAAATACTCACTAAATTCTGAGCATCAAGAATTTCTTAGGTCTCTGCTACTTGAGACTGAATGGAGAGGTGGCGCTTTTGACATTGAGCCAGGTAATGTTAGAACAAACTTTAAACATGGAACTCTTGGCTGGTTCGGGACAACTATGGTATTGGTGGACACAACAATTCAGTAGTAGATTATACTCCAACGATCAATGCCATTAGATAAGTATTATTAGAGAAATAGGTTTAAGGTAAAAAGCTAAACCTATCTAAAATAATTACACATTTATTAACACCCCAACTTTTTACACCTCACCTAACGAACTCTTTTACTGACACTTAATTCCGATGATTAAAAAACATTCATTCTCTAATCAGGGTAAAACTAAACTATTGTGTGATACTATTGAAAACTGAAAATGAACATTTTAAATTATAGAATTATGAAAACTAAAAAATTATTTCTAGGACTATTTGTAGCTTTTGCAACAATGTTTTTTATCTCTTGCGAAGACAATAATGTTGAACCAAGTAGCAGAGATTACGGGATTCTTCCCGAACGCTTTAAAGTTAATGTTCCAAGCTCATTAAGTAATGAATTAAAATCAACTGGTTTAAAAAGTACTAATGAAGAATTTAGCGGAAACGAAATCTACGAACACCTTACAAACTTTATTGCTATTGGAGAAGGTGCTGCTGATATAGTTGAAGATGTTATCTGGAGTATTGCAATTCACAAAATAGATCAGGTAAAGTTATTGGAATATGTAAGTGAAGATGACAACCGCACTAAAAAACTAATTGTTGAGGCCAATGTTGAATTCCATGGCCGTGCATGGGAATATATGCTAACTATTATCGACCTTGATTACGAAAGCAACGAAGATGGTGGAATAGGCATGCAGGTATTTTGGAACACTGATGTAATTGAAGGTATTACATTAATTAAGCCTTCAAACCTTAATATAAATGATGAGAGAGAAATGGCTGATGCTATGTTTAGTATTGAATACTCTGAAGGAGATGCATATGACTATGATGCACATATGATAGTTGAAGTTGCTGATATGCCGCTTAACACATCTGATGATTTTTCCGTAGATGCATTAAAAATGTTTGTAGGAAAAAAAGGAGACATTGTAGATGTATATGGAAATTCAAATCATCCACAAGCTACAATGTTTGGCTCAGAGGCAGGCATGAACTGGGCTTTTGTTGCTTCTGGTAAAGAAAGTGAAGATATTGGAATTGCAGAAGTTGGTTTACCAGCTTCAAATTTAGATGCTACATCCCGCAAAATTCTTCTTGAAGATAATTCAATTAGAAATATATTTCTTGAATATTTACTTAATCTTGAAGAGAATAAGAGTTTATATGCTCTTTTAGGTATTGAGACAGTTGAGGATCTTGTGTCCGCTATTTATAATCCTGCCCTTGACAAAAATGCTGAAGTTCTAGAGATAAGAAATCTTTTAGAAAATTCTGAAGCACCTGGATATTTTAACAATGCAGGTTTTGTTACCGCCGGAGAAGCACCAAACAATGCATATTCAGCACTTGAAACAAGCCTTCTTGAACTTACTCCTTATAATCCAAAATCAATTTCAGAATTGAGCATCGAATTCAAATAATAACTATTGAAACAAATTAATTTCAAAGCCGTAGGTTAAACCTTCGGCTTTTTTTATTAAGTCTTAACAAAAAAGTTATTGAAAACATATTCCCTATTAAACCTTTTACTTGTAAATTAGTCTAAGCTTTAGCACTTATCAAAAGAATGCCCCAATCTCAAAACAAACATAAAGATCAGGAATTGGTTAATCTTTTCCAGTCTGGCAAAAAGGAATTAGCCTTCAAACAAATTATGGCTCAATACCAGGAGAGATTATATTGGCATATACGTAAGATTATTATCTCACACGATGATACTGATGATGTTTTGCAAAACACATTTATTAAGGTTTGGAAGGCATTGGATGATTTCAGAGCCGATGCCCAATTATACACTTGGCTCTATAGGATTGCAACAAATGAAGCATTATCTCATTTGAAGAAAAACAAAAAACGAACGCTAATACCCATTTCCGGAAACGACTATGATTTATCAGAAACATTAGAGTCTGATGAATACTTTGATGGAGATGATGCGCAGAAAAAATTGCAAAAGGCGGTTATACAATTACCAGAGAAACAACAACTGGTATTTAACATGAAGTATTTCGAAGAAATGAAATATGAAGATATTGCTGAAATTTTGGGCACTTCAGTTGGTGCTCTTAAATCTTCTTTTCATCATGCAGTAAAAAAGATTGAAAAATATCTCAATGAAGATTAAACCTTTTATATTTTTGAGAGTCAAACAAGTAAACACATTAAAATGGCATCTGAAAAAGACATATTAAAAAAGTTCGACAAACTGAAAGATAATAAGCAGTTTGCGGTGCCTGACAACTATTTCGAGACATTTGCTGATAAAGTAATGGATAAAATTGAAAGTGCCGAAAAGGATGAACAAAAGCCAACAATAAGTATGGTAACTGTTCGAAGAACCCTTTCCTGGGTAGCATCTTTAGCAGCATTGTTCTTATTAGCTTACGCTGGAATTAGCATATTAGTACCTTCAGCAAAAACTGAACTTTTATCCGAAAACGAGATTATCGCAGCTCTTGAAAACGACATATACTATTTAGATGAAATACAATTGTACAATATGATTGAAGTATCACATCAAGAGAGTATTTCTGAAGAAGTTGAACTAACTGAAGAGGAAATTTTAAACTATTTAATCGAAGAAGATTCAGATATTGATCTGCTCAATACTGACTTTTAAACTCAACAACATGAGAAACATTACGCTTTTTTTCGGAATTATCGTAGCTATTAGCTTAGCTCAAGCGCAAGAGCCCGGACAAACAAATCGTGTTACACAGGCCAAAATTAAATATTTTAGCGAAAAACTTGAACTAAGTCCAGCTGAAGCAAAAAAATTCTGGCCAATATATAACGATTATCAAAGCAGAAAAAAACGTTTATCCGATGAACGAAAAAATATTATGGGTTTCTATGCTGATAATAGCAATAACATGTCCCAAAAAGAAATATCAGAGTCTTTACAGAGATATATTGAAATAGAAAAAGAAGAAACCAATTTATTAGTAGAGTATAATGAGCGCTTCAAAAGTATATTGCCCGAAGAAAAAGTAATAAAAATTTATATTGTTGAAGTTCAATTCAGAAATTACCTACTTAAGCAATTAAGAACAAAAAGTCAGGGAATGAAAATTCGGCAATAGGCATTGTTATTAGGAACTATAAAATCAAAAAACCGATGAATAATTAATAAAAATCCCTACATTTGTAACAAAGCATCAAGAACATCGCTAAGCTTTGAATGATCGAAGCTTTAAGCGGATACCAACCGAGTTGCGAACACCACGGTGGTAATGTGATGCGGGCCGTCTGGTCAAACAAAGTTCGTTCCAAAAGAAATATTGGAATACAACAGACACCCCACACTTCTTGATGTAAAAAGTATAATAATAAACTTTTTACATTATGAAAAACACAGATTTAAATCTAGAGCTTATTGACAACCTTTCTGATGAGTCGATTGAAGATATTAAGAAACATAACGAAAGGCTAAAACAAAATGCCGGAGCCTGTATTTTAATAACTAAGGTAAGCTCTAATACAATTGATGTCCATGTGAAGAACATAAATGGACAAAGAACTTCAAAAGTAGAATTATTAAATACTACTTATAAAATTCTCTCAGATAATATACCTGAAAAGTATCGGATATTAATTAAGCTGTAACAAAGATCAATTAAACGAAAAGATTAGACCGATCTTCTAAAGAAATAACCCATAACATTTAGACTATTTACCTGTAAATAAATTATTTACCCTCTTACAAAAAGAGCTTTAATCATGTGAGGTATTATTCTTGGATTTTCTTTTAAACGACGAGTAGAATAACCAAACCAATGTGTTCCATATGGTACATAAACCCTCATTGGATGTCCTAATTTAACAAGCTTTGCCCTAAGCTTTGGCCTTACGCCATATAACATTTGGAACTCATATTTACTTGCATCCAGATTATTCTCTTTAATCAACTTAAGAGCTCCGGAAATTAACCTATTATCATGTGTTGCAATGGATGGATAGAATCCATTTTCAATCATAAATTCAAGACTATCAAGGTAATTTTTATTTACTTCTTTTCCTTTTTGGAAAGCCACCTCTTCCGGCTCAATATAAATTCCTTTACAAATTCTGATATTAATTGGATGTTCAGTAATATTTATGTTGCTTAATCGCTTAAGATCGTCAAGTGTTCTGCGCATATACGATTGAAGTACAAGGGTAACATTTGCCGGAAATTCTTTATAAAGCCTTTCAAAAATATCAAGTTCAATATCGGTGCAACTAGAATCTTCCATATCCATGCAGATTGAAAGGTCCAAAGTATTAGCCCTTTGAATAACTTCCCTAATTTGATCAAAACAAAAATCCTTATCTAACAATAATCCAAACATTGTTGGTTTAACAGAAATAGTTGCTTTAAGACTATGTTCCTTTACGGCTTCCATTGTCTCAATATAGTTCTCTTTGTAGGCTATAGCTTCTTCTTTTTTTGTTATGTATTCTCCCAGCACATCAATAGTAGCTTCAACTTTAATATTGTTCAACTCCCTAGCAGTTGAAACTGCATCATTCAATGCCTTTCCTGCAATATATCTTTTAGAAAAAATCCATATTAAATTCTCAGGCATCAATGCAATAATACTCGCAAAAAGTCTATTAATCATTTTTATTGTTGTTATAAAAAATATTTCAAATTGTGAATAGAAAGATACTTGAATGACAAAGTGGAAAACAGGACAATTATCAGACCATGAGAAAAATCCTGATTTTGAGAGTGCCAACTCAGGTGCCCATAAAAAAACTATACTTTTTCCATGCGACATCCTCTTTTTTTATCTATAAATAAAAAAGGTGGAGAATTAAATTCTCCACCTTCAAATTGTTTTATTTTTAGTTGTATTATTTTACAATTATTCGTTTAACAAAGTATACTTCTTTATTTCTAACCCTAACAAAATATACTCCCTGACTCATGTTTTTCACATCAATCCTATTTTCATATTTACCATATCCATGATGGATTTCACTAAAGACAATTCTATCTGTGATATCATACATTTCAACAATAAACTCACCACCTGTTTTTAATTCAGCATCAATATAAAGAAGGTCCTGAGTCGGATTTGGATATAGAGAAATATCTAAGTTCTCCATTGCAGCCTCATTAATATATGAAGGAATATCTATCCAAATATGGGCGCTTGTTTTGCAACCATTACTATTAAATACTGTCACCGTATATTCTCCATATACCTCAGCTTTATAAGTAGAACCAGTTGCGTCATCCTGCCACTGATAGAAATTGTTGTCGCCAGGAGAAGTTGCATCAATTGTATATGGTAATGTTGTATGAATCGTATCTCCATCAATTGGAACTACTGGTGCTTCATTCACATTTACTGTACGTGTTAATGCATCGTTATTAGGATTTAAATCACCAGCCTGATCAAGATAAACAGTAATGTCTGTTGAACCAAGTCTGGATGCTAATGAGATTGGAGAAGTTAACTTAATAGGTGCCTCTCCTAAAGGAAGCCATACTCCTGCAACTGTATAATCCTCAACTATTGGTTCATCATCCTCAACATAGAAGCCCACTTTTATTACAGCATTGTTCCTGATATTATTTCCATTATTCAGCACTTTAACTTCTACATCTTTAAAATCTTCAGCACAAGGATTATCCGAAATAGCAAAGCTTTGAATTGCATAATCGGTTATATCAAATGTTATCAAGGCAGTATCACGCGCATAACAACCAGTAACCGAATTAGTAACAGTAACCCAATAATAACCATTTGTTGTTGCCGTTAAAGTTTGATTAGTTGAATTATCGTTCCACGAATAAGTATAATTTGTTCCGGGTCCTGCATCAAGAATCAATTGATAACCATTTACCGTTTGGTCACCACCAAGATCTACGGTTGGAGTTTCAAAAGTTTCAACAACAACAGTCGTGTCATCATTATTTGTTCGTAAATCGCCAGTTGTTACTGCAGTAAGCTCGAATGTATAGCTTGTATATGCAGAAATATCTTCAGTTGATGCAAATTCATGAATATATCGACCTCCAGGTATTAAATCAGAAGAAAGGACAACAGTTTCTTCATTTACTGAACCTCCATCCAGCCTATAGCTTACTGTCACTACATCACTGGTTAAGATTGTGTCTGTTCCATTGTTTCGTATCTGGAACTGTAAATTCTCCGAACCTTCTCTACTACAAGAGGTTGTTGGATTTACCAGAGAATATGCTTCTATATCCCGAATTTTTAAGAATACATTTATTGTATCAGCACCAGAACATCCATTTTCATCCCACACATCAACCCAGTATTTCCCGGAAGTGTCTATTATTGTGGTTTGCGTACTATCGCCTGTATTCCAAACATAAGATTCAAAATCAGATCCTGCATCAAGAGTTTCGGTGAGTGCTTTAATAGAATAATCAGGTCCTAAGCTAAATGGTGTATATCCAAAAACGGAAATTGTGTTAATTACAGTATCGTTAGAGCGAACTGTATCGCCACCATACTTAGTATATGCTTTAATAGTATAATCTATTTCTGCACTAAAATTATATTTATTGGTGAAAGAATGTATTAATGAATCACCTTTGTACAGTGGGACTGTTAATGTAATAGAATCTTTAGATACAGCACCACCATTTACAGTGTAATGAATATAAATCTTCTCACCTATAAGCAAACTATCTGTACCTTTATTTTTCACTGACACAATAACAGGCTCATTTACAGACAACTCACACGAGTTAAGAGGCGAAATTATGCTTCCTATACCAACATCGTTAAATAGTAACTGTACATATGTAGAATCTTCTGTTTGACAAGAATGTGCCGACTCTGTTATAGTTACTGAATAGAAAATATCTGACTGACTAACACCATGTGTATTTGCTGTTGTAGCATCGAACCATTCATATGTCCAACCAACTTCATAATTAGGCTCAATTACTAAAGTATCTGGCTCGCGAGAATATACAGAATCAACCATTCCACTAACAGGATTTGGCCATATAGTAAAAGTTCTGGTCAATGTATCGTTGTTACTTCCATAGAAGAACGGCTCGTCTTCGATAAGCGTATAGGCAGATAAGGAGTATGTTCCCGGATTATCGATATCAATAGAAGTTGGTATTTTAAACAACCTTGAATCTCCTGCCAAAATTGGAGATGCCAGAATAAACGTATCGATTATCGGAGTTTCAGATTCGAAGTCAACACCTATAACTATAGTATCATTAGTCTTTAAATCGTTTGCTCCATAATTTTTAACATACACGTGAACGGTATCTGTATTCACAAACTGACATGCACTATCTGGATTTGTTATTGCTGAAACTCCAACATCGTTTGGAGCAGTAAACAGCTCAAAATCGTCAAAGGCCAAACCTCTTTGTGCATCTGCAGCATCTGTCGCCCACTTAATCCTAAATCTAACTTTATTCTCTGTATCTAAACCTGAAGGAAGTAATTCCTTGGCGGATGTCCAACCATTAGATGAACCTGACCACCCAATATGACCTAAGGCAGCAACCTCATCTGTATACCATCCCCAATCTCTTCCATGGATACTACTATCAATTAAGTTCCAACTAGCTCCATCATTAGTAGAATATTCAATAGCAAAACCATCATTATCTTGTTCCGACAGTAATTCATATTTTAATTGTATTATGTATTGTTTTTCATTTGTTAGATCATAACACACACTACTAATTGTTTTAAAATCATTGTCTGCATAATTACCACCAGGGTATAACAGCCATGAGTTAGGCGAATCAGGTAACCAAGGTATACTTCCAGGTAATCTACATTCCCATGCATCAGAATCAGGAATCCAGATACCCCCTTTAAATTCAAAATCAGTTAAGACATCAGGAATGTAAGTATCCTGAATATATAAATTCTTAATTAATGAATCATTACTTGGATCTTCATCACCAACCAACTCTACTCCAACGGTAAAATTATCATAAATATCACCTTTTGGAAAATCGGCTAATTGAGCAAATTTAAATATAACACTATCATTTTGAGCAATAGCTCCCTCAACAGTATCTCTCACAACCGTACTATCCTTTCCCCAAAGGGCGTAATACACAGGTATTCGAGATGGTGAAGCACTTTCTGCAAAATTCCTTAAAACTATTTTTACTGTATCATTATTAAATCCAATACAATCATCAAATGGAGATAGTATTTGAGTAATACCAATATCTGTATCCAGATGATTACCAACGATTGTAAACTGATCAATATTAAATCCAGGCCTTTTATTCAGTCCGGTTTTATCTACACTTAATTTTATTCTCACATCTTCTTGACGAGCCATGATACTATTAGCAATGTCGGTAATATGAGTTTCATCCCAAACAGGTTTATAACTAATATTTTCCCCATCACCAGAATACCAAACTACTTCCCAGGATGTACCTCCATCAATTGAAATTGAAATGTTTGCTGAATCCAAATTATGGAAACCAATCCAATCTCTCAAATAAAGCTCAATTTCGTTATAGTATTTCAGATTGATGCTTGGAGAAATAGCATAGTACGAACTTCCACTTGAAATACTGAGCTCGTATGCTCCATCATCAGTAATATCTGTACCTAATATTTTTGTCCCAGAAAAAGTATATCCAGGATCTTTATACGCGCCCATAACAATACCTTGTGGAGCACTTATCTCAAAATCTCCTCCTGCGGAAGTTAAATCCCAACCTAAGTTCGATTCAAAGTTATCATAGAAAACAGCTTCGCTAATTGATTGTGATATAATTTTAGTTTGTGGAGTTTGAGGTAGTATGCTATCATTAAACTGCAATGAGTTTGCCAACACTCCAAATTGAATTAAACTTCCGTGTGAGACCGATGGTGCAATATCTGCAGCCATCCATATATAGTTGTCACCTAAGCGGAGATGATGGTTCAAACCTGAAAAAGTAACTGTGCTTCCTGAAATTGAAACAGCACTGCCAATCTGGTTGGATGTATCTGCTATATTGTTTTGATAAAGGTCACTGGTTGTATGATATATTTTAAAGGAATTAGTCTTAAAAAAAGTAGCTTCTCCCTCCTCTAAATTAAAAGATATACTTTTCAAATCACTTGGTCCATCGTTTCCAACAATTTTAATACGTGTGCTAATCAACGGAACCTGCACAGCACTTGAACTTATTACTTTATTTTCAACTGGTTTATATTCTAGTTCCTTAATAAACTTAGAGATAGTATCATTTTCGCGAATAACAACACTATCTACGACAATTCCACTAAAATCATTTGAAACGCCTAAAAAACCTATCTGAAAATCTTTACAAAGATATTTACTACCAACTTCATCAATATTGTATGTTCTTTCTGTCCAACCATTAACCGGACTCAACCATTGATCTATTGTATCCCACTCAGCACCAACTCCAGCCTTAAAAAGCAGATAAAGCTGATCAGACTCAATTGTAAAGTAATGTGCATGCTGAAAAGCAAATTCGGGTTTCTTGGCAAAAGAAAGATCGATTTTAGGGGATACTAGTGTTCTGGCCATCTCTCCTGGATCAATAAAAAGAGCATTTAAACTGCCACTAGCAGCAGATACAGGCTGGTAAATATCATCACCGCCTTCTTCAAATTTCCACACCCCATCACCAACACCAAAAGGTTCACTTGACCATCGATTCTGATCTTCCAAAGTTTCAAAATCTGAATATAAGTAATATAAAGTATCAACATTCGCAGAAACCTGCCTAAGTAATATGCTTAAAAAAAGAAGAAATATTACTCTAAGTTTCGTATTAAATAGTATCATTTTTAAAGGTAGTTTATGGTTTTTACGTCAAATATTTTACAAAGTTTCTAATTTATCAACAATAAATCATACGAAAATAATTATTCTCTTCGTCTTATCAACTATCGTGTTTTTTTTCTCAAAAAACACTCCTTTTCTAAACATTAATTATAAAACTAATAGATTAATAGACTATTACAAGAATCTTATATATTCCTGTAATGTATTATATAATACATAGTTTACATTACATTAATGGTAATTATAGTAAGTAAAATCTCCAATATTAAAAGCTTAATTATAACATCCGATTTTGTTTAAGTGATATAATAACAATATTTTTAAATTTCATAATATGTATTTTGACCCTATATATCAAATACTACTATTTTCAAACCAATTTGTAACTAAACCTACTTTTATGAAAACAATATTTTTCTTAGTATCAACCATAAAACTTATGGAACTGCTGATAATTATAATGATCCCACAAAATTATATGATGAATTTTAACAACTATTAGGTTACAAAACATCAATGGTAGTTGTAGTAATTGAAAGCTCTTTTGTAAAAGCTTTGCTACACCAATTATTTTTTGTTTAAATGATTTAATAACAATATTTTTAAATTTCATAATATGCATTTTTCTCTTATCATCAAACACTTCTGTTTTCAAGCCTTTTTATAACAAAACTTTTTAATAAAAGTATCGTATACACCTATTAAACACTACATATTCATGAAACTACTCAGGGCAATTATTGTTTTATCCATATTAACTTCTTCTTTACATGGGCAGATAGGCAGGGAGTTCTGGTTTGCTGTTCCTGACATAACCGAAGGAACAAGAACTGGTTTTGATTCAGACAATGGAATACCTCATCATATTAATATTACCGCTTTATATGCAACAACGGTTCGAATTAGCAAACCTGCTGACTTAAGTTTCACTCCAATAGAGTTTAATTTGGGGGATATGGATAAACAGCAAATCATTTTAACTAACCTTTTAAATATTTCATACATAGAGACTGTCCCTTCAAATAACCTGACATCTCCAACCATAAATGGTTTTCTCATAGAATCTGAACCGGGTGAAATTTCAGCTTATTATGAATGGGAAAATGATGACAACAAAGAGATAATGCCTCTTAAAGGCAAGAATGCTTTAGGAAAAGACTTTTGGGTATCGACTCAAAATTTCTATAAAAACGATTCGCTTCTTAATGTTAAACCGCTTAGTGGATTTGTTATTTTAGCTACAAAAGACAACACTTCTGTTGAAGTCTACAGAAACATGGATTTCAAATATTTCTTTTCTCCTCCAGCTTCAGAAACATTACATTTAACTCTTAATAAAGGTGAAACTTTTGCTTTTACTCAAAATGGCCTAAATAATCCTCCTATTAATGGTATCCGGGTAACATCCTCTGAAGATATTGTTATTACAAGTTATGCTGATGCTTTAATCAAAAACAACTATAGCGGTGTAGATATGGCGGCAGACCAGATTGTTCCTGTCGATAATATTGGTTATGAATATTTTGTTAAACGTGGAATGCTAAGTGACCAAGAATTCTTAATGATAACAGGCACAGTTAATGCAACTAATTTTACTTATAATGGCGCAGTTCACACATTAAACGCTGGTGAATTTGAACGTATTGAGTTACTAACTGATACAGCATATATTGATTCTGACCAGCCAATATATGTGAATCACATAACTGGTTTACGTGATGAGCTTGCATATGCACAATTGCCTTCAATTGATAACTGTGTTGGTTCCAACCTTGTTCCTTTTGTTAGGGATCACAATAATTTTAGTGTCTTTCATCCACGAATAATTGCACGAAACGACCCATTAGATTTAACTGCCAGTAATTTCTCAATAATAAATGGTATCGATACATTTAATATTCCTAACGGATATTTTGAGTATACTAGCGATAGTAATTTCATATATTTGAAAGATGGCACTGAAATTCAAGCCTTCATGTCCTCTGCTGTACCTAGTGCCCAACAAGTTAAATTTTATAATTCTGTTTCAAGATTTCAACTTGGAGTTTTGGGTGGAAATAAAATTAATGGTTCTAAATATGGTTTCTTTTCTGACTATTCTAACACCGCCCCTTCTGCTGGAATTGGAGGATTTACTTTTGATAGAGATATCGCTACATGTAATCTAAACCCCATTCGTTTGGCAGCAAGTGGTGGAGAAGATTATGCATGGACAGGTGTATCTGATGCAGGAATTGTCGATTTTCTTTCAAATGATTCAATAGCAGACCCAATTTTTTCTCCTGACTCCGCTGGTGAATATATCTTTAATGTAAAGATTTCAGGCAGTTGCGGAACTGACACCATTGTAATAATATCAAATAATTATCCACTGCCTGCTACCGATTTCTTGATAGCTCCCTCATCGATATGCTCTCCGGATAGTATTTTGATTGAAAACATTAGTGATACAACCGACTCTGCTAAACAACTATGGACATTCGAATTTGATGGACTTACTGACACCATAGACCAAGCTACAATACCAACTAATCCTTTTTACTATGTATTTCCGAATAACAACCTTTCCGACACAATACAAATATATACGGTTACTTTACATTCATTCTCGCCTGGAGACCATTGCGAAAAAAACAGGGAGAAATATGTTAGTGTGAAACCTCAAGTGGATGTTAGCTTTACTGCATCATCCAATATAGGTTGCGCCCCTTTAACAATTGATTTTGAGGAAACAATTAATACTGCATACCATGATACAAGTATGCTTTTTAGGTGGGATTTTGGTAATGGCGCACAGGCAACTGACACAACACCAGAAGTAACATTCAATAATATCGCAGATACTACTCGCATTTATAATGTTGAATTAGTTGCTGAAACACCTCTGGGTTGTCTGGATACATTCAACCTACCAATTACTATTTATCCAACAGTTGAAGCTGCATTTGGCATTGACACAAATTTAAGTTGCTCTCCATTAGTAGCAACACTTAATCCTGGAGCATCTATTAATGCTGAGACCTTGACCTGGCACATATATTATTCAGGAACAGATAGTACTCATGTTACCAACACTACCTTACCAATCACCATAAATCATTACGACACAACTATTAATACTGGCCCTGACACTCTTGGTGTATACTTGGTTGTTGAAAATACTGAAGGGTGTAAAGATTCAACTTCTATTAGCAAATTATACGTTTATCCAAATATTACAGCCGATTTTGATGTAGACAAGAATGAAATTTGCGATGGTGATTCAATTAAGTTTACAAACGAATCCTTTGGATATAAGCCGCGCTTTGAATGGGATTTTGGAAATAGTTCATACGCACAGGACTCAATTGATACAAGTCAGTACACAAAAACTTACTTTAATCGTTCCGATATCGACACATTATATACGGTTCGATTAAAAGCTATTTCAGGAAATATTTGTAGTGCTATAAAAGATACTATTATTACAGTTCATCCATACGTAAAAGCAGATTTTAGTTTTGAGTATGATAATAATTGTTCTCCTTTAAATTCAACTATTTCTAATACCTGTATTGGGGTGGATAGCCTGTATTTCTGGGAATTGGGCGATGGATCAACATCAAATTCTGATTTACCTTCTTTCGATCACTTATATTCAAACCCGTATACTGATCGCGATACTACTTATAGAATTAAGCTTACTGTAACTTCATCAAAGTTGTGTCGGGATACCACAGAACGATGGCTGACATTACTTCCTGAAGTTGTTGCAGATTTCGAAATTTTAGATACTTCCATTTGTTCTCATAACGAAATCACCTTTAACAATAATTCAACTGGCAACAACCTTACTTTTCTTTGGAAATATGGCGATAATCAATCAAGCACCAGAAGCGATTCTGTTTTTACAAAATATTATGAAAATAATGACAGTGTAGATGTCGATTATAATATTTCTCTAATTGCCAAAAACGCTATAGGATGTGCAGATACTGCCTACGAAACAGTTGAGGTTCTGGCTAATATATCAGCCTTTTTCAGTCTCCCTAAAGCCGACAGTTGTTCTCCTTTCAGAATTAGACCACTGAGTCTTTCTTCGGAATCGGCAAATGAATTCAGATGGGATTTTGGTCCGGAAGGATCTTCGAATTTGGAAATCCCGGCATTTCCAATTTTCACTAATAATATTGGTGTTGATGTTGATTCTTTTATAGTTGAACTTGCTGTTGCGGGTGCCGATGATCCACAACATTGGGCATGTTCCGATACACATCGAATCCCAATTTTAATTTATCCTGAACTTAGGGCCGAATTTGACCTTGATACCTCAATTTTATGCCAACCATTAATTACTGGATTTACAAATAACACCTCCCCAACAGATGAAACAGTCTATGCATGGTATAGAAACTCCAACTTCTTTTCTAATAAGTTTATACCTGATGATATAAAAATAGCTAATAATACTAATACAGACAGTACTCATACAATATGGTTATATGGAACAAGTAGATATGGATGCCGAGATACAGCCTCGCACTCAGCTGAAGTATATGCACTTGTTGATGCTGGATTTACCATAGACCGAATTGGAATGTGCGATTACGACAGTGTTTATATTGACAGAACTTCTTCCCGAGGAGATATTTCAAACGTGGAATGGAGATTTAATGGCTCTATAGAACCATATACTGTTGATGACACACTATTCTACCATAGTTTTGCTAGTCATACAGATACTTTACCGCAAGAACGTAAAATTTTTCTAACAATTGAAAATTCAAAAGGGTGTTCTGATTCTGCCAAACAAAGTATGTTACTATATCCAACAGTAACCGCAGATTTCGATGTTGACTCAAAAGCAGCTTGCTATGAACATACTACTTCTTTCACCAATACCTCTGATAACGCTGATTATTGGTTCTGGAGCTATGGCGATGGCTTAAGCTCCACAGAAGAAGAAGAGCCACATTTTTATAGTAATCATAGTAACACTCTTGATAGCGTTTACAATATTAGTATGATCGCAAGGTCCAAGTATGATTGTTATGATACTCATTATGATACGGTAACTGTGTGGCCAAAACCTAAAGCTGATTTTTACTTTCCTGTTACAATTGCCTGTCCACCATTTATCGTTCAAATGGAAAACAATTCTAATGGTTCCAACTTAAGTTATTCGTGGAGTTATGCCGATACCACCAGTACTGGCGACACAACGAGTTTTGAATTCAATAATTATGAAAGTAAGATTGAAGAACAACGTATTTCTTTAACAGTAACATCAGACAAAGGTTGTATTGATTCACTTCAAAAATCAATCAGAGTTTACCCAAATTTGGATGTTAACATTACAACAGACAATGATACTAATGGTTGTAGCCCACTAGACGTAAGCTTTGGCATAGAAGATATTGATACCAAACCTCAGATGATTTGGTATATTGATGGAACAGCTTTTAGTACTATTGAAGACCCGAGCCATCGATTTACTAATCCTGATCCGGGAAACAATACACATACAATTAAACTAATTGCCCATTCAATAAACAACTGTGTTGACTCAGATTCAATTCAAATTACAGTTTATCCGACTCCCGACATTATCTTTAATGCCAGTCCAATTCCGGCAGATTATGATTACACTACAGATCAAACAATAATTAACTTTAATAATAGCACTAAAAATCAAGATGTTTGGGAATATGAATGGGATTTTGGCGATGGCTCAACAAATCAGTTAAACCAAAATTCCTCAACATTTTCGCATACTTACGGAGACCATTTTTGGGGTGATAAAAATGATGACTTTCGAGTTCCAATTACCTTAACAGCCTGGAATCCTGATAATCCAATATGCAGCGATACCGATTCGATAAAAATAATTATTAATCCTCCTGTTCCTCAAGTAGATATTAGGGAAGATGTTAGTGGGTGTCAGCCTTTAACTGTTGAATTTTCTGCTGACACAAGTTACATCTATGAAGACAGCTACGAATGGGAGTTTGGTGATAAAATAGTTACATCAAACGACCCATCACCAAGCTTTACTTATACAGAAGCAGGTCAATATCATGTTACCCTCACTGTAGAAGGAGATTACGGCAAAATGAGTGATTATAAAATTATTCGAGTGTTCCCAAAACCGACCATAGACTTCGCTTTTAACGATACAGTAGTAAGTATAAACATTGATACTGTTAATTTCTATAATCATTCTTTATACGCAATAGAAAACTATTGGTATTTTGATTCGGAAAATATTTTCTCAGGAAATTATGATTCAGAAGAAGTTAATCCAAACTGGACATTTAGCGAACCCGGAGAACTTGGTCCCGATGGAAAACCTATACCTTACTATCCTGCATTAATTGCTAAATCAGCAGAAGAATGCTACGATACTTTAATTAGCCCTATTGGCATACGGGTATATGAAATTGGGCTCATTAAGTTTCCTAATACATTCCTGGTTGTACCAGGACAACCCTCTGAAGAGTATGCAACAGATCAGGCAATTAATGGAGGCAACAGATACCTTTTCTATCCAAAACATGAAAGTGTTGAACGATATCATATAGAAATATATAACCGCTGGGGAAGTAAAATATTCGAAAGCTTTGATGTAAACCGTGGTTGGAACGGACTGATAGAAGGAAACCTTGGAAAACAAGATGTATATGTATATCGGGTAAGAGGACGATACACAAACGGACAGTCCTTTGATATTAGCGGCGATGTTACATTAGTATATTCTAAACCTGTTGGAGAACAATAAGCCAGACGATTATGGAACAATCGCTTACATATTACTTTAAACACAAACTACTAAACCACATAAATAATACTATTATGCATAGAATTATACTCATACTAGGGATACTCTGCATAACTTTCAGTGCCCAGGCACAGACAGATACAGAATTTTGGTTTGCAGCACCTGATGTTGCCAGTAGCCATGGACCTGATGGACGGCCACTTTATTTACATTTGTCTGCCATTAATAATACTACTATTACTTTAAGCAGACCTGCCGATCCAAATTTCACTACTAGAACTTATAATCTCCTTGCCGGACAATCCAAGTCTATTTTGATGGATCGTGAATCAGGAGCCACTGGCATTCTTCCTTTGGATTCGGTTGAATGTTATGCTGCTCAAGGTGTAGAAGTAAAAGGTTTCAAAATTGAAGCCTATCCGGGAGAAATAACTGCATTCTATGAAATGAATTTAGGTAACAATAGAGATTTCTTACCTCTAAAGGGAGAAAATGGCCTTGGAACAGAATTTACTGTTACAACTCAAAATTTGTTCCCAAATCAAACAAGTGCGGCCTGGAGTGGGTTTGTCGTTGTTGCCACAAGAGACAATACTGTTGTACACGTTAATTTGCCCTTTGACTATGTTAATCATACTGCAGGTCTGGATCGAACCGTGATCCTCAATGAGGGAGAGACATATAATTTTCAAATAGATAATTTCGTAAATTCAAAACAAGGACTGTACCATCCGCAAGGTGTGAAAGTTTGGACAACCGGACCAAATCCAGCAGAAGAATACTCAATTGCAATTTCTATTTATGACGACTCAATGTATCGAATTAATAATGTAGCTCCTTTTGATGGGGGCTGCTATGATATTTTTGCGGATCAAATTGTACCAGAAGCTTTATTTGGTCATGAATATTTAGTTTTGAAAGGTTGGCTAACTAATAGACAAGAGTATGTTTTTATTACTGCAATTCAAGACAATACTGACATAACTATTGATGGAATTGCAACTACTACATTAAATGAAGGGGAAGTATATCCATATCAAATAGTTAATAAACTAACTCAAATAGCCTCAACTAACTATCCAATAACAGTAAACCATGTTACCGGCTTTGGTTGTGAACAGGGTGGAGCTATTCTTCCACCACTAGATAAATGTACTGGTTCTCATGACGTAACTTTTGCAAGATTTACTGAAGGAGCAAATGAAGCGTTTCCTTTAAACATAATGGTTCGAAACGATACTAATACTTTAAGTCCAAACAAGAACAAAGCTGTAACTGATTTTTGGTTGCATGTAAATGGAACCGATTACCATATACCTAAAGAATATTTTGATTACACCACTGATTCTCTCTATGCTTATCTAATAGATGATAGTTTTGGCCCGATATACAATTATTTTGCAAGTCGGATCCCACCAGCTAATCCTCCAACTGTTGCTACAATCTCAAACAACACTTCCCGGTTTCATCTAGGGGTTGTTCATGGTGGTGCAACAACAGGCTGTAAATACGGATATTTTTCCGATTATGCATCTAATGATCCTGATGCAGGACTAGAAGGAGCCTCAGCCAGAGTCCAACGAATATATTGTGATTTAGATCCAATCCATTTAGTTGCTGCTGGTGGCGAGAAATATCTGTGGAATTGCACATCCCATCCTGCTTTAAACGCCAATATTACCGATGTTACAATTGCTGATCCATATTTTGATCCAGATACTGCTGGCATCTACGATTTTGAGGTACAGATATTTGGAGAATGTTTTACTGATACCACACTTAAATTAAAAGCATATGTAAATATTGGTCCAACTTCAAACTTTACATTATCAGAAACAGAAGGCTGTGCGCCATTTGTACCTGAATTAAAAAACACAACAGATCTACAATATGCACAAAAGCAAGTATGGAAATTCTCTCCCCCTGGAGACGAATTTGATCAGCCCATGATACAGGACTATACTTTTAATCATACTTTTGAAAACAAATCTGATACTATTAAAACTTTTACAATTGGTTTGTATTCTTATGGTCTGAGTGGTACTGCGTGTCCTAGTTTATTAGAACGAACAATTAAGGTTAAACCTGAAGTTAAAGCTATTTTTACACCCGACACGAATCAAGGTTGTCACCCTTTATCTATAACCTTTGATAATGCATCTACTGGCCACCTTGACAGCACAAGCTATTTTTGGGATTTTGGAGATAACATAAAATCATTCGACAGTATTCCAGTACATGAATATAACAATTATGACCCGACAGATGTAACATACACTGCTCAATTAATTGTTAAGTCTCCATTAAATTGTACCGATACTGCCAGAGCAAACATAAATGTTTTCCCAAGAATACAAGCCCAGTTTAGTCTAGATAAGAACAATGGCTGCTCACCTTTACCAATTAATCTTAATCCTTCAGGATCAGTTGGAGTAGACACTTTTTTCTGGGTAATAACCACCCCAGACACACTTATTATACACAAAGAAACCATTCAGAAATCGTTTTCTTATGAAGCTAAGGATACTACTACCTCTAATGGACCAGACAAACTTCAGATGATGCTCGCTGGAAAAAACCAATATGGTTGTATAAGTAATTCTATTTCAAGAGAAGTGATAGTATATCCTGAGATAGTTTCAATAATAAGTGTCGACAAGAATAGTGTTTGCGATTCAGTTCCAGTTATGTTTTCAAATCTTTCATACGGTGATAATCTGAAGTTTGAATGGAACTTTGGAGATTATACTTTCTTGCAAGATAGCACTAAGGGATCGCATCAAAAGATTTATCTCAACAGAAACGACTCAACAATTAATTTCACTACCACGCTGAAGGCTATTTCTGAATATAAGTGTGTTAGTATATCTGACACAACAATTGCTGTAAAACCATATCTAGATGCCGGTTTCGGACTTGAATATTTAAATAATTGTTCTCCACTAGATGTTAAGTTTAATAATACCTCTACGCGGGTTTCTGTGTATAATTGGGATATGGGCGATGGCACAAAATTCAAAGATTCTTTGAATTTCATTCATAGATTCATAAATCCAAATCTAGCTGCAGACACAAGTTTCACAATACAACTAATAGGTGAAAATCCTGAAGGATGCACAGACACAACCACAAGATCAATATTTCTTTATCAACCAGTAGTTGCAAATTTTAATTTATCGGATACAATTGGGTGCTCTCCTTTAAACTTAGACATTTACAATACTTCTACCGGAAATTCATTAATTTATACTTGGGATTTTGATGATGGCATATCCAGTACAAACCCACTAGACACTTTCCCCAAGCAATTCAATAATTATTCTGCCAATGACACAACATTTACCATTGAATTAAAGGCAAAAAATCTGGCAGGTTGCGACAGTATTATAACCAGAGATGTTAATGTACTAGCATATATTGACGCCGATTTCTCTCTGCCTGTTGTAGATAGTTGTTCGCCTCTGCAACTTCGCCTGACAAATCTGTCTTCTCCCGGGTCAAAAATTACGAAGTGGGACTTTGATAATGGAGATACAAGTAGCCTTAAAAACCCGATAGCCCCTATCTATAGAAACAATACTTCAATTATAAACGACACGTTTAATGTTTCCTTAACAACTTATGGTGCTGAAGATTCATTACATAAAACTTGTGCAGATACAAAGATAGTCAGAGTTACAGTTTTTCCCGAAATTCATGCTGATTTTACCTTAAGTGATACTGTTGGCTGTCAACCTCTAATTAGTGCAATTACAAACACATCATCCATCCCTATTAATGAGTCAAACTACACATGGCTCATTGACAAGGATTTTTACTCACCCCAGGATGAACCTGCAGACTTAAATATACCCAATCTCTCAAATGTAGATTCTACGCATACACTTTGGCTTTATGCCTCAACCGATTATGGCTGTCGCGATACAATAAGCAAAACATTTACAGTACACTCTTTAGTTAATGCTTATTTTACTATTGACAGGCCTGCAATATGCTCTGGAGATAATTTCTTAATTGACCGTATTGGTTCTCAGGGTGAGTCTTTCTACTGGGACTTTAATAATGAGTTTAAAAATTCAGATACAGATACTACATTTTGGATTTCGTATAAAAACTTAGGCTCTGTTGATTCAACAAAATACATTGAACTAAGGGTTGAAAATAGCGCCGAGTGTGGTTCTACATGGAGAGAAACAATCGAAGTGTTCCCACAGATTGTAGCTGATTTTGATTTTGATGATAACACTGTTTGTTACCCACATAGAACAGATTTTATTCCTAATTCAAAGAATGCTTCTAATTACGAATGGGACTTTGATGATGGAACGAGTTCGACAGAAAAAACTCCTTGGCATATATACAAAAATTTGTCATCTGTAAAGAATGACACACATAATGTACAATTAATTGCTAAGTCAGCAGCACTTTGTGCAGATACCATAACCAAAGAAATAATAATCTATGCTAAACCTTTTGCTGATTTCAGTTTTCCTGTTTCTGTTGATTGCCCTCCGTTCTTGGCTAAAATGAATAATAAATCCTCAGGCATAGAACCTACCTATCTCTGGAATTTTGCTGGCGAAGGTGAAAGCAGCGACACAAATGCATCCTTTACTTTTTTTAACGACTCAACTGTTATTCTTGAAAAACCTATAACCTTAACAATTGTAACTCGTGAGAATAATTATTGTTCGGATACTTTAATGAAGTTGCTCAGTGTTTACCCTGACCCAAAAGTTGACTTTAGCCCATCTATTTATGAAGGTTGCAGCCCTCTAAATGTTAACTTTACTGGAATAACTGAGAATGTATTGGAAAAGCAGTGGTATATTGATAATTCCATTTCATTTAGCACCAGAGATACTTCTTCCTACAGGTTTGAAAACGAACTTCCAAGCGATACATCTCACGTGATAAAATTCTGGGGTAGGTCTCAATATGGTTGTACTGATTCTGCTGATGCGACAATTACAATTTTTCCTAATCCAATTGCTGAATTTATTGCAGAACCAAATCCGGTTGATTATAACACTGAATTGGATTATACTACTATTACCTTTTACAATGAAACCACATTCCAGGAAAACTGGGATTACCAATGGACATATGGCGACGGAACTGTTAACCAGGATCCCCGTAAGGAAAACGATTACAATTACGGGTATATGGTTTGGGGAGATATTAATAATCTAAATCAAATCCCCGTTCAATTAATAGCCAATAACAGGGAACATACTGAATGTAGAGATACTACTTCCCACATGGTAATAATCAACCCACCTCTGCCTCTAGTCGATTTAGCTGAAGATATCGAGGGATGTGCACCTTTTACAATAAACTTTGGTTCGGAAACAAAATATAATTATGACGATCAATATGATTGGGATTTTGGAACGACAGGGGCAACATCCACAATCACAACTCCGACATATACATTTTCTGAACCTGGTGTATACCCAGTAAAACTTACTGTCTATGGAGATGGAGGAATGAATTACGACGTTAAGATTATTACTGTTAATCCTAAGCCTATTGCTGATTTCACTTTTTCCGATACACTTGTTTTTGATTCAAGTCAAACCAAGGGATATGATTGGATTGATTTCTACAATCACACAAAATTTGCAAGCAAATACAGGTGGTATTTCGACTCCGAAGAACTTTTCGAAGAAGAATATTACTTCGATACAATTGGCGCAGACAGTTACCAAAGGGAACCTAGTTGGTTTTACACCGATATAGGTGAATACTATGTAACGCTTATCGCTGAATCTTCAAGAGGATGTTTTGATACATTAAAAAATTACACCACTCCTATTAAGGTTATTGGAGAAGGGTTAATAACATTCCCTACAGGATTTTTCGTTAACCCCTCAACAGCACCACCAAGTGAATATGATTCAGATCAAAGACAAGGAAATCTCTATTTGTTCTACCCTAAAAACATTGGTGTTACCAAATATAAGCTGGAGATATATAATAGATGGGGAGTTCTTTTATTTGAAACTGATGATGTAAACAGAGGATGGAACGGATATTATGATGGCTTACCTGCAAAACAAGACGTATATATATGGCGTGCAAAAGGAGTTTACTCCAACGGAGAAAAATTCAGCATAGGAGGCGATGTAACATTAATTAGAACTGAAGTAAATGTAACAAACTAGGCTGTATTAGAAGCGATTGCAATAAAAACACGCAATCGCTTCTAATAAAAAAAACATGTCATATTTAATGTTGAAAAATTTCTTGTTAATAAAAAAATAGTGTTCTACATATAAATATTATACTTTTATCAACTTTGAAGAACTATTTCAACTATTCAACGTAATAAACCATAAAACCATTCCAAGATTTGTTGAAAAAGATATTTTACACCACAATAATTGTGTTCTCATGCCTTACTATTAAAGGGCAAGATCCACATTTCTCTCAGTTTTACGCAAACCCGCTTTACTTGGGGCCTTCTTTTGCAGGAGCAACTGAAGGTGGACGTGTTGCGGGTCAATATCGAGACCAATGGTTCGATCTGGGAGCTAAATTCAGAACATATAGTCTTTCTTACGACTACTACTTTTCATCTTTCAATAGTGGCATAGGCGTAAATTTTATTTCAGATGTTGCTGGAACAAGCCAATTAGGGGTTATGCAAGCCGGATTACATTACTCATACAACTTCAAAATATTTAATGTCTGGCATGTACGTCCAGGGATTTCTTTCTCTTATTTACAACATGGAATATATGGAGACATTGAATACATTGACGATATTTTATCCGATGGTACTGGTTCCGCAGCTCCTGACAAAGCAATAAATCAAGCAAGAGATATTGATGCTGGTAGCTCAATGTTAATCTACACTCATGATTTCTGGCTTGGTGTAACTGTTGATCATTTACTCAAACCAAATGTTTCAATGCATGCCGGTGATGTTAACATTCCAATGAAAACATCAATCTATGGTGGATATGACTTCAGAAGAAGAGGAAAACTCCTTAAACCTAGCGATGATATTATGACTTTTGCCTTTTTATACAAGAGGCAGGAAAAGATTCAACAACTCGATTTAGGTGTTTACTGGTCAAGTCACCCTATTGTACTAGGTATATGGTATAGAGGAATTCCACTTGTAAACTCACACAGGGGCGACGCTGTTATATTTCTGGCAGGTATGAAGACTCGGAATTTTAATGTTGGGTATAGTTACGATTTAACTATTTCAAACTTACTTCCACATACAAAGGGATCGCATGAAATATCCTTTTCTGTAAAATTCGATTTACCAAAAAGAAGAAAAAAAGGAGCAGTTCCTTGTCCTGAATTTTAATAATACTACTGTTACACTTCATAAAGGTTGATCTAATTTCAAAATAAATGCTCAACTCTCTTTCAGGGTTTCACTAAAATTATATTTTTGTAGCTCGTTACAAATAACTAATCATTAATATAATGAAACGACTCCCTTTAATTTTAAATGTTGTATTGATTATTGCTGTTGCAGTACTCTATGTCTTCCACTTTACAGGTAATAAAAGTAATACTACCGTAACAAGTGATGAATCAATTCCTACTGTTGGGAAACCAACTGGAAATATAGTTTATATAAACATTGATTCTGTTTATTCAAATTACAAAATGTATGAAGATGTAATGAAAGATCTTCAGAGTAAAGCGAATACCTCAGAAGCACAGCTTCAATCGAGACAAAGAGCTTTTCAAAAAAACTACCAGGATGCTCAACATAAAGCAGAACGTGGTCTTGCAACAAGAGCTGAGTTGGCTCAAATTGAACAAAATCTTGGTAAGGAGCAACAAGAACTTATGAACCTACAACAACAGTTACAATATCAGCTGGCAGAAGAAGAGCAAGTAGCTCAAAGAAAAGTTTTGAATTCAATTATGGAATACCTTAAACAAGTTGAGAACGAGCAAGCATACCAATTTGTGCTGGGAACAACTTTCGGCGGAAATATATTGTATGCAAACGAAAATCTTGATATCTCGAAAAAAGTAATTGAAGGACTCAACGCTGAATATGCAAAGTCTTTAACTAAAAGTGAATAAGAGCGAATCATGGGATTTGCTGAATCATATCTAAAGAAGAATCAATTTACTAAGTTGAAATATCATAGAGTCCCGAAAATATCGGGACTCTTGCGTTATATAGTAATTATTCCGGCTTTTTCTGAACCGGATATATATCATACACTCGAATCAATTAGACATTGTAGACAGCCCAATGGCTCTGTTGAGGTATATATTTTAGTAAACTATTCTGAATCTATTTCTGAAGATATTAAAAGAAAAAACGATAAGCTCTTTAAGGATCTTAAAGACTGGTGCTCTACAAATCAATTAGATTGGCTAGCCTTTCATCCTTTCATTTCCCAAAACCTACCTAAAAAACATGCTGGGGCCGGACTTGCAAGAAAAATACTAATGGATGCAGCAGCCGAAAGGTTTTCTTCAATTAATCAGCCTAATGGAATTATCTTCTCTTTAGACGCTGACACTGTTGTGCCAGCCAATTATTTTACAGAGCTTGAAAAACAGCAAGAAAATAATCCAAAAACAAATTGTTATATTTTCAATTTTCAACACCCAATTGATGGTAACGAATACAGCAAGAAAGTTTACAAAGCCGCCTTGCAATATGAGCTTCACTTACGATATTACAAGCAAATATTAGAATCAACAAGGTTCCCATTTTATCTTTATACTGTCGGATCTTGCTTTGCAATAAACACATTTACATATATAAAGGTTGGAGGTATGAGCAAGAGAAAGGCTGGAGAAGATTTTTATTTTCTTCAAAAGGTTTTTGCTTTTACTAATTCAGAATTCCTCAAAAACATAAATCTAATACCTTCCTCTCGCCCATCGTGGAGAGTGCCATTTGGCACAGGACCTGCAATTCGAAATATGATTAGCTCTGAAAATCCTGAGTATTTAACATATCATCCACAATTATTTGAAGGCATTTCCACACTAGTTAGCATTGTACCAAAATTGTTTTCTGATAATTTTTCAAACATCGATAGCTTTCTAACATTATTACCTGAATACCTTGCTACTTTCCTAAATGAAAATAAAATTACAGAGCGACTAACTGAAATTAGACAAAACAGTTCATCAGAAGAATCTTTTACCAAAAGATTTTTTAATTGGTTCGATGGATTTTTGGTAATCAAATATTTAAATTATGCCAGTGAGAAATATTTGCCAAATATTGAAATTACAAAGGCGGTTAATATTTACATAAATAAAGATGGAGACTTTAAGAAATCAGCAAGTGAATTATTATCTATTCTAAGGAAACGAGATGCTTTATAACTATTCTTCAACTATGACAAAAACATCTTCATTTTCACGATGCATAAGGTATTGCTCTCGTGCAAATTTTTCGAGATTATCATCGTTTGTTTTAAGCTCCAATAATCGGGCAGCATCCTTTTCTATTTGATCCTTAAAATACTCTCTGTCTTTATCGAGTTGCTTTATCTCATTTAAAAGCTTTCTACGATCCAATAGATTGTTCTGATCAAATATTGATATCCACAACAAGAAAATAAACCCAGCCAGGAAGTATTTATTACGTAAAACAGGTATAATCTTTATTACATTCTTTTTTAGTTCCATAGAACATATATCAATCCAATCACAAAATTAATAGCGATTTATTTATTCTCTTTAAAACAATCTAAAAGTTATCGACAGATTTAATCGAAAAATAATTTATTTCGGATTATTGGTAACGAGTGCTATGTGATTCGACTCATAATGATATACCTATTGCAGCTTACAGATGCCTAATAGTTTTAGTGAAAATAGATTTTTGAAGATCTGAGTAAATAGTCTGATTTTATATAAGTCAATTATAAAGGAATCAATATTTTAATTTAACGAAAACCCAGATGCCTCCTATTATGGAATAGTTGATTCTCTGTGATAAAAATCATACAACCCTGAGAAATCAAGTAATAAATATCATTTTTTACCTATAGGTCTTGTTATATTTTAGCAAAAAAATTTTACAGCAATGAGTGGAGGAAAATACATAATCCCAGAGCCGATTAATGAGCCTATATTAAATTACGCTCCCGGTTCAAAAGAAAGATCGGAATTAAAGGCTGCATTAAAGGAATTAAGAGGCAAAGAGGTTGATGTGCCCATGATTATCGACGGCAAAGAAGTCCGTACCGATAATAAACATAGAATGCATCCACCACACGACATAAAACACACCCTGGGATACTATCACCAAGGCAATGAAGAGCATGTGCAAATGGCGATTGATGCTTCTTTGCGTGCTAAGCAAGAGTGGATGGATATGCCTTGGCAAGACCGTGCTGCAATATTCTTGAAAGCAGCCGACCTGATAGCTGGCCCATACCGTGCAAAAATTAATGCTGCAACAATGCTTGCTCAGTCTAAAAATGCAATCCAAGCAGAGATTGATTCGGCTTGTGAGCTAGTCGATTTTTATCGCTTCAATGTTAAATACATGGAGCAAATTTATGAAATGCAACCTAACTCGGCTTCAACAATGTGGAACCGAATGGAATGGAGACCTTTAGAAGGCTTTATTTTCGCTCTTACTCCTTTTAACTTTACCGCTATTGCTGGCAACCTTCAAACAGCTCCTGCAATGATGGGTAACACCGTTGTTTGGAAGCCTTCAAAAACTCAAGTATATTCTGCTGCTGTTATTATGGAGGTATTAATGGAAGCGGGAATTCCTGATGGTGTAATCAATCTTGTATATGCATCTGGTCCTGTTGCTGCCGAGACCATTTTGAATCATCATGATTTTGCAGGTATTCACTTTACTGGTTCAACTGGTGTATTCCACAGTATTTGGGAAAAGATTGGAAGTAATATTAAAAATTACAAATCGTATCCAAGAATTGTCGGTGAAACCGGTGGTAAAGATTTTGTTTTTATGCATGAGAGTGCAAATGCAAAACAAGTTGCTACAGCATTAACTCGTGGAGCATTTGAATATCAAGGTCAAAAATGTTCAGCTGCCAGCCGTGCTTATATTCCTCAGAACAAATGGGAAGAAGTAAAAGCACTCATGGAAGAAGATCTAAAGAGTATTAAGACTGGTCCAACTGAAGACTTCAGTAATTTCCATAATGCTGTTATCGACGAAAAAGCCTTCGACACATTATCAGCGGCTATTGATTATATAAAAGCTGCTCCAGATGCAGAAGTTGTTATGGGTGGTGGTTATGACAAATCAGTTGGCTACTTTATTGAACCTACTGTTGCTGTTACAACTAATCCTAACTTCCGCACAATGGAAGAGGAGTTGTTCGGCCCTGTTTTAACTATCTATATTTACGATAAAAATAAATTTGAAGAGACTCTTGAGCTTTGCGACAAGACTTCTATTTATGCATTAACCGGATCTATCTTTGCTAAAGACCGTAAAATAATTAATCAGGCACATAAAGCTCTTAAGTTTGCTGCTGGTAATTTCTATATAAATGACAAACCTACTGGAGCTGTTGTTAGCCAACAGCCATTTGGAGGTGCTCGCGGATCAGGGACTAACGATAAAGCTGGATCTTTATTAAACCTTATTCGTTGGACCTCTCCTCAAACCATAAAGGAAAATTTTGTTGCTCCAACAGACTATCGATATCCGTTTTTATTAAACGATTAGTATACAACAAGTAGTAAGAAAAGCAGGCCAAAAGGCCTGCTTTTCTTTTACACCCAATTTTTCCGAAACTTATCTTGAAGAATTCACTCCTATTCCTACTGGTTGGTAGTATATGTCGCCCAGAGGACGATAATACAAAACACCAAAATAACTATTGTCAGTCTGAAAGAAACTACCTTCAGTAATATCCCAACTAATATAATTAGTATTAAATTCTTTTGTTGTATATCTATAATTGTATAATCCCTGTTTTAAGAATAATACTTTTTCATACACAGCCTTTTCCGGATTATACGTCATAAAATTATTCTTTAGCTCCCAATCTGTTATTGCTCCTTCTATAAATACATCTGCCGGCAACGGCACACCTGCATCAAGGCTAAAGTGAACAAATGCATATTCAGCATCTAAGGTGTCAGGGTCGTGTGTTTCCTGGTTGCTGATAAAAAACTGTCCATTCAAATCTATATTATTGAAGTACTGTTTATCGCCTCTATATGTATCGGTTTTCAAAAAAACATGATAATATGGTGGTTGATAGTCGATGTATTCAACTCTTTCCGATAAAAACTTCAACGATTTAATGTCAAAAAACCGAAATTCATTAACTCCCGGAAAAACAATCTTACCTGTAGTATTAAAAGTAATATTACCTCCCCCGTCGGTATTGTATGTATCAACATATTTTACTGAGTTCCAATTATTGTTTTGAAAAACAGATAATTTTATGTTTCCAGCCAGATCACTATAACTTAAATCAGAGGGCGTGACTTTTGCTTTTATTTCTTGTCGATCTTCATAAATAGCCGACTCAAATTTATCAACCCAAACATCTACCTTTACCTGGTCTTTAAATACAATAAACTTTCGGGTAAGAACCTCCGACTCAAGATCCTCATCAGAATAAACATGAACCAAGTAATTGCCAGGCAGAAGAAAACTATATTCATCATTTGGAATATTTAAGCGGTACTGAACATAATCAAACAATGTATTCATCGAAGGTGAAAAAGGATAAAAATGATTTGCTCCATAGCTTTCCAAATAGTCTAAAGGATCTAAATCTACAGGGTCCCAATTAAAATCGCAAAGTTCAATTGAATAATAAAGTATGTTTTCTTCTGAGCCAAAAATATCAAAACGAAGCTCAAGCACATCTTTACCATATATATTTATTATAGGTATTGATAATTTGTGTCCTTTCCTAAAAAATTCCACAATGCCAACTTCATTTTTTTTTGGCTGCTTAATTTCCTGCCCACTGGCTAAAGCAGAAACAATTACGCAGAACATCAAAATAATATAACGCATATCAATAAGTTTTTTGACTTTTTAAAAGACAAACATCGATAAAATGTCGTAATACTAATTATTTTTGTACAGTTTTTTGAGAACAATACCTTTGTTTTGGTGTTTAATTCTCATTTCCATTTGTGAAAACATTAACAAAAATAATTCCAACCAATAACTTTTTGTCATGTATTAACATATGTGATTGTTTGTATATTAAAAATAATTAATATTGCACCTTCAAAAAAAGCTAAGCAGAAGAATGTCAGAAACAATAAAAATTCGAAAAGGTCTGAACATAAATCTGAAAGGTAAAGCTGAGAAAATATTTATCAAGGCTAAACCATCTCAGACCTATGCAGTAAAGCCCACAGACTTTCCTGGACTAACTCCGAAATTAATTGTTAAAGCAGGCGATGAAGTAAAAGCGGGATCCCCCTTGTTTTTCGACAAGTATAATCCCGATGTTAAATTTACATCACCTGTAAGCGGAAAAGTTCAGGAAATAAACCGAGGTGAAAGACGTAGGATTCTGGAAGTAATTATTGAATCAGATGGTAAACAAGAATCTGAATCATATATTAAAGCAGATCCAACCTCGCTTGAAAAGAATCAAATAATCGAGAATTTACTTAACAGTGGTTTATGGCCTTCAATTAAGCAACGCCCATATTCCATAATTGCAAATCCGGCAGATGAACCAAAAGCCATATTTATTTCTGCTTTTGACTCCTCTCCATTAGGAGTAGATTACGATTTTATTTTACATGATTCGGGCAGTGAGTTTCAAGCCGGTATTGATATACTTGGAAAGCTAACCACGGGGAAAATTCATTTGGGTATTAATGCCGACTACCCTCCAACTGCCGCAATAGCTAATGCTAAAAACGTTCAAATCACTTCGTATAAAGGGGCACATCCTGCAGGCAACATTGGAACACATATTCACCATATTGATCCTATCAGCAAAGGTGAAATTGTTTGGACCGTTCAACCACAGGATGTAGTGACAATTGGACGATTGTTTCTTACAGGCAAATACGATGCTTCAAAGATTGTTGCTTTGACAGGATCAGAAGTTAAAGCTCCAAAATATTATAAAATTATTGCCGGATGTAATATCAGTTCTATTACTGAAGATAACATTGTTGAAGGTAACAACAGATATATTAGTGGCAATGTACTAACTGGCAGTAGAATAGAGCCTAATGGTTTCGTTGGATTCTATGATTCAATGATTACTGTAATTCCAGAAGGTGACCAATATGAATTTTTCGGATGGATTGCTCCCGGCTTTAAGAAATTTAGTCTGTCAAGAACATTCTTTTCATGGCTAACACCTAAAAAAGAATACATTATAAATTCAAACCTGAAAGGTGGCAAGCGCGCTTTAATGATAACCGGAAATTTTGAACGTGTTTTTCCATTTGATATTTACCCTATGCAGCTAATTAAAGCAATAATTATCGAGGATATTGACTTAATGGAGAAATTGGGTATTTATGAAGTTGCTGAAGAAGATTTTGCACTTTGTGAATTTGTTGACACTTCAAAAACAGATATACAAGCCATAGTAAGAAAAGGATTGAATCTCATGATTAAAGAGATGAACTAGTCCAAATAAAAATTCACTAAAAAAAGTTATTTAATGAAAGGGCTCAGAAATTTTCTAGATAAAGTAAAACCTAATTTTGACAAAGGGGGGAAACTTGAAAAGTTTCATTCGGCATTTGATGCTGTGGAAACCCTTCTCTTTGTGCCAAATAAGGTTACTAAAACAGGTTCGCACATTCGTGATGCCATAGATATGAAAAGAACCATGATTTTGGTTGTTGTAGCCATGATTCCTGCATTATTATTTGGAATGTGGAATGTTGGTAATTTTCATTTTATGTCGATTGGAATTACAGACAAAACACTTTTCGAGACCTTTTGGTTTGGTTTTCTGAAAGTACTTCCAATTATTATTGTTACGTATGCTACCGGACTAACTATTGAAATAATATTTGCACAAATCAGACAGCATGACGTTACGGAAGGATTCTTTGTATCCGGAATGCTTATTCCACTAATTATGCCTGTAGATGTTCCTCTTTGGATGGTTGCCGTTGCAACAGCATTTGCAGTAATAATTGGAGTAGAAGTATTTGGTGGTGCTGGAATGAATATTGTGAATCCGGCACTTACCGCCAGAGCATTTCTATTCTTCTCTTATCCATCAATGATGTCAGGAGATAAAGTTTGGATTTCGGGTCTTAAAGCTGGCGAAGGTGTTATTGATGGTTTTTCAGGTGAAACAATAATGGGATTTGCGGCTTCAGGTAAACTTAGCGAAATGCCATATTCACCATTAGACATGTTTCTCGGGAATATTCCTGGTTCTATTGGCGAAACTTCAACCCTGGCAATTCTAATTGGTGCTGCTATTTTAGTAATTACTGGTATTGGAAGCTGGAAAATAATTGCTTCTGTATTTGCCGGTGGTGCGCTAATGGGGTTGATTCTCAACCTGTTTGCTGTAAACGATTATATGCATATTCCATTCTGGCAACATCTTATTATTGGTGGTTTTGCTTTTGGTGCTGTGTTTATGGCTACCGACCCGGTTTCGGCATCACAAACCGAAAAGGGGAAATATATTTATGGATTCTTAATTGGTATTCTGGCCATATTAATTCGGGTACTCAATCCGGCATTTCCGGAAGGAGTTATGTTGGCAATACTACTTATGAATGTATTTGCTCCATTGATTGACCATTATGTAATAGAAGCAAATATTAAGAAAAGAATGAAACGATTTAAGTCCGCTACGCAGGCATAACGTAAAACTGTTTGAAAATGAAGAATTTTAGCAATAAATACATATTTATCTTTTCTACAGTAATGGTAGTGGTTGTAGCCGCACTGCTAGCTTTTGTTTCGCTAAAACTAAAGCCTAAGCAAGAAGCCAATGTAGAAATTGAAAAAATGCAAAGTATTCTTACATCTGTTAATATTGAGAGTACGAAAAAAAATGCATCAGAGCAATTCGAAAAGTACATCACAGATAGTTATGTGATAAACTTAGAAGGTGAAAAATATGATAGCTTAAAAGCTTTTAATGTTGACCTGAAAGTGCAGCAAGCATATATTGATAAAATAAAAACTCTAAAAGGACAATTAGTAGAAAGAGAAGTTAGTCCATTTAAAAAGTTTATTAACGGAATTTTTGGCTCGAAGAAGCTGGATCGCGCCAAAATTCAGAAAGAAATTGCGGCACAATCAAAGTTTCGCAAATTGCCTGTGTATGTTTGTTCCCACGAAAACGGAAATACATATTATGTTTTACCTGTTAGAGGTAAAGGTTTATGGGGATCTATTTGGGGCTACATTTCAATCGAATCTGACATGAATTCCATCTATGGTGCAGTCTTCGATCATGCTAAAGAAACTCCGGGACTAGGTGCAGAGATTAAAGAAGAATGGTTTGAATCTGCTTTTAAAGGCAAAAAAATATTTGCTGAAAATATGGAATTCAAATCAATTGAAGTTATAAAGCCTGGAACAGCAACACCAACTGAACATAGTGTTGATGCAATCTCAGGTGGTACAATTACCAGTAAGGGATTAGAAGCTATGCTCTTTGATAGCCTGGAAGGGTATATAACATTTATGGAAAATAAAAGAAACTAGATATGAACGAAAAGGAACCTTTGTTTTCGCCGAAGAATATGAAGTTGCTTACCGATCCTATTGGTAAGGACAACCCAATTACAGTGCTTGTGCTAGGTATTTGTTCAGCACTTGCTATTACTGTTATGCTTAAAAATGCTATTGTTATGGCACTTTCTGTTATGGTTGTATTGGCAGCCTCGAATGTAGTTATTTCGCTTTTAAGGCATTATATTCCACCACGGATTAGAATTATTGTTCAACTAGTGGTAATTGCTGCAATGGTAATTATAGTTGACCAGGTGCTACAAGCCTATGCTTTCGATGTAAGTAAGCAGCTATCGGTATTTGTAGGACTAATTATTACTAACTGTATTATTATGGGCCGACTTGAAGCGTTTGCCCTTGGGAATAAGCCCTGGCCGTCATTCTTAGATGCTATTGGTAATGCTGCCGGTTATGGTGTTATATTAATTATTATTGGATTCTTTAGAGAATTACTTGGTTTTGGTACTCTTTTCGGATATGAGGTATTCGAAAAACTTGGAGTGTACAAAACTGGTTATGCCGACAATGGACTTATGATTCTTCCTCCAATGGCACTTATCACAGTTGGAATTATTATTTGGGTTCAAAGAAGTAGAAATAAGGAACTAATCGAAAGCTAAAGAACAGATTATGGAAAATCTAGTAAATATATTTGTCAAGTCAATATTTATCGACAATATGATATTCGCATACTTCCTTGGTATGTGTTCATATTTGGCAGTGTCAAAAACTGTAAAAACCTCTACCGGATTAGGTATTGCAGTAATCTTTGTTTTAGGTTTTACAGTTCCAATAAACTACTTATTGGAAAACTTTATATTAAAAGAAGGTGCTCTTGTTTGGCTAAATTCAGCATGGGGTATAAACGGAAGTGATACTATAGACTTAAGCTTTTTATCGTTTATTATGTTTATAGCTGTTATTGCCTCAATGGTGCAATTAGTTGAAATGATAATTGAGAAATTCTCTCCTTCCTTATACTCTTCTTTAGGAATTTTCTTGCCACTTATTGCAGTAAACTGCGCTATTTTAGGTGGTTCACTTTTCATGCAAGAAAGAGCTTATAATTCAATAGGAGAAGCAACAGCCTTTGGGCTTGGCTCTGGTGTCGGATGGTTCCTTGCTATTGTGGGCATTGCTGCTATACGAGAGAAAATACGTTACTCAGCTATTCCGGCTCCATTAAAAGGACTTGGAATTACATTCATCATCACAGGATTGATGGGTATTGCATTTATGAGCTTCATGGGAATTAAGTTGTAATTTGAAAACAAAAGAAAGAAATGATAATACTTGCAACAGATATCGTAACCATTTTTATAAGTACGGGAGTTTTTCTAACCATAATATTACTACTGGTTGGTATTCTATTATTAGCCCGTAAAAAATTAACCCCACAAGGAGAGGCGGTTATTGACATAAATAATGAGAATAAAATTACAGTATCTCCCGGAAATACGGTTTTAGCAGCCTTGTCTTCCGCTGATATTTTCCTTCCTTCGGCATGTGGTGGAGGTGGAACCTGCGGAATGTGTAAATGCCAGGTAACAGATGGTGGTGGGTCAATTCTGCCAACCGAAACTGGTTTCTTTACGCGCAAAGAACAAGCAAGCAACTGGCGTTTAGGCTGTCAGGTTAAGGTGCGAGGTGATATGAAAATACAAGTACCCGAAGAAGTTATGGGTATCAAGAAATGGGAGTGTGAAGTTGTTTCTAATCATAACGTAGCTTCCTTTATTAAGGAATTTATTGTTAAACTTCCCGAAGGTGAAACATTAGATTTTAAATCGGGTGGTTATGTGCAAATTGATGTTCCAAAATACGATGTAAACTTTAAAGATTTTGATATCGAGGAAGAATATCACGATGAATGGGACAAATACAAGCTATGGGATTTAACGATGAAAAACAACGAAGAGACCTATCGAGCATATTCAATGGCTAATCACCCTGCTGAAGGCAACATTGTAATGCTAAACATTCGTATTGCCACTCCGCCATGGGATTCTAAGAAAGGTTCTTGGGCGAACATAAATCCAGGTATTTGTTCATCTTATGTTTTTTCAAGAAAGCCTGGTGATAAAGTAACAATTTCTGGTCCTTACGGGGAATTTTTCATTCAGGATACTGAGGCCGAAATGCTCTATATTGGTGGTGGCGCAGGAATGGCTCCATTGCGTTCTCATTTATTCCATTTATTTCATACACTTAAATCTGGACGTAAAGTTTCATATTGGTATGGTGCACGCTCGCGTCGCGAAATATTCTATGAAGAACACTTCAGAGCTATCGAAAAAGAGTTTCCTAACTTTAAATTTACTATTGCTTTAAGCGATCCACTTCCTGAAGATAAATGGGATGGTTCTGTTGGTTTCATCCACCAGGTAATCTATGATGAATACTTGAGTAAACATGATGCTCCTGAAGATATCGAGTATTACATGTGCGGTCCGGGACCAATGGTTGGTGCGGTTAATAAAATGTTATATGATCTTGGTGTTTCTGAAGAAAACATCTACTTCGACGACTTTGGGAATTAATTTCTGGTAATATATACTTTATAAAGGAACTCCATTTGGGGTTCCTTTTGTTTTTATTTTGAAAACCCAATGTGTTTCATATCTTCGTAAAGTAATTTCCCCGAAATGAAAAGAAAACAAATAACCCCTATTGCTATTTTGTTTATTGCTGCGTTTGTTCTTATTATTTTTTACAACCCAGAAGTAAAATACGACACGATATCTGGGGAAACACAGGGAACTTTCTATAATATCACAATCGAAGACAAAGCCTCTCGAAATTTAAAACCTAAAATCGAACAGCAATTACACAAATTTGATCTTTCTTTATCATCATACGATCCAAATTCAATAATTTCGAAAGTAAACAGAAATGAAAAAGATGTAAGACTTGACAAGTTCTTTCGAAATGTTTTTTATAAAGCTGAAGAAGTATACCACCTTTCAGGCGGTTCCTTTGATATTACTGTTGGGCCTCTTGTAAATGCCTGGGGCTTTGGCTCTAAAGATAAAATATATGTTGACAGTTCAGTAGTTGACAGCCTCCTTGAATTTGTTGGCATGGAAAAAGTTACTTTAAGAGGAGGTAAAGTAATAAAAGAACATCCGTCAATTTATTTAGATGTAAATGCCATTGCTCAAGGATATTCTGTTGATGTTATTGCTGAATTTCTGGAAAGAAAAGGTATCTCAAATTATCTGGTTGAAATTGGTGGCGAACTTAGAGCCAAAGGAGTTAATAAAAAAGGTGAAGATTGGAAAATTGGTATCGATAAACCTATAGACAATAACTTATCACCTGGTAAAAAATTACAGGCTATTATTGGTCTAAAAAATAAATCTCTTGCAACATCTGGCAACTACAGGAAATTTTACGAGAAGGATGGAGTAAAATATGCTCACAGTATTAACCCAAAGACGGGGTACCCTGTATTGAGCCGCTTATTAAGTGCTTCTGTAATAACTGATGATTGTATAACTGCCGATGCTTTTGCGACAGCCTTTATGATAATGGGACTTGAAAGAAGTATTATGTTTCTTTCAAAACACTCTGAACTAGATGCCTATTTGATATACAGCGACGAAGAAGGTAATTACAAAACCTATATTACTCCTGGGATAAAAGATTCAATAATAAGGGAAATAAAGTAGAAAATATTTTAGTGCATCTGCATCAATTAACTAGCAAGTTGGACCTTGCTCTCCAAGCCCTGCAATATCTATCTTAAGGTTATTTGGCTTTATATTTCTAGCAGCTTCTTTTCTTTTAGCTTCACGCCATTTTTTCCCTTCTTCACACTTCGTGCAATAAATTCCAAGCTGACGCATATTCTTGTTCTTACCAACTTCTGTTTCAGGAAATTTTCCATCTTTCCGAAAGAAAATACCTACTCCCAATGCTAAAAATGCAAATCCCACAAGTCCGATAGCTAATAATACAACTTCCATTACTAAAATTTTCACAAAGATAATTATAAATACTATATACTCCTTAGGTACATCATGACAAACACATGCATAAAACTAAATATTAAAATTTAGCTACTAATTATACAACATTATAAATAGACCATCTCTTATGAAAGTCGAAGTCCATCTTCCAAAATGACAAAAATCATTAAATAAAATTTGCACAAGTAGTATCCTTAAAACACCTAAATAAAAGTTAATCAACCTGTTCGTTTAAAACAGATCATTTAAGTCAAATTACATACATACTCAACAACTACAGCTTTCAATTGTTCTGTATTTGTAAAAAAAAACAGGGAATGGTTAAAACAACAACTGAAATTCAACTTACAAAAAAAGAAATACTTAAAGATTATCTCACAGGTTGGCTCAGCCGAAATTTAAGCATACTTGGCAGAAAAGAAGTTTTAACAGGAAAAGCAAAGTTTGGGATTTTTGGTGATGGAAAAGAAGTGCCTCAATTAGCTCTATCTCATTTTTTTCAGGATGGCGACTGGCGCTCCGGCTATTATCGCGATCAGACACTGGTACTTGCTACGGGAATGCTGTCGACTGAAGAATTCTTCTATCAACTATACGGTACACCAGACAAGAAGCTCAATCCTGCGAATGGTGGCAGATCGTTTAACAATCATTTTGGAACCAGATTGCTAACAGATGAAGGAGACTGGATTAATCAATTATCGCAGAAAAATACAGTTGCCGACATATCCCCTACCGCTGGGCAAATGCCCCGAGCATTAGGCCTAGCTCTTGCTTCAAAATTATATAGAGAACAAAAAGCAAATTTAAATTCGGCACTATTTAGCAACAATGGCAACGAGGTTGTATTTACTACAATTGGTGATGCCAGCACATCCGAAGGTCATTTCTTTGAAATATTAAACTCGGCAGGAGTTCTGCAAATACCACTAGCCGTTTTTATTTGGGACGATGGATATGGAATTTCTGTTGAGAAAAAAAACCAGACAATTAAAGCTAGTATATCTGAATTACTCAAAGGCTTTGAAAAAAAGGGGGAATCAAACGGATTTAAAATATTCAAAGCACCCGGGTGGAATTACGCTGAATTACTTAAAACTTATAAAAAAGGAATTGACATTTGTCGCAAAGAACACACACCTGTAATTTTTCATATAGATGAATTAACCCAGCCATTGGGTCACTCAACCTCTGGGTCGCACGAGCGATACAAATCAACGCAACAATTAAATTGGGAAAAAGAGTTTGATGGACTAAAGAAAATGCGCGAATGGATAATAAATAGTAAAGTAGCTTCTGCAGATGAGCTTGATGTAATTGAGAAACAAGCTTTGGACGATGCGCGAAAAGCACAAAAGAAAACATGGAACAATTTCCAAAAACCAATACTTCAACAAAAAGAAGACTTACTGAAAATTATTAAAAACAGGAGTTGTGTATGTCAGAAGGAGAAGATTGATAAAATCTCAATCCTTTCAAATAATCTAAAACAAAATAAATTCCCTCATCGCAAAGATATTACTTCCACAGCAAGAAAACTACTTCGACATATCTGCACAAACTGCTCACAGCGAGGTAGCTTGCAAAAAGACATTTCTCTCTGGCTTGGAAATAACCGTGTAGAAAACTTTGAAGCATATAGTTCTCATATCTATACTGAAAACAAACACTCTGTATTACATCAGGAATATATAGCTCCTGAAATAAATCCTAAATCTGAAGAAACACCGGGAAGAATAATTCTTAGAGACAACTTCGATTATCTGTTCAAAAAATATCCTCAATTGATAGCTTTTGGAGAAGATGTTGGAAAAATTGGAGGAGTTAACCAAACCTATGAAGGATTGCAGAAGAAATATGGCGACAAAAGAGTTTTTGATACCGGAATTCGGGAAACCTCGATTATTGGTAAAGGAATAGGACTAGCTCTAAGAGGATTCAGACCAATTGCAGAAATTCAATATCTCGACTATTTGTTATACGGATTACAAACCCTAAGCGATGATTTAGCAACAATGCATTGGAGAAGTGCTGCAGGTCAAAGTGCTCCATTAATAATAAGTAGCCGCGGACACCGTTTAGAAGGAATCTGGCACGCTGGTTCGCCTATGGGAATGATTGTAAATGCACTCAGGGGAATATATGTGTGCGTTCCCCGGAACATGACTCAGGCAGCAGGTTTCTACAACACCCTATTGGATGGAATGGATCCTGCACTGGTAGTTGAACCTTTGAATGGATACAGGTTAAAAGAAAAATACCCTGAGAATATTGGCGAATTTAAGGTTCCCCTTGGAATGCCCGAAATTATAGCCAGCGGAAACGATATTACGATTGTTACATATGGTTCCAGTGTACGTGTTGCAATGGAAGCAGTTAAACATTTGCATGAATTTAAAATAAACGCAGAACTCATTGATGCCCAAACGCTTTTACCGTTCGATATAAACGAAGTAATTGTAGAATCGCTAAAAAAAACCAATAAGGTTATCTTTTTTGATGAAGATGTTCCGGGTGGAGCTACTGCCTTCATGATGTTTAAAGTACTTGAGGAACAAGGAGGCTTTAAATACCTTGATTCAACACCAAGAACACTTACTGGTAGAGAACACCGACCGGCCTATACAAGCGATGGCGATTATTATTCAAATCCAAATGCCGAAGATCTTTTTGAACTGGCATATTCAGTTTTGCATGAAGCTGAACCTGAGAAATTCCCGCAGATTTTTTGATCATGAAAATGTATTCTATTACATTGGTGTTTTAACCCCACTCTCATACGATATCTGAAGTTGAAACAGGAAGTGATGCTCTTTCTGCAGCCCATTGGAATATTACCTGTATTCACACCAACCTGAGCATAGAATGCCAGAGGAATAGCACAACATAAAATCAAAGCACCGGTTGTAAGTTTTGCTAACTCACTTAATGCCAGTGGTCTGTAGGGTTTTATTAGCCGAGTTAGGTGCACTTTCATATCCGACCGTTAATATTTTGAATAAATGTATAAAGCTTAGCGACAGCAACATCCCGGCCGTTAAATTTACATTTTGTTATGGCCAGTTAATTGTCTTCTAGTCTTATTTCCTCAGGCTCAAACTCAACTTCCTTTATTAACATAATCTCTTGACCATCAGAAATCTCTATACCTGATTTAATATAGCTTTGTTGTCCAGTAATCAATGAAAAACTATAGAAATAAGTTTCCCCTCCAGCTTTGTCATTACTATCGCTATAAAATAATGTCCAAAACAAATCATTTTCACAGTCATCATACTCAAAGTTTACATAAAAATCCTTGTAGTTAGGAATTGAAATATTTGCTAATGAATCTCCGAGTTCTTTTGCTCTATCCAACGATAAGAAGTTTTTATCTGAAAGATAGATTATTTGAGGAAAATTCATATCTATCAAATGACCATAATTATCCAGGCGAATAATCAGATTATACTTTCCTATCCCAAGAGTTGTATCAGACCAATTAAATACATAGACATAGCTTGGAATCACTCTCGATTTTTCAAATATAGCATCTGGATTCTCCTTATAATACTCATCAAGTCGACCAATTATACCTGTACTAAACTTTAAGTTTACAACATCAACTCCCATCCATTTTGCCAATATCGTATCGACAATATCATTAATACGCTCGGGATACTCATCTCTTAAGTTTACAATATCCCAATAATCATTACCAATTAAGCTATAAAAGCTATAATCACCTTCATCATACATCAATTTTTGACAATCAGCAATCATTGAACCTATTATAAATAAGCAAAGGAAAAGTGTCTGTTTCATTGTAGTCGATGGTTTAATTGGCTATAATGTTGACAATAAACGTTGGCGCGCTGTTTCAGGTTAATTTACAGTTTACTAATTGCATTAAAGTTAAAATTATTTTGTCTTTTACAAACTGTGCTAAGTGCTAACTTTTAATGTGTGTTACCCGCTTTTGTTTTATAAATCATATTCAATCAAAAAATTATTTAAAACCGATTCGCAATTTTTTAAATAATCTTTAAGGTTCTGTTGTTCTTTAGCATAATCTCCAACAATATTTTGTCTAGCTAATTGGTAAATATCGTCCAATTGATATCCACCCAAATCGAATTCCGTTTCCTGTAGAAAATGAAGTTGGATTTTGTAATTTTCAGATGAAGCTTCATCAATATTTATCTGTCCAAGATTTAGTTTTTTTGAAATAAACCCGATAATTGACTGGCCAATAGTTTTTAGGTCTGGGGTTTTGTGTAATTTTTCAAGTTCTAAATTTATCAAAGTCAGTATTTCAGAGGAATATTGGGATGTGCTTATTTCGAAAACATAGAAATTTTCATCCACTTTTTTGTCCATGATTAATCTATCAGTCCATTTTTTTATTAAGTCGAGAGAAATTAGATTAAATTCAATCCCGTATTTAAAAAAGTATAATATTTCGTAGTTAATTTTCATATTTGCAGCTATTGCACTTAACGGCTCGAATATGCGTAGTGCGGGATTTCAAAGCACTTTTCTCAAACCGCTATTAAGCTAAAAATAGTATTTATTTATCAAAGTATTGATTAACTACGCTTTAGTTATAGCCTTTGTTAGGCAATGTTATTATTCCATTATAGTCAAATATATACTAGGACTATTATCGTTATTTATAATCCACTTTGCTTCTGGCCCCCAACGAATTAATCCAGTTTGGTTCTTTTTATTATTCAGCAGAATATAGTTTTTCTGTATCCTATCATTGATTTTCATCGCCCTGTCTTCATTTAATCCGATTGCATCTAGCATTTCAAGTGTTAAACCAATCTCGCCCTCAAAAATCAGGTTATAATGATGCAAATCAATTTCTGCCCAACCAGATTCATTGGTAATTGATACTATTATATTCTCATTGAGTAACTCATTTTTTATCAATGTATCATTAATCCTACGAATATGTAATCTATATAGTGTAGTGTCAAATGCTTGTCGATGTAGTAAAACATGAAGGCTTTTAATCTTAACAGGCTTATTACCTAAATTTAGTTTTATCCCAATTTCACATCCTTTTCTAATATGTCTAACATTCCATCCGCTCCAACCTTTAAATTTATTGAAGCCGTTTGCCCCAATAATCTTTTCTATCTTAGGAGTAATTATTATTTCTGCAATTTCATAACAAGTCTCAGTTAGCCTTATCACTTGGTCTTTTTGCGATAAATCTTGAATTGAAAATATTTGATTTTCGTACCCTATCATTGAAACTCTTACAGTCGAAGACGAATCTAGGTCTTTATATCCGAATTCAAAATATCCTTTGTCATCTGTAATCGCACCAAATGAAGTATTAATAATCCCGACACTTACATATTCCAAGGATTTATTAGTCTTTGAATCTAGTATCTGTCCCTTTATTATCTGTCCAGATGTGTTAATTTGAGATAGAATCAATAAACAGCTTGCTATAAATAATCTCATTATTTTGTTTTATGCAGTAAATTATTCGGTTGTGTCATGACCTCAAATATAACGAATCGATCGAATTTCTGATATCTGAAAATGAATTATCTGCAATGTTAATATTGTAAGATTTTGAAGAGCGGAGATTTGCGGTGATATCGAATTGATTTTATTTAAATCAAGTGACAAATAAGTTAAATTTTCTAATCTGTAAATTGACTCAGGAATACTTATTAGTTTGCAATCCCATAAAGACAATGATTCTAGATTTTCAAGTTTGTAAAATTCATCAATTATTACAGATATATCAGCGTGCTCTACCGTCAAACGTACTAAACCTTTTAATTTCAAAACATCTTCACTCACTATCACCCTGTTCTTTGAATTTCGATTGTTCAAGAAAAGTCTTTTTAAGTTTTTAAATAATGCTATTTTACTCATCAAATAATCAAATTCTGATTGTGTTGTAAATTGAAAATCTAGCTTTTCAACCTTGTCAGGATTATTCAATAACTTATCTAATTTCTGGTTCGGCTTCGATTGAGACCGAGCTTGAATACTTAAAGGAATCAAGAATATCAGAAGCAAACTACACAAATCCGTATAATTTGTATTCCTAATAATATAAATATATTATTTTACCTACATTGTCGCTGGCGCAATTGACGTTAACGTTGAGTGTATGATTTAGTAAGGGATTATTGCGCTACGCTCCATGAGGGCTTCGCTGCGGGCTTCAACCGACTGCAAGAAGCTCAGTGCAGCTAAGCTTATCAAATTATCACCTAATTTTGATGCGGGTGATACCGCTCGAAAACCTCTGAACCGAGCGCAGGGAACTCACCGAAGGTAAACCCGTATGTACTATAACATGTGTTGTGCAACGTTTTTTATTTGCTCGCTAATTTAATCATTTCTCCAATTCTGGTATCTTTCTTTAGGTTAGCCAAATATTCTTCAAATCTCTCGTCACTCAATGGTTTTTTATCAGATTGAAGATAATAGAAGGAATTATCCTTGTTGGGAAAAATTAAAATCGTTTGACCAAAACGTAAATCGAATGATTTTAGATTTACTATCAAATAACCTGTGTTTTCAGGACTTTTTATTCCTACGAAATCATAAATATTATTTATTTTGACTTGTCCTTGAATAGTCAAATACGGATAATTTCTTGAAGAAACTTCACCATTAATCTGATAGTCCTTTTTTCCAGAATAAAAAATTACCGTTAATTCATGTTTAAAGATGAATTTACCCTCTCTTCCACCAATATTTTCTCCAAAGGATATCCCAGAAAAATGCGATTCGTTAATTTGAAAATTGAATGGTTTTGTAAAAACATAGTATTCATATTTTTCAACAGGAAAGGCTAAAGAGTTAATTGGTTTAGTCTTTTCTCTTTTAAGCCATTTTTTATCCATGTTAAATAGTACCATATTCCATTTTTCAGGTATTTGATTGTTTATGGCTTTAGTTTCTAAACTATCAACAATGTTTTGTCCTGTACTACAAAAATTAATGCTCGTAAATATTATTAAAGTCAGAAATATTCTATTCATCGATCTGGTTTTTAAATGTTGCACAATGTTGATAATATGGGGCGTTTGGCATTTCGAAGCACAAACTTATCAGCCCGCTAAGCAATTGATTAAATGTTATTTCGTTCAAATATTGCACTATCTGCGCAATGTTTTATGACCACGTGTTGTAGCAAGTAATTACTCCTCATATAATTCCATTAAGTCTCTTGCAGTTAATTCATCTTGGTTCCAATCTTGTTTACAGCATGGGAAAACAACTTGGCGCAATGCAAACTGAAATAGAAACTCTTCAATTTCTTGTTCTCTTTTAATTTTCTCTTTGTGGAAGAATGCTTGATACTCAAGGTCAACTGCAATTTGGTTTTCTTTTGTATATCCCTTTGTATATTTTTTTAATTTTTGTTTAAAACTCTTTATGTTACATGAATCTAAAATTAGGTTAACATTTACCACGGAATCTTGTGTAGTATTTGCAAGTTTAAATCCAATATCGTTACCATTATATCCAACTCCAATTATATCAAATGCTTGCTTTTTCCAAAGCAACAAAATAGGATCGTAAGAAAACGCTTTATTAAAGTTTATCTTGTTTTCTGATAATAAAGAAAAAATACTGTTGATTTTGGGATTTATCACATAAGTATATGAACGTTCAAACTCATTTCCATTATCAATTGAAACATTTAATGAAAAGGTATCGACTATGCTAATTGGTGTTTTTGTAGTACCATTATACCAGCCAAACTCTGTTAACTTGAATCCAAATTTGTTCATTCTATATTTCTGTCTGGCTTGAAGAAGTTTGCCATACTCTTTTCTTTTTTCTATAGCAATTTGTTGTTCGAGCCTTTCCTTTTTTTGAATTTCTTGTTTTAATATTTGTAATTCTCCCTCAATTTTTCTTTTCTTTTTCGCGTAATATTTTGATAATATTAATGCATCTTTTTCAGAAATATTGACATTGGTTTGTTTGTAGGATGAAAAATTAATAAATGCTTTATATTGTTTATGTGAAGGCGAAAGATACTCTGCAACCATTTGGTCTATTTCCCAAAGATTTTTATTTAAATTATTTATATAAAATTCAAGGACTATATTGTCACAAGTTGCATAGATGGATTTTAATCTGGTTTCAAATTCTCGGGTTGCAATCAAAGTGTTATTGAATTTTTTCGATTTTATTGCTTTAATCGAAGCTGGATTAATACCGCAAATTGAGACGGCGGAGTCCACAGTCTCTGTTATAACTTCAGCATCTTCCTGAGCAAGCAGTTTGTAAATTGGATTAATAAAGCTAATCATGCAAAGTTGACCATATATTACATTTCTTTCTCTTGGGAAAACTGGAGTAGAGAAACTATAGAAAAGGCTATCTAAAAGTTCTTTTGTAGAGTAACTATAATTCTTAATTGGCAATCCTTTTTCAACAGCTATTTCAAATCCAGGCGGCAGAAAATCCAATAAATCGAGTGGTATACATGTTAGATAGTCAACTGCTTCAAGTTCTGATATCTGAGACATATTTCCTTGATTATCACGATTGCACTTAAATAAGGATAATTTATTATCAACAGGTAACTCAATATAGATTGGATTATTAGGATTAATACTTAATTGTTGCCCTTCTTTTGTAGCGTTAATGAAAAATGATGCATACAAATCATAATAATATTGAGTATCAGCAAGCATTAGATTTGAAAGAATATAGTCTGAAATATCAGATGCAATTGCTAATTCAATATCAATTGAATCAGTTACCACATTACCTTTTTTATCTAAAAATCCATCTGAAGGCAAAATAACTAAATAGCCTTTGTTGCTTTCAATTACATTTTCTATGGAAGGATTAATTGAATAATGCTCGCTTTTAACTATAGTATTTTTAAAAGGATCTGAATCTGATACTTTCTCAATCTTAAAAGCTGAATTATTAATGTTTTCCTTGCAGCTAAGAAGAATTAAAAAAGTAGAAATCAAAAGGTATCTTATTTTGCACATAGTTTCTTTATTATTTGCTACAACGTTAATAATCGAGTAGGCAAGGGGAATTTCACCCCAAGCCTCTCTCAGAACCGTACGTGACAGTCTCCCGTCATACGGCTCTTCTAATTTCTCCCACAAATATAAACTCATCCTCTTTCAAGTTGGCAAATCGTAGTCGAAATTAGCCAATCCCTTCGCTCCACTCCCATTACAGGAACTTCTTCACTACTACGGA
>JBNKCO010000026.1:0-2119 GCA_050287785.1 Bacteroidales bacterium
AAAAGATCATAAATTGATTATAAATGCAATTAGTTGTAAACTTGTTAATAGGGTGTTTGCAACTATTAAACGACAAACACCCTTTGTGACATTTAAACAACAAAATTTTGCATAAAAACTTGATTTTCTCTTAGAATACGAGCGAAGCGTGGCAATCTCAAGCTACTGACTACCAATGCAAACAGATTATCTTTGATGAGCTCGCAAGCTTCGGTTGCTTCGTTCCTCATAATGACGGATATTATTAAGTTTTCTTGCAGACACTATCTAACAAACACTCTCTTCTACTCTCAGGATATTCACTTATATCCTTTACTGGACGATGCCTGCTCTTTCTGATTATAAATCCTTTCTTCTCCTTCCTCCAGATTACAAACCTGTTTTATTGCTTTCGGATTACAAATCCGAAAGAGTGGGGTAACTTTTATTATCTGTTGTGCTATTCCTCTGACATACTACACTCAGTCGGGGTGCTATTTGTTATCATTCTTTTCTTTAAGTCTCTTATTTTCTTCTTTAATAATTCGAATTGCTCTCTCCTGTTGTTCTATCTTTTCCATTTGAAACTCATTAAACGTTACTCCCTTAAACACTTCTGATATAGGAACACCTAAAATGAATAACAAGGCTATAATAGAAATAGCATTATTTAAACTATGACACAAGACTGCTAGTGCAAAACCAAACTTAACTCTTATTATTGATAGTAAAAATGCAAAAAGCATTGTAAGGGTACTTAACAATGCTACATGCCATATAGCAAGCACATCAAAATTGTAAGTAGGATAATGCATGACTGTGAATAATAAAATGGATATAACCCAAATATATGTTCTCCTCCTATTCCAAAATTTCGATAATTTTTCTTGATACTTAGTTAATTTTATTAATAATACTGCTACACCTAATCCAATAAATAGAAATATTCTTAGTAAAAAAAAATTGCCATGTGTTGTAAATAAATTTGAGAACTCATGAAAAAATAAAACATAAAAGAGTATTCCTAGTAAAGAAATCTTTAAATATTGAGGTTTATACTTTAGTACTAATCGGAAACAAACTTCTTCAAGCAATGGTGCAAAAAACACAACATTTATAAAATAATACAAAATTGAAATCTCATGATAACCAATTTTTTTATAAGTGCTAGGTACCGATTTATGAAAAATTCCAGTCAATAATATATAACTTAACAGTATAAATATTATTAGGATTAAATCCCTTTTCCATAGCTTTATATTCATTAAAATAGTTCTATTTATTAATAATTAGACTATCTTGTTTTTTTATTTCTCTTATCATCATTTGCTTTCTTGAGAAATCTTTATTTTTAGTATCTGCCCATTTAACACCCTCTGGATTCGTTGCTATACCACCTTCTTGGGTAACCATACTAAAAAATTCCGAGGCCTTAGCAGCTTTTGTAACTCCTCTAGAATCACAAGAAGCAGTACCAAAATCATTTAGCTTAATATCCGCCTGTACAGAGGTCGTACCTTCAGCTTTATTTGCAATTGCATCAGCACCAGAATAGTTTTTTGTCTTTGTAATTGTGGCTTTTATGCCCACATCTTTTCTTTCAATTATATTTCCATCTGCATCCTTTTTCCATTGGAAAGCTTTAAAGGTTTGAGTTGTTTCCTTAGAGGTACTTACAACATCACCCTGTTCGTTAACTACCGTTTCAGTTTTGGTTGTAACATACTCTACTTCAACTTCAGTTGTAGTAGTACCATCATTGTTATCCCAAGTTTTTGGATCACTTTTACCAACATATTTAGGTTCAGTTGTATGCGTAACTGTAGCTATTTTATTCTCATCATCATATTTAATTTCATCATTCTTTCCTAAACCTAAATAATCGGAATATCGTATAGGATTATTACCTGCATATAAATATGGTGATTGATAAGTATATTTCTCTGCCCACGGATCAACAGTCATAAACCTCCCCAGTGCCGGGTCATACATCCTCGCCCCGTAATCATACCAATCCAGTTCCTTCTGTAGTTCTTTGCCGTTGTAGAGGTATTTTTGAAAAGCATCTTCCAAGGCCATTGGCTCATGCCTCATGCCAAATGGGTAGTAATCTGCCGTTTGTACAACCTCACCATTTTGC
>JBNKCO010000027.1:0-47997 GCA_050287785.1 Bacteroidales bacterium
AAATTGCGTAATGTTGCCTCTTGTTCGAAGCTTTTTTTAAATTTGTCATAATATGAATATCAAATTAATTAAACCGCTAATATGCAAACTATCGGGTAGTGTGCAAAACCACCGCCTGATAGGGCGGTTTAGTTCAACAAATTATAAAAGACATTACCTTCGGAGAGCTTGCAAGCTCGGCTGTGCGGTGATGCTAAATTTGAAAGGTAATACAAGTAATTTAACTAGTCACGGTTTTAGGAAAGGAGCTTTGAAATGCCAAACGCCCTATATTCAGAACGTTGTGAACAGTAAGAACGAATTACAAGAAGATAAACAAATGAATAATAGACCTGAATTAAATAAAAAAATCTCAATACAGGATTTCAGAGACTTTTATTGGTACAAAGAGGAATTGATAGATTTTTGTCGGTCTGAGAATTTGGATAAAAAAGGCGGTAAGATTGAGATTGCAAATAGGATTGAAAAGTTCCTGGAAACAGGAGAACGTGACCCACATAAAAAGAACTCCTCAAAAACTTCACGATTTGATTGGAATACAGAAAAACTGAATACTGAAACAAAAATCACTGATAATTATAGGAATACAGAAAATGTAAGAGAGTTTTTCAAAAGTCAAATTGGTGATAAGTTTAAGTTTAATGTGAAGTTCATGAATTGGATGAAATCTGCACAAAATAAAACATTGGGTGATGCAATTGAGCAATGGATTTCAATTACAAATGAAATACGAACAGATAAATCACATAAACAGATTGCTCCTCAATTTGAGTACAATACCTATATTCGAGATTTTATGAAAGACAATCCAAACAAAACATTGCAAGACGCAATTAGTTGTTGGAAAATCAAGAAATCGAAAGCAGGTGATAATAAATATTCAAAATCTGACTTGAAATGACAGATTGTAAACAAAGAATTATTAAGGATTTGTGCTATACAGAACTTGTTTACGAAAGGATAAATAAGAAATTAGCAATTGATTATTCAAAAGGACAGATTGAATCGTTGATAGATGAAATATTGAAAAAGACGAATGACAAGTTTTTCATAAAGACAGGAAAGAATTATTACGTGACAAATACAGAGAATAATATCAGAATAACCATAAATTCGAATACTTTTAGAGTTATTACTGTGGATAGACTAAGAAATAAACTACTTCATACTAAATGAAACACATCATTAGAATGGATTGGATTATAAGGAATAAGTCAAAAAGCAAGATTGTATTATTGATTTTTATAAATCTAATGGTACAGACAGCATGTAACTCTTTGCCTAATATAAATTCAAATATAATTGTAATTGGAGAAGAATATACTGAGCAGAAAGGAAAACCTTTTGTTTTGACATCAAAGTCAATCAACTATTTTCCTCTAAATGAAGGGCAAAGATTTATTCCAAATAAAATAATAGCTGAAGAAGATAAAATATTTTCAACAGGATATTTTTTTGACGGTACAAGAGTTAATGCTTGCTATTGGGACGGATATAATAATTTAATTGAACTAAGTCCAGAATACAAAAATTCATTTTCTAATTCATTACACTTGTTTAATGATACGGTATATGTTGTTGGGGATGTAGAAATAAACGGTATAGGAAATGCATGCTACTGGAAAAGTGAAAAGTTAAATTTAATCTCAATTCGGAAATCAACAGCTTATTCAATTTTTGTAGAAAATAATGAAGTTTATACGGTTGGAAAGTTTTATGGGAAACAGCAAAAAGAAGAATACTTTTATTCAAAGGGTAAATCGATTACTACAATTAGTGGAATACCGACCATGGGTAATGATTTAAATCTTTATGTAAAAAATGAAGATGTTTATATTTCAGGAGCTATTGAAAAAAATCTTATAGATAAAGCTTGTTATTGGATTAATGGTGATTTACACGAGTTAAATACTGGTAGTAACTATTATTCATATGCAACTTCAATCTTTGTTCATTCAGATACTGTTTATGTATGTGGATATTATACAGATGGAACACGCAATATGTATAATCAAAGAAATCCTATCCCCTGTATCTGGAAAAATGGAGTTTTTATAAAACTAGAAGGTACAGGGCGACCATATGATATTTTTGCAGATAATAACGGAGTTCAAGTTGTCGGAGATGAAAAAGTGGGTAATAAAAACTACGCATATTACTGGACAATAGAAGAACAGCATATAATTAGGAAAAATGCTATTGTGAAATCATTGAGTATAATAAAGTAGTAAAACTACAGTGCCTAACAAAGTTCTAAGGTAAAAGCAAGTTTTTAACAGGAAAAATCATCTGTGTTACTCTCTCTGGTTATGAGTTCACTACATTCGGTTCGGTGAGCTCGTAAGCTCTGTTGCTAATAGATGCTTAATTTGAAGGTTAATACAAGCAATTTAACAATGTAGCGGTTTACTTGCTTTGCTACGTGAGGCTCCTTTTGGTCGGTTGATACTGATGTGCAAGAAATTGCGCTGCGATTTTTTACAATAACCATTGAGGATCATGCGAAAACACACTGTTTTCATAGCAAAGGGTAAAAGGATATATTAAAGTAGAGGTTTTTATAAGAAATCATAGAATGTTTTGGCAAAATGCAGGATGACAGGGCAAGTCAATGGAAATGTCGTACAAATGTCGTGTAATTGTAGTTTGAAAGTTACCTTAATCAATCTGACATTTGTTGCGTAAATAAAACAAAAAGAAAATGAAAGCAGGAAAATTAATAAAAGAATTAAGGATTAAAAAAGGCATGACTCAAGAAGAGTTAGCTGAAAAAACTGAAGTAAGTGCTAGAACAATTCAACGAATAGAAAATGGCGAAGTAGATCCTCGAGCATATACTCTTCAAATGATTGCCAAAGCTCTTGAAGTTGATTTTAGCTTATTTACAGAAGACGCATCTGATGCAGAAAAGGATTTAGATATGGATAGCAAAAGAATCTGGCTGGCCTTAATACATTTTAGTGGAATTCTTCCTCTTTTCTTTCCTACCATTTTAATCTGGAATCGAAAAAAGACTGAAATTAAAGAGATGAATGAGCATTATCGTGCTGTTATTGCTTTTCAATCCATGATTTTACTTATTTGTGTACTTGTCCTTTGGGGATATATTCACCATGGCATGTTAGAACCCATTTTTGGCATTCTATTTCTTAGTGTGATTTTCCCGATATGGAATGCTTTGAGAGTATTAAATGACAAACCTTATAAATATTTTGGTTTATTTAAACCTAAAAAAACAGGACATTAAAGCATGTACTAACAATAACTTAAAATAATAATTAATCGGAATCGACTTAATCAAAGAAGGAAAGAATAATGAAAAATGAAAATTTCGAAAAGATTCAAAGATCATTTGAATTTTCAAAGGGATTCCGAAAGGTTGTATTAAAGGAGGGAAGATAATTAAAGGATATTAGCAGATTTTTATACTTTATAGTTTTCCTTTGTGGAGTAATGCTGATAAATTATTTAATTCTTTGGAGATGATTATGGCTTATGATTTTAGATCTACCCCCTACAGCAAAATGTAAAAAAAACATTACCTGTGTTATTCCCTCTGGTCACGAGCTCACTAAGTTCGGTTGCGAAGAGATGCAGGATTTGAAATGTAATACAATTATTATAACTTGTAGCGGTTTACTTGCTTTGCTACGTGAGGCTCCCTTTGGTCGGTTGATACTGACGTGCAAGAAATTGGCGCGAGACTGCTACGAACAGACAAAAACATGATTCGACTAGAAAAATTTACAAATAAGGATTTTGACAGATTTATCAGTTGGATTGATAATGAAAAATTCATGTACCAATTCGCTGGTCCTATTTTCACTTTTCCTGTTACTGAAAGCCAATTAATTGATTATACTTCTGATAAGAACAGAAAAATCTATAAAGTTATAAATCAGGAGACTGATAAAGTAATCGGTCATGGAGAGATTAATCGTATTGATGAGAGAAATAAAAATGCTAGACTTTGTCGAATTCTTGTTGCCGACAAAAATGACCGTAATAAAGGATTTGGCACAATGATAATCAAAGAACTATTAAAAATCGGATTCGAAGATTTTAGATTACATAGAATAGATTTGGGAGTTTTTGAATTTAATAAATCAGCGATTAATTGTTATGAGAAATGTGGATTTGCAATTGAGGGATTACTTCGAGAGTCTTTTGTAATTGACGATGAATTTTTATCAATTTACAATATGAGTATTTTAAGAAAAGATTGGAAGTTAAGGAGTCAAACTGAATGATAAATTAATTGCGTAATCTCAAAAACATAATTGACTCATTAAAAAGAAGAGATTAATGCAATTAGATATAAAAATAAAGCCACATACACATACAATAATTCATAAGGGGTTAGCTATGTTACTCCATATCAGTCATGAGCTCACTAAGTTCGGTTCAGAGGTTTTCGAACGGTTTCACCCGCATCAATTTTAGATGGTAACTGGATAGGTTTAGCAGTGCTGAGCTCCTTTCAGTCGGTTGATGCCTGCCACGGCGAAGCACTAATTTAGTGTAAAGCATGTGACTATAACTTTGTAAACTATGTGCTTTAACAAACAGTGCGTAATCATAATTAAGATAAGAAAATGAAATCTAAAAAATTCATCATTAATTCTTTAGCCTTAATAATAGGAAGCATAGCAATGACCCTTTCTGGTCAGAATTGGCATATCGGAATCTTTGCATGGATTGCTCCGGGTTGTCTGTTGTTTTATACAAGGAACACAAAAAAGACAGGATTTGCCTTTTTCTTTGTATTTATGTTTCTAGTGGGGTATTTTTCACAAACTTGCCAAAACGTATTTAATATTTTCCTTGTTGGCCTATTAAACGCACTGGTATACGCCCTGCTTAATACCCTAATTTATTATGTTGCCAAGCTTCTTTATACCAAAGGGAAGGGATTTTATTCAACGCTGATCTTTCCTTCTGTTATTGCAGTTACTGAGTTCCTTGTTTCTTCACAAATCGGAACCTGGGGAATTGTAGCCCACACCCAATACTCATTTAACCTCCTAATGCAGTTTAGTTCAATTGCTGGTATTTTTGGCATTACATTTATAGTTGCCTGGTTTGGTTCAGTAGTGAATTGGATTTTTGAAAACAATTTAAGTAAATCTTCAATTTATAGAAGTACTCTAATTTTTGGAAGTATTTTTCTTTCAATACTAATTTATGGTAAGACTAAAGTTCTTATGTTTTCACACGTTGAAAAAACAGTAAAAGTTGCAACCATAAGTGGAACAACAGATCTTAATGCTATAGTAGCAAAAGAACAGGAAAATTTTATAGAGTTATCTAAAAATCCAAAATTACCTATTCCGGAAAGGATTTTCTCCAATAAAGATGCTATAAATGCGCAAATTGCAAATACCATTGAAGCTGCAAAAAAGGGCGCTAAAATTATTGTCTGGAGCGAAGATGCATTAATTCTAAATCCAAGACAGGTTGACTCCTTATTTGTAAAAGCAAAAGATATCACAAAAACTTACAATGCTTACCTGGTAATCGCTTTCCTTGAAAAAGATAATTCCAATAAGCCAAAACCTTTTAATAACACAAGCATTCTTATTACTCCAAAAGGAGAAATTGCATGGCGATATCTCAAATTGCATCTCCATCCTTTTGCTGAAGCTCCAATTATCAATCCGGGTAAAGCCTTAATTCCTTTTTATGACACAGAATACGGTAGAATTGGTAATGTGATATGCTACGATATGGACTTTCCAACTTTTTTGCAACAGACGGGAAAGAATTCAATTGATATTATGTTAGTGCCCTCATACGATTGGGAAAAAATTACTCCACTACATTCCAATATGGCTTGTTTTGAAGCTATCCAGAATGGATTCTCGTTAATTCGTGCTAATGCTGTCGGTATAAATAGCATTTGTGATAATCAGGGCCATGTAATCGCTGAGATGAATACACTTACTTCCGATTCTAGAATACTTATTGGCGAGTTACCTCTGAAAAGGTTAACTACCCTATACGCCAAAACTGGAAATGTAGCCGTCTACTTAATGATGCTGTTTTTGCTATTAACAATAGGGTTGAAAATTGCAAAAAGATAAAAAAGTTCAGAGCATAACAATATAAAAATAGTAGCCGGAACAGTAGTAAATTCAAAGGTTGTAGTCCACTTCAACTTTCTTGTAGTTTGACATTAAAGCGCCACGAACCCGATAGTTATCTGGTCTGCTACTATTATCATACTAACCGTTCGGGGTAAGTGATTGAAAGATAATATAGTTATATGAACTAACTTTCAGAAGGTTGATTTATCTGGTTAACTTATACTAATTATTACTTTTCGCTAATAGAATGATAGTAAATTTTAAGCTAATTTTAAGTTTTGCTTAAGCAAATTTAAAAATGAACAGTACAATATTTGTATAAATTAAAAAACCAGGAAATTATGTTTACAGCAACACACCTACATGCAATGATTGTTCATTTTCCGGTTGCCTTGGTATTGGTGGCATTTTTTACGGAAATACTTGGCTTAATACTTAAGAAAAAGTTTTATCAGCAAGCTACGTTTTATATTTTACTTCTGGCTGCTCTTGGTGCTATTGTCGCATATATAACCGGTGATGCAGCAGGCGATGGAATGGATGGAGGTTCTTTACACGAGGCCGTGGAAGCACACGAAGAAGCAGCTACTTTTACCCTATGGTTTACCATAGCTGCTGCGGGGGCAAAAAGTGCCCTTTATATAATAAAAAAAGAGCTCCTCTGGCTAAAAATATTTGCTTTTGTTTTGTTGTTGACTGCCGCCGGAGGTGTGGCACGTACCGGTTATTTGGGCGGTCAGTTGGTTTATAAACACGCCGCTGGAGTTGAACTGGGTTTTAGTAATTTTGAAACCATACAAAACAACAATGATGATGATGACTAAGCTGTCGTTGTTCATCATGATAACGAAAAAAACATGCTTTAGGAAAGGCAATTAATTAAAACATATGCGAATTTTAATTGTTGAAGACGAACCCTCCATTTCCAATTTCCTTAAAGAGGGTTTGGAAGAGGAGGGTTTTGCTGTTGATACAGCCGATAACGGAAAACAAGGTTTACAATTGGCCCTCGATAATTTGGAAGAATACGATATTATTCTGCTCGACTGGATGTTGCCTGGAATGAGCGGTATTGAAATACTCCGTAATATTCGAAAAGAAGATCCGGCAATACCGATAATTTTCCTTACCGCCCGAGACACCACCGACGATGCCGTTTTTGGACTTGAAACAGGAGCCAACGACTACATTCGCAAACCCTTTTCTTTTGAAGAATTGCTAGCCCGTATTCGTGTGCTGATGCGCACAAAAAGTGGTGAGAACTCGGTATTTCACTACGGCAATATTTCGCTGGATGTAGCTTCACACCGGGTAAGCAAAGCCGGGAAAAATGTTGAACTTACCCAAAAAGAATTTGCCTTGCTTGAGTTTTTATTGCGCAACAAGGGAAAAGTAAGTCGGCGCACCCGCATTATTGAAAAAGTGTGGGATATTCATTTCGATTACGATACCTCGGTAATTGATGTGTACATTAATGCACTCCGCAAAAAACTTAATGATAAAAATAGCGAATCATTTATTGAAACCATTCGAGGAGTAGGTTACCGAATAAACGATGATGCATGAAGCTACATTTTAAGAACCGTATAGCACTTTTTAGTACTATTGCTGCTGCTATTACCATGTTGGTGGTGTTTGCTGCAATGTATTCTGTAATTTATACTACTACGTTTCGTTATCTTGACAACAGTATTCTTGAAGAAAAGGAAGAATTGTTTTCCCAGATATCCACTGAAGGCGATTCTCTGGTGTTTAGCTTAAATGCTGAGTGGGAAGAATTAGAGCACAATAATGCAGAGGTAGATCCAATCTTTTTACAAATGGTAGATGAGAAGGGAACTGTCATTTTTCATTCGCGCAATTTACAAAACGACCAGCTACAGTTTGCCGATTCCCTGAACTCCAATACTTTTTTTAATATAGAGTTTAACGGAAAAAAAATTCGACAAGGACAATTTCCCATCAAAACCGAAACGGGTAAAATTATCGGACAGCTTGATATAGGGATATCTCAGGTCGATTCCATTTTAATTCTCAGCAACCTACGCAATGCTTTTTTTGTCGCGTTTCCACTTATGCTTATATTGTTTTATTTTGTTATGTCATTGGTGGCGTCGCGTAGTATAGCTCCTGTAAAGCAATTGATTGGTTATGCAGAAAAGATGAATTACAACAATATCAATCCAAGCCTGCCATTACCGGAACATCACGATGAGATTTACCAACTCACGGCTACTATCAATGCCTTGCTTGAAAGAATAGAAACAGGTCGCAACCGCGAAAAACAGATTACCGCCGATATATCGCATGAGTTGCGTACTCCACTTACAGGTATTAAAGGAACTCTGGAAGTACTCATACGGAAACCTCGCGAGCCACATCAGTATGAAGAGAAGGCAAAACAAGTGATCCGGAAAGTAGATTCGATAAACCATATTATTAATCAGTTGCTGTATCTGGCACGATTAGATTCAGGAAACTTGTCGATTGTAAATAAGCCTGTTCTTTTACACGATATGTTGCAATCAATCCGGAACAAATGGCAAAGCAGGTTCTTAGAGAAAAACATGAGCATGCAAGTGGACATACCTGAAAATACCTTGGTTCAGGTCGATTTTGGTTTACTTGAAATGATATTGGAGAACCTGGTTAGCAATGCAGTAAAATACGGAAATGTACATGGAGAATTGCGTTGCCATTGGCAAAAGGACACCAACATATTAACGCTAAGTGATAATGGTCCAGGTATTCCACAGCAACATTTACCACATATTTTCGAGCGTTTTTACCGGGCTGATGTTCCCGGAAGTTCTTCGGTACAAAGTACCGGATTGGGACTTTATATTGTTAAGATGCTGACAGATATACAGGGAATACAAATAGAGGTCAACAGTCAGGCTAATTTGGGAACTCAATTTTCTCTTCATTTTAAAGCATAAAAAATTTTAAGCAGATTTTAAGAAAGTCTAAAGGAAGTTTTAATGGCATCGGCGACATCTTTGTGTTACAATTTATTAATTAAACAAAAAAGACAATGAAAAATTTATTTACCTTATCAGCATTAGCCATAGTACTCGGTATTCTTAGTTCATGTAACGCGGGAAATGGCAAAAACACCAAACTTCAAACCCCGGTAGCCGCAGTAAGTAATGAAAAACAACTGACTCCCGATGCAGCCAAGGCAAAAACTATTGCCGACCTGCAAGAAGCGTTTAAAGGTGAAACTACTGCATCAGCAAAATATGCAGCCTATTCTAAAAAAGCAGAAAAAGAGGGATTACATAACATCGCCTTGCTGTTTAAAGCTGCATCAACGGCCGAAAAGGTGCATGCTAACAATCACAAATCGGTTATGGTAGAATACGGCGTATCCATTCCGGAATTCACTCCTGAATTTACCGTTAAATCAACTGCTGAAAATTTGCAGGATGCCATTGACGGAGAATCGTATGAGGTAGCTACTATGTACCCTGATTTTTTGAAAGATGCTGGTAACTCTAAAAGTCAATTGGCTCAGATAAGTTTTAATTATGCGCTTGAAGTGGAGAAAAAACATCAGGTAATGTACAAAAATGCACTGGTAGCGCTTAACAATAACTCGGTAAACGAGCTGCCACAAGTATATTTTATATGTCCTACCTGCGGAAACACCTATGACCAAACACCAGCTGAACGTTGCGGTATTTCAATGACCAGTTCCGAAAAATTCTTGAAAATAAATAGTTTATAATTAAGAGACTGTTTAAAATTCGTTTTTAGAATTTTTCATAGTGTATTTTTGTTCTAGATGAAGTGGATTTGATGCGAATAGCATTGACTATTTCAATAAAATCCAACAAGATATGGGGCGAAAAGACGCATAAAAAAACTGAAGGATAAAATTTAAACGGTATATAAACTCCAGTACCATAATTAAAGTCCGGTATTTTGCATTTGTGTAGAATACTGGACTTTATCATTTCGTCAAACTTATAGCCATAATTTGAACTCAGGTACTTCGAGGGAATAGTGCTATAATAATCTTTTAATCATGTATATAGAAATAGTTTTATTACTATAACTTTTAATTTTGAAAAGGATAATAAAAATCTCGGGATAATAAATACTAAGCTTGATAAATTTAAATATATTTCAAAGGATATAGATATTTTTGAATTAATGATGGCTATTTAAACATGATATGTTTAAATTTATATAATTCAATTTAAGAAACTTTAAAAAATAATTAGATTGACACCAACCTTTGACAATACACTTACGGATATTAGGAGCTATCGGGAGATAGGAAATTGACTCGTAATCCAGCAAGACACCTTAACATAAAACGTTGGGCATAAAAATGACTCGTCCTTAAAATGTCTAAACAACACCTGGCAATTATGTATAAAAATGATGGTATCACAGAACATTGCAATGAAGATTATAAAATTACACTAAATAAGATATGAATTTACAGTATAAAGATGAACTTGGTAGTTATTTTTCTGTTTCAACTGCACCTCGCTGGTTGGAGAAAAATGGTTATAAACCCTTGTCCTCTTATTGCATTATTCTAAATTTTGGTTCTAATATTGAAATGGAAGCAGATTTAGCAATAGTAACTTTGAAGAATAATAGTATGAGCTTTCTGAATCCCGGGTCTTATGTCTCATCCATAAAGTCGAATGACGAAGCTCATTATTTTATTGAATTCAATTCGGCTTTTTACTGTTTAGAACTTCACGACAAAGAAATATCGTGCAATGGATTGTTGTTTGGCGCATTACCTTATTTACCCATTTTATATTGTAGTGTAGATGAAGCCTCCGAAAACCAAGAGCTATTAAATATAATGTTAAAAGAGTTTGAACACAATGACAATACACAGGGAGATATGTTGAGGCTTCTGCTCAAGCGGCTGATTATTATCGGTGTAAGAATTGGGCGTAAACAATTATTCAGCAACACAGATCCACTTCTGGAGGATACTGATATTATTAGGGTATTTCAGGCATTGGTAGAGAAGCATTTTAAGGAAAAACACAAGGTGGCTGATTATGCCGACATGATGTTTAAATCTCCAAAAACACTTTCCAACACCTTCAAAAAACTGGGCAGTGCAAGCCCTTTGCATATTATTCAGGAAAGAATAGTTTTGGAAGCTAAACGTCAAATTTATTATACAGACAAACCCATTAAAGAAATTGCTTACGATTTAGGATTTTCTGAACCACCCCAATTCAGTCGTTTATTTAAAATTATTACCGGAAAAAGTCCCTCAGAATTTAGTTTCGTTTGATTTAAGAAACTGCGCACAACTCAAATAATCATTATCTGCATTCAAGCCCCATTTCAGTGAAATGGGGCTTTGTTTTGTCAATATTTCTCCATTTTTCGGTCATCTCAGGAAAAATCGTTAAGACAATGGGAAAAATCATTATTCCACAAGAGTAGAAACCGCTACATCTTTGCAATATAAAATTAGTAACATTTAAAATTAAGTAATATGAAAACAATTCAAGTTCCCAATAAAGAACAAGTTAACAACAAAGCAGGTGTAATATTTGATAAGCTTGAAAAAGGTATAGGAATGGTTCCTAATCTTTACGCTACCATAGGCTATTCGTCGGACATTTTAGAAGGCTATTTGGCATATGCAGATGTAGTTGGAAGCACAAGCTTTAACAAAAAAGAAGGTGAAGCGATTAAATTAGCTGTATCAGAAGTTAATAATTGCCAGTATTGCAAAGCTGCCCATACAGCTCTTGCTAAAATGAATGGTTTTTCAGAAGCAGAGACCATTGACATCAGAACTGCTCAGATTAAGGATAAAAAGCTTAATACAATTATTAGAACAGCTCAGGAACTAGCCGTTAAGAAAGGGAAAATAAGTGACGAAACAAAAGACCGGTTTTTTGCTCTTGGATACGAGAACAAAGCATTTATTGACCTGATAGCAATAGTTAATGTAGTAAGCTTTACCAATTTTGTGCATAACGCTACTCAGGTACCCGTGGATTTCCCTGCTGCACCAGCTCTTTTAGGTAAAACAGCATAAACAATTAATAATTATAAATCATAAAAAAACAATTTGTATGAAAACGATTAAAATTTTATCAGTATTAATTATTGCAGCCACATTATTAGCAAGTTGTGATAAAGAAGATAATGAAATGTCAACAAGCGGAAACCTTACCTTAGATATTAATGGTTTGGAAGATTTAGGTTCAGATTTTGTTTACGAAGGATGGATAATGGTTGATGGTTCTCCTGTAACAACAGGTACTTTCAGCGTAGATGCAGACGGTAACTTGTCAAAAACAGCATTTACTTTAACCAGCGATCAGGTATCAAAAGCTACAGCCTTTATACTAACCATTGAGCCTATGCCAGATGCCGACCCTGCACCAAGTAAGGTACATATTCTTGCCGGAGATGTTTCGTCAAGCAAAGCAATGTTAACAGTTGACCATAGTGCTGCCTTAGGAACAGACTTTGCCACTTCAAGTGGAAAATATATTTTGGCAACCCCAACCAATGATGTTGACGCCGATGAAAATAGTGGTGTTTGGTTTCTTGATAATTCATCAGGTTCGCCCGTTGCGGGATTAAACTTACCAGCTTTGCCCGAAGGTTGGGAATATGAAGGTTGGGCAGTAATTAACGGACAACCAGTTACTACAGGTAAATTCACCAGTGTAGATGTAGCAGATGCTTCGGCACCCTTTAGTGGAAGCATGGCAGGACCTCCATTCCCAGGTGAAGATTTTCTAATGAATGCACCCAATGGATTAACATTTCCTACAGACCTAAGTGGTGGAAAAGTAGTAATTTCAGTTGAGCCGATGCCAGACAATAGTGATGCGCCATTTTTATTGAAGCCATTGCTTGGTGATGTTCCGAATAATGCTGAAGTACATACCGCTCAAATGCTAGGTAATATTTCAGGAAATACTAATCCAACAGGTAGTGCCAGTTTATCAATTCAGTAACAGTTTATAAAAAAATACTTATTAAACGGGAGAAATAATTCTCCCGTTTTTTTTTTATTAGATCCCGTCCTAAATAGTATTTGCACGAAAACTCCATTTTTTTCGAATTTTAATATTCAAAAGCGACAAATCTGATTATAGAAATATCAACCGATTCGTCATCAGCAAAAAGTATTGAAAAAGTTAGAATTAAATAATAAACTAGTTGACTTTCCTAAACATTGGAAAAATTCTTGCTAAAAACATAATTTAGTAGATATTGATAATGAAAAGAATATCGAAGTTTTTATAGAATGTTAAAGAACTAAAAAACGCCCAACGACAAAAAAAATAGGTCATTGGGCGGTTGATGATATATTTGGAAGGTAAAAACAATTAATAAAACATATCAAAAAAGCTATTCTCAGTTTAATTTTATATATTTGATTATTCGCAATTCGCGAATCGCGAATCAAAGATCGACGGAGTCAATTGAAAATATTTGATATGAAAAAGCATAATGGGATGCGTCCCCAAGATATTGTAGTTTTATTAAAAGTCATAGCCTTAAAGCATGATGACTGGTATAACTCCGATTTAGCTCAAGCATTAAAAATCAGTCCATCTGAAATATCAGAGGTATTGAATAGATGCAAGATTGCTGGTTTGATTGATTCAAAAAAGAGAAAAGTAAATATTAATTCCTTCATCGAATTTTTAATCTATGGACTTCGATATGTGTTCCCTACACAACCAGGGGCGATTGTAAAAGGAATACCTACTGCACATTCTGCATCGCCAATCAAAGAGCATATTTCAAGTGGTTCTGATGTTTATGTTTGGTCAAGTGCTAAAGGAACCCATCGAGGACAAGCCATTGAGCCTCTTTTTAAATCTATTCCTCAAATTGTACAAGAAGACAAATTATTCTATGAACTTTTAGTAATTGTTGATACTATACGAGTAGGAAAAGTTAGAGAAATAAACATTGCTAAAGAAGAACTTGAAAAAAGATTAAAACATGCCTAGTACAAATATTACAATACTACAAACAGTAGCCTTTGGTTTGGGCGATTTAAAGGGTTCATTCGGATTTGCATTATTTTCTGTTTTGATCTTAATAATGATGGGTAAAGTTCCTGCTGTTTTGTTCTGATTGCTTCCTGTTCCCTTTTAGGATTATTTTTATTGATTAGCTACTTTTATCCTTTCCTGAGATATAAAGTGATGATAAAGAGGGTTTTGGTGAGGGAAGAAGTTAGGATTAACAAGCTATAATAAAATGTAAAAAACATTACCTTCGGTGAACTCGCAATCTCGGTTGCACAGAAATGCTACCTTTGAAAGGTAATAAAATAATTTAACAAGCAGCAGTTTACTTGCTTTACTACGTGAGGCTCCCTTTGGTTGGTTGATACTAATGTGCAATAAATTGAGCTACTATTTTTTACTAGATACTGTTAGCACCATTATCATGAGGACACTACATACAATAACGTTAACACTATTATTTTTGAACTTATCAGGTCAAGTAATAGATTTTTATGACTACTTCGATGCAAACCTTAAAGGAAGCCCATCTATAGTTAAAGAATTTATAACATTCTCTATAGGTGGTTACGATAACCCAGATATTCAACGCTACAAACCAAGGGAGTTGATTTCAAAATTTGAATATCACTTTGATTCTACCGGAAAACTTATTAAAGAATATTCAGCCTATTCAATTGACACTGTGGGTTTTTGGGTTGATTATGCTGAGATTCAAGAGGAAAACTATGGTGATTCTAGTATAAGAATCAGTTATTTCCCGAACGGAACGGAAAGCTGGCGTGAGAAAAGGTACTATGATAAGCATGGCTTTATGACAAATAAAATTGTCGACTTCCCAGTTGCTGATACCAATATTTATACAAGAGACTCTGATCATAGAGTAATTCAATTGTATAATCACATGATTGGAGTTGATTCTGAAGTTTTTACAAACCTTACTAATAGCTATAATTTAAACGGTGATTTAGCCTCTCAACTAGTCAATAAAGTGCTTGATGGAGCCTTGTGGGATAGGCCAGAAAAAAAACAATACCTTTTAGAATTTTCATACATATATGACGACTTCGACAATTGGATATTTAGGCTAACATCACAAAATGACTCAATAAAAACAATAACTCAGCGCGAAATAATATATTGGTAAGCTACAAGTGCTAGCAAAATGTAAATTTAATGGCCAGGATGATGCTGTTGCAATGCTTTTTGCGTACGGCTAGGATACGGATGTACATTTAATTCGGCCACTAAAATTTACACAGACCGATGGACACAAGCGAAAAAGAAAGTTCATTGAAGAAACGACAGTGCAAATCTGAGGGAATTTATTTTGTTTTTTTCTTCTCCCCACAAAAGAAAAAGGAACCCTACCTCACAAACAGCTGCAAGCTAGTACACGACCAAAGTTTACAAAAGAGCTGCTTTTTAGCCGACGCGCCGCTGCTAATTTAAAGCATTATCTGTACTTTTAAAGCTTTTGTATTTAAAATAAGATTTTAGAATAATATATGAACACAGCAGTACATAATAAATTAGTTTCATTCATCTGGTCAATAGCCGATGATTGTTTGAGAGATGTTTACGTTAGAGGAAAATATAGAGATGTGATATTACCAATGGTAGTTTTACGTCGATTAGATGTACTCTTAGAAGAAACAAAGAAAGAAGTAATGGAAGAAGTTCGTTTCCAACGCGAGGAAATGGAACTAACCGAACTTGATGGAACTGCTTTACAAGCCGCTTCAAAATATGTTTTCTATAATACCAGTAAATGGACTTTACAACGACTGAAAGATACAGCAACCAATAGCCAACAGCTTTTACAGGTAAACTTTCAGGAATATCTGAATGGATTTAGCGATAACGTTAAAGAGATTGTAGACAAATTCAAATTACAGGCACAGATTAAGCACATGGCTGACAAAGATGTGTTGTTGGATGTTCTGGAAAAATTCACTTCATCAAATATCAACCTGACTCCTTTTGAAAAAGAAGACCCTGATGGCAGGAAATTACCTGCTCTTACCAATCTGGGTATGGGCTATGTGTTTGAGGAGTTAATTCGCAAGTTTAACGAAGAAAATAATGAAGAAGCAGGAGAACACTTTACTCCACGTGAAGTAATCGACCTGATGACGCATATAATTTTTGACCCGATAAAAGATAACCTACCACCAGTAATGACCATCTACGACCCTGCTTGTGGTTCGGGTGGCATGCTCACCGAATCGCAGAACTTCATTAAAGACGAAGAGGGCGAAATAAAAGCTATGGGTGATGTGTATCTCTATGGGAAAGAAATAAATGACGAGACTTATGCCATCTGTAAGTCCGACATGATGATAAAAGGGAACGACCCAAAAAATATTAGAAATGGTTCAACCCTTTCTATTGATGAATTTTCGGGAAATCATTTCGATTTTATGCTTTCTAATCCGCCCTATGGTAAATCGTGGGCTTCGGAGCAGAAATACATCAAAGATGGTAAAGACATTATCGACCCTCGTTTTACTGTTCGTTTAAAAGATTATTGGGGCATAGAAGACGATGCAGATGCTGTTCCTCGTTCTTCCGATGGGCAATTGCTTTTCTTGATGGAAATGGTTTCTAAAATGAAAACATTGAAGCAAAGCCCACATGGTTCACGCATAGCTTCGGTACACAATGGCTCTAGTTTGTTTACAGGCGATGCAGGTGGTGGCGAAAGTAATATTCGCCGTTACATTATCGAAAACGATTTACTTTCGGCAATTATTCAATTACCCAACAACCTATTTTACAATACAGGTATCACTACTTATATATGGTTGCTAAGCAACAACAAACCTGAAAACCGCAAGGGCAAAGTGCAGCTCATTGATGCTGGGCAACGTTTTGCCAAGCTCCGTAAAAACTTAGGTGCTAAAAACTGTGAGCTAAAGCCTGAACATATTCAGGAGATAATGGCAGCCTATAGTAATTTCGAAAACATTGAACGCAAAGAAAAAAGCGACCTTGCTACACAAATTTTCGATAATGCCGACTTTGGATATTACAAAGTAACCATTGAACGCCCTAAACGCTTAATAGCTCAGTTTACTCAAGAACGCATTGCTGACCTCCGTTTCGATAAAACACTGAAAGAACCTATGCAATGGGCTTTTGAAACTTATGGCGATAAAGTGTACACCACCCTGAAAGATTTAGAAAAGGAAATACTGGAATGGTGCGAACAAAACGACATAGACTTAAATGCGAAAAAGCGTAAAGCTTTGGTTGCGACTACTACTTGGAAAAAACAAAAAGATATTCTTGATACAGCCGAGCACTTGTTAAAAGCAATTGGGACTGATGAATACTCAAACTTTAACGACTTTCAGAAACTGGTTGAAGCCGAATTAAAAGCACAAAAATCGAAACTTTCAGGTTCTGAGAAAAATCTAATTTACGCTGCTGTAAGTTGGTACGACGAAACAGCCGATAAAGTAGTTAAGAAAACACAAAAGCTGAAAGATGATAAATTGGATGAACTTTTAAACCGATTAGACTGCACCGCTGAACAATTGCCCGATTACGGCTACTTCCCAACTGGTAAAAAGAATGAATTCATTATTTACGAAACTGAAAGCGACCTGCGCGATTACGAAAACGTACCGTTAAAAGAAAATATTTACGACTACTTTTTACAAGAAGTAAAACCCCATGTAGATGAAGCTTGGATTGACCTTGAAAAAACCAAAATAGGTTACGAAATAAGTTTCAATAAATATTTTTATCAGCATAAGCCTTTACGCAGTATTGAGGAGGTAAGCACCGAAATTCTACAGTTGGAAAAAGAAAATGAAGGCTTGATTATGGATATTTTAAATCTGGACTAATGGAAGCAGTAGAATTAAAGTACAATAAATACGAAGCTTATAAAGACTCTGGTGTAAAATGGATTAGTCAGTTACCTTCACATTGGGAAATAGTAAGAAGCAAAAGGTTGTTTGACCAAAGAAAAGGAAAAGGAGAAAAAGGAGATATCCAATTGACATCTTCTCAGAAACATGGAATAATACCCCAACAGGAATTTATGGAACTAGAGGGGAGAAAAGTTACACAAGTGGTTTTTAATAACGAGATTCTAAAAAAAGTTAGAAAAAATGACTTTGTAATAAGTATGAGGAGCTTTCAGGGTGGTCTTGAATACAGCAACTATACTGGTTGTATGAGTTCAGCGTATATTGCTTTGGCCCCAATAAAGAATGTAGTGCCAGAATTCTATAAATACTTATTCAAATCTAATTCTTACATAAGGGCATTAAGTAGTACCTCAAATTTAGTGAGGGATGGTCAAGCTATGAGGTTTGATAATTTCACTCAAATAGACTTATATATAGTTCCTGAAGCAGAACAAACCGCCATTGCCAATTTTCTCGACAACAAAACCACAAAAATAGACACCGCCATTGCCCAAAAAGAAAAAATGATTGAACTGCTCAAAGAACGCAAACAAATCATGATTCAAAATGCGGTAACCAAAGGCCTTGATGAGAACGGAAAAATTAGACAAAAGCCAAAATGCCTGCCAGCCGAAGGTTTACCCGAAGGCTGGAAAGATAGTGGCGTGGAATGGATTGGGGAGATTCCTGAAGGGTGGGAAGTGAAGAAATTGAAGCATACTGTACAAAATATTATATCAGGTCCTTTTGGCTCATCTTTAATAAAAGATGAGTATGTTAAAAGTGGATTTAAAATTTATGGTCAAGAACAAGTTATTCCTAATGATTTTACCATAGGCGATTATTACATCACAAAACAGAAATTTGACAAAATGCAACGCTATGAGATATTTAAAGATGATATTCTTATAAGTTGTGTCGGAACCTTTGGGAAAATTGCCTTGGTGCCAGAACATCATGAAAAAGGAATAATAAATCCTCGTCTAATAAAAATGACTCCAAAGTCAGATTTAATTGCTCCTGTTTTCTTGCAGGAGATTTTACTTAGTCCATATTGCTTTACTCAGTTTGAATTGGTTTCAAGAGGTGGTACAATGGGTGTAATAAATATTGAATTACTATCTAAATTATTATTATTTGTACCACCAGTTGATGAACAATTAAATATCTTAAAATACCTCAATATTGAAAGAGTCAAAATAGACAAAGCCATAGCCTTACAGCAAACGCAAATAGAGAAATTAAAAGAATACAAAGCGGTGTTGATTGATAGTGCGGTTACGGGGAAAATAAAAGTGTCTTGAACTATGATTTGAACTGATGACTCTGAAAACTATGATTAATAAAAAATATTGTCATGATTAAAACGGAATATAAAGATTCTGAGCTTACGGGAAAGATTATAGGTGCAGCTATGGAGGTGCATAAATATTTAGGAAATGGATTTCAAGAGGTGGTTTATCAACGAGCTTTATCCATAGAAATGAATATGCAGGGTTTAGAGCATGAACGCGAAAAGGAAATGGATTTAAGCTATAAGGGCTATCCAATTGGTCAACGCCGTGTTGATTTTTTTGTTGCCGATAAAATTATGGTTGAAATTAAAGCTGTAAAGGAGTTGGAAGATGTGCATCTGGCACAAGCTATTAACTACCTTGAAGCATATGAAATGGAAATAGGCTTACTCATTAATTTTGGAAATACATCGCTTCAATTTAAAAGGGTCATGAAGCCGAAAAGCAAAAATCAAAGTCCATCAAAAAATCAAATAAAATCATAGTTCAAGACTTATGAATGAGAAATTAAAAGAATACAAGGCCACGTTAATTGACAGTGCGGTTACGGGGAAAATAAAAGTGTGTTAAGTTATGGGCGAAGACACAATACAAAATGGTTTACAGGTAGCCAGCTGCACATTAACTGAGCTATTAAATAGTGCAAACGAAACCATACCCAATACAAACATAAAAGGACAACTAACAATACCCGAATATCAACGGCCTTATGTGTGGCGTGAGAAGCAAATAAACAGATTGCTTTCCGACTTAATGGAGTATAGCAAAAATACTTTAGCCAATAAGCCGCTGTATTACTTGGGCAGCTTTATTCTACATAACGACAACGGACAACTTAAAATAATTGATGGTCAACAACGAATAACAACCGCACTATTAGTTCAAAAATTCAAGAGTTTAAGTTTTAAAAGTGGAATAAACTATTCGTCTACTACAAGTATCAACAATATAAAATATAACTTATCGTACCTAAAAAGCATTCAAGAAAAAGACATTTTCGAATTTCGTGATATGGATGTGTTTGACAATATCAATTTCGATGAAATAAACCTTACCCTTGTTGTTACCAACACCGAAGATTTAGCCTATACCTTTTTTGAGACACAAAATACGGGTGGTGTACGTTTAAGTGGTAGCGATATATTAAAAGCTCATCACTTAAGAGCCATATCAAGCAGAAAGGTGGTTAACTATCAGGCACGAAAATGGGAGTCGACAGAAAGCGATAATGTAGAAAATATAATACAGCAGCTTACTAAAATTAGGTTCTGGGATAACCGAAAGTGGAGGCAGTTTCCATTTTATCGTAACAAGCAAGGTATTAAAGAAGTAATAATTGACGAGTACACAAAAAAAACAAATGGAAATACCGATGATGTATCATACTATTACAGTGCGGTAAAAAACGAAGACGGTCGCTTAATGCAAATGCACGAAAGTAGCTACAAGCAATTGAAACAACCACTCGCCAATGGCAACAACACACTCGATTATATAAACGATTATATTGACTTACATGATACGCTTTTTAAAAAAGCTGACGACCACCGTATCGAAGATGCTTTTTATGAATTTAGGAATATAGTTTTACATGGCAAAGACGGTACGGTATTCTTAAAAGAGTTAATGGAAATAAGTATCATATCGTATGTAAGCAGGTTTGGCTTTTATCGTTTGTTCGAAGCTAGTTTATGGCTTTACCGCGCAGTTTATTCTTTACGTGTTTCAAACGCTCGTAATGTAAGAGAAGATAGCGTTTTTAAATTTGTATACGATAACCAATTTGTAGACAACATACTCGAAGTATTTACTCCAGATGAACTATTCCTTTTCTTAAAAAAATTCCGTTATACCTTTGATACAGCTAACGCAGACGAAACTAAAGCAAAAGGAAAACACATTAATACATTGCGCAATTATTTTTCTGGTATTGATACTATTGATAGTTATAAAAGTAAGCCTAAAGAATTTGATAAACACCTTATGATTTCAATAACCGAAAAAATTAACAAAAATGTCAGCTAACAGAAATAATGCCTTCAGCTCCGAAATTGTTAATTTATCGCAATTAGATAAGTACGATTATTCTATACCTACCTATCAACGACCCTATGTGTGGGGCGATGAGCAATTAAAGAAATTGTTAGATGATTTTTACAAATCGTTTATCACAGACCCCAATTCTGCATATTACATTAGTACCTTCTTAACAAAAGAACAAGGAGATTTAGCTGAATTGATAGATGGTCAGCAACGTTTTACATCGCTTTGGTTAATCTCTTTTGCAATTAGCAGAATTCACCCCGATTCGAGCTTGGCTAAATTCTTAAAGAAAGGTAATAACTTGCGCCTCGGTTTTGAAATAAGGCAAGAAGTAAGTGATTTTCTGAATGATTTATTAACGGAAGATAAAACAGCAAAGAAGATTTACGATAATGCATTTATCGAAAACTATCCATACTTACGAAACATTGCAAAGGCGTTGGTTTATATTAATGGATATATCAAGCAATTACCCGCAGATAGATTAAAAGCATTCAGCAATTACATCTATCAGAATGTGTATTTAATAAAAAATACAACACCTGAAAACACCGATTTAAACAAGCTGTTCTCAACTATAAACAGTGCTGGTGTTCAACTCGAACAGACAGACATTATCAAAGCAAACCTGTTAAACCTTATTGATGATAAGGTTATGTATGGGAAAATATGGGAAGCGTGTGAGAATATGAATAATTTCTTTGAGCGGAATGCCAGAGTTTCCTTTCCTGCATCTGATTGGAACGCCATTAATATGGAACACCTAAATCCCTTCGATGCAAATGTCTTCAAATACGAGAGTTCCAGTGATAATGGTAATGATACGAGTGTGGCTTTTAGTATTGATGATATTGTGATTGACGAAATAGCCCCTTACACACCTCCGCAGAAACATTATCTAAACGAGAAGGAAAGAGACTCCGAGGAAATTTATTGTCGTTCAATAATTAATTTTGGACAACTTTTACTTCACACTTACCGACTTCATCTCAAAATTGAGGATTTAAACGATTTTGAAGGCACATTCCATGTAAACAGATTAATAACAATCTTCAAAGCCATGGAGGAAAGAAAAAATCCAGATGAAATAAAGCGCTTCTTTCTTCTTCTTTGGGATATACGTTATCTTTTCGATAAGTACGTAATTAAATGGGTATCGGATATTGATAATAAAACAGAATCATTAGAGTTGGTCAATTTTAATAAAAACGAAAAAAGCTATTATAGTAGAACAAAATATGCCAAATCAGCCAGCTTAATGCTTCAGAGCGTTATGTATTTTACGGGCGATTATTTACGGCAGTATTGGTTAAGTGCCTATTTGGACTATCTATATTACAACCACAAAGGCAACACTGCTACAAGTGAAAATCATTTACAGTATTTAGAAAAGATTGATAACGATTTTTCTCTGAATAAATCGAATACCGATAAAGAATTATCGTGGATAATGATGCATCAAACAGCAGATTTGCCTCAAGAATTCGATATCGAGGAATACCTTTCGTCAGCCCAAGGGACAGGATTTAAGCATTATTGGTTTCAAAAGTTAGAATACATACTATGGAAAAACTGGGAATTTGAAAAGAATGAAATGTTTTTAAACTATCGAATAACTTCCAAAAACTCGGTAGAACATATATATCCACAGCATCCTGAAAACAGAACTCAACACCCAGAAATAGGAGGTAAATATTTACACTCTTTTGGTAATTTAGTGTTATTAAGTGTTGCTCAAAACTCTGAATACAGTAACAAGTCTGTAGCTGTTAAAAAAACTATGTTTAAAGAAAAACAAGAGACTTATGATACTCTAAAGTCCTACTATGTTTTTAAAGAGGATGTAGAGTGGACAATAGCTCAAATAGAAGAGCACAAGAATAAAATGATTGATACGATATTAAAGCATTATAATCATGCCTAGCCAAACAAACGAACAAGCTTTAGAAGCAGCAATAGAGAAAGTACTTACGGGTTATTCTCAGGAAGAACTGAAAACAGACCAAGTTTCAGAACCTCAAGAACTGTATCGTGCAGGCAATGGCTTTTACATGGGCGATGCCAACGATTTTGATGCTAAATATGCCATTGACGAAACCCGCTTTTGGCACTTTTTAGAAAGCACACAAAAAGAGGAACTTGAAAAATTGCAGCGTTCGTCCGATTGGAAACTGAAAATTCTGGAACGCTATGACCGTATGGTAAAAAAGTACGGTTTGTTGCGCATTCTCCGTAAAGGCTTAGAGGTTGAAGATGCCTTTTTCACCTTGTTGTACCCAATGCCTTTGGCAAGTAGCGGTCAAATTGCAAAAGACAATTTCGAGAGTAACGAGTTTAGCGTAACGCGTCAAATACGCTACAACCAAGAAAACTTACGTGAAGAAATAGACATGGTGGTATTTGTAAATGGTTTACCCATTGCTACTTTGGAATTGAAAAATCATTGGACAGGGCAAAACGCCAAGGTACACGGCATTAAACAATACAAATACGACCGCGGCACCAAACAACCCTTATTGAATTTTGGTCGTTGCTTGGTTCACTTTGCTGTAGATACAGACGAGGTGTATATGTGTACCAAATTAAATGGTAGTTCTTCGTTTTTCTTGCCATTCAACAAAGGTAATAATCACGGTAAGGGCAATCCTCCAAACCCTTTCGGGCATAAAACCAGTTATTTGTGGGAAGAGGTATTCACACGCCAAAGCTTGGCAAACATTATACAGCACTTTGTGCGTTTCGATGGTAAGCCTAACGATGCATTAAGCAAACGAACTTTATTTTTCCCACGCTTTCACCAAATGGACGTGGTGCGTAAAATATTAGCCGATGCAAGTAAAAAAGGCGTTGGTCAAACTTACCTTATTCAGCACAGTGCAGGTTCAGGCAAGTCAAATTCCATTACATGGGCAGCTTATCAGTTAATTGAAACCTATCCAGAAAGTGAAACTACGCAAGGTGCAAAAAGTATCGACGCTCCATTGTTCGATTCGGTAATTGTTGTAACCGACCGCCGTTTGCTTGATAAACAATTACGTGAGAACATTAAGGAATTTTCCGAGGTTAAAAACATTGTTGCACCTGCCTTTTCTTCACGCGAATTACAAACAAGTTTAGAGCAAGGCAAAAAAATTATCATAACCACCATTCAAAAATTCCCTTTTATTGTAGATGGTATTGCCGATTTATCCGATAAACGATTTGCGGTTATTATAGATGAAGCTCACAGTTCGCAAAGCGGTACTGCAGCAGGCAAAATGAATCAAGCTATGGGAATGGCTCAGGAAGAGGAAGAAGATGCCCAAGACAAAATACTAAAAGCAATGCAAGCCCGTAAAATGAAAGGCAATGCATCGTACTTGGCTTTTACAGCAACACCTAAAAATGCTACCCTCGAAAGGTTTGGGAATAAACAAGACGATGGTTCATACAAGCCATTTCATTTATATTCAATGAAACAAGCCATCGAGGAGGGTTTTATTCTCGATGTACTGGCAAACTACACCACTTATAAGAGTTATTACGAGATTGAAAAATCCATAGAAGATAATCCGCTTTTCGATACCAAGAAAGCCCAAAAGAAACTACGTGCTTATGTAGAGCGTGATAAACGTACCATTGCCACCAAGGCTGAAATAATGATGGAGCATTTTATTACTAAAATCTTCAACACAAAAAAGCTGAAAGCTAAAGCCAAGGGTATGGTGGTTACACAAAATATCGAATCAGCTATTCGGTATTATCAGGCATTAAAACAGATTTTACAAGAAAAAGGAAATCCGTTTAAAATAGCTATTGCTTTTTCAGGTAAGAAAATAGTAGATGGCATAGAGTATACCGAAGCTGAATTAAATGGCTTTGCCGAAAAAGATACACGCGATAAATTTGCCGATGACGACTACCGTATTTTAGTAGTAGCCAATAAATACCTTACAGGATTCGACCAACCAAAGCTGTGTACCATGTACGTAGATAAAAAGTTGCAAGGTGTATTGGCTGTTCAGGCACTTTCACGCTTAAACCGTGCAGCCGATAAGTTGGGCAAGAAAACCGAAGACTTGTTTATCCTCGATTTCTTTAATCAGGTTGATGATATAAAGGCATCATTCGACCCATTTTATACTTCCACCACATTAAGTAAAGCCACCGATGTTAATGTGTTGCATGAGTTAAAAGCAACCTTGGCAGATGTAGGTGTTTATGAATGGAGCGAAGTAGAGCAATTCGTTGAAAAATACTTCGAAGGAGTCGATGCACAACAACTAAGTCCTATTATTGATGTAGCAGCCAATCGCTTTAATCAGGAATTAGAACTCGAAGACGACCAAAAAGCCGATTTCAAGATTAAAGCTAAGCAGTTTGTAAAGATTTATGGTCAAATGGCTTCTATTATGCTTTACGAAGTATTGGATTGGGAAAAGCTATTCTGGTTTCTCAAATTCCTTATTCCTAAGCTAATTGTAATCTCAAAAGATGATGAACTAATAGATGAATTATTAGATTCGGTTGATTTATCTACTTATGGTTTAGAGCGTATAAAAGTAAATCAGTCCATTGGTTTAGATGATTCTGAAACCGAACTCGACCCACAAAACCCTAATCCTCGAAGTTCGCATGGTGGCAATGAAGAGAAAGACCCATTAGACGAGATTATTCGCACTTTTAACGAACGTTTTTATTCGGGATGGGAAGAAACACCAGAAGAAGCTAGGGTTAAATATATTTCGATTGCAAAAAATGTAATGGCTCACCCTGATTTTAAAAACAAAGTTGCAGAAAATACTGACAAGCAAAACAGTGATTTAGCCTTAAAGAAAATCATGGACGAAATTATGCTAAACCGCAGAAAAGCCAATGTTGAAGAATACAAGAGATATGCAAAAGACGATGCTTATTACCAAGGAATATTTGATTTGATGAAACGTATGATTGATAATCCTGGTTTAATGACTGGTACGTAAAGCCAGCCCTATTTGCAAGCACATTGCCAAAGACCCACGAGCCAGCGCTTAGACCAAAGCTTTGTCAAAGAGCTTGCAAAGCCGACCCGATTTGCCCACAGGGCATTGGGGATTGCCAACGCTTAAAAACAAAATGAATTTGTACTTCATAAACAACTTCAACGCGTTATGATAGAGAAACAAAGAGTAGTACTAAACTATAAACAGATGAGCCTTGAATAAACACCGGCATACAATAATGTGTCATAACTAATGCGGGGCAAATGCTTGCTATAATTATGGTCAAAACAATTAATAAAAGACAGTGTAATTTGATAGATTGGTGCTTTTAAATCCCGCACTACGCATATTTGAGCCCTTGTAGCCAATTAACCTCACCAAACAACCTGATTTCGACTTAAAATATGTGACAGAACAAAAGTGCAAATATCCTAAATCGAAAACAGGTTAATAATATATTCTTGCATTTACATTTTAACTTCAATTTTAACACTTCCCGATAATGGCGATTTATTTCCGTTTTTACTAATCGCCTTTATGGCGTATGTATACGTGCCTTCACTGGAAACATTCTTGTCGATATATTCATTTGCTCCTTCATCTGCCGAAGCATGCATTTGTAAACTGGTACCATTATAAGCACGGTAAATTAAGTAGTTGCAATCGCTACTTTCTACATTGTTCCAGCTTAAAACTACCGATTTTCCATTTTCTCCCAGCTTTACTTGTAAATCGCCAACAACCTTTAGAAGTCCCGGATTGTAGACACGAATAACCAAGGGTTTTGAATTTTCAGAGGCTAATCCGGCATCGTCAATAGCTACAAGGCTATACTCGTAAATTTTTTCTTTATTTATTTGGTTATCAGTAAATTCATTAATGGTATTATCTAATTCTTTATAGGCCTGCCATTCTTTTTCTTTTTCTCTTCGGTAAATTATTTGTTTTGAAACATCTTTACTACTACTACGTGCCCAGGCAAAGTATACAGTTGTATCGGTTACATTATAGTTCTTAAATACAGGAGAAACAGGTCTTACTTTATCGGGTTTATGCAATTCAAGTATATCGGAAAACTCACTGTTGTTTAAGTGCAAATCGACTGCAACAATTCTATAATAGATTAGCTCATCGAGGGTTGCAAGATTTATGGTATCGGTAAAAGTTGTATCTCTGAATGTTCCTGTTAAGGCATGAAATTCATCATTCTTATGATTTGAATAATATACCCTATAACCATTTAAATCGAGTTCGGTTCCTTTAGGCCACCATATTTTTACGATACCGTTTGTGTCTATATCGCCCTGTAAACTTGTTGGCGGTGCAGGTGGTTCCTTATCTTTTAAAGCAGCGTATGAAGGCATCGATTGATTAATGTTTTTTGAGGTGTCGGAGCTTGCCACAACATAATAATTAGTTTTGTGTTTTGCTGGGTTTTTGTCGATATATTCTCTCTGTGTGTTTGATAAAACTTTGTCGTTTAAGGGTTCGAAAGGGCCGGTAACATTTGTTCCTCTTCCGATATAGAAGCCTTTCATTTCCTTATCAATATTATCAATTTCCCAGGTAATTTTAACGTGATTATCATCGTTTATAACTACTGATTTAATTATGCGCGGAGCTTCAGGAGGGGTGCGATCTAATCCCATTGCTTTAATTGGCTTCGACCACGGACTAACATCGCCAAAAGATGTAACACCTGCAATGCGATACACGAATGGTTTATAGTTTTGGGGAACAGAATCCGAAAAATTGAATTCATTGATATTTTCAGGTGTTCTTGATATTTGTATATAAGGTTTTTCTGTCAGGTTGGTATATGTTTTACCACCATCTGCCGATCGCTGAATGTAATAAGCCGAAAACTTAAGTTCCTTATCCCAATTAAGAGTAATCAAATGTTCGCCTTCAAGTGCTTTCGGCGTAACTGGAGCAAATACATTGTAAATTTCCTTGGTATCAATAACATACATTCCGGTATCGGTTACAAAAGATGTTTTTGGATAAAGAGAGTAAATACGATAAATATATTTGTTCCCTTTTTTTACATCATTGTCGGCTAATCTTAAACCTAAGCCTTGAGCTGCCTGAACAGAGATGTCTGCTGAAAGCATAGCAAAAGCATGTCTCATTCGAGCTTCATCAGCCATGTTGTCGAGTTGGCCAGCTTTATTGGTCGATATTTTTGTAACATCAAAGGATTCTCCATATAAGGATTGAGCAGCAATAACAGCATAGTCGTCTTCTTTATCGATTCGCTCTTCCCATTGTTTATATGTCCATGGTTTTACAGGAACTTCTGTAATTTTCTTGAACTCCTCGGTAACATTATTATCTATATCAAGGGTTAATCGTTCTATGATGTAACCATGTTCGTTAAGTGTTCGCCATGCAGAGCCTTTATCAACAGCCCAGCGAAGTACAATTGAATCGCCATAATAGCGTGCCGATATTTTTATTTTAGCCTTTGTAATTTCCTGGCTGACTTCGCTCTGCAAAGATTTCTGCTTTTTTGATGATTTTTGTGCGCTAATATGCATTACTGGGAAAAGCAAAAAGGTAGCTATAACCAAGTATTTGATAATTATTGAGCTAATCCGTTCCATGGTAGTGGTTTGTTTAATGGATTTAATATTTTTTTTTGTACACATAAAATTGTCTGTAAAATAGTTATTATTCTTCACTTCATTAGAATCCTGCACCTATGTTAGCAGTACCTCCAAGATCGATATTGACATTTGCTGAAGAACCACTTACTTGTCCGATGAATGATGCAGAAATTGTACTTTCTGTAGTGTTTACAGAGCCAACTTCTGATTGAGCATAGTCAAAAGCCTGACCTACGGCACTCCAATAGGAATTTGTTAGTTCAGGCGATGGGTTGGTATATATTATAGTTTTCTCTAATAAAAGATTAGGGATTGTTGGAATTCCTTCTCCTGATTTATTATTATACCTGTATGATACATTAATTACATTTACTTTCCCCGGTTGAAGTAATGCTTGAGGAGGATTGCCCTCATGAAACATATAGTCTACACCAGTACTATATAGATTCTGTTGGGTACTTTGTTGGTTGTTTTGAGGAACATTCGTATTCACATGTGCATTACTATTAAATGTCGATTGCGCTCCTGCATCTAAGGTGCTACCAGTAATTCCAGTCGCAATAAGGGTGTTATCCATCAAATAACCCATTGAACCTGTATTGTTACCTGCTGGTGGTGTTGGTTTGGTGTAAATCTCTCGTTTTCTGTCCTGACAGGTAGAACTGGCTTTCGGTATGTTATAGTGCATTGCCGTGCCATCAAAAATTTCCGCCTCGGTTAAAGGTGGTGCAGCAGGATGATCGATTTCACTGGTCACAATTGTTCCGCCAATTTTCTTATTGTATGGAATATATTCCAATCGGGTAGCTTCTCCGCTGCTACATAAAGTATCTACAATATTATTCATCATTTGCGACACCCAGGATGACACAAAAATATTATCTATTGTCATTAAAGGATCAAGATCAACTGTTTTCGTAATAGCACCTTTGGTAATCGTATTTGAATAACCTTCGATATCGAATACATCAAAGGGCTCATCTCCAATCATGCAAATTTCGCTTGGTGCTATCATAGGTATTTGATCATTGGGGCCAAGGTTAAGTTTTTGCTTCATATTATCAGCCATTTGTTGCGGTGTTTCCATCTCGCTTTGATGCAGATACACATAACCAGTACCATTGTTGTTATTATCGTCAGCAAGTTTGTCTTTAAAAGCTTTATCACTAAAATATGTAATGTTAAATACAGCTTCATTAACATCAAGGCTGTTAAGTTTTTCCCTATATCCTAAAAACTCGCTTGTTTTGAAATAGAAGCCATACAGCTTTTTCTCATTTGCAGCAATAGCAAGTTTGTCAAGATTTATCTCGCGCCTACTCTGAGTTACTTTATATCCATCAGGATTCCAGGATTGAAGTGCTTTCAACTCAAATACTATTGGCAGAATTGTCTGCTGAGTTTGTTCCTTAGTCCATCTGGCCAGAAACTGAACACAATAGATTGTATTGGGTTGTAATTCGGCAGGAAAATCAAATTCAAATCGTTGGAATTCGTCTGTTACCGGAACCTCAAGTGTTGTACCTTCCGACGAACCTAGTGGAACAAACTCCATAAGGTATTCAACCGTGTAATCTTGTTCCAATGCTGGTAATTCAAAATGACTGAAATCCATATTTTGAAAAGTCTTTACCATTCCCTGAGCAATATCAGCATAAAAGAATGAGCGCTGATTGTTGTATGGAATTGTATTTAAAACATCGTCTTCATCCAGCATATCAAGACCTTGACCGGTTGTGAAAGAAACTGTTTTTGTTTGTGCAAAATCTTGTCCTTCGAGTTGAGCCCGTCTCCATTGGCCATTAATATTCTCATCGATATTAGCTGTAACCGTTAATGTGTAGCTGGAATGAGGTTCGAGCATAGATTGAGGCATCATTGTCATACCATAAGAGTCATCACCAATAATCTTAGAGCAATGTACTGTTTGGTTTCCTTTTTTAAGTTGGAAAGTTAGATTGTCTTTACTAAATCGGAATGTTCTTGAGTTTACATGTCCTTGCTCATCAATTTCATCAAGCGTGAAATCGTCACTGGTAATTTTTAAATTGGTAGCAATTGCCGGGAACAAATCAATACCTAAATCAGTGAGGTCCCCATCAGGGTCTGGATGTAGCTCCGATATTATGTCAAGATCTTCTAAAGCATTTGTTGTCATTATACATTGGTCACCATACGAGAATTTAAAATGTATTTGACCTTCTATTAAACCATCCAATACCGAGAAATATCCTCCAACTGCTCCATTTACCCAAGTCGGATCTGGTGTTCCTCCGGTAAGAATAGCACCGGCACCGGCACTTAATATTTCAATATCAGTTTTAATGAATAACAGGTTAATATGAATACTTATTGAAGCTTCAATACCTGCGTACAACTGGCCAAACGCGTACCATCTCGAATCGGGAGTTGTTACCCCGTCGCAGTCTTTATCTATATTCATCAGGGCAAAATCGAATCCGGCCTGGGCAAATAGTTCACCTTTAAATATCAGGAAGCTTCCTTCATAATGAAAAAGCATATCGGCACCAAAAATTACTCCCTTACCTGAATTAATGATATTATCCATTCTATTTCCGTAAAAATCGGGGGCAATACCACATTGAGCAAGAATTGCACTAACAGCAGACGGTATTGGTGGTACCGGATCCAGATTCATACTACCTGCCTGGAAGTAAGAGGTTAATTCAAACATATTCAGAACTGTAAGTTCTATGCTTTGGTATGGTCTTGGACGCCCAAATTTAATATACCATCCTGCCGGAGAATAATAAATACAAATTTCTGCTTGTCCTTCTGCTGCTTTCATTTTTAAACGGGCATCCATATTTGCCTGGAAGATTTCATCCTCTACATTGTAATATACTTCAATACCCGCCTTAACCATGGCTTTAGAGGTATCCGTAGCTTTCTCCTGCATAACCCGTGCATTTCCATACATAAAGAATTGGTCAATACCACCGGTATTTTCGCTAACACTTATCTCAAGTGTTACGTCAGCATTAAAAGTCTTTCGTTCCTGTAATCCAAACAACAGACTGGCCTTAAATCCAAGCATTGTGTTTTTGTCCGGAATGTATCGGACACCAGAAGGAGCTCCACCCGGCTCAGTATAATCTGCGGGATTGGGATCGACAATTGGCATAGTGGGAGGGGGAGTGCGTGTCATGTGGTAATATGCACCACCTCCAAATCCATAAGCACTAACGCTTGGGAATAAAGGAACACCAGAAGGAATATCGGCCATTCCATCGAAGTACCAGTAGTTGTAAGAATCGGATGTTTCTTCAATAGTACCAAATTGCAAATTACATGTTACCGTAACCGTACTAGGAACTTCAACCTGTAACCAACCTTTAAATCCATCGCCAAAGGTTTGATCTCCTTCGAAGAAGTGCATTTTTCCTTTTATTTTGAAAATACTTAGGTCACCATCCACTTTTAGCGAGTCGATAATACCTGTTTTAAATTCGTAGAAAGTTCTTGATGAATTGCTTGCCTTTTGTCCTACAATGTTAAATTTTGTTTCCGCAATGTTGGAGGCAATCTGATCGCATAGCTTTATATTAGTATGTACTTGAATTCCCGGATCTGTTCCACTAGTTGCAGTTATTGTTTTAATATCAAGAGGGAAACCACCTAGTTTTTTTGTTCCACTACCCGAGGAGAAAGTCCCAAGAGTTAACTTAGGAGAATTGTTTTGTTCTCCAATGTTTAAAGTCTCAAACTCAACTCCATTTAGTTTTAGTTTTTTCAACATGCCCACAGTTCCGTTAATGCTCATTTCTCCATTTAGGCTGGCATTGGCGGTGAATGCACCAGAAGCAAATTGTATATCTATTGTTGATGACTCTTCAATATCCATTTCAGCTTTCCACATGGGTACTTTTAAATCATCTCTGGAATCTATGGCAAATTGGTAGGCTAAATCGCCATTATTTATGCTAAGTACACATGAATAAGTTACAAAGGATGTGTCATAAGCTATTGGCAACAACATCTTGCCAGAGAATTCGCCTTGTGTTAGGGAATTTTTAAAAAGATTAAGATTTATATTATCAATAGAAAAACTCCATCCTCCAATATTTCCTTCAGTAATATCCAGTACTTCATTTTCTGTTATTCCAACAGATACACCTTGATCGTCAAGTATAATATTTGAAACACTTATTGTTACCGGCCCATTTTGTGTCAGGTTAACATTTTGTCCTGGAAAGCTTATTTCTCCTGCAGGTAAATGTATACCCATCCAATCGGTAGTGCTGGCCGAAGGATCGCCATTAACGTAGGAAGTAGGCATTAAGACGGTATTAAACAGGTCGGAGTGGTCAAACATACCCGGTTGAGTAATATTAAAAGTGAAATCGTTTAGATTACTTGCAACAAATGGTGTAGCAAACTCAATCTCACCTAACCAATTGTTCCAGTTATTAGCATTAGCTTTAACAATAGCTTCTACAGGTGTAACTCCATCTTCCTGAACTATCTGATTTATTGGGAAAACATAATCAGCCTGAATTCTTAAATTCTTAATACCATTTTTATCTATAGTTACATAAGTCCCGGAGTCGCTGGAACTTGAAAGATTTGAATTCCATCCTTTAAGAGTCATATCTCCCTGCATGGTAATCAGGTCAAGAGACAGATCACTTTCAAGGAACAATTCAGACTCTGCATTGCAAATATTTGTTCCCGATAGGCAAACATATTTTTTACTGAATCCTGCAATATTAGGAGTAGCATCTGGCAGGTCGACAGCAATTGCTGCATCAAAAGAGGCATTGGTTGGAGTAAAATACATTCCTGTAACAGCAACGGTGTTTGCATTTCCATTTGATAAATCATTTAATCCAAGGGGCAGCTGATGAGCGGTACCTGATGCATTTGCCACTAACTGATTAGGGTTGCTTGCAAAGTAATTTTTTAGATCTTGTAGTTGCCCTGAATTTAGGCTAAGTATATCATCGGTTGAATTGCTTTGAGGAATAAATGTTGCACCTGAATTCACTTTTGCAACAGCATAACCGCTAATAGCTTCGTTGCTGCTGTTTAGTTGAATGTCGGTAAAAATTACTTCAAGGGGAATAACTGTACCTGAAGATAGTGGGAAGGGTAATGTTCCTTCTCCGCTAAATATACCATTTCCATCAGGTTGGCTTGTAATAGATGATACTGTTACATTGTATTCGCCTAACATAAAGTTGGAGTTTGCACTTATAGTTGGATTTGTATTTGCGGTTCCGGATGGCAAAGTTATATTGCAATTACATGTGAATTGAAAAGCCTGAGTTATTGTAGGCGATGGTGGAGGAGGAGGTGTAACTACTGGAGAAATATATCTGAATGTAATTACTTCACTTTTTCCATCGTTTAAAATTGGCTGCAGTCCCTGGGCAGTTTTACCAATTACCTGAACGGCATATGTAGCACTATCTTCGAGTGCAAAATCGCTTGGTAAATAAACATAACCAGGCATCGATAAAGATTTTTTCAAAGGATTACCAACGTTGTAATTAACAGCTTGCAACATTGCATCGTTAGGATTCTGACCTTTTAGCAGTTTTAGTATATATAAATCATAAGTTATACGATCGCTACCAATATTTCCTGTAACTGGTGTCCATGCAAACTGAGGAAGATTTGTAAAGACATCCATTTCATCAATCGGATTTGTAATAATAGGAGGTTGCAAGAACGCAATAGGAATCATGGAACATCCCATTGGGTATGATTGAGATAGATTTTGGCGTGTATTGTAGTCCAGCACTTGAATGCAGAAAGAATATACACCCTCAGGAATAATACCGTCTTTCAGAATCATATTTCTTGTTCTGGAATCAGCAACAATATCTACATTGTTCTGGTCTAAAAAATTGAATCCAAGCGACTTTGAATTTAACACAGTTACACCAGGTGGTACAGTAATAGCACGCGATGGATAGTAGTCCTTCTTAGTGGTTATGCTGGTGCCATTATCGCTGCTTATTGAACCTACAAGGTATACCTTGTAGGTGCTGGTTGTAGTGTTAGTTAATGTTACAACCAGTTTTTCCTCAAGTTTTGAATACTGATATACTCTGGCACTATAAGGAGGAATTACATTTACATTAACTGTAATTTCATTGCCTGTATTTTGTGAAAATACATTGTGGCAAAACAGTCCTAGAAAAAGACCTAAGGCCACTTTGAGAAACGCTATTCTTGCTTTCATTATACTGAGGTTTATTGTGTGGAGGATTCGGTATTTTATATTATAAGTCATCTAGTTCTATCTTAAAATGTATAACTATAGCTTAATGTTATCATAGATTCCGAAAAGCTTCTTGTTTCGGCCAGCTCTGTATTCATTTCTTGTTCGACCTGGTTATGAAGCCATGAAATGTTGAGCGAAAAATTTTGACTTAAATTCTTAGAAACACTCATTTGAAGAGTTCCGTTGATGTTGAATGTGTATCCATTACTTTCATTTTCGAAATAGTTTTTATTGTAAGAAATTGAAAGGTTGTTCTGCATTTTAGTTTCAAAAAATGGTTTTGATACATTGCATGATAAACCAAGATTTTTCAATTCGCCGCTTTCAATTACTGTTTTATTACGAAATACTGATGGACTGATGGTTAAGTTAGATTGTAATGATACATAGCTATAGGTAAAATTGAATATTGTTGAATTCATATCTGATGAAAAATTATTCAGAATATTCTTGTTCTTCAGCTCCTGATAACCAATATGCATACTAAAAATATTGGTTGTTTTCTCGTTAATAAAACTCAACCTTGGCATAACAGAAATATTTTGCGACACTTGATGAATGGTAAGGCTGTCAGATAGATCTCTAATGAGGCCGGATGATTTCTGAGAAATCCCAAAATTCGAATATTGAATGTTAATTCCAAATTTCTGATTGGGATTAATATTCATGTTACATGATCCAATTTTTCTTCCAGTCTGCATGGCTTTCTTATCAGACAAATTATCATGTTGCCATCCTATGGTTCCGTTAGTAATCCATTTGTTTTTAAAAAGCAAAAGTGTTGTTCCAAATGTGTATTGTTCTAAATTGCTTTGTATGTAGTATATTCCCATTGATTTATAATCAGGATCTATTCTTTTATATTTTACATTTAATGAATATGCTTTTTGCTTAAATAATAAGCTTGTTTCTCCTGCTGTTAACAATTGGGTAGATATATTCGGAGTAATAAAGAAGCTTAATAGGTCAAGTTGTTGTACCTCTAAATCATCTAATTCCTGAGCTGTTGTGTCTATGGTATATAAACTAACTGCAAGGTCAGTTTTCCATGTCAATGCTTTAAATAGGGTAAATTTTGAAGAAAGTCCCAGAACAGCATTTTCAGCCGGAGTTACATCATACTCAACAGGTTGATAGGGTATTGATGCTTTATCATCTCCTCCTTTAAAATAAATTAAGTCGAGGTAGTTCTTGTCGCTTCCTACTCCAATTTTAACTGAATACCCTTTGCGTTGAAATGATGGAATGGGAGGATGATATAATCCTGAGTCTGGTATATGTGTACTGTCCTCGGCAATTGCTTTCTGGAACCTTCCGTATACGGCTCCAAACCTGAATTTTCCCGGATTTAGTTCTACACCTACACCCAAGAAGGTATGTCCAGCTAGTGTATATGGTGAAAAATGAACATTTCTATGACCCAAATGAAATTTTGCCCACTTGTAATATGGACTTACACCAAACTGTTGAAACGGTTGGCTATAACTGCTTTGATCATTCGAATAGTGTATTGTAAAAGGTAAGGTAATACCATATAATGTAAGAGTCGGAGAGCCGGTGATTGAGTATGAGAATGGAGATCTCCTTTGATCAATACCCGAAACAGTATAAAAATTAGAACTTAGTGTTACTCCTCCTGAAATTTCGACTGGTTTTTTCTGGCTAATATTTTCCAAATCCTGACCTATGGAATAACTGAAGGTGATAATAAGAATCGAAAATGTGATGAAAATCCTCATTTTAGTAATTTGGTTTGAGACTGGATAAACGAAGTTTTCTTTTTAGCTCATTTAAGTATCTGTTTTTTATGTGTTAAATTTTAGTTGAGTGAATATGCTATTAGGCATCTATAATGTTGCTTGTTAATAATTCATCATAAATGAATAAAGATTTTAGTCCAATATGCAAATTACATCTTAAAAACAAGAAAAAGTAAAAAAAGGGATAAGATGTTAAAGGATAGTGATATGATGAAGGATTATTTAGATGATGCTATTGAATGTTCGCTATTGATGCGAATCTAGGGTTGAAATCATTGCCTCGAAGTTGTTGAATAGAATATTACAGTTCAGCCCTCAACGAGGCTGATTATTTGGCTTTGTTTATGAGTATGCGAAGTCTGAAAAGTATAAAGCCTACAATAAAAGATTATATATTAAACCTTTGTTGAACAATATATTGTATATTTCTATTTTTTGTTTGTGATTATAGCTGGTATAAGTTGTAGCGCATTTTAAACAGACAAACCAGGTTAATACTAATATAAAAGACTTTAAATCAGCTGCAGAATGGGGGGATAAGTAAAAAAACATCTAATTTATTAGAAATATAAGATACACCTTGTTATAATGTTATTTGGATTTCCGTGGAAAAAACGAACTAAAAAAAGTGGAATTTAAAAATATAGAACAAACTATACAGATATTACTTACAATTTTAGCCTTTTTCCTAGGAGTGTCGATGCTTATTAAGTTCTTAATGGGGATGAAATTCAAATAAATAATTAAATAAATCGTCTTAGAATTATATTAAACGCAACCAATAACGCATTTAAAACATCAGAAACATTCTTATCTAAGAATTCGATTATCTGGAGCACTAGATCTGGTTTTATAGATTTATTGTTGTGAAGATATAAGGGGTATTTGCCGACTGATTGTAACTTTCCGCTTTTTATATTGACTATAACAACTAACTTTTACGTGACTTACTAAAATTCTTTGGTGGTTCAACAACGTCTTTTTTCTTCTCCATAGGTCCCCGTTTGTAGATAACTAATCCATTAAGGAAATTTCGTAATATCTGGTCTTGCATCTCCATATATTTGGGGTGGTCTTCTTTTCTGAAGAAAGCGCCTAATTCACTTTTCGAAATTTTGTAATCTACCAAACCCAGTATCTCAACTATATCATCATCACGTAGTTTCAATGCAACTCTTAGTTTTTTTATAATATCGTTATTTGTAAGTGCCATGACTTTCTTGTATATTTCCTATTGATAGGCATGCAAGCTATAAAAAAATACTGAGATTAATAAATGTTGAAAAATGGCCCATCGCACACTTAAAACTGGTTATTCAAATTTAATAGAAAGGCTAAATAAATTTCCGCAAGGAGCACCTCCATCAAAGTTGTTACATTCAATTCTTAAGATTTTATTTACTGAAACAGAAGCCGAATTGGTTGCAGTATTGCCAATAAAGCCTTTTACAGCAGAAAAGGCAAGCCGTATATGGAAAATGGATATCGCTAAAGCAAGAAATATTCTTAACAAACTTGCTGATCGGGCAATTTTGATTGATATTGAGCGAAAAGGAGAAATGCACTATGTTCTTCCACCACCAATGGCTGGCTTTTTTGAATTCTCTATGATGCGTGTAAGAGGAGATATTGAACAGAAATTGTTGAGCGAATTGTTTTATCAATATTTAAATGTTGAAGAAGATTTTATACGTGAACTTTTTACTGTTGGTGAGACCCAACTTGGCCGCACCTTTATTAACGAACCAGCACTTTCTGAAGAAAATGCACTTCATGTATTAGACTACGAAAGAGCCAGTGAAGTTATTAAAACAGCATCACATATTGGTGTAGGTGTTTGTTACTGTCGACATAAAATGCAACATATGAATCGCGCTTGTGATGCTCCAATGGATATTTGTATGACATTTGGAACTACTGCGGCATCGCTAACAAGACATGGATATGCCAGAGAAATAGGAGTAAGCGAGTGCATGGATTTGTTGCAAGAGGCATATGATAGTAAGCTTGTGCAGTTTGGAGAAAATGTAAGAGAAAGTGTAAACTTTATTTGTAATTGCTGCGGGTGTTGTTGCGAAGCAATGATTGCTGCTCGCAAGTTTGCAATTATGAATCCGGTTCACACAACAAATTTTTTACCTTATGTAAAAGAAGAGCTTTGTAATGGCTGTGGAAAATGCGTAAATGTTTGCCCTGTTGAAGCAATGAGCATGGTTTCAGCAAACAATCCAGATAAACCAGATGCAAGAAAGGTTCTGGTGAATGAGTCAACTTGCTTAGGTTGTGGTGTATGTGTCCGTAGCTGTTCTAAGACAGCACTGCATTTGAAATCACGAGAGACTCGAGTAATAACTCCTGTTGATGGAGTTCACAAAGCGGTTCTTATGGCTGTAGAAAGAGGTATGCTTCAAAACTTGATCTTTGATAATCACGCATTGTGGAGTCATCGAGCGATGGCAGGTATTTTAGGTGCAATCCTAAAACTTCCTCCAGTGAAAAAAGCCCTTGCCAGTAAGCAGGTAAAGTCACGATACCTGGAGAATTTAATTAATCGATATAATAAACGGCATTCGTAGAAAAATTTAAGTATGACTTCGGACAAGAATATAAAGCTAATAGAAACATATACAATGCTGCCTCAAGAAGAGAGAATTAGGCTCTCTGATTTAAAAGCAGGTTCATTCAAGACAATTACATCTCGAAAAGGAATAAAGAATGCTATTAAAAAAGGATTAGTACGAGTAGATGGTAAAATAGGAAAAACCGGAGATTATATAAAAGGAGGCGAGATTATTGAATTATTTCAGCTAACTGAAGCGCAAAACAAACCTATTATTGATTTGCCACTTGAAGTTTTATTTGAAGATGATTATTTAGCTGTTATAAACAAACCTGCAGGTATTACTGTTAGCGGTAACAAAAGATGGACCCTGGAAAATGCTCTGTCATCAAATCTTAAGAAAAGTAGCCAAAAAGATGAAATGCAACGACCCGAACCAATTCATCGATTAGACCACCCAACAAGTGGTGCATTACTTGTGGGAAAGACCATTAACATTGTTAAAAAGTTAAATAGGCTTTTTGAGATTCGGGAAATTGCCAAATCGTATTTTGCAGTAACAATTGGAAAAATGCAAAATGAAGGCAAAATTTCCAGCTTAATCGACAATAAGCCATCAGAAACCGATTACCTTGTAGTAAGTACAGTTGATTCCGAGAAGTATGATTGCTTAAATCTAGTTAAACTAACTCTTCATACTGGCCGGAGACATCAGATTCGAATTCATATGTCTGAATTGGGAAATCCTATACTTGGCGATAAAGATTATGGAGTAGAAGGTCAAATATTAATGGGGAAGGGGCTTTATCTTCATTCGGCATCGCTTGGCTTTATACATCCTGTAACCCGGGAAGAAACAATTATTAAAGCACCGTTGCCTAAGAAGTTTCTTAAATTATTTCCTGAAATAATTAAGGAATCTTAATTTGTGATTGCTACATTTATTTTCCTTATTATCAATCGTATAGAGCTTCAACCCCAAATATGCATTCAGCAGGCATATTTACTTCCATGAGCCGACAAAGTCCTTTTACCATGCCTCGGGGTTTAACCCTGACATGGAAAATTACCAAACAGGTATTATTAATACCCTTGTAGATCGTTGGTATATTCAAATGAATAATGCGGGTTAAATGAGTTATTATGCATTGTCTGAAACTAGCAGAAAGGAATAGATTTTCTATTTTACTTTGGGGATTAATCAGAAAATGCCCCAAAAATACTGTGTTAGACTTTTGGGGCACTTTTACCTTTCTATTACAGGAACTAATTTATTCTTCAGTAGGAGTTGGAGTCATAATGATTTCCAATATATTGTCTCCAAATACTTGCTGAGCCAATGTTAAAATAGACTCATTGCTAATCTTTTCAACCTGATCTTCGTAATATTCTTTCTGATATGGATAATACCCCTCTTTAAGGTATTTCTTCACAGCACCCTGAATAACCCCATTGCTTTTCAGATTTTCTGATTTCATTTTTAAGAAATATTCTTTTGCCGCCTGAATTTCTTCATCTGTTGGCCCAGATTTAGTCATTTCATCAATAATTCCATAAATCACCTGGGTTAGTGTATCAACCCTAACCGGGTCACAATTAAACTTTGTATAAAACTTATATAAACCTTCTGGCTGTTTGCTAATATAAGCCGATACGTTAACACCATAAGTACCACCTTCATCTTCACGAACTTTTTCAACACAGCGTATATTAACGATATATCTCAATGCGCTCATAAGAATATCATTGGTCCTGGTATAATCAGTATATCCCCAATATTGAAGGTAGGAATATCCTTTGGGTTCTTTCATGTCTCTGGAGAATCTTTTCTTAACGATACCTTCAGGTGGACGAATGCCATTGTCCTTAGCCTCTTCAACTCTATTACCCGAAGAAATACCACCAATATATTTCTCTACCAATGGTTTCATTGTTGTTGTATCAACATTGCCGGTAAATATAAAGGTGAAGTCATTTGCATTTTGCATTCGCTCGGAGTAAATTTCCATAGCTCTTGAATAATCGGCATCTTCAAAAAATGACAAGTCCTGAATTCGTACTCTTGGATTATAGTTACTATTAATTATTTGTAATGAATCTGAGAAGGTGGTATTTGGATCTGCACTTCTGTTTTTTAAGTATGCATTTAGTCTCTGAATATATCCGCCAAAAGCTTCTTCATCCTGACGAGGCATAGTGAAATTTAAATATAAAAGCTGCAACATGGTTTCAAAATCCTTCACGCTTGAGTTTCCTGAGAAACCTTCTTCTTCATCGGAAACCCAGGGATTAAGTTGCATCTGCTTTCCTGTTAGCTGTTTCTTTAGTTGGGTTTGAGAAAATTCCCCAATTCCGCTGAAATATATAGCTGAGCCAATTATAGCAGTAGAAGGCATTTCTTCGTCCTTGTACAAAGATGATCCTCCTGGACTATAACCATGAAGTAAAATTTGGTCATCTTTATTGTCGGTATACTTCCAAACCACCTTAGCACCATTTGATAACTTCCAAACCTGACCATCGAAGTCAGGAACATAAGTTGAACTTATTTGCGAACCACTTTTTGGCTCTTTAGGTACAAGTGGTACATCGGCTACATCATCAACATAGGCTTCAACTTCAGTGTTTTTAACTTTATTCAGAACAGCCAATAATTCATCCTCGGACGGAACTACAACACCTTCTTTCTCTGGTGCATGCAAAACAATAGCCTGAAAATCTTCTTTAAAAAATCCCGGAGTTAATTCATTTACCTGGTTTAAAGTAATAGTAGGAAAGAATGCATTAGCAAGTTCATAGTCAAATTCTAATCCCGGAGCTTGATTACCCTCCAGGAAATGACCAAATACAGTTCCACCTAAACTACCCGACTGGCGCTTATCCTTATCCTTGTAGCTTTTGTCATAGCTCGATAAAATATTTGTTATCGCTCTGTCAAATTCGGATTGTGTAAAACCATATTTTTTGACTCTCTCCAACTCTAATAAAACAGCATTAAAACCTTCTAAGGGTTTATCTTGCATTGGTATAACACCAGCATACATTGCCATCAGATCTTTACTAAAGCCTCCATAATAACTGTAGCCATTAATATATGGTGGGTTGGGTTTTGTCGCTAATTCGTTATAGCGATTAGACAGCATTGTAAAATATACTCTTCTTAACATATCTTCTTTTATACTGGCAATATTCTGATCCTTTTCCTTGGGATGCCTTATAGCAAAACGGATAGAAGTGTTACGTGCTTCAGGATCGGTAGCAATGGCAACTTTTACGCCCTTATTCTCAGGAACACTAAAGTCTATTTCCCTCATTTCGGCAGCCGGTTTTTCAAGACTTCCAAAAAGTGATTTTATTTTTTCAACAGTTTCTTCAATATCTACATCACCAACAACAACGATTGCTTGATTGTCGGGACGATACCATTCTTTATAAAAATCACGCAATAGTTCAGGATCACAATTATCAATTACATCCAGGTCACCAATAACATTGTGCTTTGCATATCGCGAATCATTAAAATACACCGGATTGGTTTTGTCACTTAATCGACGGTTTGCACCTCCTCTTACTCTCCATTCTTCATGAATTACGCCACGCTCGCGATTTATTTCTATAGTTTCGTATTTTACTTTAGAGGCCCAATCGTACATAATTAAATAGCACGAATCCATCAGCCCCTTATTGGTAGTTGGAATTTTATTTAACATATATACCGTTCTATCATAGGATGTGTAGGCATTAAACCCTCCTCCAAAGGACATTCCATATGATTCAAGATACTTTTTTAAAGAATGTTCCGGATAGTGTTCGGTACCATTAAAAGCCATGTGTTCGCAAAAATGAGCTAAACCATTTTGTTCAATGGTTTCATTCATTGATCCGGCATTAACTAAAAGATACATATATGCCCGCTCTTCTGGTAACTTATTTTGTCGAATGTAGTAGGTAAATCCATTCTCTAATTTCCCGTGAACAAAAGAAGGATCTAGGGGAGCTTTTTCATCGTCGCCCGCAATAGATGACGATAGAAAAAACAAACTAATTATACAAGTAGTAATAATGTTTTTTATATAATTCATAACTGTCTTAATTAAATAATTTGATTTGAAAACAAGATAAATATAATAGCATTTCTATACAAAAACGGGGACTAATATAGTTTATTTTAGCATCAATTAACTAATAATGCCAACCAAGGCTTGAATTGATTCTTTCAAGTAGAAAACCCTGATAAGGATTTAATACAAATAACCAGGGTGAACTCCATGGATAAATATAGCTACATATTCAAGACCAGTCATAATACTATTTAACTACTTCGGGGTAATATCATATAGTTAAGCATATTTGAAATCTACTGGTTGTAATACCAACTCTTCGACTCCGCTCAGCCTGACAGTCACTCTGAGCGGAGTCAAAACCTTTTTCACAAACTAAATGACATTGACTCCAGGGCTGGATGCATTTACCTATAATCCGCGGACTTCACGGTTATTAATAGCCATTTCGTTGCAAGGATTTCAACCCATAATTCGCATTAATAAATAATTACAAACACTTTTATTGAATAAATCACCCTAAAAAATTCATAAATGGTTTTTATTATTATTCTAAACTTATGTGTTTTTTTATTGTTTAAGCTCAATTGTTTTTGCACTTTTATTTTTCAATTGTAAATAAAACTATAGAAATGAATAAGCTTAGTTTAGCACTGGTTTCTGTTCTGATGTTTGCGTTTAGTTGTACTCCAACTGAAAAATCATCAGAGGCAGAACAAAAAGTAATAGGAAAACCTGAATTAAATATGGAAATTAACCGCCTGACCCCAGAATTATTGTGGTCCTTTGGACGAGTTGGTGAAGTTGCAATTTCACCTGATAGACAAACGATTGTTTTTGGAATTAAATACTATGATATTGCCGAAAACAAAGGAAATACAGATTTATACTCGATGAATTTGGATGGCTCGAATTTAAAGCAAATAACCAGAACTGCTAAGAGTGAATTTAATATTGAGTGGCGACCAGATGGAAAGAAAATAGGTTTTATATATAGCGATGATAAAGGCACCCAAATGTGGGAAATGAATGCTGATGGTACAGATAGAAAAAGAATATCCAGCATTGAGGGAGGTATAAATGGATTTAAATATGCACCGGATCAATCTAAGGTGTTGTTCATTAAAGAGGTTGACCTGGTTGAGCAAGTGGTTGAGAAGTACCCCGATTTGGCAAAAGCAAATGCTTACATAGCCGATGATTTAATGTTTCGTCATTGGGATACCTGGACAAATTCGTTTAGCCACATCTTTGTTGCCGATTACGATGGCTCTTCTTTGAAGAATGAAAAAGACATAATGGAGGGAGAGAAGTACAATTCTCCAAATAAACCTTTTGGCGGGATGGAGCAAATTACCTGGGCACCCGATAGTAAAAGCTTAGTTTATACTTGTGTTAAGAAATATGGTGTTGAATATACTTTGTCTACCAACTCCGATTTGTATCTCTATTCGCTTAAAAGTGGAGAGTCAAAAAATATTACTAAAGGAATGATGGGTTATGATGTGGCCCCTGTATTTTCGCCCGATGGCAAAATGTTAGCCTGGGAAAGCATGGAGCGTGATGGTTATGAGTCAGATCAAAACCGTTTGTTTATTATGGATATGTCAACTGGAGAACAAACAGATTACACATCAGAATTCGACCAGAATGTTCATGGACTATCCTGGAGCGATGATGCTTCAAAAATATATTTTTATAGCGATTATCATGCCCGTTATCAGGTTTATGAACTGGAATTGAAAACTAAGAAAATTGAGACTTTAACTAGCGGAGATCATAATTATTATTCAGTTCAGTTTGCAGGCAATAAACTTATTGCAAATAAGATGACTCATGCAATGCCAACAGAGATATTCTCTATTGATTTAGCTTCGAAAACAGAAACTCAAATATCAAAGGTTAATACAGATCTCTTAGCTAAACTTAGTTTAGGTAAAACGGAAGAGCGTTGGGTTAAGACTACTGATGGTAAAGATATGTTGGTTTGGGTGATTTATCCACCAAATTTCGATTCCAGTAAGAAATATCCTACATTACTCTATTGTCAAGGAGGTCCTCAGTCGTCTGTCAGTCAATTTTTCTCGTATCGATGGAATTTTCAGATGATGGCAGCAAACGATTACATCATTGTTGCACCTAACCGTCGTGGTCTTCCAAGTTTTGGGAAAAAGTGGAATGAGCAAATTAGTAAGGATTATGGTGGACAAAACATGAAAGACTATCTAAGCGCTATAGATGCTGTTTCAAAAGAACCATTTGTTGATGAAAACAAACTAGGAGCTGTTGGTGCTAGTTATGGTGGTTTTTCTGTGTTTTGGTTAGCAGGAAATCACAACAAACGTTTCAAAGCTTTTATTGCACACGATGGAATGTTTAATTTCGAATCGCAATACCTTGAAACTGAGGAAATGTGGTTTGTAAACTGGGATTTTGGAGGTCCTTTCTGGGATAAATCAAATGAGGCTGCACAACGTTCTTATGCAAATTCGCCTCATAAATTTGTGCAGAATTGGGATACACCAATTATGGTTGTACATGGCGAAAAAGATTATAGGATAGCTTATACTCAAGGAATGCAGGCATTTACAGCTGCAAAGCTGAGAGGTATTCCTGCACGCTATCTTCACTTCCCTGAAGAAAATCACTGGGTGCTTTCTCCACAAAATGGAATTCTTTGGCAAAGAGAATTCTTTAAGTGGTTAGATGAATGGTTGAAATGATAAAATATTTTATAAGCGCCCTGTGTGATTAAGCAGGGCGTTTTTGTTTGACAACTATCAGTGTTTTGGTTAAATTTTGATAAGGTTTAATATTCAAATAATGTTCAGAAGAAGCATAAGTAAACCCGAATAATTTCACTGTATTAGTAAAAATATGTCTTTCCGTTTTATCCCCCATTATTTATTTGAATATGAATGAATAATTTGACGAAGGAAAATCAGACAGTTAGCCGGTATTAATAATACCTGTTTGGTGATTTTCTTTGTCAGGATTAAACCCCAATAAAAGTCATGGTAAACAGGACTTTCCGTCGACTCGAAGAGTAAAATATGCTTTTTTAATGCATATCTGAGGTTTATACAAAGAAAACATTGTTATTACAGTTTAAGACACTATGTATGTATATAATCAGTACTTTTATTACACATATGAACAAGCGAAAATGCCAAAAAACTAACCAGATATGAAAGAAAATAAAATTAGTATCCGAATTTACCCTCTGGATTTATCAGAAAGTCCTACTAGTTCAAAGATAAGTAGCTCTTACGATAGGCAAACATCTGAACCTTTGGATTCAAGATATGCTTTTTGGAGTTATGTTAGTAATGCAATTGACAAGGAAAGCACTTACCCTGAAAGACAAGAATATACATTTCGTAAAAACTTTGCTGGGAATTTAAAAAAATCCTTACAAGATAAATTTCGAAATGAACTTACAATTTTTGAAGGTCAGTATAATATTGATTTTAATCATCCATTCTTAGATGAATATTTTAATAGGAAAGATGAAAGATTTTATTTTGATGAGTTCATAAATGGTGTTGGAAAACTTCAAGAACTTAAGAATAACTTTTTTAAAGACAACAAAGAATACCAAGCATTACTAAATAAAATTATTCTTGCTACTCAAATTGACTTTCAGATTGATAATATTTCATATTCTTCAATAGGATTTGATTTAAGTATTGAGCCATTTGAGAAAGCAATTGACCTCTTTGATAATAATTTTGAATATTTCAGAATATTTTTAGATCAGTATATTCCTAAGAGTTTTTTATCTAGTCTTTCTGTATATGATGACAGACTTCCATTAGGTGTATCTATAAATAGTACTTCTGAGTTTAAAAATGATTTCGAGAAAACTAAAGACTCTGAAAATCAATCTACTGAAGAACAATCTGCAACTAAAGATAATACTACTACTAAATGGGATAAAGCAAAATGGCTTTGGTCATTAACAAACGGGAGCTTAGTTGTTCCTGTAATATTGGCTCTAGTTATTCTTTTTGTTACGTTTAATAAAATAGAGTCGATTTTTAAAATAAGACAAGACAACTATAAAGAAATTCAAATTGAGAATGAAAAAATACTTAAGAATTATCAAGAACTTATTGATTTACAAAATAAGACATATAATGATTTACTCAAAAATGTAAAAAATGATACAATAGAATAAGGCACATTTCGCTAACACGCGGTATAGTTAATAAGGGTTTCAGAGGCTTTTGGGGCATAGTTACCCGCTCCAAAATTTGCTGTGCCTTGATAGGTAAAAAGCCCGCAATTCCTTACGAAATCATACGTGTGCCAAGAAGCAGTACATTGGCAATAAACAGTGCTGCATGCTTTAATTGAGATGGTGGAATCGACCCACCGGAGTCGTCTTGCAGGAGAGGGCTTCAAACCGCCTAGAGGTGCTATGGTAAAGAGTCATGGTATTGA
>JBNKCO010000028.1:0-69413 GCA_050287785.1 Bacteroidales bacterium
TTGCTCCTGTTGTCCATATGGCTTAGCCTACCGACTTCCTTTTTTATTACCTCTGGTTATTTTATATTAGTTGTTTCAAAATTAAATTATGCCATATTCAGGTTATACGAATAGAAATCGGGGGGTAATTTATTATCTAACATTTAGAAAATAGAATAACAAGATGGATATTAAATTAAGTATAGAAAGTTATAATGCTTATTTCGAGGAGAGTGAATATTCATTTAACTCTAAAGTTTTAGATTTGTTCAATGTAAAAACACCAAGCAATTTTTATAGTGAAATAATAATTGAATCAGAGAAAAACACATCCTTTTTGGAAAATATTTACTCCTTTCTTGAATCAGAAATAAAAGCTAAAACGAATAAATCTCCGGATAATCCCTTTTCTGGGGAGTGCGAAATCATAGGGCAATTAGTAGAACTTGATATAGTTAATATTAAAGAAGATAGTTTTTTACTAGAGCTAAATGGCTTTTATGAGGCACTGAAAATAAGACTTGACAAACAAATACAGATACTTGCATATCCTAGCTTAAATGTTAAACATCATCTTGTTTTGTTAGAATTAAAGAAAAAAGACTTAACAATTCCAGAAATTAATTTTGCTTTAAACACAAGTCCAAAAAGAAAGATAGATGAAACGTTTATGCAACCGCTTAAGCTAGGAGGTCTAGTTAGTGTGGTAGATTTGAGATATAGTATAACTGAAAGAGGACGATTGGTATCTCGTTATGCTTAAGGCTAAATCCTCATAGTCCATAGCATAACAAAAATAAATTAAGAAATATTAATGGCAATTGTTGTCCGTATGGTTTAGTATACCCTCTTTTCTATTACTTCTGGTTATTTTATATTAGTTGTTTCAAAATAAAACTGTTTCAGGTTTTAAGATTAGAAATCAGGAGGCAATTCATTATCTAACTTTAAAAATATAGAATTCATTGCTGCAAGCTATTGATAATGGGGAATTTTACAATGGATATAATTTAATTCATTCAACCCGAACCGCTACTTTGCTTGCATTGTAGCGGTTTTTCTGTTAATAACTACTAAGAGGTTTCATTCCAATTCAAATAAGAGAGAAAAATTTTAAACAAAAACCAATTTGACTTGTCTATTATAGCAGGTTGGGAATATTGTTTTTTGAATGTTACTTGTTATATATTACTATGCAGTTAACTACTCAAATATTCGCTGCATTTTAAATTCTATCAAAAAAACTAATTATTAAATTAATGAGTACTTCAAGTATTACACACCACATTCCCTTTTCTGATTTTCTTGAAACAATAAAAACAACTCTTAAAAGTGTTTTCTACGAGCGCGATAACATCGAGAAGTTTATTCAAAAAAGAGGATTTCCACCAGTAGTGCTGCGCGATATTATGGCTAAGAATCCATTATCAGTTGCTATTCCAGGCGAATATGGAGGAAGAGGCGTAAAAGTAAAAGAATGCTTAGGGCTACTTGATGCAGCGGCTTATGAATCACTTCCATTGTCTTTAACATTTGGAATAAACATTGCTCTGTTTCTTGAGCCAGTTGCAAAATATGCCAGAAACTCTGTTAAAGGAAGTATCTTTGAAAGATTTCTTACACAACAAAATATGGGCGGATTAATGATTACCGAACCCGATTTTGGGAGCGATGCCTTAAATATGCAGACAACAAGTGTAAGGGAAGGATCCAATTACCATATTAAAGGCACAAAGCATTGGCAAGGACTTACCGGAATGGCCGATTATTGGTTAATGACCTCCAGGTACAAAAATGACCAGGAAGAGTTAAGTCGTGACATTGAGTTTTTCATTTGCGATGTACAACAACCTAATCAGCATATTGAGGTTGAAGAATACTATAACAATATGGGTTTATATCCAATTCCATATGGCAAGAATAAGATTGACATAAAGGTTCCGGAGCAGTTTAAACTGGAGCCTGAATCAACAGGCTTAAAACTTATGATGGACTTACTTCATAGAAGTCGTTTTCAGTTCCCGGGTATGGGAATGGGGTTTATTCGTCGAATACTGGATGAAGCAATACAGCATTGCAATTCACGTATTGTTGGAGGGAAATCATTGTTGAAATTGGATCAGGTGAAACATCAGGTATCCAGAATTCAAAGCGCCTTTACTGTTTGTTCTGCTATGTGTGCACGAAGTTCAGAATACAGTGGAATAGATAAAAATCTGGCATTAGCTGGAGTAGAAGCCAATAGCATGAAAGCATACATTACCGATTTAATGCAAGAATCGGCTCAAACATTAACTCAACTTTTAGGAGCAAATGGCTATAAAGCTGAAAGTCTTGGTGCAAGAAGTATTGTGGATTCAAGACCCTTCCAGATTTTTGAAGGATCAAACGATATGCTTTATTCTCAGCTATCAGAAATGATTTTAAAACTTATGAATAAACAAAAATCTTTTAAGTTATCGGAGTTTTTTAAAACCTATGATTTAACCCAAAGTGTATCTGATTTTTTTAGTTCGATTTTAAATTTTCATGTTGACTTAAAAATTCCCCAAAGAAAAATGGTTGATTTGGGTAAGATCATTAGTAAAGTTGTATCAGCAAATCATGTTTTGGAGTTAGGTAACAAAGGTTTTCGTTCCGATTTAATAAATAGTAGTTTGGAAACAATAAAGCATGAAATCTCACAATTGGTTAGTTCATTTAAATTTCAGACAAAAGTATCGCCAATAGAACAATATGAAGAGGGTGGTTCTTGGTTGAAATTTAGCTAGCTTTAAAAAGAATAAGTTTTATAATAAGATTGCGCAACACAGCCATGGTTATCGCAGTTTTTAATTAAAAACATTGAACTTGTAGCAATAGGGAGGTTTTACCTAAACTTTTTTTTAATTTCACAACCTGAAATAACTTAATATATTCAAAATGAACACTACTCTAATTATAGGTTCTATACTTGTTTCACTCGCTCTTATTGCTTATTCTTCGGGAATAATTATTGAACAAATAAAGAAGAAGGTTTCAGTTAAGGTGCTAGTTCCCTTATCTCTGGGTTTATCTTTTGATATCGCAGGTACATGTTGTATGATAATTGGTTCGTCGAACACTCCGTTTACTTTGCATGGTTTTATTGGATATTCTGCTTTATTGGCAATGTTAATAGATACTAGTCTATTATGGAGATTAAAATTAAAAATTGGCGAACAAACCGTTGTTCCTAAAGCCTTACACATATACTCTCTATTATCATACTTGTTGTGGATTATAGTATATATATCCGGAACTTTTATGGCTATTGCGAAATAGCTTTTTCTGTCAGATCTTAATTTTTCCACTGAGCGATTATTTATTGGAAACTCAGGGGCGGAATTTAGTCAGCCAATCTGAATATCATTTTAGTATTTTACCTAAAGTTTTACTTGCCTCAATTAGTGCTTCTTCATAACTTTCTACCTCCACAACATTATAATTGACATAAGCATTTTTCCAGACTCGCTTAAATTGAATTATCATAAATAAAGTTTGCATTAGCAAGTTAATTACAATGGTACTTCTCCATTCCTTTTTTTATCTAAACTATGAATTTGTATTTTTATAGCTCATAAAAATATTTAATCATGAATTTTATCTATAAACTATTTGCCTTTATCTTCCTTGTCACCTTTCTTTCTTGTAAAACATCTCCACAAAAAAAAGATGTTTATATGTTCTCCTACTTTAAAGGAAATGGAGAAGATGGCTTACATCTTGCCTACAGTTACGATGGTTTTAAGTGGACAGCCTTAAATAACGACAAGTCTTATCTTGCGCCTGTATTAAGCAGAGATAGCCTTATGCGCGATCCTTGTATTATTAAAGGTAAAGACAGTAAGTTTCATATGGTATGGACAGTTAGCTGGAACGAAAAAGGTATTGGGTATGCAAGTTCAAACGATTTAAAAAACTGGTCGGAGCAAAAATATATTCCTGTAATGGAACATGAGCCAACAGCCAGAAACTGTTGGGCCCCTGAAGTATATTACGACAATACTGAAGATTTATACCTTATTTATTGGGCAACTACCATTCCGGAAAGATTTCATGAAGGAGACTCAAGTTGTGAATCGGGTTACAATCACAGAATGTATTATGTAACCACCAAGGATTTTGAGACTTTTAGTGAAACAAAACTTTTATACGATGAAGGTTTTAGTGTAATAGATGCTATAATTCGAAAATACAACGGAAAGTATTATATGATTCTAAAGGATGAAACAAAATTTCCTACACCAGAGAAGAATCTTCGACTGGCCACCAGCGATAAACTTACAGGTCCGTATAGTAAGCCTGGCGAACCCATAAGTCCCAAAGACGTTTGGGTAGAAGGACCGGCAATAGCAGAAGTTGGAGGAGAATATATTGTCTATTACGATATGTATACAAATCATAAAATGGGTGCAATAAAATCAACTGATTTGATTAATTGGACCGAGATTTCTGTTTCTTTCCCAAATGGTACCAGGCATGGAACTGCTTTTACGGTTTCAGAAGAAATACTAAATGCATTAAAATAACTGTATGATGAAAATTGGGAAAAGCAGATTATATTCTTTATTCATTTCTATTCTTGTAGTATTTGTAACATTCGTAAGTTGTAGCTTTTTAAAAAAAGACCAGATAAATGTGTATATCGTGGGCGATTCCACGGTTAAGAATGGAAAAGGTGATGGTAGCGGAGGTCTCTGGGGGTGGGGAGATCCAATTGCTTATCATTTCGACTCAACAAAGGTAAATGTTGAAAATCATGCTCTGGGAGGAACCAGTAGCAGAACCTTCCAGACAAGAGGCCTTTGGCAAAGTGTTCTAGATAAAATAAGCCCCGGTGATTATGTGCTCATTCAATTTGGCCATAACGATGGTGGTCCTTATAATACAGGTCGTGCCAGGGCCAGTATAAAAGGTATAGGTGATGATACCCTGCATGTAATTCTTGAAGAAACCGGAAAAATGGAAGTAATTCACACCTATGGCTGGTATATGAGAAAATACATAAACGATACCAAAGCAAAGGGTGGAATTCCTATAATAGTTTCCTCAATTCCGCGAAATGTGTGGAAAGATGGTAAAATAGATCAAAATCCCAATAGCTACCCATTTTGGGCAAAACAAGTGGCAGAAGCTAAGAATGTACCCTTTATAGATCTTAGTAAATTAATGATTAATGAATTAGAGCCTTGTGGCGAAAATGCGGTCACAGGAATGTACTTTTTCAAAAAGGACCACACACATACTAATGCACGAGGTGCTATACTAAATGCTCGCCTGGTAGCAACGGAATTAAAAAAACTTAAAGACCTAAAACTTGCGGAATACGTATTTGAAAATCCAGTATATACTTTTCCTGGGAAAATAAGGCTTATAATTATCGGTGATTCTACTGTAGCTAGGGGAAAGAGAAATGGGATTCAAGGTTGGGGAGCTGAAATTTCAGCCTTCTTTGACACAACAAAGCTAGATGTAATAAATTTGGCTATTGGTGGTAGAAGTAGCAGAACTTTTTTTTACGAAGGTCGTTGGAAGCGTGCCTTGGATACAGCTAATCCGGGAGATTTTCTACTCATGCAATTTGGTCATAACGACGGCGGTGAAATTGAAACAGGAAAGATGAGAGGTTCCATAAAAGGAACATCCAATGATTCGATTCTTGTTACACGAGAAAACAACAAAGTTGAGGTGGTTCATTCTTATGGCTGGTATATTCGTAAATATATAGCCGAGGCACAGAACAAAGGAGTTGTCCCAATTGTATTATCACAAATTCCACGTCGAGAATGGATAGATGGAAAAGTGGAACGGGTGAATGAAAGTTATGGTAAATGGGCTCGCGAAATGGCTGAAGAAAAAGGCGCCTATTTTATTGATTTAAATGAAACAGTTGCCCAAAAGTATGAAAAAATAGGTTTTGAGAAGGTAGCTGCAGATTTTTTCCTTGAAGATCATACACACACTTCAAAAGATGGAGCAATTTTAAATGCAAAAACTATTATAGAAGAGATTAATAAACTTAACTGTTGCGAACTTAAAAGGTTTGTTAAGGATTATTAGTAGGCTCTTAATTTTTCTTTAATTCAGTTTTGGTGTTTTTGTTATCATTTTTCATGCTTAATTATTGATAACAAAAACACTATGCTTTGTTTTTCAATGCATTGCAATAAATCGAACATCTTAACTCTAATTTTCTCTAATAATATCAATAATGTAATTGAAGAATTTTTCACTAAAATTGAAGTGGAAATATTCTTATTTAGCAATTTAACAATGCAAGAGTTTTCTTTATTAATATGTGCTTTCTAAAATAATAGCAGTGAATAAATTAAGACTAATTGTACTCCTTATTATTGTGCCTCTTTTCTTTTGTAATGCGCAGGATACAGATGATGCTGGCAAACAATTAAATTGCCTAAAATTCAATTTTGGTTCTAAAACAAATATTAATAATTATCGTACCGTTAATGCCGAAACTGTTTACAGCGATACGTTAGGGTATGGATTTGATTACAATACAAAACCAGAAATTGTTTGTCGAAGCAAAAAAAACAAACTCAATTCTGAATTTGCTTTCGCAGAAACCCCATTTTATTTTTCTGTAAAATTGCCTGAAGGTAATTATAAAGTAACTCTTACGCTTGGAGATATAGCAGGGCTAAGTGCTACAACCATTAAAGCCGAAAACAGGCGTCTAATGCTTGAAGATATTCAAACAGAAAAAGGTCAAACCATTAATAAATCAATTACTATTAATGTACGTACACCAAAAATTAACGATTCACTATCGATACGACTTAAAACAAGAGAATATAAATATCTGAACTGGGACAATAAACTTACCCTTGAATTTATAGATAAAATGCCTTGTGTTTGCGCTCTTGAAATTGAAAGGACAGAACCTAAACACACAATCTATCTTGCTGGAAACTCTACTGTTACAGATCAATATGCAGAGCCATGGGCTTCGTGGGGTCAAATGATTACAAGATATTTTAATCAGGAAGTATGTGTTGCTAATTTTGCTGAATCAGGTGAATCTCTTCATAGTTTCTATTATTCAAATAGATTGGCCAAAATTCTTAGCCTCATAAAACCCGGCGACTATATATTTATAGAGTTTGGGCACAACGATCAGAAACGTAAGGGAGAAGGCATAGGCCCATGGCAATCCTATTCTGATTACTTACGCATGTATATCGAAAAGGCAAGAGAAAAAGGAGCCAATCCTGTACTTATTACCTCTATGCATCGAAGAAGTTTTGACAAAAATGGCGAGGTAGTTAATACCTTAGGTGACTTTCCGGCTGCAATGCGAGCAATTGCCATAGAAAAAAAAGTGCCTTTAGTAGAATTGAACAACATGAGTAAAATCCTTTACGAGGCTTGGGGCATTGAAGGTTCAAAAAAAGGTTTCGTACATTATCCGGCAAATACTTATCCTGGTCAGGTTGAAAAATTAAGTGACAATACCCACTTCAATAATTATGGAGCATACAATTTAGCTCTTTGCATAATTAAGGGAATTATTGATAATAATCTTGAACTGACAAACTATTTATATGATATTCCAGAAAATTTCGACCCTGCAAACCCAATACCATTTAGTGAATGGAGACTTCCTGAAAGTCTGGGTGCTTCGAACGAAAAGCCTGAAGGCTCTTAGTATGTTGTAAGTAGAATAGGAGTTTTAGAGTTAGAAAGAATATAGAAAAGGTCATGCAGCACATCTACTCACCTTTTGGGGAGAGGGCGTTCTAAATTAACTATTAGTTATTTGAATACTATTTTTATTACTCCGTATATTTTTCTGAATACTTAGCTTGGAAATTCTGTTAAAGGAAGCTAACGAATCGTTCTATTTAAAGTGCAACAAGATATTACAGAAGGTTGAGATATTTGATGTATTGTTTGTATAGGTTTGCTTTAACTTATATGCATTATGTAGAAAGTTTAATAAAAATATATAAAAGCAATACGTTATGCGTGAAAAAAACAAATATTTGTCATATATTGCATTTACCTATGGGAATAAATTAAGAATTTACATGCATGATTTTCTTTTTTGTTAAACCTAAAATTTAATTCTTAAAACTTTTTCTATGAAAAAAAACAGCCAATGAATTAGTATTATACTTTAATCCAGCAGAAACACGATAGCATTTTTCTTATTATCAACATTCAAATTTGGCAGTTAGCTGTATCTATTAGGTGGTAGCTGTATGCCTGATTATTACTCTCGATTTTTGATAGATAACTAAATGAATATCTTTTAACGTTCCTTTAAAAAAATATATTCCTTATACACTCCGATCCTTATTGGAGAGAGGAGAGTTAAAAATATTTTTTAGGTACAAATAAATTCTCGGGAGATAATCAATTTGGTTTTCTGATGCTATTCTTATATCTAAACATCCCAGCACTCCACAACTATTATGTTTAGTCCTATCTGAATTCGACCAAACCATTTCTCATATTAATTTTTAGTTAAACCTAAACTTATAAATTATGAAAAAAACAAGCTTCATGAAACTAGTATTTATGAGTACAGTTTTATTTCTTAGTGTTTGTGTTTTCTCACAAACAAAAACAAAATATTATGAGGGAAAAACAATTGTTCCAAATGTTGTTAGGGTAAAATTTGCAAATGAGCCTGCAGTCATTCAGAAAATGGAAGCTGCTTATAAAGTTTCTGGGAATGAAATGAGAACTATGCGGGTAAAATCAACAAATGAGCATATTGAAATTGCTGGTCTTTCTAAGTTAAATAGTTTGAATAAGTCCTATTCAGCTATTAAAATGACACGCGTTTTTAGACCTGCTGGAAAATATGAGCAAAGACATCGCGATTTTGGTCTTCATTTATGGTATGAAATTGAATATAAAGATGGTGTGGATGTTGAACAAGTTATTAATTCTTATTCAAATCTGGACTATGTTCAAAAAGTAAATCCACGGTATGAAGTCCAACAAACAGGCTCTTTACCTAATGGGTCTAATGATCCGGAATTTGATAAACAGTGGCATTATGAAAATTCAGGTTCTAATGGAGGTACTGTAGATGCCGACATTGACCTTGAACAGGCTTGGACAATTGAAACCGGAAATTCAAATGTTATAGTAGCTGTTGAGGATGGTGGAATTGATATTGATCATGTTGATTTGGCTGGCAATATTTGGGTGAATCCCGGAGAAATCGCAGGAAATGGTGTTGATGATGACAACAACGGATATATCGACGATGTAAATGGGTATAATTTTGTTAGTAATTCAGGAACTATTATAGCAGACGACCATGGAACACATACATCTGGAACTATTGGTGCCGAAACAAATAATGGTGTTGGTGTTTCTGGTATTGCCGGAGGTACGGGCTCAAACGATGGTGTAAGACTTATGTCTTGCCAGGTTTTTTCAGGTTCAAGTGCTGGAGGGTTTGATGAGGCATATGTGTATTCTGCAGATAATGGTGCAGTAATTTCTCAGAATAGTTGGGGATATACCTCTGCTGGAGCCTATGATCAATCAGTTCTGGATGCTATCGATTATTTTATTGCCAATGCTGGAGGATCGAGTGCTGCAATGAATGGAGGTATAGTAATTGTAGCCGCTGGGAACAGTAACAGTAGTGGGGCATATTATCCGGGTTATTATTCACCAACACTTGCAGTTTCGAGTGTCAACAATCGTGATGTAAAAGCATCTTATTCTAATTATGGTTCATGGGTAGATATCGCTTCTCCGGGTGGAGAAACCTATCCGTACAGTGCGGGAGGTGTCTTGAGTACAGTTTCTAACAACGGATATGCTTATTATCAAGGTACTTCTATGGCATGTCCACATGTTTCGGGCGTAGCAGCGCTGGTTGTTTCACATAACTATGGGAATATTACAGCATCTGAATTGAGAAGCATATTGGTAAATAATGTCGATCCAATAGATAACCTAAATCCTAGTTATACAGGTCTTTTAGGTTCGGGTCGATTAAATGCATATTTAGCACTTACAGCGGGAGAGGTTGTTGTCCCTGGCCTAGCAACAAACCCAGTCCCTACAAATGGGGCAACTAATGTTAGTATATCATCAGATTTAAGCTGGAGTGCTGGAAGTGGAGCAGCTTCACACGATGTATATTTTGGTACAACAAATCCACCGACTTTTATTGGAAATCAAACATCGGTAACGTATGATCCGGGTAGTTTGGCAATAAACACAGAATACTTTTGGCGGATTGATGAGGTAAATTCAGCCGGAACAACAACAGGTACAGTATGGAGCTTTACAACAGACGATGGAACTGCTCCAGGAGAATACGCATCGATTCCTTATAGTACAGGCTTTGAAAGCGGTACAGTAGATAATTATTGGGTATTAGAAACTGAGAATTCATATGGAAGACTTCAGGTTACTTCTTCAAATTCTCCTCGCGGAAGCTACCACCTAACCAGTGATGTAAAAACAAATGGAAACTACAGCACAAATGAAGCCTGGTTAAAAGTGGATCTTTCAGGACAAGATCAGGTGGATCTAAGTTTCTATTGGAAAGAATTTAGTGATGAGGATAATACTGAAGACGGAGTATATATTTCAGATAATGGAGGAAGTTCATTTACTAAAGTTTATAACTTGATCGGAGGAAACTCAACTTATCAGAAAATAGACATTGATATTGATGAAGCTGCTTCAGCAAATGGACTTAATCTTACAGCTACATTTGTTATCAAGTTTCAGCATCGGGACAATTATTCAATTACTACTGATGGAATGGCCTTCGATGACATAAGTGTTAGCGTTGGCTCAACACCTCTACCTAGTTATCCGATAAATCTTGTGTTTGTTTTCGATAATTATCCGGAAGAAACCAGTTGGGAGATAAAAAACTCAAGTGGAACAATTGTTGAATCGGGTGGTACATATGGTTCCGAACCCGATGGTTCAACAAAAACCATAGCCATGCAATTACCTGCTGAATGTTTTGACTTTACTATTTTTGATGCATATGGTGATGGAATTTGCTGTGGATATGGTAATGGAAGTTATGAATTGCTTCAAGGAGCTACAGTTCTTGCCTCTGGAGGTAGTTTTGCTTCTAGCGAAACCACTAGTTTCTGTGTTGTAGCTACATCTGAAGCTGGTAAATTTAATACCGAGGAGGTTTCTGAGCTTATAGATAGAAATGAAGAGTTTGACATTGAAATTTATCCAAATCCAGTTTCGAATTATTTAGTGGTTAAAGCCAATATTGTTGGTCCATCTAGTTATCTGATAAGAGATGTAGCTGGTAAAACAATAATAAGCGATAAACTTATCGACACTGAAACCTATGTAGATTTAAGTGAATTTTCTGCGGGCATGTATCTTATTGATATCTCTATTAACGGAGAAAATCAGACTTTAAAACTTATAAAGAGATAATTCTTAGAGAGAGTAGATTTTCTAAGTTTTTATTAATTGATTGATTTTATTAAACCAGTGAGGCTAACCTCACTGGTTTTTTCTATTCAATTAATCGCCCGTATTTTTCTTACAATGAAGAGAATAACTACTATATGCTCGAACCATGGGATTACGAACACCTGATAAACACACATAAAAAATTTCCACTGGTTATCTTCCTTCATGGTTCAGGAGGTGCCGGAAACATTAGCTATTTAAACTATCTGGGCTACGACAATCCAGACGATGACAGAGAAGATTTAAAAGCCATAAGTTTTCAAAAAGAGCACCCATGCTTTGTTCTTGTACCTCAAACTAATTTCTCATGGAATAATTCTTTGCTTATTGAACAGGTTGAAGATTTTAAGGCGAATTACCGGATTGATGATACTCGTATATACCTGATTGGCTATTCAATGGGTGGTTCAGGTTCGTATAGTTTTGCAAATGCATATTACGATTTTAATGAGCATCTGTTTGCAGGCGTTATTCGTTTAGCCGGACAAAGTCAAACAGTTGTTCGGGATAAAATTGCCGACAATACTGCTATTTGGATTCACATTGGATTAGAAGATACAGAGCAAAGGGTACAGGTTACACGTGATGCCTACAATTTCTTAAGAGATTATTATGTTAATCCTCCTGAAACCATTACAGAAGTTCCAATTGATGGCTACGTTGGAAAGACATATTCGCTTTTAATTAATGGAGATGATAGGTTTAAACGTACCGAATACAAGAAAGTAGGGCACGGAGTAGCGGCATTTCCTTTTAAAGATCCTGAACTTATTAATTGGTTATTTAGTCACACTCTTAAATAATAGTAATACAAATTGAGATTTTTCCTTGGTTATACCGAACCCTTTTGCTGTATATATTTTTGCGCGGCCTTTACAAATGCCTTCTTTTTAGGTTTACTACCTGACTTGTAAGTAAATTGTTTTGACTATCAGTTATGTTCATAATGAAAATACCTTTTTCAAATTCGGCAACATCAATAATCATATTGGCTTTTTGGTTCTTGTAAACTTTTCTCGAGCCGGCATAATAGTCAATAATTCTTACTTTATAATAACCTTTGAAATTGGTTTCTATAGTAATTTTGTTTTCTTTTAGATTTGGGTTAACAAGAAATAAAATTTCTGCTGGTTCAGAATTACTAAATGTTTTTTTTGCAGTATCGGGCAGATGGTAAGGTAATGGTGGACTATTCATAGCCAGAGGCTCTGATATTTGTCCCTGGACGGAAACAGCTAAAAAAAGAACAAGAAGACAAACAATAGTTTTCATTTTTATCTGATTTTGTTTATCAATTTCATAGCACCCACGGCCACATACAGAAATTGTTAGCAAGTTTTGCACTAATTTACGTATGGAACTTAATTTTGTTTTCTTTTGACTGTAAAGGTTATTAACAATTGTCTAATTAACCTTTGCTATTTATAGTTATTGTAAAATAACAAAATAAATATTAAATATGGAAAATTTCACATGGTTTGGTTTGTCAGCAATAGAATGTGTTGGCTATGTAGCATTAGCCATTATTTTATTCTCATTAAGCTTATTCTCAATTGTTAAGCTTAGGGTTTTTAATCTTTTGGGTTCAGCATTATTTTCATATTACGGATTTTATATTGGAGTCTTGCCAATTGGGATATTACATCTTGGAATTAGTTTATTTAACATCTACTTTTTATGGGTAATGTTTCGGAAGGAAGAATTAGACATTGTTGAAGCTCAGGAAGAAAGTGAATATCTGAATAAGTTTCTTAACCATTATCGAAAAGAAATTAACCACTTTTTCCCTAATTTCGTTTTAAAAGATGGAAGAAAGAAACACATAATTCTGGCTCTTCGTGACTTGAATGTTGCTGGAGTTTTTATAAGCTCAATGCCAATTAATGGCACTTCTGAAGTATTATTAGATTTTGTTACTCCACAATATCGCGATTATAAAACTGGAAAATTTTTATTTAAGAAATTTCGGAATGAATATTTAGATGATAAGACCAAATTATTGACTTGTATAACGTCGGTGCCAACTCACGCTAAGTATTTAAAGAAAATAGGATTTCAAGCAATGGGCGAAGACAATTCATATTTTTTAGCATTGTAATAACCTTACTTGCATACTGGCATGATCCTTTATTAAAACATGAATAAATGATTATATTGAGTAGCAAAAAGGCACGATACTAAGTATTGTGCCTTTTAGAATTTAGAATATTTTATTTCTACATTCCCGCAATAACAATGTCATCGAATAATAAACTGGGAGTTTGCCAACCACTATATTTCCATGGGTCGTTGCCGGTTTCAACCAACTTGTTCCAGAAATTCAAATGATTATCAGCAATATTCATTTCAGAAATAGCTTGAACCGGAACACCATTTTCAAACAGATGGCCTAAAATACCAATTGAAAAATCACCTGTAGTATCGTTGGAGTTACCACCAATAAATCCGGTAATAAGTACTCCACGACCAACAGACTTCATTAATTGTTGCAAACTTTTATCTCCTAGTCCAAATTCCAGATTACTAAATCCTCCGGTAGTAGGCTCAACACCCATTTTGCGGCTATAATACCAATCGTAGTAAAAGGTATCAATTACACCATTTGTAATTACGCTGCGCTTTTGAGCAGGGAATCCGTCACTATCAAATAGTCGACTACTAAGGCCCTTTTCAACAAAGGGATTATCTACAATAGTCAGTTTGTCACTGGTCACTTTTTTACCCATTTTATCAGCAAGAAAGGAACGTTTTTGCTGAATATTGCTTCCTGATAAACCAGAAATAAACCTTCCGAGTAAACGTCCAACAGTTCTATTTTCTACAATAATTGGAAGAGTTTCGGTCTGAAGTTTTTTAGCACCTAATAATTCAAGTGTGCGATTGGCGGCATTTTCGCCAATTTTATGTGCAGCAGGTATATCAGCGATATGCCTGCTACTTACCCAGAAATATCCAGATGGACGGCGATCGCCTTCGCCCTGTGCTGACATTGAAGCACCTGCACTACAGCCAGTTATTTTGAATGAGTTTTCGAAACCATTGCTAGCAACAATTACTCTTTCTCTTTCAGAAAAGTTAATACCTGCATCAACAGATATGGCTTTGTTGCCTCCAAATTCTAAACAGGCAGCTTCAATATCTTTGGCAAGTTGATGCTTCTTCTCGGTAGAAAAGCCTGGAATATTAGGATCGTATAAATTCAAATCTTTTTTTAACTGACCTTCAATATATTTCTTTTCGGGCAAGGTTCTGTATGGGTCTTCCTCAATAAATTGGGTGTTTTCAATACCTTTGGCTATGAAAGCTTCTAAGGTAGCTTTCCTTAAATCAGGAGTTATTGCTACTGAATATTTGCCATCTATGAATATTTCCAGTTGTAAGTTTCTGGTTATTGCTTCCTTTATGGTTTCTGGTTTCTTTTCGCGATAGTTCATTTCAACCAGACGCCTTTTATCGAGCGTAATTTTGCAATCACTTGCTCCTTTAGCAATGGTTTGTTTCTTTACCCATTGGCTAATTTCGAATAATTCTTGGCTCATGATTGACCTCCTTTGTTATCAGTTCCACCTACAGTTAATGATTTAACTAAACATGTTGGCATACCGAAACCTACTGGTACGGACTGGCCAGCTTTACCGCAGGCACCAGCACCACCTTCGCTCATTACTAAATCGTGAGCAACCATTGTAATATTCTGAAGCATTTTTGGTCCGTTGCCCATGATATTAACATCCTTAATAGGAGCGGTTAATTTTCCGTCTTCAATCATTCTACCTTGAGAAACATAAAAAGCAAAGTCGCCTTCGCCAATTTTCACTTCTCCGTTGCTTACATCTTCAATGTAAATACCATTTTTTGCTGCTTTAATCACATCTTCAGGTGTTTCTGTGCCGCCTAACATATAGGTGTTACACATCCGAGGAACTGGAAAATGCTGATAGCTTTCTCTTCTTCCATTACCTGTTGGTGAAATACCATAATGTTTTGCAGATATTTTATCGTGCAGATAACTGGTAAGTATACCATTTTCTACAAGAACTGTTTTTTGACCTTTAGTACCTTCGTCGTCGAAATTAATAGAGCCAAGCTGATGATCAATACAACCATTGTCAATTATATTAACGAAGGGCTCAGCAACTTTTTTTCCAATCATTGTGCTATAGGTGGACTCACCTTTACGGTTAAAGTCGGCCTCCATGCCATGACCAATTGCTTCGTGGAGTAGGATACCTGTTACACCGGGTCCAAGAACAACTGGCATTTCACCTGCTGGTGGCTGAATTGCTTCAAAAGCAGTCTCGGTTCTTTTTACAACTTCGTTTGCCAATTCTTCGGCAGTGTTTTCGCTGTAATAAGAGAAGTCTTGGCGACCACCTTTATTCCACCATGCCTGTTCCTTGCGGCCGTCTTTTTCGGCTACAGTTGAGGCCCACAAATAGCTTCGTGGAAGAACATCTTCAGTCTTTACACCATCGCTTGTAATACACATAACACGTTTCATGCTATCATGGAATCCGGCATTAACTTTTTTAATAAGTTTGGATTTTTCAAAGCACTTATCGTTAATTGCCTTAACCAAAGGAAGTTTGGATTTTAATGATACTTCTTCAAAAGGAGCAATTATCGGATAATAATTGTTTGAGCTAAGGGTTTTAAAATTAACAGGTAATGAATCTGTTTTGGTATCAACTATTGAAGCAGCTGTTTTTGCAGCAGAAAGCATTGAGTTTTTCTCAAGTTCTTCTGTATAACCATAACCAATTTGATCGCCCTTTACGGTTCTTATACCGACACCAAGCTTGACAATTCCATAGGATCGATTTACCTTTCCATCTTCGAGAATAAGCCAGTTGTCCAGAGTATGTTCAAAATAGATGTCAGCAAAATCGCCTCCACGAGCAAGAGCCGTTTCAAGCATCATTTTGCATAAAGCATCATCAATTCCAAATTCACTAGCAAAATAGCCAGCGGAGGAGAGAGAGGGAGCAGCGAACAGGCTTCCATCCAGATAGGGTGCTACTAATAGCAAACCACCTGCCGAAGCCGAAGTTTTCAGAAAATTTCGTCGGTTAATTTTGTTCATTTGAATTAATTTGTTGTCATGAAAAATGTACCACAACGAACTAAATAGCTTACAGATAGCTCTATATAGATATTCAATCCATTAAAACATTTTCAATAAAAAGGCACATGTATTCATGCCGGCTTTTAGTGTTCTACAATTACGCTATAACTTTCCTTAATGCTCTTTACAATGGTTAAGTTATAAAAATTATTTTGGCAAGCATACACTTATAGTGCCAACTGTGATTATATTAATTCAGTCTTATTAAAAACAAGCAGCTCATTTTGAGTAAATATCATAGTTTATATTTCTGTTCAGTTTAATTCAACTAAGTTTTATTGTCATTTCTGAAAACCAAAACTTTTACCACCATTAAAGAGTCTCATTATTGCTGGTATTAGTGCAAGGAATGAGGTCTATTACAGTCAAAGCTTTGTCGATTGATTTACCCTGTAAAACAAAGACAAAAACAGCAATTGCTGAATTTATTGTTATCACAAAGAACCGGACATTACTCCATTGTCTATTCTTACCAATCTCTTTCTCAAAGGCTTTAGCTTCCTCTTTGCGAAAATTATCTTATTTGCGTAGCTTCTTAAGCGAAGTTTTCAACGGAAGGTAATCTCCTTTAAAACAGCTAAGATGGTTATTAAAACATAATTTTTCTGAAACTTCAGGCTCATGATCAGTTATTTGGCGGAGTGTAAATAACGAGCTGTTAGCACCAAAGCGGTTAGCAATTGATTTTTGAAATATATAAGCATCTAAAAAATGTTATGTCAAATTATTTGTAAGTGGATTGGCACTCCGGAGAAAGGTTACTGCAAAATTGATGGTTTATTTTGTTTCCCTCCCTAAAAAAAAGAAGCTGGCAGATGTCTAGTAATTATGGTTTTCTAATTCGATATGTTTAGCAAGACACAAAATAGATATTATTCTCCTTCTCTGTAATTGATTTAAAGCTGACAAATAGTACTTTTATAGAATGGATAAGATTCCTGCTAAAAGAGTGTTTTAAATATGGAGTATATAATCTATTGTGATGAATCAATAAAAAATGGAAAGTATTTCTCTGATTTCTATGGTGGAGCTTTAGTTCGTTCTTCAGATTTTATAAATGTCGTTGCAAAACTTAAAGAGAAGAAAGAAGAACTTAACTTACATCAAGAGATTAAATGGTCTAAGGTAACCGTGAACTATCTTGATAAGTACAAAGAGATGATGAATGTTTTCTTTGCTTTTATTGAGAAAGATATTGTTAAACTTAGGGTAATGTTTAGACAAAACGCTATGGTTCCAAACTTGACAAAAGAACAACGAGATAATGGTTTTCATCTTCTATATTATCAATTTATAAAACACTCTTTTGGTTTAATGTATTCTGCAAATGAACAAAATGTGTATTTACGATTATACTTTGATAAATTACCAGACACAAAAGTTAAAAATGAGTTATTTCTGAGTCATATTTTTGGATTACAATCCCTCGCCTCTTTCGAGAAAGCAAATCTAAAAATCAGAAGAGATGATATAGCAGAAGTAGTATCCCATGAACATGTTGTTTTACAATGCATGGATATAATTTTGGGTGCTATGGCTTGGAGATTAAATGATGGTCATAAGGAAAAACCAGAAGGAGCATTTCAAAGAGGTAAGCGTACAATTGCAAAAGAAAAACTATACAAACACATTTTGAGTCTAATACGAAAGTTTTACCCCAATTTTAATATTGGAATAAACATGGATAATTTCCCTATAGAAAATAGATGGTTAAAACCTTATCGGCATTGGAAGTTTACTCCAAGGGACTTTACAATCGATGAGAGTAGGTATAAATAAAAAAATCCCGTCTTTCGCTACTAATCTCCCGCGTGGAACGCAGGGCTTCGCTAAAACAGGATGGAACAAATATAAAACATATCAAATTAGATATGCAAATTTTATATAAACAATTTGACGAAAGTTTACAAATTTGCAACAAATAATCAAGCTAATAGCATTTCAAAAAGCTTATTGATTCTAATGAAATTAGCCCACAGGGCTTGTTTGCCAACGCACACAAAATAAAGGTACTCTGTATTATAGTTTGTAGGAAATGAAAAGACAAATAATTAAAGCATGTGCTATTTTTTTAAGAATGTACCCTGTATTGCCCAGATGCTAATCAAGTAGGCAGCCGCTAGCTGATACCTAGAGGAGAACCTCTCACTGTGCGTACGGTCCACGCATACGGCGGTTCATCAAACAAAGGGGGGAATAGCGTTGGAGTAGATTTAAAGATACCACTTTTTGGTACATAGCAACTGACATTTATTGCTGCAAATTTAAATGTATTGACTAAAACTCAATTAGCTGGGTTTCCATCGTTTTGGTGTCGAGTAAAAACAACTTATTTTTAAGTACACCCTTCATGCTTAATATTATTTTAATAACCTCGTTAGCTTGAATAGAGCCAATTATTCCAGGTAATACTCCCAATACTCCTAATCTGCTTGGATCGTTTTCGTCAATATTAGGTTTTTCACTAAACAATTCTTTATATGATTTACTGCCCTTATAGTTGAACACTGAAACCTGACCTGTAAACTTTGATATTGCCCCATATACCATCGGAATGCCTAAGTACTTTGATGCAGCATCAATAATATATCTACTGTCATAATTATCTGTACAATCAACAATTACATCATAGTCCTGTGCTATTTCAACAGAATTTTCTGAATTGAGCTGTGTAATAAAAGTATCTATTATAAGCTCCGGATTATTTTCTAATAAACGTTCTTTTGCCCTAACTGCTTTTATTTGGTTTATCTCGCTTGTTTTGTATAAAATCTGTCGTTGTAAATTACTTAAACTAACCACATCGTTATCAACTATACCAATAGTACCTATTCCGGCGGCTCCCAAATAGGTTAATACAGGCGACCCTAACCCGCCAGCTCCAATCACAAGTACTTTAGCTTTGTTTAGTTTAATTTGCCCTTCTCTTCCAATTTCCGGTAAAATTATATGTCTGTTATACCTTTCAATATCCATATTCATTATTGTTGAAGAATTACATCCCAGTCTTTCCATACGGCTTCGTAGCCTTGACTTTTTATCATTGTGGCTATTTGTGTGGCAGTTCTATCATCATTTATTGAGAACTGTTCTAACTCGTTGTTTTCTTCAGGATGAGCATAACCTCCCGGATTTGTTTGCGATTGGGCACTCATGCTTGTTATACCTAACTTAAGCATATTATCGCGATAGCCTGCACTTTCGCGTGTCGATAATGCTATCTCTACATTCTCGTCGAATAGGCGATAGGCAAATATTAATTGAGCCAAATGTTTATCATTCATTATCGAATTGGGTTCAAACTGCCCTGTATGTGGCCTTAATCTTGGAAACGAAATTGAATACTTGGTTTTCCAATATTGCTTTTTCAGATAATTCAAATGTAAGGCTGTGAAAAAGCTATCTGTTCTCCAATCTTCTAATCCGGCTAATATTCCCAGGCCTATTTTATGTACCTCGGCTCTTCCTAACTGTTCGTATGCATCAATTCTATTTTCGAAATTAGCTTTGTTTCCTTTTAAATGATATGTAGGGTAACGCTCTCTATTGTATGTTTCCTGATACAAATATACCGTGTTTAAGCCGTATGTAATTAATTGGCTATATTCTTCCTGTTTAAGCGGTTGTACTTCAATTGAAATTAAGGACACATAGGGTTTTATTATCTCAAAAGCCTTTTTCAGATATTGAGCACCAGCTTTTACTTCAGCCTCTCCGGTGACCAATAAAATGTGTTCAAATCCTAATTTTCGAATGGCAATTACTTCTTCTTTTATTTCTTCGTATGTAAGTACTTTTCTTTTAATCTTATTTTGAGTATTAAAGCCACAATACACACAATTATTCATGCAAAAATTAGATAAGTAAAGAGGTACGTATAGTTGAATAGTTTTACCAAATCGTTTTTGTGTAAGCCTTTGACTTTGTTGAGCCATTTCTTCCAGAAATGGTTCGGCAGCTGGCGAAATAAGAGCCATGAAGTCATCAATGGTTCGACGTTCGGATTGTAGTGCCGACAGTACATTATTCCTGCTTTTACTGTAAATAAGATCAGTAGTTGTTTCCCAATCGTGTGCTTTGATAATATCTATAAACATATTGTCAATTAATAGAATGTACTTTTTACGATAAAAAAGAGGTTAATGGACTGCTTGCATTCGCTGAAATAGTTTTCTCTGCCAATTTTGCTTCAAATGCTATTCTACCAGCTTCTACACCTAGTTTAAAAGCAATTGCCATATTTACAGGATTTTGAGCTACTGCAATAGCGGTATTTACAAGAACTGCATCGGCACCCATTTCCATAGCCTCGGCAGCATGCGATGGAGCACCAATACCTGCATCAACAATAACAGGAATATTGCTTTGCTCAATAATTATACGAATCATATCACGCGTATTTAGGCCATTGTTACTACCAATTGGTGACCCCAGTGGCATTACAGTTGCAGTGCCAACTTCTTCTAACTTTTTGCAAAGTACCGGATCGGCTTGTACATAAGGTAAAACTACAAAACCCTTTTTGACTAATTCTTCTGCGGCTTTTAATGTTTCCTCTCCATCTGGCAAGAGATATCTTGGGTCGGGGTGAATCTCTAATTTTAACCAATTTGTTTGCAATGCTTCACGTGCTAATTCAGCTGCAAAAACAGCTTCTTTTGCATTTCGAACTCCTGAAGTATTTGGAAGTAGATTAAACTTAGCTTGTTGCAAATGTGGTAAAATATCATCTTGCTGTTCATGGAGGTCGATACGGCGCAGTGCCACGGTTACCAATTCGCTTCCCGATGCAATAAGAGCTTCTTGCATTAATTGGCCTGACGAGAATTTACCTGTTCCGGTAAATAATCGTGATGAAAACTCCTTGTCTGCTATTTTTAATGTTTGCATATTGATAAGTTTTGAACTTTCTGTTTGATTTAGAATAGTTTAAGTAATTCTTTCGTTTTTAACGAGATATTTATTGCCTCACTTATTATTGAGGATATTGCAATGCCATGCACACCAGTATTTTTAAGCAACATAATATCCGTTTCTTTAATACCACCAATGGCAATTATAGGTATTGAAATATCTTGTTTACTTAATGAATTAAGTATTTCAGTATATCCATTTAATCCTAAAACCGGACTTAGATTTTTCTTAGTTTTTGTAAATTTATATGGACCTAATCCTTCATAGTTTATTCCTTGTGTTACTAAATCTTGTATATCCTCAGCTGTATTTGCCGTTCCACCAATAATTTTATTATTGCCCAGTACCTTTCTAGCCTCTAATGGCGACATATCATTTTTACCAAGATGTATACCATCGGCATTTAGTTTAACTGCAATATCAACATTGTCGTTCATGATAAATACAACAGATTGTTCTTTGCAGAACTTAGCAATTTCTTGTCCTTCAGCAAATATTGTTTCTTCATCAGAATCTTTAGGTCGATATTGCACCCAATTTACACCAGCTTTGACTACTTGCTTAATTTGGTTTAAGTGCGATGTATCCGATTGGTAATTCGTTATGTATTGAAATTTCGATATATACATTCTTACATCTTTTTATTTAGGATTATGATATCCCAGCATTCCGCTATTTGAGCCAATAAAAAGGGCAATATATTGTTTAGCTTTTTTTATTGATGCCTGTAATTCCATTCCGTTTGCAAGGTTTGAACAAATAGCAGACGAAAGCACACAGCCTGTTCCATGTTTATCTCTATTTACAAGTCGCTGACCTTCAAAATTAGTAGTGTTATTTCGTTCAATTAGCACATCGCTTACATTATTGGTAGTTGAATGGCCACCTTTAAGCAATACTTTATTTAGTTTTAGTTTGGCTAATCTATTTTGAATATCGTTAGTATTATCTGTTCCAAATAGTGCTTTGCATTCAGGTAAATTTGGTGTTACCAAATAAATGTCTTTTAGCAATTCAAGTACCTCGTTGGTATCAATTTTATCATGAAAGCCAAAATTAGCCGATGCTTTTACTATAGGATCCCAAATAATTTTAAGGTTGTTATCTAAGCCTTTTAAAAAGGAAATAACTTGCTTTAGTACTTCAAAATTTTCGATTAGGCCAATTTTAACAAACTTAGGATTGTACTTTGCAAACAGTACATCAATTTGCTTTTTTATCTGTCCGAGGCTTAACCAGTCTACCGATAAAAACTCGCTTTCGTTTTGGTAGGTAATAGCTGTATTTACGCCTAAGCCTTGCACTTTATGCTGCTCAAAGGTTTTAATGTCGGCAGTTATTCCAGCTCCTGAACTAGGGTCGAAACCAGCAATACTCAATACAAAAGGTCGCTTATTTATCGATTTATGAACTTTATTAAAGGCAATAAGCGAGTCCTCTTGTTGCCAAATAGCCCCAAGCAAAGCAATGCCTTTAAAACCCAAACTAAAACACTCCTTACTGTTTTTTTCTTCTATTCCACCAAGAGCAATTATATTTAAATCGTTGTTTTTTTGTAAAAAGCTGTTTAGCTCATTGGGTGTAAAATTCGATGTATAATCGGCTTTCGAAATAGAATTAAAAACGGGGCTTAAAAAAAAGTGAGTATACTCTTCTTTATTTTCAATAATTTCGGCAAATGAATGTGCCGAATATCCAAAATACTTAAAATTGCTTTTATACTGTTTAGCCTCAGCCACTCTATTTAAACCAATCTGAATACCCTTTAAGTTAAATTCTTTAGCCAAATGATAATGCGTATGTAAAACCAAATATTTCCTGTACTCTTTTGGAATAGAGGTTATGTAATTCATCATATCAAAGTCACTAAAGTCTGGTTTGCGAATATGAAATTGTTGCAGGCCTGATTTTAATAACAATACCACTTTCTTTATTTCAGATGGTATGGCATTGGGAGATGATATGACAATTATTTGAGTATTCATTTATTTATATATTTCGCTACCACAGGTTCTAAACTCGTCGGCCTTTTCATTAAGTTTCTTTTCTAATTCTTCATTCGATATAATTGGTTCTTTACCTGCTAATTGGCGAAGCTCCTGAGTGGTTTTCATTGAACAGAAATGCTCTCCGCACATGGAGCAAAATGGAGTTGATTTGTAGCTTTCCCCTTTTAAAGTTTCATCATGAAATTCAATGGCTTTTTCAGGGTCTAAGGCCAGGTTAAATTGGTCTAACCAGCGAAATTCAAACCTTGCCTTCGACATAGCATTGTCGCGAACTTGTGCTCCCGGAATTCCTTTTGCCAAATCGGCAGCATGGGCAGCTAATTTATAAGTAACTACTCCTTCGCGAACATCTTCTTTATTGGGTAATCCTAAATGTTCTTTGGGTGTAACATAACAAAGCATTGCAGTACCATACCAACCAATTTGTGCGGCACCAATGGCCGATGTAATATGGTCGTAGCCGGGTGCTATATCAGTTACTAAGGGGCCTAAAGTGTAAAATGGAGCTTCCAGACAATCTTTTAATTGTTTGTCCATATTTTCTTTTATTTTATTCATGGGAACATGACCAGGGCCTTCAATAATAACCTGTACACCTTTGTTGCGGGCTATTTTAGTTAATTCGCCAAGAGTTTCCAATTCAGCAAATTGTGCACGGTCGTTAGCATCATATATTGAACCTGGTCGTAAGCCATCGCCTAAAGAGATACCGACATCGTATTTGGCAAGAATATCACATATATCGGAAAAATGAGTGTAAAGAAAATTCTCTTTATGGTACATTAACATCCACTTTGCCATAATTGAACCTCCACGAGAAACAATTCCCGTTAAGCGGCGCGATGTCATTGGTACATGGTGTAATAGCAATCCGGCATGAATAGTAAAATAATCAACACCTTGCTCGGCCTGCTCAATTAGAGTATCTTTAAATCCTTCCCAATTTAAATCTTCTACTTTTCCATTTATTTTTTCAAGTGCTTGATATAAAGGGACAGTACCAATTGGAACGGGAGAGTTTCTAATTATCCACTCACGGGTTTCGTGAATGTTTGCTCCGGTGGATAAATCCATTACTGTATCGGCACCCCAACGAATGGCCCAAACAGATTTTTCCACCTCTTCAGCAATACTCGATGTGGTAGGTGAATTACCAATATTAGCGTTTATCTTAACCAAAAAATTTCGGCCAATTATCATTGGCTCAATTTCAGGGTGATTAATGTTTGCCGGAATCATGGCTCTACCTTCTGCAATTTCGTTACGCACAAATTCAGGAGTAATATGCGAATTTGGTAATACAGCACCAAAACTTTCGCCTTTATTGTTGTTTGCTAGTTCGTTATTATGATGGTCAATGTTTTGGTTCTCACGAATGGCAACATATTCCATTTCCTTGGTAATAATTCCTTGTTTTGCGTAATGATATTGGGAAATAATGCACCCTTCCTTAGCTCGCAATGGTTTGCTTATGTGGTTTTTAAATCTAATGTTGTCTAAGCTTTTATCGTTTAAACGGTCTTTGCCGTATTGCGAAGTCATTTCACTTAGTTCTTCAACATCTCCACGTTCTAAAATCCAACGATGTCTTAAACGAGGTAAACCATCTGTTATGTCAACCTTATAGTCTGCATCGGTATATGGCCCCGATGTGTCATAAACAGTAATATTATTATTTATAATCTCATTACCATCAAAATCTTTTGTGTTAGAAAGCTCAATTTCACGCATAGCAACACTAATGTCGTGTAATTCTCCTTTAACGTAAACCTTTCTTGAACCAGGGAACGGTCGTTGTGTAATTATCTTATTAATATCTTTGTTCATGTTATTATTGAGATATGAAGTTTTCGTTTTTTTTGTTTTTTTGAGTAAATCGAGTTTTAGCTCTGCTGAGCTTGTAAACACGTTTCTTAAAGACAATAATTGCTTTATCCACCTTGTGTTGCTCTTATTAATAACACTTTATCAGCTTCATTAAGCATTTTTTCTGTCCATTTTTCTTTCGGAACCACTGAATTGTTTACAGCTATAGCTAAACCTTTTGTGTCATTTACTATTTCGTTAACAAGACTCAAAAGGCTAATAGGGTTATTAAATGTCTTTAATACTCCATTTATTTCAATTTCCATATTTATATTAATTAGTTGCTAATTAAACTATAATTACGAAAACAAATAGGGGGGGAAATGTGTTTGGGATAATTTGAATTTCCTGCGTCAGCATTATCTGTATCAGGTTCAAAGGATATTATCTCAGCCTTTTTATAGGCACTCCTATTCATTATTCGAATGCGAAAGTAGATATTTAGACAATATAAATCAAGCTAGAATTACTTTACTTATACTTTTATTGAAGGTTAGCAAATAGAATTTCACAAAGCAATTCATCTCTTGAACCTAGTTACATGGGAATCTCATGCAGCCTTAATTTTTCTTGAATTATCTGAATAGTTTTTCAATAATTTAAACCTGACTATGATAAAATTAGCTGAAGCTGTGAGCAATTATAAAGTCGTACTGTGCTTAGCAGTCTTTTAGGATCAATTTGGTCTGCATTCTAAACTTTTTTAAATTTACTTGTAATCAATATTGAAATATTATGAAGGTAGTTTCTCTTGATGCCGTAAAGAAGAATAAGGTAGACATGCCGGGGGCAGAAAAGGCATTGAAACAAATGCCTCTTGGTAGTGAAGATGGGGCACCAGTATATTCATACAGAGTTTTCACACTTGAGCCTGAGGGATTTACTCCATATCATCAGCATAATTACGAACATATGAATTACATAATTGAGGGTGAAGGAGTACTGGTGAATGAGCAGGGAGATAAATTACCACTTAAAACTGGTGATTTTGCTATGGTAATGCCAAATGAAAAACATCAGTACCGGAATATATCTGACAGTAAGGATTTTGTAATGATTTGTGGTGTCCCCAAGCAATTTGAGTAATTAAGATTGTCCAATTATTAGAACTGCTACATTACCTCCAATTAATAGTAACAGTAAAATCTGATTTATTAGACCAGGTCTACAAGTTGAAAAGTAATATCCGAACAAATAGCTTAAAGGGAGACTTACATAAAAAATAATATCTTTATCTGCAATAGGATAAAAAATTGCTATTAATAAAGTTGAAATAAATAATCCGAGAAATACAGTTGAATATTTCCTTGTAACAATTTTCATTTTAACATATCCATTTATCATTTTAACCGAGCTTATTATAACAAAGAACCCTGTAAAAGAGAAAAGAATTTTTATCATTAGGCCAAATGATAAAGTTGTTCGCATCGAAAACATTAAAGAGTAACTATTGAAGAATGATTTAATGTCTTGATCAAACAGGTATAAAATTGCAATGAAAATAGCATAGGGTACAATTAAACCAAATATTATAAAAAGTAATTCGCGCCAGCCAATACCTTTAAACTGAATCAATACATAGATAATGAACACCAGTAGGAAGATGCTATAGAAATTAAATATACTAGCTATGGAGATTAACAAAGCACTATCAAAATAGCCGAAAGGCACTTTTTGTTTTTCTAATGATTCAAACAATATATGAATTATCCTTAATATTAATGTAAGGGTTATTAGAGGATAAGAAAGGCCATTGTAATTAATAAAATATGGTAATGAAATTATGATAAATATAAAGTAGGGTAACAGGGTTCGTTTTGGGAGTAGCTGGTATTTGAATGCTATTCTCGAAATATAGAATCCGTTAAATTGAAGAAAGATAATATTGATTGCAGAACATAGCAACCTATAACTACTAAAAGTTTTTAGTCCAGGAAACAAAAAATAAAGGGAAGAATTGAATAAAGTTTGATAATCAGGTTCGAATTCTTTACGATACCCAACTAAAATCCATAAACCAATGGAAATAAGAAAGCTTAAGATAAGAGTGAATGTCTGGTTTTCTCGAAATGCTCTAATTATCATTGATTATGAATCACAAAGGCGAATTCTATGTAAGAATTGGCAGGTTAGACAGGAAAGCAATAAAAATGCACCCTAATGGTTATTGAGAGCCATACTTTGCTAATCAGTTTTCAGATTTTTTTGTATAAACTCGCAATAACACATTGCTAAAGGGAACAATTTTTTATTTCGAATTAGAGTAAAGTCTCTAATTTATTAACGAAAGTACTTTTTGGACTTGCACCAACTTGCTTGTCTTTTACTTCTCCGTCTTTAAAATATAGAACAGTTGGAATATTTCTGATTCCGTATTTTGCAGCTACTGCCGGATTTGAATCAACATCCAGTTTGCCAACTACAGCCTTATCAGAAAATTCTTCACCAATTTCACTAATAATTGGACCTACCATACGGCAAGGGCCACACCATTCTGCCCAAAAGTCAACAATTACAGGTTTTTCTGAATTAAGAACAAGCTCTTCAAAGTTTGCATCAGTTATTTCTAAAGCCATTATTTTATGTTTTAAGTTATAATTTCTGTTGACAAAAATAACATTTCAAAGTCAATAAAGTTATACGCAAAGGCAACAAGTTTTTAAAAATTAGCATTAGCGACCAAGCATTCGATTATGGACTAAATTACTACTTGCTACAACCTAATTCATATTGTATAGTACCAATACTAACTTACAGCATATTTAATACTATTCTTTTCTAAAAAATCAAGAAATTCATTTGATATTTCTACCATGGTATTTCTTGAAAACATTTCTATTTTCATACTTTCTCTGGCATCATATATCTGGAAACTTAAGTGAGCCTTTCCCTTTGACTGACTTGCCTGCTTGTGAATTTTTTCTACAATATCTTCTGTTATTTCGGAAGACTCCATTTTTAAGGCAATATTTTTCACCAATTCTTCGCGCACATTGGCTAGCAAATTAATTGTCTTTATTTTGAATTCTAGTTCACGTACATCTTTTTTCCATGGATTTTCCTGAACTATACCTTTCATAAGCAGTGAATACCCTTCGTACAAATAGTTTCTAAACTCTTCGTAATCTTTACCAAAAAGCATAAACCTGTAGGAATCAGAGTAATCTTCAACAGTCAGAGCTCCAAAAGGTCGTCCTGTTTTAGTCATTAAATGTTTTACCTCTGTAACCAAACCAGCAATACAAACCTGTTTATTAAATAGCTTATTTAGATCATGCAATTCAGAAAGTCTGTTCTTTGCAAAATTATCTATTTCAAGTTTGAAATCATCTAAGGGGTGTGAAGAAAGATATATTCCAATAAGTTCCTTTTCTTTATTAAGTTTCTCAAGTGGAGGCCAAGGTTCACATATAGGAATGTTAGGAGCTTTTTGGGCGTCTTGATAACTACTATCGTTACCAAAAAGAGTATTTGTGCTTTCCTGGTTTTTTAAAAGATTGCCATAGCGAACAAGTTGATCTATAAAAGTTAAGCCTTCGTTATCGGTTTCAAAAAACTGGTGGCGTTCGATGTTTTTAAAACTATCAAAACATCCGGCCATTACCATGTTCTCAATACTTTTTTTATTTACAGTAGAAAGATTTACACGTTCAACAAAGTTATAGACATCTTTATAAGGTCCGTTTTCTAAACGTTCTTCAATAATATGGTCGACAGCTGATTCCCCAACACCCTTTATAGCTGCCATGCCAAAACGAATATCGCCATCCGGATTTACAGTAAAACGCGCAAAGCTTTCATTAACATCAGGAACCAAAACATTAGCACCCATCCTTCGGCACTCTTCCATTAGTTTAGTTACCTCTGAAATATTTGATAGGTTTCGGCTAAGGGTTGCAGCCATAAATTCAGCAGGGAAATGAGCCTTCAAATAACCTGTTTGGTAGGCAACATAAGCATAACAAACGGAGTGCGATTTATTGAATGCATAACTTGCGAAAGCTACCCAGTCTTTCCAAATTTTTTCAATAAGTTCGTTTGGATCCTTCTTCTCATCTTCGCAGCCTTTAACAAACTCTTCATTGCCCAAACAACCTTCAACAAATAATACTTTAAGCTCATTCATAAGTTTGAGCTTTTTCTTACCCATAGCCTTTCGAAGGGTATCTGACTGACCCCGAGTAAAATTCCCCAGCACTCTGGAAAGTAACATCACCTGTTCCTGGAAGACTGTAATACCATAGGATTCTTCGAGGTATTGTTTCATTAAGGGATGATCGTATTTCACTTCATTACGACCATGTTTTCTTTCAATGAAATCTGGTATGTATTCCATTGGTCCTGGTCGGTAGAGCGCATTCATGGCTACCAAATCTTCAAATCTGTTTGGTTGAAGCGAGCGTAAATGCTTCTTCATTCCGGGCGATTCAAACTGGAATATTGCTGTAGTTTCGCCTCGGCTAAAAAGGTCAAAAGTGTTGTTGTCTTCAAAAGAGATGCTTTCAATATCTATATCCAGACCTTTTGAAAGTTTAATATTAGCTAGAGCTTCCTTAATAATCGAAAGAGTTTTTAAGCCAAGGAAGTCCATTTTTAGAAGTCCAATATCTTCTACAAATCGACCATCGTATTGGGTTGTGTACAGGTCTTCTTCTTTGGTTGGCATTAGAGGAATATGCTCCTCTAATGGATTTTTACCAATAAGAATACCACAAGCATGCACCCCAGTTTGCCTTACAGAGCCTTCTAGAGTACAAGCAAAATCTAATGTATCTAATTCTACTTGGTTGTTGGTAGCCCTGGCATTCGCAATTTCTTCGGCTATAAATATTTGAACTTCTCTTTTAAGAGCTTCCTTACTATCATCTTGTTTGAGAGCTTTATTTCTTGCCTGGCGAATAGAGTCGGTAGCTTTCTCCAGGCTGCCGGTTTCTATTTCTAATTCAGTTATTATCTGGTATGCCCTGGCAAGTTTTCCGTTTTCTGGAAATTCTTTTGTGAGTCGGTTAGCTTCATCCAGAGGTAGTTTTAGTACTCGAGCTACATCTTTCATTGCCATTTTGGCAGCCATGGAGCCGAATGTACAAATATGAGCAACCTTGTCTTTTCCGTATTTATCCGTTACATATTTTAAAACCCATTGACGACCATCATCATCAAAATCAATATCGATATCGGGCATTGAAATACGATCCGGATTAAGAAATCGCTCAAACAGGAGATTATATTTTAGTGGATCTACATTCGTTATTCCAAGTGCGTAAGCAACAACAGCTCCAGCTGCCGAACCACGACCCGGACCAACAAGAACTCCTTTCTCACGAGCAGCATTTATAAAATCCTGGGTAATCAGGAAATAGCCTGGAAAACCCATTTGCTTGATGGTGTTCAGTTCAAAGTCGACTCGCTCTTTAATAGCTCCTTCAAAACTTTCTTCGCCATATCTTTTCTTAGAACCATTATAAGTTAAGTACTTAAGGAAATCTGATTCAAGTTTTATTCGAAGCACCGAAGAGTAACCACCAAGTTGGTCGTACCTTTCAAATTCTTCTTTAAGCGCTTTTTCCGTAAACTTTTCTTTATAAGATTCCATGGATCCAAAATCCTCAGGAATTGGAAATTCAGGCATTATTGGATTGCTGTCAAGCTCATAAAATTCAACTTTCTCAGCAATCTCCATAGTATTTTGAAGTACTTTTGGGTTGTCTGCCCATAAAGCATACATTTCCTCGGTGGTCTTAAACCACTCTTGCTGAGTATACCTCATGCGGGTAGGATCGTCAACATCCTTACCTGTATTCAGACAAATAAGCAAATCATGGGCCGCTGCATCTTCTTCGTTCATAAAGTGAACATCGTTGGTTGCAATAACCTTTATATTATGCTTCTCTCCAAACTTTAAAAGTTCTGCATTTACGAATTTCTGATTATCAAAAATTTCACTTTTTAGTCTTGGGTCATTTGTTGGATGTCGTTGTAATTCGAGATAGAAATCTTCTTTAAAGATATTTTTGTACCAAAGGATCTTTTGTTCAGCAGCCTCTAATCCCTCATTCATTAGAGTTCTATTTATTTCTCCTCCAAGACAAGCTGAAGATACTATTAGTCCTTCGCTATGTTTCTCAAGGGCAGCCTTATCAATTCTGGGTTTGTAATACATTCCCTCGATATTTGCCTTTGAAACAAGCTTAAGTAAATTCTTGTAGCCAGATTCATTTTTTGCCAAAAGGATAATGTGATAATTTGTTTTGTCTTTAACTGTTAAGTCATCAACAAGATAGGCTTCAACACCTAGAATGGGTTTTATTCCCGCTCCTTTACATGCAGCATGAAACTCTTTAATTCCAAACATGTTTCCATGGTCGGTTAAAGCCAGAGCTTGCATACCATTATTCTTTGCTTTTGAAACTAATGTTGAAATTGGAGCTGCTCCATCAAGGATTGAATATTGAGAATGGACATGTAGGTGCGTAAATTGTTTTTCTCCAACAATCTCAATAGCTTCTTCCTTGATTTTGGAAAGTTCTTCTTCAATTGAAACGTCCTTGCTAGTAACTGTTTCCTGAAAGTTCGATTCAATTTCAACCTCAACAGGCTGAATAACATTCGGGTTATTCTCGGTGAACTTGGCATAAAAATCTGGTGATTGTTTTAGTCGTTGTGTCGAAATAACTCCTAATCGTACCAATTCAAGGAAGCATCGTGCAGTAGCAACAACATCAGCGGAGGCATTATGGGCTTCATCAAAACCTTCGCTAAAAAGTTTGTTATGTAGCTCAGCCAGATTTGGCCACTTGAATTTTCCACCTCGACCCCCAGGAATAGCACAATATTCGGTACTTTCATTTTTTGTGTCAACGGGTTCAAGGTCGAGTAGCGGTGATGAGACTGATTTTCTTAGATATTCGCAACCAAGAATGTTTATATCGAACTCAACATTGTGACCAACCAGGTAGTTAGTTTTTTGTAGCGACTTATTAAATTCTTCTAAAACCCAGGTAAGATCCTTGCCATCTTTGTGAGCACGTTCAGTAGAAATACCATGAATTTTTTCAGCCTGAAAAGGAATTTCAAATCCTTCGGGTTTAACAATGTAGTTTTTGACTTCAATTAAGTTTCCTTTTTCATCGTGAAGCTGCCATGCTAATTGAACCAAACGAGGCCAGTTATCGAAGTCAGTTAAAGGAGCCTTAAAACTTTTCGGTAACCCGGTGGTTTCCGTATCAAAAACTAAAAACATAAGCCTGAAATTTTAATATGCGAATAGAATGTAAAAATACAACTTTGGATGATCAATTTTGAAGCTTGTTGATAAGAATTGAAAAGTGTGTTTAGCAATTTTAAAACCACAGCTATCTATAAGTATTGAGATAAAAAAGGGCAGCTTTTATCAAACTGCCCTATTCAAATTGGTTACTAGACTTATATATCAATTAAATTAAAATCCTAGGAACAAAGGAAACTTAAATTTTTTCTGTGCATACCCATTTTGCTAATATCGCTGAATTGTATTAGTGAGTATTCCTTACATTCCACTAGTTGTTCGTTGCTCATTTGATTTTTGCGCAACATCAAGTAGAACTTATTGTAATTCTTTTATTTTAAGAACCCGTTGTTAACGATTTTAAAAGTATTTCCTCAATCTGTTTGCGAAACATTTCTTTAGTTTGTTCGGGAGTTTGAGCAATACCTGATGAAATGGTTGGTTTACCTTCTTTTGGCATGAAAAGGAAGGTTGGGATACTTTGAACTCCAAAAACAGATGCAAGTTCACGTTCTTTGTCAACATTAACTTTGTAGATGGTGATTTTTCCCTCGTATTCTTTTGCTAATTCGTCAAGAATAGGCGAAGTCATTTTACATGGGCGACACCAGTCGGCATAGAAATCTACTAAGCCAGGTTTATCAGCTTTATAAATCCATTCTTGTGGGTTTTTTTCGTAGTCCATTATTTGTTCAAGAAACTTTTGCTTGTTAAGCTGAACGGTTTCTCCTCCAGATGCTAAAGTAGTTTCTACTGATTGAACAGTATTTGAATTCTGTTCTACTTTCTTTTCTGTGCTGCTACTACAAGCAACCAATCCCATTACTGCAATAAGTATTGCAAATCCTAATTGTTTCATTTTATCTTATTTTAATTATTGTTTATTTCTTAATAGTTCGTTATAATATTTTATATGGCAGATTATAAGCTAAATTCATTTACATCTCATTCGTAATATTTCAAATCTAAAAATCTAATGGAGTGTCTACTTTGTTTTAATTACGGTTTTATGTATCGCACCAACTTTAGGTTAAAGTACTAAAAACTGTATCGATGTGTATATTTTTATTTTGAATTAGGATATTTTTAACCTTTTTAATTAAATATCACTTCAAACTATCTTCAGACGGACAATCTTTGTGCATGTTTTGTCTTGAATATTCGTTGAGCTGATTATTATTACGTATAGATTTCATAAAAGTTATTTATATATCTAAATAACTACATATAATATGCCAAAAAGAAATCCTTCTCTTATTCTGACAATTTGTCGTTTAAGAGAAGGATTCCTTATAAAATATTTGGAATATTAATTGCTTTGAATTTTTATAGCAATTCTTTGTTTATCGAATTTAGCAATCTGCTTTGCCGTTTCATAGAGTTCAAAAATCTTTTCTTTAGGGTAGATACCTTTTTTTAATTCGAAATAACGTACATACCTTATTTTACCATCAATTTGTTTGACTTCAGCTTTATATTGGCTAAAATTATTGTCGATATATTTTGTTTCCGGTAAGGCAGAAACAGTAGAATTCTCTGGAATAGTAAACCAAATAGTATCAACTACGGATTTAGATCTATGAATATAAATATCTGACAAACGATCTTCAGGGTCTTTTGGTAGTTCATCCGATTGATTAAATATATTTGGATTCAGAAAGATTGTAGACCCCATTTTTGCGCCAATACTTCCAATATTCATCTGTACATCTTCTACACCTATTGGTATTGGAGCTTCAATTATTTCATGATTAAAACTATTGATTTTTAATTTCGCCAAATCCCAGCGATTATACATTTTTTTCTTTTGATCTTCAGCATCGCTGAGTAATATTGATAAGATATCATCTATGAAAGGACCTGTATTTTCAGAATGAATGTTAGCAGAAGCGTTCCCATTTTCATATATATCGACAGTTATATTTGTCGCTTTTTGGTATTCTTCAGAACTATATGATGGTGTATGAACTAAGGTTCCACCTTCATCATTAATAACCAGTACATCTCTGTCATCAGTAAAATCAGCCTGATAACCACAAGGCACATTTTGGCTTGTACATTCCAGCCAAATTGTGTCGTTATCTGTTGGAACGCAAAGGAAAACATGATTAAACTGATTAGAAGGGAAGTCCTTGTTTAATAGAGGAATACTATTCCCAGCCTTAACAAGAGTATAATATGAATTAATGCCTACAACCTTAAGTATGGATTTCATATAATTTGAAAGAGCTTTACAATCTCCATATTTTAACCGATCAACTGTTTCTGCTTCAAATGGTTGAAACCCTCCAATACCTAATTGAATACTTACATATCGTGTGTTGTCCTGCATGTATTTGTAAAGAGTTCTAATTTTTTCCTGTTCAGAACTCATTTCATTCACTAGTGCTTTGATTTCATTTATAGTCTCCTCTGGCAGATTGTCTCTATCTTCATTTAGCATATTTATCCATGCTCCAAACTTGCTCCAGCTAGAAGCATCTCCCAAATATCCCTCATATTTAAATAAATGCGGTGCAACACTAACATTTGGCTCAAAAAATTGATGAGGCATCATAAAAGGTTCGTATTCAATCGAAGGCAAATCCATCACTTCCCATTTTATTTCAGTCCAACCATCCTCTTCCTTTTTATAGTTAGGCTCAATGTTATTCTCATTAACCCGAATATCTAAATGAGATGGAAATCTTAATGTAAAGGATGAATTTTCAACCGAAATATCATAATCGGGATAAGTATACCAACGAGGCAGGCTAATATAACTATTGAGTTGCAATTCATAAGAATATTCTACAGTGAATGGGAAGGTTAAAACTTCCGGGTCGTATACTTTTATGCGTGTATCCTCAAATATCGAAAATCCGGAAATAGCACTCAAATCTAAGATATCTGAGTTTGATAAGTTTTTTATTTTCTCCCCATTTTCATCATAAACTTTACCTGAAATTCTTTTCACCTTCTGCTGTTTATCGTAACCTACTTTTAGATATGCATCTTCTAATCCGTTTTTGTTTAAGATCGTTATAGCGTAACTGATGGTTAAAACAGCATCGGACGATGAGGTTATCTCTAGTTGTCTGTCATCGTATCGAAGTACAGACCGTGATTTTGCTTTAAGTTCCGGTTTAATTGTATTTACTGGAAACTTAATTTCACCTGCTATCAATTGTTGAGCAATAAAGAAGCATACAACAACAAATAAAATTCGATATATTTTCATTCTTAAGATTTCTTTATTACAATAGGTTCAGCATGTTTTTCAATTATCTGGCTATAGAATTCTTTGAGTAATTTATACTCATTGGCATAAAACACAGATTTTTTAATATCCAGTTTATAGATAATGTTTATTTTGTTTCCTATTGATTGGATACTATAAGTGACAATTGCAGATTTTTCAGGCAATGCCATTCTCATAGGTTGAGGTATTTCTTGTATTGACAAGCCTTCAGGAAGACTAATAGATATATTATAGAAAACTGTTTTTGGAGTTGTGAAATCAACCGGGTATTGCCTTTCTTCTAACTTAAATGGATTCTCATCCATTTGAAGGTGCAATAATGGATTTAGATATATATTGCCATCCATTTCAAAAACCATATTCTCGATCTCAACATCACTTTTTTGAGTAACTACTTCATTTAGGCTGTCTAAATTATCTATTTGGAAGTTTCTAAGTTTTATATTTGAGTATGAGTCTTCAAGATTATCAACATATTCTTCTAGTCCATTGAATCTTTTATAGTTTGTTCTAACATCAAATGCATCATATCCTTCGCGTTTCGAACTGAATGTGCCTGTTAAGGTATAATCATCATTTAATGTTAAGCTTAACATTTCAGTACGTTTTTCAATTTGTGTCGGTTCTATGTTAACAAGTTTTGCTGTTTGCCCGATAAGCATTTGCCCAATGCCATTTAGGCATCTTCTTGGGAGCATACCTAAGGGAAGGTCTTCTTCAGTTGCATCAATAAAGTATTCTTGTTCACCAGCTTTTGCATAAACAATAACATAATTTAGTTTATTTATACTAGCAAAAAAAGGAGAAAGCATACCGTTATTTCTTGTGCTAAGAATAACAGGGTAAGCCATAATGTCCAATTTTTTCAGAAGATTTAATAGGATGATATTTATTTCAGCGCTATTCCCAACACCTTCATTAAGAGGTTTACCCAACATACTGTTGGTGCAAAATAGATTTTCACTATTGTTCCATTTGATATTTTTCTTTACAGCTTCATACGCTGCTTCTAATTTATCTGTATTAGAAGAATATTTTTCTTCAATAGATTTTGCTATATCTCTTAAATAAAGTGCAGCATTGATATTCCCCCCAAAATATTCATACTCCTCTAATCTGCGGGCAACAGCATCCCAATCTGTAGCAAATTCCTTATAATAAACTCCAGGGATAGCAATATTCCTCATTTCAATGTCAAACTTTGTTATATAATTCTTAACAGAGTTTATATATGGCTCTTTCTTAAATGCTGGCATATCTTTCGCCACCCATCTGGACGACTCACTAATATATAGCTTTTCGTAGCCTGTAAACTTTTTTTGCATATCGAAATACTCCATTTGGGGCATAATTAGTTCGCTCCATTTAACAGGTATTTCTCTTTGAAAGTACCACGCTGAAGGTGGCCAGGATTGTCTAAATTGAATATCAAATACAGAGCCAACTTTTACATTTGGCATTGCAACTCTAAGACGAAAATAATCCTCATACACTCTTTCTCTAAAGATTGATTCTCCTTTTAGCTTTGTTTCAACAACTTCTCCATTTTCAAGGGTAAATGTTTTTCCCTTAATCTCGGTCTTTTCAGCTCCGGGATAAATATCGCTAGCAAGGTAAAGACCTTCCTTTTTTAGTATTTTAATTCGCACTATTCTTGTAAAAGAATAATCTTGTCGGTTAAAAACCCCATAATCGCAAAGCACAACAGCTGCAGCAGAAGAATCTAAGTCATAGAAAGTCATTTCCAGTTCTTCTTGGGAGACTTTACCAAACTTAATTGGAGCTTTTGCGAATAATTGATTTGTTGCCATAAAAGCAACTAATAGAATTGTAAAAAGTTGAAGTTTCATAATAATCTTATTTATAACGATATGTAAATAGTATCTTAATTACTCAAACGCAATTTCAATAACGGCTGGCAAATTTACCATGTATTCTCTAGAATTCAAAAAATATAACCTAAAATTAAGCCTAATGGGAAATTCAACCTATTAAAAAAACATATTAATACTCGGGCAATTACAATAGATCTATCATCAAAATAGTTACTAAAATAGGGGCTCCATAATTAGAGAAAGGTATTTCTTGAAGAAATCAAATTTCTCTAAGAACTAGATTGTTAGGTTTAAACTTTGAATAGTTTTTATAGATAAGAATCAGATTTAATCCAATAATAATAGATCCAATAGCTATACTAGAATATACTTCCAGAATATCAGAGAAATGTGGACCAACAAAAATTTCACTAGAAAATACTGTTAGAACAATTGCCAAAAAGAAGTCGATTTTCAAAAGTAGATGCGTTGATTTCTTGAGTTGATTCTTAAAGACAAAAATAAATAAATAGCTCATGATAAATGAAGGCCATAAAAAAATGAAATAAGCTTTCCATGCAAGAGGAGATAAAAGAGGTATAGCATTTAGGATTAGTGCATATTCCAGGAATGCTTTCAATCCATTTCGTTTTGTAAGTTTTTCGCGGAATAAATACATAACATATAAGCCAATTGGTGCGAGAATTAAGTACGATAACCTTTTAACTTTCTCAAGGCTTAAATCAAAAATATTAATGTAAATCTCTTGTTGAAGAGGGCCAGACATTCCAGGACTCTCATGCATTAATAAGCCACGAATTAAAGAAAAATAAGACTGGTTTTTATGTCCTACATCTGCAAATACAGCAATATTGTGTTCGTACCAAAAAGAATAATATGTTATTGTTTGATCGTAACCGTAAACCAGTATTGGTAAAGCAGCAAAGATAACTACGAAAAGCACTGTATAACCAACAAGTTTGTATTCTCTTTTTATTACAAAATAGAGGAGAAGAAAGATAGTATAGACTTTCAGCGAAATACTAAATGCAAGAATTAAGGCAGCAATCCCCGGGTGTTTTTTATTATAATAGTAAATGGCACCCAAAGCCATAAGCATCATGTATATATTGATCTGAATATTAGACAGATTATCAAGTATATATTTGAAAATAATAATGAATGGAACCATAATGGCCCAATGTAAAACGCTTATTGTATTTTCTGTCAGAATGTTTTCTCTTTTTAAAGGGAAAATTGTAAGCTTACGGTTTAAAGAAAGCTGAACAATAATAGAAAGAATATAATATAAAGAAATTGTACTACCCACAAGCCAAATAAACCTTACAAAGTAGTAGTTGAAATTATCAAGAATTGCAATGGGAACACAAACAAGGGAGAAGAATGGAGGCCATGTATTTATATTGGGTTGATTATAGATAAAATCCCCCTTCATTACCAGATTACCTACAAGAGCATAGCCGGTAAAATCACCTGTTTTAAAAAAAGTATCGCGGAATAATTCGTATGCTAAGGCGAGCATTAAGATAGCAAATAAAACCAACGAAATTCTGAATTCTTTCTTGCTCATAGTAAGTATTTATCTGAATATATTATAGCGTAAAATGCAATAAACGGCTTTTAATCCATCGCGCCAATTTATCTTTTTCCCCTCTTTATATGTTCTTCCATAATAAGAAATCCCAACCTCATATATTCGAATATCAGGAATTCTTGAAATTTTTGCAGTAACTTCTGGTTCAAATCCAAATCTATTTTCTTTTAGTTTCAACTCTTGAACTAAGTCAGTCCTGAAGAGTTTATAACATGTTTCCATGTCGGAAAGATTCAAATTTGTAAACATATTAGATAAGCCTGTAAGCATTTTGTTTCCGATTGAATGCCAGAAAAATAGTATTCGATGAGGGAGAGCTCCTTTGAATCGGGAGCCATAGACAACATCAGCAACACCTTTAACAACAGGTTTTAAAAGTACATTGTATTCAAATGGGTCATATTCAAGGTCTGCATCCTGAATTATAAGGTATTCGCCAGTAGCATTTTTAATTCCGGTATGCAAAGCGGCTCCTTTCCCTTTGTTTTTCTCATGCTCAAAAAACTTTATGTCAATATCTTTATTCTTCTCAATAAACTCCAGAATAATATCTCTTGTATTATCCTTTGAACAGTCATTAACAATAATCAACTCTTTTTCAATACCATTTAAAAGTTCAACTTTCTTTATTTCACCAAGAATTTCAAGTATACTAGGGCCTTCGTTATAGGCGGGGATAATTATAGATAGTTTTTTCATGTCTTCGAAATAGTTGATATTTTAAAGAAAATTGGATGCAAAATGGACAAACATACAAAACATGAATGAGAATTTAAAACACTATTTTTATAAGCTTGTCGAGAAAAAGAATGTGTTATTCTTATAATAAAGGCATAATATCTTATGCTAATGATTTGATTTTAAGATTAGATTTGTATATTTGCAGCCCCAAACAAAATAGGGATTTATTATTAATTAAATAAGAGGTATTTATGCCCGTAAAAATTAGATTAGCAAGACACGGTCGAAAAACACGACCAATCTACCACGTGGTGGTAGCAGATAGCAGGGCGCCACGCGATGGCCGATATATCGAGAAACTGGGTTTGTATAACCCTAATACTAATCCTGCTACATTAGATCTAGACTTCGAGAAAGCCTTGGATTGGTTGCAAAAGGGCGCACAACCTACTGATACTTGTAGGTCATTGCTTTCCAGAGAAGGTGTTTTAATGAAGAAGCATTTATTAGAAGGTGCTAAAAAAGGAGCCTTCTCAGAAGAAGAAGCTGAAAAACGTTTTGAAGCATGGCTAACAGATAAAAAGGCAAAGCTTCAGGGAGAACTTGAAAAGGTTTCTAAAGCAAAATCTGACGCTGAAAAAGAAGCTCTTGAGCGTGAAATAAAAGTTAATGCTGAGCGTGCGGCTGAAATAGCTAAGAGGAAAGAAGCTGAGGCTGCTCCAGCAGAAGAAGCTACTGAAGAAACAGAAGATGCTGCAGCACCTGCTGACACAGAAACTCCTGTTGAAGAACCTAAAGCAGAAGAAGCACCAATAGCAGAGGAAAAACCTGCAGAGGAACCTAAGGCTGAAACTCCTGCTGAAGAGCCAAAAGCTGAGGCAAAAGAAGAAACGCCAGTTGTGGAGCCTAAAGCAGAAGCTCCTGCTGAGGAAACAAAAGCCGAAGAAACAAAAGAAGAAGACAAGAAAGAAGAATAAAACTCTTTTGCCCATGATCAATCTTGATGATTGTATCCAACTTGGTTTTTTAACAAAACCACATGGTATTAAAGGGCATCTTGTTCTGAAGCTAAATGATTTTAGCTTTGAAGAAATAGAAGAAATGGAATTGGTTTTCATCATTGTAGATGGACTACCAGTTCCATTTTTTATTGAAGAATTTTCTGAAAGAAACAATAATACCCTCACAATAAAATTTGAGGATATAAATTCAGAACCCCAAGCAAGAAAATATTCCGAATCAGTAGTATATATTAAAAGGAACGTTTTGGTTGACTCTAATATTGAAGGAACAAACATTAATGCATATAAGGGGTTTACAGTAATTGACAATAAGTTAGGAGAAATAGGAATATTTGATTCAATTCTTGATTACGAAAAGAATCCTATTATGCGGGTTTTAAAACATAACAAGGAGATTCTTATTCCATACCACCAAGAGTTCATTATTAATATACATGAAGAGGACAAAAAGATTTTTGTTGATTGCCCGGAAGGTCTTCTCGACTTGTATTTATGATTTCAATTTAATTTTTCTTTTTACATAATTAATCTAGCATTCTAACACCGTTTTTTAAGTGAATACGCAATATCTGTCTGTTGCGAACTATGTTTCACACGCTTTATATACTTCCATGAAACACCAAAAAACTTTGACGAACGCACAAAAAATATTGACGAACGCAACAAAAAGAGTTTTTTACCGTATAGAAATATAACTACTACTAACTACTACAATTGCATTTTATGCAGTTGGTTTTTTATTATGGGCTAACTAAGGAATTGAGAACGGGCACTCGTATTCCTAAAACATTTTGAATGAAAACCACAAAGCTACAGGCTTTTTTATTCTTATTGCCATTAGTAATAGGCGTTGAGATGTATGGTCAATGTTCGCTTATTACTGTAAATGGAAGTTCACAGGATCCGAAATCGGTTTGTGCACCTGTAGATTTTACTATGGATGCTAAATTTGAATTTTTAGTACCTGTAGACACTACTTTAGTTCAGATTCTTTTTCGATGGAACGATGGTACTGGTGCAGAATCGCTTGTTTCTGGAAATTGGAATACGAATGGAGATTCCATCTGGGCAAGCGCAAATCATATTTATCCACCTACCGATGAATGTTCAAGAACAGCTGAGGCTATTATTGTATTCGATGGAGAGCTCTGTCTAAGTAGTGGTTACCAGTCACAAATATTTAGTACATGGGGTACCGATGAAGAAAATAGTGGAATATTAAATATTGCTCCTGAAGTATACCGTGTTTGCGAGGGCGAAGATATTATTGACGTAACCTTTGAAGATAATTCAACCTTCAATTGTAATATAAATATAGAGCCAGATCGACCAAACAGATATTATCGCTGGGTTCAATTTGTTTACAACACTTACAACCAGGCCGGCAGCAGAATTCCTGATGTTACTGTCCGTGATGCTAGTTCAGTGGTTTATCAAATGACCGATGGGACGGGCAACTATGTTAATGATCTTAATGGACCAATTATCAGAATACCCATTCCTGCTGATGTCCCTAATCAAACTTCATATCCGATAAGCGCACCGGCAGGGGGAGTTGCAGGAGATATTTTTGAAATTACACTTAGGAACTGGAATGTTTGTAATCCTTATGATAATAATCCGACAGATGGCATTGCTCCGGCAGATACCATAAATGGAGATAATCCACCAATCGAAACAACAGCTAGAATTGAAATTGTTGCACCTACACCTGTTACAGTTCCAAGTTTGTTTGAGTTTTGTACTGGCGATAATATTATCTTAACTGCAAATGCTGGTATGGCAGATGTACGATGGTATAAAGATGCTGGTCTTGATACCTTACTTTTTGTAGGTAATAGTTTTAATCCAATGCTGCCTCCAGAATTACTTGATCCGGATATTGCTGGTACATATACATATTATGTAACTAGTTATGAGGGATTCTGTGAAAGCGCACCTTCAATTGTTGATGTTCTGGTTTATCAAACGCCACTTGATGCATTTGCAGGATCGGACAAAACGGTATGCTATGATACTATTACTATTGCTGCAAATTCTCCAACAGCGGGAGCAGGTATGTGGTCAACAAGCAGCTCAGCAGTAATTTTAAACCCAGCAGATTCGGTAACATTTGTTAGCAACCTTGAATTTGGTAATAATATCTTTACATGGACAATTACAAACGGTCCATGTGCAACTACCGACGAGCTAATTATTACAAGTGACAGGCAGCCGTCTGCAGCGCAGGCTGGTCCCGACCAAATTCTTTGTGATGTTGATCCAGTAAGTCTTTTGGCCATTCCGGCAGATCAAAGTGGAAGAGGCTATTGGAATATTTTAAGTGGAAGTGGTGTTTTTGCAGATTCTACAAATCCTATTACTGATTACTCAGGAATGGCTCACGGAATAAACATTCTAGCCTGGAGAGTTTCCAGTTATTTTGGAGCTTGTCCTATTACACTGGATACAGTAAAAATTGAGGCGGATTTTACTCCTGGAATTTCTGAAGCAGGACCCGATGGAGTGCTATGTGAAACCTCAACGATAAATCTGTCAGCTTCCTTGCCAATTAATGAAGGGACTGGTATATGGAATGTTGTTTCCGGGACAGGAATATTATCTGATTCAACATTACCAAATGCAACTGTTTCTGGATTGTCGTATGGATCGAATGTATTAAAGTGGACACAAAAAAGTAAACTTGGAATTTGTTCTGATAACTCTGATAGTCTTACAATTTATAGATACCAGACTCCGGGAATAGCTGATGCAGGTATCGACAAAGAGTTTTGTTTTGTGAATCAGGATACATTAAGTGCGAATTATCCAACAGTTGGAACTGCTAACTGGAATGTAATTATTAATCCGTCAGGAGTACCACCCACCTTTTCTCCAAATACAAGTACGCCAAATGCAACTTTTACAGTAGCGCCAGGAAATGAGGGATTGTATGAGCTGGAATGGAGAATGGCAAACGGTATCTGTACAAGTTCAGATACTGTGATAATAGATTTAGGAGTACCTGTTCCGCAAGCTTTGGCAGGTCCAGATACTGTAACTTGTGGGTACGACTATCCTATGAGAGGTAATGATATAGCAATTGGACTTGGAACATGGAGAGTTCTATCCGGACCTGGAGCAGTGAGCTATACTCCGGATGAACACTCATTTGATGCTCTTACAACATTTCTTCCTGGGAATGAGGGGATTTATGAATTTGAATGGAAGTTTACGAGTGGTTCTTGCCCAGCAACAGCTGATAGTGTTACGATTGAAATTACAGAAGCCCCACTGCCTCCGGCATTAACAGATATTCAGTCGTGTGGACCAGGTTCATTTAACATAAATGTACCAACAGCTAATGGCAGACAAATTGCTCTATGGTATACTTCTAATACTGAACCTAATTATTTCTATAGAGGAAATGAGTTTCCTACAGGATTATTGAATACTTCAAGAAATTATTTTGTTAGTCTTTACGACACAGTCTCAACCTGCGAAAGTAATAGGACACAATTCTCAATTACAATAGACCAGGTTCCAAATCCTCCATATTTATTTGGGGATACACTTTGTGGCCCGGGTCAGGGAAGATTAACCGGAATTAATCCACCACCAGCAACGAGTATTTTTTGGTATACAAACTCAATTGCTACGAACCCCACAGACACAAGTCAAATTTTAATTATTGACACAATAACAACAAGTCAGTATTTCTGGGCAAGAAGTGTAGATCAGAATACTGGATGTACAAGTAATAAAGATTCGGTACAGATTATTGTCTGGCCTGAAATTGAACCACCAGTTGCCTATAACGATTCAAGTTGTGGAAGTAGTTCATTCATTCTACGAGCTGATAAATCAAATTCTTCGAATACTCTTTTTTGGTACAATGCCGATAACAATCTGATTAATATTGGCGATTCAACCCAAACAGCTATTATTGATAGTTCTATAACATTCAGAGTTGCAGAATACAATTCTAATACTCAATGCCTAAGCAACCAGAGCTTATTAAGTATTATGATTAATACAATACCTGATTTGCCAATTATTCCTGATACTGCCAGTTGTGGTGCTTCAAACTTTGTTCTTACTCCGCTCCAGCAAACATTTGCTACAACTTATCGGTGGTATTCTGATCCACTAACATCTTCAATTCTTTTCGAGGGTACTAGCTTTTCAACCCCACTCTTAATTGCAAATACTTCATATTGGGTTGCAGGATATAATGAGCTAACAGGCTGTGAGGGTCCGAGAGAGGAAGTTGAAATTAGTATTTATCCGAGTCCTGGAGCAATTGATATATTAGGGCCAACACTTGTTTTGAAAGATCAGACAAATGTTGTGTTCTTCATTATTTATGGACAACCAGGGTCGATATATAATTGGAATATACCCACTGATATTATTGTTGAGGAAAACATGAATGACTTTGTTCGGTTGGCTTTTCCAAATACAGGAACGTTTACTATTTCGGTAACTGAAACAACAGCTAATGGTTGTGTTGGAACTCCTGTTTATCATAGTATCTCTGTAATTGAAGACTCGATAGCAGTTGATATAGGAGATTATGAGCAAAGTGCATGTACTGCTGAACCATATGAAATAAAGCCATGGTTATTTGGTGGTACTCCACCTTATATTTATTCATGGACAGGAGATACAGCTTATTTAACATCAACAAACACACTCTTTACAACATTTGTTCCCCCCGGAACAGGACAGTTTAAACTGTATATTGAAGTTGCCGATTTGAACCTGAAGATTACCAAAGATTCTGTATTAATAACAGTATATAAATCGCCAACAACGCAAATTACTAATACCGATAAAATTGCATGTGTTGACGAACTGTATCAGCTAAATACAGAAAATAATGGAAGTACACCATTTACCTATTACTGGACAGGTCCTATTCACGATTTAAATAATTATGTTATTCCAAATCCGATTTACACTCCGCGAAAGGCCGACACAGTAGACTTTTACTACATACTTACCGATGTTAATGGTTGTAGAGCTTATGATTCTATTCAATTAATATCAGATTTGCCAATTGCAGACTTTGAGATTTTAACAGAGCCGGGTTGTAGTCCTATTCTTGTTGAGTTTGAAAACACTTCAAGGTTTGCTGAATCTTATGAGTGGACTTTTGGGGATGGAAATTCTTCAAATCAAACACACCCAACACATACCTTTGTAAATGAAACACCGGTAATAAATTATGAGGAAGTAAATCTTATGGCTATCAGTGCTCTTGGATGTACCGATAATAAGAAAGATTATGTAATGGTATGGCCCAATCCTACTGCTGAAATAAATCCATTACCAGAAACAAGCTGTAATCCAGCACAAACAATATTGGTGTCGACACCAGGGAATAGCATTTATTATTGGAATTTTGGAGATGGATCAAGCGATACTGCTTCGAGTAGGTTTTATGTTCACCATACATACAGAAACAATGGATTTTCTGATAAAACATTTAACGCAAGTGTTATTACCCAATCATCACTAAATTGTTTTGATACGGCATATACTGATATTACTGTCTATGCAACTCCGGAGGCCGATTTTTTGGTTTCTCCAGAGGAAGCAGTATTTCCAAACAGTATTTTTAAACTTGAAAACTTGACCGAGGGAGACTGGAACTATCAATGGGATTTTGGAGACGAAACAGGATCAACTCAATTTAATCCGGAAGATAAGCAATACGATGATGCTGGGAATTTTACAATTACATTGAGGGCATCAGGGGAACATTGCAGCGATAGTGCAAAAAAGCTTATACGTTTGCATCCATCTCCCCCGCTTGCCAACTTTAAGGGAGCCGATAATGGTTGTATGCCTCATACTGTTACACTTATCAATAACTCACAATATGCCGATTCATATTTATGGGAGTTTGGCGATGGTAGTATATCAACCGCAAAAGATCCCTCTTATACATATTACGAATCGGGTATTTACAAAATCAAGTTAACTGTTTCGGGAATGGGAGGCATTTCAACTTTTAGCGATACAACAAGAGTTTATATTCTTCCTAATTCATATTTCGAAATAGCCCCACGCTATGTCTATGTCAATGACGAACCGGTGAATTATTTTAACCTATCGGATCATGGAGATAAGTACGAATGGGACTTTGGCGATGGAACCACATCTGACGAACTTAATCCAAAACATATTTACAAACAGGCCGGAACATATGATGTAACATTGAAAGTTTGGACTTTGAATGGGTGTTTCGATTTATATGTTATGGAAAATGCTGTCTTCGCAGAACCTTCAGGCAAAGTAGAATTTCCGAATGCTTTTCGGCCTAATTCACCCTTGGATGAGAACAGGGTATTTAAACCAGGAATTATTGATCATGTAGATGACTATCACCTAATGATATTCAATAGATGGGGTGAATTGATCTTTGAAAGCAAAGATCAGGAAGTGGGTTGGAATGGATATTTTAAAGGTAAAGTTGCAAAACAGGATGTGTACATCTGGAAAGTAAAGGGTACTTATTCAGATGGAAAGGGCTTCTCAAAAACTGGGAATGTAACCTTACTTTATTAGTAGGGATTGAATCGAGAGTTACATTTATAAAGGGCAGAATAAATGGTTAAAAAATGGGTCATATTTTTATTGTTTCTGGCAATTTCTGCACTTGGCTTTTGTCAGGATGCACATTTTTCGAGGTTTTATTCTAATTCCCTGTATTTAGCACCTTCGTTTGCTGGGAGTACTGGTAAAAACAGAATTGCTGCAAGCTACAGAAATCAATGGCCCGAAGTGGAGATAGGATATAAAACCTATTCAATTAGTTTCGATCACCATTTTGAGAAGTTACATAGCGGGCTTGGTATTATAGCCTTAAGAGATGAAGCAGGTTCTGGAAATTTAAGCACAACAAATTTAGGTCTACTTTACAGCTTCGATTTTAAGGTTACCCCCTTAATCCATATTCGTCCCGGTATGAGTTTTATATACACGCAAAGAGGAGTTGATTTCAACAAACTAATTTGGAGCGATCAAATGTCAGCTGGAGGTAATGCTCCTTCTTCTGGTGAAGTACCGCCATTCAACAATGTTGGAGATTTGGATTTTTCAGCCTCGATAATTACTTATGGAGACAATTTTTGGGGTGGTTTTACTTTCGATCATTTGCTACAACCGAATCAATCGCTTTATTACGAAGAGTTTGATGCGGATAACATGGCACTTGTTCCAGTAAAGTTTCAGGCTTTCGGTGGCGTAAAACTTACTGTTCATGAAACTTTACTTAGGCCTATCCCTACAGTAATGCATGTAGCATTTTTATACAAGCAGCAAGCAGAGTTCAAACAATTAGATTTAGGATTTTATTACCATTACAATCCACTGGTGCTGGGTGTATGGTATCGTGGTATTCCAGGAATTCGAGGGAATAATGTGAAGGATGCGCTGATTTTGTTGGCTGGATTAAAAACTAATGGATTCAATATTGGTTATAGCTATGATTTTACTGTTTCGAAACTAATTACCTCAACCGGAGGTTCGCATGAGATTTCTTTCTCATACACATTTGGCAAGACAAAAAAGGCCAAACGACGATCCAAGAAGATGGTTCCCTGTCCAGATTTTTAGGGGGCTTGTTTTCTTAACTTTCATTAATAATCTTTTTGGTCATGAAGTCGAATTAATTGTTTTGCTAAAATTCTAATTAGGGATTTGGGCTAATTTAACTTGAATATGTAATAGAAATATTAATTCAATTAATATCTTTCCCAATACCTATAACGTCTGGTGCTATCGCCGAGTTTAATTGCAAATAGGGCTTCGTGTGAACCATAGGAGAGTTTTGAAAGTTCGTTGAAACCATAATCAAATGAGTATCCAAAATATAAGCGGTTCAGTTTTATGCCCATTAAGAGGATAAAATCGCCAGAGGTTCTGAAAGATAAACCAGCCCAATATTCTTTTTCATAAATTAAACGTATGGAAATATCTGCACTTGCTTGTAATGTTTCTGTGGCTCTAATAATTAAGGATGGTTCATATTCCCATTTATAGCTTACTCCTTTAAGTTTTCCCAAATAAGCGCCATTAAAATGATAATATCTGGTTTGTTGTAATTCCTTGAAATATACTTCTTGACCGTCAAATTTAATAGGGGATTGAAAAAGTTGAAAAGCTGATATTCCAATATTAAGATTACTACTGGAGAAATTCATTCCAAAAGCAGCATCAGGAATGTAAGTTGATTTACCTATTAAACCACCAGCAGGGTCTCCTGGCTGTCCTGATAGTTCCGCTAATTCCTGATCAATTCTGAATTGTTGTGCTAGAAAAGATAATCCAAAAGAAAGTTGACTTTGATTGAAATCAACATGATATGCATAGGTGAAGTTGATGTTGGTTCTAACAATTGCTCCATTACGGTCGTTCATAAGCGAGCCACCCAGTCCTATTTTTCCAGAAGGGCTTTTTCTCATTTTTGATCCAGATTTCTTTTTACCCAAAAAAGTACTTGGAGATTTTAATATCCGTGCAGAAAAACTAGCAGAGTACGTTTCAGGAGCTAACTCCCAACCCAACCATTGTTTGCGGCCAGTAAAATTAATGGATGTTAAACCATCGATACCTGCCATTGAAGGGTTTATAACAAATTCATTGAGGATATATTGACTATATAGGGGAGATTGTTGCGCCATTCCATGAGAACAGGTCAAAAAGAGAATTATATATATTACCCCGATTTTATGCATAGTATTTACTGAAAACTTGCTTCCTCTAATATCGCTATATTTGTTTTTTTCTTCAAAGAAGATCGCTATTAAAATTTATTTATTGTCAAAATCATATCCAAACAAATTAATAACAGAGATTTCTATTTAACTATTGTAACAATACCTGTCATAGTTCTCCCTGAATCATTATTTAAATAAATAATGTAGTGGTAAGAATCGACTGGTAGATCTCTTCCATGGCTATCAGTTCCTTTCCAAGCTCCTGACTTAGGATAACCACGATCAGATATCCATACAACTTGTCCCCATCTGTTAAATACCTTAATAATCATCTCAGGATAAATCAACGACAGATCCATATTTTCATCTAATGGATTTTGGATATCCCAAATATCATTATACTGGTCATTATTTGGTGAGAATGCATTAGGTATGTCCAGACAAGCGGGTAATTCCGCTGTCAGGTAAATCCTCTTGTTATTTATACAACCATTGTTATCTATCAAACGAATGCGGTAATTACCCTGTTTAATGTTATCTATTGTTTCTCCATTTACTTCCTCTCCAATCCATACAAAATTATATGGTTCGGTGCCTCCAAGACCTTCAACAACTAATTTACCGTCAGGTGCATCTGGACAAGTCGGAGGTATTCTTTCAGCAACAACTTCATTAATAATTAATGAATCAGGTTGTCGAATATTAATTATAGTATCGGTTCGGCAGTTATTAGCATCCTGAATTGTAATAAGGTAATCGCCAGAATGCAAATTATTAATTTCAGAATCATTTATTAAACTTCCGTTAAACATAAACTGATAATTACCATTACCCCCAATAGCATCTAGTGAGATACTTCCGTCGGCTGTGTCGTAACAACTTGTGGCATCAACAATAAAGTCTGCAAGAAGTTGATCAGGATGATTTACCATAATTGTATCGAAATCACGACATTCATTTTGATCAGTTATTTCAACAATATAGGTTCCTTCGGCTACTTCTTCCAATCTTTCGGTGCCAGCTTGTCCATTCCATAAAATATTTAATGGAGGAGTTGCATTATCAACTGACACGGCTAGTACCCCATCATTAAAATGGTAACAGCTAATGGGTCTTTCTTCGGCAAGAGAAATGGACATAGAGCTACTTTCACCAACAAGCGCAGTATCCAGAATTGTACAATTGTTCCTGTCGGTTACTCTCAGAGGATATATATCAGGTATAAGGTTTGATATTACTGAGGTAGTTGAACTAATTGTTAACCATTCGTACTGATAATCGTTATTTGCAAATTTTACTCCCCCAGATACATCAGCAATAACCTCACCGTATACTTTACAGACTTTATCTTTAATATTAAAGGAAATTTCTAGTTCATCTGGCTGCGTAAGGTTAAAGGAATCAATAGCAACACAATTATTTTGATCTTCTACAACAACTAGATATTCTCCTGCCTGAAGATTAGTTAATTGATTTGTACCTGGTATTGCTTGTCCATTGAATTCCCAACTAAAGGTTGGTGTACCGGTACCGCCAGTAATGTTAATCGAAATATCACCGTTGTTTCCTTCGAAACAACTTATTGCATAGCCATTATTGTTCGATAAAGTACTATGAATTAATATTGAATCAGGTTGTTCAATATTAATATATTCAATAAGGTTACAACCAAGGCTATCAGTTGTTGTTATCGAATAAAGTCCTGAAGTTAAGTTATAAGCAACATTGTTGTTTATTGTGGTATCGTGACTCCAACGGTAATGATAATCACCTCCATTTAATACTCCTCCAGTGGCAGTAACATTTATTTGTCCGGTAGAATCGCCATAACATAGGTTATCAATAGAATCTATTGAGCTGTATTCAATGGCAGGAGGTGGAATAATGTTTATTTCAACACTATCATAGCAGAACTTATCATCTAAAACTAGTTTGTAGTCACCAGCTGGGATATCTGCAAGATTCTTTATGTTGTCGTAAAATATTCCATTCCTTGTCCATGTGTAATTTGGGATTCTGTATTGGTCAATAGAAATACTATCTATATTAATAAACCCATCAGATGAATAATTACAAGACACATTCCATGAACTATCGTGGAATTCACTGGTTGAATAACCGCGTATCACCAGAGAGTCAGGCTCGGTAAGTGTTACAGGTACAGAGTTTTTACACCCCTGGTAATTAGTAATACTAATCTGATATTCACCTGCTGGCAAGTTTTCCCAGGTTATTTCCCCAGTGGTATTAGTAAAATTGATGGAAGTATCTGAATCAACAATCATTAATAGATTGTACAGATAAGTTCCAGGTACTGAGGGTAATGCGTTTATGATGCCATCTTCTGCCCCTTTACAGCTAATGTTGTAATAATCACCAGACTGACGAGGAGTAGAAATAACTCTAAAACTTGGAACTTCAGATCCAGATAAATATGCCGTATCGTGGGCCATACATCCATTAGTATCGACTAATGCAACGATATAATCACCACTACCTGCCTCATAGATAGTATCTGATAATTTTGGACCACTAAGGAATCCGGATTTCGCCCAATAAGCTTGCTTATAGCCAATGGTGTCAGGGCCTATCGTAAAGTATGTGCCGCCGGTTTTCCTGGCAGATACAATACCCTTACTGTTTTGGCATATTAATGGCACAATCTCAAAAATTTCCACATTCAGTGGTGTTTCGGGCTGAGTAATAGTGTCAATTTTTTCAGAAATACATCCTGAGAAATCGGTAGCTTTTAGAGTATAAATTCCTGCTACAAGATCATCAACTACATAAACATCGGTTGCCAGGCTATCATTCAGTGGCAATGATACTCCCGGACCTGTAATTTCATAACTCAGATTCTGATGGTCAAAAACAGATGAGCCGAATGCCAATATTCCACCGTAAGGATACATATAGAATGCTCCATTAGAATTTCCAAAACAATCGATGTTATATTTAACATATTTTCTGGCAGTATCCTGCATAACCAGTGAGGGTGTAAGCTGAATAATAATAGTGTCAATAACACCAGAGCATCTAGGATTATTGATTCCGTCTAATAAGTATGGAGTAACAATTACATATACTTCCTGAACAGTACCGGATAGATTATACAGAGAATCACTTATTAAGGCACCTTCTGAGAGCATGGTAGTTGGGCCATTATTAACAATTGTCACTTGCCCGATATTTTGTGGTACAATTGTATAATCAAACCTTACACCAATAGTTGGTTTCGAAACACTAGATAATTCAATGGGGGTAAATGTTAATCCAGTACAAACAGTGTCTGCATAATGATCGAAATGAACTTTAGCTGTTGGCTCAACCCACATTTCTGTTGTATCAATAACACCGTCACAATATGTGCCTGCAGATTTGTTATTTAATACATACGGACTTGCAATGAAATAAACCAATTGTGCATCTTCAGAGAGGTTGGTAAGTGTATCTTTAATAACATAACCTTTTACCTGGTCAATAGTATCTGTAGCATCAAAGTATCCAATATGAACTTCAGATGGATTAACAGGCTCAATCCTGTATTTAAATCTTAAGTTTTCAAATACATTGACACTATTAATAATAATATTTGTTTGCTCTCCATTACAAATAGTATCAATATCTGGTTCAAGATTAACTGATAATCCAGGAATAATCCAGAATGTAATAGTTGTATCAAATTGAGGTTGATCACAAAGTTTAAATAGCCTGGATTTAATATTAATGCTTACTTTTTTTGCAGTATCGCTTGAGTTATATAATGTTTGAATAAGGTTAAAATCACCATCAAGTGGATAATCGACTGTATCATTCAGCCAACCAGTGATTGAAGCATCAGGTACACTAAACTCCCACATGTATGAGGTTGAATCAGCATTGGAGCTTAAATTAAAAATTAAGTCTTCGCCAGAACACAATGCTGTATCATTAAGCATATTTACTGTTATTTCAGGCTCAATATCGTATCCTGTTATTGTAACATCTGTTAAAGAAGTACTTGAATTTCCAAATTCGTCCCAAACAGTTAATGTAACAGGAATGGTATTGCCAATATCATCACAATAAAAAGTATCAATATCTACACTATCTCCTACAATTCCACAATTATCAGTACTACCATTATCCAGATCAGATGGCGTTATCACAACAAAGCCTGTATTAAGGCTTATTTCCAAACTTAATGTTGGTATTGAAGCAGCAACCGGTCTGATAGTATCAATAGTATTAACGAGGAACGTACAAGAGTCGATGTTATTAAACTCATCAGTCACATAAAGAGTCACCTCAGTAGTATCGGAAATAATGGTTCCGGCAACAGGCGCTTGAGTAACTACGTAGCCAGAACATTCATTGACCGCCAAGTCAGCATCGCTGGTAAAGTCAGGCAGAGTTAAATTACAGCTGGCATCCAGATTAATCGTAGTATCCGCCGCGCAAGAAGTAATAACCGGTCTGATAGTATCAATAGTATTAACGAGGAACGTGCAAGAGTCGACGTTATTAAACTCATCAGTCACATAAAGAGTCACCTCAGTAGTATCGGAAATAATTGTTCCTGCAACAGGCGCTTGAGTAACAATGTAGCCAGAACATTCATTGACCGTCAAGTCAACATCGCTGGTAAAGTCAGGCAGGGTTAAATCACAGCTGGCATCCAGATTAATCGTAGTATCCGCCGCGCAAGTGGTAATAATTGGTTTGATAGTATCAATTATTCTTACCTCAAAATTGCAGGTTGTATTATTTCCTTGTGCATCTTCAATATAATAACTTACAGTGGTTGTATCTAAATTAAAGGTCAGACCGGAGGCATCGTTAATTCCTGTTGCAGCTGAATTGCCAATAGTCGCTCCTGTTAAAGACCAAGTTTGTAATACAACACCACAATTATCACCAGTAATTGGAGAAAGTCCATTAACAATTGCAGTGCATAAGGCAAGATCATTTGACTGATCCACGTTTGATGGGCAGGTAATTGTAGGATCTTCATCATCTAAACCTAAGGTTGCATTTGCTGAGGTTGCTGGTGAAGCACAAATATTATTAACTACGCAATAATACTGACCAGCATCAGTGTCATCAATATTAGATATTCTTAATGTATCAGTTGTAGCTCCGGAAATATTACCTACGTCGGTAAGTAGAATATCAGAGCTTTCAACTTTATACCACTGATAGGATAAAGTTCCACCACCTGTTGCTTCAACTGAAAACAATGTATCGCTTCCTTCGCAAATATTATTTTTGTCGACAGGATTAGTTGTTATACTAACAGGCACACAGGAAGGATGTCCAAAACAAAAATCAAATTCATTGCCATCATTTATGTTTAAACCAGTTCTTTCAACAAAAGGAGAACTATAAGAGCCATGGAAGCCTGAGATAGGATTATTCCAGTTTCCTCCAGAAGTTCTATCTATTATTCTGGTATTTCCATCAACAGTAAAGGTCGTGAAACCATTCTCAGATAATTCAAGGTTATAATTCCGATTAACAGAATTATTGCCTTCCAGTGTCCAATATCCTTCAACAAATTGGTGGAACACATCTACATCTAAAGCATCTGAAGTATCAGTAACACTTAATCCTGTTCCTCCTGGGTCGGAAGCAGTAAATTGGCCAATTATCGAGCCAGCAGAACCTCCTGTGGATGTAAGTTGGAATGGATTGTAACTTGATGACGTTCCTATTGGGAAAAGAAAAGTATCTAATTCGCCTATTTGTCTTTCTAATTTACCAATTATTTGACCTGAAGTATAACTAAGACTACTGGCAGTTCCAGCGGAAATGGAAAGAATATTTCCATTAGCATCTACATTTCCCTGTGTCATAATTAGGGAGTTAGAAGCTTCAATGTCATTTAATAATGTTAGAGTCGCACTAGTTTTATTAATTTGCAGATTATAGAAAGTTTCACCTGAAGAGTTTGTAATTGATTGATCGGCATCTCCATCAAAAGTTACTGTCTGTGTTGGAAGATAAAAGGATCCTGAATTATTCCAATTTCCTGCCAGATTAATATCATACCCTCCTGGTTCAAACTCTGAGGTAATTATCAGGTTTCCGTTGATATCTAAATTATTGGTGGCTCTTTTAACATTTGTTCCAGTAAGAGATAGATTCCAGTATGAATCTGTTGGATTAATTATAAATTGATCATTATTATCAGCAACATAGCCAGATCTATTATAATTAAAAGTATTTGCCTCATAGTTACAATATAACTGCAAATCATTATCACATGAATTTCCTGACCAGTTCCATGTTGCACCAGAGAAATTATAAATTTGGGCATCACCAGAATTAGCAATTCCTTGTATCGATGAATATTGATTTACTGTGCCATAATTATTAAAAACACCTGTTGTTATAAGGAAGTCAAGTATATGAAAATTAAAACAACCATTGTTTGTAATTGTGTTATTAGAGCCTTTATAAACAATACCCCACCATGTATTATTATTTACTATTGTTCCGTTATTAATTAAATGGCAATCAGCTCCACTAAAGTCCAGGTTAGCATCAATATCTGTTCCATCCCAACCAATAAAAAGCGTGTCTATCTCGTTTGTAACTTCAACGTTATCGCCCTGAATATCAAAATCATCTCTAACTTGTATTGCACCAGTTCCACTAATTGTTAAACTCGATATATCTCTTACAAAAATTTCTTCCAGGGAAATACCAGGTGAATTATCATTTACAATTAAATTGAAATCAGCGCCATTATCAAATATTAAGTTCGCACTATTCCCATTTCTGTTAATAGAAGAACCATTGTTAATTGTAACAGTTCCGCTCTTATGTATAGTTAAGTCTGTATTTCCTGTAAATAAAACATCTCCATCTTCAACGTTCAAATTCATAGTATGGGCAGACGAAGGAATATTTACTTGATTGCCATTTTGAATAAAAACTGCTGAATTTTCATCAGGTATTGTTGTAACAGGAGTGATGGTTGGCCATGTTGATGACCAGGTAGCTGTATTATTCCAGGAACCATCAGTGATAGAATAATAGGGTGTTGGAATAAACTCAGTTATAGAAATATTATCGAAATAATAGGTTTCATTAGCTGCCCCATTTCTCGCATAAATTCTAACAATAATTGAACCTCCTTGTAAATTGATAACTTGTTCAGTACTTGTACCACTAATATCACCGTCATACATAAAAAATTCAACTTCACTTTCTCCATCAATTTGAAATGTACCCCTTAACCAATCGCCACCTTCAACATTATTATTATCCCAAACATCTAATGAAAGTTCTATTGCTGAAACGCTTGAAATATCAATGGATTCTGAAATCCATATAGCTTCATCATTTTGACCAGCATCCTCAATGTGATTGGCAGTAAATACATTTGCTGTTACTTCAAAAGATCCATTTATTGGAACTAGAGATACATCTATGCTCCATGCTGTAGGTGGACCATCATTAATTGCACCATCAGACAAACCAGTAAAATCCTCGATCCAAGGAACTTGTGCGTGTACAGTACTAATAACTAGAAATAACACAAACACAAAAATCCCCCTTACCCAAAACTTACTTTTAGCCCGAGGAGATAACCACTTGAGTATTAACCCATTGTATGTATTACTGCGGTTCAGTGAAACTTTATGTTTAATTAATCTGGTTTTAATTTTGCACTCCCATTTTGCCTAAACAATAGGCAAAGTTAATAAACCATACCAAAAGACTATGCATCTGGTTAATAGTTTGTACGTTACTAACTAAATTAAGTTCCAAAATAATGCTTTAAATATTTAATTTTTAACTAGATGAGTATGTTTTTGTTTATAATTATTTTATCCCTACAAAAACTATACATGGAATGTAACCTAAGTTCTTAGTAATAAACGATGTTTTAGCTTATTTGTTTAAATATGGGTAGTGAGTTGAATTTTAAAATAATAGCTAACTTTTGATATTTATAATTTAGCCGATAGAAATCTATAATTTCCAATTGAGAAGTATATAAATTACACTATTATATTTAAAAATGTATAGATGCTTTTTGGGTCTATATCAGAGTGCTATAGAAGTAAAATTACCAATAAATAAGATTATAATTGGTCAGATTTCGGTCTAATATTCTGGCATTATTACAAATACTTTCTAAATAAGTCCAATAATGTTTTGAATGGTTTTTATGTTTTATATGAGCCAGTTCGTGCAAAACCACATAATCAATAAGTTCATCGGGCAAACGCATTAAATGAATATTCAGATTTATATTGTTTTTACCTGAACAGCTACCCCATCGGGTTTTATTATTTCTAACCTTTATATCATTGGTTTTAATATCGTGTAATTCAGCCAATTCGCTTGTTCTTTTTGGAAGATACTGTTTAGCTTCAAAGCGTAAAGTTTTAACTATCGTTTGTCTAACAAATTCTTGGATTCTTTCATCATTAATATTAGCAAATTCAGGATACCAGATATTTATTACCTTGTTTTTTACTTCAAACTTTAAACTGGCTTTCGAATGAGTTTGAATTTGCAGATTGTGAAATTTTGTATTGAAAATAGTCTGTTCTGTAAATACGGTATTTTTCTGTTTTATTGTTAAAGTTTTTTTAAGGCTTTTCCGAATCCAGGCTTCTTTCTCAGAGATAAATTTTACGGCATGTTTTTCTGAGTAATTTCTTGGTAATGTTACGCTTACTCCTTTTTCTGGATGAACCTTTATACGCATATTTCGAGCTCGGTTATTACGATTTATTGTAACCGGTCCAAAATCAAATTCTATAGTTTTTACTTCATCCATTTTTTTCTGAAATATCGAATATTATTTCGATTACAAAGAAAAGAAATAAAACTTTACTACTATTTTTGTGGAACATTAAAAATGTTATTAATGACCAAGATTCTAAGCATTGATACAGCCACAGATATTTGCACTGTTGCAATCTCAGAAAAAGGAGAAGTTATTTCTTTTCGTGATTCAGCAGAAGATCGTTCACACTCAGTTCTATTAGCAGTATATATTGAAGAAGTTTTAAACGAAACAAAGCTAAAAGTTGAGGATTTAGATGCCGTTGCAATAAGTAAAGGTCCGGGATCATATACAGGACTTCGTATTGGAGTTTCTTCAGCAAAAGGTTTATGTTATGGTGCTGATATACCGTTAATTTCTGTATCAACACTTCAGGCAATGTGTTTTGGAATTCCAGAAACTTTTTTGTCAGAAATGAATTTAGCCGATTTCTATTTTGCACCAATGCTTGATGCTCGTAGAATGGAAGTATACACAGCATTGTACGATAGTAGCTATCAAACAAAAGTGGGAGTTAATGCTCTAATTCTTGATGAGAGCTCATTTTTTAAATATCTGGAAGAAAAACCGGTTATATTTTTTGGTTCCGGCGCAAATAAATTCAAAGAGATTGTTACACATAAGAATGCGTTTTTCTATTCTGATTTTAAGCATTCAGCAAGGTTTATGAAAACCCTTGCTACATCGAAATTAGCAGAAAGTAAATTTGAAGATGTAGCTTATTTCGAACCCTTCTATCTAAAAGATTTTGTGACAACTACACCTAAAAAAAACATTCTGTTTCCATCTAAAAAGGAGGAGTAATTCTCAGGACAATATTGGTCTAAAAAACTATTTAGAATTATTCCTAGGCAAATATTAGTATTGTAAATCACAGTAAACAAGATGCTTTTCAGGCACGATTGTTGCAAATCTATGTTCAAAACTATCTGTTATGAAAGGGTTAAAAATATTACTAACGATTGCAGGAATATTTGTTTTAGTACAAGTCAGTGCTAAACAATTTCCTAAAGGAAATAGTTCTAAACAAAAAGCGTTTAACGCAGGAGAGAAACTAACTTTTCTTTTGCATTACGGAATAATAAAAGGAGGTAAGGCAACTCTTACATTATCGGATAATACAATTGAAAATAAAAATGCTTTTCATGCAAAAATGCAAGCAAGAACTACTGGAGTTACCGATAAAATATTTCGTATTGAAGACACATATGAAAGTTATTTTGACCATGAATATACTTTACCATACAAATCGGTTCGAAAAATAAATGAGGGTGACTATAAGTACTATAACGAAGTTAATTTTGCTCATAACGACACAACCGTAATCAGTCAAAAAAGCGGAGAGCACATTGTGCCTAAAGGAACTCTTGATATGGTTTCAGCGCTATATTTTCTCAGAACACTTGATTTAGATACCATCCATAAAGGCAAGGAGTTATGTTTCAATACTTTTTTCGACGATGAGGTTTTCCAATTCAGAATAAGATATAAAGGAAAAGATAAAGTGAAGACTAAATATGGTAAGGTTAGATGTCATAGATTTGATCCCATTGTTGAACCTGGTAGAATTTTTAAGTCTGAAGACGACATGTCGTTCTGGCTAACTGATGATGAAAACATGGTTCCAGTTCTTATTAAGTTCGATTTAATTGTTGGTTCAGTAAAATGTGAATTAATAGACTATGAAAATATTCAAAGCAGTATCCGTTGGGAGAGGTAGGAAGTCGTAAAAGGTCATTATTAGAAGCTGGAAGTCTGAAATAATAATTATTCAGACTTCCAGCTTCTGTTCAAATACAAATTAAAAACACTGTTTTTCTATTCAATTACACCATCAAACTACTTTTTTTCATTTTTCCTTGTATTTTTGTGCAATAAAAATTTCAAATTATGGCGAGTACCGCAGATATTAGAAACGGGTTATGTATACTTTTTAATAATGACCTATACACAGTAACTGGATTTCAGCACGTAAAACCAGGAAAAGGACCTGCTTTTGTACGTACAAAACTTAAAAACATCAAAACAGGAAAAGTAATTGATAATACATTTGCTTCGGGTCATAAAATAGAAGTTCAGCGAGTTGAGCGTCGTCCCTATCAGTTTTTATATAAAGATGATATGGGATACAACTTTATGCACAACGAAACTTTTGAACAAATTCCCTTACAAGAAGAACTTATTAATGCTCCTCAATTATTAAAGGATGGCGAAAACTGTGAAATAGTTTATCATGCCGATACAGAGACTCCTTTGTTTTGTGAGCTTCCTGTACAAGTTGCACTGGAGGTTACATATACAGAACCAGGATTGAAGGGAGATACTGCCTCTTCAACCGCACTTAAACCTGCAACAGTTGAAACAGGCGCTATTGTAAATGTGCCGTTGTTTGTTGAAATTGGGGATAAAATTAAAGTTGATACGCGCGATAATTCTTATGTTGAGCGTGTTAAATAACACAATGTTTTAGTGTGCTGGTTGTAAAGCTCAATCGGCATGCTTATTTTTGTTCATTAATTTTTAATGATATAGCATGGGTAAAAACTCTGCCATAAGAAGATTAGAACAGACTACGTTTAAATTACGAGCCTTACTAAATATTACTTTGGCTATTAATGAAAACCTTTCTCAGGAAGAACTTCTTAAAAGTTATACCGATTTACTTCATGAAGACCTTAACATTGGGAAACTCTTACTTTTTAAATATGGAGAGGAGTGGCAATGCATTCTTAATAAAGGATATGAAGAAGAATTTCTGGAAAAAATTGATATTGAACAAGACCTTTTACGATACGATGAAATCTCATTTGAATGGGAAGACGGAAAAAATTCCGGTATAGGAAAATATGATATCATTGTTCCGGTACTTCATCATGGCAAACCAATAGCTTATGTAATTATTGGAGATATCAATGAAGAGGTCGAAGGAGTTAGCCCAATTATTAAACACCTGAATTTTATTCAAACCCTCTCGAATATTATAATAGTTGCCATAGAAAATATGCGACTGTTTAATGAGAGTTTGCATCAGGAAGCTATGCGTAAGGAGCTTGAGTTAGCATCAAAAATGCAAAGTATGCTTATCCCGACTGAGGGAGTATTGCCTCAAAATGATAAGGTGAGCATGACAGCTTTCTATCATCCGCACCTTGAAGTTGGAGGCGACTATTACGATTATATTGTTCTTAATAAAGACGAAATAGGTTTTTGTATTTCAGATGTTTCTGGTAAAGGAATTTCTGCTGCTCTTTTGATGTCAAATTTCCAGGCAAATCTTCGGGCAATGTTTACCCATGAAATATCGCTTCCGGCATTGGTTGAGAAATTAAACGACCGTGTTATTAATTCTGCCAATGGAGAGAAATTTATTACACTTTTTGTAGCTAAGTACAATTTTAAAACTCGCGAACTGGAATACATAAATGCAGGTCACAATCAACCATTAATGTACCGGAAAGATATAAACGAGCTCACATTTCTTGATAAGGGGTGTGTTGGCATTGGCATGTTAGATGAAATTCCGATGATTAGAAAAGGATCTGTTACAATTGAAGGTCCGGCTAAGATTCTCTGTTATACCGATGGCTTAGTTGAGTTATTGGATGGAAAGGGAGTTTCTTTTGGAACAGGAGAAATAGAAGAGTGTATAATAAACAATAAACCAATGGCAGAAAACCTTGAAACAATTATAAAAAAGCAAGGAATTCTCGATGGGAGCGCAGCAATTTTCGATGATATCAGCATGCTGGCAATAGAATTGTTCTAATAAGGATTAAATTTCCAACCTATTTCTTTTCCTTCCTGGTACATAAAAAATATCCAGTGAAACTATTAAGGCTACAAATCCCCAAAATAAGGAAGATGCTTTATCGGTATCAAGGAAATTATTAAGCAGACCATGAACAAGGTATGTTATAAAAGCAAGCATTGCTGAAAGTACCGCAATCTTCAATTCTCTTTCTTCAACTTTATGATAAACCTTGTAGGCAGTTATTATCGCAAGAATTGCAACGAGTATAAAGGAAAGCATTCCGACAATACCTGATTCTGCAAGTGGCCCAATATATTCACTGTGCGCATTTCCTAAATCGCCAAAGTTTGTACTTATTACTGTACGTTGTGAAGAATTTTGAAAAGGAGCATACTTAAACATATATGTTCCGGGACCCCAACCGAAAACAGGTCGTTCTTTGTACATTCTTAATGCTGCCGCCCAACGGTTTAACCGTTCAAGGTTAGAAGCATCAGTAGCAATATTTGTTACCGATTGTACATGCTCGGCTAAATTCGATGATGAATCCTGGTTGTTTTTCTCCATTTTATGGAGAATAGATATTCTGTTACTATATAAGGCTCCTATAATTAAAAGTCCTACCAAGGCAATGTATTTAAACTTAATTCTAAGAAGTGTAGTAGCTAATATTCCCAATCCAATTATTACGCTTATCCATGCTGCACGGGTATAAGACAATAAGAGAGCAAACAAGATAATAGCGGTTATTGTTCCAATGAATAATTTTTTCAGGAAACTTTGCTTAGTTTTAATATTTATTCCAACAAAGGCAAATAGTACCATTGCTAGAACTGCTCCATAAGAGGTATGGTCTCGATAAAAAGGATTACAAACAATATGAGCTGCTTCCTTATTAGCTAAACCAAATGCAAGATGTCGGCTAATGGCATAAAAAATTACAATTAATAGGGGTATTGTGTAAACCCATACCATTGTCCGATAATTTCTTGGCCTTTTAAACAAATAAATAGCCAACAAATAAAAGGTTGTCAAAAACCATATTCTTGCGAGCAGATATTTAAAAGATACAAGTGGCAAACTGCTTGTAACAGAGGTAAGCAGTATCCAGAAAAGGTTAAAAGTTATCGCAAGTGAAATAGGATGGTTAATAATTCTTCTGTCAATAAAGTCTTCTTTTACAAGCTTATAAATTACTATAAGCATAACACCGAAAAGGATAGGCTCTGTTGGAATGTAAAAATCAATTGGAGAAGATTTTGCAAATTCAATTAGCGGAATTGAAAGTGGAGTGCAGGCAATAATAATAAAGTAAACAATGTCAAGTCTGGTAAAAGCAAGATACACAAAGAAAATTACCACAGGTATAACATTGAAGAAATAAACTTCTTTGGATGTAAGGAACATATTTACAGCAATGTAGAACAATGCTAGTAAAAGTACCCATAAATTGGTTTTATTTTCTTTGAGCCAGTTCACTACTGTTGTCTCATTCTGACTCGAACATTCTCCACAATAAGCAACAATAATAATGCTATGGCAAAAGTAGATATTGTACTAACCAAAACAATAATAGACCTTTTAGGTTCAGATTTTCTTTCTGATTTTTTCGCTTCGTCAACAATAAATATCTGAGGAACAGTTTGTTCTACATTAATCTTTGCAGAGGCAAATTTTGCTTTTAGCTGACCATATCTTTCAATTTCTGCTTCTAGTTTTTTCGATAGTTCAACATAAATTCCACCATACTTTGCAAGGTTATTCATTCTGTTCTTAATCTTATTGGCAACCTGAGTGTTGTTTCTTGCAATAGCTTGGGCATATGCCTCATTAAGAGAAGCTGCTTGCGATTCATAATCAATAATACCGAGCATGCGGATTTTCTGAATCGTATCGTTCAGACTTTCAATTTCAGTTTGAGCAGAATTGAATTCATGTTCAACAATATTAAATGCTTCCTGGGCTCTTTCCTTTTGCATGTTATGAATAGTCGAGTCGATATAAGCTGCAATATCGTTGGCTATATCTGCCGCATATTGAGGGTCTTCATCTAGCACAGATATTTCTATTGATTGAAATTGAGTTCTTCGAAATTTAATATTTGATTTATATTTATTATCAAGTTTTGTATAGGGAAATTTATCTGTTTCCAAATCAATCTCATAGTGATTCATCAGACCATATTTTTGAACAACATAATCTTTAATCTGATTTGAATATAGAATTTGCAACATACGTTCGGCATCTTCTTCTCGTCCAAATGAAAGTACATCTCTATTATCCATTTGAATTGAAGTAGTCTCTACTAAACTTTTTGACAATGAAACTGAAGCTGCGGGGAACAACACAACTGTCGATTTAAACTTGTCTGTTAAAGTTAAAGAAATAATTATTGAGAGCACTGCTCCTAAAAATGTAATACCAATCAACAGGAATTTTTTTTCCCATGCAAATTGAATCAGATCAAAGGCGTCATAAACCATGAAGGTTTTTTTGGAAGATTTTCCCATGAGTATTTATTTTACTGTTATTAAGTAATTATTTTTTTTGCCTTTAGATACAAGCAAGTATTTTTCGTTTAGTAGAAAAGAGCTATCAATTGATGAATCTGCATTATCAATTTTTTGCTTATTAATACTTACTCCACCACCTTTTATTAATCTTTTTAATTCACCCTTCGATGGAAAAACCGGAACTTCCTCAGCGAGCATATCCACAACATTTGTATCGCTATCTAAAACGGATCTTTTAAGTTCAAATTGTGGCACTCCCTCAAAAATGGATAAGAATGTTCTTTCGTCTAGTTTTGCAAGGCTTTCTGTGGTTCCTTTGCCGAAAAGAATTTGTGATGCTTCAATTGCATTTTCCAATTCTTCTTTGCTATGAACGGAGGTAGTAAGTTCCTCAGCAAGTCTTTTTTGCAATTGACGTGCATGAGGTGCTTCCATATGTTCTTTAACAAGCGCATCAATTTCCTCAGGAGGAATTCGGGTAAATATTTTTATGTATTTTGCTGCATCTTCATCCGATGTGTTCAGCCAAAATTGGTAGAATTCATAAGGTGTAGTTCGTTCGGGATCTAACCAGATATTTCCTTTTTCTGTTTTTCCAAATTTACCTCCATCTGCTTTGGTAATTAATGGGCAAGTTAATGCAAACGCAGTTCCGCCAGATTTTCGACGAATTAATTCGGTACCAGTAACTATATTCCCCCACTGGTCAGAGCCTCCCATTTGAAGCTTACAATTCTTCTCATTATATAAATGTAGAAAGTCGTAGCCTTGAACCAATTGGTATGTAAACTCAGTAAATGAGAGTCCGGTTTCCAAACGTTTTTTCACCGAATCTTTGGCCATCATGTAATTGACAGTAATGTTTTTACCTACATCGCGAATGAATTCAAGGAATGAAAATTCTTTCATCCAATCGTAATTATTTACCAATTCGGCTTTATTTGGAATGTCAGATTCAAAATCGAGAAATCTTCCAAGTTGTTGCTTCAAACAGTTTTCGTTATGACGAAGAATATCTTCACTAAGCAGATTTCTTTCTTCAGATTTACCCGATGGATCACCAATCATACCGGTAGCACCACCAACAAGCGCAATAGGTTTATGACCTGCAGCCTGCAAGTGTTTCAACAACATAACACTAACAAGGTGGCCAATATGTAACGAATCAGCAGTTGGGTCAATACCAACATATGCTGTTGTCATTTCCTTTTCAAGTTGTTCTTCGGTACCGGGCATAATGTCATGAATCATGCCGCGCCATTTGAGTTCTTCTATCAGGTTCATTGTTTGAAAAAATTTTTGCAAAGATAATATTTGAGGGCTACAAATCTAATTTGATGAGATTTAATATTACTGATTACCAAAGATATTACAACAAATCAGCAATTAAGGGAAGTTGCTTTTACAATTCTTCTTCCAAATTTGGGATTTCAATATTATTGATAAAATCGGGAGTTTTTTCAAATTTCAAGTAAGGGAATATTAGCGGAGCAAAACCGGAAAGAGGTTCATACATCATTGACCTCTCGACATCTTCCGGAAGGAATGCTTTTTTCTCGTTAATAGTATTTAGAATAACTAAAACACCACTTACAATAAGAGCAAACTTAGTCATGTTAAAGATGGCTCCGGCCAAACGGTTGATAAAACCTAATGCTACAGCTTGCACGAGTTTTTCTACAAGTTTTGAAACCAAGTGAACCAGAATTACTATTCCAATAAAAGTTAGAGCGAAAGAAACAATAGGTAGGTATTCGCCTTCGATACTAGTCTTTTCAATTAGTAAATTTGAGGTAAAACCTGAAAGTTTAATTGCACCGAATAAGCCGAGTAGTAGTGCAGCAAAAGTTGCAGCCTGCACAATCAAGCCTTTGGTAAAGCCACGAAAAGCAGCGTAAATAAAAATGACTAAAAATATTAGATCGAAAATCATCTGAAAAAGTTTTTCCAAATGTAGCTATTCGCTTGAAAAGGATTTAAGTTAATTATTCACAAAGAGAGTTCTATAGAGCAGAAAACCGTGGATAAAAAGGGAAAAGGTCTCTACTCACCATCTTTTGAATTTTTACCCTTTAGTTTTTTCTTTTGCCAAAATCGGAAAAGCATTTATCTTTGCTGGCGAAATTGGCCCCATAGTTCAAGGGATACCTGCCTGACTGCGTAGGCAGACAGGGAATAGTTGTTTCCTAAACAATAGATATAGGTTCGTCCTGAAAGCTGGAAGGAATGGAAAGAAAGAAGTACAAGTAATATTTCTTACTTTTACAATAAATTATAATTAGGCCCCATAGTTCAAGGGATAGAATAGTTGTTTCCTAAACAATAGATACAAGTTCGAGTCTTGTTGGGGCTACAAAAATTAGGGAGGATGAAAGTCTTCCCTTTTTTAATTTAAAAAGATATGGAAAATGGAGCTTGGTGGATTTATGGCTTGTATAGTGAAAGTTCAGATATAATCTATGTAGGAATGTCCGAGCAAAAGGATATTCGTTTAAAAGAGCACAACGCAGGGAAAGTGAAAAGCACTAAAGCCCATGTTCCGTGGATTAAGTTTTTTGAGGAATTTATAGGTAGTATTGAAGAAGCTCGTAAGCAAGAAAAGTATTATAAAAATGCGTCTGGCAAGCGTAAATTGCGAACAATTCTCAACGAAAAGTTTCCTAAACAATAGATACAAGTTCCCTGCCTGACTGAGTCACGCAGGCAGGGAGTCTTGTTGGGGCTACAAAAATTAGGGAGGATGAAAGTCTTCCCTTTTTTTATTTTGCCCTGAAAGGGCAAAACATGATTTCCCATGGGTGAAGCCCATGGGAAATCATCTACAAATATTGTCGCATCTGCTAAAATTATAAAAGGCAAAACTTTGCATGCGACTCTTTCACTAAGTTAAAATCAGAGCTATTAATAAAGATTTTCTATATTGGAGGCTCTTTTAAAAACTATTTCGATTGTAAAACACCAATCACCATGTCTCAATTGATTGATAATTTCAACACAGAAGAGGAATATTCAGGAATTAATAAAAGATTATTCTTTGTTGAAATATTATATAAGCCCCTAAAGTCCTTTAAGTATATTATCAATAATATAGGCGACAAGTATGTAAATCTGATTTTTCTGATTGTTGGCATATCCACATTTAATAATGTTTATTTACTGCCAATTTTTGGCCTACAGACCTTTGATATAACTAGAGCTGCTGTATTTTTCATGGGTTCAGCCCTAGGGAGTATAGCTTTCTTATATCTATTGACTGGAATTTATACTTTAATAGCAAAATGGGTAGTAGGCACATATAATTTTAATGGTGTTAAAATTGCTCTTGGCTGGTCGAGAATTCCAACAATATTATATTCTTTGGTTCAATTATCTTACGATATATTTATTGTTTTTTCTTTGAAAAATGATGTTTATCTTGAAGAGCATATATGGGTAAATACGCTATTAACAATTTTGAAAATTGGAACTTTAGTCTGGTCAGCAATAATTTTTTCAATGGCACTAATGTATGTTTTTCGTATTGGATTTTTGAAGGCACTAATTATTATTTTTATTCCATACCTTATTTATATAGCATTTCTTTTTGGAGGCAATTTCATTTAAATTGCAATAATCTATCTCTTTAACTTAATTTTATTCGAAAATTGGCTATTACATCACACTTCATTTAAAACTACTTGTTGTTTTAATAGCCTGGAAAGGGCAAAACATAAGTCCCCATAGGGCGAAGCTCATGGGGAAGCAACTACAAATATTGCCGCATCTGCCAACCTTTTATTATTATGCTACTTTGTATGCCTCACAGGAAGCGAACCTTAAAATCTCCTATTTACTTTACTAATTAATTATTGAATTAAGTTTTCTTATATTTCGCTTATAAAAACCTTAACCAACGTTTTTAAAGTTTGTTTTATGTCCCAGTTAATTGACAATTTTTCAGAAAAGATAATTCAACGGAGATCTATTTTTCGGCTAATTTTAGATATATGGATAAAACCAGGTTCCACTGTACAATACATAATCCAAAATGTTTCACTTGCATGGAGTCTTGTTTTTATGTTTATTCTGGGCATCCCTATGTTTTATGATGCTTCGTGGAGTGTTATTTTAAGTTCGTTTACTAAGTTGCCTGCTGATGTGACTTTTGCCGGGTTTCTTGCTGGCATTACTGGATTACTTTATTTTATTTTATTGAGTTTCATTTTTCATTTAACCTGTAGATTATTCAAATGCAATAGTACTATTCAGAATTCGATAGCAATTTTTTCCTGGGTAAGGATTCCTCAAATAGCAGGAAGCATCATTCTATTTATTCTTGCTAACATTAATTTTGGATCAGATAATGCTACAGATAAGTTAATATACCCGGGGGTATCATCTAGTCAATTAGGAAATTCAATAATCCATGCAGTTTTTGCTTTTTGGACACTTATATTGTTTATTATAGCTATTAGAAAAGTATATGATGTGAAAACATGGAAAGCTATAATTATTGCAATCCTTCCAGGTATAATTATTTCAATTATTGCATTTTTAGCAACCTTCTTTTTAATGCCAATGCGAGCAGGAATTAATTTCGGTTAGAGATAGTGTATTACCATGACAAATACTTTAGGCCATCTCAGGCAATTTGACTAATTTTGGTATT
>JBNKCO010000029.1:0-2839 GCA_050287785.1 Bacteroidales bacterium
TCCATTTGCTCCACCATTGCCTCCATCGATACAGTAATCGGTATTTAATTTTTGATAACTATAGTAACCGTTACCACGGTCAATTTCAACCCATGACTGATTTGCGTTATTAACATCGCTGCTCCATAGGTATATTTGTCGGTCATTAGCACCGCCATCGCCACCATCAAGAGCAAAACCACTGGCATTTCTTTTGGTTAAATGAACGGTTGTACTGACTCCACCGTTTACATTTACAGTGAAATTTTGAGAGCTTTGCGCACCACAGGTATTAGTATAAGTAGCCGTAGCAGTTACTGAACTTGTAGGATAAATTGTTTGTTCGCGCGATGTACCGGATGTACCGCCACCGCTCCATGACCATGAGCCGCCTGATGTGGGCTGCGGGCCAAATTTAACTTTTGCACCAGCATCAACTGTAACACTTGACGTTTGTTGCCAACTTCCGTCGTCAACCTGAAGGTATGAGGTAATTGAAGTAGGTTCGCAACAGCCATCGGTTGGGGCATTTGAAGCATAAGATGGCCACCAATCAAAACCTGCTCGTCCACAATTTATTTCCGGATAAGTAAAAGCACTAATACCACCTTCCATATTTCCTATCAACTCTTCTGTCATACCGCATATCCAGCTTATATTTCCTGCGTTGTCGTAAAGGTTCTTCATGGTGACTCCGAATACCTCGGTTGTCCCGGTTCGCAGGCCTTGGTCGGAATCCATTGTATGCCACGAACCTTCTGTGATAATAACAGGGTACTTATCTGAACAAAGTTTAAAATCGCTGTTGAAATTATCGATAATTTCTTGTGCTTCGTTTGCTCCAAGAGGATACCTGTGACCTGCATAACCAATATTAGTACCAGATATAGGATAGGTAGCAAAATTTTGTAATCTTTGTTGCCAAATCAAGCCTGGCACCCAAATAATATTATTAGCCCCAGTTCCCCTTATTGCGTTTACAATATCCTGAAAGTAAGTTTGCACTGCAATGTCGTGAGCCTCAGTTACAGACCCCCAGTCATCGTTTCCTAATTGGCTTTCAATAGCAATAGGTTCATTACAAATTTCAAACATTACATTATCAGCATTTTTAACCTCAGGATATTTGTTGCATATCCTGGTCCAGTAGGCAATCATGTTAGATTTATGTTGAGCGCCCATAAATGTACCGTCATCAGGAGCATTCCCTACTAATACTACATATACACCTTTCTGCCTGCAATACTCAATATAAGGTATATACATGTTTTCCCAAGCCCTGTCCTGGAGGGCTTCGTCTACTGTACCATCGTTGTTCCATCCATTAGACGGTGGCCAAATACGCACAAAATTATTATACCAGCCATGGTCATAACCAAAAAGAGGGTTTGGGTTTGACAATAAATCAACAACACTTTTGTAAACATTAAGAGCTTCGGCGCAATCTTCCGGTGTAAAAGTAGTAGGATCATTATAAAAACGCCCGTTAAAATAACTACTGGTTGGTTGCATCCATCCATGAAGCATAATGTTGTTACCGCAAGGGTCTTTCAGGTAGCGACCTTCAATATGCAAAGGGGGTGTTGACATACCCTGCCAAGCGAACATTTGAATAGGGAAAATACCTATTACAACTAAAAATAATAATAAAATTTTTTTCATAAAAAATGTTTTAGTTAGTAAATAATGAATGAGAAAATAGTCTAAAACCTTATGTGAACTTCCTATTAAAGGACTTTACTCGTACGATATTGACAAAACCACACTTGTTTGAACTTTTTTAGTTTTAATCCGTAATTCGCAACTTAAATATAGATAATCAAAGGTTTATGGATTATTAAAAAGAGGACAGTTATTATAGAATACAGGACAATTTTATACCGAAATTATTGATGTTTTTAACATGCATAAAACACTCCGAAAAAAAACGCCTTCACAGGAGGTGATAAAACAAACCTTTGTTTTGTGTGCCGTACCATAGCCTATTATTGTCATCAATCATTATTGATCGTTTTGATAGACTGTAATAATCTACTTTTTTATAAAAACCGTATTTAACTAATATTCAAAGGCGGTTAGGTAAAAACATAAATATTCAGACCAGAAAAAAGGCTGTCTTTAATATAGGTAAGACAGCCTTTTAACTAATAAATCTTATTAATCACTATTTCTTTAAAATCTTTTGTGTCCAGGTTTCATTTTGACCAATTGCTCTTACAAAATATATTCCTGATTTATAGTCAGACATGTCTATCTCAACATTGTCGGAAGTTGAATTCTGCCTGTAAAGTTCTTTTCCTTCTAGTGAAATAATAGCTATTTCATTTGCTGGGACTGATAGCTTAAGGTTCAACACATCGGTAACCGGGTTTGGATATGCAATTATTTTTTCTGTTAAGGAAATTGATTCCTCTTCTGTTGCAATAATGGACGATTTTAATGATGATGATGAGAAAGTCCATTGTTGGTTCTCATTGTTTGCATCAGATGCCCATAAATATACGCCCTGTTCATTTGCTCCGCCATTGTTACCGTCGATTGAGTAGCCCGGAGAATTTCGTTTTTGAAGGCGATAGTTTGAATTACCAGCATCTATTTTTTGCCAGTGTTGGTTCTCATTGTTTGCATCGCATGGCCACAAGATAACTGCTTGTCCATTTGCACCACCATTGCCTCCATCGATACAGTACTCGGTATTTAATTTTTGATAACTATAGTAACCGTTACCACGGTCAATTTCAACCCATGCCTGATTTACGTTATTAACATCGTTGCTCCACAGGTATATTTGTCGCCCATTAGCGCCGCCATTGCCACCATCAAGAGCAAAACCACTGGCATTTCTTTTGGTTAAATGTAC
>JBNKCO010000030.1:0-58157 GCA_050287785.1 Bacteroidales bacterium
TCAACACTTTTACCTGTAGCAACATTTACTATTTTATAAATACCTGTTTCAATTTCAGATAATGTAAATTGTTGATTAGCGGTTCCGTTATTGATATATTGAAGAATATTTGTTCCATTAGCAGGATCTCCGTTTACAACATCCATAACCATTCCACTGTTTCTATTTTGAATTACATAAGTACCTCCCAGTCCAGAAACACCAGTGCTACCAGAGCTTTTTTGGTATACTCTTACATAATCTACTAACATATTTGCAGGCATAGCACTATTATCTATGTTGTATCCGGGCCATTCACCACCAATTGCCATGTTAAGAATGATGAAAAAATTATTGTGAAGCTCACTTGTGCCATTAATTCCACCACCAATAAAAGCCTCATGATATTGAGAACCATCAACAAACCAGCGAATATATTGATCATCCCACTCAATACTATAAACATGATAAGATGTTATGCTTGTAGTTGTACTTCCTCCATAGCTAGCATGTCCGTTTTCTTCCCAATGTATTGTACCATGTATTTCACCACCAGTGTTAACATGCTCCATTATGTCTATTTCGCCACAAGCAGGCCAATTAACACTACCAAAATTATCACCAAGCATCCAGAAGGCTGGCCAAACGCCACTAAAGGAAGGCATTGCAATTCGTGCTTCTATTTTTCCGTACTTAAATGATTTTTTACCCTGAGTTTTAATTCTGCCCGAGGTATAGTTCATTCCGGCAAAGTATTCATTTCTTGCCTGGATTTGTAAGGCACCATTAACAATACTTAGGTTTTCAGCCCTGTAATACTGTTGCTCATTATTTCCCCAGCCCCAATCGCCGGTTCCAGTTTCGACAATCCAATCAGAACTCATACTGCCATTAAACTCATCGCTCCATACAAGCGACCATTGAGCTTTTAGGTTAAGACCTATCATAACCGTTAATAGAACAACTAAAATTGTAGTGATTTTTCTTTTCATAATAGTAATTAGTTAGAGATTAATTAGTGAATATTTAAAGGAATTGTGTAAGTTGACTATTCCTTTTTTAAGCTTATTATTTTAATAGGGCTGAAGTTATTATTAGTAATAAAACATATTATTAGCATTAGCTAAGGTTTGCTCTAAACAATAGAATTAAACACAACAACACATACTGTTTCCAAGATTTGGGTGATAGCATATAATTATAATAGTTTGATTAGTAGCACACAAATATATCAGAAAACTTATATGCCAAAGAATTATAATCGCAAAAATTCCGGCAAATTACTACATCTCTACTTTCTCATTTTCAGTTTCTTTCAGAATTTTAAAGTAATTACTAGTAATATATTAACCGGCATTATTCATTTGAAATAATTGAATAATTTAACAAAAGAATCAGATAGATACAAGAGTATTAATAATACCTATTTGCTGATTTTCTTTATCAGGGTTAAATCCCGAAAAGTCATGGTAAACAGGACTTTTCGTCGGCTCATAGAGTCAAATATGCTTGTTTAATGCATGTTTGAGGATTAAGATAGTTTGACTTAGAAAGTAAGGTTTCAGATAGCAAGATTTTTTTTGAGTTTTTCAAGGAAATACTTAACAAATTTCAAGTATGATATTCTTTTAAATAATGATTATATGTACTTGTTTAATAGTCTAACGGTTGTACTATAATAACTTTGTCCAAATAAATTAAGATGATTCATATAATGATATAACAAATAAAGGTCTTCACGAAATTCCCAACCATCTTTCAAAGGAAATGTATTCTGATAGGAACGGTAGAAATCAGAAGTAAAACCACCAAACATCTTTGTCATTGCTAAATCAGCCTCGCGATGACCATAATACACAGCCGGATCAATTAAAACGACCTCTCCAGATATGTCGCACATGTAATTGCCTCCCCATAAATCGCCATGTAAAAGGGTAGGAGCTTCTTCACTTCCACTGAGGATAGTCTCAATCTTGTTCTCTAACTTTCCAATTAATAAAGAGAGCTCATTTGTTGCATAGCCATTCTTTTCTGCAAATTTGTATTGTTGCAGTATGCGTTTTTCAAAATAAAATTCACTCCAATTTGTTTGTTGTATCCCTACAGGAATATTTAGCTGAGGAGTTGCACCAATGTAATTATCTTCAAAAAAACCAAAAATATCAGAAGTATATTTGTGCATTAGAGCAAATGATTCTCCAAAATTATGAAAGAAATTTTTCGATTTACTACCTTGCTCAATGGCTTCTAGTAAAAGGAAGTGTTTATCAGCCAGAATAACTTTTGGAACTTTTATTGCATTTGGTTTAGAAAGTTCATTTAAACCATTAGCTTCTTTCAGAAACATAGATTCGCTTCCTGCGAGTGTTTTAAGAAAATATTTATCTCCTGATTCTGTATGTATTATCTTGGAATCTGCAATGCAGCCGCCAGAAACAGAATTTGTAGAAACAATTTTCTCATTAAGAAATTTTTCAATCTGTGTTTTTATTTCAGAATTTATGTTCATCACGAATATGTTTCAACAGCCCTTCACAAGCATCTTCTAGTATATCGAGAACTTGTTCAAATCCGTCAGCTCCTCCATAATAAGGATCTGGTACATGTCCTGGATTCTCATTTGAGCAATAGTCGGTCATTTTCGACATTTTATTTCCAAGTTCAGGGGTTGGAAGAAACGACTGCATGTTAAACATATTTTCATCATCCATTCCAATAACATAGTCGAATTCTTCAAAATCTTCGGATCTAATTTGACGCGAAATGCTTGTTAAACGAATATTCCTTTTTTGAGCATGTTGTTTCATTCTGGCGTCGGCTGGTTCTCCAGCATGAAAAGAAATAGTGCCAGCCGAATCGCATTTAATCTTACTTGAAAGACCCTCCTTCGCAATGCGTGAATTCATTACAGCTTCTGCACTAGGAGAGCGACATATATTGCCCATGCATACGAAAAGAATATTGATATTATTTGATGAGTTTGCCATTGCAAATATAAATGAATAGTAATTTGTGAATAGTAAAAAGCGAAGGATTTACCTTCTGTACTTTTATATTTTTCTAGGCTTTCTTAACAAATTGAGTTTTTAATACGACTGTACTTTTTCCAACACGGCACTCTATTTCGCCTGCATTATTAGTCAGGTGTATATTTTTTACTGGAGTGCCTCTTTTCAAAGTTTTCGACATTCCTTTAATCTTTAAATCTTTTGTTACTGTAACACTATCGCCATCGTTTAATAAGTTTCCAACACTGTCTTTTACATCCATAATAATCTGTTTTTAATTTCGTTTCGAAAATACTTCTTTTTAGTTATTTGACATAGTAATAAATAGTATTTCAGGTTATATTAACTATAATTTATACCCATCCGTGATAATTTTCTCAAAACAAGGTTCATATCAAAACATAAATTTACCTTTGCACTCAAATACTTGAAATTGGAATCAATACTAAGTATTACCGTATAGAATTTATTGTTAAAAGATGAAAATTACTAAGGAAACCAGGATTAATAAATATTTGAGTGAAATAGGCTATTGTTCCAGAAGAGAAGCTGATAAGCTTATAGAGGCAGGGCGAGTGACTATAAATAATAAGGTGCCTGAAATGGGGACCAAATTAAAACCGGATGATGAATTGCATGTTGATGGTGAATTAATAACAGAACCGAATATAAAACATGTTTATTTAGCTTTTAATAAGCCTGTTGGAGTTGTTTGTACAACAGATACCCGTGTGGAAAAAGATAATATTATTGATTTCATAAACTATCCGACCAGAATATTTCCGATTGGACGATTGGATAAAAATAGCGAGGGATTAATCTTACTAACGAACGATGGAGATATTGTAAATAAAATTTTAAGATCCAGAAACAAACACGAGAAAGAGTACATGGTAGTTGTTAATAAACCGATTAATAATGATTTTATTCGTAAAATGAGCAATGGTGTACCAATTCTGGATACTGTTACGCGTAAATGCAAAGTTGAATATGTAAGTAAATATGAATTCCGTATTATTCTAACCCAAGGACTAAACAGACAAATTCGCAGAATGTGCGAACATCTTGATTATAAGGTGAAGAAATTACGTAGAGTAAGAATCATGAATATTAAATTAGATTTGCCTATTGGTAAAACTCGAAGCCTTAATAAAGGTGAGCTTAGGGAGCTTAACAAACTTATTTCTGATTCATCAAAAACAAAAGATTAATAGATGCTTTTAAACTATGAATAAAGCAGAATTTGATAAAATATATAAAGATACTCCTCCTGATTTGTTACCATGGAACATGTATTCATTACCTAAAGTTATAGAGGATTTAATTGAGAGTGATAAATTAAAACCTTGTAAAACTCTGGATGTTGGATGTGGTTTAGGAAACCACTCTGTAAATCTTGCTCAGAAAGGTTTTGATGTTACAGGAATTGATTTTTCTGCTATTGCAATTGAAAAGGCAACAGAGAATGCAAAAAAGAAAAATGTTAAATGTAGTTTTAAGGTCGTTGATGTGCTTTTTGGTTTAAATGAAATCAATGATAAATTCGATTTTGTATTTGATTGGGAATTGCTTCATCATATCTTCCCTCAAAGACGAGGTCAATATATTAAGAGTATACACAATGTTTTAAATTCTGGAGCAAAATACCTTTCGTTATGTTTTAGCGAGGAAGATGATAGTTTTGGAAATAATGGGAAGGTAAGAGAAACTCCTCTTGGTACTACCTTGTATTTTTCTTCAGAGGACGAACTTATAAAACTATTCGATCCATATTTCAATATTATTGAACTTAAAACTATTGAAATTGAAGGCAAAACAGCTCCGCATAAAGCAATTATGGCTTTCATGAAAAAAGATTAATATATTTTTTAGCTTTTATTTCGATGAGAAATTCGATTCGAAATCCAATTTTATTATTCCCTGCGGTTTTAATGCATTTTTAAGAGCATGAAAATTATACCATGGAAGTAAATAAAGGCTTTTCTATTCTCCCCAAGTATTTCCAATATGGAATTGTGGACCAGTCTGAGGGATTCTGATTACTTGGTGTACAGTAACACTATCGGAACTTGTGCAACCCTCAATTTCTTGTACCACATAATATTTAAATGTAAGAATTACATCTGGGCCTACCCATGTATTTTCTGAGCTTGTAAAGCTAGCTCCAGTATGAATTAAATTTGTTAGTCCAGCATCGTCATACCAATAAAATACAGATCCAGCTTCGGCGCTTGCTGTAATTGCTGAAGGGGTTTCTCCATCGCATATTTTAAGTGTGTCGATATCAATATTGGGTTTATAGGAAGGAGCAACTCTGAAATTCTTGGTTACATTCGATCCTCCAAGCGTATAGGTTAAAGAATGGTCACCCCATTGCGTACTATCACCACCAATGTGTACTGATCCGGTTCCGTCGCCGTTATCGGTAAAGACAGCACCGGTAGCACTGCTAAATGTTCCTCCCAGAGGAGAACCAGCAATATTATCTGTTGTGCTGGGGGTGGTAAAACAATAATTGGTTTCTAAGCCAACAATGTCAAGTGTCGCACCGGCATCATATACAGCAATTTCAAAGTAGCCGGTTAATGTGTTGTCAGACCAAATTCGAACTCGTATGGTATCTCCTGGTGTTTGGCCGGTTAATTCAAGGTTTAAGTCTGAAACATCATAAGTGCATGTTTGGTAACTAGGATTCGCACAATCGTTGCCATTGTAAAGGGCCATACCCAAATTGGGTAAAGATTCGTTTTGCGTTAAAAATCCTAGTTGTCCAGATGCGGGGACTACCGCATTAAACCAAATATCTATATCGTTAATTGTTGGACTACCACATGGAGGAACAGCTATGCCAGAAGCAGTATTTGCTGTTGTTGAATAGCCCTGAAAATTATAGCTGCCAGTAGCAGAATAATCCTGCACGTTAAGAAGATTAGCATCGCAAGGTCCATCTGGGTTTTCAACAGAAATACTTAAGCCATAGATGCCGTAAGCAGCACTATTTCCCCAAGTCCTAACGAAAATTGAATCATCAGGTGTAAGTCCACTTAAGTCAATGTCAATCACACCAAGACCATTGCTTGAATTACATTGCATTAGAGAAAGACTGCTACAGTTCCCACTATAAACAGCTAATCCAATATCAGTTAGGCTACCACCGGTTGTTTTAATAGTCGCTTTACCATCTTTTGGGGCAATAAATTTAAACCACATATCTTTATCGCCAGCAGTCCAGCTGCAGGAAGCAAGAATCTCTCCACTATCATCAGCTCCTGTGTTATCATAATAAACAAAGTTCTCTTCACCAGAAACATTGAATAGAATAGCATCGCAGGGATCATTTGATTCCGGTTCTGGATCATATATTGAGAAAAGATAGCTGCCAGATGCACCATTGTTTTTATCCCCCCAATAAACAACCCAAAGAGTATCCCCAACCGCATGAGCAGCCGCATCATATAAATAGTCGGCTGTTTCAGCATTGTTGTAACAAAACACTGTTGAAAGTGTGCTGCAATCGCTTCCAGAATACACTATAAAATTAATGTTGTCAACACTACCTCTTTGTGTTTTAAAACTTAATTCTTTCGACTCAGGTACCGTTATTTTATACCAGGAAAGACCATCATTCCATTGACTATAACTTCCACAAGCGGGAGCTGGATTAAGCAAAGCCCCCAGACTATTAAACTCGACATAAGATAAAGTTGATTCCTTTGTAACCTCGTAATAATTGGCATCAGAACACGACACCGATAGGGGAGTATATACCCCAATATTAAAGGTTCCCGCTTCTCCACTTTGCCCCCAAATACGAACAAACAAGGTGTCGCCTGGTGTTGGTGTTGTCAGGTCGGCCTGTGTAAAACTAATATTGTCGGAAACTGTACATTGCTCTTCGGTTAGAGGGCCTGCACACGAGCCCGAATATAAAGCTGCCCCCATCGTTCTAAAATTCGAGGATTCAATATCCATTGTAAACAAACCATCAGTGGGGGTAATAAAATAAAACCAAACATCCTTTAAGAAGTCACCTGAAGCAGCCCCGACACAACTGGGTTCAGCCATTGATTGGGTAGCGTAAATATTATTATAGTTGTCCATTTGCCTTGCAGGATTGACAGAAAGGGCAGTAGCTTCGCAAATATCATTGTTATCCACGTGTGGCTGAGTAACAATTTTTGATGCCCACCCTCTGTTTTTTGGATTAGCACCATTAAAATCGAAAGTAATACAATTGCCACTAGAGGTAATATATTTATCGTTCATGTTGGTTTCATCGAAATATGAGGAAGTTGTAAAATTGAGTTGAGTGGCAGCAGTACTGGAGCCGTCATAAACAAGTAATTGACTGCTACCTAAATTATAATCGTAAAAATTGAAGGTGAGTGGAAGACCATTATTTGAGCAAAAAGTATGGGTTAGATTATCTGACCCGGAAAAATCACCAGCACCTCCTCCAGAATCAAAAAAGAGTCCACAGTCAGTATTTGTAGTAGTTGTTGTCATATTAAATGAGCCACAACTTACCGATATGGCTTCTATTTTTGCAACCCAACCCCTTATTGTTGGGTTCGTTTGTTTAGCAGTCCAATCAATAGTTAGGTATTCGCCTGTTGAATAATAGGTTACCGGGTCGGAGTTCCCTTGAAGTCGTGCAAGTCGGGTTGCACCCCCTCCAGCTGTTGAATTATCGTCATACACATCCAGCTTATCATTATTACCCGTAATATCATAAAACATAAACTCTATTTTCAGTATATGATTAGCTGGAGCCTGAAAAGTAGTTGTGTAATCTGTGGTGCTATATCTATCCTCAAAACCTCCATCGTCGAAGAAATAGCCTTCGTAAATAATCGTTTGACCACTTATTTCATTTATTTTATTTTGCGAATAGCTAGATGGAAAGATATCAATATTGGCAATCCAACCTACATCAGCACTACCATTGGTAGTATTGTTTGCATCAAATACAAAAGTTAAAGCTCTACCACTACTTAATATAAATGGGGAACATTTTCTGTTATTTATCTGACTCCATAAATCATCACCAATAGGGTTTGTATAACTAAAATCACCGATTAAGGCAGTTGGATCAGCAGTAAGCCCATTATAAATAGATAATACTCCATTTCCTACAATAAGGTACGAAGTAAAATCAAAGATTAAATTATATCCAGCAGGAGCAATAAAGGTTACGGTATAAGAATCGGTGGCACCATAGGCAGAGGTTGGTCCACCACCATCATAAAATACTCCTCCGGTTACATCGGTGTTAACATGGTATCCAGAACTATATTGGTAGGTTTGAGATTTTAAAATAGGAATATTAAGCAATAATACTGTAAAAAGGATCAGTAATTTTATTCGATGAATTTTATTCTGAATATGTTTGAAATATTCTATAATCATATAGAAGTTGTTTGTATCAATTTATTTAATCCCCCGATAATTAGTGCTTTAAATAGATTTTCCGCAATCTATTTACATATGACCATTAGGGGTATTGCAACTACAAAACATTAACTATCGACATATTATATAAAATTTCATATTTCAACAAAAACAACTTTTTATGTAAATTACTCTTACTTTTTCTTTATAAATAAAAGTGTATAAACCTTTAGCTGCTTTGGCATGTCTTATATTAAAGATATAAACAACAATTTGAAAAGCAAAACAATCTTATTGGAATTTTACTAAACAGTTGGTTTAGATTTCTGATTTATCAAAAACAAAAGATTAATAGATGCTTTTAATGAATAAAGCAGAATTTGATAAAATATATAAAAACAGCTCCGCATATAGCTATTTGTGTATTAATGGAAAAGGAATAATATTCTTTATTTTTAAATTCTTATTACTTTTAACGTTGAAACCAGACGACAAGATTTAAGTCCATGACCGATTCTCAATTTGAAAGTGTTTTTCGAAGCCATTTTGCTATGCTATCAAATATTGCATACTCGGTAATTAAAGATGAAGATGCTGCAAAAGATGTAGTTCAACAGGTTTTTGTAAAGTTATGGCAAAAGAAAGATGTTCTTGAGATAAAAGGATCGATAAAATCATACCTTCATCGTGCAGTAATTAATAGCAGTCTTAATTACATAGAGAAAAACAAGCGGTTTTTTTATGTTGATTCAATGAAAGAAGAATGCGATATTTCGCAGGATTCGCAGCAAAAAGAAATATCGGACGCAGAAATTGAACAAGAGATTAGAAAAGCTATTAATGAGCTTCCTGAAAAATGCAACTTGGTTTTTTCTCTAAGTCGGTTTTCCGGTATGTCAAACAAGGAAATTGCTGAATACCTTCAAATTAGTATTAAGGCTGTAGAAAAGCATATTGGCAAAGCATTAAAAACTCTTCGTTTAAGCTTGAAACCATTATATGAGTCTTTAATATATTTAATACTTCTCAGCATATTTTTTAATTTTCAGGTAGGGTTAAACCAATTATTAATGTCATACTAATAGATATATTTTAAGTGGTAGACGAAATTTATAATATAATAGGCAAAAGATTAGCCAATCAGAATCTTACAAAAGAAGAACAATCTTCTTTTGATAAGTGGTTATCTAATGAAGCAAACCAAAAGGAGTTTACTCAAACTGAAAGGATCTGGAAAGATAGCCTTAAGTTAAAAAAGGAAATTTCTACAGATGTTGATGCTGAATGGAAAAGATTTTTAGTGTTAAAAGAAGAAGATGGAAGCAAGAAGGGGAAAAGCAGAAAACTTCTGTATTATTCAGTAAGCATTGCTGCATCAATAATTCTACTATTCACAATAGGCTTTCTATTTAAGAATACTTCTGAAAAAATAATAATTGTTGAATCCAAAGCTTCTGTAATGGAGCTTTCCTTACCAGATAATTCAAAGGTTATTCTAAACAAAAATAGTGTGTTAAAGTATTCTAAGTCCTTTGGAGAAAAGGATAGAAATACTGAGTTGCAAGGTGAAGCTATGTTTATGGTAGAAAAAATGAATATTCCATTTATTGTAGCTACAAATTCAGGTATAGAAGCAAAAGTACTTGGTACAAAATTTAACATTATAGATAATAAGGAGTTGATAGAACTTAATGTAATCGAGGGGCTGGTTGAATTTGGAAACAGGATAGATAATCAGTTGGTTAAAGTAGCTAAAAACCAAAAGGCAGAATTTAATCTGGCTGAAAGCAAAATTGAAAAAATGGATATTGGAGTAAACGATTTTGCCTGGTACACTCATAAACTTGTTTTTAATAATACACCAATGCATGAAGTGATAAGCACTCTTGAAGAATACTATAATACTCAAATATCTATTCCGGAATCTATATCCAATCAAGGTTTTACTGGAAAATTTAATAATCAGGAAATACAAGAAGTAGCAGATGTAATTGCAGTTTCGTTTCAACTTGAATTTGTCATTGAGAGTAGTGGGTTAATATTTCGATAACTTTTTTAATATCGTCAGCAAACAAATTTCTCGGGTTGTTTTATTTTTACCCCATGGCAAAATCTTCAAAGCTTTTTCTATTTAGTCTATTATTCATGCCACTCATATTATTTGGACAAAATGAGTTGCTTGACAGGAGAGTTACTATAGAAGAGCAGACTATTTCTTTAAAACAATTTATTGCCAATATTTCAGATACTTATGAAATAGATTTTTCATACAATGATGATATTCTAACAAAACGATCAATTAGAATAAAGGCTTATGCCTCAGAAACGTTAAAAACTGTATTAGAAGATGTATTAGTAAAGCAGAAAATTGGATTTAAGCAAATTGGGTTACAAATTGTTCTTTTCAAGAAACAACCCGATAAATTTGATTATACTATTTCTGGGTTTATTACAGATTCCATTACAGGCGAAGCGCTTATTGGAGTATCTGTTTTTATACCTAAGGTAGGGTATGGCGTAGTCTCTGATGCATATGGATTCTATTCGATTAGAATTCCTGACTCATCAGTAACTATTTATTATACCTATTTGGGTTATGAGCAACAATTTCAAATTATTGATTCCCATTCTTCTAAAAATCAAAATATTGAATTAGTACAATCAAGCATTTTTTTAAGTGAGGTTGTTGTTAAACCAAAAGATACTTGTGATTGGAATAGAGGGAGTACAGGTAATTCAACCAGATTAAGTATGAATACTTTAAGGAAGATTCCTGGTCTTTTGGGCGAAAATGATGTTACAAGAAGCATTAGTATACTTCCAGGTATTAACAATAGTGAATTGTCATCTGGGAATATATATGTTCGAGGCGGAAATGCGGACCAGACAATGTTTTTAATGGATGATGCTAAAATTTTTAATGCTGCTCATTTTGGTGGATTCTTTTCAGTTTTTAATCCAGATATTGTTAATAATGTGGATGTATATAAATCGGATATGCCTGTTAGCGAATATGGGGCAATTTCTTCATTAATTGATGTGAGGTTGCGCGAAGGAAATTCAAAGAAATGGCAAATTAAAGGAGGCATTGGGCTAATGGATGCAAAGGCTTCTATTGAAGGGCCCATAAAGAAAGATCATACAACACTTCTACTTTCGTTTCGTCGAACTTATATTGATGGAATAGCCAGAATATTAAACTTTAATATTTCTTCTTCGGTTTTAAACTTTTATTTCTATGATGCTAATATTAAGTTAAATACAAGGTTAAATAATAGAAATCGCATTTTCTTATCGGCATATACAGGGACAGATGTAGTGACGCTTATAGATAATTTAAAGCGAATAAATCAAATGGTAAATCTTAGATGGAACCATGTTGTTAGTTCGAAGATGTTTATAAATACCAGCCTAATTGCTAGTAGGATATATCTACATCAAATCTCCAGAAGTGACAATAATTCTTTTAAGTGGAACCAGAATGTTTTTGAATTGCAAAGTAAAACCATATTTAATTATTATACTTCTGATAAAGTAAGAATGATTTTTGGATTTAACTATAATGCTACTCAAATTCAACCATTTAATCTTAATCCGATGGGAAAAGAATCAATTTTTCAAGAGACTTGTTTTCCAAAGGAATTATTACATGTAATAGGCTTATTTTATAATGTTGCTTATAGCATATCTCCATCAATTAATTTCGAAGCAGGTACAAGAGTAAATTATGTTTATAATCCAAGAGCCAATATACACCTTGCTCCATTAAACGCATTTTCAGAAAATATTCATCAATTAGGCGAGACTTATTCAAGAATAACAATTGAGCCACGCACAGTTCTAACTTTCTCACCCAATAAAAGCTTAAACCTTTTCCTTGGATACAATCGGCAAGTCAATCCTTTACATCAGCTTCAGGTTAATGATATTGGTGTGTCATTAAGTCGGTGGTTGCCCATAAATCAAAACTATAAACCACAAGTAAGCAATAATTATACTGCCGGAATTACCTATAATTCAAGAAAAATTATATCTGGTAGTTTAGAAGTTTATTATCGTGAAATGGAAAACATATTTGAAACACAGAATGATTCGAGATTATTGTTTGAAATATCTGTTGATAAATGTGTTTGGGAATCTGTAGGTATGGCATACGGAGCAGAATTAACGCTAAATTTAAGAAAGGGACCTTATATAGGTGTTTATAGCTTTGAACGAGTAGAAAACCTTTGGAAAACTGCTGGATTAAATCAGAATAGGTATTATCCTGCTATGCAGAGCAGGCCTGTTTCAATAAGTATTTCAAATTCATTTAAATTATCAAAACGTTTATCAGCCTCTATCAACTGGAATTACCATACAGGTTTGCCTTATACGCCGGTAAGTGGGGTTTATGAGATTGATAGAAAACAAATGGTTTATTTGAAGGAAGATAATCTAAATGAAACAAGAATGCCCGATTATCATCGACTGGATTTAAGTATTGACTTGCAAAACAAAAAAAATGATATACGCAAATGGAAAGGATTCTGGAATTTTTCTATATATAATGTCTATTTTCACAGGAATGCTCTCGGAATTGTATATTTTCCAACAGAGAATGGAACGAAAACTAGTGTTGAACAAAAATCGATTAGTCCACGATATTTTTATTTATACCAATTTGTACCCTCTGTTTCATATAAATTTATTTTCTAGGCTATGAGACTCCTAATTATTCGATTCATATCGTTTTTTATACTGTTGCTTGTTTTATCATGTATTGATCGATATGAGTTTCCTGCTTTTAGCGAGAATCAGAATAAATTGGTTATTGAAGCGATAGTTACGAATGAGTCAAGTATTCAACAAGTAAAAATCAGTAGAACTATTTTACAAACTGATACCACAGTTTTTCAAGGAGTTCAAAATGCTATTGTAACATTATCCGACGATTTCGATCAATCGCAAATACTTCAAGAAGCAGAACCAGGTGTTTATTATTCAAGCAATTTCAATACAACTATTGGCAATAGGTATCATTTAGAAGTAATTGTAAACGATACTGTATATTCTGCTTCAGAAACAATGTATCCATCAGCAAAATTTGATTCAGTGAATATAATATATTTTGAGAATCATTTATTTTTGGAAGATGGATATTATATTCAGATTTATTCACAAAAGTCATCTGATATTACCTCATACTACAAAGCAACTATTTCTAAAAACGATTCGCTGTATAATAGTTATAACGATTTATTGATTTTTGATGATAGTTTTATAAGTGATTATATGGAACTATTGGTTCCATATCCTTTTGAAATGCATGATACTGTGAATCTTAAATCCTTTACTTTATCCGAAAGTTTGTATAATTATTATGGTCTTATTCGTGCAATTTCTGTTGATGCTTTTAGTAATGTAAATAGGGTTGTTACAAATCCTGAATCAAACATATCCAATGGTTCACTGGGATATTTTCAAGTTTCTGAAGTGCAGGAGTTAGAAGTAATAATAAAATAATCGATTTTCCATTTTATTTTTCTATGAGGTAGGGTAGTTGAATTTGCTTCTGTCTTTAGAATAAGATATTAAAATCAAAAGGAAAATTAATTATGAAGCATTTCAATTTAGCTATTTTGCTATTTCTATTTTTTGGAACATCAGTTTACGGACAAAAAATGACTGTTCATGGTTATGTAAAAGATGGTCAAACCGGAGAGACCCTTATTGGGGCCAATGTAATTGTAAAGGGCGAATACTCAGGAACCGTTACTAATCTATACGGTTTCTATTCTTTGAGCTTAACTCCGGGTTCTTATACACTTATATATAGCTATATGGGCTATAGTAATAAGGAGAAGCAAATTGTATTATCGGAAGACATTAATATTACTATTGAATTAGAACCTTCAACAGCTACAATTGAAGAAGTTGTGGTTAAATCAGAGGCAAAGAATCAGAATATTGTTTCTGCACAAATGGGGGTTGAAAAGTTAAATAGTAAAACAATTGAGAAAATACCTGTATTGTTTGGTGAGGCTGATGTAATAAAGGCAATTAAACTATTGCCAGGTGTTGTATCTACTAGTGAAACAAGCTCGAACATGAGTGTTAGGGGTGGTGCCAGAGACCAAAATATGGTTATTCTGGATGAAGCCAATGTATACAACGTTTCGCACTTATTAGGAATTTTTTCTGTTTTTAACAACGATGCAATAAGCAGTGTAGAGATGTATAAAGGTGCAATTCCTGCTTTTTATGGAGGACGTATCTCATCTATTTTAGATATTCGAATGAAGGAAGGGAATTCTAAAAAATTTAGTGGTGTTGGTAGTATAGGCTTATTAGCGAGTAGATTAACACTTGAAGCACCTATTGTAAAGGATAAAGGCTCAATCCTTATATCGGGTCGTCGTACATATATGGATTTGCTTATGAAAGGGGTAAATAAAATTAATAATTCTGCTCCTGAGGTACCTTATTATTTTTATGATTTTAATATGAAGGGTAATTATAAGATTAATGATAAACATCGAATCTTTCTTTCTGGATATTTCGGGAGAGACAATGCTAATTTTGATATCGGAGAAGATGGAAAGCAGAAGATTTCCTGGGGAAATTATACCGGAACTTTTCGATGGAATTATATGATTTCAAATCAATTGTTTGCCAATTTCACTTTTTTGGCCAGCAACTATAATTATAGCATTGAATCAACTAGTGTTTTTGGCAACGAGAAGAAAGAACAAAGCTTTAAATGGGATGCATTTTTGAAAGATTATGGAGTTAAGGCAGATTTTACTCTATTTGCAAACCCCAATAATACACTTAAGTTAGGAGTATCGAGTATTTACCACGATTTCAATGTTGGCAAGGTAAATGGGCATGTTGATACCTTTAAATTTGATTTCAAAATACCGAAGTATTATAGTTTTGAGAATGCCATATACATTTCTAATGAGCAAGAAATAGGAGATAAGCTAGTGCTGGAATATGGCTTAAGAGGTTCAATGCTTCAAAATATTGGTTCCGGTACTATTTATAAACTTGATAACTATGAAGTAATTGATACTACCATTTATTCAAAGAATGAGTTCTATAATGCATATTTTTCGTTGGAGCCCAGATTCTCTATAAATTATATTATTAATAGAAGTTTATCAATTAAGGCTGGGTATTCTAGAGCAGCTCAATATGCACATATTGCCTCAAATTCAAATTCAGGAACACCTTTAGATGTTTGGATGCCGGTTGGACCAAATGTTAAACCACAGTATGGAGATCAGGGTACTCTGGGACTTTTTAAAAACTTTTTTGATAATAAGTTTAAAACATCCCTTGAGTTTTATTATAAGCATATGACAAACCAAATTGAATTTAAAGAGTTCTCTCAGCCATATTTCAATCCTCAAATAGAATCTGATTTTCGCTTTGGTCAGGGAAGGGCATATGGTGCAGAATTCCTACTGAAAAAACCAGAAGGTAAACTAACAGGATGGATATCTTATACATTAGCTAAATCTGAGAGAAAAATAAAAGATATACAAGAAAAGGGTTGGTATCCTTCACCATACGATCATAGACACAATGTTTCGATTGTTGCTATGTACAGTATTACACCAAGAGTATCTATTTCATCTAATTGGGTGTATCTTACAGGTAAACCATTTGATGCTCCTGTTGCCAGATGGGAATATGGTAGTTTGATTTTACCTTATTATAATGGAAAGAATGGTTCAAGATACCCCAATTATCACAGGATGGATTTTGGTATTGAAATAAAAAATAAGCCTGGGAAAAAGTTTGACAGTTCGTGGACATTTTCTGTATATAATGCTTATAACAGGCGAAATGCAAATATGGTTTACTTCAGTCAGGAATCCAGTACAGAAACAAAGGCATTCAAATATAGCATGTTACAAAGGATTTATTCAGTATCCTATAATTTTAAGTTTTAATAAAAAAAATCATACTTATGAAAAAGTCAATATATATAATATTACTAATAGTAATTATACTCATGCTCGCCTTTTCTTGTAGCAATCCAGAGCAGGAAATTAGTTGGGATACTCAAAGTATTCCTCAGAAACTTATTGTTGATGGAACAATTACCACAGATTTTGGCAATCATCCTATTATCCTGAAACTTACCGACAATTATTTTGCAAATAAACATTCAACTTATGTTTCAGATGCAATTATTGAAGTTGTTACTGAAGATGAAACATATCGGTATTCAGAAGATCAGCAATCACCGGGCACCTATAAAGCCGATATCCCTTTTGCAGGTAAATTGTTAAATAAATATTCGCTAAACATAGAATTACTTGAAGAGATTGATAAAACTAAAAGTTATTCTGCGCAAACAGAATTAAATGAGGGAACTAAGATTGATTCAATTAGTGCAGAGCAATATTTAAACATCTTTCAAACAGAAGAAGAAGATTCTCTTGCAATATTTTTAATAGTCTACGGTCAGGAACCAATTAATATAAGAAACTATTATTTACTTAAACTATTTAGAAATGGAGAGGCAGTTTCAGATACAATTACCGACTATACTATATTTAGTGACCAGGAAACGGGTTCAGATGGTGTCTATGGTTTTAGTTTTCTTGTTAATGAAGAATATGTTCCAGGTGATACACTTGGAGTAGAACTGTACAGTATACCAAGAGGTTATTTTGAATTTATCAAAGGTATAAGAGAAATATCAGAACCTGGAGACCCGTTTGGGTTTAGTGGACCGCCGGCAAATGCAGTTAGTAACATTAACAATGGAAAAGCCTTGGGCTTCTATTATGCAGCCTATGTTAGCAGAGGAGAAACTATTGTTGAAGGGGATTATTAGTAAAACCTCGATTTAATTTTATAATTTTTTATGCAGGCTGGTTATTTAGGTAATCAGCCTCTTTTTTTTGATAGAGTAATTAATCTTCAGGAACTATTTCTTTCACCCTTCCAACTAGTCCGCTTTCGAGACGAACTTTAATTCCATGTGGGTGATTCTTTAAATTTGAAATAAACAATTCATTATTAATATTTTCTCTATTGAAATGTTGGTAATACATAACTTGATCTTATTGAAGAAATAAAACAATTGTATTCATTTGATTTCAACCCGATAAATTTGTAGATTTGGATAATAGGTAGTTGAATTTCAATGATATAGTAATCTGGGTTAACCGAATTAAGTGCAGAAAATTCAATATAATCGCCAGAAGACCTTTTATCAATGGTCATTAATTCTTTGCATTCTTGCTTTGTTTGGATATACTTTCTATTACGAATACGAAAGATTTGAGTTAGATGTAAGAATTTTTACCAATAACCTACCTCTTTATATTCGACTGTCATTAATCCTCTATTTTACCCTTTTATTAAGTTTCTTATCAAAGTTTCCCATTAGAATTTTTAAATATATGGGTTATTTGATTATGGTTCCTTTGGGTTGGTCTGTTTCAATTATTTGCTATTATACGATTGGTTACGAGGGATTTACAATTACAGGCTTTATTTTCCTGATATTATCTGCAGCTGTAGTGTTTGATTTCACTGTCCTATCTTTTTCGCTTAGTTTCCTTTTAATTGCTGGATTTCATTTTACACTCATGAGGTTTTATTCAGAAGAGCAACCAATTGGTTTTTACAATCATGTTTTTCTATTCAGTTTATCTGGAATTATAGGAGTAGTAACATGCTATTTGGTAAATATTGTTAAAAAGAATGAAGCAAAAGTTTTAGCAGAAAGAGAACTTTTGGTAAAAGAAATTCACCACCGTGTTAAAAACAACCTACAAATAGTTAGTAGTCTGTTTGAACTACAATCAGAAACAATACAGGATAAATCTACAAAAACAATAGTTAAAGAGGGGCAAAGCAGAATTAAATCCATAGCCTTAATTCACCAATTACTTTATCAAACAGATACAGTTGCGAGCATTGATTTTTCAAAATACATAACTCAATTAATGAGTATTCTGCATAACACTTACAAAATAGCAGAAACGAAAGTGATATATTTTATTGATGCTCAAGAGATAAAACTTGACATTGATACAGCTGTGCCATTGGGCTTAATTACAAATGAACTTATTACTAATGCATATAAATATGCATTTATTGATAAAGCACATGGTAGAATAGAAGTAAATATCTATAAGCAACATAATGAAATGGTTTTTTCAATAGCTGATGATGGCATTGGAATACCCAAGAGTATTGAAATTAATAGTTGTGAAACCCTTGGATTAAAACTTGTTGCATTACTTTCGAGACAGATAAAAGCAAGATTGGAGTTTAAAACAGATAGGGGAACTGAAATAATAATCCATATTCCATTAGTATAATAATTTATAACTTGTTGTTAATCTACCTAACCCACTATGAATAAAATAAAAATATTAATTGTTGAAGATGAGCTAATTATAGCAGAATCGATGAAGCGAATGCTATTAAAGCTTAATTACGAGGTTATTGGAATTGCCTGCGATAACCTTGAAGCAAAGTCGTTTTTAACAAGCAATGTACCAGATATTGTTCTTGTTGATATACAATTAAGTGGTGGTGACGATGGCATAGCTCTTGCTAAATATATTAAAGATAACTATCAGGTTCCAATAGTTTTTATAACCTCGCATTCCGATGAAAATACGGTTGACCGAGCAAAAGATGTACAACCAGAAGGTTACCTGGTAAAACCTTTCGAAAAACAAGATTTATATACTTCTATTGAAATTGCACTTTCAAATTTTCTAAGAACACATTCTGGTCATCCTGAAAAAGAAGAGGATAATTATTTTCTTCAGGAGTATTTATTTGTTAAGAAGAAATATCAGTTTGAAAAGGTTAAAATTCATGATATACAATATTTAAAATCGGAAGGTAACTATCTTGAAATTTATTGCGAACAGGAGAAACGTTATGTAATTCGCTCTACTTTTAGTGATTTTATTGATCATGTTTCCTTAAGTACAATGGTTCAGGTACATAAATCATATGCTGTAAACTTTGAATTTATTGAAACTATTAGACCAAATGAAATCATAATTGGAAAATCAAAAATTCCTATTGGTCGTGCCTTCCGAGAAGAAATAAAGAAACGATTAAACATAGTTTTCTAAACTTATCTACCAAAGTTATTTCGTAGTTCTGTTGTTTTTATATTGCCTAGTAATGCTTGTACCATAAATAGGTGCGTTTGTACCATTTATTTGATTTGGGGTGCTTATTGGAAGTAATTTTCGAAAGAATTCAAAAATAAATCTTCGAAGGTTAATAGTAAAATTAAGAATGTGATAATTATTTCAAAACCAATTACCCAAAAAAAGTAAAGGAGACTGAGTTATGAAAACAAAAGGAATTTTGCTCCATTTAGTAGAGCTGGTAATGTCCATAGCATTGTTTGGACAATGTTGTATCTTTAATCCACATGGGCTAAAATGCCCAACAAAGGCTGTTGTAATGCCAACATCATTAGATTTTGGAAAGGATCTTAATACTCTTACTGTTAGTATAAAAAATGAAGGAGGCGGAACTCTAAATTGGCAAGCAAGCAAAAATGAAAGTTGGATACGTTCATTAAGTCATGAAACTGGGGAATTAAAAGGTAATGAATCAACCTTGATGGATGTAACTGTTGATAGAAATGAAATACCCAGTGGAATGCATCAGGGAGAGATCCAAATTAACACCAATGATGGTCCAATTAAGGTGGCAGTGAACATAGAAAAAGAAGCTGCACCTCCACCACCTCAGACTTTACGCATTTTCTTTTCCTCCATGTATATTAGAGATGACATGGAAGTTGGTGAGGGAGATTGGAGGATTAATTGCAAAGTTAATGGTACACCGGTTGTCTGGATTCCTAAAAAAGAAGCTGGTACTGGAGAAAGTGTTCCTATAAATAAAACATTCAACACAACTCCAGAGATGAACAGAGTTGAGGTATTCTGCAAAATTCATGAAAAAGATGGTGGTGAGTGGGAATATGTAGGAGAGAAAACTCATGTTTATACCAGAAGTGGTAATGTATGGTCTAGTAGTACTTTGGGAACAAAGGAATTCAAAATCAGTAATGATGAAGGAAAGGTAACACTTAAGTACTCTATCTCGCTTCGCTAGCTATTGAAGTAAGAATTCAAGAGTTATAGATAATTTAAATTATTAATAAGATATGGAACTAATAAAAATCAAAAGTCGGGAATCAGTTTTAATTCATGATATTTTAAAATTATATGGTGAAGAGAATATTGAAAAGCTATTTAATGATATAGTAGCCATTGGAACATGGCCAACTCCTGAAAAACCAACCATTAACATTCGTTGGAAAAAAGACGGAACAATAGCTGTCGATTTAGTGCCTTTGCCTAAAAAGTCACTAATATTGGGTGCTTTAGTCTATGAATTACTAAGTAAAAGGGGCAATATTAAAGTATCAAAAATTCTATAAACTTAATATCTATTTTATCTAAATACTTGCTTTCATTGCTATTCACTCCAGTTATTATTATTGGGAGTGAATAGCTCTATTTTCACAATATTATATACTATAGTTTCTTTAGAATTGAGTACCAGAAGAAGCTTTTAAAAGACCAAGTAAAACCTCCGATAAACAACAGAATGTGGTATTTCAAATAAACTATTCATCTGCAACAATTTCTTTCACCCTTCCAACTAGTCCGCTTTCGAGACGAACTTTAATTCCATGTGGGTGATTCTTTGAATTTGTTAGAAGGTCTTTTACTATACCTTCAGTAAGTTTTCCACTTCGCTGGTCTTGTTTTTGAACAATTCTTACTGCTAAACCAATTTTAATATCACCTCTATTTCTTCCGTCCATGTTATTCTAATTAAAGAGCGCAAAAATAGCTAATTGTAACTGTATTCAAACCAAATTAGAGTTCTATATTAAGAAATATATGTTTTATGTGTGTAATGCTAAAAAAAGACATTAAGATATGACTGATTAAAGATTTATAAAAGAAAAAAACTATTTATTCAAAATCAGTATTACTAACCTCACAACGGGTATCAGAATGCATTGAAATTTGCGGATAAACCGGATACCACGAGCCTCCAATGTTATTACGAATTACAGATTTATCAATTATTATGTTTCCTGAATGATCATTAGTAACAAAGAATATTGCAGAACCATGCGCAATTACATTATTTTCTTCAATTAATGACCCCAGGATTTTCAGGGTCATTGTATTTCCATCGTTATAAATTGCGCCTCCGCTTCCTCCACCAGGGGTTCCTGCTTGAGCAGGATTTCCTCCATTACCAATTGCGCTGTTATGCGAAAAGAAACTATTAATTATGGTCCACGAAACACCTATACTGCTTAATGCTCCTCCATTTGATCCCACATTTCCATAGCCTTCTGCACCTCCAAATGTACTGTTAACCACATAAACTGGTAATCCTTGACTCTGACTAAAAACCCGAACAGCAGCTCCGCCAACATCAGGGCCTGTTGATGCACAGACATTGTTGAAAAATCGACAATTGACTATTTTAAAACGTCCACCGCGTACCCAAACAGCTCCTCCGCCATCGAATTCTCTTTCTGAGGTTGAATTGCCATCTGCAATTGTTATGTTTTGCAAGGTTAATCGTGGATGATCCTGGTCCTGACAATGAGGGGTTGTCCAATGTTGATTCTTATCGCAGGTGTTCATAAATAATATTCGGGTTTTTCCACCTCCACTCAAGGTGATTAGTCCTCCACCATCAATAATTATTTCTGGATTAGCATCATTGAATACTTTTGCTGGTCGGTCCATTACAATGGTATGTGGTTCTGTACCGCAGTTAAACACTATTTTTCCACCTTCTGCTACGGCTTCGATAAAATCATTGCAATTACAGCTCTCAGGAGTTCCAGTGCCGATAATGTGATCTGGTTCCGAAACGTCTTCAACTCCAGCTTCAAGAGGAATAGGATAATTACCATCTGCATAACCTGCAGGCGGACCATCTTCAGGGTTTTCTAAAGGATTATGGAATTTGGCAAAAGTTTCGTCTTTATCTTTTTTACATGCAAAAAGAAGTAAAGTAAGTGAGATAATAAATATAGCTTTCATGAAATAATAGTAGTTATGGTCTTTTTATGACTTAAGAACAATATAGTTATTATCTGTTAAAGCTTGCTTTTATGAATAGTAAAAAATTCACAATAGATGAGAAAGATGGATGTATTACTTTATTCTAGTGGTGAATATTGGCCTTAATCAATCTCTTAGAGTCTATTAGTCTTCTATTGTCAAACAAACAATCTTTTTCTTCCAAGAGTTTACTAATTGCTCTACGTGTATTATTTCTGGGATTGCTGTCTTTGTTTCTGATATTATGGGCTATTGAACGGAATTGGTATGTTAAATCTTTTCTTTTACATGTTTTGCTAAGCATTGGAGCAAGTACCTTAAGATAGGTTGAGCGATCGTTATCATAGTACCATTTTACTCCAGTATAACTTAGAAATTTACTATTCTTTGGTTGCATTGATATGTCTAGCCCTGTTATTGGGCAGTTCCTTTTGTTGGTTGGATTTTCAGAAACAGGATAGGTGTTAAAATTATTATCCAAATGGATAATGTGATTTACAAAATCGTATATTCTATGAATCAGGTTGCCTTCCATACTGGAAATTTTAGTCCTGAAAATTACATACAAGTTATGGAATGGAGACCCCCTGTGTCAAGCTTCAGAAAAGGAACTTATCAAATAGTTTTCAACTATTACTTTAAGTATTTGAAGTGGCTTTTTGTGTCATAAATTTTTAGCATTTATTGTTTGCTAGCTCTTAAAGCATTTCTGGAGGCTCTATCAACTAATGTAAAGAGTTGTTCAATCTCTGTTTTATCTCTGGATGCCTTATGGCCCTTTATTTTAAAGAATTTAACGTCAAGCCGGTCAATTGTTTTAAAGAATTCCTTATATAATAGATGATTTCGAATTGTTTTATTCTTTGCTGTTAGGTAATCCTTTTCTTCAAATTTCTGACGACGGTCTGGCAGACTTAGTATATTCTGAGAATCTGTATATACATTTAATCTACAATTCTTTAACTCTATATCAGTAAGAGCCCGTAATAGGATTTGTAATTCTAGTTTTGTGGAAGAAGTATCATTGAAACAATGTATTTTTACTTGTGTCTTTAGTGTCTCTAGCTCAGAATTAAAGTCAGAAACAAAAAGATATGCTCCATATCCAATATTTGATTTTGTATCAACACTTCCATCAGTAAAAAGCAATATTTCCTTCATAATAAATTCTATAGACTGAATTTATAGACTCAATACATCTTCAATTTCCGTTGCTTTAGATAAAATGGAAATTATATCATCTGCAGAACCCATATATGCGACACAGGTAACAGATACAAACTTAAGATTCTTTGTGTGTTTAAAAGAAAATTTGCCGGTTGATGGTAATAAATTGGTGACTTGCTCAACCTTATCATCTTTATTTGGTACTATAAATTTAAACATATAGCGCAGTGGCCATTGTTTATTTTCTAATAGTATATTTCTTAGGCCATTATATCTGTCAGATAGCATATTTTTTCTACTTTTTCAGATATAGTAACTAAATTAAGGTTTCTCAACATTTAGTACTATCGGATTCTTCATTATTTTTTCGTTTAGAGAATTAAACTTATCAGTCCATTTATTTGCTACAATAAGCAATTGAGATTTTCCGATATTTTCAGCAATTCGGTATACGTATTTCGGATATTTGTCAAGAGGTATTGTTTCGGCATCATCAATTACAAAGACTTTTACTTTTGTCATTGGTATACCCATAATTTTCATAAGTTCGATCAAACGGTTTTGAGTGCCAATAAGAATATCAATGCCTTCGTAAATTATATCTTTCTGGTACTGTATTTTCCCTTGATCAAAAACCACAAAAGTTCGCAAGTTAGTATGTTTTCCAAGGCTTTTAAACTGCTCTTCCATCTCAAAGGTTTTCTCTTTAGAAGCAGTCATAATTATTGCTCTGGGAGCTTCTTCAAAAGCACTTTTAAGTTGCTGAATAACTCCCATAACAATAGCAGTGGTTTTACCAGAACCTTCAGGAGCAATAATATATAAATCGGCTCCTGATTTTATTTTTGGGATACAAAGATTTTGAATTTCTTTTGGTTCTATATCGAATCCTGCATCTTTAATACCTGAAACTAATTCCGGAGTCAGCTTTTTAAAATTCATAGTAGGTTTATCTCTTAATTGAGTTATTGTTTTCTTTTGTGGTTTTTAATTGAACGCATTTTCCCATGTAGAAAATACTTTGTGCAGATAATCAGCACCTTAGAATCGATGATCAATAAAGCCTATCGAGAATGTCAATTTAAAGGTAAAAATAGAAAAAAAAGACTTATTCTACTTTCTTAGCCTTTGCAAAAATAATATAATACTCGAGGGTATTTTGAATATTTGGTTTTGTTTTATTTATAGAAATCAGGCATTAATTTCGGAACATAAAATTCATTGTATGCTATTTAAGTCGTAACTTTATAGATTGCAAATTTAATTAATTGTATAGTAACGGTTTATATTGAAAATTTACATTAAAAATATGGTCTGTATTCGCTGCCAGATGGTGGTGAGAACCGAGCTTGAAAAACTCGGCCTTAAATATGTTGATGTTAAAATTGGAGAAGCAGACATAATTGGGGAGATTTCGCAAGAGCATATGGAGCAGTTAGATGTTGGATTAAAAAAGGCCGGTCTACTACTAATGAGTAACAAAAAAAGCATTTTGGTTGAAAAAATTAAAAATGCTATTATTGAATTGGTGCACTATACAGAAGAACAAATCAAGGTAAACTTGTCAGATTACCTGAGCGAAAAACTCCAACATGATTACACATACCTGGCTAATCTCTTTTCTGAAGTTAAAGGCATTACCATTGAAAAATTCTACCTGAAACATAAAATTGAAAAGGTTAAAGAACTCATTGTTTATGATGAGCTTAATCTTTCCGAAATTGCTTATAAAATGCACTATAGCAGTGTAGGGCATCTGTCAAACCAATTTAAGAAAATTACTGGTCTTTCACCGTCCCATTTCAAAATTTTGAAAAATAAAAGACGTGATACACTTGAGAATGTGTGAATTATGTAACTTAAATCCAGAATATTGTAACAACTAATATTCCAGTATTCACGAACTTTACTGTTAAGCTAAATTTAAAATTCCAACACAAATTATAGTAGTTAGGTTTTAGCTTTCCCAAGACTCACTAATTGACAAATCAATATGTAAACGCTCTTTTGTTTATTTCATTAAGATTTGGAACCATATAAAAACGCCATGAAAATATTACTTATATACCCTAAATACCCAGATTCATTTTGGAGTTTTAAACATGCTCTTAAGTTTATTTCAAAAAAAGCGGCAGTTCCACCGCTGGGTTTAATTACGGTCTCTGCCTTACTTCCTCAAACATGGCAAAAGAAACTTGTTGACATGAATGTTACAGAACTCAAAGGAAAGGATATCCTTTGGGCAGATTATGTTTTTATTAGCGCAATGTACATTCAAAAAGAATCTGTCAATAATGTTATTTCAGAATGTAAGAAACTTGGGGTGAAAATAGTTGCCGGTGGTCCACTTTTTACGCAGGAATACAAAAATTATCCGCAGATTGACCATTTTGTTTTAAATGAAGCTGAGATTACATTAAAACCATTCTTGGCAGATTTATTCAAAGGTAATCCCCAAAAAGTATACAAGACAGATAAATTTGCAGATCTTACTCTAACACCTGTTCCCGATTATCATTTGTTGCAAATGAATAAGTATGTTTTTATGAACATACAGGTTTCGCGGGGATGTCCATTTTCATGCGATTTTTGTGAAATAACATCGCTTCTGGGGCACAAATTTAGAATGAAAAACTCCAGTCAAATTATTGATGAACTGGAGGTATTATATAATCTTAATTGGCGTGGTTCGGTTTCAATTGTCGATGATAATTTTATTGGAAACATTAAGGAAATAAAAACTGGTTTGCTTCCTGCAATGTACAATTGGATGAAATCTCACAAATTTCCATTTGAATTTAATATTCAGAGTTCCATTAATCTGGCAGATGATAAAGAAATGATGGATTTAATGGTTAAAATCGGATTCATTTCAACCTTTATTGGCATTGAAACTCCCGATGAAATATCTCTTCTTTCCTGCAATAAAGTACAAAACAAAAACAGAGACCTGCTTAGATGCATCCAAAGCATTCAAAAAACAGGAATTCAGGTGTCTGGTGGATTTATTGTTGGATTTGACAGTGATACTTCTGGTGTTTTTCAACGACAGATAGATTTCATACAAAAGAGTGGTATAGTTTCAGCTATGGTAGGCTTATTGAATGCTCCCAAAAATACTCTTTTATATAAACGAATGGAGGCAGAGAACCGTTTGACTGTTGAAGCAACAGGAAATAATACCGATTCATCAATGAATTTTATTCCTAAAATGGACCGTAAAGAGTTAATGGATGGTTACAAAAAAATTATTAGTAATATATATGCAACAAAACCCTATTATAAGAGGGTACGACAGATGATGTTAAATTATAAGCGACAATACAAAAAGCATAATAGAATTAATTTCTCGCTTATTAATGCGTTCCTTAAATCGATTTATATTATTGGTATTGTTAATAAAGGAAGGTTCGAATATTGGAAATTATTGTTTTGGACTCTTATAAAAAGACCTGAATTGTTTACAGATGCTATAACATTTGCAGTCTACGGCTATCACTTTAGAACGGTTTACAGGCTTAGATAAAGTTTATAAAATGTGTGAATGATGTAAATTAAACCTTCAATTGTATAACACTTTGTTATACTTGAGGGCATACCTTTAATTCACTAAAAATATCTAAGATGCAAACCTCCGAAATAGAAAAATCTAAATCGCATATATTAATTGAAATCATTGAGTATGTTCCAAATTCTGTGGTTTCTAAAACAATAATTAGAAAAACCACAGGAAACGTAAGTGTTGTTGCAATTGATACAGGTGAAACATTATCTGATAAAATCTCACCTTTTGATACTTTCATTCAAATTATTGAAGGAGCAGCAGAAGTGATAATCGATGATAATTCAAATTTACTCCAAACAGGTGATGGAATAATAATTCCTGCACATACCACAAATAATGTAAAAGCAAATGAGAGGTTTAAAATGATATTGACTGTTATCAAAAGTGGATACGAGAGTGGTTCTTTGTTCTAAAAAGAGAGACTTTTTAAAAACTGTTCCATTCTAAATTAAAGAAACATGAATGCATCTAAATAAGACTTTAAAAAAGAACTCTAATTATTCAACTCAGACTTGGGAGTGAGTTTAAATTCACTCTTCCAATTTGGTTTTCACATCATAATGAAAATAACATAACTTAAAACTTACTATTATGTCGAAGCAGAAAGAAGGTAATCCCAAAAACAATAAAAAGGTAGCGGTAAAGTCCTTAAAAGAAAAAAGGGCAGACAAGGTTGCAAAACGAACAGAAAAAAACAAAGGGGGGACAATATTTAGCAAGTAAGCAGAATATTTATCTTTTTTTTATGCTTCTTGTGAATGCAGACCGGTATTCAAGTAGGTGAATATTGGCATTTAACTTTTAAATTATAACAAATGAAAATAGCTTTTATAGGTTCTTACCCTCCACGAGAATGTGGAATAGGCACATTCACTAATAATCTACGTCAATCGGTGTTAAATGCTTCTAAAGGTGACGAACCAGTTGAAGGTTATGTAGTAGCAATTAATGACCATAATTTGAATTATAAGTATCCTGAAGAGGTGAAATTATCAATAAGGCAAGAGAGTCAGGAAGATTACTTAAAAGCTGCCAAACATATTAATATAAGCGGTGCTGATGTTTGCGTACTTCAACATGAATTTGGAATTTATGGTGGCCAGAATGGAGTTTATATTCTTCCTTTGCTACACAAATTGGAACTACCTCTTATTGTAACTCTACATACAATTCTTAATAATCCATCGTATAATGAAAGAGCTGTTTTACAGGAAATAGGTAAGATGGCTCAAAAAATTGTTGTTATGAGTCAGAAAGCTATTACTTTTTTGACAGACATCTACGATATTCCAAAAGGGAAAATAGCATTAATAGAACATGGTGTTCCTGATATTGAACCTACTCCAATTAAATCAAAAAAAGAATTCAAGCTTGAAAATAAAAAGGTTCTTTTAACCTTCGGTTTTATAGGCAGAAATAAAGGAATTGAAACGGTAATAAATGCATTGCCCGAAGTAGTTAAAAAGCATCCAATGGTAATTTATATTATTTTAGGAAAAACACATCCTAACATTATACGTCATTCGGGTGAAGAATACCGTATTTACTTAATGAGGCTGGTAAAAAACCTTCAACTAGAGAATAACGTACTTTTTTTAAACGAATTTATCGAGGTTCAGAGTTTGTTTAAATATTTATCCGCTACCGATATTTATATAACCCCATATCTTAATGAAGCTCAAATCACCAGTGGAACACTTTCGTATGCCATTGGAGTTGGTTCAGCAGTTCTTTCAACGCCTTATTGGCATGCCCAGGAGTTGCTTGCGAATGGTTGTGGAAAACTTTTTGATTTTGGCAATTCGGAGCAATTATCCGAAACTATAAACGAATTATTAGACCAACCAGAAGAGCTTAATAAATTAAAAAGGAATGCTTATGAGTATGGTCGTAATATTAGATGGTCTAAAACAGGCGAAAAATATTTTAGACTATTAGAAAATACTCTGAAGACCGACTATCATGTAGCAAAAAAGAAAAAGTCAGTATTAGATTTTCTAATTCTACCTCCGTTTTCTTTAGCTCATATTAACCGCTTAACCGATGATACTGGTATTATTCAACATGCAAAATTTGGTATACCTAATTTAAAGGAAGGCTATTGTCTGGATGATAATTCAAGGGCCTTATTAATGGTTTTGATGGCATATAGACAGATGAAGGATGAAAGAGCTTTGGAGTTATCACCTATATTCCTAAGTTATATTCATTATATGCAAAACAAGGATGGAACCTTCCGGAATTTCCTGAGCTTTAGTAGAAATTTTCTTGATGAAGTTGGTTCAGAAGATTCATTTGGACGAACAATTTGGGCATTAGGTTATTTACTTGCTTATGCACCGAATGATGCCTATTTTCAAACCGGTAGATTAGTATTTTTTAATGCAACTCCAAATTTCGAAAAATTAAAATCAATTAGAGGTATTGCAAATACAATGATTGGCGTTTGTTATTATTTGGATGCAAACCCATCAGATGATTCAATGATCGAGCGATTAAGGAGCATGGCAAATATATTACTTGAGCATTATAAAAAGAATGAAGCAAATGGTTGGAAATGGTTCGAATCATTATTAGCTTATGATAATGGAATATTACCACTAGCCTTATTGAAAGCTGCAGGATTTCTTAATGATAATAGAATAACGGAAGTAGCACTTTCTTCAATGAATTTTTTGTCGAAACAGACAATGAAAGATGATTGCCTCTCGATAATAGGAAATGAAAAATGGTACAAAAAAGATGGAGAACGTTCAGTATTTGCTCAACAACCCATAGATGCTATGGCTATGGTTTTAATGTACCATCAGGCTTATAAATTAACAAGAGATAAAGAATATCTCAATATGCTATATAAATCCTTTTTATGGTTTCTGGGTGAAAATGATCTTAGAATGAGTTTGTACGACTTTGAAACCAATGGATGTTGCGATGGATTTGAAAGTTATGGAGTAAACCGAAATCAAGGAGCAGAAAGTTCACTATCTTATTTAATCTCGCATTTAACTGTTTTGCAGGCCTATGGAGAAATACATAAACATGACGAACCTTTGGCTGCGAGTAAAAAATCTTTAATGGAAAAAAGTGAGGCTTAATAAATATGCTTTACCCAAAAACAAATAGAGCAAAGGTTGTTATGATAATCGAACGATATAAGAATAATCCTATCCTGACAAAGGATGATGTTCCATACCCGGTTGCCACAGTTCACAATGCTGGTGTGGTGAAGCATGAGGGGGAATATATTATGTTATTTCGCTCGCATAAATTAAACGGAAGAAGCATAATCGGTAAAGCTGTTAGCAAAGATGGCTATAACTTTAAAGTAGATGACAAAGCCTTTATAATTCCTGAATCACATGGGATCTTTAAAGAATATGAAGCTTATGGAGTGGAAGACCCTCGTATTGTTTTTATCGATGGCGAATATCTTATCACCTATAGTGCCTATTCAAAGCATGGTGTGCGTGTTGCTCTTGCTAAAACAAAGGATTTTAAAACGATAGAAAGATTTTCATTAATTACTGAGGCAGATTATAGGAACGTTGTTATTTTTCCAGAAAAATTCAATGGGCTTTATGTCAGGCTAGATCGTCCTCATTCCGAAATATCACCATGGTCAGTATGGATATCTTATTCACCAGACCTAAAATATTGGGGTGAATCAAAACTAATTATGAAACCCATGCAATATCATTGGGATGAGATGAAAATTGGCCCTGGAGCGCCACCAATTAAAACTGTGCGAGGCTGGCTAAATATTTACCATGGCGTTTTTCCTACTATGGATGGTTCTGTTTACAGGCTAGGAGTGGTGTTACATGATTTAAATGACCCTTCAAAAATTATTGCTGTTGGCGATGATTGGATTCTTCAACCTGAAGAAGTTTATGAAATAACCGGATATGTACACAATGTCGTTTTTTGCTGCGGGGCTGTTGCAGAGGATGATGGTAGTATTAAAATTTATTGGGGTGGGGCAGATAAAGTAATGTGCGTAGGAACAGCAAGTATAGAAGCCCTTGTTGACCATTGTTTAGAGAATAGTAGGTCTGCAATGGGATAAGAGTATCTGTATGTGAATTTTGGTACTTGTAATTAAAAATTGCCACAGCTACTAATTGACATTAACCATAAACATAAAAAAATGAAAATAGCAGTTCTCTCACCAATAACCTGGCGAACGCCACCCTTAAAATACGGTCCTTGGGAACAAGTAGCTTCAAATATTGCAGAGGGATTGGTTGAAAAAGGGTTTGAGGTTACTTTATTTGCTACAGGCGATTCAATTACCAAGGGAGAATTGTCATCGGTATGTGAACGTTCCTGTGCTGAAGATTCCACTGTGGATCCTAAAGTAGCAGAATGTTTGCATATTAGTCATTTAATGGAACAGGCTGATAGTTTTGATATAATTCATAACAATTTTGATTTTTTGCCACTTACTTATTCACGGCTGATCAAAACACCAATGGTTACCACTATACATGGTTTTTCATCAGAAAAAATTTTACCTGTTTATAAAAAGTACAATAATCATGTACATTACGTATCGATAAGTAATTCTGACCGAAACCCAGATCTGGAATATGCGGCAACTGTATACAATGGAATTAATATCGATGAATTTATTTTTTGCAGGGAACCTGATGACTACTTGTTATTCTTTGGGAGGATTCACCCGGAAAAAGGTACTGTTGAAGCAATAGAAATTGCTAAAAAAACTAAAAGAAAGCTTATTATTTCTGGTCTGGTGCAAGATCAGGAATACTTTGACCAGAAAGTAAAACCTTATATTAACGATGATGATATAGTGTATGTAGGCAATTCAGGACCAGAAGAGCGGCTTAAACTTTTAAGCCGGTCATGTGCTCTTTTACATCCAATAAGTTTTCCAGAGCCGTTTGGGCTAAGTGTTGTTGAAGCTATGGCTTGTGGCACTCCAGTAATTGCATTTAATCATGGCTCTATGTCTGAATTAATTCTTCATAAAGAAACAGGTTTTTTAGTTTCTAATATAACGGAAGCAGTTGAAGCAATTAAAAATATTAGTTCTATTAATAGAAACAAATGTACCGAATGGGCATCTTCCATGTTTAGTCGCCAGAAAATGATTGAAGGTTATTTGAAGGTTTATAAGGAGGTTTTAAAAGGGCGGTAGCGGCAGGAGTGGAGTTGCTGCAATTTTATTGCTCCATTGCAATATTATTCAATCTCTGTTATAATCTCATCTTTCATTAACTAAAATTCAGAAATTGTTTCTGCATATTGCGATTGATTATCTTTGAATTTTAAAACCAATAGATACCTGGTGTTGATTTTTCCATTGCTTTTAGTGGAAATTAATTACTTTTTCACGACAACCATTTTTTATATAAAGTTGTGATCAGATGCATATGTAACTTCGGAAATAAGTTACATCATTCACATGTATAGATAGATTCAAATTCTGTATAAAAAAAATCACCACAGAATAAGCTCTGGGGTGATTCCAATTATATAATAAAGAAAAGTCAGTTCCAATAATTCTTTTAGACCAACACTCTTTGATACAATTATCTGGTTCAATTTGGTTTCTAAACCAACTTTACATTAACAGCATTTAAACCTTTTTTGCCTTCTTGTAAGTCGAACATAACTTCATCATCTTCTTTTATAGTATCCACAAGGCCTGTTGTGTGTACAAAATACTCTTTTTCATCATCACTATCTTTTATAAAACCAAAACCTTTTGCGTTGTTATAAAATTTTACTGTTCCTTTGTTCATAATCTTTTAGTTTAAAATTTCTGCTTGTTTTTTTATTAAGGGTACTACTCCAGCCATATCACCTATTATATTTACTAATTCTGACCCGGTTGGAATTACTATTTTTGCATTGTTTCCTAAGGAAGTCTCTACTGCCTCAAGTTTTCTTAACATTTGAGCGTTCCCTACAAAATATTTGTCAGCGGCATCATTTACAAGCTTTATAGCTTCGGCTTCGCCTTCGGCGTGTAATATTTTAGCTCGTTTATAACCTTCAGCTTCTTTTATTTTTGCTCTTTTTACACCGTCGGCCACGGTTTCTGCTGCAGTAGCTGAATCGATTGCTGCAATTTTTTCATTTTCGGCTTTTACCACTTTATTCATAGTCTCCTGAACATCAGAAGGAGGGTCAATCTGTTTAAGTTCAGTTCTAATAATTTCAATACCCCAACTTTTAGTTTCTTTATGCAGGGTTTCATGAAGTTCTGTGTTTATTTTGCCTCGTTCACTATTAGCTGATTTCAGGGTTAGTGTGCCTATAATATTACGAAGTGTGGTGCGTGCCAGATTCACTATCTGCCATTGATAATTGTCAACATCATAGGTTGAGCCTTTTATACTTTCCTCGTTCGATTTAACTCGAAAATAAACTTGGGCATCAACACTTGCGTTCAGATTATCGTTTGTAATAATTTCCTGAGGTTCTGCATCTACCATTTGTTCGGTAATGTTTACCATATAAAGCCGATCAACAATTGGAATAATCCAATGAAACCCAGGATCAGCAAGTTTCTGATATTTTCCAAGTCTTTCAATAAGACCTCTGTGTGTGGGTCTTACAATTCGAATTCCCGAAAGGAATATTAAGACTAAAGGGATTAATAAAAATAGGTAATTCATATAATTTAGATTAAATATTATTTACTACAATTGCTCAATAATTTTATTCATTTCTTCTTGACTTTTTCTTAGTCTATATGCGACCATGGTAAGCATGTTTTTACTATTGTTGTTTGAGACATTCAGGTCAATATCGGTTAGTGACGGGAATTTTCTTTTAAGCTTCAGTTTAAGTTCATTAATGCTTTCTTTATTAGGAGATACTATCATAATCTTTGGTTATTAATTTCATCTTAAAGAGAAATTTTTCCTTTCTTTTTTCTTTCAATAAAGTTTGCTTTTCTAGAGCTGGGCTTGTATTTGGTTTGAGGTCAGGCCTATCAAAAAGAATTGCTTCTAATTTAAAGCTTAGTACTTTCGTTTGTTAATTGCTTGTCAAAAATAATCCTTACAAGCATAATTAGTCCTGCTATTGCAAGAAGGATATGTACAGGTCCTGATACATGTAGTCCCCAGAAAATTATTCCCCAAATTACTAATACTAACGCCGCGATAATATAAAGTAAATTTTTCATGGTTATAGTTATTTATATAGATATCATTTCATTCTATAAAGGTATACCTGGGTAATGCGAAATCTATTACATAACTATTTGAAATAGTTACATCATTCACACATTATCAATTGTATTAGGACAATTTGTATCCAATTTTTGAGATAGGGAATTAAGAGGTGTTTTGTGCTAATGGCTATTTTGAGTTTTTTAGCTCATTTAGAAGGTCTTTCAAATTAACTGAAGCAAATGTAGATGAATAATCAGACATAGCATAAGGAATGATTAAATCCTCGTTATGTGTCATTGAGCCACAAGAATATACCACGTTTGGTACATAGCCTTCTCTTTCTTTAGCATTTGGAATTATTAAAGGAGTTTTCGACCTTCCTATTTCCTTCTCAGGGTTATTAAGATCGAATAATGCTGCCCCAATTACATATTCGCGCATGGGGCCTACGCCATGTGTTATAACCAACCAGCCATCTTCTGTTTCGATAGGTGAGCCGCAGTTACCAATTTGAATAAGTTCCCACGGGAATTTTGGTTGTTGTATCATTTTGGCCTCACGCCACACGGTAATATTATCGGAAAAGGCAATGTAATTATTAACACCGTCTAAACGACAAAGCATAACATATTTTCCATTTACTTTTCTTGGAAATAAAGCCATACCTTTGTTCATAGCAATTTCGCCATGTAGGGGCATAATCTCGAAACTATAAAAATCATCGGTTACCAGTAATTTTGGTAAAATAGTTACACCATCATAAGCTGTGTAGGTAGCATAGTATTTTATTTTGTTGTTTTCATCAGTGAACTTTACAAAGCGAGCATCTTCTATACCATTTTTTTCATTTGCAGAAACAGGAAAAATAACTCTTTCAGAGATATTTGTATCTAAAGAAAACTGTAGTTTGTAATGTGATGAAGCCAGCCATATGATTTTATTAAATAGGTATTCTTTGTCAGATGCTAAATGAATTGCCTTTCTTGACTCTTCAATGCATTTGCGTAGTTCACCGTAAGTAAAATCATCGTTTAATTTATCCAATATTATTTCTGGAGGAATAATACCATGTACATCTTGCATTTGATAAATCTTATGAGCAAACAATTTTTTATTGTACGTATGCCTCCGTATATGTTCTGCTTCTTCCAGCAGATTGCCAATGGGTTCCAGAGTAAACATATTATCTTGCTCAAGTATTCCTGTCCTAAACACAATAGATGAAATATGTCCTTCTCCAGTGGCTCGAAAACTCATTATTATCCTTTTGGCACCTGGTCTAATCTCCGACTGATCAGGGTGTTCAACCATTGAGGGATTAAAGAACGCTGCTGATTCAATAGAATATTCCATTGTGAAATATGAACCAATGAGGATTTTTCTGGAATAATCAATATCATTAAGCTTTAAATCCCAATGCAAGAGTAGATGGCCAATTTTATTGAAATGTTTCTCAAATATTTTAGAAATATTCCGATGGCGCATCGAATAATCTCTGAGCGTTTGTTTTAAAGCAAATGAAACATCGCTTTCAGTCATATTTAATACAAAGCGAATAGTTTTAATAGCCCTTTCTTCGTTTGTAAACAGAAAACGGGCTATCACGCGTTTAGGATCGGGATTAAAGGTTATATCTTTTCTACTTACAATTAATTGCATCTAATTTAAATTTAGATAAAGGTAATGGCAATAGTTGAATAATTGTATATAATTCGGAGTAATTGAATTTTTAAAATTACAGTAGTCATTTACGAAGCATGATAGGTCATTAACCTCTTCTGGAAATTCGCCTTTTCATATGAGCAATGATAAAATTAAGATGTTTAATGCATATTTGAGGGTTAACTCATAAAACACAGATTACAAAACATTTATAATCCTAAAAGTTAATATAATCTCTAATTTTTATGTATATTAGAGATACAAAGGAAACGGTATAAACAATTTGTTGTTTTTTTCTCATATACCACAAGCAAGATAAATATTTCAGATATAGAATTGTTGTTGTATTAATTCATAATGCTTATTAAAAGAGGTGTTTATGGGTTTTTATGATTAATAATGAATTCTCCCTTTCGTAAAAAATAATTGATAACTATTACTTATTGGATAATTATTTTTAGTCTCTAACCATAAATTAAACTGCAATGAATCAACAAACTAGAGTTCTTTTTTTTATAATGACCATGAGCATTTTCTTTTTTAGTGCTTGTGATGAACAAGATGAGCTAAAACAAGACTTATTGCCACAATCTTTAAAAACTACTCCTTATGAAGATTTTGAATCTGGCTCAAAAACTGCATATGCGGCAGCCAGCGTAAGTCTTGGCTCAGGAAACTGGTACTTCGATGATGCATTATTGGGGTCTTTATCATCAGATCGTAAATTTGATTCTAAATCTGTTCGGGTAAGGAATTCTGGGAAACTAACAATGCAATTTAATAAAACCAATGGTGCAGGTACTCTAAGTATATATCACGCAAAATATGGAAATGATGGATCTAGTACCTGGGCACTTTATGCATCATCAGATGGAGGTTATTCATGGATTAAAATTGGCAATACCATTACAACTTCTTCTACTACGCTTCAAGAACAGGTATTCACAATAAATGAAAGCAGCAATGTACGGTTTGAAATAAGAAAACTCAGTGGAGGATCATATAGAATAAATTTTGATAACCTTAATATAACAGATTTTAGTGATGGTGGTGAAGAACCTCCCGCACCAATAGAAGATGATAACCATCTACTATTGGGAAATCCTAGTAATGCTGTTCTTAGTATTGTATCAGCAAACAATTATCTTATGAATAAAGAATTTTATTCTATTGGGTATTCAAATCAGAAGCTGACCCCAATATGGGTAAGTTGGCATTTAAGCGAATCAGATTTCGGAACAGCCCCCCGTCAAAATGATTTCAGGGCTGATAACGATTTACCAATTAGTTGGTATCATGTTTCATCAACAGAATATTCTGGTTCTGGCTTTGATCGCGGACATATGTGTCCATCTGGTGATAGAAAATCATCAATCGAAGCCAATTCCTCAACTTTTTTAATGACTAATATGATACCTCAATCACCTAACAATAATAGAGTAACATGGGTAGCATTAGAAAACTATGCACGCACTCTTGTAGATAATGGCAAAGAGCTCTATATAATCAGTGGACCAAGTGGACAAGGTGGAACAGGTTCAAATGGTTTTGCTAACACTTTAGGAAATGGGGTAGTAGTGCCAGCATATACATGGAAGATTATTGTTGTATTGGACAATGGAGTTAATGATCTGAGTAGAATAAGTAATTCAACTAGAGTAATAGCTGTGTATATGCCAAATAATCAAGATGTTAATGACTTGAAATGGTATAATTACAGAGTTAGTATTGATTATATTGAATCACAAACAGGATTTGACTTTCTTTCAAATGTCAGTTCAAGCCTACAAAATACCTTAGAGGCGTATGTTGATAATGTCTCTATTTAAATAGAAAAAAGGGGCTGATAGTTCAGTCCCTTTTTTTCTATACAACAGCTTAATTTCTGAAAAAGTTATAGTTTATGTATTACTATTATTAGTTAAGATTTCCTTTCTTTTTCCATACCGTATATAGTACAAGTGAAGAAAGTTAACCTTTTTAGTAAAATGAAGACTTCCGGTTTATCAAGTAAGAATAATACTTCTAAAAACTAATGTTTTCATAGTTAGATGCTGAAAGGAAAATTCCTCTATGAGATTGTTTTTGAATTATTGGTTCTGACAAGACTAGAGAGCTATTTTTCAGATATTTAGCTCGCATTTTACAGGTTAGGTATTTAAGAGGAATACATGCACTTGAAATTGAACCAACGGATGGGTGCTATTAATATTTAATTATTTACTATTCTCTACCAAAACATTAATTAACCTTAATACGTAAATTTGTTCATGATAAAGCAAACATTGATCTAGATAATTTAAAATAACAAAATTCTTAACTTTCAAATAAATGAATTACTTTCAAAAGAGTTATACGTATTTATTCTTACTGGCAATTGCACTATTGCCAAATATGGTTAATGGGCAGATACAAGATGATATGGGGATAATAGATACCGCCATTTCTGGTAAGGCCATATATTATACATCTGTTTATTATTCCGATGATGATGGTAATGGTAGTACGGATTGTATTATTGGGCTTTCACAGGGAAACCCGGTTACCTGGGCAGATTTTTCATGTATAGTAAGATTTAAATCAGATGTTGGATTTATCGATGCTCATAATGGCAGTACATATACATATATTTCCGCAAATGGAGTACCCATAGGATCTACATTCGATGTAAAATATGAAGTATGGTTTGAAATAGATTTTGCTGCTGGCAAATGGACTCCATGGGTTAAAGGACCTGGTATGCCTGAACCTGTAAAAATATTGGATAATGTTGATTTTAGGAATAAAAGTATTACAGAGATTGATACCTGGAAAGCAGTACATGCATTAACAGGAGACGATGGGCTAGATATATTAACAGTCGGTCGTGTAGATACAGTTGGAGGTATTCCAGCTTCTTATAATCAGGCAAGTATTGCCTCTGTGAGTTTTTTTCCAGAGGGTTTAAATGAAACTTGGCACCCTGATTCTCTTTCCTACACAGCTACTTTTCCTTATGGCACTAGCTCAGTAAATGTCGTAGCACTTCCTTTGCAGCATGGAACCACTATTAGTGGCGATGGCAGTCTGGACGTAACTAGTGCTAGCGGTCAAATTAGCCTGGAGGCTACTTCTGAAAGTACTACTGCAACACAAACATACACAATTGATTGGACTAAAACAGATCCAATGAAGGATACTACATTGAGTACTCTGCAAATTTTGAATGTTTCCAACAATGCTGAATATGAAGGCTTAAGCCCTGAATTTAGTCCAACTATTACAGACTATTTGATAGACCTGCCAGTAGGAGTACAAGAGGTTATTGTGAAAGCCTCTGCAAGCGCTGAAGTACAGGGAGCTAATGTTAGCGGTGACGGAACGATAGATGTATCTTCTAAAGCAGAAGTTGTTTTAGTAACAGTTACATCTGCTGATGGATTAGCAAGCCAAACCTATAAGATAGAAATTTTTGTTGGGAGAAAGTCTATCTACATTCCTACATCATTTGGAGATCCTACTAATGCTTCAAGTCAATATTGTTATGAACGAAGTATTGAATCTGAGAATTGGATTGTCTTTTGGGAAGCAGGTTACGGAACCGACCCTGGCGATGATCCTGATCCCAATATGAGGGTTGATGTTAATTATCTTTTATGGGTTGCAGAAAAAAGTTTTGTATTGTACAGAGATTCATTAAAATTTATTGAAAAAGGCAGTTCAAAAACAGATGATTATAAGATGATAATTCTTTTGGATTATACTATTGATTGGAAAGCCTTTGGTTCTGGGGTTGATGAAGTAATTGGACAGCTAATTTTAAGTGCGAGTGCTGCAAGAGCAGGAATGGTTACAATCGCTCATGAAGTTGGTCATTGTTTTCAGTATCAGGCTGGAAAAGATCAATATCCATTAGCACCTGGAGCTCCAAAGGTAGGATGGGATTATGGACTGGGGACCAATGGTGAAGGCGGAAATGGCTGGTGGGAGCAGTGCGCTCAGTGGCAGGCTTTTAAAGTTGATCCTGGATCACAGTTTAACGGTGTAGGAGCTTATTTATTCGCTAATCATCTAAACATTTTGCATGAAAAACCAAGATACGACAACTACTTTATCCAGGATTATTGGACATACAAGCATGGTTGGGATTTTATTGGTCGTTTATGGCGCGAATCATATTTTCCCGAAGATCCGGTTGATGCTTATAAGCGTATTACAGGTTTAACTCAAGAAGAATTCAATGATGAAATGTACGAACATGCTGCTCGTTTAACTACCTGGGATATTCCACACATAATTGAAAATGGTAAGTCTCACATATTGGATCGTGAAATGAATCCGCTTATTGCTGCTGAAACTGAGGGCTGGACCATTGGAGCAGACAAATGTATCGAAAACTACGGATACAATGTTGTTCGCCTTAATACACCTGATATCCCTTCGAAAGTAAGTGTTTATTTTGAAGGAAAATCTGGAGCAGATGGCTATCGTTCTATTAACAAGACTGAAGCTGGATGGCGTTATGGATTTGTTGCCCTTTTAGAAAATGGCAAAAGAATTTATAGTACCATGAGATCTCCAAAATACGATAAGGTAAATGATGCCAACCCTTTGGATACCTTAAATTTTTATGTTCCTGACAGATGTGAGAAACTTTGGTTTGTTATATCTGGGGCCCCTCAAAAACATTGGCATCATGAATGGGATGATAACGCTGTTAACGACGAACAATGGCCCTATCAGGTGATATTTGAAAATACCAATCCATATGGAGTTTTCGAATTTGAACAAACAGAAACAGCTTATAGCGATACGCTTACACATATTGTTCCCTTATTGCCAGTTACTACCGACACTTATCCTAAAACATCTATTAAGCCAGATTTGGAGAAGGTCTGTAAGGCCTTTAAACTTAGTTTTTCAGAAATTAAGACCTTATTGGGCTCACAAATTAAATATTGTGCAGTAGATCCAGACGGTGCCTTTAACTATCAATCAACTGCAAATGCTCCAGGTCACTGGTTTGCTGATAATGGCTATGTTACCACTTATGGTAACACCTCAAGCCATATTTTTTCAGAGTTCGGAATTGATAACTTTGAATTTAATTTGGGGCAGTATCCTAACCGATGCAAATCTGGAGATGAGTTTACAATAAAACAAGCACTGGTATATACTCCTCAAGGGCAAGCTTCAGTATATGTTATGTTTGAGTTTAATATTAAGATCGTATCTCAAAACAATCTGGATGGTGACAGCTATACAGATGCTAATGATAACTGTCCAAGTTTCTATAATGAAGACCAGTCAGATATAGATGGCGACGGTATTGGAGACATTTGTGACCTTTGCCCAACATCTGAAGATCATGAAGATTCAGATGGGGATGGAGTACTTAATGGTTGCGATATGTGTGATGGATTTAATGATTATTCTGATGCTGATGGAGATGGCGTTCCTGATGGATGTGATGTTTGTCAGGGATTTGATGATTCTATCGATGATAATGAAGACGGAGTGCCTGATGGTTGCCAGGTATCAAGTATACATTCCACCTTATTTACCATTTCGCTTAGTCCGAATCCTGTAGAAGATATTCTAAATATAAATTGGTCAGATGCTCCCTCTGGTGTGTCTTCAATAAAGATATACGATATTAATGGAAGGCTTCAATGGGAGTCTGTGAACACTATAGGAAAACAGGCCTTTGTTGACGTAGGTTTCTTAAAACAAGGAATGTACTTCTTGTATATTAATTCCGAAACCTATACTGGAAACTATAAGTTTATAAAACGATAACTTCAATATAAGTTTTTAATCCCTGATTCAATGAGTCAGGGATTTTAGATCACTTATTGAAGAATAAGAGGGGAGTAGACTACCATTATTTTGAATGTAGACTGATTTTTAAGTTATTAACGACCTAAAAATCTCAGGATTGCACTTAGCTATTTTATATTTTCTGCTGATTTCACAATGTTAAGGTTTAGGTTCATGGTTAAAAAAGAAAAAATCAATCGACCAAACCATTTTTTATGGCATATCGTACCAATCCAGCTGTGTTTCTAATATTCAGTTTAGAGAGTATGTTTTTCCTGTGAGTATCAACAGTATGTTGGCTTATGCAAAGCTTATCGGCAATTTCACGGGTAATGTGTTCATTGGCAATAAGCTTAAGTACATCAATTTCTCTTCGACTAAGCTCGGGGATCATGCTCTTTTCACTCTCTCTGGAAAACATGCTTTCCATATATTTTTCCATTACTTCATTAGAAAAATAATTTTCCCCTCCCATAATTTTTTCAATGGCAAAAAGGAGTTCTTCAATTTCGGTATTCTTTAATAAGTACCCATTTACGTTGTTTCTTGTAAGCCGAGCAATTTTTTCCGAATTATTATGCATCGAAAGTACAAGTGTGTTTACATTTGGGTATCTTTTTTTTATTACTGCATTAAGTTTAATCCCATCCATCCCTTCCATACTAATATCTGTTATTACAAGATCAACACTGTTAGTATCCAGTATTTTTAAAACATCATTACCATTAAGTGCAGTATCTACAATATTGATGTGGTTATATTCTTTTAAAAGGGATACAAGTCCATCTAAAAAGATATGATGATCATCTGCTATTACAATATTTATTTTATTTGCTTTGTCCATTATCAACTTAATTTAAATGAAATTGCTATCAATTGGTATATCAATATTAACAATAGTCCCTCGGCCTATTGCTGAATCGATATTGAAATCACCCTTCAATAAACGAACCCGTGACTGAATATTATTCAACCCAATTCCTTGATAGGTCTTTGAAGTATCGAACCCAATACCAGAATCTTCAAATAAAATGTTTATATATCCTGAATTCCCTGTAATTTGCACATCAATATGCTTTGCATGGGCATGTTTTATAATATTATTGACCAACTCTTGTAAAATCCTGTATACTTCTATCTTTGTTTCGTCAGACAACTGATTGATCATATTTTTTGGATAGCTACAAAACGATAACTTCAAGGAGTTTGATTGGGCAATCTCTTCCAGGTAATATTTAATCATTTCTACGAAAGAAGATTGTAAAATCTTCAAAGGCATCAAATGGTGGGAGATATTCCTGATTTCCTGACAGGTATCGTCCACTTTGTTAATTATATTTTGAAGTTTTTGTCCACCTATCTCTTTTTTAACCTTGACCAGATTAAGCTTTATACCTGCCAAGGTTCCTCCAATTCCGTCATGCAGGTCACTGGCAATTCTTTTTCTCTCTTTTTCTTGTGCCTCAATGGTGGTATTTATATTCTTTATTTCATGATCGCGGATTAGCTTGAATATTTTTTGCTTGTTAATCTCTTCATTTCGCAAGGAGAGCAGTTCGTTGGCTTTTATCTTTTGCTGATATACTATGAGTAATACCAAAATAGGGATAACGATTATAAATGAACTTATAATGGTAATATTCCTTATCTGGCTATGCCGTTCCACTTCTGATTGTTTGGCTGCCAACAGTGCAACCTGAAGCTCTTTTTCTTTATTAAGAAGTTTTATTTCTTTCTCTTTCTGGTCAATTTCAAATTTTGCAAGTAAGTTCTCAATTCGTCTGTTACTCTCAAAACTTACAATACTGTCACGTATTTTCTGGAATTCACTAATATTATTCCATGATAAATCAAATTGGCCTGCTTCTTTATAAGCCCAGGCAAGGTTAAAATGTAGTTTGTAGATTAACAAAGGATTGTTTGATTCTTTTGCATATGCCATTCCCTCTTTAAAATATTTTATTGAGTTTTTATAATCCCCAATATTTTGAAATATCCTCCCTAAAGTAGATAGAACTGGTATTTGCTCTTGTTTTATACCCATTTGGTCGTATATTTCTTTTGCACGAAATAGACAATCCAAACCTTCCGTGTATTTCTGTTGATAATAATATATTTCACCAATATTGCTTAAAGGGCCAGCCTTACTTACCTCACTATTTAACTCATCACAAATTTTCAGGCTTTGCTGGTAGCACCAAAATGCGCTATCATAATCAATTAAACGAAAATATTGTATTCCTAGATTGTTAAAAATAGATTTTCTTATTTCTAAAGGAGGATCAAAGAGTAGAGCTTTTTTAATATACTGTTTTGCTTTTTCATACGATTTCTGTTCACCGTAAACTAGTCCAATGTTATTGTAAATAATAATTCTTTCGGTGAGGAAATTCTCTCCTTCGGCAATAGCCATTGCTGTCATATAGTTTATCAATGCATCTTCATAAAAACCGTTGCTATAAAAAAGATTTCCGTGTGTTTTATAACACTGGAATAATAACTTTTTATCATCGAGTGTTTTAACCAATTCTATGCCTTGGATATAATTATTATGGGCCTCTTTGAAATTTTCTTTCCGGGTCATTAAATTTCCAAGACCTATTAAGCATTTAGCTATACCCTTTTTATAATTAATAGCTTTACTATATTCCATTGCAGAGTTAATATATACTTCAGCCTCTTGAGGTTGATTAACAATCAAACTATCAAAGCTGAGCAATAGCGAATCGACTTTCCTCCTAGTGAAAGATGTATCTGTAACCTGCTGAATTTCATCGCCAAAACATTGGGTGGAGAAACAAATTATCAACAGAAAAAAAGCAAACAAGACTATTAAAAAATGTTGTTCCGTTTTGTAATCTATCATGAACTGCAAAAATTTTATGTTACATAGTGTCTGTAAGAAAACTACTCTGAGCGTCATTGCGAGCGAAGCGTGGCAATCTCAAGCTATTGACTACCAATGCAAACAGATTGCTTCGTTCCTCGCAATGACGGAAATTATTAAGTTTTCTTGCAGACACTACATAGATATAAAAATATCCTAGTAGCCTAATCACTATAACTAGTGATTTTTTCATTTCAATCTTTTTGGTGATGTATAGAATATAGCCATAAAATATATTTGTATCCATAAATTTTAACAATATAAAGCAAATAAAAATGAAAAAAATTAAGATTTTTAGTGTACTGGGACTTTCCCTTGTTTTAGCTTTACAGTTAAATGCACAGAAGTTAGAGAAATTTGGAAGCTCTACAGAAAAACAAGTAGGACCTAAAACAATCAGGGTTCCTTATACCGATGTTGTTTCTTACCTAGGATATGCAGCCACTGGCAATGAAGACGAAGTAAGAGATAATAAGAAATTCTATTACATCTATGTATGGATACCTGCAGTTGCACCAGAGTTAGGTGTAAGAATGATGTCGCCAGTAGGGAATACTAAGATTAAAACAGCTATCGAGTCTGAAAAGTATACAAAAAACAAAGCATCATCAGACTATTTCGACACTTACATTACTTTAGAAAGGTCAAATATTGTTAGTCTTGATGGACTTACAGATGAAAAGGCTATGAATGCACAATGGGTAACTTTATCGCAAAACGATGATAGTGGTGAAATGCCTAAACAACCTAGTGGAAGCAGTTACAATTCTTTATTAAGATATAAAAGTGAAGCTAGCAATCCACAAAAGGCTCTAACACGTGGATTATACAGGGTTGGTTTTACAACCTATAAAGTAGGTGAGGTGAATGGTACTTTCTTGGCAGAAGTGGGTGCTCCTATAAAGTTGCCAGGAGTAGGCATGGCAAAAACCATTGATGAATTAATAAAGCAAGTAAGTAAATAAATAATTTTTCAAAAAGGCACCCTGCCACTATGGTGTAAAGTGCTTTTTTTATAACTATCATAAAAAATAAGTTCATGATAACAGGAATAACACTTATCATTTTAAGTTTAATCGCAGTTCCTTCCATAATATTGGCAAAGAAACCCAATGCCAAAGAGTTACTAAATAAAGTAGCCCCTTATCAAGGATGGATAGGTTTAATCTTCTGCTTTTGGGGAATCTATGGAGTAATCTTTTCAGGTATTTTAGGTTTGGGATGGATGAGTCATTGGCCTATTTACTGGATTACAGCGCTTTTGGTCAATATTATGCAAGCGGTTTTAGGTTTCATATTAGGTTATGGAATGATCTCAAAATATGTTTTCTCTAAAAGTGAAGAAGCACAAAAAAAGGGAGAACAAGTATTGGCAAAATTAGCTTCAATTCAAGGGAAATTAGGAATTGCCGGCATAATAATCGGAGTTTGGTGTATTATTGCCTCCTTCCTTTTTTATAGCGTTTAATATTAACATAAGTATATTTGATTCAATGCACTTGCCTTCCTCTCAATTTTGAGGAGGGCTTTTTTTTCAAAAAAGTAGCTTTGCAATTTTCTACTCTGAACATATTACTTTACCATACAGGATGTAACTTGGATTGAAAAGCAAATATTGCTCAATCTTTCAAAATCGAGAGTGCGATGAATAATTGGGACTAATGCAGTAATAACTAGAGCTCAAAAAGCCACAATTTAACTCTCTATTCTTAGCTTAAGAAACAAAAATAAAGTGCTCTCCTTCAATGTAATTCCTTAATTTAAGAAATTTCAGAATCCTCATTTTTGCATTTTGGTTTTTTATATATACAAGTATGAAAATAGTCCCAGGCAAAGGAATATCCTCGAAATATACTATTTCTCTATCAAGCTGTCTCGTATTTTTAGTATCGATATAGTAGCTAATTTCAATACCATAATTTTGCAAAAGTTTAGTTCGACCTCTAGATATTCTGCTTGCTCCCCAAATAGCTACCAGAGGATAATGAGGATTATTAGATTCTAGCCATCTTGCCAGGTATTGTGTCTTTATACTATAAAATGCATCTTCATTATAAATTGGATGTGTACGTGTTAGTCTTGTTTCGGAATCGAACCATTTTATAACCGGAGCACCTATTTTCTTAATTTTTACTCCCAAACTTAACCAGCGCAACCAAAGTTCATAATCCTCAGGAAAATTAGCGTGTTTATACATTCCATATAGTTGGGCAAGTTCGCAACGCCACATTGCTGTTGGATTAACAATAGGTGACTCAACAAACATATTGTTGAGAATATCTTGATGTGTTAATACAGAATTCACCCAATTTACATATCGCTGGAAGCCATCAGTGTTGTCGTGGTGGGGGACATATTCTACTAGTCCTGAGACTGCTCCATATTGCGAGAAATTATCCAAAAAATTAGATTGTATTTCTAGTCTTTTAGGTAGAGATACATCATCTGCATCCATACGTGCAATATATTTTCCTTTAGCAGATTTAGATCCTTTATTTGAGGCAAACATTACTCCTTGCTGCTTTTCATGAACTAAAATAAAACGCGAGTCTCTTTTTGTCCAGGCTATAGCAATATTGCAACTTTTATCGGTTGAATTATTGTTAATGAGAATGCATTCCCATTTCTTAAAAGTCTGATTTGAAATACTTTCTATCGCTCGGTCTAATGTTTTCTCGGCATTAAAAAAAGGTAGTATTACAGATACAGTAGGAGGGGGAAGAGACATTTTTTTGTGTTTGAGGTAAAAATAGAAAAGCGATTAAATAAAACCTAATTCATGAAAGTTTAGTTTTTCGCTTTAGAATAAGCAAAAGTATCATAGCAAGAATCAGATCTCCAGTCATAAAATACCATGTAAATTCGTAGCCATATTTTTCAATAAAATATAATCCAATTTTATGCGAAAAAATGTTAGCCGCTGAAAATGACATTGTAAAGAGTGCCATATATGCTCCTGATTTACCACGCTGAGCTCTATCTAAAGCAAATCTGTTTAAAAAGGGGAAGTTAAACATCTCGCCATATGTTATAAATAGCATTCCAATTACTATTATACCAGTCCATGAGAATAAATTCAGACTAAGAAAACTTAAGGCAATAAGCAGAGTGCTATAAATAAGAATTTTGTATATGGAATATTTCGATTGTTCTAAATATTTAATAAATGGCATTTCCATTATAAAAATTAATGCACCATTCAAGGCTAATAATAATCCTATTTGACTCTCAGATAAATGATGAACATTTCTGTAATATAGTGGTATGGTTGAGAATAATTGTAAAAAGGCAAAAGCTATAATAAATACAATTAGTATGAACAAGAGATAATGACCATCATTGTAAGGCGACTGTTGTAATTTCTTATCTTCATTTTTATACTGTTCCACTGCTTGTCTATTATACAATAACAGCAGAATAAGTAATCCGGCTGAGATACAAGTTAGTCCATCGACCCAAAATAATCCGCCGTAACCAATGGTAGAAATAATTAAACCACCAACAGCTGGCCCCATAGAAAAACCCAGATTTATAGCAAGTCTTATGAGTGTAACAGCACGGGTTCTGTTTTCAGGTTTTGAATAAGCGTTAATGGCAACATAGGCTGCTGGTCTGAAGCTGTCTGATACAATCATTATAACGAATATTCCAATTCCGAAAGACAACATGGATTTGGTGTATTGCAGAGCAACAAATAGTATCCCTGATAGTATTAAACTCCAGATCATAACTTTATAAAAACCAATATTATCACACAAGCGCCCACCGATCCATGAACCAATAACAGCTCCAGACCCAAAAGCAACCATTATCCAGCCTACATTATCGAGCGTTAAATGAAGATCTTCAGTAAGATAAAGGGATAAAAACGGAATAACCATAGTTCCCGCCCGGTTTATCAATACAACAAGAGCCAGCCACCAAACTTCTGTTCTAAATCCTTTAAACGAATTAATGTAATAGGCGAATAATTTCATATAACTACATACTGTTTACTGAGGTCGATTATTAATTCTTAAAATGTAATATAATATTATTCATAAGTTGCTCCGTTTATAACCATTTCAAGTTGTTACTATACTGTTAATTTTTCAGTGATCATTTCTCACGCTAATGATATACATCCCTTTTGGATAATCTTCTAAGTCCAAAGTAGTTGTGTGTTTAAGTACATTTACCAGATTAGTGTTTTCAACATTATATTATGTCCTTTAAATCTAATTAATTTTATTTGAAAAATATTTCTATTGAAGCTTTTTGATTAATCAGCCTCTTTTTTAAGGAGTATGCAATGAAAATTGACTGATAAGTCCTGAACATAAATTTATAACCATAGAGATTTTAAGCAAATCAGGTAAGGGCAGGATGAGTATAAAGACTTAAGTTTATTTTTACAATAGTTTAAGAAATAAAGCTAAGCGTAATAAGTTTTCTTGAGATAGATAAAAAAAAAGAGGCTACCCTTTTTGAGTAGCCTCTTGATTGTTATTTAAACCTTACTGCATAATTACAGTTTGGCATTTTTAGTTTGTTACAAATAGTTTAAAGGTTCTTATAGCATCATTGCTTTCAACTTTAACTATATACATTCCTGTATTAGAAATTGAAAGAGTTTGCTCATTAGAATTACCTCTTTGTTCAAGAACAAGTTTACTATTGATATCATAAACTCTGATAACACTTGCTGCACTCTTAGTTTTTACAGTAAAGTTACCAGTAGAAATAGTTGGGTATACAACTATTGAGTTTTCAGCAATCTCGTTGATTCCATTTGTTCCAGCTACATTGAATTTTACTGTATAAGTAGTTTTTGTTAAAACGTCTTCAGCAGTAACTACAATCAGTGTAGAATCAGTCAGGCTAGTTGCATCTGTAATAACTACATTGGCATTGTCATCATTTGTAGTTGCTGTTACAACAGGTACATTTGTTGTTCCAGCTGGCAATTCAATGGTATAAATAATTGAGTCTGCTTTAAATCCTGCAATAGTAGTACCATCTACTTGTAGATCAGATAATGTAGCATCACTTGACACTTTATATAATTCATAATTGTCGATATATGTATAAGTACAATTTGAGCTAAAATCACATTTGTTGAAGCTAAAGAAACCTACACTAGGATTAGCACCTGTTTTGAATGTTGTATCAAGTTCTGCCCATTCGCCTTCCGAATCAAAAGAAAATCCGAAATTTGGATCTGTTCCACTTGCTAAAATACCTATACTTCCTGCAATAGTTTTAACCATAGCACGAACACGATAGGCAGTGTTAGCTTCCCAGTTAAAATTAGCAATATCTAATGCTGAGTTACATCCATCAGTACCATCACCTAATATAGCAGCACTTAGTCCACAATATGCTTCATTGCCAATTACAATGGATTTTGTTCCCCATCCGCCTAAACTGTCTATGCTATTCATTAATGGATCTGGAATATAATTAGTTCTTCCATCGTCAAAAAGTGGAACAAAACAGGTTACATCTTCATAAGCAATATTAAGAGTATAGGTTTTTTCCGTACCATCTTCTGCTTTAACAAGAATCTCAGAAGTTTCAGAACCGCTACGTACATCAACGGTATCCTTTGAAGGAGTTACCGTTGCAGCAGGAAAATTCGGGGTAGCTGAAACTATAACAGTATCGGTACCATCTGCAACAGTTACATCATATGTAAAAATAGATGGGTCAAATGCTGGAGTGAAAATACTAGGTACATTCAACGAAATTTCAGAAAGAGTAGTGTCTGAAGATTGAGTTGATGAGAAAGTAATTGTATAGGTTTTTTTAAAACCGCTCTCAGGTGTTATAACAATTTCTGCTAAACCTTCACCGGCAGTTAAAGCAACATTTCCATCACCCGAAACCATTACGTTACCTACATCGTTTGCAGTTGCACTAACATTAACCGATGTAGTTGTGGCTGGCACATTTACTGCATAAGATGTAACGTCTGGACTAAATGTAGGAACCAATGTGCCTACATCAACTGTTAAGGCAGAAAGTGTTGCATCATTAGCTAATTTATAGAGTTCATAGTTGTCGATAAAACAAGAGTCAGTAAGTTGAGGAGAAGTAAGACCTCTATCATTTGAGCATGAATTGAAATATAAACCACAAGTTGCATCAACGGTAGAACCTGTCTGAAATACTGTATCAAATTGCTCCCAACCATTGGTAGTATCAATATCAAAATATAAATTGCTGCCAGCTCCATCATAACCATTTACTACGAGTTGGAAAAGTGTACCAGGAGAGGCCTGTGATCTGAGCATAGCGCGAAGCCTGTATGCCGAATTAGGTTCAAGAGCATTACCATTATCTGCTTTTAGACCTAAGTCAATTGAACCACCATCTGGCCAACAACTACCACGAATATAAGCACTACCACTTCCGCAATACTGTCCTCCATCATTTATAATGCCAGTTGGTCCCCAGCCACTATAACCACCATCACCTAATGTGGCTGCACTGAATGTAGCATCAAAAATTAAATTAGCTCTGTCATCATAAGCAGGAGTATAACAACCACCATCATCAATAAAAACAGTATAAGTTTGTGTATTTCCTAATTCTGCTGTAACAACAATCTCAGCAATTGCTCTTCCACTTGTTAATGTAATTACTCCATCGCCTGCTACAGTTGCACCCATGTTACTAGCTGTTGCTGTTAAAGTTACTGAAGCTGTTGCGGAAGGTACATCTAAATAATAGGTTGTAATTGCAGGATCAAATATTGGGGTTAAAGTTCCCACATCTGATGTTAATGCCTGTAGTGTATCATTCTCACTTAATATAACAGACGAATGAGTCAATTTTAAAGTATCGAAGAAAAAACGGCCATTACTACCAGAACCAGAACCTGGGGATTGAACTCCAAGCTGTATTTTTCCTGCTGTTTCAGCACTTAAAATAAAATTGATTGTATCTGCTGTCCAAACGTTTTGAGTAAAACTTGTTTTTGTTGATAATATAGAACTACCGCTGTTAGGCACCCAACCAGCTAAACTAGCGCCAGCAGTAGTGGGCCCTGAGTTATATACTTGGTAAGAAAGTTTATATGTTCCAGCAGGTAAGGTTACATCTTGATCGTATGTAACAGAACTACCCCAAGCTGCACACATTGCTAAAGTTCCATGACCACTACCTGCAGTTGTTCCATCTGGACCAGTGCTAGGCACTGAATAGCCATTAAATGTTACAGTAGCTCCATATTCATAAGAAGATGCAGCAGTATTTGCACCCCATGTAGATGTCCAACCAGTAACAGCCTCAACAGTTGAACCATCAGATGAAGTACCCAGATCGCTTCCTGTAGAATCAAATGGGAAATTACAAGAAATGTCAAATCCTGCATTAGTAAGATAAGTACTTGTAACATCAGTTTGCGCTAATAATACATTAGAACTAAATAGTCCAAACAATACTATAAGTCCTAATAATTTTAAAAATAGTCGAATTTTTTTCATAAATAATTAAGTTAAATTAATGTTGTTAGTTAAAATTGTACTGCAATATATTGTTATTGAAACATTTTATATGCACTCATTTTCGACCTTTTATGTCACAAATTCGTCATTCAAGATTATTTGTTCTAATGATGTCCTTTTGCAATCGACTTATACCAAATTTAACAAAAAAAAACTGATGGTATGACAAAAAACAGTAAAAATATGAAGGACTACTCTAATTCGGTCTTATTTAGTGTTGTATGTGTGTCTTGCAAAAAATCAACAACGACATAAGTAAGTTAAGAAAAAATTTCGCTATATAATAAGGAGTAATATACATACACAAGGTCCACTTGCAACTTTCAAAAACGAAAGCATATTGAAAATTGAGAGATACTTTGATTTGCAGATACAGAATGTAACCAAATTATTTTTTTGAGTTAGTTATCAGCACAATGCTGATTGTATAGTAGGTGTTAAAGAGAGGGGTAGTAGGAAAAATTTGATTTTCACACTATCTGCGACAAAGTAATAATATATATTACGTTACTTTACTACACACAAACTGCTTCTCTTTGATAAGCAAACAGTCAGGAATTTTTAAGTCTATGGTATTATACAAGTATGTTTTCTAAAAAGTCCAAGATTTATAAATTTTATATCTGCGGATTATTTACCAATATCTATAGAGCTAGTGTGACAATTACTAAATTCATTCACTTATTTCAACCCTCTATTTCCTTTTTGCTACATAAAAGTTTTTCGCAGTAACTACGGCTATTCCTGTAAACTTTGACTTGCATAAAGAAAAAATTGAACTAAATTATTAGTAAACAAATTTAATAATTATCACACTGGCGATATTAATTAAACTGAAAAAGAACGCTTATAAATTCTGCATCGGGGTTTGGTGATGTTAAATTTTCTAAATCGAAAAAGTAAATACCAAAATCGCCTTTATACTCCCAATTACACCAGGCTATATTGTTTTCCTCCAAAGCTTGTATCATATCAGAATAATATTGAAGCCTGTCTTTTCTTTCAACCGTTGGTAAGCAACCAAATTCGCCGCAATAGAGTTGCAGGTTTTTAGATTTTGCAAATTCCAAACCCTCTTTAAACACCTGTATCAAGCGTTGTTTATTGTAATGGTCCCTGGCATCGGCTACCATATTAACCAATGGTATGTTGGTTGTGTCAATGTATTTGCTGTAATCTTCGTTGGTAATTATTTGTCCGGGATAATGCACCTGACCTTGGTATTCTTTCATTGGCACCCAACTTGCTTTAAAATGCGTGAAAGCCATTGGGGAGTAGGTATGAAAACTGAGAATAATATTTTTGTCTCCTTCGGGAAGTTTCAGGTATTTAAGGTTTGGTGCAATTTGCCACATATTGGCCCCCAAAACCAATACCCGCTTGGGTTCAAGCTTGCGTATGGCAGCAATGGCTTTATTCATCAACTTATTCCAATCATCGTGTTCGGGGGCAACAGCTTCGTTGAGTACCTCGTAAGCCACCATGTTGTTGGGATAATGATTTAATTTTGATGATAATTGCACCCATAAATTAACGAAGTTCTCCTGTGCTTTGGCATCAGTCCAAAGGGTATTGCTTCCACCTTCGTTTTCGGCATTAAAATGGTGCGCTCTAACAATATGCATATCAACAATTGCCCTGAGTTTGTATTTGGCGCACCAGTCGAGGCAATTGGTAAGCTGGTCAAAAGCAGCAGGAATTTGGGCCCCGGTACTATCCCACAATTCAAACTCATCAAGCGGAATACGTACATGGTCGTAACCAATACTGTCGATAAAACGGATATCATCTTCGTTAATCAGGCTATATTTGGGTACCCAGCCAAAATCCTGCGAAAGCCAGTGACTTAAATTTACCCCCCGCTGAATAGCAAATCCCGAAGGGTTTAAACAATCCTTATCGGCTGAATTACACGACCATAAACCGGTAATTAAACCAGAGATTAACGAAAAATTAAAAATCAGTTTACGTAAGTTCATAACATTAATTTTTTGAAGATAGATGAGTTAATATTTTGGTATAATGTTGATCGCCAATGTTGAATTGACATAATAGGTGCCATCGGCAATTCCAGATAAATTAAACGCTTGCTCGAATACACCAATTCCTGATTTACCATTGCACAAATTGGCAACTACCTGGTCAGTCATATTCATCAGTTTAATCGATAAATTAGTATCCTCAGTTAAGGTGGTATAAACCTGCATGGTTCCTTTCACCGGGTTTGGATAGATATTTAGATTCATATTCTAATTGTGATTTAGAATGCCGGTTGGTTTGAGTTCAATTTTGTATTTCATTAAAATCAAGCCATAGGCAGGAACCAAAACGCTGTCGATGACCTGGTCACCCGATTCTTCTTCAATTTTAATGACGGGCTCTTTTCCCGGTTCGTTATAGGCATTGGGATCGCTATTAGCCAAAATCCACTTTTTAAAACCTCCTTTTTGAACAGCCCCTGTCAGCACTGGTTTACAATAAACTTCTTTATCCTGCGCATTAATAATGGAAATGGAAATGCTGTCTTTCCCCGATGTTAAAGCGGCAGCAACATTCAGTTTCAGGGTTGAACCGGTAACCTCCACCGGGATGTTTCCATATTGTTTCCGATAAAGCACCAGCGGTAATGCAGTGGCTTCGAAGGATGCATCGGTATCGGTGGCTTTTATGCAGCCCAGCACATTAACTGTTTGGGCATAATTGGCCATAAAAAACAAATCGCTGTTTTTGTACATTTCGTGCAAGGCAGCGGCCACTCCCAGGGCATCTTTCTGATAAAACCGGATACCCAGTTGCCCGTAAGGATTTTCGCCATACCAGTAATTGTATTCATCAAAAGCTATCTGAATATCTTTTTCAGCCAGGCTTGCATCATTTTTCCGATAGGTACGATGAGCTGTTGCCAGGTTTTTCACTTCAGTTGCCAAAGCATTGATATGACTCACTGTATTGGTATTTTCTTTGCAGTATTTATGTTCGCTTATCAGATTCATAAAATCACCGCATTCGGTCAGCATGGGTTTGCTCCAATTTGAACCTACATCGCCAACGGCCACTAACTGTGCCGATGTATCGACCTGCCAGATAGCCTGTGCCGCCGCTTTGTGTTTTCGTTCATAATCGGCAAGGGGCATGTAGCCTAATTGCCAGTCACCAAACATTTCGTTCCCAACGGCCCAGTATTTTACAGCAAATGGTTCAGCCTGTCCGTTTAATTTGCGGTTTTTCCCCTCAACGGTATTTGTATCTCCATTAAAATATTGCACTTCGGCGGCTGCTTCTTCAACCGAGCCTAAGCCCATGTTTAATGCAACAAATGGTTCCGAATCCAGCATTTTCATCAAATTCATGAATTCGTGAATTCCTACATCATTAGTTTCAATCCCGGTCCAGGCCGGATTTTTTTCGGATGCCCGTTTATCGCGATCGCCAATTCCGTTGCGCCAGTTATACCCGCTCACAAAATTTCCTCCGGGCCAGCGATAGATGGTTGCATCAAGTTGTTTTAACAGTGCAACAATATCGGCCCGCCAGCCATCGATATTATCGGCAGGCATCAGCGAAACTATTCCCACCTCGACGGCTCCCGAACCGGCACTGCTGATTTCGAAAAATGCGCTGTCGGTTGATTGGTTTGAGGTGAAAGTGAAGGAATGTTTAGTGTAATCGGTATCTGCATCGGTTAACTTAAGAGTATAAATTTCGCCCGACTGTGAAAATATTCTTACCGATACCGGGAAAATGGCTAAATCGCCTTTTAATACGATATACCCCTGGTACGCCCTGTTATTAACCAAGGATATGGCTTGGTGCACAATACCCGCTTTCTGATTGTTTACCGGTTTTATTTCGGCTGCATATTTACCAACAAAAGGGCTTATACTATCCATGACAACTGTTCCGGATTCGCCTATCACTTTCCAGGGTGAAGCTTTTAAATACGGAAATACACTTCCTCCCCACCAGTTATCGGGCTGTCCTTCGCCCCAAGGATCGTAGGTTTCGGTAATCGGAAAGTAGAATTTGCGGTCTAAAATCATTTCAGCCCACAAACCGCTGTACACACTTTTGCCCAGGTGCTCAATAAACTGGCCATAAATGTACTTCGAAATGACTTCCCCCTCTTTTTCAACATTTATTTTCACTTCGGTTGTTTGGGCCGAAACCCGCTGAGGCCCGGTTAGGAAAATAAAAACCAACAAAAAGAACCAAACTACCTGGATTCTTTTACTTGTTATGCTTTTTACCAGAAATTTGTATAAACGCCTCATAGCTCTGTATTTTTTGAATATTAATGACTGGTTATTATAAGTTTTGTAGTTGTTTTAATTCCATTACAAATGGCCTGGCCTATATAAATACCAAGGGGTAAAGGTTGACCATTATCACCACATAGATTCCAGTTAACGGAATAATCGCCCGAGTCTAGCTGTTGGTTTATTAACTCTTTTACTTTCTTTCCGCTGATGGTAAAGACCGATATTTCAACCATTCCGGTTTGTGGCACTCGATAATTGATGGTCATTCCATTGCTGGCCGGATTTGGGCTGGCGAACAGTTGCGATGAAAATTTACTGGTTGCTTCCTGATGTTCACCAATACTGCTAACTTTGGAAGTATCATAAACCTTGGCCGTGTCCTGGTTGGTGATGACTATATTATCGAACCAAAACCATTTGTCGGTTAATGCTCCCTGGTCGGTGGTAATTTCGAACAGGTCAACGGCTTTCCAGTCGAAGGCTCCAATGGGATTATACCAAGCATTGTCCCATGATCCAGTTTCTACAAAATCTGAAAGTGGAATATAAACCGGATGCCAATAGCCATCCCACTGGGCATGGGTTTCATTGAGGGTAAAATTCATCCGCCACGGGTGGTCGGTCGGGTCGGCTGTTTTTGAATCAATAAACCGCACTTCCAGCTCTGTCCCGGGCGCATTTCCACGAACCAGAAAACTTACTGCGTAATTTTCATCAACTAACTGCGACAAATCCTTATCGGGAATAAAATTGAATGATATAGCACTATATTGCGCACTCCCCGTCCAATTTAGACAGTAATTCCCATTATTAGGTTGTTGAGTTGAATAATAATCAATGGTTCCACCTGATATATAGCTGGATTCGAAGATTTTTTCGCCTATATAATCACTATAAATAGTAAACCCAACCGTATCGGCTATTACTTCAAAAGGGTATTGCACAGGAACGTTAAAACCGAGGGCTTCAACCATTGGAATATTCACATCGTAATCAAATAGTTCATTCGATCCCTTTTTAAACAATCCAAATTCACCCTGGTAATCCCATATAGTCCAGGGAATACCGCATAGTTCCAGGTACTCTCGTACCGCCTGGTACCAATACACACGGTCGGTGGTATCAGCAAAGGGACGGTAAACGCCAAATTCGCCGCAATAAACCTTGACATTACGGGTATTTTTAAAATCTTTTGCAATATCAATCAATTCTTTAAGATATTGTTCAGTGCCTTGGGTTGAATAATTATTAAACGAAGATTCCATCCAGGTACCTTTTAAAATATCGGGAAATACGGGCATACTGCCTGATGAATCAGGAAATGGGATGCCCGTCAATGCACCAAGCGAAGGGGTTGGCCAAGTTGCTCCCTGATGGGTAAATATAAAGGGATCGTAAAAATGAAAGGTATAAATGAGGTTTGTATCGGTATAAACCGGAAGTTTTGCTAATTCACTACAATTATTAAAATTTGCCCCGCCAACTATAATGGCATGTTCAGTATCGAACTGACGGATGGCATCGATAGCCTTTTGTTGAATTGGCCCCCACTTTGCCGTGGCTATTCCGTTTGGTTCGTTCATTACTTCATAAATAACATACTGTGATAATGTGGCATAATGGGCTGCCATTTGTTTCCAAACCGTTGTTAAAATGGTTTCAAGATTTGGGTTTTTGCTGGCAATATCATCAGTAGAATGGTT
>JBNKCO010000031.1:0-17208 GCA_050287785.1 Bacteroidales bacterium
TATAATTAACACCAGTACTTCTGCTGCTGCTGTAAACCTGGTTAATAACAAAAACACATCAACAGGTGCTTTTATAAATATCACTTCTGATTTTTCTTCCAATGGAATACAAAACGGTGGTTTATTGTCGCCAAGCGCAAGTTTATTAGGCGATTTCGCAATTAATACAGCCACCCAGGATTACTTTTTTACCCAAACTTCATCTGCTTTTACCGTTGGTGGATTAGACAAAACCAAGGGCTATGTTTTTTACATGTTTGGAACACGAAATGATGGTGAAACACGCACCACCACATACACATTGCAAGGTTCTAATACATATTCCGGTACCCTGCAAACATCGGGTGCAAACCTTGGGGGTAACAATTACAATGGGAACACGAAAACGATATTGACATCGGATGCGGTTACTCCCAATGCTAATGGCCAGATTAGCGTTACAGTAACCAGGACCGCGGGTACTTTTGGTTATTTGGGAGTAATGAAAATTAAAATGGTTGAAAGCATCAGTGTGGTACCTGTTAATGGTGTTTCATTGAGCCCCATAAGCTTGTCGTTAACTCCTGACAGTACTTCAACACTCACTACCACGGTGTCTCCATCAGATACCACAAACCAAGCGGTAAGCTGGGGTTTGGAAATCGGAGAAACCGAAAAAACAGAGCAGGATATAAGATACATTAATGTTTACCCCAATCCGGCGGGAAGCAAACTGTTTGTTGAAATTTCCGACCTGAGTAATATTCTTTCGGCAAAAGTACTTAATATTACGGGTACGATAACCCAGATATGGAATAATCCTGAAGGGGCCCTGGATATTAGCTGCCTAAAAAGCGGTATGTATATACTAATAGTAAAAACCAGGGAGGGAGAATTAAAGAAAATTTTTATAAAACAATAAAACCTCTGGTATATCGCCACACTTTAGAATAATAACCTGTGGCATAAATTAAATCTAAGCAGCTAAAGATTCAAATAACTGCTGATTATAATACATTAGGGGGGGGAAGGTTGTTCAAAAAACTCATTCACCCCATTTTAGAGCAGCTCCCCCCTTTAACTACTTCATTATTAATAGGAAAAATCCGGGCATATCATCTTAAAGGATTACAAAATTATGGCAGACCATATACGAAATAGAAATAACTTTACCTCTATTAACCGATATTTCAGCTTTTTCCCAGAGGATACAGGAAATTTAGTTAAACCTCCCTGTATTTATCTGCAGTTTTAATTTTTAAAATTTCGTTCATGCAGATAATCAAGCACATTCGACCTGGATATTTCCAGGTTTTCAAATGTTGTCGCTCCATGATGAAATTTCTGAAAATAATAGCCCGTAAAATCAGGAGATTGAGATCCTAATTCTGCAATATGGGTTAAAACAAACAATATAAACGTTAGATGTTATAATATTGAAAAATATGTACCCCTTTTTTGTAAGATTAACCCAAACAATTATATTGAAATAACATCATATAGTCATCATCCTTTCTTTGAAACATCTACCTGCACCTGCTCTATAATTTGGTTTTTACATTCAGATGATATAATATGCGAATCAATGGATAACTAATTATGGTTTAATCAGTTGCTTTTAATATATTTCACAATCTGCAAAAAAAATTTTAATTCACTTTTATTTTCGTTATTTTTATTAGGCATTGAGTTTTCTGGGCAGAGAAAATATCCAAAAAACTTCGAAATATGTTTAATTTCAATTCGTTGCGAAACCTGAGTTCTCTTTTCAAAAAGAAAAGAAAAGAGCCTCATTGTGATTCAGAAGCAAAATATCGGGATATAGTAGAACATTCACTTGTCGGGGTATATATCATTCAGGATGATACTCTTAAATACGTTAACAGAAAATTCTGTGAAATATTCGGATACTCATACGAGGAAATTGTGAATAAAATGAGCCCTACATCTCTTGCTTTAAAAGAAGATAAAGATATTGTAAAAGAGAATGTTAGAAAACGAATTTCCAAAGAATCAAAATCAATGGAATATGAGTTTCGCGGAGTAAAAAAAGACGGAAGTATAGTTTGGATAGGAGTTCTTGGAAATTTAACACCCTATAAAGGAAAACCTGCAATTAGCGGGACGATTATTGATATTACCGATCGTAAATTGCTTGAAGATGCATTGCACATTAGAGAAGAACGATTGCGTGTAACACTGGAAGTTACAGAGATTGGAATTTGGGATTGGGATGTGAAAAATGATATCTGGTTCGCCTCACCTATTTATTATACCATGCTAGGGTATGATCCGGTAGACGGGCCATCTGACCGAACAGTTTGGCTTAACAGAATACATCCCGATGACAGGAAATATGTTCGGGCTAAAATAAATGATGTATTAACTTACAAAGAAGATAGCTATGTTTACGAAGCCCGGATGCTACATGCTAATGGAAGCCACCGATGGCATCAGGTTATAGGCCATATTGTTGAAAAAGACGACCAGGGCGACATTAAACGTATGGTTGGTATAAGAAAGGATATTACTGACTTTAAACAGACTGAAGAGGAACTAAAAATAAGTAAAAATCGTTTACGGGTACTAATTGATACGCTCCCCGACCTTGTTTGGGTAAAAAACCCTCAAGGAGTTTATTTACAATGCAATCAACGTTTTGAGCAATTATTTGGAGCTGCTGAGAAAGAAATAGTGGGAAAAACTGATTATAACTTCGTGAACAAAGAATTAGCTGACTTTTTCAGGCAAAAGGATAACGAAGCAGCTGTTGCAGGTAAACCGAGTATAAATGAGGAAGAAGTAACTTTTGCCAATGGACATATGGAAATATTAGAAACAATAAAAACCCCAATGTACGAGAGTGATGGAACATTTATAGGTGTATTAGGAATTGGTAGAGATATTACCCAACGTAAAAAAGCAGAGTTTGAATTACTAAAAGCCAAAGAAAAAGCCGAAGAAAGCGACCGGTTAAAATCAGCCTTCCTGGCCAATATGAGTCATGAAATCCGTACTCCTATGAACGGCATTTTAGGCTTTGCTGGCTTGCTTAAGAAACCGGAATTATCAGGTAAGCAACATAATAAGTACATCCAAATTATAGAGAAAAGTGGTGTACGTATGCTTAATATAATAAACGATATTATTAGTATATCCAAAATAGAATCAGGTATAACAGACATTCGCCTTTCCGAAATAAACATAAATAATCAGTTGCAATTTGTTTACGATTCTTTTAAACTCGATGCCAATCATAAAAAACTCAAACTTTCCTTCACCTGCGAATTGCCTGAAAATAGAGCAATTATCACCACCGATGCTGAAAAGTTCTATAGAATACTTTCAAACCTGGCTAAAAATGCCATAAAATACACCGACGAAGGGACGATAGAGTTTGGATATACAGTAAAAGGAGAAAAAATGGAATTCTATGTAAAAGATACTGGGATAGGAATTCCAAAAGAAAAGGCTAAAGTCATTTTCGATCGTTTTGTTCAAGCTAATATTACCGATAAAACGGCCCAACAAGGGGTCGGATTGGGATTAGCCATTTCAAAAGCTTATGTAGAAATGCTGGGTGGTGAAATTTGGGTAGTTAGCGAAGAATCAAAGGGATCAACTTTCTTTTTTACACTTCCCAGCAATATTAAATAGAAGAGGGGACTCGATATCAAAACTGATAAAGTACCTGAAAACGAAATAAAACCAATAACCTCGAAAATTTCGGGCTTAAAAGTTTTAATTATTGAAGACGATGAAGCATCTGAAATTTACTGCAAAGCTTCTAACAGTTTTTCGTCTTCGGTTAAACTTCCTTTCGATAAATTAATTGCTGTTTCGATTAGAGCCAAGTGTGAATAAGCCTGTGGAAAGTTTCCCAACAATCGCTTTGTTTTAAAGTCGATATCTTCGCTAAACAAACCTACGTGGTTGCTATACGATAATAAGGTGTCGAACAAGCCTTTGGCATGCTTACGTTCGCCAATAGCATTTAGAGCATTAATAAGCCAGAATGTACATATAGTGAATGATGAGCTGGGCAATCCAAAATCGTCTTTGTTCTTATAACGATACATAAGCCCGTCTTCACAAAGTTCTTTTTCGGTAGCTTTTACAGTTTGTATGTATCTTTCGTCCTTAGCACTTATAAATCCGTATGGTTCCATCAATAGGGTAGCAGCATCTAAATCTTCTGAACCATAGAATTGAGTAAAAGCATTTACTTTTTCATTCCAGGAATTATCAAGAATGTCATTTTTTATGGTATTGGCCAGAGGTTTCCATAATTTTACATAATTATCTTTACGAATGATTTTGGCTATCTTTATAGCTCTATCAATAGCTACCCAACAAAGCACCTTCGAGAAAGTAAAATGTTTTTCTTCTGTGCGTATCTCCCAAATACCCTTGTCGGGTTTTTGCCAATTATTCTCTACAATGCGCACAATACTGCGCACAATAGTCCACAACGATTCGCTATTCTCCAACGAGATTTTAAAGTTTGTAAACTGTTGAAAGATAACATCCATCAGAATACCATATATATCGTTTTGTTTCTGAACATAAGCTGCGTTCCCTATTCGGACAGGACTCGAATTCTCATAACCCGATAAGTGATCAAGGGTTTCTTCGGTTAGCGTCTTTTCACGATTGATGCCATACATAATCTGAATTTTCTCGTCTTTATCAGGTATAATATCAATAATGAAATTCATAAAACGCTTTACAGTATTCAAGTGCCCTAAATTCGACATAACCTTTATAACCATTGAGGCATCGCGTATCCAACAAAAGCGATAATCCCAGTTACGCTCCTCGCCAATAGATTCAGGCAACGATGTTGTAGCAGCAGCCAATACAGCACCGGTTTTATCGTAGCTCAATAACTTCAGAACCAGGGCACTACGTACAATTTCTTTATTATAGCGCGAGAAAGACGTTAATTCGTTGGCCCATTCCAACCAATATACTTTTGTTTTCTGAAGTTTTAGGTACTGACGGTCAATGGTCTGATTTAGTAATTTTTGATCATAACATAAAACAATAAAACTATGCTCTGTTAATTCAATTTCCTGCTGTTTAACAATGGCTTCTTTATCGAAGTTTGTATACAGATAGAGCGAGTCGTAATCGCCTTCACTAGTGTAGCTTTTAATAAACTCATCATCAATAACTGTATGCGTTTCGTGCTTTGCATACTCTAGCTGCGGTTGATAGTTAATAGTAAATTTAGGCTTTCCCGAAGTAAGGTTGAAATAGCGAATTATATCGGGCGGATTATAATACCCTCTGTTTTCGTCTTTATACCGAGGCATAAAATCTATAATCTCAAAGCTATCGGTACCATTGCTATATTTTGTAGATAGTATATTAGTTGTTCTTATGTAACTCTGAATAATAGTATACGAGTTGTCGACTAGTATTTCTAGTGTTCCACCTTTATCTTTATCGAGAATGCGTGCAAATACCGATGAAGAATTAAAATCTGGTAAGCAACACCAATCTATTGCTCCGTTTTCTGAAATTAGGGCTGCACTTTTGCAGTTACCTATTATGCCATAATTTAAGTTATTCATGTGTTAGCTCTTTTGAAGTTGCCCCAATTTACAAGTTGGTAGAAAATAGTGTTTTACAAAAAACAGAAAGAATCTAGTATTTATTATTTTATACTTTTTTAGATTAAAAAGATTTAAGTCGAAAACTTATTTCCAGCTCCTGATTTCAAACCATTTTTTACATTTTATAAATTCCTAAAACTTTTAATCCCTAGAAATTAATTCATTATTGTTTAGTTTTTAATCAACAATGCAAGAAATTCTCTTACGTCTAAATAAGTATCGACATAATATTTTGCAACAGAATTACCTGTACCCACCTTTATCGTATGAGCATCTTCTGGTAGTTCTTTAAACAAGAATTCGTCGGTCCAATCGTCGCCAATAGCCATAACAAAGTCAACATTTTTATTGAGCAGAAATTCGGCAGCAGCAGTACCCTTGTTTATTCCTGAAACTTTAACCTCAATAACCTTACTACCTTCTAAAATCTCCAGTTCTTGATTTATTATCAGATTCGAAACATCTTGAACAAGTTCCAAAGCTCGTAATGCACCAAGCTCAATATCAGATTTCCTGTAATGCCAAACCAACGAATAGGTTTTTTCCTCAATTAAACTTCCGGGTGTTCTGTCGACATACGATTCTAATACTGGTGAAATATTCTCTTTCCATTCCGAATGGCTAGACTTACACTCAATCCAATCTGAACCTACAACGCGTTTCCAAGCTCCATGTTCAGCAATGAGCGTATATTTTCTTTGTCCAAACCAATTATTAAATGTTTCCTTGTCGCGACCACTTATTAATACCAGTTCGGTATTCTCAATTGCTGCCAGATTGTCTAGCAATTTGTATAATTCTTCATCGGGAACAGCAGCCTGAGGGTTACCAAAGAATCGCTGCAAAGTTCCGTCGTAATCCAAGAATAATACCCTTGAATTTGCTTTAGAATAGGCTTTTTGTAACGAAGTTTTTAGTTTAGGCGACACTTTCTTTGCTTGATGCTCCGACTGTTTAATTTCAGTTTTATTTAAAGCTTCAATAAACTCCGATGCCCATTTATGTATATCATATCGTTTAATTCGTTTTTGCATCGAAATAATGGCTTTTTCTCTCTCCTTATCAGGCATAATTAAAGCTGTATGAATAGCTTCTGCAACATCTTCAACATTATTTGGATTTACAGATAGTGCTTCACCCAATTCTTTTGTAGCTCCAGCCATTTCGCTTAATATTAATACTCCTTTGTGGTTTATTTTAGTAGCTATATATTCTTTAGCTACCAAATTCATTCCATCGCGTAATGGAGTAAGCAATGCAATATCGGCAGAGCTATACAGTTCAATCAAACTTTCGAATGGAACAGAGCGATAAAAGTAGATAACCGGATTCCAGTTCATTGACCCAAACTCGCCATTAATACCGCCAACTAATTCCTCCACTTCACTTTTAAGATTTTGGTATTGTTCCACATCGATCCTCGATGGAACCGTAAGCATAATAAGAGAAACCTTCTCGCGGTATTCGGGATATTTCTGAAGGAAGTACCTGAAAGCTTTTAATCGCTCAGGAATACCTTTAGTATAATCTAAACGGTCGATAGAAAGAACCAGTTTACGGTTAGGCATACTTAACAAAAACCTATCAAGGTCCTGGTGTTCTTTCGAACGTTCTTGTATAGGTTTACTTTGCACTTCGAGTGCTAGTTGTTCAAATTTCTCGTAATCGATACCCATAGGGAATACATCGATAAACACCTGGCGATTCTCTAATTTAATCTGGTTAAAGTCTACATCGAAACCCAATAATCTTTTAACCGAACTAATAAAATGTCGGGCGTAATCGTAAGTATGAAATCCAATTAGGTCGGCACCAAGAATCCCACTTAATATCTTTTCACGCCAGGGTAGAATTCTAAATACCTCGTACGATGGGAATGGTATATGCAAGAAAAAGCCAATACGTAAATCGGGACGTCTTTCTCTTAATATATCTGGTAGTAACAAAAGCTGATAATCGTGTACCCAAACAGTATCGTTTTGCTTAGCATTTGTAATAATAGCTTCGGCAAAAAGTTCGTTTACCTTTTTGTAGGCTTGCCAGTATACATCTTTAAAACTGGTAAATTCCGTAAAGTAATGAAATAGAGGCCATAATGTAGCATTGCTAAAGCCGTCGTAGTAATTATCGATAAGGTCTCCATCAAGAAATACAGGTAAGCAATGTTCCTTTTTCAGCAATGTTGTAACAGTTTCCGATTCCTTTTCGGTTTCGGGAATTACTCCCGGCCAACCTATCCAAACACTGTTATTATCTTTGTGGTAAGATTTTAATCCGGTCGCTAAACCACCTTCACTAGCAGTTACCTGCATATTGTCTCCTGATTTACTTATCTTAACGGGTAACCTATTTGACGCAATAATTAATCTTTTCATCTGTTTGTTCTTTCTTTCAGTTTGGTTGAGCTCATGAGCTATTTTGTCCAGTTCAATTATCTCCGGTTTCTTAGTTCATGTTTCTTAGTTTTGCATTTTTAAAAATAGAAAAAGCTTCCAATTAATGGCAAAGCTAATTATTCAAAATTGTTTAGAGTATAATAATGGAAAGCATTTATTAAAAAAGTATAAGATATTTTACTATTTGATATTTAATGGAAAGCATAATCCCAAAACCATGTTTATCTTCACAACTAGATATTATGTTAAATAATCTTACTTTCTAATATGTAGCAATAGGTGAGATACTAAATTTACTTATCTACTGGCTTCTATTTATTTTGGGGGTGAAATTATAAAAACTCTTTAGAATATTTACTTAGTTAATTCAAATACTAATGAAAGTATAGATAATAATAATTGCAAAAAAATGTATATTTATTGCCAAATTAAATAATCTAAGCTTAAACACAAATTGGCTTTAATTAATTATAACAGTAAAAATCGTTTTTAATCTAGCATCTCGAATCAAATAGGGTTCCTATTCATTGGAACTGGAATTAACCTTAGTAATCTAAATAACTTGTTAAGAAAATTCATTTATTATGAAGGGCCATTTTAAAACTTATAGTACATCAATCTTTATTATGGTGTATGTTTTTTCTTTTATTATTCTGCCAGATTCTATATTTGCTCAAAACTATTTTGATCAAACACCAAAAGCTATCAAGGTAATATCTAATTTAACCTCTATCGATACCGTTAACACATATTTATCAAACAATCGGTCTTCGCATATTTTTCTTAGTTCATTAGATATAAACGACGATGATATTAATGGATTATTAATAAGAGCCAGCGAGAAATTAAATGATGGATATATAGCAGAAGCAACACTTGATCTTAACAAGGTTATTAAGCTAGACTCTACAATAAGTATGGCTTTTGCTTTAAAAGGGTACTGTCAATTCTTCTCTGGGAAAATTGATTCTGCTTTAACATTAATAGAACATTCACTTGTTTTGGATGAAAGAAATAGCTTAGCATATTTCTCTCGAGGGAGGATTTGCATTTTAAAAAACAAACCTAAGGATGCTATAAAGGACTTACTGATTGCTTTAGAAATTGATGAATCATTAACTGAAGCTTACTATTATCTGGCAATTTTGTACGCCAGAGAAAACAAGTATGAAAAAGCAATTAAGAATTTGGAAAAGGCCATTGAGCTTGCTCCATATTTTCAAGAAGCATATATTGAAATTGCTAAAATAAATATACAAAGGGAGCGAAAAAATGAAGCATTTAAAGTATTGCAAGAAGCTCATAACAAGATACCGAATAATACAAATCTTTATCTTTTTGAAGCTATTCTGTATTTGTTTAACTCTGAAGTTGAAAAAGCATTAGTGCCCCTTAACGAAGCTCTAAAAATTCAACCAACTAATTTTTTCGCACTTCTTATTAGAGGTGAGATTAACACTTATTATAAGAGATATGATCATGCTTTTAATGATTTTATTTTGGCTTATACAGGAAATTGTTATATTGGGAATGCTTTAATTAAAGAGGAAACGCAAGAAAAATTAATCAAGCAAACCGGACTATACAAAAAGCATTTTCTTATAGATAGCCTTCAAATAAGCCAATATTGGCTAAATTATCAAAGTGCATTGTGCCAATATTTATTTCAAGACTTCAATAATGCTATTTTCAATTTAAATGCGATTATTTCAGACAATCCTGATATTGCTGAGCTTTACGAGATTAGGGGCACTATATTTCTCTTTAAACAATACCAGAGATCGGACGAAAGAGATTTTACTAACTACCTAGAATTGGCAGAAAGAGATTTTGAAATTGCTTTGCAGAAAAACAATACAAGTTATTTTAGTTTGGTTAATTTGGCATCGCTACATTACCGTTTGAATAATTTTGATAGTGTTTCAAAATATCTGGTACGTGCTTTACGATTACAACCTGATGATCCTGAGCTAATGTATATTATGGCAGAGTGTTATTATTCACAAGAAAATTACCTGGCAGCGATGATAAACTATGATATTTATCTTAAAAGTCATCCAAAAGATATCCAGGTACTTTTAAAAAATGCTAATCTGAAAAGGGATTTAGAATATTTTAATGAAGCATTAATTAATTATTTAACGCTAATTGAGCTAGATCCTCATAATCCTATATACTATATTACTGTCGCTGAAATATTAGTCTATCAAAAGAAATATGATGAAGCAAGGGGAAAATTAAAAAATTTAATAGACCGGAATCCAGATCTACCTGAAGCCTACTATGCAATGGGTAATTTTAATTTTTTTAATAATGATTATCAAGAAGCGCTTAAGTTTTATTATATAGCAGAGAATATGCAACTTTATGATCCTAATTTGAAGAAACTTATAGCTAGTTCGCATCTTCAGTTGGGAGATACAACAAAATCGATTAGTATTCTAAAAAGTGAAATAAAAGATTCTAAAAATTACTATGGTTCAAAAAAAGTAATAGCTGAAAACTACTACCTATTAGTTAATTGCTATTCTGATACGAAAAATAAAATAAAACAGTTGTCAAAAGCTATAAAATATAATGATTGTGCTCTTTATCATTGTAAGAGAGCTCTAATACACAAGAATAATGCTAATTATAGCCAGAGTATAAAAGATTTTAAATATGCAGTTTCTTTTGAACCCGATAATTATGAAATTGTATTAAACCTTGCCAGAGTTTACCGACTAAATAAAGAGTTTGAATTAGCTACCTCAAATTATTCTAAAGCATACCAACTTAAAACTGATACAAATAGGGCACAAAGAGAATTAGCTATAATGAATTATGAATTGGGCAACTTTAATAAATGCAAACAGCATTTAAAAGTTGCTCTTGATGCTGATTCAACAGATTATGTGTCGCTCATAATTAAGCTATTATGTGATAATAAAATTAGCAATACAACTTCCATTAAAGATACTCTGGGAAAAACACTGAATGATTTTTGTAAACAAAATGAAATTACCAAGAAAGAAATAATCAAAGAATTTTCAGAGGTATTGTTCGATAACAAACTACTACAAGAAGTGATAAAAATAGTTAATAATAGCAATTGTGAAGATGAGGATTCTTCGATTCAGTCTTTTCAGAAATATAGTACAAATAATGGTTGAATTCGCTAATGATAATCGCATAACAAAGTGTAGCAATCTCACAACCATAGAGAGTAGTTTACTTTTATTCAGGTATATCTCGATATTCTTTATTTGTTCTACTTTGCTTACTTTTAGTAAATGTTTTTATATTTGTGAATAACTCTTTAATCGATAGCATAAAAAGTGGGGATAAGAATTCGTTTAAGCTTATTTTTGACATGCATTTTAATGCATTATGCTCTTTTGGTTACAAATATATTCCCGATACGGCAGAAGTGGAAGATCTTATTCAAGAGGTCTTTATTAGTTTCTGGGAAAACAGGCAAAACTTCGAACATATTAATGCACTTAAAGCCTTTCTTTATAATTCTGTTAGAAACAAATGTCTTAACTCTTTAAAGCATAAATCTGTTTTAAAGAAACATGAAAGCTCACTAGTTTATGAGTTGGAATCTGATCATTTATTTACTAATCATGTTATTGAAGAAGAAACCTTCAACCAACTCTATCGAGAAATAAATAATCTTCCTGAATCAGCACAAAAAATTATGTTATTAGCTTTAAAAGGCTTAAAAAACCGAGAGATTGCCCAAGAATTGAATATTTCAGAGAATACCGTTAAAACACAAAAAAAAATTGCTTATTCAAAATTAAAGCATCGACTAAGCCCTATTCTTAATGCAATTCTATTAAGTCTGTAAATTTTTTTCAAAAAAAATACATTTCTTTCTTCACCCGCTTTTTAAACTTAGTTGTTTTAGTATTGAACGAATATTAGAACAATGGAAAATTCATTCAACATAGCTAATTTAATTGTTAAAGAAATAAAGGGGACTATTTCTCCTTCCGAAAAAACAACTTTAACAAAATGGACAAGTCTGAGCCCAGACAATCTTACCTTGTACAATAAAGCTATCAGCACCAAAACTCAGCTAGATAAACTTGAAGCATATCAACTATTCAAGAGCGAGAGAGTATGGTCTAAACTAGAGAAGGAAGTATTTCAAACAAAAAGACTACATATTACTAATAGAAAATGGATGCTTTATGCCGCATCTATACTATTGCCCTTACTTCTTACAACTTCAATATTAATCTACCTTAATAAACCGATAGTAAATACTTTAGCCGATATTGATACAATTATAACTCCCGGTTCGCAAAAAGCCATTCTTGTTCTTTCAGATGGTGAAACACTTGAATTAGATAAGGAGAAGTTGATTAACGAAATTGTAAAAGGTGATGTTCGAATTAATAACAAGAATAATTCTCTGGTATATTCTTCAATAACAAATAACCCCAAATTTAAAGAACCAACTTACAACCTTTTAAAAACACCTCGGGGTGGTGGATACAATTTAATGCTTTCTGATGGTACCGAAGTATGGTTAAATGCCGGTTCAAGCTTGAAATTTCCAGAAGATTTTACAGATAGTATTCGCAAAGTATTCTTAATAGGAGAGGCTTATTTTAAAGTTAAACATAATGGAAAACCTTTTATTGTAAACTCTGACAAAATGGATATTAGGGTGTTAGGAACATCTTTTAATGTATCGGCCTACGCAGATGAATCTGAAATAAAAACCACATTGGTTGAAGGAAAGGTTATGATTAATTTAAACAGTAATTCTGTAATTACTAGTAAAGTTCTTACTCCAAATAAACAGGCAACAATAAACAGAGCCGAATCGAATATTAGTATTGCAGAAGTAAATACAAGCCAGTATACATCTTGGTTAGATGGTAAACTCGAGTTTAATAACGATAATCTGGATTTGGTAATGAAAAATTTAGCCAGATGGTACGATTTTGAATATGAATTTCAGAATGCTTCAGCAAAAGATTTTCATTTCTCTGCAAGAATAAACAATACCGAAAGTATATCTACTATACTGGAAATGCTTGAAATGACAACTAATGTAAAATTTGAAATGCGAAACAACACAATTATTATTCTATAAAAACAGATGGGAAATGCTGTAACATTCCCCATCGATTAAATCATTTAAAAAAGACGTGTAATCTTTAATAAAGTTTAAAATTATGAAAATTATTGACACAAGCACAATTGGTTTTAAAAAGCCAAAAGGAATTAAGAGATTTATAAGACTATTTGTTTTATTAAACCTTGTACTTTTTAGTTATGGAAAACTATATGCACAATCAGAACTGGTTAGCCTGTCGCTTTCTGATACTACATTAGAGGCTGTGATAAACGAAATAAGGAATCAAACAGAAATTAATTTTTTATATAACCACGAAGAGCTTAATAAATATAAGAACATTAGTATATCAGTAAAAAATGTAAGTGTATACGAAGCCTTAAAGCAAAGCCTGAAAAATACAAAATTAAGCTATGAAAAAATAAATAATAACATAGTAATTACCCCTATTAAAGAAGAAGCGAAAATACAGAAAGAAGATGTAACTATATATACTCAAACCCTGCGTGGACAAGTTATCGATAGATCTTCTAATATTACCCTACCTTTTGCAAATGTTATAATACTAAATACGGATCCTAAACTTGGTTGCACAACCGATGCAGATGGAAATTTTCAATTTAATGATTTACCTGTTGGCCGATATACCCTGCAAGTTTCATATGTTGGCTATACCGATGCTATTCTGTCAGAAATTCAGCTTGGTTCGGCCAAAGAAGGATATATAAGCATTGAACTTACCGAAAAATTAACTTCTATTGGTGAAGTTGCTGTATCGGTAACCAAAGGCGAGCCTTTAAACGAAATGGCTACAGTAAGTGCCAAATCTTTCAGTGTTGAAGAAACGAAACGTTATGCTGCCAGTATTGGGGATCCGGCCAGAATGGCTCAAATATATGCAGGCGTTTCTAGCAACGACGATGCATCTAACGAAATAGTGATAAGAGGAAATTCGCCTAACTGGATGCTTTGGAGATTGGAAGGTGTAGAAATACCTAGTCCTAACCATTTCGCTGAGGAAGGATACGCATCTGGAGCAGTAAGTATTCTGAATACAAATATGCTGGGAACTTCCGATTTCTACACAGGAGCCTTTCCCGGAGAATATGGTAATTCTCTTTCAGGAGTATTTGATATTAAGCTCAGAAAAGGTAATCCCGAAAAACATGAGTATGCTTTTCAGATAGGATTATTAGGTATCGATTTAGCGGCAGAAGGACCTTTTAAGAAGGGAAAAAAGGGATCTTACCTGATTAATTACAGATACGCAACTTTCTCGCTCATTAACGCCATGGGGTTAAGTGTCATTGATAATTCATTACCTAGCTACCAAGACTTATCATTCAAAGTAAATCTACCTACAAAAAAAGCTGGCACATTCTCGTTTTGGGGAATTGGCGGACAATCCACAGACGATCAAAAATATTGGCCTGATACTTTAAATGGTGAAGAACTAAAATATGGCTATAGCGATTTTACTAAAACAGGAATGTATGCTACCGGAATCAGTCACACATACTTTCTTGATCAAAAATCGTATTTTAAAACTGTGGTATCTCAATCGAAAAGTTATAGTTCTGAGACTTACGATGATATGGATAGCCTTGGTGTGGTTAATCCCGACTTCTTCGATGACCTTCAAAAAACAGCAATAAGGTTGAGTTCCTTTTATAATAGAAAAATATCAAAAAAAATCACTCTACGTGTAGGTGGGGTAGTAAGCCTATTGGATTATGATTATCTCTCAAAAACCTATGATACATCCGGAGTATGGATTAATGAAATAAATAGTGCCGGAAATACAAGCCTATATCAAGCCTACTTTCAGGGAAAATATAAATTTTCCGACAAGCTAATTTTAACCGCTGGATTACATTATACAAAATTTGCTCTAAATAATGATGATGCTATAGAGCCAAGGCTTGGATTGCAAGTACACTTACCTAACAAACAAAAAATAACAGCAGGTTACGGACAACATAGTAAGCATGAAAATCTGCCTGTATATTTTGTTGAATTTAAAAATCAGGATGAATCAGTTAGTCAATTAAACAAAGAATTGGAATTAACTAAGGCCAGTCATTATGTTTTAGGATACGAGAGAATGTTTGATAATAATATTAGTTTCAAAACTGAAACATATTACCAAACTGTTAATAATTTACCTGTTCCTACAAATCCTAGCAAGCACTGGATACCAGCATTTGGAAGCTTTACTCCGGAAGACACATTAACAAATAGCGGAAAAGCTCAAAACTACGGGATTGAATTTACTGTTCAAAAGTTCTTTACTGATGGCTACTATTTTCTAGTTACAAGTTCCTTGTTTGAAGCTAAATATAAGACCTTAGATGGAAAATGGAGAAATTCTCTATACAACATTAATTACGTTAATAATTTTGTAGGCGGAAAAGAAATAAACTGGGGCAGTAATAAGATGTTGGGACTCAATGCGAAAATTATTTGGTCTGGTGGAAAAAGGATGATTCCAATTGATTTGGATGCTTCAATTGAAAAGGGAGAGACCGTATATAATAACGAAGAGATATTTTCATACAAGGGAGCCGATTATTTTAGAATAGACCTTGGTATAAAATTACATTTCTTCAAAGCAAAAACAGAACATATAATTTCTTTGGATATTCAAAATTTAACAAACCGAGCTAATGTTTGGAAAGAAATTTATAGTCCTGAAGAAGAAAAGATTATAGAATTCCCAATGGCAGGCCTTATTCCAATATTAAGTTATAGAATAGAATTTTAAGTGTTTTCTACAAATCTATTTGACATATTAGGGAAGTGTGCCTTAACTATCTAAATGTGTTTTCGTTTTTACCATTATTTTAACATAATTAGATAAACATTTACTTTCAAATTATTGTTGACTGTTGGAACAAATATTAAAAACATCATGAAACAATCAATGAACCTGTCAACAAAAAGAATGAAACTAGCTTTGGTAATTTTAGGTTTTATTATGTCTACTGCTTTATCTTTTGCTCAGATAAAGCACTCAGTAGCTGTCAGTAATAACTCTTTTACCCCTAAAAACCTTACTATTGAAGTGGGGGATACTGTTGAATGGACAAACAATAGTGGAAATCATAATGTAAATGGTACAACAACAACTTTTTCAAGTAATCCTGAATCGTTTGGAAACGATGTCGGCTCAAACTGGACTTTCAAGCATGTATTTAAAATTGCAGGTACATATAACTACCAGTGCGATCCACATGTAAGCTTTGGTATGACTGGTATAATTACAGTAAGTGGTTCCTCTGGAACTAAAGAACAATCTTTTAACAAATTAATAGAATTCTATCCAAATCCGACTAGTGATTTTCTTTACTTTAAGGTACATGACGTCGAAGAACAAGAGGCAATTTTTACTGTTTATAATATAAATGGTCAATCTGTTCTAACAAAATCATTGAGTATTTCCAATGAATCAAAGCTTGATGTAAGTGAACTTAAAAAAGGTAATTATTTGATACAATATTTTCTTAATAACCTATCATATAAATATCACTTTATCAAAAATTAAATTCTTAATAAAAAATATATTAAAAATAATTGTTGCGTCTCAAGGTCTGTATGTAGTAATATTTAGGTAATTCCAAAAATCGAAATACTAAACATAATACAGCTTTAAAAGTCTGATTACAAAGTTTAATTTACTACCCCAAAGAATACATTAATGGGATGTGTATAAAGCAGAAAAACAGATAGTTGCAAGGGTGTTGTTAGTATCATTCAAGTATAAAGACAACAGGGCTAACGGCCGCTCAAAGGTTATGAATTTGGAAACCACAGAGTTTATCCGCCAATTCTTGCAACATGTGCTACCCCGTAATTTTTATAAAATCAGGTATATGGGCATACCGCTTTATTCAACTGCTATGTGCGGAACGGAAAAGGTATGTCCAAACGTCTTGGAGAAAAGCACAAAAAACAACATGGATGGATAAATATAGGCTTTATAGAAGAATAAATGCTACCACAACCTATCCGAAAACAAAAGGGTGCAAAATAGAATACCCATAGCGACGGACGGCATAGTCCAACGATATTCTATCAACCATTATCAGAGCTTTTAATCAAACCCGAGGGCTGTTTGTTCAACTGGCCATTTTGA
>JBNKCO010000032.1:0-557994 GCA_050287785.1 Bacteroidales bacterium
CTGCAAGGGTTTAGCTCAACATAAATTAAAACACAATTGAAGCTTTAATTTGCTTGCTTGTGGCTTCTAAAAAGGCTGTAAACATTTATTTGTTGCGGCTTTTTTTGTGTTCAACTGTGCCTTAATTCCTAATTTGTTGTATGGCATTATTTCTTCATAATCTGTTTTAATTGGTAAATGTCCCTTGTATAATTTCTTTCTCTTTGTTCTTCAGTCAGATTCTCATTTGCAAAATCAAATCCAGTCCTTTTATAATAAATTATCTCGTCGTTTTTAAAGTAATTAAATCCTTCTGAACCTAATTCAAGTTCATCTGGATTTAAACTCATCGTGTTGTAATCATATTTTTGTAATTCTGAAATATTATGAACATAAATCAATGAATCATTTCGTAAATAATAAAGTTTTTCTCCATGTTTAGAACCAATATCTCGTCTCGCTCTAGTTTTAATAAGTTGTCCATTTTTATAGAATCCATACAATTCTTGGGTTCCAAGTTTCCTAAGTTCTGGATTTAAATATTTATTACCATCAAAGTCTAACATGATTAAAGTTGAATCCTTATTTACTGACTTTACATATTCATCGTATTGCTTTATCAGTTCTTTATTATCTTGACTCCAACTTGTAGTTGAAATTGAAATCAGAACTATAATTATTATTAGTCTAATTCTTATCATGCTTATAATTTGTCTTAATCTTTTGACAGTTTACTCAAGTATAATTGGAACACTATTATGCTGTTCTCTCTAATGCCATACAATCTGTATATACGTGTAAAAAAGTACTGTTTTTCACATACATAAGTATATAAACAGTACTTCAAATGTATTTTTAAAATAGGGATATCCTTTACAAAGTTATAGGAACATAGTTTACACTTTTTGAGTTGTAATTTGGTTAAAAAAATCAGATTTCTATGCCTTGGAAAGACACAACAGCTATGTAACAAAAAGTAGAGTTTATTTGTGAATGGAATACAGGAAGATATACCATAACAGAATTATGTCCAGCCTTTGGTATCTCCCTCCTACTTATTTTATCCTGTTTAAGAGTTTCAATATTTAATAGAAGAGAGGTCTATTTAAATTCTATTCCTTGTTGGGCCCAATCAAAACCTGGAGGAAACTGTGTGGTGTGATCAGCAACAGCACCCTTGAATTTACAATTTTCAATTATTGATTCGTACATTACAGTTCCTACCAAATTTGCACCAGATAAATCGCAATTCTTCAATGTAATTTCCTTCAAATTTGCACTTGTTAGAATAGCACCTTTTAAATTAATGCCATTCAGCACTAATTCCTTCATATTAGCTTTTGTTAGATTAGCTTTTTCAAGTACAGTGCCACTAAGTTCAGCCTCTTTAATGTTAACTCCAGTCATATTGGCATTGGTGAAATTACAGTTAGTTAAAGTAGCTTCTTTTAAATTCATGTATGAGAGATCAAAATTGCTTAAATTAAATCCGGTAAGGTTACTTTCTTTTAATGCTTCGTCGAAGTTTTCACCAGGATGATTCTTTCTATACTTATTCCAGTCTTTAGCTCCTTTTTTCATTAATGTTTTTAAAGATTCCCCAGTAATTTCTTCTTCTGTGTTACTATCATTGCTGTCGAGATTCTTTGTGCTTTTTTCACTATGATTTCTGTTTGTAATATATTCTTGTCTTATCTCTTCTTTAAGTTTCTTATAGTCTTTCTCCATAAGAGCCATGCTTTCCTGGTGAATTAGCCATTCTATTAAACTCTCATTCTCTTCTTCAATAATTCTATCAAGCTCAGACTCATAATATTTTCCAAAACCATCTTTCCCATTCGATTCTAAGCTAATACATTCAGTAATTAAGTCATTTATTCTTCGTTCAATATTAGCAACCATAATTGCGTGCCTATGTTCGAGTTTTTTTTCTGAGGTGGCTTCTAAGATATCTTTCTGCTCTGTACTATTTTGATTCTGATTCTGATTCCGTTCTTCTGATACATTTACTTGTTTTTCTTTAGTTTCTTCTTCTTTTAGTTTTGGTTCAGATTGTAAGGCAATTGTATTTTTTGCAGTTTCTGCCAATTGTACTTGCGTAGTGTCGTGAGTAGTGTTTTTTTCTATCAGAATGTCTTTTTGAATTGTAAAAGACAATGTAGTTACAGAAAGTATTATTCCTGCTGCAACAATAATTTTTTGACTTAGATTTGTTTTCATGTTTTCATTAAAGATTAAACGGTGAATACGATTTTTAACTTTATGTTGTTTTCCGGAAAACGCTTGAGAAAATTGAGGGGGTCTTGTAAATACCTCCGCTAATTTGGCCAATGTTTCAGCCATTTGTAAAGCATCAACCCCACCTTTGACCGCTAAATCGTCACATACATGTTCTCGTTCGGTGCTAATTGAAGCCGACAACCACCACACTGCAGGGTGATAAAAGAACACGATTTCTATAAAGCTTTGCACTAGGTTAATTAGAAAATCGTTACGCTTAACGTGCGCTAATTCATGCAGCAGTATAGCTTCGAGTTGTTCAAGAGACAAACCAGTAAGGATTTTAGCTGGAAACAATATAACAGGCTTAAAATGACCAATAACCATTGGTGTATCTATTTTTAAAGATTTACCAATTTCTACTAATCTCCGTAACTTCATTTTACGACTATACTTGTATAGAATATCTTCGTATTCAGTCGTTATGGTCTCTGAAGTATTTTTAAGTCGTAGTAACCATGCTATGCTTCCAAAATAGCGTAACAAGAAAAACACAAATCCCAGAAACCATACTGTTACTATAGCTGGTAAATGCTTGTCAAAATAGTTTTGGAACCAGGAAATAATTTTAATATTTGTCTCAGAGGACTCTTCAATCTCTTGTTGATTTATCTCGTTATCAGCGATATCAAGATGTTCTATTTCACCTTGTATTACAGTATTTTCGAGAACTGAGTTGGCTTTTGTAAAATGGTTCCTGAAAGTTATAGTTGAAGTAGTGCATATACCCAAAAATACCAGTGCTAAAAGCCTATAACGTATATTAGCTTTTCGCTTATGGGTAATTACTAAAATTACAACAGCAATCATGGCCCAAATGCTTATTTGCCAGATGGAATGCACCAAAGTCCATCCCATGGCATTAATTAACGAATTACCTAATAAATTTTGTAACCAATCCATATAATAAGTATTATTTAGTTAGATCTTTCTTATCGAGCATTTTACGGATTTCAAGTAATTCTTCTTCGGATGTTTCATAGTTGCCCAATATTTTCATGATTAACTTTTGAGCTGAGCCTTTAAAAGTATTGTCTAAAAATTTATCAAGTAAGGCTTTTTGGGTTTCACTTTCTTTAATAAGCGGAAAATACACGTGTTTTTTTCCAATACTTTCTCGATCTAGTATACCTTTAGAGAACATAATCTGCATAAGTTTAAGTGTAGTGGTATACCCAGTTTCCTTTTTACTATTCAATATGTCGTTAATTTCTCTTACAGAAAGAGGGTTCTCATTCCAAAGTATCTGCAGTATCTCTAATTCAGAAGCTGTTGGGTTATAGTTTTTCATGTATCTACGAATAAATTCGTAGCTAATATACGAAATGATTCGTAGTATAAAAATAAATTAGAAAGAAAATGTTCTAATCTTATTCCTAAGAGCTGTTAATCTAGACTTTAGCAGTCTTATAAACTGCTATGAATATCGTTTCTGCTGTTTTGGTGACATATATCACTTTTCTTGTAACACTAATAAATATATGTTATTTTAATACTACACTTTTATACCATAACAGTAATATGAAAGAAACACTTAAAGAAACTGTAAGTTCGTATCTAACATTTACAGTTGGAGCAGAAATCTTTGCTACAAATATTTACATGTTTACAGACATTTTGGAAATGACCAGATTTAGCTCTTAATGCAGCTATTGAGGCCGCAAGTAATGAACAAAATAATGGTGCAGGGCAAATAAATAATGCTATTCAACAATTAAATAATGTAACACAATAGAATGCTGCTTCTAGGGTGGAACTAGCAACTAGTTCTGAAGAAATGAGCTCACAAGCAGAAGAATTTAAAGAGCTTATCGGTTTCTTTAAAATTGAAATAATGAAATCTAATGTAGAATCAACTGGTCTGGCTGTACCTGAGGCATTATTAAGATTAGGTACACCAAGATAAAATAAAGTTAATAAAGCAATAAACAATTTATTATCATCGAAAACAAAGGATTCAAAAATGAAAAATCTGAAAATTTCCTTAAAACTTTTTCTTTTGGTTTTTATAGTTTCCTCTATTTTAATTTTTATTGGGACATACGGTATAATAAATATGAGTAAGGTAAATACATCTCTTGATGTAGTTTATAATCAACGAGTAATACCTCTTTCCAGATTAAAAATTATTTCGGATATGTATGGAGTAAATATTGTTAACGCAACAAATAAACTACGAAATGGCAATATTTCCTGGGAAGAAGCAGCAAGTACCGTAAGGGATGCAAAAGTAAATATCAAAAAGGAATGGAGTGCATTGGTTTCTGATACAACTAAAATGGACTCTCTGGAACTTGCCATGGTTAACGATATTAAAATGCTTATGGTAAATTCTGAAGGTACAATCGATGAATTGGAAAGTACTATGGTAAACTCAGATACAGCTGGGCTGGAATTCTATGCTATTTTTAGTTTATATGCTTTTATAGAGCCAATTTCTGACAAAATATCAGAATTAATTGATTTGCAATTGAGTATTACTAAAAATGATTATATCAGAAGTAATGAGCGTTATTTATCATTACGTATATACTTTATTGTTCTAACAATGATTGGTATAGCAGTAAGTTTAATAGCAGTTTATATAGTATCAATGAGTATAGTTAAACCAATTAATAAACTGAAACAATCGATAGACTTGTTAAGTACAGGAGATTTATCTGAAGTTATTCATATTGATGCGAAAGATGAAGTTGGCCAAATGTCTCTGTCATTAAAAAATACGGTTGCTAGAATTAGAGAAGTTATAAAAACAGTAATATCAGGTACAGACCAAATATCATCAGCCATTAATGAAATAAATATAATAACCGCGAATGTATCAAACGGTGCTAATGAACAAGCTATATCTGCTGAGGAAGCATCGTCTACTATGCAGAAAATTTCAGGTACAATAAGACAAAATACTGACAATGCACAAGAAACGAAAAAAATAGCTGGTAAGGCTGCAAACGATATTAAAAATGGTAGCTCAATGGTCGATGAAACCGTTAGTTATATGAAAAATGTTGCTGATAAAATATCTATTATAACTGAAATAGCCTTCCAGACCAATATTCTGGCATTAAATGCTGCTGTGGAGGCTGCCCGTGCGGGCGAGTATGGTAGAGGTTTCGCTGTTGTAGCTGCTGAAGTTAGAAGACTTGCTGAACATAGTCAAAATGCAGCTTCTGAAATAAATAAGATATCAGCCACTAGTGTTAAATCTGCAGAAGATTCCGGTGAAGTGCTTGCGAAATTAGTACCTAATATTGAGAAAACCTCTGAACTTGTTGAAAATATTGCTTCTGCCAGTGTTAAGCAAAGCAATAACATTGAACTCGTTTATACATCTATAAATAAGTTGAATGAAGTAACACAGCAAAATGCAAATTCATCTGGGAAATTGGCCAAAAATGTAGAGGAACTTTCAGAGCTTGCTTCTGAATTAAATAAAACGATAGCATTTTTTAAGGTTCATGAAGTAAAAGACAGTGATTCTATTGTTGAAAATACAACCATTGAGAAATCATTAGTATTAAATAATAATTCTGAAGAATTAGTTAAACAAGAAGATGTGGTTGAAGAACTATTTTAAGCTATTCACTTAAGAATTTAGCAGCCTCAGAATCAAGCAACCACTTTAAACTACCTTTTACTGGGTGAATAAAAGATGCTGGTAATATTTTATTCTTTTTTTCGATTACCTCTGCTGCTATTTTAGCTTTATTATTACCAGTAATTATAAAAAGCACATTTTTTGCATTATTTATAACTTTACCTGTTAGAGTAATCCTTTTCTGACCTGACTCCGGGTGTACTGCAACCATACAAAATTCCTGAGTTTCAAACAAATCTAGTTTGTCTGGAAATATCGAAGCTGTATGACCATCTTCTCCTAACCCAAGCAAGACAACATCAAATCGAGGAAAATTATTCTCTGGAGCCACATTCTTGCTTAAAATATTACTGTAGCGTTTTGACTCGCTTTTTGGATCAGCTTCACCATAAATCCTATAAATATTATCTTTTGAAATGTTCAGATTTTCAAACAAACTTTCGCAAGTCATTTTGTAATTACTTTCTTTATCGCCAGGCGGAACACAACGTTCATCAACCCAGAAAAACTTGATTTTATTCCAGTTTACTAACTCCTTATAATGGATAGAAAGATATTTAAAAATTTGTTCCGGAGTTGAACCACCTGATAAAGCAAGAGATAGATATTGCCCCTCTCCTTTTGTAGAAAGGTTTTCTATAAGTATTCGACCTATATAGTCTGCCAGTTCAGAAATTGAATTAAATATTGATACTTCCTTTTGCTCTTTCATTTTTGAAAAATTTCTTAATGGGTTCTTTAAAAAAACGCTATTTAATCACTACGAATTATCAGACAGACTCTAATTAGTTAGTTATAGTTCGCAATAGATTCCGTCGTCAGCTAAATTTTTACAGGGGTAGCGCCATCCAATTCCATCAGCTTCGATAAGTTCATCGGCGTTGTCAGGACCCCAGGTGCCTGCCGGATATCCATAAATTTTTTGGTCCGGGTCGTTTTTCCATGCATTCTGAATAGGGCTAATAAACCTCCAGGCAGCCTCCACGGCGTCTGCTCTGGCATAAAGTGTAGAATCTCCCAGCATTGCATCATAAATTAACCTTTCATAAGCAGAAGGTAAATGAACATCAGAAAGATCAGAATAATGAAAATCCATATCCACCGATTTAACATTAAAACCGGCTCCTGGTTGTTTTAGACCAAATTTCATTAGAATACCTTCATCTGGTTGGATTCTAATAATTAATTTGTTACAGCTTTGATTTGCATCATCGGTCTGAAAAAGTCGATGTGGAGTTACTTTAAAGTGAACAACAATTTCAGTAACACGTGTTGGAAGCCTTTTACCTGTGCGGATATAAAACGGTACACCACCCCAACGCCAGTTATCAATAAAAAATTTCATAGCTACAAAGGTCTCTGTCATCGATTTGGGGTCTACACCATTTTCATCCCGGTATCCTTTTAGTAATTCTCCACGAACATGTGACTCAAGGTACTGTCCGCGTATTACTTGATTGGAGACTTCTTCTTTTCGAATAGGTTGAAGTGATTGAAACACTTTCATGGTTTCGTTTCGTATTGCATCAGCATCCATAGATGAAGGAGGTTCCATAGCTACAAGGCCTACCATTTGCAATAAATGATTCTGTAACATATCCCGCAGAGCCCCAGAGTTATCGTAATAACCTCCACGTTCTTCTACACCAATACTTTCGGCTGAAGTTATTTCAATATGATCAATAAAATTACGATTCCATAAAGGCTCGAAAATACCATTCGAGAAACGCATCACCAATAAATTTTGAACAGTTTCTTTACCCAGATAATGATCAATACGATAGATCTGGTCTTCATTAAAAGCCTTATGTAATTCGCTATTCATGGCTAAACCTGATTCTAAATCATAACCAAAAGGCTTTTCAACTATCAAGCGTTTAAAACCATCGGCACTATTGCTTAAACCTAATTCCCCGATATTCATTGCTATACTACTAAACATGCTGGGCGGTGTAGAAAGATAAAAGATTGTATTGCTTTCTATATTTTCTTCAGTTTTAATCTTTTCCAGAGCAAGCATTAATCTGGTATATTCTTCTTTAACTTTCATATCCATCTGGAAGTAGCTCAACATTGCTGCAAATTCTTCTATCTGTTGATCGTTGATATGTTTTTTCTCCGAAAAGGTTCGAATTCCTTTTATCATTTTTTCACGGAAGGCTTCATTACTAATACTTGAGCGACTTACACCCAAAACATGAAACTTTTCAGGCAGCATATCCTGATTGTAAAGAGCATACAACGCCGGTATTAATTTACGATAGGTCAGGTCGCCAGAAGCACCAAAAATAACGAACGTTTGATTTTTAGGTTTTTCCATAATTTATTTTATTTATCTACTTGCAAAAAATTTAAAATCGTTAAAGTACTCATCAGTATAATGAACATTCTATCTTCAAAAGGTTAGAAACTAGATATAATTAGTTTTTGTTCAAAAATTATTCATAACACTTCTTATAGAAATTATATCTTTTAAGAAAGTCATGATATAAAGTTACGACAATAAATCGTAGCAAACTGATGCTTAAATCTTAAGATAAATTAAAAATTCCAAGTTCTTTTAGAATAAAACCTGAGTTGAAAAGGTTCCTAATCTTGGAAATTTAGTTTCTTAAAATATTCTATTTTGTTCTACCAAAACTGAGGTGCGAATATAGTTTATATTAAAACAATATTAATATAATCGCACATTACTACTAAAAGAGTGTATACTCTTCTAGCTTAATATAAAAGGCAAGAAAACATTGGATTAACTAATTGTTAACTAAGGTCATAATATCAAAGGATATACTTGCTAAAAACGGTAAACAGTATTGAATTGCTCCAATTAATTTATAATGAGTTTTAGAGTTCATAAATCAATGTTGTTTAGTAAGTGAAATAGGTTTCGACTCTGCCTGACAATCACCCTGAGCAGAGTCGAAGAATTATTTAGGCAAAAGAGCAATAGAAAAAAATGCTTAACAAAAGACATTAGATAACAAATAGAAGATTGTGTGGTGCTAGTAATTTCAGTACAAATATTTTCTCAAAAAAAAATACCTTGCAAATCAATCTTACTTGCAAGGCATTTCGTTTTTACTTTTAGTTAAAAAGACCTTAATAGACTAGAACCTATTAGCCAATTCATATAATTCAGATTTATCCATTGAGGCTGCAATTCCAACAGGAATTATTACATACCTAAATCTGTTGCCTCTATAAGCTGAATATTGATATTCGGTAAGGTCCACTGAATTGGTTGATTTTAATGTAACATATATTTTTTGTATGAAGGTTGAAGTGTTACCACCAAAACTATAACCATATTCTGTATTAGACCATCTTCCGTTTGAAGGCATTGGGTAAAGCAGACTTGATCCGTACTGCATCAAGTACATTAAAACAACACTATTGTTTCGCAATTGCTGATTTGTGAGCTGTGTTACAGGTATTAACATACCTTTACTTGTAGGATTATCAGTTAAATTCCAATCGGCATCAATCCATGCAGAATATAATATATCAGGCATTCCTTTTAAGTTAATGGGGCTTCCCCATCCGCTCTCAAGTTTTGGTCCATACAAATCAAATGTTGTTTTATTAAGGTAGTAATCACCTTCTACACCCAAGGTGGTAGATGGTAGTGAAGTTCCAGCATAAATTTGTGAGCCATCTGTACCTGCCGCTCCAGTATCTCCTTTATCTCCTGTTAATACAATAGGTACGCCCCAACCAATACCTTCAGTTTTTGGCCCGTATAATTGGTTTGTCGATTTATCAAGATAATAGTCGCCATAAGCACCAAGTGTATCGACTGGTACACCAGTACCTGCATGAATAACACTGCCATTTTCTCCTGCTGGTCCAATTTCGCCTTGTAAGCCTTGTGGTCCAACATCTCCTTCTTTCGAACAATTTATAATTGAGAAAGAAAGCATAACTAAAAAAATAATGTTTGTGAATTTCATAATGAAAATTTTAAATGTAGGTGAAATGTGATTTGTCTTTTGAATTATTTTTTTTCAAAGATAAATTGCAGATAACTAAACATCAAGTATTTGTGATGAATAGCAACTTTTCCGTGTTAGACGGTTTTTTACCTATTATCTAAAAATTTTCATTTATACATTTATACATTTCCGAGTAGAGAGATTCACTCGGAAAGCAGGCACGTTATTAAGCTATTTTGCTAAAAGAAAGGACTACGTTTCGAATTGTAATATACATATTCTAGCTCTAGCTCTAGCTCCAGCTACAATCAAATATTGTTTGCCCGTTCGTTTTAAAAGATTCCAATATATTGATTTCCATTGTTTTACAACCGCTAATTTCGAGTGCTTTATACATCCAACCAGCAATACGATGTTCAATTATTTCATCCATACCATCAGATTCAGACATTTGAAATTTCACAGACTTATCGGTTCTTTCTAGCTGTTTTATTACAGAAGGTTTGTAATAGGCAGGCAAAATCCGAGAACCGCGGTCAACCACATGGCTCGGAGATGAAAATCGTACGTACAATTTATATACACCATTCAAAGCAACATAGGCACTATGTTTACCACATTCATAGGCTCCTTTATTAGTGTCTCCATTAAAAAAAAGCTCCCCAATTTTCTTAGTGGGTTCTACAAGACCTTCTTTAAGTGGATACCAACCACTAGTTAAAGCATTATTAAAGATATCCTGAGATTTTTCAGAAAGTGAACTAAACCATTCCTGATATCTATCCTTATATTCTTTTTTGACAAAATCTTCAATTGATTTTACGGCAGTACCTTTTATCTCCATAAATTTTTTTATTTAATATAAATATACAAACAATTATCTTTTATAAATCATCTAAATAGACTTCTACATACAGCCAGGTATGGAATTTGTTAAATGTGAGATATAACTGCATATCTCTTTACCATCTTTGGTTAATAGTTCTTGTAACCATGGAAAAATCTACTTTAAAGTGAGTGTTTATTACTTAAAACCTCAATACTAAAGTAATATTATTTAGCGTAAAAATCCTCTGGGAACCTCTCCGGGGACATTACTTCTTTGTCGTGTTTTGCTAATTATTTTATTCTTTTCTTCATTGCTATAGCTTGACCAATTTCCTACTTCCTCTTTGTTTCTTCTGCAACCAAAACAAACGCCCTTACTGTCGTGTTGACATACTTTTATACAGGGGGATTTTACTTCTTCCATATTCGGATAATGTTAGTTGAGCCTATTTATGTTATTGCAAAGAAAGGAAAAAATGAGCCTGAGTAGAGCAAAATGAACCTAATTCTAGTCCAAATTTAGCCCAATTACTTTTATTGTTGTTAATGCTTATTATTTTATTTCCAGGAAAAGTATTTATTAGTACTTTTGCGCCTTTTTAATTATAAAATACTGATAAATGGGAGATCGACAAGAATTAAAGCGCTATGTGGAGAATACAACAAATCCTGCACCGTTAGGATTAGTAGGTTTTGGGATGACCACACTATTATTAAACCTACACAATATAGGTTTATTTGAAATGGATACCATGATTATGGCTATGGGTATATTTTTTGGTGGAATAGCGCAAGCTATTGTAGGGAAAATGGAATGGAAAAAGAACAACATGTTTGGTATGGTTGCTTTCAGTTCTTATGGTTTTTTCTGGATTATTTTAGTTTTGCTAATGGTTTTACCCAAATTGGGAATTGGTGAAGCTCCGTCTAAGTTATCGATGGGTTGGTTTTTAGGCATATGGGGTGTTTTATCTCTTGGTTTATGGGTAGCTACTTTTAAACTTGCAAAAATGATGCGTGTTTTATTCGGAACTGTAGTTTTACTATTCTTTTTATTAGCGGCTTCTGATTTTTTAGCAGCTGCCGGAAGTCCAGCTGCCGGAACAATTAAGATTATTGGCGGTATTGATGGTGTAATTTGTGGCTCTATTGCTTTATATATAGCAATTGCCATGGTTATAAATGATACACATTGTAAAGAGGTTTTACCACTGGCTTAACATTGTAGCTTTAGTATTTCCAATTACTAAATTAGAGTTTGTATATTCAGAATATGTTGAAAATACAAACTCTAATTTACCAGTCTTTCCTTACTGTTTACAACAACCTTAAGCTTTCAAGCACATAAAAACTTCTTTCCTATTCCTGCTTTAATAGTTAACCTTTCAAAGTACCGGACATTAATTACAGGTCAACTTTAAATTTATTCACGACTTTATATAAGTTTAACAAAATTTATAGAATTAGTGTACTGTGAGTTCATTTTGGTAACATTCTTTAACAACAATTAACTAGTTGTTAGAATGTTGCTAAATAGCTTAGATCTACCTTTGAGCTAATTAAATCGACCTTATGAGGAGAATTTTTTGTACTCTAATTATATTGACTGCCTATTCGAAGGTTGCAATACTTATAGCTCAACAGAATGAGTTTGCAACATATTTAAGACTAACGGGAACAATTATTAATGATTCAACTAAGCACACATTACCTTATGTTCACTTATGGAACGAAAGTACACGAAAAGGTGACATTTGCAATAATAGGGGTTGCTTCTCAATTAACGCAAGAACCGGAGATACGTTAGTCTTTAGTGCTCTTGGATTTTTTGCAAAAATAATTTTAGTTACTGATTCAATGGTCAATACAGAGCTGGTGGTGGCCTTAAAACCTCAATTTTATGAAGTAGATGAAGCAGTGGTTATAGGCTATCGGAATTACGAATCATTTAAAGAGCAATTTATTCAACTTGAATTACCAAAAACTAAAGCCGATAATTTAAGGGAGCACATTAATATTGCAGGAACCAAAGCTGCAATAGAAGCAGACAATGAACGTATTATTAAAGAAGTATTGGCTAACCCAGGTATAAGAATAGGTTTGGGTAAGTCCTCTGGAGATAAAACTATTAGAAGAATAAAAGAACTGCAAAGCTTAAAGGAAAAACAGCGAATCATAAATGAAAAATTTAATCGCTCTATTGTGCAAAATGTTACTCATCTGGAGGCTGATGAATTAACTGATTTTATTGCATATTGCAATTTTAGTGAAGAATTTTTATACCAATCTAATTTATTCGATATTCTGGAAAAAATTTCTGAGCAATTTGAACTTTATAAGTCTGAAGTAATTGATAATCCTTAATATGTAGCCTGGTATATCGAGTATTGTTGTAAACAAGAATGGGCTATAATGACTTTACGCCTTAAGTGTTACGTTTCAAGGTTATTTCTATCTATGTATCCAAAGTTGTTAATGCAGAATCTATTCTAACTAGTTCGCTGCAATGTTGTAACTAACAACCATATTTTCTAACTGATTCAATTGTACAGGTTTTCTGTGATTATCATTCAAAACAAATTTCTGCTTTTTTTCATTCCAGAAATATGGAGCCATCTCCATTTTTACACGATCCGGAATTGTATGAAAGCTATTTATACATCCAAATTTAGCTTGAATAATTTTCAAATATCTACAATCGAAGTCATCAAGCCCATAAAAAGTGTATTCTTTGAAAGAATCCCTAAGAACTACTTTGTATTCCTGAGGTTGCTCAAATTGTATATTATACTTCATAGTTAAGAATTTTAAACAGTTTGCAACATTGATATCATTTCCGCATAATTAAAGTTATAAATATTATTCCAATTTTCTACTATTTGGATATTAACAACTATAGATATGAGTTTTAACCTGAAAGCGCAATAGTATCATTTAATTTGTTACTGAAAGGAGATCGACATTCTCCTGTCCTATTTATAATGTAAAATTCTAATTTATGAAATTTAGTACAGATTTTAAGATCGTTTTCTTGTTTTTTGAACAAAAGTTTTGATACATTTGCATATGTAATAATATAGATACATATATATGAATAAATTATTTTTCCTACTGATAATAGCATCATTTGGTTTATCAAATGCAAAGACACAAGAAGTAAAAAACGTAGATTCAAAAGCTTTTGCAGAACTAATAGCTTCTAATGAAGGTATAATATTAGATGTTCGAACTTTACAGGAATATAAACAGGGACATATTGAAAATTCAACCTTAATTAGTACAAACGATCCTAAATTCGTTGAAAAAGTAAAGCTTTTGCAAAAAGATAAACCTCTGTATATTTATTGTTTAACAGGAAGTAGAAGTCGTGCAGTGGCAAACTATTTAAGTCAAAACGGATACTCAAAAGTATACAATTTAACTCATGGGATATTAGAATGGCAGCGTTATGGTAACAAAATAACACAGAGTGCAAGCCCTATCGCAAATACAGGCAAAACATACAGCGAATTAGAGTTTAATAATTTACTTAAATCAAAAGACGTAGTTCTTGTTGATTTTCATGCTCCCTGGTGTGCACCATGCAAAAAGATGGCGCCAATTATTGAAGAGTTACGTAAAGACTATTCAGGAAAAGCTGCCATTGAAAAGATTGATGTACAAGCAAATAAAACGCTTCAAAATGTGTATAAAGTAGAGTCAATTCCAGGTCTAATTCTGTTTAAAAATGGTAAAGAAGTATGGAAATATACCGGAGTAATTAGTTATGTTGATTTAAGCAAAAAGATAAATCAATATCTTTAAAAAGGATATACTGGAAACTGTCTATAATCAACCAGTTAAAAAGCTTTTAACATCAAAGCCAAGCACTGCTAATACAACAATTACAACAATAAATAGGAGCATTAAAACAACCGTAAATAGTGCCTGCCCTAAATAATTCACAATTACAGCTCCAAGTAATGATTTGATAATGGAACTTCCAAAAATCTTATGGTATGCATAAGTGATATAGACTGCAACTACAAAAAAGGCAATTAGATATATATATTTTACTAGTATGGGAAATATTAGGTAGAAAGGAAATATAAAAATGCTAATTAATGCAACATGGCTATATACATAACAATTAATAATTAAGTGTTCAACATAGTTTAATTTATGTTTTCGATAGAACAATATAGATACAATGCTTATAAAAGGAAACATAAACATCATCATTAGATTCAAGTATTTTATAAATAAACTCGTAAGCTTTGCCTGTAGTTCAATGTTTTGTTGATCCAAGCCCATTAAATCATTAGTCATTGCAATTGTAGAATCCAGAAATTTAAACTTCAGAAATAATAAAGCGTTTATAGCAGAAACAATTAATAGATATTTGAGAGGATTATAGTAATCCTTTGTTCTACCATTTAAGTATTCGTGTATTAGCTTTCCCGGATTTATTGTTAAGGTTTTCGCTGTAAGAATAAAGCCCTTTTCAAGACTAAAAGCACTAAAAATTACAGATAAAAAACCCCTAAAGGTAAATCGCTTAAGATGGGTTTTTTGCCCACAAATACTGCAATAATTGTCAACTTGTCTGGAACCACAATTCTTACAGACTATGACTTTCGAATCGTGTGTAAATGTAAATGGCATAGTTATTTAAGTTTGATTTTAGAAATCAAAAGGTGAAGAATTTTTGAAACAAGCTTTTCAGAAATTAAAAACAACAAAACAATGTTTCTTTAAGACTAAACCTTTTTTGTTCTTCCACTACTCTTTCTGACTTTAATATTAATTATTTCTACAGCAAAAGAAAAGAATACCGAGAAATAGATATACCCCTTAGGTATTTCGACATGAAAGGCTTCTATACATAAAGTAAAGCCGATAAGAATTAAAAATGATAATGCCAAAATTTGTAATGTTGGGTGTGTATTTATAAACTTACTAATAGCTCCGGCAAACAGCATCATTATTAAAATAGAAATTATAACAGCAGCTATCATAATGGTTAGTTGTTTTGACAGGCCAATTGCAGTTAGAATTGAGTCGAATGAGAAAACCATATCCAATACAACTATTTGTAATAGAACTCGAAATCCGGAAGAATTTTTTTTTGGTCCGGAAAAATGCTGCTCTCCTTCAATTTTGTGGTGAATTTCAGAAACACTCTTTGCAATAAGAAATACTCCACCAGCAATTAAAATTAAATCTCTTATAGAAAAGGCATGGTTGAAAACATTAAACAAAGGTTCTTTTAATTGAATAATCCAAGTAATAAGTGAAAGAAGTATGATTCTGAAAACCATAGCCAGAGCCAATCCTGCTAAACGTATTGCTTTTTGTTTTTCTTCAGGTAACTTATTGGTAATTATAGAAATAAATATAATATTGTCTATCCCTAAAACAATCTCTAATAAGGTTAATGTTAAAAGAGATATATAGGTTTCTGGTTGCAAAAAGATTTCCATTTTTTCGACTTTAATCTAAAATATGTTCGAATTAGCGCAAAACTAAGGAAAATATCTATAACCAAAAATTCGAAAAAGCTTGCATTAATTTACTTACGTTAATTGAGTTCCGCTTCTTATTATTTCAAACGAATCAGATGGAGATGTTTTTTTAGATTTTGGAAATAAGTAACTTGTAAAGAAAATCAAATAGCAACACCATGACTCAAAAACTAGGTATTCTGCTTATCAGGGGTTCTGGTAGCCCCGGCTTTAATCGACAAGAAAGGTTTTTAAACCGTTTATTTAAGAAACTTGAAAAGGCAGGAATTAATACAAATCAGATTTCTTATGAATTTGTTGATTGGTACGAGCATCTTGATTCTAAGCAGGAAATTATTTTAGAAAGAATGTATACTGCCAAAACAAAACTAAGAGCACGAGCCACAAGGAAGCTACTAATAACCAATATTAGCGATTTAATAAACTATGGAGGTAAACCAAATTTACCCAGCCAGCCATATGAGGAAACTCATAAATTAGTTTATAAAAGCATAAAAAAATTAAAAGATAAGTTATCTGATGATACGCCCTTAATTGTAATTGCCTCTTCCATGGGAACCGAAATTATAAATAACTACATTTGGGATCGTCAGCATGCTTCTGGGAGCGATTCGTTTGGCGGTTCTCCATTCGAAAGGTTTGAAACTATGGTGGGCTTATTTACTTTCGGTAGTAACCTGCCAATTTTTGCATCTTCACATAATATTGATTTCTTACAACCAATAGCATTCCCTTCTCCTAATCTCAACCCAAATCTTGCACCAAAGGCGATTTGGGAGAACTTTTACGATAAAAATGATTCATTAGGTTATCCGATTAAACCTTTAAATCAGAATTATGAAAATTCAGTTGTAAAAGACATTCAAGTAAATGTTGGAATGCTTTTTACTTTCTGGAATCTTCTCTCTCATTTTGGATATTGGACGTCGCGAAAGATAAATAAGCGAATAGCGAATTATATAAAAGGAATTTACACTGTTTTATGAGATTTCAACACAACTAGCAAAGAGATTATAGATTTGTCGCAGTTACATTCCCCCTTTGAAATCGAAATTCAGCTTTGTTTGTAAATTGCTAATTTCTCCAAATATTTTTTTCAGGGTGGAAATTTCAATATGTGTTAAAGTATTAATATCTATTATGTTATTGGGAGTTTCATTGCTTAAAATGTTCTTTGCCTGAAATCTAAACCGAATATGCATAAGGTAATTATAAGAAAGTACAAGTTCGTCGAAAATAGATTTTTGAAGAACCTCTTTATGATAAACATGCTTTAGTCGCTCAAGCGAATTTGTCTCGCTAATCTTGTTATGCAAGGCATACAGTCTAATAAATCCAATTACAGGTAATAGTATTTTTTTAATATCAAGATTTACTTCATTACTTGATTGGTTATTACCTACTATATTTCCAAAGAGACTTACAGGAGGCTTATATTTTATTAAGGATTGCGCCAAATGATAGAAAAACACCGACTTTCCGTCAACCACCAGATTTATATGATTTCTAAGGTCATCTGCAAAGAGTTTGTTTCCATAAACACATCGGAAATCAAAGAATATGCTGGCATCGAGAATGCTTTGAGGATCGCTTGTATTAATCCAATCAGAGAAGTATTCTTTCCAAATTGAATAGGGTTGTGTCCATTTTGGATTTTTTGCCATATTATTTCCGTCACACAGCTTGTATCCAACTTTATTAAGATTATCGCATACTGTTTTGCCAAGATTTCTAAAATAGTAATACGAATTCTCAAGTTCTGCTCCTTCCGATTCTTCAAATACTATGGCATTATCCTGGTCAGTAGACAGCGTTTGTTCCATTCTGCCTTCACTACCAAAAACAATAAAACTAAAATCGCATGGCGGACTACCAAGTTCTTCAATAGCTAAATCAATAATTCGCACAGTTATTGAATCAGTAACAGATGTTATGATTCGCGTAATATTTTGTGTTTTATCACCACTTTCAAGCAAAGCGTTAACAAGTACCGGCACTCGGTGGTGTATTTTTGCAAGTTGATCAACATCTTCAGCAATCTCAATATCTTTAATTAGATAACTAACAGAGTTTTGTTGCATTTTAGAAATATCTTCAAATCCAATTACACCATGCAGTTTACCGGCCTCACTTTTAACCCCAAGATGAGAAATTTGTTTGTTTTTAAGAAGTAAAATGGCTTCGTATAGTAGAGCATTCTCCGAAATTGAGATAACAGGTGAAGTCATTATTTCTAAAACACTTTTCTCTGGGGAAAGATTTTCAGCTAAAACCCTCTTTTTTAAATCGCTGTCGTTTATTACTCCAATTATTTCATTGTCTTTATGTATGAAAATAATATCGCGTTTCTTCCTTGTCATTAACTGTGCAGCATCTTGAATAGAGGTTTCAATTGGACATTTCAGAAGAGGAGAAATAAAACAATAAATTGGTTGATTCATTAACATTAAGGATGACTGTAATTCCTGAGATAAATTCTCTGTTTCCCTCTCAAGCTGTTTGGTTTGGGTAATTTCTTTTGTAATTATTATATAGCCATTGTCATTTGAATATTTAATCTTTGAAACAGAAATAATTACATCTTTTTCAGTATTATCTTTGCATTTAATCTGAGTTTCAAGCGAAACAGATTTCTTCGGATCATCAAAAGAAGCTAAAATATGTTTCCAATCAACATTAAATAAGCTATTAAAACTAAGAGATAAAATTTCATTTACATCGTAACCGATTAATCCACTAAATTTTAAATTTGAGAAAATAATGTGTTGGTTTAGTAGCATCAGAGTGCCCTCGGTTGAAGCTTCAACCAGCGATTTGTACTTTTGCTGGGAAAGTCTTAAGCCATTCTCAGCACTCTTTCTCTTGTTTTCAATAGTTAAACTTTGACGAATTACATAAATAATTATTAATACAATAATCAATGTAATAAAGAGTGAGATATTGAGTAATCTCTTTTTCAGTCTTTTGATTTCAAGTTTTACATCTTCCAAATATATACCAGTACCAATAATCCATTGCCATGGTTTATATTCTTTAACAAATGATAATTTAGGTACTATTCTGGTGGAATCATCTTTCCATTGCCACATATAATCGATAAACCCCTCTCCTTCTGCTGCAACAACTTTGGTGGCTTCCACAAATAGTTTCTTGCCTTTAGGATCCTTATAATTTACCAAATCAATATTGATCATTTCGTCCCTATACGGATGCATAATCATTCTGGGGTGTTTGTCTATTATCCAAAAATAATCTTTATGTTCACTCCCGTACCTAATTCGTCGGATTCTTGATGCAGCCATTGTCTGGGCTTCCTCAAGGCTTATTGTGCCATTTCTGTACTCTAGCTCATATTCTTCCAATAAACTCCATGCAGTATTTGTTAGTTCCCTAATCATTTCCTTCTTTTTTGCCATAATATTCTTTTCGAAGGAAGGCAGTACCACAGTAAAAATGGTAAGAATAAATAGTAGTATTGCCAGAATAGAAGGGGCTACAATACTTAGGAAAAACTTATGAAGGTCTTTTTGGGGCATAAAAAAGTTTCGAGTTTGGTAATTATACTTTAAAAGTTATGTTACAGTCTTACTATTTGAACTATTTTATCCTTTGTATCAAATATACAAAATCCAGATTTCTTTTGTAAGGATGTTATAGGAGGAATACCAATGCAAACTGGTTCTTCTTCAATCTTAAAAGTTTTATAGCCATGTGTTTTGTACTTCTTCGAATTAACAATAAAGCTCCCTTGAATGTGAGAATGTCCGGTAAAACTAATTAAACAGTCCAATTTCTTCATAAATTCAAAGTGCTGTTTAAACTCGTCTCTATAGGTGTAGAACTCTCGTTTTAAACCAGACAAATTAGGATAAACGTAGTGCGATAAAAGAATATTTATTTCCTGCGTTTCGATTATATAAAACTCCGGAATTGACTTTAAGTATTCAATATCAACGTTTTTATACAAAGGATTTAAATCATCTTCTTCATGAAGCCACAGAATATCTTTTGCTAATTTATGCCTGTCGTGATAATCTAAATCATGCCAATCTGCAGGGAAATCGAAAAAAGAACAGTTTTCAGGAATTATCTTAGCAGCATGAATATCATGGTTTCCCAAAACAACCTGAGTACAATTTGATTTTATTAATTTCAGACATTCGTGAGCATTTCTGGTTTTATGGTAATCATAGTGCGGTGAGCTAAATCCTGAAATATCGCCCAGACATGCAATTTCATCACAATTTAGCTTCTCAATCTTTCTCAATGTTGTCTTCAGGTTCTCAACATCTTCATGAATATCTGTAATGATAGCAAGTTTCATTATTGTACCAATTTACACAAAGTATTCCGGATAAAAGAATTGTATTATTTTCTTTCAGGGGGAAACAACTTTTGAATTATTGTTCTTTCTTTCTTAGGCCGGCCCAGCAGCACATTTATATTATTCTCCGCCGTTAGGTTCTGATCCCACAAGTCTAATGCTTCAGAGTAATACTTTATCGCTTCCTCATATTTAGCTCTATGTCGGTAAATAACACCTAAATTTGTTAAGCTTACAGATAATCTACGGCTTGTTTCAAGTTGAGCTTGTAGAATTTCACTAACTCTCATTTCCAAAAACTTCTCTTGCTCTTTAGTTGAATAGCTTTCAAGTCCTTTAAGGAAATTAACCTTAATCATTTGTGGTAATTCCTCTTCACTTATTCTTTCAAATTTCTCAATCCAGGTTTTATAAATACTAATGCTTTTATTTGTTGCCAACTCGGCTAAATCAACAAGAGAATCAACAACCGCACTATCATGCATGTAATCGTCATGATAAAAAGCCATAGTTAAGAAAGTGGCTGCCCTATTATTGTATAGAACACCAACTTCAAATGAGTTTGAATAGTGCTCTACCATAGTGTAAATATTTTCAATAGAATCCATTAAAGCAAATACACCGTCGAAATTGTTTGCTTGACCATAAGCATTGTATCGTTCGTACATTTCCCGGGCTTCAATTATTCTAGGATCTACAGATCTATTTTTATTCTTATAATAGATAATTGCTATTATAGTACCTATTAAAGCAAGAGCACACATAATAAGTATGAGTGCTCCTGTTCCTTTTTTCTTAAATATTGTCATCTAAAGTTTCTAAGTATGTACCTTTTCTATAAGGAATTTACGAATTTCAATTGGAGTTTCCGGAGTAATTAAAGAAACTATAACATGAACAAGAATTGCCAGTGGAGCTCCAATCCATGCAAAATACCAAGCTCCTAACCAATACGTGATGAAACTAGCTGCAGGAAGTTCTATACCTTTTGTTCCAGCAACAAAATATGTAATTGCTACAATTGATACTAATAAACCTGTTACCAATCCGGCAATTGCACCGTATCTGTTTGAGCCACTCCACCAAATCCCTAATAAGAACAATGGGAAAATTGTGCAACCTGCAAGAGAAAACGCAACAGCTACTAGCTGTGCTATTAATCCTAGCTTTAATAAAGCAATCGCTGTAACAATAATTGCCATGACAATAGTACCTATTCGAGCCATCACTAATTGGTTCTTTGGAGAAGCATTTGGTCTAAAAGTTTTCACATATAAATCGTGCGAGAATGCAGAAGCACCAGCAACCAATAAACCTGAAACTGTTGAGAAAGCAGCAGATACACCACCAGCAGCAAGAAATCCTGTTATTAGAGGATTAATACTACCAAGCTGAGCTGTATAAACAACAATTGCATCTTTGGATAGTTTTCCTACTTCTGGATTTGCAGAAAGAATTTTTCCAAAAGCGGAATAAACAGGAGCACTCCAATAAAGCAGACAAATAAAGAATAATCCCCAAACTACGGACCAACGAGCATCACGAGCTTTTGGTACAACATAAAATCGTTGAATTACGTGAGGAAGTCCGGCAGTACCAATCATTAATGAAAATGCAATGGCAATCCATTGGAAGAAACTTTTACCTGTAGAAGGATCCCATGGCATCGCATATTCTGGAGAAGGAACTATGGCATAGGCATGCCCTAAAGAGTTAGCCAGTTCTCCCGCTTGCTCTAATGAAATACCTTGCACTGCATCAGATACAACTGAACCGTATCCTATTTGTGGTAATAACCAGAAATATTCAAACTTAGCTGTTAGAATAAACAGTGGTATCATGAAAGATATAATGATGATTACGTACTGGATCTGCATGTTTTTAGTAACGCCAAGCATACCTGAAATTAGTGTGTAAAGAAGTACTACGCCGCCACCAAGTATTACGGCCCATTGGAAATCAAGTCCAAGAATCCACTTAAACATGTCACCAATACCTTTAAACTGGCCAACACAATAAGAAATAGAGATTAGAATAGCGATAATTGCGCCAACTGCTCGTAAAGATGTAGAATAGTAACGGTCACCGATAAAGTCGGCAGCAGTATATTTTCCATACTTGCGAATTTGTCCGGCCATAAGGATAAGAAGTAGAACATATCCACCGGTCCAACCAACAACGAATGCTAAGCCATGATAGCCTGAACCATACATAATTGCAGCCATTCCCAGGAAAGAAGCAGCACTCATCCAGTTAGATGCAATTGCCATACCAGAACCTACTTTAGAGATTCCTCTACCAGCTGCATAAAAATCTGTAGTATCCTTGGCACGAAATAGAATTCCTACAGATACAAAAAGTGTTAATATAGAAATAAGAATAATCGCTGGCCCTAGTTTAAAGCCACCCTCCAGTGCTGTTGCAGCAGTTGCAGCATGCGATATTGCCGGAATACATAGTAATGTAAATAAAAATGTATATAATTTTTTCATTTTCTTCAGAATTTGAATTTTGAATTATTTAGTCTACGATATTGAATTTTGCGTTAATCTTATCTGTTCTTACGCAATATAACCAGCACAGAACAACAAACAATATCAGTAGAAATACTGCTGTGTAGAAATAATGGAATGGGAAGCCTAAAAATTTCGTGTCAGTTAAAAACGACTGATTATGAATAAGATACTTCCTCATCACTGATGGTAAGTTAGCTTTTGTTTCTTCGGCTAAATTCTGCATTGCAGCAGATGAAAGTTCTAAAGGAAGAATCACACCTCTTACATCATTCATATCTAATCCAAGTACAGGAGCCAATTCTGCAGTAATTTCTTTTTTCGCAGCTACGTAAGTCGGATCTGAAATATTATCTATTTCCGCTTTAATTTTTTCAAACTCTTTAACTTTTGCTATAAGGTCAGCTCTTAAGCTATCTTCTGTAAGAGCATACACTGACCAACTTACCGCATTATTTAATGGAGTTTTGTCGTCAGCAGCAATCATAACTTTACCAAGTACCGACATGGTAGCTCTTCCAAACTCTTGTAAATTTGCTGTTTCAGGGTTTGTGCTTTGTACGTTTTCCCATACATTTTCAAAAGAAAGGTAAGCTTGTTCTGGCGTGGGTTTTTCAATTGCCCGAAGCAAAAAATGAAAACCAAATATTGCAATGAACCAAATTACTACCAACCACAGGGTTAAGTTCCTGTTGACAAGCGCCTGAGGAGTGGTAGGTCTAAAGAAGCTAATGTGATAGCCGTTCGATGAATCGCTCATAATAATGTATTTAGGTTTTTATGTTTTAGTCAATAAATATAAATTAAAAAACTAAATCATTAGATGATCATAGAATCTTTTTAGAATAGACATTCATAAACAGCTAAATATCAAACTAATAAGTATTATTTTTATCTAGAATGTAAATTTATTTTACTGGAAATATTGCTGTTTTTACTTATCGTTTGCCTAATATGTAAAAACACACATATATACATTATAAGATGTGATTTACAGGAGTTTACCAATATTTCTATAAAAAATTGAAGTGCACTTATAAGAATTATGTAATCAGATCAGTAATTCGTTTATCTAATGCTGCTTGATCAGTAGTGAAAGAGGCTAATCCGGCAAGATTTAGCAAGGCGTCAATGGCGATTTCATTATTTCTTATTTTATCTTTCCATTTTGCATGAATAGGAATTTTGCCATCTGTAGAGATTAACTTTAAATCGTTATCGCTTAGAACAGGGAACAAATCATGACAATTAAAGATTCTGGTTCTTACAATTAAATCTTCAGGGGTTTCGGGTGCATCCTCAATTAATGAATTAATCTCAGACTGAATAATTTCGTTAGTTATCTCATGATGTGAAGAATCGTAAAAAAGCATACTGACTTTTCTATTAAAGTTATTGAATTTTTAATTGTATAGCAATAATAGTTAACCTTAAACTTATATAAAGAGTTTTAATAATCAATGAATAACCAGTTCGTATGAACTAAAAGTAAGCTTCAAACATAATGGAAGAATTTGTCTCCTTTGGATTTAACATATAAGGTGAAGCTTTAAAATATTTTAGACAATTAAAACGTTATTTAGTCAATATTTCATAAATTTATTTAGAAACAAATATTAATTTATTCTAAAAACTACTAATCTAATCAAACATGAAAAACAAAAAAACAATTCGGAAATCCTTAGAAAAATGGCTCATGTGGAGCCTTGTTCTCCTAATGGTTTCTTGTACAGATCAATGTACAAAACCATGCGGAGTTTTTCAATTTAATGATGATGGAATACTCGATAATGCCTCCGTAAATGGCTGGGATATGAGTATCGACTTTGATTTTAATCCTGCTGACTGCGGAGAAGAGTGTGCTTGTAACAAGGTTTGCTTTGTGCAAATGGTTAGAAGCATTGATCAGGAGGATGGAACCTATCTGTATATTAGTTCTGAGGCAGAAGACAGGGCAACTGCTGAAGGTTGGTATATCGACAGAGTAAATAACCGCGATTGGGGTTATTATGGTAGAAATGATGATGGTACTTTTGCAAATTATTTAACACCAGGAAGTACAACAACTACAGCAAATCTTGCTGATTTTCCAACGCGTGGAGAAAGTGAGCCATGGATTGATTTCATCTGGATGGCAATTACTGTTCCTGTGTGTATTGATAATCCTACCTCAGCATGTAATAACCAACTTTTAGGCTATTACGAATGGGCCTGGCATGTAGATGCAGCAGGTACTGTACCATGGGGAATAAACTGGATTTCGCCTAAAGGCTTTAAAGATGATTTCGATGATGCAGTTGCTGCATGGAACACGGAAGCCCCGGGACTAGGCAAAAATAACTTTCCAGCGTTTACAAGATTATCAGAATAGGAGGAAATTGAAATGAAAAATATAAAAAACAACAATCATATAGTAGTATATGTTCTGTGTTTGCTTTTCGTCTTTGTATTTAATCAAAAAACTGAAGCACAGGCAAAGAAAATTACTCAAGAAGAGCATTTAAATAACATAAATGAACTTAAGCTAAAAAGAGATTCAACACTTGCTGTTATTAAAGAGATGCCTGTGAAATCGCTCGTAATGGAAATGGATAAAGATGCTGTAAAACACAGAGAACCTTTTAATTCGCCAGCATACAGAGAGATTACACGCAACAGAAAATCTAGTGGCGACGATTTGCTTAAAGAAATAGAAAACAGTCGTAGTATCTCTTACATAAGCATATTGGCACTTAGGAAAGTAAATAAAAATGCATATGATAAGATAGTTGAATCTAAAGTAGTTTGCGCAATTCTTTTAGAAGAATTTGCTAAAACGAAATCGTACAATATGTGGGGGTTGCCACACCTATATTGGGAAGATGCAGCAAAAGCCATTATCGAATGTGGTAAAGAAGCCGAAAGCGGATTAAAACAGTTCCTTTCAGATAAAAGTCCAGCACCTGTTTGGGGTTCTGAAACATACTTAGAGTATGAAACCTATCTGTACAGAAGATGTGATTATGCACTTGCAATGATATTAGCAATAAGAGGAAATGATATTAAAGAAATACCTATCTCGCCAGAAAAAAGAGATGCTATTATAAAAGAATTAATTATGGAATAAAACGCCATTAAAATTATTTTTATCTGTTATGTACGTCTTTATTGAGTTTTCGATAAAGACGTACTTTTTTTTAATGTACCAAAGAAACTAAATTTTATATGAATTTTGTGTTTTCATAAAAACACCCTCATGCTTCTCTATAACATATTTTGGTGCTGAAACCTTATTTTATTTTCTCCCGAAGGGTTTTACGATCGATATTCAATATTTCAGCAGCCCGAGTTTTATTTCCATCAACAGAAGCTAAAACATTTTTAATATACTCCATTTCAAATTCTGCCAAGGTTTTATTTAATGCCATACCTTGGTTTATATTATACCTCATTGATTCAGGAAGATCAGGCACATTAATTACTTTATCATCAAGCATAAAAACAAGACGTTGTATTATATTTTCAAGCTCTCTCACATTTCCGGGCCAAGGGTATTCTTTAAACACTTTAATTACAGAGTCGGAATATTCAGGACAATCCCTTCCGACCTCCTGTGAATATTTAGAGGTAAAATAATTTAATAGAAGTAAAATATCATCTTCGCGTTCCCTTAAGGGTGGAATCGTTATAGGAATGATGTTTAACCTATAAAACAAGTCTTCACGAAAGCTCCCTTTCTGAACAAGTGTTGTCAACTCAACATTTGTGGCTGCAATAACTCGTAAATCAATTTTTTGATACTTATTAGAACCGATCATATTCACTTCCTTTTCCTGTAATACACGCAGCAGTTTTGCCTGCATTGCTTTAGAAGTGTTACTAATCTCATCGAGGAAGATAGTACCGCCATCAGCAGCCTGGAAATAACCACCCCTGGTTTCATAGGCTCCTGTAAATGCACCTTTTACATAGCCAAAAAGTTCGCTTTCAAGCAATTCCTCTGGTATTCCCCCACAATTCACCGGAATAAATGGAGCTGAGGCTTCAGAACTGCTATAATGTATCGCTCGGGCAACAAGTTCTTTACCTGTTCCTGTTTCACCTGTAAGCATTATTGTAGCTTTTAATTTGGATGCTTTTGAAATTGTTCTGTAAACTTCCACCATTTTTTTTGAGTTCCCTACCAAACCTTCCAAAGGGGATTCATCTATACTATTCTGATTGACTATTTTTCGTTCATTCTTTTTTTTCAAAGATTTTTCAACTGCTAAATAAAGTTCCTCATTAGTGAATGATTTAATTAAAAACTCATCTGCCCCCATCTTAACTGATTCAACCGCAATTTCAATTGAGGGATAGCCAGTAATAACCAAAATTTCAGTGTTTTTATAATTTTCCTTTACATGCCTTACGAGTTCCATTCCATTTATATTAGGCATATTTAAATCGGTAATTACTAAATCTATATATGTTGATTCAAGAAATGTAATAGCCTCAACTACATTATTTAAAGTATATACAATATAGCCCTTTGCAGATAGATTTCGACGAATTACTTCGAGCATCTGTTCAGAATCATCAACTACTAGTATTTGCTGTTTGTCTATCATAATCTTTTTTTTATCTAAAAATCGGGAAGCTTATATCGAACCTGGTACCTATACCTAAATTACTTTCAATTTCAATTTTACCATGATACGATGATACTATTCCATGCACTACTGATAAACCAAGACCTGTGTTTGTTTTTGATTCTTTGGTTGTAAAAAAAGGATCAAATATTTTCGGTATATGATCTTCTGAAATTCCTGTTCCTGTATCCTGAATAATCAAATGAACATTATCATTATCTGCAAAGGTGTGAATAAATAGTTTTCCTCCATTAGGCATAGCCTGAATAGCATTTATACTAATATTTACAACCACCTGATTTATTTGAACCGGATTAGCATAAATAGTTGGCAGGTACTTCTCTCCGGAAATAATAACTTCTATACCTTCCTTAGCACAGCGAGCTTCCAAAAGATAAATTCCGTCTTGAATTATTTTATCGAGGTTTATTTTTTGAGGTGTTTTCTCTTCATACCTTGAGAAAGTCATTAACTTTCTAATGATTTCACGCGCATGCAAAGAAGCATTAAGTATTTTGTTCAGATCTGATAATCCCTGTTCCGATAATTCATTTTCCTTTTGAATTAGTTGAGCAAAACCCAGGATACTTCCTAATGGTTCATTTAATTCATGCGCTATTCCGGCAGTTAATTCACCAACAGTTGCCAATCTATCGGCATGTATTAGTTTCGATTCAAGAATATCCTTTTGCTTCTTTTCATCTATTCGCATTAAAATAAGTGCACATTTTTTTGATATACTATTTATTAATGCTCTTTCTTCCTTGAGGAAAGGCCCCTCATCACTGTCAGGAGCATCTTTTGAGTATGATATTTCAATTTCGCCTCTAAATATTCCATTCGTAATTATCTCAGCCTCTTGTTTATGAACTGGTGAGCAGTACTGTTTAGAAAAGTAAGTTTTACCATCAAGAATTATTTTAGCACTCGTAATTTCAGGGTATTGCCAAGCAGGTGGAAGTACATTTACGATCTCTTGAAAAATTTCTTCTAAAGAGTGATTTTGCTTATCAACAGATATTTGCAAAATCTCGTATAAACACTCCAGCTCTTTAATACGCTCCTTTAAAGAAGCCTTAATTCCATTAAATGTGCTGCTATCCATCAAAATAAAGAAAAACGGGTTTTGCTAAATATATTGAATATAAAAAGCAAAAACCATGAATGCTATCATATCATGAATCCAAAATATTTGAAAACCCGTTGATCATAAGTTTTAGAGATATTCTTCGCAATGCCAAATTACATATTCAGCTTTTCTGATTTTGCAGTCAGTTTTATTGTCACAATTAACACAAAGTCCTGTGAATTGAACTTTTTTCTCTACTTCTGTGTATATCGGAGCTGGTGCATTTTCATATTTCATATACTTTGGTTTTATTGTTATGAAAGGTATAATCCAATTTAAATGCCACAACTTACAACTTCATTATAAAAGTATTAATTGAGTGAATAATATCACATAACATACAGTGTAGAAGCGCTATACAATCAGCATATTTTTTCTTCAGAATTAAAGAATAAAAAAAAATATTGGAATAACTAGTCAAATAATTGGGGTATCGTACACCACTGGGGAGAAATTACCCGTTCGTTTTTAAAGCAACTTTTTTAATAGGCTTGCCTTAATTTATTAATGAGCTTCTTCATGTACTCTTCTTCAAGCCACTTTAAATAACTTGCTGTACTTTTCGCAATGCAATGAGAATATTGACGAACACGATTTCTAATATCATCTTCCAATAGCTTTGCTAATTCTACTGCTTCAAAGGAATCTTCACTGTTTTCAATGCAAATTCTAGCATGTTGTTCCAGCGATCTGTCCAATGCAATTTTAGGTCGTAAGTGTTGAGCTATTACTTCCTTATGAACAGCTTTTATATCAAAATCAATTTGTTCCGATTTAGAGAACTTTTCTCTAATAACACTTGGTAATTCGTATTTTAAATTGCGCTCAATTTCTTCGTCGCTAACAATAGCATCATAATAAAAATCCGGTGATCTAAAAATCGATACCCAATCTACAGCAGCATCCCATAAGCCAAAACGATGAGCATTATTACCCAAGTCAATTACTGTAAAATTTGATTTATTGGGCAATACCCTTGACCCCCTGCCAATCATTTGATGATAAAGTGTAAGAGAACGCGTTGCCCTATTGAGTATTATTGTATCAACAGTAGGTTCATCAAACCCGGTTGTAAGAATACCTACTGAAGTTAAAATTGCATCTGGCTTCTCTTTGAACCATTTAAGGATATCTTTCCTTTCCTGTTCAGTATTTGTATTGTCCAGGTGTTTTATTTGGTAGCCAGCCTGTTTAAAGGTTTCATAAACGTGTTTCGAAGTTTTTATTCCATTGTTGAAAATTAAAGTCTTCTTTCCTAACCCTTTTTCTTCATAGGCAAAAAGCAGTTTCTCCTGCATAAAAAAGTTGGTATACAGCATTTCTGAAGATGCAACAGTATAATCACCGTTAATACCAACCTTTAATGAATTTAACCTTACATCGTAAGTATATGTAGTAGCCTTAGCCAGATAACCTTTATCTATTAACGATGGAATAGATTCGCCAACAATTAGCTCATGATAGTTATCCTTCATAGGGAGTTTAACGTTAGAGCTTAAAGGTGTAGCTGTTACTCCCAAAATCACACTTTTATCGAAATACTTAAATAATTTTCTGAATGAATTATAGTGTGCTTCGTCAATTATAACCAAGCCAATATTATCAACTTCTAATTTATTTTCCTGAAGTCGGTTATTTAAAGTCTCAACCATTGCTACAAAGCATAAATAGTCATGTTGGTCAGGTAATTCTTTAACCTTGCTATTAATTACTTTGTTAGTAACTCCAAATTCATCAAGCACACCAGAAGTCTGTCTACACAATTCTATTCGATGAGTAAGAATCAGTACTTTCTTTCCTGATAATTGAATGTAACGTCGGGCTATTTCAGAGAATATTACTGTTTTACCACCACCCGTAGGTAATTGATATAATATGTTATAATTTTCAGGATATTTATCTAATCGTTCAAATAAAGTATCAATGCTTTCTTCCTGATAATCGTATAACTTTTTACTTGACTTGTTTCTTAGTGCCTCTATCGATTGTAATGTCATATTCTCCAAAATGAAAATCGTGCAAAATTAGCGATTTATTTAGGATAGAAAAAGTGAAAACAGTAATAATAGCTTAATAAATACGTAAGTGCATAAGTACAAAAGGAATAAAAAAGTATATTATTTTGAAAACAATTACAGCCTCAGGGCGTTGACTTAATATTAACTTAATATAATTTAACATAAACTTAATTTTGGGCAATAATCTCATAGCTAGTGTTTTTCTGTGAATTTAATAACAAAGCATACTGATTCAGTGAAAAATATACCTTAAAAGGGTTAAAATAGCCTACAATTAGGTTATTTTTGTAGTTTGAAATTATTTTAACAATATATACGCGTATGCAAACTAATATGGTAAATACATCGAAGCTAAAGAAGAAAGATAGGAAAGACATGATTCAGTATGTCAATCTGCAGCTTGCAGCACTTGGCCAACCACTGTTTCATGACGATTGCGATGCAAAAACGAAATATTCTAACGAAAAATTTCTTAATTTAACTGAAGGGCTAATAAACAGTTTTAGAGAGAAATCAAGATTGCTATCTGATCATCAATCACCTGCAGATCAGCGTATTCAGAATTTTATAAACGATTACTTAAGCGATATAGATTTTGTTGATTCCATTCGAATTCCAAACGATACCTTAATACTGAATCATCCTGGAATGGCTCGTGAGGTTAGTTTGCCGCCAAATGGCAACACCTTTAAAAATGATTTAATATCTAGCTATAGGGTAAAACAAGGGATTCTAAATAATCCGAAACATGATAAAAGGACTACAAAAGGAACTTTTCATATTGTAGATGGGGGGCTTCCTGTTCCATTGGATAAAAAAGAAGTTCCGAAGCTAACATTTGCTCATTTATTAAAAGCGGCCCTTAACCCATCTGAAGAGATGAAAATATTGCCTTTTACCTCGAATCAGAAGGATCAGGCAAAAGTTATTTCTTCTTTATTATTGCGCCCTGTTGTTTGTCCTGGTGTCAAAGGAGTTATAAAACAAAAAAGCCTGGAGATTCGTTTTTTTGCACCAGGTAGTCTGGTAAGTAACCTCGATTTTGTTGAGACAATATTTGGCAATGCAGGTGATCCAAATTTAGCTGTAAACGATGCAGCTCTTGATGTTGATCATTGGACGGGTCATACAGGTTGCATAATTCTGGCTCCACAATTAATTACACTTAAGAAAAAAGACATTGGATTACCAAACATAAAAGATGCTACCGAAAGACAAAAAAGAGATGGCATGTGTTGGGAGAAGGAAGATGAACTTTACAACGATGGAGGAGCTTTTAAGGTTACTTGCAGAAGTGAACAAGGTACTGTAATAACTCTTATTGCTGATAACTACTATGGATATTCTAAAAAAGAAATTAAAACTCAAATTGGATTTTCTGCAAATCTTTTTGGTTTAGTTGAAGAAGAACATGCTGGTGGTGCAATTGCTTTTCCAAGAAGCAATATGAGTGACAAAGTATTTGGCCTTGTTTTTAATAATAAGTTTAAAGGGAATTATAACTTCGAGAAATTAAAGGAACTTTTAGCTGACCGTATCGAAGTATTACCGGAAAATTATGCTGTAGATAAAAAATATAGAGATGTAATTTATGTTCCTGAATATGCTGATTTTAACATAAGTTCGGGTTTTATTTCCTGGAAAAACGGTAACGATGAATTTAAACTTAGGTTCTCTCCAAAAAAAATATATGTTTTACCTACAGGGCATCGTTTCCAATTATTAAAACATCCTGCCCAATCTCTTTGGAGAATAGTTAGTACCTCACCGGAAGGAATGTTTTGTCATAAGCCCAGTACTGTTTCGGGTGGAGGAAAGTCCGAAATTTCAAAATCAATGCAGAATGCCATTGTTTATGGTCAGTTTTATATTCGAGAATTGGAAGAAGACCTTAAATGGGCTGAATTGCTAATTAATAAAGATTATTCTAATAGGTGGTTAAAGATTCGTCCTGATGCTAATCCTTCACGCCCATTTCTAAGTGTACAACGAACGCTTGGGTCGGCTGTAAAACTTCTTACACCTTCAGAAGAATACAGCGACGAATACAATGAATTTTTACGCAGTATTCCTGACCATATACGTGGTTTCGTTTTCTTTATTAAAAGGCTTCATAGACGCGAAAAACAAAACGATAATTGGAAGACAGAATTTGCTGTTGAAATGGTTAACGGAAGACCTAGCAGTGCCTTACGTCACAACAACAATCCTGTTATGGCAAGTTATGTGCGAATAGGGTTTAGTCCTGATGGACACTGGTATCTTCATAAGCTACGATCCGATTTTATTCCAAGTTATAAAATACAAACTGAAGATGATATCTCAGCTACAATTACTCTTCCCAGCTCAAAACTGGATAACCTGAATTCTGAATATTCAAACAAGAGTCTGAAAATTGTTGCTAACTGCGAAAGTTATCTATTTCAACGTCCCGACGAGGCTGTAATAAGAGGATATGATAAAGAAGCTGAAGCTGATATTGTTACCAGCAATACTTTCTTGACAAATTATGAACCTCTGAATAAAGATGCTGCAATTGAATTGTATGATGATGCTGTAAACTTTGAAAAATACACAGAACCAGTAAAAAAGTTTATCTCAAGCTTTATTGAAAGCGAAAAAGATGAATATTTTGTTACCCCATCCCACACTAGAGTTGTTGATGGTACACCAACAAATAATCCCAGGTACTTGCAGAAGAATATTTTCGTGAAAGAAACAATAGATTCTTATTTGGCGGAAGTTGGAACCAGGCTACATCGCAAGATAAGTAAAGATAAACCAGTCTATTATCCTGTGAATGCTGTACTTCCAGGTCGAAGAAATAACCCTCGAGATAAAAAGGCAGGTATTCGCACATTGGCAGTTTACAATCCAATTCACTACCAGGAGCTTCCAGAATTGTTTATGGATTTCATTTGTAGTTTAACAGGTAAATCTCCTTCCACTACAGGAGCAGGTTCCGAAGGTGCTCTAACAAAAGGACCTTTTAATATGCTTGTTCCAACTACCGATTTAAATAACGCACTCCTCTCCTATATTCTTACAGAGTATAAAGGTTTTAGTTCTGCTGCTGGTTATATAGGTTCAGATAATCGTTTCGATCATGATATCAGTATTCTCATACCGGAAATATGGGCGCGCCTTGAATCTAAGGATAGAGATGCTAAAAGATTAATTGAAAATGGTTCGTTGGAAAAGCTTGAAGATTTCGAACATAATGGTAAGAAAGTTTTAGCAAGTCGTCTTGGCTATAGGATAAGCAAAAAATTTGCTTTCCGATGCATGAACCGTTTGTTTGATGAACCATTGGCAGTTTTCAATGAGAAAATGTTAAAGCCTGAATTACAGAGTATGGAAGACTTTGTTGATGGTATAAATAATATTGTTGAAGCTCAGCAAAAAGTTGCCATGGCTTACTTTGATGATGGCAGTGTAGAATCTGCTATTCCTCCATTGAAAGTACTGCTTCACATCATGGCATATGGTCACTACGAAGGAAAGGAAATTAGTGATCCTGAATTACGAAAATTATTCGAACGTGAGTATGTTGTTGAAAGTGATTGGTACCAAGATAGACTAAAGATTAAACAAGATAAAGATGTAGCATTCTATACAAACCAAATTGCTTATTTAAAAGACTTCATTTCGAATCCGGATAATGCTGAATTGGTTTATCAAATGAAAATTGAAGACAGATTAAGTAATGCAGAATCTATACTAAAACATGTTTCTTCAGACAATTATTTGAAAGAACTTGAAGGTACAATTGGCGCTGACCCTTTGTTTAGAAAGTAAAATACTATTCTATATAATAAGAAAGTCCCCACAGAAAAGAGGGGACTTTTTTATTCGAAAATTCATGTAGAACAATTTGTGGAATTATTAGAATAAATACACTATAAAAGATACATGCATATATACTTAAAAGCAGTATTTGAAAATTAAAGGTTGGCAGGAGTTGAAGTCCAAAAAGAATTACAGGCTTACCAAAATAATTAAAACTCAACAATTTTTGATTCTGAAGTTAAAGCATCAAAAATTAGCAATTTACCTACAAGCACCTCTCCTATTTCTAAGATCAATTTAATCACTTCATTTGCTTGCATGCTACCTATAATACCTGGCAATACTCCTATAACTCCGAAAGGTTTTGATTCTTCCGGTGTTTCTGGATATAAATCTGCATATGAAGGACCATTTGCATAATTAAACACCGAAACCTGCCCCTGAAATTCACAAATTGATCCATGCACAAAAGGTATTCCTAATTCGCATGTAACACGGTCTATAATACTGCGCGATTCAAAAGTGTCGGTAGCACCAACAACAATATCATAATCTGAAATAATGTCTTTCGCATTCTCTTTAGTAAGCATTGTTGGATAAGTATGAATCACTGTATCTGGATTCAATTCTTGTAACGCCTCTTTTGCATGAAATACTTTGTCTCCTCCACATTGGTGTTCTTTATATAATATTTGCCTTTGAAGGTTTGATATATTTACGCTATCATGGTCGACAATTCCAATAGTTCCAATCCCCGCTGCAACCAGGTAAAATAGCACAGGAGCACCTAATCCACCAGCACCAACCACAAGTACTTTTGCATTAGCTAGCTTTTTCTGCCCTTCCTCACCAATTTGAGGTAGAATAATATGTCGGTTATATTTTTGCTTTTGTCTTGTGTCCATTAAACAATATACTAGTTGACTTAAAAATTCAAATTGTCATGTAGAAAAAAAAGCATAGATAAAGGCTGAAATTATTTCTCAAATTCTCTTTTCTTTCCAAACTTGTTAACCCATATATACCAAAGGATAAATACTACAATATAAATCGAAAAATTGAAAATATATCTATGGAAAAACTCCAGAGCATCATAATTTTCATAAGAGATAATAGTCATGCCTGCTATCCGCAGTATATTAACAAATACAATAATCAATAATCCCATGGGAATATACCAGAATTTTGCCTTTTTCACACTTGGGTAGATTACAATGAATCCGATAAACATCGCCATTACTGACCACCCCAGACAAGCATTTATAACCTTTACGCCAGCAGCTCCAACTATATATACAACATTTTTGTTTACATGTGAATCATATCCTAGAACACTCAATATAAGGTTCGAACTATTTACTATTAGCCAAATAAACCCTTTTTTACATATAACAAAAATTGGCCTTAGGAAAGGTGTGAATTTTATTATTATGCGTAATAAATAATAAAGCAATACAAGGCCTCCTGCTTTCATTAGGAAGATATCGAGATTTGAGCGTTTTTCGAAAAATGCTTTTATTTTATCATTTACTAGCATTGATATTCAACTTATATTGAATTACTTTTATTCTAATGGAAATTATTAAGAAATATACGAATAAAAAGTTCTATCTGCTTTATGTTTTAGTATTACTCATTCTAATTCCCAATATCTTATTAATTGCTGTAAAGCTGTTTGACGGTCATCTGTTTGAGTCTTTGAGAGCAATATATTCATTATTAGTTTCCACTCTCCTACTACTTTTAGTCCCGATTATATTAAATCTGAATATTAAAAAATATTTCTATTTCTTAACACCAATTACCATTGTTATTCCAATAGTTTCATACATAATATTAATTTACCATAGAACACCTGCACGGTGGATGCTATATGCAGTTTTTAATACCACATCATCAGAAATTCAGGAGTTTACAAAAGGAATGTGGATTTGGAAGAGCCTGATTCTAATTTTTCCGTTATTTATTACTTTGTTAATTAAGCGCATTCAGATAAATAATATTAATACCACAATTAAAGGGAAAATTGGTTTTGTTATTGCATTCCTTTTATTGCTGTTTATAAGTTTTAGTTTCAAAACTATTCAACGAAAAACGATAAACATTCCAATTAAAGTTGTACTCCGAACTACTTTTAAGGACACTCCGATTTATACCGTAGAAAGGTTTATAAAAGCACTATGGAACAATAATTTAACTTATCACGAATCAGAGGAAAAGTTGTTTGCAATATCTAAAAATGACATAAACCAAAAGGAACTATACTTAATTGTAATAGGTGAATCATCTAGATATATCAATTGGCAAATAAACGGTTATAATCGTCAAACATCACCATATTTAATGGATTTAGAAAATTTCATAACCCTCTCCGATATTATTAGTCCATCATTTATTACTGATATTTCAATTCCTTTAATATTTTCTGATGCTGAACTAGCTGATAATGATACTAAAAACACCTCATTAATTTCAGTATTTAATTCAGCCGGATTCGAAACATGTTGGATATCCAATCAAAATTATGGCAAGAACAATGTTTCGAAAATTGCAAAACAATCAAATCAATTCAAGGTTTTAAATTGCAAGCCTGACGCTTGTTTTGACGAAGTGCTTATTCAAGAATTAAGAAAGCTACTTGATAGCAATGCAAGGAAACAGTTAATAGTTTTACATTTGCGAGGTAACCATTACCCCTATCATAACAGATACCCCGATGATTTTAAGCAGTTTAAGCCTTGCTTAGAAAAGAATATACATATTTTGCAAAATGGTTCGCACAGAGAAGAAATTATCAATTCTTACGATAACTCTGTTTTATATTCAAGTTATGTACTAAAAAGTCTGATTGATATGGTAAACAAAACTGTTGACTATGCTTCAGTTGTATATCTATCAGATCATGGAGAAAACTTATTTGATGATGGTAAAAATGGCTTTGGACGAGGATTTGGAGAATTCACACCAAACGTATTTCATGTTCCCTTATTTATTTGGTTATCTGACTCTTATATAAGAGAGAATCCAGAAAAATATCAGAAAATAATTAATAATAAAGATGTGCCGATAAGCTTAACTCATTTTTTTTATTCAATGCTTGAATTAGCAAATATTCAAAGCGAACATCAAAATAGTGAAAATAGCTTCTTTAGAGATGAACCAGAGGAATATACCAGGTATATTATGTACAATAATAAGATTAAGAATTTCGATAAAGAAAAGAATAATTGAAGGTAGTAGAAGATAGGATGCTATCTATCTATTTCTATTTCTTGTTGCTTCTAATTAGTTTAAAAATGCCAAATCCTAAACCTGCCAAAAGCAGATATATTGCACCTCCAATTGGAGCCGGATGCGATGGTTGAGCAAAAATGCTCAATGGAAGTACTAGTAATAATAATAGTATAAGTTGTATTTTCCTTTTCATAAATCCGACAAACTAAACACAAAGTTAGTTTAATTGTTTAAACCTATAAAATATTACTTAAGTATGACCTTTCTGGATGTGTTTTTATTCTGGTAGTTTACTTTTACGATAAATAATCCACAATGTTGTGGTAGCTCAATTGATACTTTTCCTTGCCTCTTTTCGATTTCAGAATAAATCATTTTGCCTGATAAATCATAGATATTAATGTTGTCAATTGTAGTAGCTGGAATTAGGCTTTCCACTATTACTGCCTTATCTATTGCAAATATCTTAAGTTCGTTATCAGTTGAAGTATTATTTGAAATACTTGTTAATTCTCCATTTTCATCTGGTTGCATAACAACAATTGTTTCTGAAACAGAATTACTATTAGCATCAGTAACAATAACTGAATACACTCCAGCAGTAATATTTTGAAGATCTTCGGTAACAGAACCATCGGACCAGATAATTTCAGCTATTGGAAGATTTCCTCCCATCACAGTTACATCAACCTGTCCATCTGAACCATTTATATCACTAACATGAGTAACTTCATAAGTTATTTGTAATGGCATTCCAACATGCAGAATAAATCGCTCATAATTATTTACTCTACCTGAAGAAAAAGTATAATCAGAGGTCTCATGAAGATTAATCATCTCACCTGTCTCAACATCTTCCAAATATACTGTTTTAGAATAATCAATATTGTATAGTCCTTCAAATTGAAGTGTGTAATTTCCGCTACTATTAACTTTAATATATATTGGAAATTGAACGTATTCTTCAATACTGCCAAGTGTGTTTACTGCGAGAATTACTTCAGAGCTGGCTTTTGTATAGATTTGAGGAACATTCTTATTTGATGAAAATTTCTTTTCAGCATCCAGACCTGAGTCAAAATCTTCAGAAGCGTTACTCATAAATCTTATAATAGTTTCATCATAATAGGCATCTGAAGAAAGCTTAATATTGAGTCCTTCTGCTGAACTAGCTGACTTAAATTTTTCTTGTGTATTTAGTACTCTAACATTATTATTCATGGAAAGAGTTCCGTTACCTGGATTATTGACTTTAATAAAAAACCCTTGAGTTGGAGGAATTATATTTGAACCTCCCAGTGTACCAACACCGTTTATGTAAGTAACATAATTTTGTAATTCTTTGTCCCAAAGGTAGATTGCATCCCTGATATTATTTTTTATCCAACCATTAGGAGCATCCCAATCAATTGCCGAAGGGTAAGGATTACCGACAAAGTTCCATCCTTCGTGATCAGGTGTCTCTGCACCGTTAGTATTAGTTATATTAAGAGAATAAGTACCATTATTGAATTGTCCTTCCATTAATACAGATGCACTATTTGACATAAATACATCGTACCCAACTCCTGGTTGCATAACTTCATTTGCGACTTGTTCCCAACCATAGAGCCAATTATCAGAAGCTACTACTTCATTATATTTATATATTTTTGAGCCAAATAGATTAGTATTTACAGAGGAGAATGGAGATGCAATAAATTGCCATTCATTTCCAATGATATCTCTTGACATTTGACCTTTGCCATAAACAATTAAATTACCATTATCAATTAAAGAACCATAACTTGTTGAAGTAGTCTCAATAATTAAGTCACCATATACTGAAAGTGAACTTCCACTATTTAAAGTTAAACTTGCTCCTGTTTTAATGGTTAGCTGGTTGCATGTTGCGTCTCCAGTATTAACTACAGGGAAATTCTTAGAATTAGCAGCAATAGAAACATTCGAAAGCTTATCAGGTAGTATTCCACCACTCCAATTATTAACATTGCTCCAATCCGAAGAAACATCTCCAGTCCACTCAGTTATAGGAGAAAATATTCCATTAAGCTCAACATTATCGATATTCCATCCTGCATATTGGGTATTGCTATTACTAACAGATCTCCAGCGAAGATAAACGGATTCTTGTCTATCTGCAATTTCAGATATATCAATACTTACTTTGACCCAAGAATTATCTTCTGGAAAAATGGGGTGAGCAAGTTTTGTCCAATTTGTTCCATCTATACTTGCTTCAACGAATGCTGAATCATAACCATCTTCAAAATTTGCCCAACGGTAAAACGAAAACTGAATATTATAATAGTTTTTACAATCAATAGCAGGAGACATCAGCCATTCTTCAGAATTACTATAATAAGAAGCAACTCCTTCAATTTGAGGATAAGTGCCTAGTCCCTGACCATAAACATTATTAATTTTATTACGACTTACATCTCTTTTAGGATCAGGGTTACCAACATTCCAGGTGAAGAATCCTAAATCTATAAAGCCCTGACCTCCACCAGGGTTTCCAAGTTTCCATGATGTTCGACCATCACTTCCACCATCAACACCAGTGGCATTAGTTGTCCACCCTATAGTTGCTGTGTTATCGAAATCTTCAAAGTAGAAACCATTATCAATATTTTCAAGAATAGTAATTTGTACCGAACTTGTAGCATCACTTATTGAGTTTCCTCCTTTATGAGATGTAGAAAGAGTAACTGGTCCACCTAATTCTGTAAATTGCATAGTCGAGAAAGTTGCTAATCCATTTACTGCAGTAATCTTTTTTTTCTTCATCGCAAGGCCGGCAGAGTTATGGATGGAGACAGAGGCAGAAAAATCAATGTCTATGTTTCCGTTCTCATCTGTTGCAGCTACTATGGTAGATGGAAGCATTTCCCGGTTTAAAGCTTGAAGTGGTTCCGGTTCTGAAATAAATCTTAGTTCAGTAGCCGAAATATCAAGAACTAAATTGCTCGATCCGGTTGTTGTGTTACCAGAATCAATATATGAGCCATTAGGATTAACTTTTTGGTCAGAATACTTAATTTCAAATTCAAACTGTTGATTATCTGTGGCACAAGAAAGATTTTTCGTGAGGTTTAACCTTAAAACATATGTTTCAGAAGAACCATCTGCAATTGAAATCAGGTTCTTTCCTGTAAAGTATATTTTGTTATTCTTAACTGTTCCAACAATTTCATTGTTTACAAGTGATGTAAATCCAGAATTATATAAATACGCTCCTTCAATTGCTTTTCTCCATTTTTCAATAGAATTGTTAGTTCCAGGTACAACTACTAAGGTATCAATAATAGTAGGTAGATTGTCGCCTGAACTCATGTCTGTAATAGAGAATTCACTAATATCAATTCTTTCATTATAAGTATCAATTAAAGAAGATATTGTTATGGGAGCGTTAATTGAACCATTGGTTATTTTGGAACTATGATCATTCAATGTTGTCTTTCCGGTTATAAGCACATCGTCAATATTCCAACCTGAATAGTATGTCCAGGCACTACTTTCTGAGCGCCATCTGATAAATACCTGCTGTTTCCAATCTGCATACTCCGAGATGTCTATCGTTACCAGGGTCCATTTCGTATCTTCTATTGCCATTGGATGATTTAACTGTGTCCAGGTTGTACCATTGTCAGATATTTCAACAAAAGCATAATCGCTATTGGGTTCAAAATTGGCCCAACGCCAAAAAGAAAGTGTTGTATTAAAGCTATTTTCGCAATTAATAGCAGGACTTTGAATCCATTCACTTGAATTTACAAAATGGCCTGAAACACCTTGTTGTATGCTACTGGCACCTAAACCTTGCCCTGCAACCTTATTAACAGCATTACCTATACTATGGTCCATTACAGGGTCAGAATTGCCTTCAAATCTCCATTGAAAGAAAAAGTTATTATAACCCTGGCCACCTTGAGGAACTGCAATTTCCCATGAACAACGTCCGTCGGAATCTCCATTAATCCCAGAAGCACCTGTAGTCCAACTAGTAATTGCATCAATATCAAAATTGAAAAAGGAAATTGTGTCTTGTGCTGAAATAGACAAGGAACAAGAAATAAACAGTAAAATTATACTGAATTTTGAAATAATTATATGCCTAATGGCTGTAAATGTTTTTTTCACTTTTTATTTCCCCCAAAATAAAAGTTTGCTATGGTATAATTGACTATATGTCGAACTCATACACTTATGGTTACGCTATATATTTAGTATAAGTTCCATATTTTATGGCTTTTTTTAAAAAAAAGTTGATTTATGTTGACTAAAGTGCTGATTTATATTGACTAATTGAATAATTTATGTTTGCTTAAGTGATAATACATATTACATAAAATAAGTGAGCAATGTCATATTCTATTTATAATCTCTCCAAATAACACATAGTATTATCATATCGAATATTGTTAAAAACCACTTAATGAAATTTCATACACTTCAATTTATTGAACATGCTCTAATTTTCACCTAATATATTGTTGTGTATATTAAAAAATAACTTCAGGATGAGAAAAAGAACAGATGCAGGTAAAGGCTGAAAATACATGTAACATAGAAATATTTCGCAACATTGAAAACCCAGCCTCCTAAAAAAATTCTCCTGTAAGGATTTTAAACGAAAGTAAAATTGTATTTTAGTAAAATAATCCAAGTCTACATTTATTGTAGGCTTTTGTAAAAAGCACGGGCTAATTCGACCAAATAGAAAATCCCAATTTGTATGGCAGAAAAAAGGATTGAGAACCTTAATATAAAAATTGAGGAGCCACTTATCACACCCAAGAGGTTAAAAGAACTTTTTCCTCTATCGGAGAAAGTTATTTCAACTGTGATGGCTGGACAAAACACTATTAAAAAAATTCTCAGAAAAGAAGATTCAAGGCTATTTGTTATTGTTGGCCCATGTTCAATTCATGATATTGAATCTGCAAAGGACTATGCAAATAGACTAAAAAAGTTAGCTGATGAATTGAGCGATACTCTATTTCTTGTTATGCGTGTATATTTTGAAAAACCAAGAACTAATGTTGGCTGGCAAGGTCTTATAAATGATCCTTATTTAGATGGAAGTTGTAAAATGGAAGATGGTCTGAAAATGGCACGCAGTCTGTTGTTGTATTGTGGTGAAATTGGGCTTTCTACAGCAACAGAGGCTCTGGATCAAGTAACTCCTCAATACATTCAGGATTTAATATCCTGGACAGCAATTGGAGCCAGAACTACAGAATCGCAGAATCATCGCAAAATGGCAAGTGGTTTTACTTCTGCAGTGGGTTTTAAAAATGGAACCAATGGTGATATAGAAATTGCTGTAAATGCAATTACTTCAGCAAGTACAAGTCATAACTTTGTAAGTATTAATCCAGAAGGTAGAGTAGCCGTGATACGTACAAAAGGTAATCCAAATACACATATAATACTTCGGGGTGGAAAAACTCCAAATTATAATAAGGAATCGATTGATTTATGCGAATCTAAAATAAAGCAAGCTGGTTTTATTCCCAATATTGTTGTTGACTGTTCACATGCAAATTGTAGTAATGATTATAAAAACCAACCTAAAATAGTTGATGATGTTACTAAACAAATAAAAGCAGGTAATAAATCAATTTGTGGCATAATGCTAGAAAGCTTTATTAATGCAGGAAAACAGCCAATACCAGGAGATATTGCTAAATTGAGTTATGGAGTATCAATAACAGATGCCTGTCTTGACTGGAAAACAACAGAAGAAGTACTTCGTAAGCTAAGAAAAGACCTTCTTGATTAGAAAGAACTGCTGCTATACTATTAATACTTAAGCATTGTACTTTTAGCTTCATCTTATAAATTTCTCAACTTATCACCAACCAGCGCAATTCATCCCTTTTTTTTGAATGCACATGGCTATTGTTTTAACTTTATTTACATGAAATAGATTAAGTGTAAATATTGAAAGAAATGTAAAAGCTTAGAAACTGTTTAAGCATTTAATTTATTAATTAAATAAATTAAATTAATACTATTAGTAATTCATTTATAATGACTAGTATTTAGTTGCTTATGTAGTATGTATAGGAATATATTTTTTTGTCGGACTACACTTTAATTTCTAACTAATTTTCATTTATTAACTATAATTAAATCCAACAAAATCATGCGTTTTATTTTAAAAGGAAACCTTTATGGTATGATTTGCAGGGAGCAACAAATTCCTGTAAAAGAAACGATTGTGCGACTTTATCGCTACAAAGATCAACAAACTGTTGCTGCAGTTGCTACTGCTCAACCTAAAGAACTATTTAAGGTATACTCCACGGGAGAGTTAAGCGAAAAATCAAATGATCTGATTGCTGAAACCAAAACAGATGAGTATGGTACTTACACATTTGATTTAGATGAAAAAAAGCACAAATACAAAGGAGAACCTGTTGAGCTTGTTCTTTACTATCCTGATGTTCCAGATTATGGGCAGGAGAATAAAAAGTCGCCAAAAAAATTCAAGGAATTTGGTGTGCTAGTTAATATTTTTCAACCTAAATGGAGAGAAAAGGATAACTTCTTGTATGCCACTTTTAATTACTCAATTAACTCCAAAAACTGGTGTTATATATTGAGTCAGTTAGACTTATGGTTTATCTACGGGAAACTTACTGTTTGCAAAATGAATGTTCCTATACCAGGCATTGAGGTTATAGCAATGGACGATGATGTGATTAGTGATGATAAGCTTGGAAGTGCATTAACAAATACGAATGGAGAATTTGTAATTGTTTATACTTCAAAAGAGTTTAAAAAGACTTTTCTGTCTCCATTGATTAATGTAGAGACACCTTTATTTCCTTGGAACAATGGTCCTGACATTTACTTCAAATATGCTATTGGGGGAAGTGTTTTTCATGAGGAAGCACCTTCGAGAGGCAGGATGAAGGATAGAGAAAATATAGGAAATTGTTTTTGTGTTAACCTATGCTTAGAGAAAGGCCCTATTGATATTCCAGATGATGAAGAAGTGATTCCAGGTTTCTTCAAGATTGGACAAAACAGAGCTTACCATATTATTGATAATATAGATTCTACAACAGGCCGAACAACTGGTAAGGCAACAGCAGGCTGGAACGATCTTGCATTTTATCACAACTTAAGTTTACTAGGTAGTTTAAACAAAAAAGTTAATGGTAAACCGCTTGAATACAAATTCCAATATGAAGAGTGGAGCGCTCCTGGAGGAGCAGTTGTATCTCCATGGAAGGATATTACAAAAACTGAAATTACTAATACGATAATTGGTTATAAACAAGAACTTACCGGTGATATTTTTAATCCGATTAAAATTACGGATTACGCAATCCATCCTAATCCAGGCGAAATGGAGGTGTTTTTTGATCCTTCTGATACCTGGATTAAGGTTCCTCAACTTAGCAATTTTGTTGTTAATACAAACGGATTGTTAATTAATCTTATTTCTTCAAAACTAATGAGTGGCACAGTTAATATGTCTGGTCTTGTACCTGGTGATGATACAGCAAGTGTTCAACCGCTGCAAAGTAACAGATATTTTAAATTGCGCATGCTTAAACGGGAAGAGGGAAATGCAGCTACTGAAATGATTGCTGGGACCTCGAAAGAATTGGCCATATTCAACTTAACATACTCTGGCGTTCCACAATACGGATCGTGGTTACCAGGTACTTCAACAGAACGAGGTATTGCCTGCCTTGATATTAAGGAAACTACAGGAATAGGGTGTGGTAAAATTACAAATGCATTAACGGTAAAATACACTGCTGCTAATCCGAATTTGGGTAATGTGAGAGTAACTATGACTGGCCCTGGAGGACCACATGTTTTTCCTGCAATAGCTCATAATACTATTGGTGAAGAGGCGCATGGTGAGGTTTCATACAGTGGAAATGTAGCGGCACTTCCAAATTGTGCATATATTGTATATGTACATGCTGATATTAATCTTACTAATGGAGAGATAACCCATCATGATATATGGGATCATATGGCATTTTGTAAATAAAACGAAAGCTATAAAATAATTGCTATTCCAATAGTATCGGATTACTAAAAAAAAGAGGCTGCAATTTGCAGCCTCATAATAACTCCTAAAACATTATCTATCGAAAAAAAACTATGCTATACTTCTTGAATTTATTGGGATAAACTCAAATTTCACACGATCAAGTTTATCTTCAAAAAACTCACCGGTTTCAAGATGGTCTTCATCATCTACTTCATATAACCAGCGAACTTTTATCTCTTCTATTCCACAATTTTGATCAAGTACTTTAAGCAGTGCGTATAATTGCATTGAAGCACTTGTATTTATATAATCGAGCTCTATTTCAAACTCAACTGCATTTCCCTCAAAATCTTCTATATAGTTAAATAATGGTTTAAATGTAATCACAGCATTCTCTGTAATTATTCTACCATGTATTTTAAAAAAACCTGTAGAAGTGAAGTTTATAGAGGGTGAATTTTGTGTTCCCGCAATCTGTAGACTATCCATTTTCTGCCTCCTTTTGAATTTGGATTCTTTAGTATTATTTACGAAAACCTGAATCTAGATGTTGAGATATATTGACAAACGGTTCATATTTATTGGTGTTTTCTCGAAAATGAGTTATTACTGAACTTTTTTAGGCGATAAATAGCAAATAATTACTTGAAATATATGTTCGTTGTTATGCCACCATTATTGGTTTTTAACTGAAAATCAATTATTCACACTTCTCCAAATAAGAGTAATTAATAATACTTATTCCAAAGCTTATAAATCAGTAAGATTATAATTTCAGTAACGATTGTTATCTGATCCTATGCCGAGTCGAGGTAGTTCTTTTTAGTAATATTGCTATAATCCTTGTTCAAATATATTTGCCAATATAATAACTTACAAATCTGCTATTAATAAAGAATTAATTCAATCAATAGTTTAATAATTACATGTAAATATTTGATATGCTTTTTAACATGTATGCTTGCTCCTTAATGATATTTGTAGTTGTTCCCCTTTTTAATCACAATACTTGTAGATTATATTATAACTCTGTTCAATTCCAAGTTCTCCTGCTTTACTTAAATCGCCACAACCTTTTTTAGTTTCACCAGTAAGTAAGTATATCAGCCCCCTGTTAAAATAGGCTGTTCCAAACTCTTGATCAATTTCCAAACATTTACTATAGTCATTTACCGCTTCTTGCATGTTATTGAGTATTGCCTCAACAAATGCTTTATTATAACGGGCATAAATAAAATCAGGTTTATATAAAAGGGCCTTTTTATAGAATGCTACTGCCTTAAAATAATAGCTTTCAACAGACTTATAATCTGGATGTTCCTGAATGTCTCTATTATCAATGTAAGCTATCTGATCATTCATAAGTATATTACTTACCGCCTCTGCTTGAGCAAAATAATGATTTCCCCTTATAAAATACACTAAATATTTTTCGTTAGGAAGTTGTTCCATAGCATCTCCAAGGTACTTATCGGACAAATAAAATTTTTCTTTCCAACCTACAGCTAATCCCTTCAGGAGCGATAAATCCTGTATTTTCGAATTTTCTTCCAATAATGCATCGAGTTTCTTTTCCCATTGTTCAATGTCTTTAATGAATCCGGGGCCCTCTTCATAGAAAATACCTATTTTGTAATTTTCTTCCAAAGTATTCACCTGACTAAATAACTCAAAATCAATATCAGAGAACATATTTAGAGCTACCTTTTCATATAATCTTGCAGTATAAAGTGGCAACATATTTATATCTCTATTAATGTATTGGACTTTAACTTTAGAGCCCTGCTCTATAGGTGAAAAATCTGTTTTAAATTCTGTAATTTTCTGGATATATGTAGAATCAATTTGTTCTGTGAATAAAAGGCTATCTCCTGATGACAATTCTCTTGCCATATATTTATCCTGTAAAAAACCTAAAGTATCATTAAGCTCAAATCTTACAGCAGCTCTAGTCATATAGGCATCTGTAAATTTTGGGTATAGTTCAATAGCCACAGAAAGATCTTCTTCTGCTTGCTTATATTGCTTCAATAGATATTTAGTTCGTCCACGATATAGATATGCATAAATATTGTTTGAGTTTAATTCAATTACTTTTGTATAATCGAAAACGGCACCTTGATATAATTCAAGTTCAGATTTTAAAATAGCTCTATTGTAATAACATATTGCATTATAAGGATTTAAATCAAGTGCTTTATCGTAATTATTTAAAGCTTTATTGTAATCTTTTGCTTTATGATATGTAAGTGCTAATATAAATAGCGCTTCAATATTTGTTGAATCTTCAGATAGAACAAATTCAAGATCGTGAATGGCTAATTCGGTTGAATCAACCATATAATAGGTTTTACCTCTGGTAATATAGCCCCTATAACTATCAGGTTGGAGCTGAATAGCCTTAGTACAAAGGACTATAGCTTGTTCGTATTCTTCAGCATACATTTTTAACAGCCCCATATTTAGATGTGCCTGGTAATGCTCTTCATCCAGTTTTATTGCATTCTCATAATCTGAAATAGCTGCTAGTGTATCTCCTATGCTTAAATTTAGCTGTCCTCTATAAGAAAAATAGTCGGGATTATATTCGAATAAAGCAATTGCCTGGTTCAGATCTTCAAGCGATTGTTTTGTATTGCCCTGAGTTGCATTTATTATTCCCCTAAAGTAATAAGCATCGTAATGATATGGTTCGAATTCCAAAACTTTAGTAAAATCGGACTTGGCACCGTAATAATCAGATAAATAATATTTTGAAATCCCCCTTATTAATAATGCATCAGTGTTTTCTGGTTGATAATAGATTATTTTATTCATCCAAGAGATGGATTGCTGATATTCTTTATTTGAAAGGTTCTTTTGACCCTGATATAGATGATACCTTACATTAATCTGCGAAAAAGTCGTTTGCCAAAAGAAACTTAATAGTAGCAGAGCAAAAATGTATTTGTGTAATCTCAAACCCAAAGATCTAAAAGTTAATAATCAGTCCTTTCAAAAATAGCTATATTTCTATAATACCTGCCTTCAATTAAACATTTTTAGGAAAATTTTATAGTTGAAAATTCCTACTGACATAATGTTGTCACTTGCCCGACATAAATTTGTTTCATAATCAATTTTAAACTCTACAAAATGAAAACAAAAAGCATTCTATTAATTATTTCTACATTTTTAACCGTAATTGCTATGACACAAGAAACACAAGTGAAAAAAGCTAAAGATTTCAAAGTTGAAATCAAAGAATTGGATGATATTCACATGGTTTACTATGAATTTACAGGTCCTTATCAGGATTGTTTTAATGATTTTGGTAAACTAATGGAATATATTCAATCAAATCAATTGCCTATGGGTGCTTATTCTTTAGGCTTATTCTATGATGATCCTGAGAATGTTCCTGCAGAAAAACTTCGAAGTGAACCTGGTTATATGGTTCAGGGGCCAGTTAAAGGGAACGACTATTTTAAGTACAAAAAAATTCCAGCTACAAAAGCTGTAAGTGTAAGGTATAAATCAATGGAAGAAATTATGCCCGCCTACGAAGCAATTTCAATATATATTGCTGAGAATAGCTTGAAAACTGAATCTTATTCAATGGAAATCTATTACAGCTACGATCCAAATACAGTTGATGCTGAAATTCTATTCTTATTGAAAGAATAATGTACTTCTATCCTATTTTGAAAGCACTATCAGTTTTGATAGTGTTTTTCATTAAAACAATAGTTAACATAATAAACAGGTTGTTATTCTAATAAATTATAGGAGACTTCACATATATTGGAATAACCTTAAAATATCAAATCCTCTATTTATATAATATAGACTAATTAACTAAATACTAAAATGTTATATGCAATATATTTTTGATTTAGTAAACTCACTTTTCTTCCAAAATTATAAGCTATATTGCGTAATAAAATTTGCACTTGGAAAAGAATTGGGATGTAATAGTGATTGGTGGTGGTCCTGCAGGCCTTATGGCTGCTGGACAAGCTGCTGTTTGTGGTAAGCATGTTCTCTTGTTAGAAAAGATGAATAGACCAGGTCGAAAGCTTAGCATAACAGGAAAAGGTCGGTGTAATATTACAAATAGTGCCCCACTGCCTGAATTTATTAGTAAAATTCAACCAAACAGGCATTTCCTACAATCAACCTTTGCACAGTTTTTCTTTGAGGAACTTGTTGAGTTTATGCACCAAATTGGAGTTAAGACTGTGCATGAACGTGGCGGAAGAATCTTTCCGGAAAGTGGGAAAGCTGTTGAAGTTACAAAGAAACTTGTTGATTGGTGCGAAAAAACTGGTGTGTCAATTGTATCAAATTCAAGAATAAAGCAGCTTATTGTTGAAAATGGAACAATAAAGGCTGTTAGAGCTGATATAGAGAAAAAGTCTCAGGTATTATTTGCATCAAAAGTAATTCTTGCCTCTGGAGGAGCATCTTACCCGGCAACTGGATCAACAGGAGATGGCTATAAACTTGCAAAAGACATTGGACATACAATTGAACCAATATATCCTCAATTAGTGCCTCTTATTTCGAAAGAAAAGATATCACCTTCCTTGGTTGGGTTAGAGCTAAAAAACTGTGAAATTACACTTTGGATAAATAATAAAAAAAAGGAATCTTTTTTTGGCGAATTTACATTTATGGAATTTGGTATCAGCGGACCAATAATTCTTAGCCTTAGTAGATTAGCTATACCGGAATTATTAAAATCTAATAAAGTTGAAATAACAATTGATTTTAAACCTGCACTTGATAATAAGAAGCTTGATAATAGATTGACCCGAGAATTCAATTCCGATGGTAAAGCAAATCTTATATCAATATTAAAAAAATTGATGCCTGTAAAACTCATAGATACTTGTTTGGATTCGACAGGTTTATCTCCTGATATTTTAGGGAGTCAAGCAACTTCAAAAGATAAAAAGAAATTAAGAAACTGGCTCAAGGAATATAAGTTAACAATTGTCGGTAACCGGCCGTTTGAAGAAGCAATAATTACTGCAGGAGGAATTTCCACAAAGGAAATTAATCAGAAAACCATGGAATCAAAGATTATCAAAGGATTATATTTTGCAGGAGAAATAATTGATCTTGATGGACCAACAGGTGGATATAATCTACAGATTGCTTTTAGTACAGGTTGGGTTGCAGGTAGATCATAAAACGAGGAGATTGTTTAATCCCCTCGTATCTAATTGTATATCTAGTCTATACTAATTCTTAAATTAAATCTTTCTTAGCAAGATAGAAGTCTACTTTTTCGTAGCTTGTATTATCAAATTCTTATTAGTTAGTTAAAAATGCATTATACATCCATACTAATTTTTCCTGCTCACGAATGTAATCGCTCATTAATGCATTTGTTCCTTCGTCATTAGCTTCATCAGAGAGCTTTAGAATTTCTCTTTGTTTAACTAATAGTAATTGAAACGAAACCAATATGCTACTAATGGCCTCTTTCCCATTACTTACCGATTTAGCTACATCAATTTCTGATTTATCAAGATATTCTTCAAATGTGTGAGTTGGTTCTCCCTGAAGAGTTAAAACGCGTTCGGCTATTTCATCAATCTTTAGGACAAGATCATCGTAAAGTTCTTCAAACTTTGCATGCAATTCAAAGAATTTCTCTCCTTTAATGTTCCAGTGAAATCCTCTAACATTCATATAAAATATTTGATAGTTTGATAATAAGTTGTTAAGACTGAATGAAAGCTTATCGGCTAGTTCTTTGTTTATTCCTATTGTATTCATTTTATTATGATTTTAGTTTCTGATACAAATTTCGGTATTTGCACTTCATCAATCAAATTGATATTGTCTATATTTGTATAGATAAAATCTATAACAATGACTATTCAACAAATTGAATACACAATAGCACTAGATAACTTCAGAAACTTTGTGAAAGCAGCAGATAGTTGTTTTGTAACACAACCAACGCTAACAATGCAAGTGAAGAAGCTGGAAGATGAAATAGGATTTAAAATTTTTAATAGGGATAAAAAACCTATCGAATCGACAGATTTAGGAGAAAAGTTTATTCTAAAGGCTAGAATGATACAACGTGAGATGAATGAATTGAAAGAGCTGGTTTCTCAAGAAGTAGACACAATGAATGGTGAGTTTAAGCTTGGTATAATACCTACCCTTGCCCCTTACGTACTTCCATTACTATTGCCATATTTCTCTGTTAACTATCCTAATACAAGACTTAATATTGAGGAGATACAAAGCGAACAAGTCATTCATAAACTAAAGCATGGCTTTCTTGATATTGGAATTCTGGCAACTCCCTTAGATGAGAGACACATAAGAGAAATTCCCTTATTTTATGAACCCTTTCTTGTGTATTTAAATAGTAAAAACCCTATGACCGATAAAAAGTTAATAGCTTCTTCTGATTTAGATATCAATAAAATACTTCTATTAGCTGAAGGTCATTGTTTCAGGAATCAGACATTGAATATATGTAATCAAGAAAAACATTCGGTTCAGCAACAATTCAACTATCAAAGTGGCTCAATCGAAACAATAAAAGCACTTGTTAATAAAGGGCTTGGTTATACACTTGTTCCTGAATTAAGTGTACTTAGTGAACGAAAAGAAAATAAAAATATTAAGCGATTCGAATCGCCAGAACCAGTAAGAGAAATTAGCCTGGTTATGCACACAGGATTTTCAAAAGAACTATTAATTGAAAACATGCGAAAAGCTATCTTAAGTGCTATTCCAGAATCATTTAAGAAAAATGAAAGATTTGTACGAGTGAAGTGGAGATAACTCCATAATTATTAACGAATAAGTGTTACAATGCCTCTAATTGATTCTTTATTATAAGCAGAAAGATCAATTAAATAATAATAACTATCTAGCTTGAGGAGTTTCCCTTTATGAGTTCCATCCCATTTCTCATAGTTACCTTCACTTTTAAATACTACATTTCCAGAACGATCAAAAACATAGACTTTTGCAAATGGGTAATCTTCAATATTATCTATTACCCATTTATCGTTAAATCCGTCGTTATTTGGAGTAAAAGTGTAGTTTATATTTTCGTTAAATTCTTTGTTTTTACATTCTTTTACTAGTACTACGGCATCAGAGACCGTTCCATAACATTTTTCCTTGCTTATTTCCTGAACAAAAATTATATATGCACCTGGATCAACATTCCAATTAACATTAAAGTTCTTATTATTTATTTCATTAATATTTAATGCAGGAATAGACCAGTTATATGTTGAACCATCGTCGCCAGATACCGAATAGGTTCTACTAGTTTTAAAACAAACTTCATCAAGATAAGTACCTGTGCCATAATTTGATACTTCTTCTACGGTAATCTGTTCTGTATATGGTATTTCTCCAATAACAATCTGATCAATTACTTTTGTTTCTGATATTATTCCACTGGTTGTTGAAAGTGAAAACTCTTTATTTCCGGCTACATTATAAAATATTTTATGAGGTCCCTTGCCTATAGCAGTTTGCGGATTAGCACCTTCTCCAAAGTTCCAAATAAGTGTATCAAATCCTTCTCCATCAAACGAAGTGTTTTCAAATGTAAGTGTATCATCAATACAAGCTTTTGGTTTGTTAATTTTATAGTCTAATGCTTTACAAGTAGAGACATATACATACGCATTTTTAATTTCAAACGTATCTAAAATAATTGTTAATGAAATATCTTTTAAACCCGAAGTTTCATATACAATACTATAAGGACCGTTTCCGGATAGATTATTAGGTACCGCACCTTCACCAAAGTCCCAAAGTAAGTAATCATCCTTACTTAGTCCTGTTGAAAGATTTGAATAATTTATTGTATCCCCAATGCATACATAATTTTTATCGGCTTCAAAATCAATTGATTTTAATTCAATGACTTCGATGAAGTCATTGAAAGTAAAGCTTGTATCATTTAAGATTTCAACCGATACATTTTTCTTCCCAACAGAAGAATACGATACTTCATGAGGTCCTACACCATATGCGGTTTGTGGATTAGCCTTTTCCCCAAAGTTCCAAAATACAGTATCATTAGAGAGTAGATTGGTGAAAACTCCGGTATATATTACCTTATCATTAAGATGAGCTTGATTAATATTACTTTGTATATCAACACTCACGCAGGTTTTAACATCAATAAAATCATTTTTAGTAATACTTGTATCACCCAAAACAGATAATCTGACAGACTTTTTACCTTTTGTTGTATAATATACATTTTGTACTATTTGTCCATATGGTGGAGAAACAGAAAACGCGGTCAACATTTTACTTACCGGGCCAGAAAAAAATCGAGGTATAGCTCCTTCACCAAAGTCCCAGTTAAAAGTATCCGATATCGATAAACCATCAGCAAATGCTGTGAAAGTTATTGAATCGCCTTTACATAGAGCATTTGAACTACTTGAAAAGTCTATATAAGTTAAACAAGATTGTATCTCAACATAATTATCTTTAGTTATGGTAGTATTTCCGACAATTTGAAGGCTAACACTTTTATATCCAACAGATGAATAGTTAACCTCAAATGGCCCCATTCCATATGCTATATTAGGAGCAGCACCGTCGCCAAATGTCCAAATTAAAGAATCACTATCTGAAATACCGATTGAATTCAATGAATAATTGAAAATATCAGTTCTGCATCCTTTTTGTCTATCAACAACAAAATCAATATAATCACATGAATTTGCTTCAGGATCAATACCTCTTGCATAAAACTCCAATGACCTAAAAAATGAATAAATAGGAAGAACACTAAGGTCTTTTTCATTTCCAAAGCCACAATTTGAGGGGTAATCACCTGTATCTGTACATTCTATTGAAAGATAATCGACACCCTTTTTGACAGTTGGCGTTGGGTCAAATATAAATAAACTACCACTATCGTTTTGAAAATATCCCTGGTTATCGGCACCAAGCATTTCAAAGCCTCCTGCAACTACAAAAACACCTTTATTTATTACTTCAACTTCATTATTGGAGGTATAATCTCCATATATCAGCAATACACCCTGTGAACCTATTTCCAGTCTTGCATTGTTCTTAAGTTCAAGATTACCATTTATAATTAATGTATCGTTCACATAAAGCGTAGCTTTATCAATATCTAGGCAATTGAGTGCTATTAATTCTCCATTGCAATAAATGTTAGTATCACTGGTTGAAACACCAGGTGATATATTATCAGCCCATGAATTATTTTCTGTCCAATATCCAGAGTAATTATCCCTACTGGTATATTGACCTAATAAATTGGTATTTGAGTTAACAAAGAGTAATGTTATAATAATAATTCCATACGATATGTAATGGAAGATTTTTAGATTGTGTTTAGATGTTTTCATTTTTTATACTACAATCATGGGGTTTTTAATATTGTGTAGTAGTGGTAATTTAGGTTTATTTATAAATCTACGCGATTTCTCATTGAATTGTTTTATGTTTTACGGCACATATTTATTGAATAAGTATAAATTATTAGCTATTTCTTAAATTATTTATGTTTTAATATCCTTTGTATCCTAAGAGCAGAAAGGATTTACAGAGATCTAATTTAATGTTTTGTTGTGGAAAATACATAAAAATCGATAATTAATAAAATTTTAAACTGTTGTTTTTTATTGACGAATGATTGAAAAATAGTGACGAATGATATTTGGTTAATTTAATTAGGTTCTGCTTCTCCTAGTGGGTAACACAATAAGGGATATATTAATGAGTTAATTTCTTCTTGTTTTAGAATTAATTTATTCACTTCATTTCTAATAGTTTCATGCATGTAGTAATGTGAATGTTTTCTATCAATTGGATAATCCTCTGCATAAAAAGCCATCTCTTGCTCTAAAGTTTTAATTTGGTTTCTAAGTCCCTGAATCATCTTTTGCTGATTGATAATTAACTCGTATTGACTTTCCTCGATATGGTACGATGGCTGTTCTCTTTTTAAAACCTGATACCTGTCCGACATAAGCTCAATTTCACGTGAAAAGAAAACAAGTTTATTCATCCAAAGCTTGTACTCAAAATCGAGGTCAAGAATTTGAATAGTGCCGCTTTTCATAATCCAGATTATTAAAGTTATAATAATAGATAAGATACGAAAAAATTAAACCTTTCTCTAATTTATTATATATTTTGTATTGTTCGTTTTGATCAAGAACTGAATGTTATATTCTATAGGCTAAAGATATTTAGTTTTAGCTTTTTGAGCCTTAAAAATCGATTCTTAAAACTACTATTTAGTGTCTGCAAGAAAACTTAATAATTTCTGTCATTGCGAGGAACGAAGCAATCGAGCTTGCGAGCTCATCGAAGATAATCTGTTTGCATTGGTAGTCAGTAGCATGAGATTGCCACGCTTCGCTCGCAATGACGCTCAGAGTAGTTTTCTTGCAGACACTATTTAGAATTTGATTTAGTCTAATATTATTGCAACTTGAAAAGCAAGTGTTCGTTCACATATAACAATTTTTTATATTTGTGATTTTAATCGCAGCATAAAAATGAGAGGAAACAAGCTTTTATACATTCTTTATCAGCCATATAAATGGTTCATTCTTTTCCCAATAATGTTTGTTGACACACTATTTTTTGGAACATTAGCTGTTATTATTTCACCAATTATTGGAGCGCGTGTTGGTGGTCTCATTTGTGGTTCGTTTTGGTCAAAGATCAATACGGTTCTAACACCTATGGTTATTAAAACTATTGGAAAAGAAAACATACAGAAAGGGACTTCATATATTGTTGTGGCAAATCATCAAAGTCTATATGACATTTTCCTTGTATATGGGTGGATTGGTTTGGATATACGTTGGATAATGAAAAAGGAATTAGCAAAAGTTCCCGGGGTTGGTTATGGAAGCAAAAGTGTTGGTCATATTTTTATTGATCGATCAAATCAAAGAGCTGCTCTAAAAAGTTTGGAAGAAGCCAAGAAGAAATTAGTTAACGGTACATCTGTAGTTATTTTTCCGGAAGGTACAAGAAGTAAAACTGGTAAGCTAATACCATTCAAACGTGGAGCTTTCAAACTAGCAAAAGATTTAAGCTTACCTATTTTACCTGTAACTATTAATGGTACCCGCAAAATTATGCCTCACCCTTCTATTGTAAATATATTGCCTGGAGTAGTAAAAATGACTATTCATAAACCAATTACAATTAATGGTATTACAGAAAAAGATGTAACCGAGTTAATGAATAAGACAAAAGCAATTATTGAAAGCAGTATCGAGGATTAGGTTCACTAAGCTTGTAAAGGCATTCCCAACACCCAAGGATTTTAACGGTGTAATTTGATTCTACGTAATGATAAATCACATAAAAATTTAACACCTTTCCCCACCTACATCATAGCTAACAACTTCTGTTAAACATATATTGAAAAATATGTAATTTTAAAAACCTTGTTTGGTTATATTAAACTAAAATAAACAATCCTAGTTGCGCGTAAAAAATTAATTAGCTTGAAACACCAAAACTTATAATTATTGAAATAATATGATTAAGGACATAATTAAGATTATTTTCACTTTCTTGTTTTTAATAAATTGCTTAAACCTTAAAACACAAGATAAAAATATTGCAGACAGCTTATTGAATATCTATAATGAAGGTAAATATATAAAAGGTGATTCATCGGAATTACAACTGTATCTTGATTTAGCTTTTTATCACCCAAATCCTGATACTACTATTCTGTTTGCTGATTTATTAATTTCGAAAGCCTCGCAGGTTAGCAATGTTGACTTATGGTTGTATCGTGGTTATTTGCATCAAGGCAATGCATATAGAATTAAAGGATATTTAGATTTAGCAGTTGAATCTTATTTCAAGTCGTTAAATTCAGCAATTAAATGTAAAAACAAAAAACGTGAAGGTGTTGTTTACACAGCCTTGGGAGACACATATGGAAGTGCGAAAAACCAAACTAATTCAATTTTTTATTATAATAAGGCAATAAAAATTCTTAGGAATCATGGAGATTCTATTGCTTTAGGAGCAACATTACTTAATCTTGGTAGTCAATACCTTGACTTCAATATGGTTGATACTGCCACTATCTATTTGGAAGAATCAAACAATATTTTTAGATTAATTGACTATGAAATTGGTCTTGCCTATAATTTAGGTATTATAGGGCTTACATATGCTAAAAAAGGAAAATATTTCCAAGCCGAGAATGATATCATCAAGGCATCCGAAATACTTAAAAAACTTGGAGATTACTATTCTATTTCAGCTTTTAATACTAGTTTAGCAAAAATTTATATTTCTGAAAAGAAATATAGTAAAGCATTAATTCCTGCTTCATTTGCTTATACAATTGCTAAAGAAAACGGATTATTAATCCAGTTAAGAGATGCAAGTGATAAATTGGCATTTATATACAGTAAATTAGGTAATTACGAAAAGGCCTATAACTATCAATCTCAATACATTGTCTATCGCGATTCCATAAACAATGAAGAAACCATACGTAAAATGGCAGATCTTCGAACTGAATATGAAGTTGCCCAAAAACAAATTGAGTTAGAAAAAACACAGACCACACTTGAACTTTCCAATAACAAAAGACAAAATCAGCAAATAATTGGATTAGTATTAATTGTATTACTTTTATTAATAATATTTTTCACTTACTATTATTACACATCAAGGCAAAAAAATCTTGTACTTCAAACCAAATCTGCGGAACAAAGAAAAAACTTTAATTCTGTGTTAATTGCACAGGAAGATGAGCGAAAACGAATTGCTACAGAGCTTCATGATAGTGTCGGACCACTATTATCAATTAGTCAATTGTATATGTCTGAAGTATTAGCTTCTGAGAAAAGTCCGGAATCTGAAACAAGCTATTATAGTAGAAAGTCTTATGAAGCAATTGATGAAGCCTGTCGTGAAGTAAGGAGTATTTCTCATAACTTAATGTCCAGTGTATTAATTCGTTTAGGCTTGGCTCCGGCTTGTAATGAACTTGTGCGAAAAATTAGAGAAACTAAGGCATTTGATATAAGCTTTATTAATTCTGGATATAAAAATCGTTTAGATGAGTCCATTGAAGTATGCTTTTATCGAATTCTCCAAGAATTATTAAACAATGTAATTAAACATTCGCAGGCAAGTAAAGTGGAAGTTTCTCTAAGTTTGGAACATAATGAATTAAAACTCAAAGTTAAAGACAATGGTGTAGGTTTTAATGTAGAAAAAACTCAATCATTTAATGGATTAGGTCTACAAAGTATTTACTCTCGTTTATCGCTAATAAATGGTGAAATAGAAATCGATTCAAGTAACAAAGGGACTATAGCCCAAATCAATGTGCCTATTATTGTTTAATATTCAATTATATAGTGTCAGCAAAAACCGAGTTCACGAGATCTAAGGAGCTAAACTCAGCAATTTCTGTTATTGGTAGAAACGAAGGAACAGAAAGAAAACAGAACTCATCGAAGGTAATCTTTTTAAAATGTTGCAGAAGAAAGTTCGAACAGATCCTTCACTAAGCTTTGCATCAGTCTGGATGACAAGATAAAAACCTTTCCAAAGCACACCTTTGCTTCCCCAAATTGGGTAGACAAATCAACCTTTCAATAGCAAATAACGATTATGGGGTAGTGTGAAAATCACATCCCACCACCCCATTTGCACCATTTTTCCTTCCGTTTGAAACATTGATGATAATTAGCTTTTGGTAAAACATAAAAATTCCTTATTTTTAGCAATATGGTTAATCCAAATATGTCTCAAATATTTACATATCATATAACCATTAAACCAAAAGATTATTATGGGAACAATTAAAATTTACATCAAATTAATTAACAATAAACTTGAATACCGTGATACTGAGTTTCATCATGGTAAAAACATTGAAACAGAGGTTAATCCAGGAGATAAAATAATCTGGAAACTCGACCAATGTTCTGGTATTAAGGAAATTAGTGACATCGCTATTGCTGGAGATAAAAGCTTTTTTAGTAAAGGACCAAAAATGAAAGATTTCGATAGTTGGAAAGCTGTTGTTGCCGATACTGCTAAGGGTGAAATCAGTTATTCAGTTAGTGGTGTAAGTTGTTATGATAAAGCAACTTTTGCTGTTAAGTCTGTTAAGTCTGGTCAGGCTGAGATATTGAAAGATGAAGAACCTCCAAAACTCATTTTGAAATAGGAAGCATGAGGATCCTTCAAATTATTAATTTGTTATTATTTAGCCTTTTCTATTATACAATAGATTGTCAAGAAATAAATATCGATAGTTTATTAAGTAATTACAACAAAAATGATGCTTTGAAGGACTCTCTATATAAGGATCTTTTATTGAACATATCTTATTATTATTCTATCCAATCCTCTGATTCTTCATTATTCTATTCTGATGAATTAATTGCAATTTCAGAAAGCACCAAAGATAATTATTATTGCTACAAAGGATATTTACAAAGGGGAAATTACTTTAGAAAAGAAGGTAATTTGCAAAAAGCATATAATACCTTTCTTATAAGCGCAGAATATGCATCTAAGACAAATAATCTCAGAAACTTAGGATTTGTGTATGCCACACTTGGTGATACTTATTCTACTGCAAGAGACCATAAAAACTCAATCAATTATTACAATAAAGCTATCGATATTCTAAAGAAAGATTCAATTTCGATAGCTTTAGCTACAGTTTTATTAAATACGGGGGGGGAGTATTTGTATTCAGGAAATTATATTGCTGCATCAAAACTATTTGAAGAATCCTTACATGACTTTGAAATTCTTGAACACCCTATTGGTATTGCTTATAATTTAGGTAATTTAGGTAGAATTCATAGTGTTAATAAAGAGTATAGTATTGCTGAAGATAAATTACTTAAGGCTATTTCAATTCTTAAAAAATATGGCGACAATTATGCTATAATAGCTTATAAAATAAGATTAGCTAAAATATATCAAATACAAGAATTTAGAGAGAAAGCATTAATTTTATGTAATGAAGCTTATATTCTTGCTAGCCAGTCTGGTTATAAACCCCAGATGCGTGATGCTTCAGAGCGCCTTGCATTAATTTACAATGATCTAGGCGACTACAAAAAAGCCTACCACTACCAATCCCAATACATTGCCTACCGTGACTCCATTAACAACGATGAAACTGTGCGTAAAATGGCAGACTTACGTACCGAGTATGAGGTAGCACAAAAACAAATTGAAGTTGAAAAAGCTCAAACCCTATTAGAGCTTGAAACTAAACGCAGACAAAACCAACAAATTGTTGGGGCTGGTCTAATGATTGTTATCCTATTATCCGGGGCTCTATCCTATGTTTTATTTCGTACTGCTAGAAGAGACCGTTATGTTAATAAGCTACTTCGAGAACAAAAAGAAGAACTTATGGCTCAGCGCGATATGCTTGAAGATGTTAATAATACAAAAGACCGTTTCTTCTCAATAATTTCGCATGATTTACGTGGCCCAATAGGTGTTTTAAATGGTACAACTATGCTTATTCGTGAGTTTCTGAAATCAAAAGATTACAGCCAACTCAATGAGCTAACTAGCAATATGGAGTATTCTGTTAAGAAGGTTCAGAATTTGCTGGATAATTTGTTGGACTGGGCTATTAGTCAGCGTGGACAATATAACTGCGTAGCTGAAAAAGTTGAGCTAAATGAAGTTATGAGTGATACAATCTCCATTTTCAGTGATATAGCACAAGCGAAAAACATAGAGCTTTCTTACGAACAAAAATTCTCTGAGGCTTATATTACTGCTGATAGGCATAGTTTGTCGACTATTTTGCGAAACCTTATTAGTAATGCATTAAAATTCACTAACAAGGGTGGAGCTGTTGATATTATTGTTGAAAAAAAGAATACTGAAACTCAAATTTTTATAAAAGATACAGGTGTTGGTATACCTCAGGATAAAATAAAGACTATTTTCAATATAGAAGCTAAGAAGAGTACTTGGGGAACCGACAAAGAGAAGGGATTAGGTATTGGACTTAATCTTGTATATGAATTTGTTAAAATGAATAAAGGCGAAATTCAGGTATTTAGTACACCTAATTCAGGAACTACTTTTATTGTTACTTTCTCTAATCAAAACGAACTTGCCAACAAAGAGAAAGCTCAGCTTATTTAAACTCCTGGTTCGTCATTCCTGCTTAGGCGGAAATGATATAAAAGAATAAAATATACTCCTACCCTTTCAACAAGCCAGACAATCTTTGTTTATCCAGAATTTTGACCTGCTTTCCATCAGCCTTAATTATTCCTTCAGCATCCATTTCTCGAATTGCTCTGCCTAACGATGGTCTTGCAACTCCAAACATTTCAGCTAATTCATTTTGCGATTTAGGCAAAACAAACTCAATTGAATTATTTCTCTGACTTAATTGTAATAGAAAATGAGCAATTTTCCCTTTAATTGTTTGAAATGATAAGAATCTGATTTTGGTTGAAAGAAATTGAGCCCTGTTCGAAATACTATTTAAGTAATTTGTGAGAATTTGCTGATCTGATTGTAACAAATTAATAAATGCAGGTTTCGAGAGACTTAAAACTACAGATTGCTGGTTTGCAACTATATCAACCGGATATCGATTGTTCTTGCCATATAAAAATGCTGGTGCCAACATTCTTGGAGGTTCAATATCTTCAATTTTAATTGTCTTCCCGGAAAAATCAACCATTTCTCCCCTAACACTACCTTTGATAATTATTAAAAGACTACGGACTTCATCATCGCAGTATGCAATAGTTTCATTTTTACTGAAGCTCTTTTCTTTAAAGGTAACCTCATGTAATAAATCGGATATCTTTTCAGTAGTTAATCCTTTAAATAGAAGGCATTTATCTAAATTTCCAAACATAGTAAAAGCTTATAGTTTCTAGTTTACAGTTTAAAGCACAAATTGAAGAATACTAACATTAAGCAAAAAACTTTAAACTTATTAACTCCTCTGTAACATATGTTACCGTTTTAATGTTCGCTATAACCGTAAATTTGTATCAATAAAGCAATAATCAATTTATTGTTAATTCATCCCGACCTTTATTGGAAGGAGTCGAGAACACGATAAAAATTTAATTAAGAATAAACTAAAAAAAATATGATGATACGAGAAATGGTGAAAATTGATGAGGAACTTTGTAACGGTTGTGGAGAATGTGTTCCTAACTGTCATGAAGGAGCACTTCGGATTATCGATGGAAAAGCTCGTTTAATAAGCGACTTATTATGCGATGGATTGGGTGCATGTCTGGGACATTGTCCGGAAGGTGCTATCACTATTGAAAAACGCGAAGCTGAAGCTTATAGCGAAACAAAAGTTATGGAGCTAATGGTTGACAAAGGAAAGAATACAGTTATTGCACATATGCAGCATCTTAAAGAACATGGAGAAACTGCATTCCTGAAAGAAGCTGTTCATTTTCTAAACGATAATAAAGATAAAATTGAGTTCGATATTCGTGAAGTAATTCAGCAAGTTCATAATCATGGAAAATCACAGGAAAAGGGTCATGAGCATACAAAACCTATGGCCCATGCTGGTGGCGGTTGTCCAGGTTCACAATCGATGTCGTTTGAGCCTAGAGGTATAGTTGTTGATGAAGGAAAAGTAGTTGCGGGTCAGTCTGAATTACGCCAATGGCCAGTACAAATGCACTTAATTAACCCTGCTGCCAGCTTTTTTCAAGGTTCTGATATTCTTATTGCTGCCGATTGTGTTGCTTTCTCAATGGGTAATTTTCATCAGAAATTCTTAAAAGGTAAAACTCTTGCAATTGCTTGCCCAAAGCTCGACGATGGTCAGGATACATACTTGAATAAATTGATAAGTCTAATTGATGATGCAAAAGTAAATACAATAACCGTAATGATAATGACAGTACCTTGTTGTGGCGGATTACTTCAATTAGTTAGAACAGCAGCTGAAAAAGCTAATAGAAAAGTTCCAATAAAAGCTGCTGTTGTTTCTGTTGAAGGTGAAGTTGTTCAAGAGCAGTGGATATAAAGCACGTATCAGCAAGGAGAAGTAGTCAACGAATTCTCTTACTGGTGCCTTTCAATCCAACATAAATTAAATTAAAATAACCATTTATAAAAACTTTAGAAAAAATGAGCATGTTTTGTTATCAATGCCAAGAAGCCGCTAAAGGCGAAGGATGTACTATTAAAGGAGTATGTGGAAAAACTGACGAAGTAGCTAATAACCAGGATTTATTAATCGACATCACCAAAGGTGTATCAATATTTGCACAAATTGGTAGAGACAATGGATATGTAAGCAAAAAGGCAGATAAGTATGTATTCGAAGCTCTATTTGTTACTATAACAAATGCCAATTTCGATGCAAACAAAATTATCGAAAAGTGTAAACAAGGTCTTGAAGTTCGCGACTATTTAAAAGCTGAATTAGAAAAGCAAGGTATTGAAATACCAGCAGAATTACCAGACTGCGCTACATGGACACCCAAAAACGAGAATTCGTATACTGCAAAAAGCATTTTGGTTGGTATCTTAAGAGAAACTAATGAAGACATTCGTTCATTGAAAGAGCTGCTTATATATGGTGTTAAAGGAATGGCTGCTTATGCGGAACATGCTTTTAATTTAGGGTATGAAAATGATGAAATTTATGCCTTTATGCACAAGGCATTGGTTGAGTCTACAAGAAAAGACAATACAGTTGATGAACTTGTTGGTCTTGTTCTGGAATGCGGAAAATTTGGTGTTGATGTAATGGCTCTTCTTGATAAAGCGAATACAGAAAGCTACGGTAACCCTGAAATGACTAAGGTTAACATTGGCGTTGAAGACAAACCAGGAATTCTTATCAGTGGTCATGACCTTAAGGATATGGAAGAGCTTCTAAAACAAACCGAAGGAACTGGAGTAGATGTTTATACACATAGTGAAATGCTTCCTGCACATTACTATCCTAAATTCAAGAAATACGCACATTTTGTAGGAAACTATGGAAATGCATGGTGGAATCAAAAAGAAGAATTTGAAACATTCAATGGTCCTATACTTTTCACAACAAATTGTATTGTTCCTCCTAAAGAATCTTACATTGACCGTGTTTATACAACTGGCGCTTCTGGCTTCAATGGTGTTAAACACATAGCTGACCGTGTTAATGGTAAACCAAAAGACTTTTCTTCTATTGTTGAGCATGCAAAAACATGTGCCGCTCCTATTGAAATTGAAACTGGAGAAATATTAGGTGGGTTTGCTCACAACCAGGTTATCCAGTTAGCCGATAAAGTTGTTGATGCTGTAAAAACCGGTGCAATCAAAAAATTTGTAGTAATGGCAGGTTGCGATGGTCGCATGAAAAATCGTGAATACTACTCAGAATTTGCTGATAAACTTCCTGAGGATTCAGTTATTCTTACAGCTGGTTGTGCAAAATATCGTTACAATAAACTTGAATTAGGCGATATCGGTGGAATTCCACGTGTATTAGACGCCGGACAATGTAACGATTCATATTCACTTGCTGTTATTGCACTTAAACTAAAAGAAGTATTTGAATTGAATGATATCAATGAATTGCCAATTGCATACAATATTGCATGGTACGAGCAAAAAGCTGTAATTGTGTTGCTCGCATTACTTCACCTGGGGGTTAAAAACATTCACTTAGGACCAACACTACCAGCTTTCCTTTCTCCTAATGTTGTAAATGTATTAGTTGAGAACTTTGGAATCAGCGGAATTGGAACAGTAGATGAAGACATTGAAAAGATGATTGGAGTTGAAGCATAAATAAATAGTTTTGAGTTTAAGGTTTTAGGTTAGTTTTTATTAAAGGCTTAAAACTTTAAACTCTTTACTTTAAACTTTATTGAGAATTTTTTATAAATTTAATGAGATGTCACAAAAAGTATTCGATAAGGCAAAAACATATGCTTTAGCAGAGTCAATAACTTATGCTGATGGAGCAATTGTTAGTAAAATTATTTCTAAAAACGATGCCGGAAATCTTACATTGTTTGCCTTTGACAAGGAACAAAATCTTAGTGAACATACAGCTCCTTTTGATGCAATCATTCAGGTTGTTGAAGGAAAAGCTGAAGTTCATATTGATGGAAAACCATACGAGGTAAATGCTGGAGAATTTATTATAATGCCTGCTAATATTCCGCACGCTGTAGATGCAATTGAAAAATTTAAAATGCTGTTGATAATGCTTAAAGCTAAAGAAAGTCCGAGAACCTATAAAATGGCTTAATTTATTCAGAAAATATAATGCATATGAAAATCCACATAATGCAACATGCTAGCTTTGAAGGCCCTGGATACCTGACAAAATGGGCTGAACAGAACAATCACACTATATCAACTACACATTTGTATTTAAAAGAAAAACTTCCAAATTTAAACGATTTGGATTTACTCATTGTACTCGGAGGGCCACATTCTGCCAATGATGTTGATAATATTGCATGGTTAGAATATGGATTAAACTTCATCAAAGATGCAATAGAAGAAGGAAAGGCGGTTCTGGGATTTTGTTTAGGTGCTCAACTTGTTGCAAAAGCGCTGAATTCAAAGGTTTATCCCGGGAAAAGTCCTGAGATTGGTTGGTTCCCTATTATGTTTAATAAGCATAAATTATCTAAAGAACTTCGACAAATATTACCTGAATATATTACTAGTTTTCTTTGGCATGGCGAAACATTTGATATTCCAAAAGGTGCCGAAGGATTTGCCAGTACACCTGCAACGCCAAATCAAGCATTTATTTATAGAGACAGGGTTATTGGCTTGCAGTTTCATCCGGAAACAACTGTCTATTCTGTAGAAGACTTTATTGAGAACCTGGGTGATGCAATTCAGGAAGGAAGATATATTCAGCCAATTGGAGTTATTAGAAAGGGCTCTGCACATATTGTTGAGAATAACAAGCTAATTGGCAATTTACTATCCTACCTATGTAGTCGGATAAATTAATTCGGACTCAATATAAATTAACTTGATATTCAATAACTTGCGGTATATTTTCTTATATTTATAGAACATACAAATTCTATGTCAAAAAAAGGTTTTTTAAAGAAACTCCGTCCACCGGATAGTTGGAAGATACCTGTAATAATCTCCCTGGGTATCCTTTTTGGCCTTTCGATTTACCTCGGATATATTTCTAAAGCTCACTCCTATTTATCCGACAAACCTGAAACATGTGTTAATTGCCATATAATGGCTCCTCAATACGCAACCTGGAATCATAGTGCACACAGGGAAGTTACAAATTGTAACGACTGTCATGTTCCGCATAATAATGTATTTAATAAATATTACTTTAAAGCAAAAGATGGAATGAGGCATGCTACAATGTTTACTCTTAGAAAAGAGCCACAAGTAATATTTATACATGAAGCAGGTCAGGAAGTTGTACAAAACAATTGTATTCGCTGTCATTCAAATAAGATAACAGACTCTAAAGTTCTTGCATACACTAATGATTATCATACAGCAAGAACTGAACGCAAATGTTGGGAATGTCATCGTGAAACACCACACGGAAGAGTAAACAGTCTTTCTAGCGTACCAAATGCCAGAGTTCCTGTTCCAGAGACTCCGGTTCCAGAATGGTTAAACAGACTTTCAAAAAAATAGTATCGAACCTTATAAAAACCTAATTATATGAATTCTATTAGTGAACAGGTAAAGAAAAGGCCATGGCTTGGTTGGTTGTTGTTTTTGGGAACAATGGTAATTGTTTTTATACTAGGATTATTAGCCTCCTCTGTAATGGAAAGAAGAGCCGAGGCGGTTTTCGCCTATACGAAACAAGTTGATTACGATCAGTTTGAACCCAGAAATGAAGTTTGGGGGCAGAATTTCCCACGGGAATATCAATCGTATATGAAAACGGCAGATTCTGAGTTTAAGAGTAAATATAATGGTTCAGCAACAATAGATATGTTAGAGGTTGATCCTAAATTAGTAGTACTTTGGGCAGGTTACGGATTCTCAAAAGACTACAATCAAGGTCGTGGACATTATTATGCTATTGAAGATATATGGAAAACATTACGCACAGGTGCACCAGTTGATGGGAAAGCCAGCCCAATGCCAAATACTTGTTGGACATGCAAAAGCCCTGATGTACCAAGACTAATGAATGAATTAGGCAGTGCTGCCGATTTCTATAAAGGTACATGGGAAACCAAGGGCCAAGAAATAATCAATTCAATAGGTTGTGCTGACTGTCACGATGCAAAAACTATGAACCTTAAAATTTCCAGACCTGCACTTATAGAGGCTTTTGACCGAATGGGTAAAGACATAAATAAAGCTTCACATCAAGAGATGCGCAGTTTAGTATGTGCTCAATGTCACGTTGAATACTATTTCAATAAAAATAAGGTTGAAGGAGTTCCATACCTTACTTTCCCATGGGACAATGGCATGTCAGTTGAAGCAATGGAAGAATATTACGACAACATCGAATTTAAAGATTGGACACATAAGCTTAGCAAAGCACCTATGTTAAAAGCACAACATCCTGGTTACGAAGTTTACCTCACCGGAACCCATGCTAGTCGAGGGGTTTCATGTGCCGATTGTCACATGCCATATATTAGTGAAGGTGGACAAAAATATACGAATCATCATATTGGTAGTCCGCTTGAAAACATATCTAATTCATGTCAGGTTTGTCATAGACAAGAAACAGAGCGTTTAATTTCTGATGTTTATTCTCGACAAGATGCAATAATCCAGAACCGTGACAAGCTTGAAGAACTTCTTGTACGGGCACATGTTGAGGCCAAATTTGCTTGGGACAATGGTGCTACAGAAGAACAAATGAAGGGTGTTTTACAAGATATTCGTCATGCACAATGGCGCTGGGATTATGCAGCCGCAAGTCACGGTGGCTCATTCCATTCTCCGGTTGAATTAGGAAGAGTTATTTCAACGGGTATTACTATTGCTCAGGAATCCCGCTTAAAACTTGCCCGATTGCTGTCTGATTTAGGACATAATAAAGCAATTCCCTATCCTGACATTGCAACTAAAGCAAAAGCACAGGAATATATTGGAATAGATGCTGCTACTTTGCAAGCAGAAAAGAACCGGTTTATTAAAGAAATAATCCCAGAATGGATCCAGGTAGCTGAAAAGCGCGAGAAAGAATACCGAGTTAAAACTATGAACTAGCTCTTATTTCATATCTCGAAAGCTAAAGGTTCTCTTCTCCCTTTAGTCTCAACAGTAATTGGGACAGGGTAAAAAGAGCAACCTTTAGCTCATGAACAAAGCAAAGCTATTTCATGAGCTAAAGGAAAAATAATTAAATTGCGAATATTCTTATTCAACTATTAATAATTTGATTCCCGCATTTGAAGAATTACTAATTTTTCAATCAATAAGATTCATATATATCCTCTACAACCCGATTTAGAAATATCCAATTATTTCAACCCATTTTGTATAACTTTCCAAATTATTTATTTTTATTCATGTATATAATTTAACCGTTATACGGCTGAGTGCTTGAGTAAATCATAATTTGCAAGTTTTTTAAGTGATATATATCACTTATCTAACCAAGGAATATTTGAATATATCTTCATAACTTTTATATAAATTATTCTAACTATCTAAATTATGAAGAAACTTTTACTCTCCCTCGGATTTATTTTTCCTGCAATTTTCTTATTTGCGCAAGATGTCTATTTCACAGCTGATATTGATGAAGGCTGTGCGAATCTAACAGTTAACTTCACAAATGAAACTCATTTGTTAATAGATACAACAAACATGTTTTTTATTTGGTCTTTCGGTGATGGTACTGGTCCGGAAATAGGTTACCATATGCAGCATATCTTTGTTAGTCCAGGCAACTACACAGTTTATGTTTATGCGGATAGCCTTGGAAAATATATAGGTGAATTTTCAATGGAGATAAACGTTGCTGGTATTTCTGGTGTATTTTACCCAATGGATAGCGCAGTCTTTTGTAATAATGAAAGAATAAACTTTTATATTCCAGAGCCATACAATTCAATTAGCTGGGACTTTGATGATGGCACAGATCCTGCATATTGGAATTATGCTGAGCATATTTATGCAGAACCAGGCTTTTATGATGTGAAACTCATCGTGGATCATAATTGCGGGTTAGATACTATCACTCAAACTATTGAGATTAGTACAAATGCTACTCCTTCCCCACACATTAATGTCTCTCAATCTTATGTATGTCCAAATGATGAAATTACATTTAGTTCAGATATCAATGGAATTGATTTCTTATGGGATTTTGGTGATGGCTCTACTTCAGATTTAAGTGAAGCAAATCATTCTTTTTCTTCTGTTGGAACATATAAAGTAAAACTAGATGTTACCAATATCTGTGGTAATACAGGAACCGATTCAGTAGAAATTGTGGTCACAACAGGACTTGAGGCTTATGCCGACTTTAATTGGTGGGGAGATGGTTGTCCAAATAGCCCAATCAATTTAAATGCATGGTCATCGGGTATCTATAAATGGGATTTTGGTAACGGACAAACAGGAACTAACAAAGAGGAAACTGTAGTTTACTCTTCTCCTGGAACTTATACCGTTAGGCTTATTGTTGAAAATGGATGTGGCGATATTGATACTACTCAACAAGACATAATCATAGGTTATAATCCTGAAAACAAGCCATGGGCAGAAATAGGTATGTATGATAATAATTATAACGATATTGATACCTTGCTTACTTGTCCAGGTTCCGAAGTAGTGTTTCGCAATAACTCAGGTGGAAGTAGCTCTTCTGGAGTTGGGTATACCTGGTACTATGGAGTGAATGATTCTTTGGTAACTTCTGATGAAGAAGTTGTTTTCACCTTTGATGCTCTCGGCAAAAGTGAAGTTCTATTGGTTGCCCGAAATACTTGTGGAGGTGTTGATACTGCGAGAAAATGGATTTTTGTTACCGACACTTTAACACCTATTGCTGACTTACAGATTTTACCTCCTATAATTTGTCCAGGTGAATATGTATACTTCTACGATGAAGAAAGAAATGATAACCACCTATATTCTATTTGGTTTGGAGATGGTTTTTATGTTGAAAATGTTGGTCCTGAAAACGATTCTATAGTACCGGTAACAGCTCGTCATCAGTATTTCAATCTTGGGGCCTATGAATATACATTTAGTGTTAGCAATACATGTGGTAATTCTCATACTATTGTTGACACCATATACGTTACAGACACATTAAGTTCTGGATTCTTTATGGCATTTAGTGAAACTGATTCTGACCCCAACGGACGTGCTTGTCCTGAAGATATCATTGAATTCTATGGAATTGGTGGAACTTCTGTAATATGGGATTTTGGCAATGAAGTTTATGATTCAAATATAATTGGAAGACATTCATATCCCGCTCCGGGAGATTATACCGCGTTGGCCATATTTACAACAGGCTGTGGAACCACTGACACTGTTGAGGTTATGGCTTATGTTGGCACTAATAATTCACCCGAAAGTTACTTCGACTATAGTTATAATGGATTCACTCTTTGTCCTGGAGAGGTTGTTGATTTTGTATATTATGGTTGGTCAGAAGATAAAAACCTTACTTTTTTATGGACTTTTGGTGATGGAAACACTTCCACAGAATCTAATCCAACACATATTTACGACACCTCTGGTAATTTCAAGGTTGAATTAAGTGTTACAAATGGCTGCGGAACAAGTACCAATTATCAATATATTACGGTAGGAGGTATATTTATTGACGACAGTGGTCTGACACTTACCGATCCTGATTGTGGAACAGCAAATGGTTCTATTTCTGGTATAGCCACTGTAGGCAACAGTCTTAGTAGTGCTACATGGTATAATGCCAATGAAGAGGAAATAGGTTCAAGCCTGGATATTTCATCACTTTCCGCAGGTGAATATAAAATAAAAGTAGAGTCTGCTTTAGGATGTGAGGCATGGTCGGAACCATATGTATTAAATAATCAAAATGCACCAGATGCCCCATTGGCAACAACTCCAGCACCTTATTGCGAGGGAGATGTAATATCTGCCTTGGTAGCAACAGCTCAATCAGGAGGAACACTAAACTGGTATAGCGATCCAATTCTTACTAATTCTGTAGGTACGGGAACTAGCTACACTCCATCAACTAATACAACAGCAAGCTACTATGTAACAGAAACTACTGGTAATTGCGAAAGCCCGGCAACCGTGGTTGCTGTAGTATTCAATATGACCTACAATGTTAAAGATACGCTAACTTTATGTGAAGGAGATTCATACTTTGTTGACGGTGCTTTCCAAACAGAACCAGGAACTTATGTTGATATCTTGGTTAGTGGCGTTGGTTGCGACAGTGTTGTATCAACAACCTTATATTTCAAACCTGTTTCAAGACATGAGGAATCTGTTGAAATATGTCAGGGAGATAAATACTGGGTTGAAGGTGAATGGCAAAGTGAGCCCGGACTTTATTTTGATACACTTCTGGCTGCTAACGGCTGCGATTCTATTATTGAAACAACTTTATCGCTGCGACCAATCTACAACATGCATTATGGTGCAAACATTTGCACTGGCGATAGTATCTACCTTGAAGGTGTATGGCAGAAAACATCAGGTGTTTATACAGATTTATATGTGTCACAGCATGGTTGCGATAGTCTTGTAGAAATAACTCTTAATGTTGGTAGTCTTTATATTAGTTCTGAATACCTTACTATTTGTTCTGGCGATAGTGTTGAATTTGATGGTGAATGGAGAAAAGTATCTGGAACTTATAACGACACCATTGTTTCGGGTACCAGTTGCGATAGTATTAATCAATTAGTACTAACTGTTGGCGATTTATTTGAGACTCCAATGTCTAAAACAATTTGCCAGGGAGATAGTGCTAAACTTGAAGGTGCATGGCAAACAGTATCAGGAGTATATCATGACACTTTACAATCTTTCCATGGATGCGACAGTGTAATAGTTACAACATTAACAGTGTTACCAAAATACAATATCAAAGTTACCGAAACTATTTGTGATGGTGATAGCCTTATGATAAATGGAGAATGGAGAAAAGAAGCTGGAGTGTTTACTGAATATCTTAATAGCCAGCATTTGTGTGACAGTATTGTTGAAACTACTTTAACGCTATTATCATACACAGATTATGGTACAAAAAACAAATCCATTTGTCAGGGTGATAGTATTCTTCTTGGTTCAGTGTGGCGTCATACTGCTGGTACCTATGCCGATACAGTTAGTAGCCCATCATGCGACAGTGTATTCAGTGTAGTTCTAACAGTTAATGCTTGTACTAATTACACAATTAATCAAAACTATGAACCATTAAGTATTTATCCGAATCCAAGCGATGGCATAGTTACCATTAAGCTTGATAATGTAACTAACGATGAGCTTACTATTTATAACAGTTCGGGTATGCTTGTTTATAAGACAAGGATTAATAACAACGAGCACAAAATTGACTTAAACGAAATGCCTCAGGGAATTTATGTCGTGCATTATAGAAATACCATGCATAAATTAATATTGCAAGAATAATTAAAAAGTAATATATCTAAATCTAGTAGTTTTGAGGCTGCACAAATATAATACTTGTGCAGCCTCTTTTCTTATGGATGTTCAGCAAAACATATAAACTTACAGGATCCTATCTTGCTTTCTTTATATTAATGATACAACTAAAGGCTGAAATAAAGTTGTTTTATTTGAGCGTTTGAGTCAGCATAATTAGCTGTTATGCTAACTCAGTTTAATATCAATAATTTAATCTATCCAGATAATTAATTTTGTTTCAACCTCAAATAGGGGGTGAATTCCAAACTAGAAAAAGTACTTTTCATTAATCTCAACTCCATTTTCAACCAGTAATCCTTTCAATTCCTCTTTAAACGAAATATCCTTATGATGCTCCTGCTGATTTTTAATATAGTTGATTAAACTTTCTTTCTCATTATTCGAATAGGTTAAAGCAGCATAACCATCTGCCCAACCATTAAACCTTGGAAACCCGTGATGCTCTTTTAACCATAAAGAGCTAGAGGTTTTTAAATCGCGCATTAAATCGGCTAAGGCAATACTAGGGTGCAGAGAAATCAACATATGTATATGATCATCTGTACCATTAATTCTATACAAGTAACAGTTCTTATTTTTAAGAATGCCCATTACATAACAATAAAGTTCTTTGTGCTGAGAGATAGAAAGAGTTCGTTCATTTTTCTTAGTACGAAAAACAATATGATATATAATTTGACGGTAGCTAGACATGATGCTTTCGTTTTGGTTAATTACACGTTGTTTTCCCCCTTCGGGGAAAACTCTTAATTGCATTTGTCCCATCCTCTTCAAGGACAGTTATTCAGATTTAGCCAATTTGTGACAGAACTCTATTCGTTAATTAATTCATGGATTTCGCCAAGATGCAATTGAAAATGTCTCAAAAAATCTATAATCATATCTTTAAGTTTGATGTTTCCATATTTCGATTCCGAATTCCATTCTATTTCCAGTTTATCTCGGCTTACACTATTTATCACATGGACAATATGGATATGAGTATACTTCCATAATTGTATTAAGTCTTCCCATTTTTCATTCTGGTAATCCTGAATTGCAATCCACCTATCGTTATTTCCATGTGTAGCATAATTCGGGAAAGTCAACGGACTATCCTGGTATTGCATATGAATAATTCTGTGTGTATTATTTGAAGCAGAATCAACCATATGTCCAAGTATCTGTTTTATTGTTCTACCTTGACTGTTTTGTTTATTAGCAATTGTATCTTCGTCTAATTCAATCAGTTTTGTCTCCCAGAGATTTATTCCTTGTAATATCCCATCAGTAACATTCGAAAATTCCATATTAAACCATTTTAAGTCCTTTTATTTTGGAAAGTACCTGTTACATGCAGTATAACTAAAGTATATTATCGTTTTCGTCTGCATTCTTTTATTTGCCCCGCAGGGGTAATATCTGCATAACCACTCGTGAAGCGGGTGGAACAAAGAAAAGTCTGATTTATCCCTGAAAGGGGTGAATATTATTATACAAACTTTTTCCCCGCCCAACCAACAAGTACTCCTAATACAGCCGAAAACCCAAGAATTGGAGCAATGGAATCCGGTCCGGCTTCCAGAGTTATTATAACTATTGGTAAGGCCGATAATTCTGCAATTACTAGTCCAATTAGCCATTTGGGAAACTTCCAGTCTATAAAAGGAATAATAAGTCCGAGTACAATCCAGTGAACAAATGCAGAAATATTTGCATACCAACTAAGGTCCTGCAAAATCATAGGAATAACATCAATTACTCCGGCAATAATACCTATTAGCAAAGCAATAAGAATTCTTTTCATAGTGTAATTCATTTTAGATAAGTCCTAAAAAGGTATTATCAAATGGGGCGATATCAACCTTTTTACAAATACCTCAAATTAATTTGGCTTATCTGTTTTATCCTCTTTGTCATCAGATTTTAAGAACTGTGTTTTTATCCGACTCATATCATTCTTCAAACTAGCAACAGTTTTGAGAAGTTCATCTTGGGGTAATACTGGTTCCGGAAGTTCTTTGCTTATATAATGCACAAACTTCCAAATCTCTTTTATCCCAGATACATGAATATCGTATGGTTCATAGAGAGGATTAAGCGAGAAAAGGCGCAAAATTCCAGTTTCTCCAATATTGTTTTCAACTACCTTAAATACTATTCCGTCATCAATAGTGAAAATAATGTATGCATTCCCGGAAACTAAATCTCTCCAGTCTTGAACAAACTCTCCAGTAATCCATGATCCCTCAGGAATAGGTAACATTGAGTCGCCACTTATCTGGAATGTGCGGTACTTCTTCTGTTTCGAAAGAAATGGTAATTGAAAAGTAGGTAACTGACTAATGTACTCCGGATCGGCAAATCCTGTGGTGTATCCAGCTTTTGCTTTCTCATTTACAAGTTCGATATTTTCGTTATTGTCGTCAGAAACGGTGGTTGCCAAAACTCTTAGCTTCCCTCCTCTTATGAAAACATCCTCACCATTCTCAAGCTGGTTAAGTTGAAGTTCGGAGAGACTGCTTAAATCGATATTCAACAGAGTATCTACAGCTACCCGATAATATTTTGAAAAAGTAAGTAAAGCCTGAACTGTTGGCTGACTAACTTCATTCTCGTAACCACTCAAGGTTGAACGTTTCATCTCCAGAGTATGCGCTACCTGATCTTGCGTAAACCCCTTTCTTTTTCTTAAAAACTTGACATTTGAGCTAAAATACATTGCTTTTTTATTGTAAATATAAAGAAAGATTATTACAATATCAAAATATTGATATTATAATAATCAACATTTTGAAAAATTATTAAATGCAGGAACAAAACCTTTAAAATTCCAAACTCCAACAGCCAATCTTTTTGCCTAATACAAGCATTAATGGTAATTTCATATATGTCTAAAGTATATTCTTCCTCCTTCATAAAATTAATCCCTTAATTCCCAAAAAACTTGTTATTTTTGAAATTAGAACAAACACCGAATAAATGATTGAAGCGCGCGCATTTGCCAGAGCTGGACTTTTAGGTAATCCTTCCGATGGTTATTTTGGAAAAACTATTTCAATAATAACTAAAAATTTTAGTGCCAGTGTTTTATTATATCAATCTCCCGAACTGACAATTGAGGATTTGGATGTTGATAAGAACCAATTCCATAGTATATACCATTTAATCGATTCTGTAAAACAAACAGGATATTACGGGGGCACACGTATTGTTAAAGCTGCAATAAAAAAGTTTGGAGAATACTGTCTCTCAAAAGGAATCAAACTGGGGAATAAAAATTTTAGTATTAGGTATAGAACATCAATTCCGCGTCAAGTAGGATTAGCTGGTTCGAGTGCTATTGCAACAGCTACAATGAAGGCTCTAATGCAGTTTTATAATGTCGAGATTCCTCTGCCTGAGCTTCCCTCAATAGTACTGTCGGTAGAAGTTGATGAGTTGGGTATAAATGCAGGCCTGCAAGACCGGGTTATACAGGCTTATGAGGGCTGTATTTATATGGATTTCGATAAAAATCACATAAAGAAAAAAGGATACGGTATATACGAACCCATCAATATAGAAAAACTGCCAAAAATTTATATGGCATACAAAACTGATTTAAGTAAGGTCTCGGGTAATGTGCTAAATAATATACGTGAGCGTTATGAAGCAAATGATGAAACAACCGTTAACACCCTTCGTGAAATAGCAAATCTGGCCAGTGAAGGAAAAAAAGCAATTGAAAACGGTGATTATACTACTCTCAATAGTCTTATAAATAAGAACTTTGATTTGAGATGCAAGATCATGAATATCTCTGACAGCAACAAAGAGCTGGTGAATATTGCCCGTAAATGTGGGGCGTCAGCTAAGTTCTCAGGCTCAGGTGGAGCAATTATTGGTTTATATGAAGATGATGAGATGCTTCGCCGATTAATTGTAAATTTAAAAAAGGTAGGCACCAGAGTAATTAAACCTATTTATCAGTAAACAAATAATACTACGTTAAGTGTTTTTATAAAAGAAATTACTTCACTACACATCTCTATAATCTACTAGTAATTTAAACGAACGACAAGAAGCAAAAGCATATGATAAAAAAAGCAGTAATACCAGCAGCTGGATTTGGCACCAGGTTTTTACCGGCAACAAAAGCTCAGCCAAAAGAAATGTTACCTATCATCGACACACCAACTATTCAGTATGTTGTGCAGGAATGTGTTGATTCCGGCATTGAAGATATCTTAATTATTTCAGGAAAGGGAAAACGTTCAATTGAAGATCATTTCGACAGGAACTTTGAACTTGAGTCTCGTATTCTGGAAAATGAAGATGAAGAGCTTTATACTCATATACGCCACATTGAGGATATGGCTAATATTCATTTTATCCGTCAGAAAGAACTAAACGGATTGGGTGATGCTATATATCATGCTCGCTTTCATTGTCAGAATGAACCTTTTGCAGTGTTATTGGGAGACACAGTTGTAGATTCAATTATTCCGGTGACTCAGCAATTAATTGATGCCTATGAACAGTATCAGCAAACAGTAATTGCGGTTGAAGTTGTTCCTAAAGATAAAGTGTCTCGTTACGGTATTGTTGGTGGAAAAGAACTTGGCAAAGGAATTATACAACTTGACCAATTAGTTGAGAAACCAGATATTGATAAAGCTCCATCGAATCTGGCTATTGCTGGCAGATATATATTAACACCTGAAATATTTCCTGCTCTCGAGAAAACAAAACGAGGAAAAGGTAACGAAATACAACTTACCGATGCCTTAAGGATTGTTTTATCACGTGAGAATATCATTTCAGCCACTGTTGAAGGAAAACGATATGATATTGGTAGTAAACTTGATTTTCTTAAAACAACAGTCGAATTTGCCTTGAAACGTAAAGAATTTGCTAAACCTTTTGCTGATTATTTGCGTGAGGTTGTTAATAGCTTGGATAAATAAAAACACTAAAAATCTTTTTGTTTTCACTATAAGATTTACTATTTTATAATCATTTATTTGATTGTTTTATAATCATAATGATGATGGATCTAAAGGTGAGAAATATTGTACATCTCGACCTAGACACATTTTTTGTGTCTGTCGAGCGATTGGTAAACAGCAAATTGGAAAGGAAACCAATAATTATTGGAGGAACTTCCGGGCGTGGTGTTGTAGCCAGTTGTAGCTATGAGGCTCGTCAGTATGGAGTACATTCGGCAATGCCTATGAAAATGGCTCGTCACCTATGCGGCGATGCAGTGATTATCCGTGGCGATATGGAACTATACAGTAAGTACTCACATATGGTTACGGATGTTATTGCTGAGCGCACACCTTTATTCGAGAAAGCTTCGATAGACGAATTTTACCTCGACATAACCGGAATGGATCGCTTCTTTGGTTGTCTGCAATGGAGTCACGAACTTCGTCAGGATATTATTAAAAATACAGGGTTACCAATTTCCTTCGGATTATCTGTAAATAAAACAGTCTCAAAAATTGCCACGGGTGAAGCAAAACCTAACGGTGAAAAAGAGGTGCCTACAAAATTAATAAAACCCTTCCTCTACCCACTCCCAATAAGTAAAATCCCAATGATTGGCGATAAAACCTTTCACCTGCTCCGCTCTATGGGAATAGCAACTATTGGCACCCTAAGTATGATCCCAAAAGAAATGATGGAGCGCGTACTGGGTAAGAATGGAATTGTTATTTGGGATAAGGCGAATGGGTTTGACTCAACCCCTATTAAACCTTATTCGGAAAGAAAATCAATTAGCACCGAGCACACATTTGACAAGGATACCATCGATATTACCCACCTGAAAGAGTTGTTGGTAAGTATGGTTGAGAAAATAACTTTTGAGTTGCGACAAAAACAACGACTTACGGCCTGTGTAACTGTTAAAATCAGGTATTCTAATTTCGATACGCATACCCTCCAGCGTCGTGTGCCCTACACTGCTTTTGATCATCAGTTAATTCCGGTGGCAAAAGAGCTTTTCGATAGGCTTTACAAACGCCGCATGCTTATCCGCTTAATTGGTGTAAGGTTTAGTCACCTGGTGCAGGGTACGCAACAACTCAATATGTTTGAAGATACGCCAGCATCGGTTAACTTGTATAAAGCTATGGATAAGTTAAGAAATCGTTATGGAAAATACGCTGTACAACGTGCTGTTGGGTTGAAAGAAGCTAAAAATTCAAAACTGGATTATCGTTGATAATATAAAATAGCTCTTATACAAAAAAGCCTGACAAATTTAAAACTTGTCAGGCTCTTACAAATTAATAATACTTTCTATTCCTTAACAATTTTAGAAGAAAAGCTTCCTCTTTCTGTTTCCAGAATAACAATATACATACCCTTTGCACAATCAGATAAATCTATTGTTTTATTTTGTTTTATATTTTTCTCTTCAACTATAATTTTTCCTGTTTGATCAATAATTTTAATTTTTTGAACATTGTCTTTAGAAAAATCAAAGTTTATCAATCCATCTGTAGGATTAGGGTAAATTGAATAATCACCATTAGTAATTAATTCATTTACTGATGTATTACCACACTCAGCTTCCAAATTAACAAAACTTGTTGTAGCATCTTTTATCCAATCAGAAAGATAACCAGCAGTCTTATCATCAACATAAATACATGTTAATCCGGCATTACCTGAAGCGTTAAAAGAAGTAACATTTGCATTATTACCATTTCTTACATCCAAGAATGTTAATAGGTTACCATCACAATCCAATTGAGTTAGAGCTGTGTTATCAGACACATCAAGACTTGTTAATTGATTATCATTACAATCCAATAAATCTAAAGCTTTGTTAGCAGAAACATCAAGACTTGTTAGTTGATTATTATTGCAATCTAACAGAGTTAAAGCTGTGTTAGCAGAAACATCAAGGCTTGATAATTGGTTGTTCTGAATATATAGCTCAATCAATGCTGTATTTTCCGAAATATTTAAGCTTGTTAGTTGGTTATCATTACTACGCAACAGAGTTAATGATGTAAAATTCTCAATTCCTGTTAAATCACTGATGTTTTTACTGGATACATCTAAATCAGTTAATCCATTAATATTCGTAGTAAGTACATAATCGTCTAATGGAGCTGTATCGTAACCTAAATCAATAAGCGCTTGCTCAAAGTTATCATCTGGAACATAGGTAAACAAATTGCTGCAATCAGCTTCTGAGTTAACAAAGTTAGATGTAGCATCTTTTGTCCAACCAGAAAGATAGCCAGCCGTTTTATCATCAACATAAATACATGTTAATCCGGCATTACCTGAAGCGTTAAAATAGGTAACATCTGCATTATTACCATTTCTTACATCCAGGCTGGTTAATACATTGTTTTGACACAATATCCTTCCCAGTGTAACATTTGTTGAAAAATCTAAACTTGTAATTTGATTTGAACTACAATTAACAGAATCTAAAGCAGTATTTGCAGAAACATCGAGACTTGTTAATTGATTGTTCTGAGTATATAGCTCAATTAAAGCTGTATTTGTAGAAACTCCCAAGCTTGTTAATTTGTTATCATCACACACCAACCGAGTTAAGGCTGTGTTGGTTGTAACATCTATGCTTGTTAGTTGGTTGCTTGAAGCAAACAACTCTACTAAAGCAGTATTTGCTGAAATATTCAGACTAGCAAGATTATTATTACTACAATTTAAATAGGTTAAGGCTGTAAAATCTTCAACGCCTGTTAAAACATTGATACTACTACCTGATACATCTAACGAGTCAATTTGATCAATGTCAGAGGTAAGTACATAATCATCTAATGAACCTGAATCGTATCCTAAATCAATAAGCGCTTGTTCAAAGTTATCATCTGGAACATAGGTAAACAAATTGCTGCAATCAGCTTCTGAGTTAGCAAAATTAGATGTAGCATCTTTTGTCCAACCAGAAAGATAGCCGGCTGTCATATCATCAACATAAATACATGTTAATCCGGTATTAACTGAAGCGTTAAAAGAAGTAACATTTGCATTATTACCATTTCTTACATCCAGGCTGGTTAATACGTTGTCTTGACACAATATTTTTGCCAGGGTAACATTTGTTGAAAAATCTAAGCTTGTAATTTGATTTAAACTACAATCAACAGAATCTAAAACTGTATTTGCTGAAACATCTAGACTTGTTAATAGGTTATCATCACAATATAACTGAGTTAAGGCTGTGTTTGCCGTTACATCTATGCTTGTTAGTTGGTTGTTTGAAGCAGACAACTCTACTAAAGCAGTATTCGCTGAAATATTCAGACTAGTAAGATTGTTATTACTACAATTTAAACTAGCTAAAGCAGTATTTGCAGAAAGATCTAAACTATCAATATTGTTATTACTACAATTTAAATATATTAAAGATGTAAAATCCTCAATTCCTGTTAATCCTTCGATAAAAACACCTGAGACATCTAATGAATCAATTTGATTAATAACATCTGTTCGTACAGAATCATTTATTGGCAGAACATCGTAACCTAATTCAAAAAGCTGATGCTCGAAAAAATTATCTGGAATATAAGTATAGGTAATAATACAATCATCTCCTGTATTTTTAAAAGATGATGTAACATCTTTGATCCAATCAGAATGATAATCTGCCGTTTTATTATCAACATAAATGCAAGTCAGGTCAGGATTACCTATAGAATTAAAGTCTGTGACATTTGCATTATTGCCATTCCTCATATCTAAACTTGTTAAGTTATTATCGAAGCATGCCAATTCAATCAATGCAGTTTTATCTGAGAGATCAAGATTTGTCAACTGATTTGTATGAACACTTAGCCTTTCCAAATTCGGATTTGCTGAAAGATCAAGGTTTGTTAGTTGGTTATCGTGACACCTCAATTCGGTTAATGCTGTATTCAAGTGTACATCAAGACTTGTAAAATGGCTTGAATAGCAGTATAAAACAGTTAAAGCAGTGTTATTTGAAACATCAAGGCTAGTAAATTGATTTAAAGAAGCAAAAAGCTTTGTTAAGGCAGTATTTGTTGAAACATCTAAACTACCTATCTGGTTATTTGCACATCCTAACTCTAGTAGTGAAGTATTTGTAGAAACGTCCAGACTGGTAATATGATTTGTGAAACAATACAAATTCAAGAGAGCTGTATTGGATGAAACATCCAGGCTTGTAAGATTGTTATCGTTACAATTTAAAAGTTCTAGATTTGTACATGCAGAGATATTCAAATTTGTAAGTATGTTTCCATTGCAGTCTAAATCGGTTAGTAATGTGTTACTAGATAAATCCAAATTTGTTAGTTGGTTTAAATAGCAGTGCAATTGAGTTAAAGCAGTATTTGCCGAAACATCTAGACTTGTTATCAAGTTTGAGAAGCACAATAACTCGGATAGTGATGTATTATTAGATAAATTTAAACTTGATAGCTGGTTTATATAGCAGTGCAACTGAGTTAAAGCGGTATTTGCTGAAATATCTAAACTCGTTAGTTGATTGCTTCCACATCGTAATTCAGTTAATAAAGTATTTGTTAACAAACTAAGACTATCTAACTGATTATAACCACAATCTAATACTGTTAAGGCAGTATTTGCAGAAACATCTAAACTATCAATATTATTATTACTACAATTTAAATATGTTAAAGATGTAAAATCTTCAATTCCTGTTAAATCACTGATGTTGTTATAAGAAACATCTATTAATGTTAAGCCGCTTATATTTGCAGTTAACACTTGGTTATCTAAAGGACCAGAATCGTAGCCTAAATCAATAAGCCTTTGCTCAAAGTTATCATCTGGAATGTTTGTTGTTTGAGCGCTGCTCAGTACTGAACTGGCTATAAACAACGCAAACAAGAAAGAATTAATAATTAGTTTCATTGAGATATTAAGGTTTGATGTTAAAAAGAATAATTATTTTTTTACAACTCGCTTAAAATAAGTTGTATAAATACGAAACAACAAAGGTAATATTATTAAGACACTTCCTCTTTGCGAATGACTGATTTTTTGGTCAAATGTCAATTTGAAGTGCTGGAAGAAGTAATGCAAGTGCTAAAGTAAAAGAACTCTCGATTTTTTGGTGCTTTGATTAATCATTATGAATCTTTTAATTTGTGGTTATTTTTTTGCACACATTTACTGTACTGGCTTGGTTCTAGGCGAATAAATTTGTGCATCAACCAGATTGCATAAAACATCCAGAATAATTCAATTAAGCTTATGTTCAACCAAATATATTCTATTGTTACTTGCCAATTGACGTAATTTTACATAAGAACACAAACGATTTGAGAAGGCAACCTTATAACTCTAAATCTTAAAACTTGCTAGTGTCTCTTCCTAAATTTCTTATTGTAGTTTCGCTTTTTATTTCCTTTATGAAAAACCTTTGGATTATACTCAGGAACATCACCAAGGAATTTTGGCACATGTGCCTTGGGAACTGTTTTTTCTATTAGCTTTTCAATTTGAGCAAACTTATTATGCTCTCTTTCACTAATAAATGTAATAGCCTCTCCATCAGCTTCAGCCCTGGCAGTTCGTCCAATTCTATGCACGTAATCTTCGCCATCGTTCGGAATATCGAAATTTACTACAAGGTCAATATCCTCAACATCAATTCCACGTGACATAATATCTGTTGCAACTAATATACTAAAGGACTTGCTTTTAAATCCTGCTAATACCTTTTGTCTGTCTTTCTGGTCGAGCTCTGAATGAAATTCTTCAACAGAAAAATGATCTCTTTTTAGTTCTTTGGTTAGGTTTTTTACACTAACCTTGGTTGAACAAAAAATAATAATGCTATTATACATCTTCTCTTTAAGAATATATTTAGCAAGAGCAAATTTTTGCTTCTCATAAACAACATAAGCTTCCTGCTTTATCCTTTCTGCAGGTTTCGATGTTGCAATGTTTATTTCTGCAGGTTTATAAAGAACCTTTCTGGCTAGTTGCCTTATTTTATGTGGCATTGTTGCCGAAAACAAAAGATTCTGACGTTTCTCAGGTAGGTAAGAAATTATCTTCTCAATATCCTCATGAAAGCCCATGTCAAGCATTCTATCAGCCTCGTCAAGCACGAGGTATTGAAGTTTTTCAGTTTTCACATAATCCATATTTAAATGGACTTTAAGTCTTCCTGGGGTACTAACAACTACATCGGCACCTTTTGAGAGTGCTTCTTTCTCGCGGGTAAACAGCGATCCATCATTTCCTCCATAAACAGCAATTGAGCTAACCGGAGTAAAGTATGAGATACCCTCCATCATCTGATCAATCTGAATTGCCAGTTCACGGGTTGGCACAATAATTAATGCTTTTATGTATCCATCAGATTTTTGCTGACATACTTTTTGAATTATCGGTAGTAAAAAAGCGGCGGTTTTACCTGTTCCCGTTTGTGCTGATGCAATCAAGTCTCTTCCTTTCAGAACAATAGGAATGGCTTGCTCTTGTATTGGTGTTGGCTCTTCAAAACCTAGTGCTTCAATTCCTTCAAGTAGACTTTCATTAAGTCCTAATTCAGTAAAATTCAATATATACCTCCGGTATTATTCCTTTGATTAATCTATTATAATTATTTGTAAAGTTAAGGAATAAGATTGATTTAAGAGCTTTTGTTTATTAACCAAGAATAATATATCCTATAATAAATTTGTTCCCCACTGCACATAATCCTTGAAAAATAATACTCATAAAGATCTACATCAAATTTATTGGAAGTAATCCGAATAAGGCTCACAATCGCTAAAATACTGCTTTGGTGACATTCCGGAAAGTTTATAAAAATCATTAATCATATGGGATTGATCGTAGTAACCGCATTGATATGCCAGCGTTGTTAAGTTAGTATTCAGATCTTTTGATTTTTCGTTAATAGCATGTTGGAATCGAACAACTTTCAGGAATTGCTTTGGTGAAATCCCTATTAAATCTAAAAAGGTTCTTTCAAATTGTTTTCTACTGTAGCAAGCTTCAGAGGCAAGAAAGCTAATGTTTATATTACCCCTGGTCTTATTTATTAGTTTCACACTTTCTGTTATTCTAAGATAATGATTTCGTATCTCATTTTTTTGTAGGCGTTGCAGAAGAAAATGTTCTACTATTCGTGTTTTTTCATCAAACGAATTTGAATCAAAAAGTCGACCTTCCAATTCATTTACTACATCTTTTAAAATAAATCGCAGAGGTACATTTTGATTCAGTAGTTCACTCAAAGGAATATTAAAAAACATTGAAGCACCGTAAGGTTGAAATACTATTGAGAACAAGGATAACTTTCCTGTAATCTTAATATCATAATAGCCGTTTAACTGTCCTTTAATCAAGGTATTGTGATCAATCGATATATTTTTATCAGTTGATTCCGGCTTATCACCAAAGTAAAACATAAGTTCTGATAATCCATTTGGAACGATACGCTGAATATGTTCATTATTCTTGGGAATACAGCTTTCAATAGTCCAGTAATGCTTTACGAACTTCGATAATAGTATTGATGGTTTAGAGATACAAAATGTCATTTATAGAATAATAAGCTATCCAAATTTAAGCGTTTTATTAAATCAAGGTATAGCCTAAATATATATTTAGGCTATATCATGGTAGATATTCAATTATTTATCTCCATACAAACTAACTTTATTCCCTTCTGAATCCTGGAATAGAGCAAAATATCCTCGACCTTCAGCCTCAATTTTTGTTTTAGACTGAATAATTTTCCCTCCATTCTTTTTAATTCTCACAAGCGAACTATCTAAATCATCACTAACACTAAAACTAACCAGCAAACCGTTTTCCGAGGGATTAAATCCGGGAGCATATGATACTGCACCTTCGCCATTCGGAAAGCAGGCCATTTTTTCTTCACCGCAATCAATTGATTGCAAATTAACTTCTAATACTGAGCTATAAAACTTAACTGCTCGTTCGAAATCTGTTGCGGGGATCTCTACCCACGAAATTAACTTTCTCATTGTTTTATCTTTTTTAGTTATTATTTACTGTACAAATGTATTTTTAAGCGTATTCGCAAAATTGGAAAAAAGCGACATATTCTGATCTAATTAGCTATTCTAAATAGAATTGACTGTTTGAACAGATATTTATTTTCATATCTTCTTTGATCTTTCAATAAATAATATTATATTATAATCACATATTTGATTGTTAAATAATCATTATTTGATATGACAAAAATTTATATATCTAAACAAAGTACCGGATGGGAAGAAGTAGAGATTCCTGAGTTCTACAAACGCTATTCGCACGATGCACTAATTACTGTTGCGCACCAGTTCCTCAACACACAGACATGTAAAGGAATTTTGTTTACTGAAAACCCTAAGCCCTTTTAAGTTCAGGGTTCAGGGTTCAGGGTTCAGGGTTTAGAGTTATTCCCCTACCTTGAAGAATAACTCTAAACTTTATTTTTTTTATTTGTCATACTTTCCGTGTATGAGATTATCCTTCGCAAGAAGTCTAGCAATTGAAACAACTCTCAACTCAAAACTTTAAACTTGTTTATTAATTGCCACACATATTATAGTCTGCGGTATGGGACACTCTCGCCTGAAAAACTTGTAGAAGAGGCTCGTAAAAACCATGTAGAAGCGTTAGTGCTCACAGACATTAACAACTCCACAGGCATGCCCGATTTTGTTAAAGAATGCTATAAAGTTGGCATAAAGCCAATAGGTGGTATGGAGTTCAGAGACTCAAAACATAAGCTTTTGTATATTACAATTGCTGTAAATATTGAAGGTTTTCGAGAGATTAATGAGTTTCTAACCTGGCATAATATAAATAAAGCTTCTCTCCCACCATGTCCACCCATATTTAGCAATGTACTCATTGTGTATCCTTTTAGCAGTAAACCTCCACGCAAATTAAAAGAGAATGAGTTTATTGGTATTCGTCCACATGAATTACGCAGACTGGCAACTTCACCTTTAGCTAAACTAAAAAACAAACTCCTTGCGCTTCTTCCGGTTACTTTTGCCAGCAAAAAAGATTTTACTTTGCACCAGTACCTGCGGGCTATTGACAACAATACCTTACTTACTAAAATAACTACTGAAGACACCGCCCGTAACGATGAATACTTTTTGTCTATCGACTTTTTCAAAATTGCCTATGATGAGCATCCACACATTCTCCATAATACTCAGAAGGTACTTGACAATTGCGAGATTAGTTTCGATTTCTCTACAGTAAAAAATAAACAACTTTTCTCTGAAAGTCGTTACGACGATAAAATGCTTTTAGAAAAACTTGCATATGAAGGAATGAACCATCGTTTTGGACCAAATAACAAGGAAGCACAAAGACGTATTCGACATGAACTTGATGTAATCGACAACCTTGGATTTTCAGCTTATTTCTTAATTACATGGGACATTATTCGCTATACGATGAATCGTGGCTTTTATCACGTTGGACGCGGAAGCGGTGCTAATAGTATAGTAGCTTATTGCCTAAAAATTACTGATGTTGACCCAATAGAGCTCGACCTCTATTTTGAACGTTTCATAAATCCCAAACGAAGCAGTCCGCCCGATTTTGACATAGATTATTCCTGGCGCGATCGCGACGAGGTTCAGGACTATATTTTCAAACGCTATGGAAGAGAGCATACTGCTTTAATCGGAACAATAACCACTTTTAAAGACAAATCAATATTTCGCGAACTAGGCAAAGTTCGTGGACTTCCGAAAGAAGAAATTGACAATCTGGTGAACAATCCGGAAGATCAGCTTAATCAAAATGAAATCACTAAAGAACTTTTCCAAATAGGACTTGACATTGTTGATTTCCCAAACATTCGAAGCATCCATGCCGGCGGAATTATAATATCTGAAAAACCTATATCCTACTACACAGCACTTGACATGCCCCCTAAAGGTTTGCCTACAACTCAATGGGATATGTATGTAGCAGAGAATTTAAGATTTGAGAAACTCGATATTTTAAGTCAGCGGGGAATTGGACATATAAACGATTGCACTCAGTTGGTTCTGGAAAACAAAGGCAAAAAAATTGATGTGCACAGGGTGGAAGAATTCAAATACGATACGGAGGTTAACAGGCGTTTGCATGAAGGAGAGGCTATTGGGTGTTTCTATGTAGAAAGTCCTGCTATGCGCGGATTACTAAACAAATTACGTTGCGACAATTACCTTTCTCTGGTTGCAGCCAGCTCAATTATTCGTCCGGGAGTTGCCAAATCCGGAATGATGAAAGAGTATATACGGCGTTACCACAATCCCGATAACTTTAAGTACCTCCACCCTATTATGGAAGAACAACTTTCAGAAACCTATGGCGTTATGGTTTATCAGGAGGATGTAATTAAGATTTGTCACCACTTTGCTGGCCTTGATTTATCTGATGCAGATATTCTCAGGCGGGCCATGGCTGGGAAATTTCGCTCCAGGGATGAATTTGCCCGTATTCAGGATAAATTCTTTAATAACTGTAAGCAACGAGGTTATAGCAGCGAACTTGCTTCTGAGGTTTGGCGACAAATAGCTTCTTTTGCCGGTTATGCATTTTCAAAAGCACATTCAGCTTCTTATGCTGTTGAAAGTTACCAAAGTTTATTCCTGAAAACCTACTATCCGCACGAGTTTATTGTGGCGGTAATTAATAATTTTGGAGGCTTTTACCGTACATGGGTCTATTTTAACGAAGCCCGGCGACTCGGAGCCAACATTCATCTTCCTTGTGTGAACAAAGGACAGTATTTGACATCAATTATCGGAAGTGACATCTATATCGGCTTTGTGCATGTTCAAAATCTGGAAACCAAACTTGCGAAGACCATTGTTAGTGAGCGCGAAAATAATGGCAGGTATATAGATTTATACGACTTCATTAAACGTTCAGGAATTGGCAAAGAACAAATTATTCTGCTAATCAGACTAAATGCTTTAAGATTTACTGGTAAAACAAAGAAAGAGCTTCTCTGGGAGGCTCATATGCTTTTGACATCGGCAAAACAAAAAACTCAAATGAAAAATTTATTTGAACCTAAACCTAAAGAATTTCGACTTCCGCCTCTTGTTCAGGAAAATGTTGAAGATGCCTACGATGAAATTGAATTAATTGGTTTTCCGGTAAGTCTAACCTCCTTCGATTTACTGGAGACAAAATTCAGGGGAAGCATTTTTGCCTGTCATCTCAATGATAATATCGGCAAGACTATCCGAATTCTTGGAAATCTTGTAACTATCAAATATGTTAGAACAACAAAGAAAGAATGGATGCATTTTGGCTGCTTTCTCGATTTAAAGGGTGAATTCTTTGATACAGTAAACTTTCCTAATTCACTTAAATACTACCCTTTCAAAGGAAGCGGAGTTTACCTTATTTTAGGTAAGGTTGTCGAAGAGTTTGGTTTTCCCAGTATTGAAGTCCAAAAAATGGCAAAATTGAGTTTTAAACCTGACCCAAGGTATTAATAGACTAATTTACTTTTGGCACTTAGAATACGCGTTTAGAGCCAACCCAAGATAACAAGAAGTGAGAGCTGCAGTCCCCCACTCCTACATTTATTTTACTATTTTACGGGAACACATATATCAACTATGTGCTTTTTCTCTGGGTGCTTATCATGATCGTTGTAATATAACTCACATGAAATACCTTTATTGAAAGCATATCCCTTTGCTTTCACCCATTTACATACTTCTTCCCATGCCTGAGTAAAGCCATCAGAGGTAATTTCGTAATGTCCAACTGCATACTTACCTCCTTCGAATTTCATTTTCTTAATGGCGCCAGTAACTTCCATGCTTTCTGGAATCGCAACACATGCACTTTGTTCAACTTTGTCAAATCCAGTTTTTTCTGGATCAGCATGATAAACTGTCATAACCTGAGCATCGGGAGAGTTTAGGACACCTGCGGAGCCTGCCCATTCCATTAAATGCTGATAAGCTTTGCCAATTTCTTCAAACCTACCAACTATTTTGTAATGAGCGAGATTCATTGCTGGTAGTTGTTTTACACTAATTTGTTCCATAAGTATAGTTTTAATAATTAACATGGAACAAACTTAGCCGCTCTTAGACAACAATTGTTTGCATATATTGCTAAGCAGTTTACATATCTTGCTATATTGAAGTATGAATAAAATTCCTTATAGCTTTTACTTAAAATCTATATCTGAATCAAGGAATACATCAATTATACGTTCATTTTGAGCAGTCTGATGTCTATTAAGATATTTTCTGGTTGATAATAGAAGACTTAAAATTATTATAACAATTAGAATAACTGGTATATTAAATCGGGCGATTGTTTGTAAAACTGAAAAAGATAAAAATATCCAATACCAAACCTTTTTTCTGTAGTGAAGTAATGCAATCTGGCCAAACGAAAAAATTATTCTAAAAAGTATACCAACTCCCAGGAAACCTATAGAATAACCCAAGCCAGACTCACCGATAGCTTTCGCAATATGAGCCTTTCTAAATACCATATATGGCAATATATCAGTCCAGTTATCCGATAAACCTTTTCTAACTAATGCAAAAACAACAGTATAGAAAACAATATAAATCAAAACTCTAACTAAATAGAGTATGTAGATCCATTTAATTGTAGCAGGAAGATTTTGCCAAAATTTTTTATTGAAAAAGTTCATATGGTATTTTTTTTGTAAATTCAAGTATAAATAATAGTTTGGAAATAATGGAGAAAATTTTAACGATTCTTATAACAATTACATTTTGCTTTCCTATGTTTTCGCAGGAAACAGGATGTGTAAAAGGCTCATGCCAGAATGGCCAGGGAAAATACATTTATGAAAATGGCTTCGTCTATGAAGGTAATTGGAAAGATGCAAAACGAAATGGTTTGGGTAAACTTTTAGCTCCAAATGGCGACACATATGATGGTATGTGGGCCAACGACTCATTTCATGGAGAGGGAACCTATATTTGGGCTGATAAGTCTAAATACAAAGGAGAATGGAAAAATGGCATTCAGGATGGATATGGCATATTTTTTTATCCCAATGGAGACAAGTACACAGGCTATTTTAAAAACAATCTTTTTAATGGGAAAGGTAAATACACATGGGCCGATGGCTCAGTTAAAGAAGGACTCTGGGAAAATGGAAACCTAAAGGAATAGTATTATACTTATTAGGTTGTAAAGTCTTAATGAAGTAATATCCTCTTTGTTACCCTAAAAAAAGAAAGCTGATAAATCAAAAATCCCGGAGAAAACTCCGGGCTATTTTATTATCATTATTAATCTTTCTAATTAAAGTGATAAAGAAACACTACAGTTGCAGTAAATGCAGGCTTTCTACTTCCTTCAATTTCTAAAACAACATTCATAAATGTTTTTGTAATACCTCTAAGATTTTTTATTTCTTTAAGAGTTGCTTTAAGTCTGATTTTGCTATTTACAACAACAGGTTCCTGAAATTTTAAATCCTCAATTCCATAGTTTACCATCATCTTTACATTCTTAAACTCAGCTATTTGTTCCCACAAATAAGGTAAAACAGATAGTGTTAAATATCCGTGAGCTATCGTGTCTTTATATTGTGATTCGGTTTTAGCTCTTTCCGGATCAGTATGAATCCACTGATGATCCAATGTTGCATCCGCAAACTTATTTATTTGATCCTGTGTAATTTGCAAATAATCTGAGACTCCTATTTCTTTGCCCAAAAAAGATTCGAATTCTTCGTAGTTGTTGATTGTTACCATAGTTTGAAATTATTTCAAAATTTATTAGCCAAAAATAGTGAATGGAATGTTGCTGAGCAAGTCAATATTAAATTCAAATAAGAATACTTTTATTTTCAAGCAAAATATATCAAATTAATACACTGGTTTTCTCTATTTTTGCGACCATGGGGTATAAAGAAATCGAGATTAAAGTATCGCTAAAAGCATCTGAGGCAGAACTAAAATTGCTAATATCAAAAAAGACCGGGTTAAAAAATTTCGATTTTCAGATATTAAGAAAAAGCCTTGACGCAAGAAACAAACGCAATATTTTATGGGTATACAATCTGGGTTTAACTTCATCAAATATAAAAGAAGGAGAAAAACCACAAATACCATCAATTGAAATCCCTATTAAAAACTATCAATCAACCGCTCTTGTAGCAGGTAGTGGACCTGCTGGTATATTTTCAGCATTGGTTCTTGCCCAATCTGGCATGAAAGTTACTTTAATTGAACAAGGGAGCAAGGTACAAAAGCGAAGAAACAGTATTGAACATTTTGAGAAATGTGGCGAATTAGATGAAAATAATAATTATTCGTTTGGTGAAGGCGGAGCAGGAACTTTTTCTGATGGCAAGTTAACTTCACGAACAAAGGGAATATCAAAAGAAAAAAACTACATCTTTAAAACCTTTGTTGAAGCTGGAGCTCCTGAAGAAATAATGTATATGACTCATCCTCATTTGGGAAGTGATAATTTATTTTCGATAACACAGAAACTTAGAGATAAGTTTGAAAAATTAGGCGGCCAAATTATTTTCAATACAAAGCTTGAAGATATCGTATTATTTAACAACCAGGTTATTAAAGCTATAACAAACAATGGTGAAATTGAAGCTGAGCATTTTATAGTTGCTCCGGGGCATTCTTCATACGAAACTTACAAAATGCTTCTTAGAAAAAATGTACCCTTTCGCACAAAAAACTTTGCTATTGGCATGAGAGCTGAACACCAACAAGAAGTCATAAATAAAGCTCAATGGGGAGTTTCTGAGCTACCCGGAATAAAGGCAGCCGAATATAGATTAACAGCAAATAACAAAGTTAAAAAACCCGTTTATTCATTCTGTATGTGCCCGGGAGGTATAGTTGTTCCAGCCTCAGCATATAAACATACAAATATTGTGAATGGAATGAGTTTATACAAACGTAGCAACGAATTTGCAAATGCTGCAATAGTAGTAGGCACTCACCCCGATGAACTAATAGGCAAACAATCTTCTCCTATTGAAGCTCTTGAATGGCTCGAAATGCTTGAAAGTAAATTCTATGATTATACAAATAGTTACAAGGCTCCCTCTATAAAAATTAACGACTTTCTGAATAATAAAGTATCTACAAATCTTGGTAAAACTAGCTACCCCATGGGACTTGTTGAGGCTGATATCAAAGAGTTATTACCACGACAAATAATAGAATCATTAAAAGAAGGTCTGCTTGTTTTCCAAAATAAACTCAAGGGATATGAGTCTGGAACATTAATAGGTCTGGAAAGCAAAACCTCTTCTCCTATTCAGGTTGTTCGTAATAAAGAAACTTATTCTTCAGGGTATGATAATTTATACTTATCTGGCGAAGGTTCTGGTTGGGCAGGTGGAATTGTTAGCAGCGCAGCCGATGGAGTAAAAGTAGCATTGTCTGTATTAAGCAGGGCAAAATAGTTTTTGTCTGTAATTAAACAAGGTATTTGTATACAATTAATATTAAACCCAATTGATATTGCACCCCCCAACCACTTAATCATAAGTCAATTAGATAATATTTTCGTTTTTTTGCATTTTCCTGGTTACAAACAGCTTCTTTATGCAATTAATTATTGGAAGCGATACCTTTAATCCTTTAACACCGAAAACTCAATGTAATTCGTTAGATATGCTGTTATGTTTTTTTTGAGCATATCTGTTATTTGGATTAGTTATCCCTGAAATATTATATAGTTACTTGATTACGAATTTCATTTAAAGGCTATACTTCCCATCGCCCCTCGAAAAAGGGGCGTTTTTATTTGTTTTGTTTCAGTATTAATATTCTTTTGCCTGATTGAGATATTTCATTATCTATTAATTCAATAATCTTTTACTTTTTTCTTAATATTGACGCAGCATTAAAAATTATAACTCGTCTTTAATATTGAATAATGGAATCCGAAGAAGCACACAGGATTTATTTTCATGACAAACTCATAAGAGCTTGTAGGAATAACGACAGAAGAGCACAATTAAAACTATACAATAAATATTCTAAGGCGATGTATAATGTTTGTTTAAATATGGTTAATGAAGCTACAGATGCAGAAGATGTCATGCAGGAAGCTTTTATTTCAGCCTTCACAAACATTAATCTGTTTAAAGGAGAAGTAACTTTTGGAGCTTGGCTTAAAAAGATTACTATAAACAAATGCCTTGATTTCCTTAAAAAGAAAAAACTAGATTTTGATAGTATAGATGAGCACTATGAGCTTCAAATTGAAGACAACGAACAAAGTGACGATCATTTATTAAAATATAAGGCTGAAATTATTAAAGAAAATATTTTAGTTCTTCCAGTCGGATATCGCACAATATTAACACTATATCTATTGGAGGGGTACGATCATCAGGAGATATCTGAAATTCTGGGTATTTCTTCATCAACATCAAGATCTCAATATACAAGGGCAAAAGCCTTTTTAATTAAACAATTAAAGCATAAGGCTAATGGACAATTTAAAGAGCATATTTGAAAGAGCAAAGTTTGGCCTAAAGGATATTCCTAGTGGTCATGAAACTCGGTTTTTGGACAAGTTAGATAATGAATTACCAAAAATCAGTAAGTCAAAGAAATTTATTCTACCTATTTTAGGTTATGCAGTTGCTGCTTCAATCGGAATAGTTCTGTTCTTATCAATAGTTAAGACTACAAACAATTCGCAGTTAGGAGAAAGCATTATTCTAATCTCTGAAACTGCAGAAACAGTTGAAGCTGAAGTTTATCTTCAAAATCAAGTAGTAACTAGAATGGAAACCATTCATCAGTTAGATAAACGAAAGAAGCACACAGCTGATATCATAGATGATATATTAGAATTTGACAACTCTCTCAGTCGACTTAAGTCAGATTTAAAAGAAGCACCAGGCGATCAAAGAATTGTTGATGCTGTCTTAAACACATACATTATGAAAATTGAAGCTTTAGATAACATAGTAAATATTTTGAAAAATATAAGCTAATATGATTACAAGACAAGGAATTTTTAGGATTAGCGTAGCAACAATAATTATCTCTTTTAATTTATCTTTTATTTCCGCTCAGGAAGAAATTGGAAAGGAAGTACATGAAACTTATGAAGTAAAGTCAGGTACAAGCTTATCTATCGATAATAAGTATGGTAACATTGATGTTCAAAACTGGGATAAGAAAAACATTGATGTAAAAGTCCAGGTGAAATTATTCGATGTTGATGAGAGCAAGGCCAGTGAACTATTGAAAATGATTGACATTAAGTATTATACTGAGGGTGACAAGATTATTTTTAAAACTGAATACGACGAAAGCTTTAGCAAAAGTTTAATGCGTATTAATAATGGGGACAAAAAATTTGAGGTAAATTATATTGTTAATATGCCTCATACTGTACCAGTTGATATTCTAAATAGATACGGAAATGTATTTATTGACAGAATTTCATCAGCTTCAAAATTTACAGTTAAATATGGTAAACTCAAAGCAAACAATATTAGTTCTTTAAGTAAAGAACCTATAACTGAAGTATATTTAGCTTATTCGGAAGGAAATATTGAAGAATGCGGCTGGCTTAAGATAAACATTAAGTATTCAAAACTTAAAATTGATGAGAGCAAAGCTCTTATAGTTCTTAGTAAGTATTCAAAAATATATATAAACAGAGGAAGTTCTGTAGTGTCTGAATCAAAATATGACACCTATGAAATTGGCACAATAGCAAACTTAGTTGGAGAAGCAGGGTACAGTAATTTTAAAATTAAAAGCACCGGAAAAAAATTAAAACTTGATACAAAGTATACTGATGTTATAGTTGGTTATATGCCTGCAAGCTTTGAAATAGTCAAAATTATTAATCTCTATGGGGGTTATAAAATCGGAATTGAAGATGGAGCTTCATATTTGCTCAAAGGCATAGGTAAATATGGAAGCATTATATATCCTGAGAATTCAAGAGTTAACAGATTTCAGGAATCGACCGAAATAAAAGTAGAAGGCAAAGTTGGTGAAGATTCTGAACCTAAGTCAAAAGTGTATATTGATACTAAATATGGAACTGTAAACCTAAAGAATTAAGTTTTTCGTTCCCGATACTATCGGAATAAAATATTACAGGTAGTAAAAAACTATAATTTTTTTACTGCCTTTTCTTTTTCTACTGAACAAACAATAAAATATGGATTGAGCAGGTTTTCCTTGTTATACACTACATCGTCAAATGATGGGTATTGATATATTTTTGCACCTGAGGCAGTAACTATCGCATGACTTGCTGCTGTGTCCCATTCCATTGTTGGCCCTAATCGTGGATAAATCTGGGCCTCGCCATCAGCTATCATACAAAGTTTCAACGAACTACCATAGCTTTTTGTTTTAACATCTTCAAACTCTTCAGATAATTTTGATATAAAAACATCGGTTTCGTCATTTCTATGCGATTTACTGGCTACAACAACAGTTTCTTTTGTATTGGACTCTGCGATTAATTTAGAACGGATTTTATCGTCGAACAAGTTTTCTGGTTTTTTTTCTGAAGCATCAGATACCTTATAAGCCCCATTTATATGATCGCCATAGAATAATAAATCTAGAGCTGGTGCATAAACAACCCCCATAATAGGTGTGCTTTTCTCGACCAAGGCTATGTTTATTGTGTATTCATTGCTTTTTTTAATGAATTCCTTAGTTCCATCTAAAGGATCTACAATCCATAAAAACCTCCATTTTTTCCTTTCTTCATAATCTTCAGGAACTAATTCTTCACTTAGAATTGGTATTTCTGTTGGTAGAAGTTTCTCCTCAATAATTTTATTCGAATCCAGATCAGCCTGAGTTAAAGGAGAACTGTCTGTTTTTAAATCAACATCTATATCATTTCCATAATATACAAGGGTGCTTCTCCCAGCTTCTAATGCTGCTTCAACGGCAATTTTCAATAGTTTATTTAAACTATCCATTTAGTATAATTTATAAACGTAAGCTAAAATAAGAACAGTGGTTATCATATATAGTATTGTAAGCGGAAAGCCTATTTTAAAGAAATCTTTAAAAGAATATTTTCCTGGACCGTACACCATTAGGTTGGTCTGATACCCAATAGGAGTCATAAAGTTGGCAGCCGCGGCATAAGCTACTGTTAATATAAAAGGAGTAGGATTATCAATTCCTAAATTTTCAGACATAACAAGTGCAATAGGAAAAATAATACCTACAGACGCTTTATTTGTAATATAAGCTGCAAGTATGGTTGTTATCAGGTATATACCAAATAAGGCACCTATATTTCCCATGGGTTGAAAAATAGTAAGCAACCAATCAGCTATCATTCCAGCAGCACCTGTTTTTATCATAGCAGTTCCTAAGGCGAGCGACATTACTATTATTAAGGCTAGATTGTAGTCAATTCCTTTTGGTAGTTCTTTAGGAGTAGTTATCCTGAACAATAACGACATCATAATAACAACCATCAGTCCAAGAAAAATTCCACCTTTAACGTGCAATGCAGATAATAATATTGCTATTAGTGTACCAATAAATAGTAATGCTATTTTCCATTTTTCAATTTTCACAAAATCTCTTATGCGCGTTAAAAAGTAGAAATCATTTGAAGTTCGTGTTCTACTGTCAAAAGCTTCTCCTGCAAATACAAGCAACACATCGCCAGCACGCAATAGTTCATATTGAATATCGGAGGCTAATTGTTCTCCATTTCTATGAATTGCTAATACCGCAGCATCATACCTTGCGCGAAATTTTATTGTTTTCAATTGTCTTCCTACCAAAGCCGAATTTTGAGAAACAATTAGTTCTGTAACCTCTGTGTTTTTATTTTTTGAAAGCATTCCAACTTCTGGAACAACTAGTCCTGAATATGAATGTAATAGGTCAGCAAATCGTTCATTATCTCCAGAAAATATCAGATTATCTTCAGGTTCAATTACAATATCTTGTGTTTGCAACAACTTAAAATTTCCTCTGCGATATTCAATTAATTCTAGCCCCTTAATTGTTGGTAACTCAGTATCAGTCAATTTCTTGCCAATTAAGTTTGATTTTACTCTCACACGGGTTGCAACAATATATTGTCGATTACCTTGTTTGGGAAGTTCATTTGGTTTTTCTCCCCCGGGAAGCAACTTGTGCCCTACTAAAAGAATGTATAGTATACCAATAACAACCATAGGTAACCCAACATATACAAAATCGAACATATTAAGTTCAGATAAACCTTCCAGATTCTGATCCACAACCATTCCATTCACAATAAGGTTAGTCGATGTTCCAATAAGAGTAACACTACCACCTAAAATAGCTGCGTATGATAGAGGAATTAGAAACTTTGACACACTGTAATTATTTTTTTTACACCAATTATCGACATATGGCATCATTACAGCAACCAACGGAGTATTATTAAGAAAGGATGAAAATGTAGCAACTATTATCATCATTCGAGCTTGAAAACCCCGATAGCTTCTTGCATTTCGGAACAAACGGTCGAATATAAGTTCAATTACAGCTGTGCGTCTTATTATATCGCCTAAAAGCAATAACATAAGTACTATAGCTACTTGTTCATTACCAAAGCCCTCTAAAATCTCCTTTGGATTCAGAACTCCAAAAATCCCTAAGAAAAGTATTGCTACCAGAAATGTAAATGCCGGACCAAATACTTCCCTATACAAGGAATATAAAATAAATGCAATAGCAATAAAAACAAGTAAAATTTCAACTGTAAACATCTATGCCGCAAGTAGAGAAATAGTTCAATTATAAATAGCTAAAATAGTAAAATACTCTATGCGATAAAAGTAATTTCAAATTAGTTATTCAGGCTAATATATATGAAGAATATAGGAATTGCTAATAGTCATTAGTCATCAAGCAGATAGTTGTTGTATTAATAACCAACATGACCTAATTCATATTGAAACACAATTATTTTCGAACTGGATTTTGTATTTTCGTTTACTATAAAAAAAATAACAATAAATGACCAAAATTACTGATCTACAGCCAAAAATAGTCTGGAAATTTTTTGATGATATTCTTAAAATTCCCAGACCTTCGAAAAAAGAAGAGAAAATTATTGCTTACCTGGAAGATTTTGCAAAATCGAATAAGCTTGAATACAAGAAAGATAAAGCAGGTAATATGCTTATCATTAAAGAAGCAACTCCGGGAAAAGAGAATGTGGGTACTGTTGTATTGCAAAGCCATATAGACATGGTTTGCGAAAAAAACAGTGATGTTGAACACGATTTCGACAACGACCCTATTGAAGCATATGTTGATGGAGAATGGCTCAAAGCAAAAGGAACAACTCTGGGTGCAGACAATGGAATTGGTGTTGCTGCTCAATTAGCAGTTCTCTCAGATACTACTTTAGCTCATGGTAAAATTGAATGCCTTTTTACAGTTGATGAAGAAACTGGTTTAACTGGTGCTTTTAATCTTTCGCAAGGTTTTTTTGAGGGGAAAACGCTTATTAATCTTGACTCTGAAGATGATGGAGAAGTATTTATAGGTTGTGCCGGTGGTATTGATACCCTTATTACCTATCCCCTTTCTAAAGTTGATGTAGACCCAATCAATAAAGTAGCTATTAAAGTTTCTTTAGCTGGATTGAAAGGTGGTCATTCTGGAGATGATATCGACAAAGGATTTGGTAACTCAAACCTACTATTGACAAGATTCTTATGGAATGTAAGCAAAAAATTCAAAGCTCAAATAGCAGATTTCCAGGGTGGCAATTTAAGAAACGCTATTCCACGCGAAGCATTCACTGTTTTTGTAATTGACTCTAATAAGAAGAATGAGTTAAATACATACTTATCTGAATTTGAAAAAGTAATTAAAAATGAATATGCAATTACTGAATCAGGTCTGTCAATTACCCAAGAAGAAGTAAGCCTGCCAAAACAGGCTCTTGAAGCTACAAATCAAGATAAGCTTTTATGTTCTGTTTATTCTTGTCCTAACGGAGTTATTACAATGAGTCAAAGCGTAAAAGGATTAGTTGAGACTTCAACAAACCTGGCTTCTGTTCACTTTATGGAAGACAACACAGCTGAAATTGTTACTAGTCAGAGAAGTTCTGTAGAATCTGCAAAACTTGACTTAGCAGATAAGATTCGTAGTAATTTCTATTTAGCAGGTGCAAAAGTTCGTCATAGTAATTCATACCCTGGTTGGGAACCAAATACAAATTCTCCGGTATTAAAGATTGCTGTTTCAGCTTACAAAGATTTGTTTAATCAAGATGTAACTGTTAAAGCTATTCATGCAGGACTTGAGTGTGGTCTATTTCTCGAGAAATATCCTGAATTGGATATGGTTTCAATTGGACCAACTCTTCGAGGAGTGCACTCTCCAGACGAGCGTATGAAAATACATACTGTTGAGAAATTCTGGAAACATCTGGTAGAAATTCTGAAACGAATGTCCTAAACATAATTTTGAAACATTTAGAAAGGGTTTTCCTAAAAGTATAACATCAGTTTTAGGAGGACCCTTTTTTATTCTTCTAATAGTATAAAATCGTCTTTTGTAACACCACATACTGGACACTCCCAGTCATCCGGAATATCTTCAAAAGCTGTTCCTGGTACAATACCTGAATCTGGATCTCCCTCAATCGGATCGTATACAAAACCACAAACAATACACTGATACTTTTTCATGTTTATATAATTTATTTTATTTCGTTATATGCAACTCCCTTATAAAGAAAATACATTTTTTAAGATATTGTTCATAGTTAACAATAATATAATTTTGAATAATTGAAAGGTTCTATTGTAAAACAATTTAACACAAGCCTAATAGTATCATATTGAGGAATATATATAACTTAAAAATTTACTTTTTGTCCACCATCCTGTCATTTTAAGCACTACAATGAATCTTTTTACAAATATCTTTGTAATTTCAGCAAATATCTTTTTTAAATGATTGACCAATATTTATTTCAAAAATTCTTTCCAATTTCACTTGAAAAAACTAATGAAGTGAAACTAATGAATCGGATAGATTCTAAGTATGTATTAAGTCATAAGGCACTTGCTTTGGTTTTAGAAAATATTTTTGCAGATTATTTTGTACTTGAAATAAATAATACACGAAAAATGCAATATGAGTCGCTCTACTTTGATACCATAGGAAACTCAATGTACTTAGCGCATCACAATGGTAAATTAAACAGGTATAAAATAAGATACAGAAATTACCGTACTACTGATGACATATTTCTTGAGATAAAATTTAAAAATAAAGGTATTCGTACAATCAAGCAACGTATTAAGGTTAATCAAATAGAAAAATCATTTAGTAATAAATCTTCTCTTTTTGTAAACTCTACCTGCCCTTTTGAATCTAATCTGCTTGAGCCGAAAATCTACACCAACTTTACACGAGTAACTCTTGTAAACAAAAACCTTAAGGAAAGAGTCACCATTGACATAGACTTACAGTTTCTTAACGATGAAAAAGGATTTTATAAACTACATAATACTGCAATTATTGAAACCAAGAAGGAAGCTTACAAATGTTCATCGCCAATTACTAATACTTTAATGAATCTTGGAGTAAACCCAACTGGTATGAGCAAATATTGCTTCGGAAGGGCTGTTCTGGAAAATAGTCTGAAGACCAATATATTTAAAGAGAAAATTTTATTAATTAATAAAATAGAGAATGGAGAATTTTATTACAGGAATATTGCTACAACAGAATGTGGCTGAGATATTTGGAATCGAGATTATCGACTATGCCGACTTCTTGGAGCTTATTATACGCTTTAGCTTTAATATGCTTATTGTTTTAACAATAGTTCGCCTTTTATATTACCCGCATGCAAAAAGAAAGGACTACTTATTTACTTATATATTAATAAGTTCAATAATTTTCTTGTTATGTTTCTTATTAGATAGTGTAAAACTACAAATAGGTTTTGCCCTTGGACTATTTGCCATCTTTGGAATTATTCGGTATCGAACTAATCCTATACCCATTAAGGAAATGACCTATTTGTTCCTTGTAATAGGAATATCTGTTATTAATGCTTTGGCAAATAAAAAAGTTAGCTATGCTGAATTGCTATTTACTAATTTTGTTATTCTTCTTATTACCTTCCTTTTGGAAAGAGTTTCTTTAGTTAAGCATGAAACAACAAAAGTAATTGAATACGAAAAAATTGATCTCATTAAGAAAGAGCGAAGAGAAGAATTAATTAAAGATCTTGCCGAGAGAACGGGTATAAAAATAAATAGAGTTGAAATTGGACGTATAAGTTTTCTTCGTGATACAGTACGTTTAAAAATATATTACTACGAAACTGATCAGCAATCAATATTTCATGTAGATGATTATGGTCGCTCGGACGATGAATAAATAAGCCTGAATATTTACTTTAGAGATAAAATCTTTAATAAGCAAAAAAAGCTGCTTCTTACTGAAGCAGCTTTTTTTTATTAGACTATTTTAATCCTAATTTTTTGTAAGTTTTAAAGTATCAGTAGTTTCTATTGTTCCATACTTTATTGGAATAATTAATTCCATTTTTTCTCCATCTATTGAGTATTTAGCTTCAAATTCTTCGTATAGCATTTTACCAAGAGAAGCGGTCCACGCTGAATTAAACGTTTCCAAATCGGTCTCTTTATTAAAGAATACTCCTTCTGTTATTGATAGTTGAGTTATCTCAATATTCATATCCTTATCTGTTGCATCAGTAATTTTACCCTTTATTGCACTTTTAAATTTTAATTCAGCAACGCTTCCACTATCTCTTTGAACAATCTTATTTTCAAAAGTTGTATTTGTGAGAGTAATATGCATTTGTTGCTCTACTGGAGCTCCAGTTAACAGGTCATAACTTGAAAAAATTTCAGTTTGCCATTTACCAACAAAAGCTTTGTCAGGTTCTGATTTATCATCTTCACAAGAAAATAATACTATTAAGATTAAACCAATTGGTATAAATACTTTTAATGAATTCGTGAAATTTTTCATAAGCTAATAATTAAGTTTATATTCAATTTGAATTAGTTGTATTAGTAGTTAAATGTTGCACCAACAGTAAATATAGTGCCTATTTCATCCATATATGCAAACTCGCGCTTTGCACCAAGTGCATTACGAACATTAATAAATACGTTAGCCTGAGGTATAAGGTTATATGATACTTTTGCATTAACAACAAACTTCGGAGCAATTTCTATTGGAATTGGCTCTTGAGTATCTTCATCTATTAAAACATATTTATTATTAAACTCTTGCCTAGAATAAAAATAAGAGTTTAAATTTAGTTTAAGTTTATCCTTAAGCATTTTGTAACTAATAACAGCACCTCCATAAAAAGATGGTGTAGCCAAATTCTCAACATCTTTTCTATCAGACGGAAAACTTGTTGAAGACTGAGGCCCACCTTCTAAGGCAATTACTTTGGCCAGACCAAGCATAAACATAATTGTTCCATCCTGTGTATATTTCAATACATTTTTTAATTGAGTTACCTGATAGGTTCCAAAAACTTTTACCAGAAGATCTTCGTTTACAACCCAACTAACTACTCCTGTAACACCCTTTTGTGAAGATTCCAGATTAATATTATTGTATGACATTCTTACCCAGGTTCTATCCGCTCCTGTTAGAGCTCCATTAAGATTTACAGAGTCAGGGTATAGGGCACCAAAATCTTTTGCTTTTGTCATAAAAGCCTCCAAATCAATCATAATATTCTTTGCTGCTTTTACCCTATAACCAATTTCAAACATATTCATTGTGAGCAAATTTAAATTCTCTTTACCCTGAAAAAGAATATATCCTGGATCGGGTCTACCTTCCCTATCCCAAAGAAAACTTGCGTAATTATCAATTAAAAATGGTCCTCTATTTGCTCTAGAATGCACAATACGGAGGTTGTGTATATCATTAATATTGTACGATGCTATTAATTGATAAGACAAATATGGATTCTTGTGGGTATTGTATGTTTCTCCCCTAATAGCTCCTATTAATCTTAGGTTTTCAAATGCTATGTAATCAAGCCTCAAGCTTAATGCTGTTGAATTAAATTCTTTTTCACCATTTAAGAAACCCTGTCCTTTTACCCTCAAATATTCCATATCGTTATATTTACCTAATTGATAGGCAAATCCGGGTCGAATATTTAGATTTCCAAAATGAAAATCATACTCTAAATTCGCATTTACAGTCATTAAATCAACTTTAAAACCTGTGTCTGCTCTAATAATATCTTGCCAGCCTGTAAGAACATTTACCTGGGCTTTAAAGTCCTTTACATTTGCATTAAAATCAACATACCCTGTGCTCGATAATCTGCCAACCATTGATGAAGGGTTATCACCCATTGAGGATGAAAGTATCTCTGAATTCTGACATCCTCCTTTCAAATCTAACTTTATATCTTCAGCTATATCCCAAAATAAATAACCATTAATTCCATATCTTTCCCTTGCTTTCAATGGATTCGGATACACCTGATTTATATTATCAGTAGGATCAAAAACCCTGTAATAATAATTGGTATCACCCGTAGGTTGAATTAATGAGTTAATGTCGCTACCATAAGTTGCAAGATTTATAGCTCCTGAAGGATAATCTGGTAAAATGGCTAGTTCGTCTTTAGTAATAAAGCTTCCCTTACCTTGGTTTGCCTTGAATACATATAATTCATCTGTATTACGATTTTGAGTCTCAAAATTTCCTGTAATTCGATAAGATACTTTATTTGAGATTTTCTGACCTATTGCAAGACTTGAAATAAGAGTTCCCTGAGTTCCACCTTGAACATTAGCATTAATATTAAATTTATTTGAAGTCTGACTTTTAGTAATTATGTTTACTACACCAGAAACAGCATTTGACCCGTAAAGTGAGCTGGATGGCCCTCTTACGACCTCTATTTTATCAATATCATCAATTCCTATCGGTAGAGTTTCCCAAAAAGTACCGCCATGAGCATAATTATACACGGGCCTATTATTAATCATTACCAGGGTGATAGAGTTTTCAGAATATAAAAACATATGATAAGGAGGTGTATTATCATTTCCTCTAATATGTACATCGAAGTTTCCATTAGTTTTCTCTCGTACAATCATTCCAGGAACAAGTCTTAAAGCTTCTTCAATAGAGCGAGCTCCTGAGGAAACAATCTCATCATAAGTAACTACTGAAGTAGAAAGAGGCGCTTCAAAACTACTTTCTACTTTTTTTGATGCAGAAACAACATCTTTATTTAAAAGCATCTCGTATAGTTCTTCCAATGAAACCCCAACAACTTCGGCTAGTTTTAAAACATCCTCGAATGGCATTTCCAACAACTCATCATAAGACAACTCCAAAACATCTTCTTTCGTCATTTCGGATATATCTTTCCTCTCTTGAGCAATTGCTACAATTGAAAAGAGTAATAATATAAGTATGTATATCTTTTTATTCATCTTGTTATTTTCTTTATTTTACAATTATTCCAAGCGATAAAAGTGCCGAATTTATTTTTATTCCTTGACCTTCAAGATTTCCCTTGTTTACTTCAAAGTTTTGTTTGCCGTTTACAGAAACATAATTTATTCCTGAGTCTTTACCCAAACCAGGTTTATCTGTTATAAAAACTATGCCTTTAGCAACAAAATTCGATTTCAATTCAGTGAATTTAGCCGATCTGGAATCTGGAAAATAAACAATGTGGCATTTCTGAATTTCCTCAAGAGTTGAGATCTTTTCCACTTTTATTTGCTGCGCACCAACTTTTCTTTTTTGGGCAATTACATTTAACTCATCTATTATTGGAGAATTTCCAAAAACACCTATCACAAAATCCCCTTGCTTCTTTTGATCTGGCCATTCAAGGTATTTCGTGAAATTATACATAAATAGAGCTTTAAATTTTTCTCCCTGACTATACAGAGATGTCGTTAGAAAAAATAGCACTATAAAAACAAACCAGGATTTTTTCTTCATATTCAAAATTTAAAATTAAAAACTACAATCAGTCTGGGTTATCATATTTAGGTTCATTCTCTTTCTGGATAAAAATTTCTTTTTTTTGCCTTTTAGTTTGTCGATAATATCTACCGATGAGTATCTCTTATTAAATCGTTAATAGTTTTTACCGGATTAAAAGTATCCATTGAAACTTCTATAAATATGGTATTCCACCCTGCCATAGCTCCATTCCATAATCCGGGTAATTCAAGAGCCTTTAATTCTTTGCCATCTTTTGATTTACGGGAAATAAAACAAGTTTTTAAATCGACAAAATCTAATAAATTAAACTTCTCTCCCTTGTAATTTCTTACAGCACAAACAAGGTCAACTGGATTAAAGTGTGTTGAATTTTCAAATATTTCTTTTTGTAACTTATTAGAAAAGTCAACTTGCGAAGACTCTACTATTTGCATCGAATCGCAGCCGTTCTCATCAATTGTAAGAAATGGTCCTCCACCTGGTTCACCAACATTCTTAACTACCCCACACACTCTAATTGGCCTGTTTAACCTGTCAATCAAGTTTTCAACAATATCACTCTCGGAATTACTAAAACACTTCTCTCCTAAATTGAATTTATTAGTCAATATATCCTTTGCTTCAATAATCGTCTCTTCATCAGGAGAGCTTTCCAATGCTTTAATTGTCTCGAATACTTTACTTTGAACTTCAAGAAGATAACCTGCTAAGGCTTTTTTATATTTTATTGTATTTGCTAACCTCTTCTCGGGAACAACATTATCTATATTTTTAATAAAAATAATATCTGCATCAAGATCATTAAGATTTTCAATTAATGCACCATGCCCTCCAGGTCTGAATAATAAATCGCCATTATCGTCATAAAACGGTTTGTCTTCAGATGTAACAGCAATTGTATCTGTTGATGGTTTTTGAACAGAAAAGCTTATTGAATATGTTACATTATACATTTCCTGATACTTGGGAACAACTGTATCTTTATGCTTTTCGAATTCTTCGAGATGTTCTGGTGAAACTGTAAAATGAATTTTTACTTTTTTCCCAGTTGAACAAGCATACTTAGCTCCTTCTTCAAGATGCTCTTCAAAAGGAGTTCTAGCAACTCCGCCAGCATAAAAATGAAAACTCAATAAGCCTTTAGGAAGTTCTCCAAATCTAAGACCTTCGGAAGTTAATAAGTATGATAGTATTGTGCCATATTTCTTCCCATTAATAAGACGATCAACTCCTTCTTTATCAGCTAATAATTTATCTAATTTATGATAAAAAGCAAATTTCTTAATGTTATCAAAGAATTTTTTAATCGAAGGGTATTCGTCTAAATTAATCTCTGGATTTTCTTCAAGATTATTTTTAAATTCAAAAAGCTCCTTAAACATTCTACTGGCAGCACCTGAAGCAGGAACAAACTTTAATACATCTTTGGGCGAATCATCATATAATTTGATGTAGTTTTCAAAGTTATCCAGTACAATAACTTCCTTCTCTGTTGTAGCAGCCTTTTTCAATTCAATAGGTTCAACTCCATTGACAAAAAGTTCCATTTGCCATTGAATTTTTTCAAGACTTATATTCTTTGATTTAAATAGATTCTGATCTTCTTCGGTAAACATCTGTTCAATTATTTAATAACTTACTGTTAGTACTAACTTTCTTGAGCTTGCCCTGTTTCTGAATTCACAGAAATAAATTCCCTGCCACATTCCAAGATTAAGTCTATGATTTGTAATAGGTATAGTAATTGTCTGACCAATTAGTGAAGCTTTTAAATGCGCTGGCATGTCATCATCACCTTCCATGGTATGGGTATACAAAGAGTGCCTTTCAGGAACTAAAAAATCAATAAAGGATTGGAAATCAACACGAACCGATGGGTCTGCATTTTCATTTATTGTAATTCCAGCAGAAGTATGCTTCACCAAAATATTTAACAACCCAAATTCTGGAAGATTATCAATTGATTGTTCAATTACATCTGTAATGAGATGATATCCACGGTTATAGCCCCGTAAGCTTATTTCTTTTTGTATTATCATAAATAACGTTTCTACTGAAATAATTAATTTATTTTAATGTTCATTTTCCAATTTACTTATATTAAATTATAACTTTTTAACATGCCATTTTCTAATAAGTACATTTTTTTTTCAAATATTTGAATATTTTTGAAATCGAAAGACTTCAAGAGAAAAGGAAAGGCAGATTTAACGCCAAATAAATGAGGAGAATAGCACTATTTATTTTTTTTACTGGATTACTAGGAAATATTAACGCCCAAGAAGAGGATGAGAGAATGATTCAGTTTACAGGGCGCGTTCTCAATGAATTCCTTCAACCTTTAAAATTTGCTCATATTTTAGACTTAAGAAATAATCAGGGTGCAATTACAGATAGAGAAGGTAAATTTTCTTTCATTGTGTTTCCAAACGATTCAATACTATTTTCTACATTGGGATATAAAAAGAGCTTTGTTATTGTACCTGAAGATCTTGAAAACCCTTTTTTTATTAGGGATGTTTTAATGGCCAGTGATACTATACTTATTACGGAGATTGAAATTTACCCATGGAATGATTATGAGGAATTTAAAGAAGCTTTTTTAAATTTAGAACTCCCTGAAGATGATTTAGACAGAGCCAGGAAAAACATTGCATTAATAAAAACCCAAATCTTATTGGAAAACAATATGACCTCGAGAGAGAACTTTAATGAAGTTATGAAACAACAATTCAATCAAACTACAATTAATGGTACTCAACCAACCTACCAGATTTTTAATATTTTTGCCTGGCAGAAGTTTTTCAAAGCAATAAAAAATGGTGATTTTAAGCAAAAGTAATAGTGGATATTTAAGTATGTTTACAATCAAACAATTATTCGTTATTTTTTAAGTTATAGAACATGTCCACTAATATACTTATGAAAATTAATTTACGCATTTTACTAATTCCCTTTTTAACTTTACATCTTGTTGCAAGTGGACAAATGGCTGTATTCAAGGGCGAAGTTGTTGGTTTCAACGGGGCTCCTATGTTAGGTTCATCAATTATTGCAACAAATAAAAATATTGGTGTAGTTGCCTCTTCAGATGGTTCCTTCAACATGAACCTTCCTGCTAATCAAAAGTGTTTTATTAAAGTATCCTTTCTTGGTTATCAAAGTGTTTTTGACACAATTGTTGCAACACCAGATGAAGTAGTTATAAAAAAATACACACTCAATAAAAAAGTTAGTGAAATAGAAGGAGTAACACTTATAGGTATTCAACCCAGGGATAAGACTTTAACCAGAATTAATATGAAGTCTATTGATCAGCTGCCTAATACAAGTGGAAATATTGAAGCTATTCTTAAAAGTTTCTCAGGTGTGGTTTCCGGCAATGAGCTTAGTTCGCAATACTCTGTGCGCGGTGGTAGTTATGATGAAAATTTGGTTTATGTTAATGATATTGAAATTCACCGTCCTCTTCTGGTACAAAGTGCAATGCAGGAAGGATTAAGCTTTGTGAATCCAAATATGGTTTCCGGAATACAGTTTTCTGCTGGTGGTTTCGATGCTGAGTACGGTGATAAAATGTCATCGGTACTTGATATTACTTATAAAAAGCCAACGGAATTTGAGGGAACTGTTATAGCGAGTCTTTTGGGTGGAAGTGTACATCTGGCAGGCGTTTCTAAGGATAAAAAGTTGAATTTCAATACAGGGTTCCGTTATAAAACATCACAGTACCTGTTATCATCTCTGGATGTTAAAGGTGAGTTTGTTCCAAATTTTTCTGATTTGCAAGGTTTAGTTACCTATAATTTCACACAGAAAAGTAGTCTTTCGATTTTAGGTAATTATTCTGCTAACAGGTTTAACATGGCTCCTGAAACGCGCGAAACTGATTTTGGGACAATCCAAAAAACTTTGCGTCTTACTGTTTTCTACGATGGACAGGAAAAGGATATGTTTGATTCTTATATGGGAGCTATTTCATTTAACCATTCGCCGAATAGAAACCTATCTTTAAAATTCATAGGTTCGGCATTTCAATCAAACGAAGAAATTTCTTACGATATACTATCAGAGTACTATCTATCTCAAATTGCTCGTTCTTCTGGAAGTAAAGATACTGTAATAAATATTGGAACAGGAGCAAGTCTGGAACATGCAAGAAAATACCTTAATTCAAGTATTATTTCTCTTGAACACAAGGGAACTTATTTTGGGGATAATATTTCATGGAAATGGGGATTAAAAGCACAAACAGAATATATTGATGATAAGTTTAACGAATGGAGATTCCTTGATTCAACCGGCATGTCTATCCCCTATTCCGATGAAGAAATTTTACTTGATTATTCGGAACGTGCACATAACAAAATTTCATCTTTTAGGTATCAGGCGTTTATCCAAAATTCACATAGCTTTTATACTGAAAATGCACAATATGGACTAACATATGGCTTACGGGCAAATTACTGGACATATAATAACAATTTATTAATCAGTCCGAGAGCTACTATAACCATTAAACCATATTGGGAGCGAAGAGTTGAATTCATGCTGGCAACAGGACTATATGGGCAGCCACCTTTATATAAGGAGGTTAAGAACTATTCGGGAGATTTGTTTCCTGAAAGACGTGCTCAGAAATCGCTTCATTTTGTTTTTGGAACAGATTACTATTACACAATGTGGGATCGTCCATTTATTTTTACGACTGAGATTTATTTCAAACACTTGTATGATATAATTCCATACCGGGTTAAAAATATACAGGTTGAATACATGCCTGAGTATGAAGCAAAAGGATTTGCTACTGGTATTGATTTTCGGGTTTATGGTGAATTTGTTCCCGGAACTGAGTCTTGGTTTAGTCTTTCTTTACTCAGAACCAGAGAAAAAGTAACTGACATGCTTGATTCTGAAAACGTAGGAGCTTCTCCAACAACAACAGATTATTATCGAAGACCAACGGATCAGACTTTAACGTTTTCTATTTTCTTTCAGGACTACTTACCCTCAAACCCTGACTACAAGGTTCACTTATTAGTTAATTTTGGTACAGGTCTTCCCTACTCTGGCCCCACATCAAATAAACCTGGAGAAGTATTTCTTTTAAATCAATACAAAAGGGTAGATATTGGATTTTCGCGTATAATTAAGCGCCAAAAGAATAAGAAAGTTGGTTTGAATAACATCTGGATTACTGCAGAAATTCTCAACCTTCTTAAAGCTCCTAATATGGCCTCATACGATTGGGTTAAAACAGTTGAAAACAATGTTGGAGTTCAGGACATGTATGCTGTTCCAAATTACCTTACCGGTCGAAGATTTAATATTAAAGTTTCTACTAAGTTGTGATGTATATTTGCAACTTTCCCTCTAGGAATAATAGTAAAAGCCGAATCAATAACTCCCTTAATAGTAGCTTTTTTAGATAGCATTTACATCATCAATTATTGTTTTATTTTTCTGTATCCTTACCACGTATTAATGTCTTTATAATTTTTAAGTTTGTATTTTCTATTTTTAATGGCATTTTTTCACCCTTTTTTACATCAGTTAAAAATGGCTCATTATCAGAAGTTTCAGATGTACTGGAATAATTTGATTCTGCATACTCATAGTTGCGACCAAGATTTAAATCCCCTTCTTTAGCAGATCGTTTACTTCTATTCAATTGATAATCGTTAAACTCACTCCTTGACTTGCCATAAGACATATAATTTTTAGCATCTTTATTTCTATTAAATGTATCGCTCATTCCCATCAAATGTCCAACCTCATGTATCATTATATCTATTACGTTAGACGCACCGGCTTCAACATAAGCAATTCTTGCACCTATATGTGCTGCAACTCCATTTGTTTGAGTCATACTCAAAATCCATTCGTCGTATTCTACATCATCAACCAAAACAACTAGCAAATCAGTTGTTGCAACCTCTTTCATTGATTTTGCCACTTTAAAATCAATATCTGCCTCATAACTAGATTCAGTTGAACCATATTTTGCCTTGACATTTTTTATCGCTTGAGTAAATTCTTTCTTAAACTTTTCACAAAGTAGAGTTGAATTAATACCAGCATGAGAATTATTCAATAGTTTCCCAGTAATGTGGAAAGTAGTTTTATTTCCCTTTTCAGAAACTTGAACTCCTTTTCTTTTTGCATTTGGATATATAATAACCTTATCAATAAAAGTATGGCGGTAGCGTGGATTATCAAAGTTAGTTAATTGTCTATTTGCTATAATTAGCTCTCCTCTAGAACAACCAATTTTTTTTGCAATTTCATCAAGGCTTTTATCTTCTTCTTTAATTTTATAATAGCCATATACATCTTCATCATTATCCTTTTTTCTTTGTATATCATTTCCACTATCAACACCTACTACTTGAGCATCTTTTCCTTGAGCAGCGCGAGCCCCCATAAAATCGGCCTCGTTTTCCAAAGAAGGATTATCGTTAACCGCTAATCCTTTACCTTGCTCTTTAGTTGGCTTAACTCTTCCCTGTCTCTGTTGTACAACATGAGCAAGTTCGTGACCTAGAAGTTCTTGTCCTTCCTGTGTGTTTGGATTGTATTGCCCTGGAGCAAAGTGAACATCGTTGCCCTGCGTATATGCTAAAGCACCCATATTAGTAGCTTGTTCTGAGTCTTTATGAATATTAACATTACTAAAATCAGTGCCAAAAGAATTTTCCATTTTGCCCTTAACGCCATCTGGCATAGAGACTTTAGTTCCAGAAGTAACAGATGATTTGGACTTCTTTTCAGGAGGTTCCTTCATTTGTAATTCTTCTTCCTCTTCAGCCATTGTTTTCTTCTGAATCGCTTTCTTTTGGGTAGGCTTTTCTTCCTCTTCTTCCACCATCATCTGAGCAGGTTGTTTCCCCAAATCAGGTACACTTGCATGTCCCTTTAGCATTTCTCCAAAATTAATTTTCGGTTTATTCTCGCTGCTTGAATTGGAATCGTTTTTCTTATTTTCTTGCTCCGAACGTATTGTGGTTTGAAACATATTGGTTGATTTTTAATTGTTGCTGATATAGCTTAATTTAAGGTATTTTTAAAATTATAGATATAATGTTTTGTTTCGCCACGAGCTGAATTTAGGTACCATGTATTGTATCCTGTAACTTTTTTAGAAACGGTCCAACGAGATAAAAGTATTTTATCTTCATAATAATCAGACAAATCAGTTTTACTAAAATAACCCGACTTATTTGGATCCTTAGCTTTAAAATCGGCATTTAAGTTTTTCGATTGTCTATAAAATGTTCTTGTCCGAGTTAAGGGTTCCTTAACTAAAATATCTTTATTGTATGTTTCTTGGTTAAACTCTTCTAATAATTTTTTCAATTTTTCGTCATTAGAAGGGATGTTACTTATAATAAATACCTCGGTAATATTTAATTTTCCTTTTAATACCTCTTCACTACAAAAGTTATCTAATCTATAAATATCCATAGTTTTTTCATTACAACTCATAATAAGTAAAACAAAAAGAGCCAAAAAATATTTTAAATGATTGTTCATTATTGTTTATTTAAATTACCGGAAAACGATTTTGAAAAATTCACTTTCGTAATAAAAGGACGAAAGCCCCTTTCTCTTTGCAACCTATACCAGGCCCTAAATCCCGCAAAAGGGAATAAACCCGGAGTTACATCTCCCTCGTCCAATCCAAAATGATCATAAATAACAACAGTAAAATTACCTTCAAAAGAGCCATCATCGTTAATTGTTAAAGAATTAAGAGTTACATCAAAAGCTTGTGTATCGTTTATAGCAATTGTTAACCCTCCTCTGAAAGTATGCGTCCAAAAGTCATTAAATCGGATTCTATCTAATTGGCCAATGCTGATTAAATTTGGGTGGATATCTTGTTGAAGTTGTTCAATAATCCTGTTTTCAACATCATTAATAAAAGCTTGAGCTTCATCGCTATTTAAAACAACTTCATTTAAATGTTCGTTTTCAAATATTGCATACCCCATACCATCAGGCGTGAATTCTTGGCCAAGGTCACCTCCTGTATTAGATTCAAAAAAATTAATCATTTCCCTTAATACCGGAGTCATATCTCTCGAAGTAAAAAGTTCTGTAGCCATTGTATGGAAATTGTTAAACAGTTGCTCATTTGTTTTAGAGCCATCAGTCCTATATAAATTTATCAAATAGTCTTCTCCTTCTTGAACTATTTCGTCATTAGTTTTGTCTCCAAAAACTAAATCATCCCTTAATGCGTTTGGGTTATTGGGATCTAACAAAGGTCTTCGCGTTGAAGAAGAAATAACATTAGCTGAAGTTAGATTTGGGCTAACAATTAACTTTGCCCCTATTGGTATTTCTGTATCTTTATAACCATTCCAATTTCGTAAGTCTTCAACTGAAACACCATACCTTATGGCTAGTTCAGAGTAATTATCACCCCTTTGTACAATGTGTATTCCAGGGTTTGGTATTTCGTCCTTCTTCATTATTGAAGAATGAGAGGTCATTCCAGAAATCTCAACTGTTTCTCCATGTGCTGCTCTTTCCCCCTTCTCATCAGCCTCGTTTTCCAAAGAAGGATTATCGTTAACCGCTAATCCTTTACCTTGCTCTTTAGTTGGCTTTACCCTTCCTTGTCTTTGCTGAACTACATGAGTAAGTTCATGACCAATTAGTTCTTGACCTTTAGAGCTTTCAGGATTGTATTGACCAGGGGCGAAATGTACATCGTTACCCTGTGTATAGGCTAAAGCACCCATATTAGTAGCTTGTCCTGAATCTTTATGAATATTAACACTACTGAAATCTGTACCGAAAGAATTTTCCATTTTGCCTTTAACACTATCCGGCAAAGAGGCCTTAGTTCCAGAGGTAACGGATGATTTGGGCTTCTTTTCAGGAGCTTCCTTCATTTGTAATTCTTCTTCCTCTTCAGCCATTGTTTTCTTCTGAATCGCTTTCTTTTGGGTAGGCTTTTCTTCCTCTTCTTCCACCATCATCTGAGCTGGTTGACTTCCCAAATTCGGTACATTTGCATGCCCCTTCAGCATTTCTCCAAAATTAATTTTTGGTTTATTCTCGCTGTTTGAATTTGAATCGTTTTTCTTATTTCCTTGCTCCGAACGCATTGTGGTTTGAAACATACCGATTGGATTTTGGTTTTTGCTGATATAGGTTAATAAAGGTATTAAAATAGAATAAATTTCCTGACTGTCCAAAGTGTTACAGAATTATTGTTGAGAATACAACTTCCATGCCTCTGCCGAACTTAGTTCAATCGGTTGCGGGAAGGGCAAAAGACTGTTATTAAGCTTTGCTATGCTAAACAAGTGCGAGCTGGAGTTGATTCAAAAGGTAAACTAAACTGGGATTTTAAGAAATGCGCTACAAAAGCGCTCTGGTGGATGCTCTGTATATCTCATTATTGCACTGTAGAATGCCTTACTTAATCAGTCTGAATTTCTCTTCTCTTTTTTTTAAAGTGCTATCCTTACATTTAATCGTATAAGATAATTTATCTTCAAAAATCTTTATTTCTTTTATCGCAAAAAGAGGATGCATATTTAAGCATTCCTGCTCAGCAATAGGTATTTGTACTTCTTTTCCCGAAATCAAATTTTTAATTTGAAAATTCTCATCTCCAATAATGACAACATTATAGGTTTCAAAATCAATTGCGGAATAAGATAAATACAAAACAGAGTCTTGCTTGAACAATGGATATAAAATGTTGGTCCAACAATATGACCCACAGTTTTTAGTTATAGTAATAAACTTGTCTGTTTCCCAATCAATTAACGACTCTACCGGTTTTCCGCAAATAAATGTATCAATAATATATTCGATATCATTCCTGCCACATTTCCAAATAAATAAGGAATCGTTTATAGCAAGCTTTTTAAAAGAGTTACCTGCTTTTGAACTATAACTTATTGTATCTGTAAACACCAATGAATCATAACCATTTTCTATACTAAAACATTTATTACACTCTAATTCTGCTATATCTGGATCAGATATTGACTGTGCTGAAATATTGCAAGCAGATATTAATAATAAAGAAAAAAAAAGCTTTGAAATTTTCATTTTTTAAATCAATATTTTACTCCCTTATAAAACAAAAATTCACTTCCTGCTACCCCCGTAGCAATTATTTCTTCATATTCAGAAACATTAAACCAAGCAGAAGCTTTGGTTGGATTTTCATCAACCCATTCATTAGAGCGAGCCCAGTTTGGAAAAAACTTCCAACCTACACCGGGATAATTTCTTGGATAGTAACCTGCTTTTGTGTCATTCGCACCTGAAGCACTATCTAAACCTATTGGCGATACCCAATGAGTCGCGCCATCTGTTGGGTCTGTTGTACAATTCTCAATTCGTGAATTAGCAGCATCAAATGAACTTTTTATATTCCTTAAAAACTCTAACCTATCAGCAGTTGTAGAATAATTGTTCCATCTATCATTTAATTCTGAGTAATGGCTAATTTCACTATCGCCTTCTGGTTCACGGATATCGCCATCTCCTGAATATTCTATTCTATTAAGATATGCGTATGCAACAGCAAGTTTAGCATCATCTCTATAATTTGCAGCTTCATTATGCACTACATTCATTAAAGTTAATAAACCATTTCCACTGGTTCCTTTGGATTTTGCTATTGTTTCAATTGACTCTACTTCAGTCTTATAATTTTCTAAAAGGTCTATTCTTTCTGAATAAGCTAAAAAATTACCTTGTGAATAATCTATAGCCCAATTCCTTTCTTCATATTTCGTTTCTTCCGATTCTAGTTTTTCGGTATATAAGGTTATTTGTTCTTCGATATATGTTTTAATATTTGTGAAAAAGTCCTGATTATTATCACTTAAAGGATTTTCTTCTACTGGTTCTTTATCTAAATCATCTCCATCCTGCTTCTGCACTCCATTACCAACACCTACTACTTGAGCATCTTTTCCTTGAGCAGCACGAGCCCCCATAACATCGGCCTCGTTCTCCAATGCCGGACTATCATTTACTGACATTCCTTTCCCTTGCTTAGTAGGTTGCACCCTTCCTTGCCTTTGCTGCACTACATGAGTAAGTTCGTGTCCCAATAGTTCTTGTCCTTTAGAGCTTTCAGGATTGTATTGCCCAGGGGCGAAATGTACATCGTTACCTTGTGTGTATGCTAAGGCCCCAATATTCGTTGCATGTCCTGAATCTTTATGAATATTTACATTGCTAAAATCTGTGCCGAAAGAATTTTCCATTTTGCCCCTAACACTATCAGGCATAGAGACCTTAGTTCCAGAGGTACCAGATGATTCGGATTTCTTTTCAGGAGCTTCCTTCATTTGTAATTCTTCTTCATCTTCAACCATTGTTTTCTTCTGAATCGCTTTCTTTTGGGTAGGCTTTTCTTCCTCTTCTTCCACCATCATCTGGGCTGGTTGTTTCCCCAAATCAGGTACACTTGCATGCCCCTTCAGCATTTCACCAAAATTAATTTTCGGCTTATTCTTGCTGGTTGAATTTGAATCGTTTTTCTTATTTCCTTGCTCCGAACGTATTGTGGTTTGAAACATATTGGTTGAATTTTGGTGGTATATGATATAAGTTGAATAAAGATATAAAAAATATAATTCTTTGACTTTCCAAAGTGTTACAGAATTACTGTCGAAAATGCTACTTCCTTGTCTCTACATATATGGCTTGTTATAAATATTCTTACAGCATTGCAATTGTCTACATTGTGCTTCTTATTTCTTTTTTGTTACAACTATTGTATTCTGCATAGTTAATGCACAATTGGTATTTATTGCAATCAACTTAAGTTTTTTGTTTTGAATTCTTTTCTGGAATAAATTCAGTTGTACTTGATAGTTTTTAAACAAAATCTCATAACGTTTGTGTTACGTGTAATCCTAATACTCTAAATCTAATCCGAATCTAAAAGAATATAATTTTAACGTAAAAAACTGACCAAATAAAAAAAACTATAGGTCCAATTTATGCTACTGATTCTTTATGCATTGGATCATTTGATCAATTACATTCACTAAATTATCATAATTAAAATCAGATATTTCACAATCCATATTTTCTTTATCATATTTATTCTCATGGTGTAAAAGATTGTATAACAGCAAAACTTGTTCATTATTAAGATTTTTAACCGATTCTAACATGTTATAAATAATAACAGTTGTTCTACTATCCGGATAATTCTGAATGAAATCAGTAAAGATTCTTTCATACTCAGCATCTTTTATATGGAATCCATCATAACCAGACATTTCAGATAGATCTTCATCCCTAAACAAAAAAGATATTATTGAGTTAACATATTCAGTTTTTAAGAACTCGTGAACAAAATTATATTTTGCTATGTTTTTTTCTAAAAAAATTAAATAAAGACCCAGTTCACTTTGATAATCCTCATAATTATTAAAAAAAAACAAATCACTCAATACTTCACTTTGTGAGTAACAGTCTAGAAAACTCCTCAGCTCTTCAGAAATTGAATCTTTAATGCTTTCTTTTAAAAATCCTGAAATAGGTTTTGTTACAATATCTCCATCTGAAATAACACTCAACTCAAAACCAAATTGCTTATATTTAGTACAGAACATTTCAATTCGGTCTTGAATAGGTGAACCTGAATCATCAAAGAAGAAACTATATTCATATTCATTTTCCCCATCAAAATAAAAATATGCTCTTTGATGATATAACAGTATAAGTAGCGCAGTATCTTGAATATTTTGAGGCAACTTAAGAAAAAATTCCACTCCTCTTAGCAAATTCTCAGGATCTCCAGGAGGAAGGTTACTTAATTGTTCTGAAAATTGAATTAATTCTTTATTAGCTGTTTGAACATCGGTACAATATGCATCTAATATCCTTTTTTGACCTGATGAGTCCAATACGTTAATCATAGATATGAAAATTAATAATCCAAATTTAATCTGATAGTAATTTTTAATTCGCAACATCATAACAATTAGCTTTCCATCCTTTAGTATTCCATTCTTTATCTACGTTTTGAGACCATGTAGCATAGTAATATATAGTGCAATTTATAACTCTCCTGCACTGAGTGGTGGCTGCTCCTCCATCTTAATTGAAATTACATAAAAATTACTCTCTACTCAAAGCATACCTGGGAAGAAGTGGAGTAAGACTAGCCAAATGACCAGTTCCCTTTAAAGAACCATAAAAAATGAACCAGCATTAATGATATATTAACACCTATTAAAATGAGCATAGAAACATTGGAGCTTTTTTTTCTCTTAATAGAAAACTTTACAACCAAAAAAACAGTCACAAGACCAATAAAAAAGTTCAACCATAGAAGAAATGATGCACTCTCAATATTATTATACTCAAATACTTTACGGTATAATACCGACCCGATTGATCCAACCTGATATACCCCAATCAACGCTGTGATTATTAATAGTAGTATTGAAAATCTCTTCATGTAACTTTAATTATCCCTTTCTAATTACTATCTTCCTCTGCCAATCTTTCTGCTAAAGCAATGAAAAATGCCCTTATTAAATATTGAGCTCCATCATTTTGAGATAAACCAACAGCAAAACTACCCCAACTAACAAAATTCAAACCACTAGCACTGGCTGCTATATATAATGCTGCAGCATCATTTACCTGATCATTATAATATGCAACTCTCTCATCTATGTTTGACCATGTGGTTCTATCCCATCCGGTTAATCCAATAGCTGAAGCAAATATTTGATATCGTCTTTCTTTTTTCCTTGCTCCGAACGTATTGTGGTTTGAAACATATTTATTTGGTTAAGTTCTTTTCATTATTAGAGGTTTTTAAAATGGAATATTTTAAAAAACTTGCTTGTATTCAAATATGTAGTAAGTCATACCATTACTATTGACTTTTTTAATTCCACTTATGAGTTCACTTTCTTTGTATAATTGATTCTCTATAGTATATGCGTATAGCTCATTGTTATTGACAAACCATAATTCCCATTTTTGCCTTTTAAACAAAAAACATTTATATTTTTTTTCTTTGCTAACCTCATAAAACTTCTTCGAATTCTTAAATGCTAATTCACTAGTATTAGGAAATACTGTATGAATGGAAAGATTCCATTTACAATCAACAGCATCTAAATTTGCTCCGTATAACTTGTTTATATAGTAATCTTTATCTTTATTATTTTCTGCTGTATCATAAATATTCTCATTTTCCTGTGGGGTATACTCAATTTCAATTGAACCTATATACTTCTCTTTATTTAGGACAAATGCATAGTATGAATTGTCCAAAACTTTTATATAGTTCAATAATGAACTTAAAGAGTCATATTTATCTGCGTCTTTTGTAAAATCAACTAAAGGAATTACAATGAATTTGACTTCATCTTCTTTTTCAACACCAAATTTTCCCCAAAGTTTTTGTTTGTAATATACAGAATCTCTAATTACCGTTGCTGCACAACTAGTATCGAAGCTTAATATATTAATCTGAGCTCTTAAAAATAGCCCAGATTGAAGCATAATAAGAAATATTGCAAATTTTAATAATTTCATGTTTATAGGAATTTATTAATACTTGTTGCTGGCAATAATAAATATCCGGTAGTTAGATCTGGTGGTACATATTTCCAATTTGCACCTATTGATGGATCTGGATTGTGCAATAAATATTCATTAGTATCTGGGTTATATCCTATAGCTACAGTATAGTGATTAGGGAACATAAATACAATTGGGGTTCCATTATTAAGATGTGAAACAACTTTATCAGGCTTATTTAGGAACGGCATTTGCTTTCCGACTAAGTTCCATATATCATCAAAACTATAAGGACCCGCATTACCTTTTAATATTTTAGAAATTGAATCATCTACATTATAATTAGTACCATGGTAATAATTATGAATCATTGCTAGCACAGCTGCACCACAAGCAGCTGGATGTCTACCTTGAGAAACATACGGCAAAGTTCCATTCAAATAAGTAAATCCGTTAGTTTTAAATTGTGTGTTTTTACTTTTCTGGATACTATTAGAACTATTTACATTTGCTTTAAAATTAGAAGTGATATTCTTTTCAAATTTACTACTTGCTGCCTTCTTGCCCATAACATCAGCTTCGTTTTCAAGACCTTTGTCTGAATTAACACTCAATCCACCTTTATTTTGCGGAGCATCTGGCTTAACTCTTCCCTGTCTCTGTTGTACAACATGAGCAAGTTCGTGACCTAGAAGTTCTTGTCCTTCCCGTGTGTTTGGATTGTATTGCCCTGGAGCAAAGTGAACATCGTTACCCTGCGTATATGCTAAAGCACCCATATTAGTAGCCTGTCCTGAGTCTTTATGAATATTAACATTACTAAAATCTGTGCCGAAAGAATTTTCCATTTTGCCCTTAACACCATCTGGCATAGAGACTTTAGTTCCAGAGGTAACCGATGATTTGGGCTTTTTTTCAGGAGCTTCCTTCATTTGTAATTCTTCTTCATCTTCAACCATTGTTTTCTTCTGAATCGCTTTCTTTTGGGTAGGCTTTTCTTCCTCTTCTTCCACCATCATTTGAGCTGGTTGTTTCCCCAAATCAGGTACACTTGCATGCCCCTTCAGCATTTCTCCAAAATTAATTTTCGGCTTATTCTTGCTGCTTGAATTTGAATCGTTTTTCTTATTTCCTTGCTCCGAACGTATTGTGGTTTGAAACATATTGGTTGAATTTTGGTGGTATAAGATATAAGTTGAATAAAGATATAAAAAATATAATTCTTTGACTATCCAAAGTGTTGCAGAATTACTGTCAAAAATACTACTTCCTTGTCTAATCTGACCCCTGTTCTGTCGATTGAATAAAGGGCAAAAGATTGGTATTAAGTTTTGCTTTGCTAAACGATTAGATGGGCTAGCTGTTAGTAGTTAACTTTTAGCTGTGGATTACTAATCGCATCCAATCGGGTAATTTAATAAATCAATTGTAATCATATTTTTTATACTACAAGGCAATTCAATTTCTACTGGAAGTTTAAAGGGCCATTTTCTAATGCTGTTAACCACATCTTTTAGAGAATCTTCGCAGCCTTGGCAGTTAACATTGTAATAATCTTCCAATATAATTGAGGTAATTGAACTATCTACACTAATGTTAAAAGTAATATGATATCTCAATATTCCATTCGCATGAGATGGCAATTTAATATTATCTTCAATATAACAATTCAAGTCTTTATCTATATTCAATTCCATTCCTTTGCTAGTATTCTGAGATTTACAAGACTTAGGTGACAAACTAATTATTAGTAATAGAATGATAGAAATTATCTTGATCATAAAGTTTACTTTCTTTTGTTGTAATTATCCGTCGCTTCTTCAGTCCGTTCAAGAATTCGGTTTTCCAAATCTTCATTATAATTCCATTTGGTTGCATTATCCCCCTTTTTCCTAACTGATCCGTGAGAAGAGCTTGTACCTTTAAACATTGCATACAGATGCCCATATAGTTCGTGAGCAAGGGTCTGAACAGCCTTCCCAATAGTTTCTGGATGGTCGAGCAGATATTTATTTACATACACTTGGTAGTTTTCATTAGTTGAAAATATTTTATGCTCTGGTTTTAATTTTTCTCCTAATCTACGGTCAAATTCTGTATTAGGTTGTGTTCCAAAAGGAGCTGACGTTTTACCTAAACCAACGCTAGGAGTATATTTATCCTGTAAGTCCATATATTTATTGAATTCTTCAAAATTTAATTCCTTTCCATTTATTTGTACTTTACCAGAAAAATCATCTGCTCCTCCATTAATTTGCCAAAAATCTCTTGCAATATTTTTACACTCTTGAAATTGGAAGGGAACATCCTTTCCCGAAACTTTAACATTATTACCATTTATGCCTTCCTCAACATAAGATACGATAATTTCAACTGTTTTAGAACTTTGAGCTATTTCTAATAGTGCTTTATAATTACCTCCTACAGTAATTGTACTTTCACCTAATTTTAATTTAGTTACATCAATAAAACCGTTGCTGTTGAGGAGAACAAACTGAGCTTCCTCGGAAGATAAGCCCAACTTTAAAAGATTTAAAGCATCCTTATCTTTAATTAACACCCCTGTAGAATTGTTAACTGCCTTCAGCTCTTGTTGTTCCTTTACCATCATTTGAGCTGGTTGACCTCCTAAATTCGGCACATTTGCATGCCCCTTCAGCATTTCTCCCAGATCCAATTTTGAAGTATTTTCTTTATTTGAAGAGGGGTTTTCTTTTATCTTTCCTTGCTCTGAACGAGCGGTGTATTGAAACATAAGGTTTTTGGTATATTTATGGTGTTAGGTTTTATATGAGAATAATGTACAACATGTCTTCTAATACTCTTTAGGAGACAAGAATAGGTTTACATATACCTTTATTAATTTTACTAATCTTTTACTTGAATAGTTTTTATCAAATCTAACTCATCATTCTTTTGTTTAAAGAGCTTAATACTCATTGTTTGTTGTTCAATTGTTGCATAATATAACTGGCCATCGTTTGAAACACCTAGTGATTCTAAATAAGGTGTTTCAATATCGGGGCCTATTATGCTATTCACGGAGAAATCTTCAGTATTTATAAGATTAACAAAGAATGAATCTTTTTGACCATTCCAACTTGACCAAAGTATTGCTAATTTTTTATTATTAGGAGAAATTGCTGTTTTAACAATATTTGATTCAATCTTTAATTGGTCTGGCATAACCTCCTTAATTAGCTTTAGATTATCTCTAAGGATAGCAATCTGGAGATTTGGGTGGTTTGTATATGCAAAAATTGAATTATTCATAAATGGGTAATAAAAAGACCCATTTTGAAAAACATTTGACTCATCTACTATTAATTCATTGCTTAATATGTTTTCTTTATCAACTTTTAATTTTCCGAAATAAATATTCCCTTTCTTATCATCAGTGTTATAGTTTGTATATACTCCATTAAAAATAACCTCTGAACCAGCAGAACTGAAATAGGCAATATTCGGAACAATTAAGCCTAACTCTTTTTTAGTCGAAATTGAATCATACTTTATTCCCCAGTATGATATCGTGCAATTTTGTTCAGTTGCATTTGGAATTGAGAAAATAACAACATCTCCCAAATTATTTATACAGATTTTTGCCATTTGTACGTAGTGTACAGAGCCAGCACTATTCCAATCATTCATATATTGATAACGGATTATATTTTCATTGGTTGCAATAACAAGAAACTCTCCACTTTGAGAAAACGAAAATCTTCTAATTTCATTCTGAAGTTCAATCTTTTTCGTCTTAAGCGATCTAATATTTGTATAGTAAAAATTATTTTCATAAAAATGGCATAAGAATTTACAAGAAGGGTCAATCGTAGAAATAACTGGAGCTATATAAGTATTGTCCATTTCGTTAATATTAGAAGATTTTACTATTTTTCTATTTATATTGCATGAAATTAGGATTAGCAGTAATGTTGCCGAATATATAATATTGTGTTGATTAGATTTTAATCTATTAGTGCTCATTATATTTATTTTACTGAGTACAGAAGCTTTAGTATCATACTATAGGCATCTACTTCTAAGTTGGATTTCATTTTCTCTTGCAAAGCATCACCTTCATTTAAAATATATTGCGCATCTTCCTTTTGGAGCTTTGAAAAATCCTTAAAAAAGGAAATATTAATTAAATTTTGCACTTCTGGACTTAGAAGACTCCCAGGTTTGGTTTTAAATTTATCTGGTAATCCTTCATCAATAAGTCCTCGACCAATACTTGGCAATTGTTTCACTAATCCTATTGTTTTTGGGATTTTAAATAGAGGTTCCTTTGAAATTTTACTTAGGGCATCATAAAAATAATTAATGCGAATAGAATTTAATTTATTTGCCCCTTCAGTGTCGGGGTTGATATACGCCACAACAGCATTCCTAAAAGCTCCTTGCTTCACAGGATCTGGATCATTCCACGCATCATTGACATACTTATAATTTGTTCGTATATGGTTAAATATTTGATACTGACGTTCGAGCCAATTATATCCTTCTCTATTTTGAATTGTAGTATTACTAAAACTACTGAATTCAGTTGCGTTAGCATAGGAGTATGCTCGATATTCTGATTTATAACTACTTAAATCATTTGATATTCCAGTATCATCATTATGCCTATCCATAATATGTTGAACTTCATGTGAAATATAGCTTAACAATTGATTATCATCAGTCCTATTGGCAGGTTCAGGAATAGCAATAACACCTCCTTTTGCAAATCCGGCAGCTGCAGCTCTATGTTTATGTATATTTAGATCAAAATTTATATTCTGCCAATTATAATAAACAGGTGTTGAATAAATATCTCCTCCACTATTAGAAAACGGATCAGGAAAATATCTAACATAAGAATCTAATTCCAATTGCCTACCACCACGAGCATTATATTGTTTTATTAATTTGTTAGATTTTATTTGTCGTTGTTTTGAATCACCAGTTGTTGTAAGAGCATAAAGGGGCACCACTTTCTTCTTTACAGCTTCGCATGAATTTCGAATAAAGATATCTGTAGATGAAAGTCCTATTTGTATTAATTTCTTTAACCGATTTATATTTTTAGCATGCTTTGCTTTTGCCTTCTCAAACTTTTTTCTTTTCTTTCTTTCACTCCATTTAGCTTGAAGCAAACCTTCAGAGATACTATTTACAACATTTACGGTTTGTCCATTTGCAGCTTTCTTCCCTTTCGTATCAGCCTCATTTTCAAGTAAAGGATTATCATTAACGGCTAAGTCTTTCCTTTGCTCTTTCGTTGGTTTTACTCTTCCTTGTCTCTGTTGTACAACATGTGTAAGTTCATGACCAATGAGTTCTTGTCCTCCCTGTGTGTTTGGATTGTATTGCCCAGGAGCAAAGTGAACATCGTTGCCCTGCGTATATGCTAAAGCACCCATATTAGTTGCCTGTTCTGAGTCTTTATGAATGTTAATGCTACTGAAATCTGTACCGAAAGAATTTTCCATTTTGTCTTTAACACCATCTGGCATAGAAACTTTAGTTCCAGAGGTTACAGATGATTCAGATTGCCTTTCAGGTGTTTCCTTCGTTTGCAATTCTTCTTCCTCTTCAACCATTGTTTTCTTCTGAATCGCTTTCTTTTGGGTAGGCTTTTCTTCCTCATCCTCCACCATCATTTGAGCTGGTTGACTTCCCAAATTCGGCACATTTGCATGCCCCTTCAGCATTTCTCCAAAATTAATTTTTGGCTTATTATCACTGTTTGAATCGGTGTTGTCTTTCTTTTTTCCTTGCTCCGAACGTATTGTGGTTTGAAACATATTGGTTGTATAGGTTGTTGCAGATATAACTGTTTAACAGCATTAAAATATATATTATTTTACTCTTGTCCAAACAGGAAGGAAAGTATTATGGATATTTAGGTAAACTAATCTATTCTGTTGTTTTGCCCATTTGAAATAAATTTCCTTAATTGCCAAAATTTCAACCAATAATTACAATCATGTCTTTTGAACAAGCAGCAATAAATCTGCAAAATGATATTAGTCTAGTCTACAAAATTATAAATGAGACCTTCAGCAAATTTTACAAAAATGAAGAATGTACTGAATTGAATATTAGTGCTTATTTCAATTTCATTGGTATTGAGGAGGATGTGATATTAGGTTTTTATGAAAGTAGTAGTACAAAATATATTTTTAAAAATGCAATTAATGCTCATGAACTGTTTGTTATATTTGCCTCAATAGCACCTCAATACTACCCTGATATATTCAGGAGCGCAAGATATTTACAAAGACTAGACGAGGGTTCTTTTTCCATGTTAGGAGGAAAAATAATTGGCGATAATAAATGCTTTTACCCAAGTGGTGAGACTATATTATTCTTACTTGCCGGACATGATATTACAAAACGGATAATGCTCTCAGAATTACTAAATCCGGGAAGCAAACTGTCAATTCTGAATTTTATAGAACTCCGACAAACAGAACTTGGCCTTCCTCCTATTAGTGGGCAGATATACCCCAAAGCAGAACTTTTATCAATATTAAGTGGAAAGAATTTTCGTCCCGAATACACTTCGGAATTTCCTGCTGCAAGAATTGAAACCCGCATGGAATGGGAAGACCTGGTATTACCTTACGATACACACGAAGACCTAGAAGAATTAAAAATATGGATGGAACATGGGCAGAAGTTAATTCAACATAAAGACTTAGGTAAAAGGCTAAAACCAGGCTACAGAACTCTGTTTTATGGTCCTCCTGGAACCGGAAAAACGCTTACAGCATCATTAATCGGCAAAAGTTTTGGCGTTGATGTTTATCGCATAGATTTATCTATGGTAGTTTCGAAGTGGGTAGGCGAAACAGAAAAAAATTTAAAAAATATATTCGATTTAGCGACAAACAAGAACTGGATTCTTTTCTTTGATGAGGCAGAATCTTTATTTGGTAAACGAACCAATAACAGTAGCTCGAACGACAGGTATGCCAATCAAGAAGTTTCTTACCTGTTGCAACGTATTGAAGATTTCCCCGGCCTAGTTATACTAGCTTCTAACCTGAAAAGTAATATCGACGAAGCTTTTAACAGAAGGTTTCAATCAGCTATATTATTTCCCATGCCAGATGCTGAAATACGGTATATATTATGGAAAAAGGCTTTCCCTTCCGATTTTCCTTTAGAAGCAAAAATTGATTTACACAAAATTGCTGCAAAATATGAATTGGCTGGTGGAGCTATTATCAATATAATTCGGTATTGTGTGCTTAAGTCTATGCACAGAGATAATAATGAAATATTACTCGAAGATATTGAGCATTCTATTATTCGTGAATTCAAGAAAGAAGGAAAGATAGTGAGCTAATTAATTCACCAGCTTAATTGTATTTATGTGTCTCCCGGTAGTACCTGTGCATACTATCTTGTTTTTGTTGAAAATCTTTTATGTTTCCAAGACACATTTTTATGGATGAGTATTATCCCCCTCTGTCAATAACTTCTCTGTCAACCTTTCGGTTGACACCTCCTCTTTAAATGTGGAGAATAAAAAAACCTCCCGAATTTCTTCGGAAGGTCTAAACATAACCACATGTTTAAAAAGTGTATTACTGTATAATTTTCAGTATTTTAAAACTTGTTAACTTTCCATTTGGCTCAAGTATCTTGAATATATAAATACCTCTACTTAAATCTTTTACAGGTATATGTACTTTACCGCCATCAATTGAGGTTTCCCCATCTTTTATCATATTCCCACTCATTGAATAAACCGACCAGTTAATTTGCTGAACATTATCTTTTTTAACTTCAACATTCAATAAGTCGGTTACCGGATTCGGATATAATCTATAAGTATTATTTTCAGTAATATCGTTAACCGATGTAGCAATTTGTGGTATAGCATCAGCAATATCGTCAGAAAACCAAACTTGCTGAACTTCATTTATTCCCCAAACCGATTGCACATAGATTATAAGTCTATACTCGTTTCCTTGAGTTTTAATATTTGGAGTCCATGTTGCATTTACTTGTACTTCTTCTCCAACTGCTAAACTGGGGGGAATTCGTTCTACAACGTTTCCTGCGCCATTAGGTAGTAAATCAATTAATACATTTCTATGATTTACATTATTCTCATCAACCATGTTTTTTTGAACAATTGCCATTCGTACCAATTGATCAAATTTTGTATTAAGAGCATCTGTTTTTCCGCTTTTCTTACGTATTGTTGCCGAAATGTCCATTGAATTACCGTTAAGTGTTGTTGTTACATCGATAATTTCGAAAGGTGGCGTTTTTAAGGATCTATTATTAAAGGCTTGAGTATACCCTTGAAGGTCTGTGAATACATCTTCGGATACACCATCTATAACAGACATAGGACCATAGGCAATTGCGCCATATTCCGATGCCCTGGCACTATTATCCCATTCATTAATACTGTATAGTGGATCAATATCGTGGCTGTTTTTAATATGGTACCTGATATCAACAACTTCTTTTGGATGCCTATTAACGAATGTGTCTAAAGCAGCATACATTGTTGTAGCGGAACCTGTATAGTTTGCATTGATAAATTCTTCGAGTAACACTACCCGTCTACGCTGACCTAATTCGAAATTATCGAAAGCAAATCCGTTATAATCAACGACTCCTCCATTATCGCCATTGCTAGCATAAGCAATTCTAAATCTAACACAGCTTGCATTACTGTCAGCTGCTTCTTCACGAATATCATCTATAGGGAAACGGGCATCTTGCCACATATCCTCAAAAGCAGACCATCCTACGTTGTCGGATGATTGATCTCCAGGTGCAGAAGAAATTCTTTCGGTATTGAACCAATTTTGTCCCGATTCAAAATCACCTACATTGCCCCAGTTTTTTCCATCGTTAACAGTGTATTGCAAAACAGCTCCATCTGATCCTTCTTGCACAGATTGATAAATATCAAGACTAATCATTGGAAAGTCGAGATCTGATATATCAAAACATGGACTTTCAATCCATGAATTTTCATTATACAGATCAAAACTATTAGCGCCTGTTAACCACATTTGACCACCATTGTGAATACTGTCAGTGTAAACACCTGAAACATTGGCAAGTCGCCAACCTGAATTACTACCCATATTAAAATCGGCACTTTTGTACCACCCGCTATCTTGACTAAAATTGTAACTAGCCGATAAAGAGTTTGTGACTTCTACATAAGGAAATACTGGTACTTTCACCAAAATTGAATCGGCACAACCATTTAGAGTTATTGCACTTAGTACAACATCGTATATTGCATGGGCTGCATAAGTATGATCGATATTATCACCAACCGAATCGTTATTCAAACTCTGACCATCGCCAAAATCCCAAGCATACACATAATCTGTTTCAAAATTACTTGAGTCTGTTTCATTTGTAAAAGAAACTACATCCTGAAAGAAACCTGTATGTTCGAACCCAATAGCTGGATTAGGAACATCTTCAACACGTATTGTATCAGTTTTTCTTCTTTCGCAACCCTTGGTTGATTCTAAAAGCAACGAAATAATATATTCTCCCGAATTACTGTAAACGTGTTTTGGCGATTGTTTTGTTCCACTTGTTTCTCCATTATCAAAAATAAGGGGAATAGTATCGGTCAAGTAAGACGTACTTTGGTATATTGTACCATCGCCAAATGCCCATGTATAGTGATTAATTGTATCGTTTTTGCCTGCTTTTGAACTGTCGGTATTAAAAGAAATAGGTGAAACAGATGTTTCATCTACACAAAGATCGCTTACTTGAAAAGAAACTTTTGGAGCTTGATATACAGTGTAATTATGAACTGTATTTCCAGGACATCCTCTATCATCGGTAAAATAATATCTAAAATCCCCAACAAGAGAATCTAATTCATACCCACTGGAGTCATATGCTGTTGCAGAATTAAAAAACCAGTCATTAAGAAAAACACTTGATTTTGACACCCCATCTCCTTTAACAGAATCTATAGAATAATTACAATAGAGTCTAATTGCATTTGTGTCGTAACAAAAAGTTGAATCAATATTTAAAAGGCTTGCGTCATCTCTAGTAGCAAGAATTTGAATGGTTTTTGATGCCAAAATAATGTCAGATTCTTTATCTGCAGGATTCCCATCGCCATCGTACATTCCAATGCTTAAAAATTCAACGAAGATTTTATCAGCAATACTTGAACCATATATATCACTTGGAACGATATTATAGTAGGATGAAATCCCTGGTTGTCTATTCCCATCATCCGTCAGAATAGTATCAGATGTACCGTTTATCATTCTGAATTCCTTAAACTCTGTCCCGGGAGGGGTATAGGCTTCATCAACATCTTCACTTACCCTTATTTTATGCGTACTTCCATCAACAGCACACAAAGTAGACGGTATATTAATATCTTCTGGTTGTAAGACAATTATGGTGGTATCAGTTGAATAGCATTGCCGAACTAAATAAGGGGGGAAATTTTTATTAAAAGTCTTTAACTCTTTATAGTATAGATCGTTTCCACTTTCTTCGAAACCAAGCCAATTACTTCCATTGATAGTTAGAAATGCATTAGAATAAAACCCAGTGTAAGCCATATTCCACTTCTCAAACCAATAAGCGTCATTGTATTCATCATAAGTCATTGAGTTTGTTAAGAATGCCTGGTGACTCCTATCTTTGTTTTCAAAACGAAAAGGATTATGCGACCCGGAAAAATTCCCTTGAATTAAAAATAATTCGTGTCTGGTATCATCTGGCTCCAACGCTTCTGATGTAGCACCACTATAGCCATCAACATCGTAAGGATCGAATTCATAATCGATTAACCCCATTAGACTAATTTTTGAAAGATCAGCTTGAAAACTAAAAGTGTCTGCAAGAAATCCTCTTTCGTGATCAAAATAGCATATTTGAATAGGTGCGCTATTGTTTGTATATGAACCCACTTCATTGATGGTACCAATCTCTAGAGTATCACTTTCAATTGAAATAGATTTATTGTATAGAAGAGCATAAGCAAAAGAATGATTTCTATTTATTTTTTCTGTTGAAATAGTATAATTAGCACTTCCAGAAAAAGTAGCAAAAGGATTCTTTTTATAAACTTCAAGTATTTCGTTTGTAGAGGTTTCCGTGTTATATGCTACTAATAAAATAGAATCGTAAGTACATGAACCAGTTCCTCCAATAGCAGCAGTAAAATCAATCTGGTCTCCATATTCGCAAAACATGGTGTTAGTTGATGAAACTGAAAGAGTAACATTGGGTACTTCCATGTTAAAAGCCGACAAGGTATAGGTTGAATCGTTACCTGCGTCATATAAGTCGACAACAACAGATAGTGAATTTCCTGTTACAGAAGATGTCGGGGTTAAAACTATGTCTTTTATGAATAGTGTGTCAAAATTCAAATTGCCATCTGTTTGAAACCAACACTCAATTATTCCATCGTGAAGATTTGCAAAATAGGTACCTAAATTTATATCTTTAGGGATTGAGGTACCCATTGCTGTATTAACAGCCGTAAATTCATATCCTGTAGGAGGATATAATTTAACAGAGCTATAAATCTCTGAAAATGTCCCACTTGAGCCAAAAGAGTTTTTATATTTTTCGCAAATTTGAACTGAGCTAATAGTGACACTACTACCAAAACAGGTAGTGAAAGATGGTGGATCTGCATGTACAAAAACACTATCAATTTTCTGTGCTTTTATGTTACTAATTGAAAAACATAAAATAACTACAAAAAAAATTAAAAAGGCTTTTACCTTATACAAATAATTGTATTTCATAAAACATTATTTTTTATTGCATAAAGAACAATTCTAATGCGGCTGTTCAAAAAGCCAAATTAATTCGTGAATGCGAGGAACGAAGAAATCCATCATGTGTATGCAAATTAGTCAAGATTCCCATTCTCCGCTGACAATCGCATGAATAAAACTTTTTGAACAACCTCCTAAAATCTACTTAATTATTATTTTCTCAATAGATGAATAACCAAGTAATATATCTCCATTCTTGTCTTCTGTCATTGGACGATGCTCCTTATTATAAGCTTGAGCAGAAAATGCTTCCTCAAGATTTCCGGTTTTATCCATTTTATAGAGTAATTTACTATTATTATTAAAAAGGTATATTTGCCCAGTATGATAAGCCAAGATACCAGACTGATGATATTGTTTAGTTGCATCATCCACCAAACGCTTATAATCGGAACCATCGGTTTTAAAGGAGGATACTCCATGTACAGTTGTAATATATATTCTGTCCTCATGAAAAGTTATATAACCAAGGCTCTCGTCATTAGGTTCTTCGAAAATTACTTTAGTGTCATTTGTGTTATTCAAGTTTATTTTTACTACAGAGTAGCCAAAACTATTCGTTAACATGTAGAGATAACCCTTATTGTCCCCAACTATGCGACCTGTTTCATTTATTTTAACATTAGGATTTTCTCCAATTTTAATTAAAGTGTCAATAGCGTTTTCTCCAGCTGGCATATAAAGAATTCTACCAGACTGATCTCCAACATACAATGTTCCATCTTCAGCAAAAAACAAGCTCTGTGGGGAAGAACCTTTTGTTCTGGGAAATAGAGTATCAATTTCACTTCCATCTTCAGCCACCCTTATTATCTCATTTCCATAAGTTTTATACAAAATGTTGTTTTTATCAACAGCTAAATCACTTGCTCCTGCATCACTATATGCTACAACTTCATATTCTTCAACGTAATTATATAAATTACTGGCAGAGTATTCTACGCCCGATTTCCATACGCTGACTTTACCTGAAAATGTTTTCTCGGCAAGAGTAATTTTTATTTCTGTGTCGCTACTTGTTGGATCCATCTCTTGCTTTTTACCGTTTATGGTAACAGAATCAACAATTCCTCCGGTTTTAAAGTTTGTTCCGGTAATTGTAACAACATCGCCATTGCTTCCATTATCGGGTGTAAAACTTGTTATAGTTGCCGGCAAAACTTCTTCGACTACTTCGAAGCCTGTATAAGCTACAGAAGCATTGCCATCTACAGTTACAATTATAGCAGCAGCTCCTTTGGCAATATCAGGAACTTCGCAAACAATTTTGGCCGTTGCAGAACTTGTAACTGATGCATCAACACCACGGAATGTTACTGCAACACCGGTAGTACCATCTTTAAAGTTTTTACCATTAATAGTAACTGTAGCATCAGGAGCGCCTTCTAATGGACTTACAGAAGTTATTTCTGGTTTTTCTACAGGTGTTGGTTCCGGATCCGGATCATCCTTTTTACACGATTGAGTAACTACTAGTGCCAGGGTAATTAGTATCCCTGTAGCAAACTTTAAGGTTATACTTTGTTTCATTGTTCTTTGCTGTTTTTTTAATACTGCTTTTTTCATTGTGGTTATGTATTATAGTCAGGTTTATGATTATTAAAAAAGTAACGTTTTAAGGTTTGTTTGCATGGCTTAAGTTTATCACAATCCAAACCTCAAATTTTGATATAAGATGACAAACAAGACTCAAAAAAGTATTGCCAGACATGACGCTCAAAGAGTCTAAGTTATAATTAATTCTGGGAATAGCATTGAAATATGCGCAATGCAAGATGGTTTGGTAGTGCATTCTTAGGTTATGTTGGTTTTTAATATACGCTCATACGATAAAAAGGTTATTTATTTCATACAAAGCCAAATACCATTATATATTATTATTTACTCTAGCTTTTAAATAGTGCCTATTAGTAAACCATTCTTCAAACCGCCATTATCACTACTCCCGACAGCTATCAGAAGACCAGAATATGGTTATCAAACACCTGGAGATTACTTCAAGTTAGTCCTTCACTGTTCCCAATCATGTTGAGAACTGTCTTACAACAAAAAGGAGTAATGACTAAAACAAGTATTTTCTTATTGGCATTAAAAATAAACACAATTCTAAATAGTATAAAATAAAATATTAACAAAACATAGTATTTGTTACCTCACTCCTACTATACAAAATAGAAAGAATAAGGTAACTTAAAAAATCTACTTAATTATTATTTTCTCAATAGATGAATAACCAAGCAATATATCTCCATTCTTGTCTTCTATCATTGGACGATGCTCTTTATTATAAGCTTGAGCAGAAAATGCTTCCTCAAGGTACCTCTGCGGCAAACTTTAAGGTTATACTTTGTTTCATTGTTCTTTGCTGTTTTTTAATACTGCTTTTTTCATTGTGGTTTGGTTTTATAGTCAGGTTTATGATTATTAAAAAAGTAACGTTTTAAGGTGTGTTTGCATAGCCTAAGTTTATCACAATCCAAACCTCAAATTTTGATATAAGATGACAAACAAAACTCAAAAAAGTATTGCCAGACATGCCCCTCAAAAGAGTATTAATTCTGGGAATAGGAATAGCATTGAAATATGCGCAATGCAAGATGGTCTGGTAGTACATTCTTAGGTTATGTTGGTTTTTAATATACGCTCATACAATAAAAAGGTTATTTATTTCATTGAGATGGTTATTTTTAGATATTAGAATCTTAAAGTGGATCACCTTAGGAAACACTATTTACTCCATAATATAATAATAATCGGTTGGGATAACGCCGGGCAGTGTGTCTATACGTTGAAGATCGATAAAGTATTCGCCTTGTTTGTAGTTGATTATGGTAGGATTTGAGCTATTAACATCAAAATCGTAGCTTTTAGTTTTAACACTTCTATCAGGATAGTGCAAATAAACTGTATCAAACCCATATTTACTGTTGCTAATTACTGTCTCACTAAACAGCATTCTGCCATCTAACTGGGGTATCCATAGGTAATTATACTCAACATATTCCTGATGATGATACCTATAAATAACATTACTAATCATCATTGTATCTCCAGCTCGAGTTGACATTTCAATGGATTCAATTAATGTGTCGTTTTTATATTTCTCTTTTAAAACATATTTACTTTTTCTGCCGTCATTGAATTTTTCTTTAAAAAAAACTGAATCCTGCCAACCTTGTTTTAAATTATTTTGATTTTGATTTATATTCTTACCACTCTCTTCTTTAACGTTTTGATTACATGAGACAAAGGGTGGCAATATTAAAAAACTTGCTATTACAAATAAGATTCTTGAAATTCTCATAATTAAAAATAAAAAGTGTTAATTATCATTTAAGATTTGATACTTTAAAAGTCTTTCCAGCTTTAATGCAAATTTTTCCAGATATGAAGTTTACAACAAAAGGTTGTAATACTTTGAATCGAATCCATTGTTCCGTAGCTTTTGGTACTGACCTTTAATCACTTTTAATCATAAAGATTGGAGTTTTTGATTTTTTCTTCTTTCTAATTTTTCCAATAGGAATTAGGCCATCTCTACTAAATAAATACTTTCTATAAAAAAATCAGCCTCAAGATAATTGGGATCAATATAAAAGAAGCCCGAATCACAACAATAGAATTGATATAAGCTAAAACTTATTGTTATTGTATCGCTTCTGGAAAGGTTATATAAATAGCTACTGGGACTTCCTGGATTAGTAGATAAAATATCAGAAATTTATTTTTCATAGAATGTAATATAATATACAAATCCAGCAGAACTATTTGTAATCATTCCCCATTTCAATAGAAATGATTTTCCTCTAGATTCGTCTGCCTCCAAATTTTGTACTGCTTCCGTTGTAAAGTCACGTTTTTTATAATCAGTATCATTTGTCTAAGGATGAAGCTTGTTTTTATAATTTAAAGCTGAACGGCATAAAGTTAATTGACTTTGTTTTTTATACTTTATTCCTCTAACCACCATGAGTTGTTGCATTCTATGTTGCTATAGTAACCAATATTAGGATTCTCAGAACTAAAGTGAGAAGACCAACCATACGATTTATACTTTTTATTAATATTTGATTCTCCTCCCATATTATCAAATCCCTTTGCCAATTTCGGGGGATATCTGTTGAATCCAAAATGACAAGGGTATACAGTTTTTGAATTCTTTTTATACCAAATACCTGCATAACCTTCATCATAATCAAGTTCTATGTGTGAATCAGCAGGAGCTACATCTTTTGAACTTATTGAGTAAATAAAATACTTCCTAAAATAGCCTGTGAAAATACCCCCATCTTTATTTTGTTCCTCAAATTCGAAATTCCCTACTGCTGCAAGCCATATCTCGGAATTGTCGATATCAAAATGAACTAGTTCTAGACGCTTTATAATTACTTCTCCTGAAAAATGACATTTGTTACTTTTAAGCATGCTCACACCTCTAACTAAATAACTGATATCACTCTTTTTATTTACATTATTAAATCTAATATTAATCTTTTGAAAGTTCTTACCAAACACACCTATATAACTGCAATTTTCATAAATAAAAGCTTGTGACAAATCAATATATAAAAACTCATTATAATATGTATCATTTGTCCAGGTTTCAATTTTGCTAAATATTGAATCTTGAGACAAAGCATGGGATATTGCAATAAACAATACCAAGCATATTGTCAATGTTTTTTTTAGCGAATTTCGTGTCATAATTGGTAATTTTTTTTATTAGAAATTAAAATCATCCATATTTGAAACATCATTTTAGTAGAATTAATCTGACTCCCCCTCTTCTGTCTGAATATCATTATAAGCTTCCGAAATATTTATCATAGTATAATACCATCTATTTTGATTTGTTTTTTTTCTTCATTAGTTGAAAATGCAAATTGTTGCCATGAATCAAGATAATCATAATAGTCTTTTGAGCTTATTAACAAATATTCCTTTAATAAACTTGAACTTTCATTCAGCATTGTATATGTTGATAAACAGATTTCCCTCTAGATTCATTTTCTTCCAAATTCTGAGCTGCTTCTGCTGTAAAATCTCTTCATAAAAATTAGCCTTACTCAAGTGTGTATGTCTACATTTGAGTTCCTATTGAATGACAAAAGACCAGGTGATTTTTCTCGAAAACTCATTCTAATTATTCGTATAACAAAATTCAGGCATAACACTTCATTACCTTATTATGGAAAGGTCAATTTTTCCTTGAGGTATTAACTCAAAACTATTTAATAGATATTTCCTTGCAAAATAAACATCATCAATATATTTAATGTCAAATAAGGTATCAGCAGAATAAGTTTCTAAGATATCAAAAAGACAGTCCATAATCCAAATAGTGTCTGTTTGCGTGAATTTAAACAGCAGTTTCTTAGAATCACACGATATTTCAAATGAAGTTCCCTCGAAGTAGGAACGAGTCTTGGTCGGGTAGTTCTGTGAACAAAAATTAAAACCCTTAAAAACCTGTGATGAAATATCTGATAATTTGCCATTAGCTTCTAGTTGATAAAAAGATGTGAATCTAGAAAAGTAAGCTAAATGCTCATCAATACTTGCATTGTACGCAATCAGGTAAGGAAAGGACTCATTATATACTTTAATAGAAATTTTTTCAAACAAATTATCAATTATTAAGAGTTTATTTTCTACATCAATAAAAATTGGACTATGTAGGTTTAATGAATCGATATTTATAATTAAATTTTCATATGGCTGGTTAAAGGAATAGAATTGGTTCTCATACTCAGGATCTACCCCTACAGAAAAATATTCTTCTTGGATAACGTCTAGAAGGGTATTAGATAAACAGGAGTCAGGAAGTTTATGTAGGATACTAAAGAATAGATCTTGTTTCTCAGATATTTGAGATAATATTGGCTTACTCGAATACAATAGAAACAATAAAAACATCAGATAAAATCTCATTTATTTATTTTTAAAAAAGTATATACCTTTAATAAAACTAGTACTTTCATTTAACATTGTATATGTTGATAAACAGATTTACCTTTCGATTCATCTGACTCTATTTTTTGAGTATAACCTCAAAATTTATATCCATTTTAACAAATTGATTTGCAATATCTATTCCCACTTAAATAATGGAGTTTTTGCTTTTCTTTTCTTTTTTACTGTTCCGATGGGTTTAAGCTTGCAGTTTTTGTAACTATATTTGCGCCAGAACATGCTCCCAACAAGGTGGTTTCTATCAATATAGAATTTTCCAATATTGTCGCCATCAAAGTCGAAGAAACTGGCAGAAAAAATTATTGTATCATTTGGTGTAAAAGTATGTATTAACCTAACATTTTCAGCTAGTTCCAGAGTATTCGAAAAATTATAATGCATTATTGAATCAACAGTAGCTTTAGAGAAGTTATCTTCCATAAAGTTGAATTTTCCATAGAAGCGTTCATTATATGTAAAAAATACTTGATCTTTATATAAATAAAACTGAATAAAATCTTGGATAAATGAAGCATGGTCGTCGGAGTTGCAACTAACGCCAACAACTATTCCTTCTTGACAATTAAAAAGTTTTATTTGCAACTGACTTTGCTCACTCATAATTTTAAATAATCCCCCACAAGTATCAATTCCTGATGTAAAATAAAAATCCAAATCATTTTCCTTTGAATTAAAAGTGAAATAATAATCTCGTATTATTAAATCATGATGGATTTCCCTCTTATCAATCAAATCAATTGCTTCAAATTCATTCCAAGCCCTTACAATATGAGATTTTTCTATATCAGTATAAGAATAAACACTATCTGGTAGGTTATTAGAAATATGCTTTAGAAGCTCATAATTAATCTGAGAAAATAAACTCTTAAAACAAAATATAAGAAGAATAATTAGTTCAATTTTTTTCATAATAGATGATAAGTTTTACGAAACTTTTATTAAACATATCCCACTTCAAAGTTTTCGTTTTTCCTCTAGATTCATTTTCTTCCAAATTCTGGGCTGCTTCAGCTGTAAAGTCCCGTTTTGTGTAGTCAGTATCATTTGTCTAAGGATGAAGCTTGTTTTAGTAATTTAAAGCTGAACGGCCTATAGTTAATTGACTTTCTATTTAATAAAACAATAGTTAAAATTAAAGTATTGATATAATAAAAATCTCTGAAAAATTAATAGTATTGATATTCTCATCAACTAACTTAACACTAAATGACTTAATGTAAGGATTAATAATCTCGTATGGTTCTTGAGTATCGGAATTAAAAATATTAGTTATTGTAAACTCAGGATAATCAATAGAATTATATAATTGGGATTCTCCGACCAGATAAGCAAAATTACCTTTGGAATATTTGCCACAACGAAATATTAATTCTTTAAACTTATTAATGGAATATACTGAATCATTTAATGCATCATATATTTCAATATTAAAAGATAAAGGGACCTTTAGAAATGAATCACAATCTATATTGTAGTAGCTGCTATCAAGTAAGAAATATAACCCAAGTATTTTTTCCCTTTTAGGAAAAAATACTTTAATTGGGATATTTCTCACAAGACTAACATTTGTTTCTGGATTTTTATCGAAAAGTTTACTGTTGCTTGAATCTATAATAATATCCTTCATGCCAATTGTATTATTTAACAGATCCTTAGAAACATAGTAACCATCTACTTCCAGTAATAAGTCATTATACTTAGTATCTCCATTAATAACATTGTTTAAGAGGTATGATATTGAATCTCTCATTATTACAGAGTCGATATATAGGTTTATATCCTTGCTAATATTATTTCTGAATTTAAGCAAAACTGAATCTATACACTCAGAAGACTTTGGTATTAAACCTAATTTGGCTTTTCTATTATAGAATTTTCCTATTCCTGTTGAATATTTAATATCTTCAAATTTTAAATCACCCTCATAATAAATTTCAACATTTAATAAACTATCGCCATGAGGTTGGTATAGGACCTCACATATTTCTGTATGATTTGCAAATAAATTGTAGTTACCAGTATCGATGTAATAATTGAAATTAATGGTGTCTTGATTAATTAAAACTGTAATTGCTCTTCTATCAATATAGTTTTCAATCCTTTCATTTATATCTTCTTCTTGTTCATCCGAATTGTAATTATAATGAAAAGGGATTAACAATCTAATCGAATCAAATTTATCAGCAGTTTTGGCAGCAACTATTTTAAAATATGAAGTGATATTATAATTGTATTCGTATATGTCAATAATTGTTGTGAGATTTGATATTTTATAGTCTTTACCAAAAAAAAATATTGGTCCTGTTCCTTCTTGATAATTGGATTCCCAATCATAGTTTTCTACTTCAGAATGAATTGTTTGAGCATACAAACTTGATATACCTATTATTAGAAAACCTAAGGTTAATATTCTATTCAGTAACTTCATTACTACTTGTGATGTTAAGTGTATTAATATCAACAATAGTATAATACCATCTATTTTGATTTGTTTTTTTATCTTCATCAGTTGAGAATGCAAATTGTTGCCATGAATCAAGATATTCATAATAATCCTTTGAGCTTGGAAACACATGACAGCCTTCAGAAAAAGCACTAGACACTGTTGATGAGGTAGTTGTTGATATATCACTACTCCAACTATTATCTTTTACATATCTTTTTAGTTGGGTTTTATAATCTAAATCGAGGGTTTTATTTTCTCCAGCTTCATTTTTATATGAAATTTTTGATTTATCCATTAACTCAACAATATCATCTATTAATCCATCAATAACAGTCTTTTCCTCCGATGTTAAGTCATCATACTTTTTCCCATGGTTAATCATAGTCCTCTGCATTTCTGTAAGTTTTTTATACATCTCTAAGTCATTATCACCTAAATTGTCACTATCTATCATTAGCTTCGGTTTACTACCTTTTATTAAGGTGTATGTAGTTTCACTATCTGAATTCTTTTTTACTTTATATTTTTTATTACTTGTAACTTCCTCTTCAAGTTCAAAAACTGTTGTACCATCAGAGATCTTTTTAAAATTATCACCATCTTTATATAACCAGCCATTTCCAGTCTGCCCTTCAACTTTATAGGGTTTAATATCATTATTGTCAGAATTCCTATAATATAGACCATGTTTTGAATTCGCCTTATGATGGTTCATTGATGAGTTTTTTTCAAAAGAAAAATCCGTGCTGTTTTTGTTTTTCCTAAGTATATTTGATGTTCTGCCGCCAGGCTGGTATCCTTGGTGGTAACCAGGCTTAAGCGTAATAGTTTGATTTGGCATTACCATGCCGTTTGCTGCTTTACCAGGATCAGCTGTACCAATAAATTTTTTAACTTCATAAGAATCTCCATCTTTATAGGCAATGAAAAAATAATCATTCGTAATTATTTTTGTTTCTGCAGTATTTCTGCTACCCTCTTCCTTTTTAATAGCAATGATATTTACAATTCTATCTTCTTCACTCCATAAGCCATTACGTGCTCCTACCAAATCTTTGAGCTCATCATACATATCTTTTTTATTAGAACTGCTACTAAAGTTTTCAAGAGATTCAGCAAAATCTACTTTAGTTAAATTATCTGAATCCTGATTTATAAAATCAGCTTTTGAATCAAAGCTATCAGTTTCACCGTCACCAGAGATTATGTTTGTAATGAAATTATTTCCTGGTTTTCCATCTAAAGATTCATTGGCATTATTATCAAGATTATAGTTTAACTGTAAAAGGGAAATATATTTCAATGCATCATTTGGAATAATCTTTATATCATCATCATTATTTCCTTTCAAGTCAGAAGGTACACTATATGCGAAGTTTGAAGTTTCTTGTGCAATTGCTTTCATTAGCATAACTATCCCACTCCAATTGTAATTATCTTTGATATAGTTTCTACTGCTACTTAATGAGATCTCCTTAATTTCAGTTCCATCATTATATAGCTTTAGCTTATTTCCATCAACAATTGCACTAATTTTACCATTTTCAATTTTTTGGTCGAGAGTTTCTATGGTTTCAGCTGCAACCTCAACAACATTTGCTTCCTGAGTTTGCTCTGTATTTTGTGTGGCATTTATAATACCTTGTTCCTGTGTTTCTGCACTTGGGGGATCTTCATCTACCTGCCGTTGCACTCCACTGCCCTTTCCACTAACATCAACCATTTTCCCTTCAGCTGCCTTCTTCCCCATTACATCAGCTTCGCTCTCAAGACCTTTGTCTGAATTTACATTCAATCCGCCCTTATTTTGAGTACCGGAAACCCGACCTTCTCTCTGCTGAACTACATGCGTAAGTTCGTGCCCCAATAGTTCTTGTCCTTTAGAGCTTTCAGGATTGTATTGCCCAGGGGCGAAATGTACATCATTTCCTTGTGTATATGCTAAGGCTCCAATATTCGTTGCCTGTTCTGAGTCTTTATGAATGTTAACACTACTGAAATCTGTGTCGAAAGAATTTTCCATTTTGCCCTTAATACTATCCGGCATAGGGGCCTTAGTTCCAGAATTAACAGATGATTTGGACTTCTTTTCAGGAGCTTCCTTCATTTGTAATTCTTCTTCCTCTTCAACCATTGCTTGAGTAACAGTAGAATCAATAGCTTTTGCCTGTACTTGCTTTTCATCTTCAGGCTTCTCTTCCTCTACCATCATCTGGGCTGGTTGTCTCCCTAAATCAGGTACACTTGCATGCCCCTTCAACATTTCACCAAAATTTATTTTTGGTTTATTCTCAATTGTTGAATTGGAATCTTCTTTCTTCTTTCCTTGCTCTAAACGACTTGTGGTTTGAAACATATACGCCTAATTTTTGGTTGAAATAAAGTTCTTAAAAGCCTTATTCACCAATCCACTCTCCGTTTCGGTTTAGCTTAAATATGCAGATATCATTGTTATTAATAGATTCCATTTCACCTGTCATTAAATAAGCGTTTTCATTTGACATAAAATGTATCGATTTTCCTACACTCTCTCCTGCTGAAGCACCTTGACTGCCATAAATTACTTTTCGAACATTATCACCGTTTTGCTTAGATTCAAAAAATAGTATATCGCTCATTCCGATACCAGTCTTTACATCGCCACAAAAAACAAAGTTATTGCTATCGTTAACCGCGAAAGCTGTGCATGAAATGTCTTGCTCAATATTATTTACACCAATAATGTTGCTGCTTATTTTAACACCTTCAAGATCCAGAGTAAGTAAATATATTTTTTGTGCAGTTTCAGGATTCTTATAGTTTCCTGCGATTACTAAGGCATTGTTTACTATTTTTAAATCAAAACATGATTCTGACATACCTGTTTCGCCATAATCATTATCCCATATAACTGAATTATCATTAATAAACAGAACCCTTACATCTGTAAAATCTGTTGAATTACCATCCGTTTTTTCCTTAACAGTAACCGATACATATATAGATTGTTCTGTGCTGTACTGAACTAACACTTTTCCCATAACTTCCTGGTTTAGCTCCATACTGAAGGCTTCCTCCAAAGTTCCTTGAGTACTTAAATCATGAATAATCAAAAATCCAAATTCTAATTCTGTAGTTTTATCTCTTCTAATAATTTGCGACAACAACCTTATTGAACCATCATTTTGATAGATAATTTGACTATTCTGAATTTCAGTTGCCAATATTTTTGTTGAAACTGAGTCAGTAATAATTCCTTCTGGCGAAAGGGTTAGTAAATATAAGAATGTAGAATCGTCTGTGTATTTCTGACTACAAGCTACCCTATATTCATTCTGATTTTCAACAGAATAAACATCAAAAGCTTTTGAGTCAATATTATTGAAAAATATTGTATCCCAATCTAGCATACCCGTTGGAAGCGTTTTAGAAATATACCCCCAGGTTTCTTCTACTCCATTTTGAGCATAACCTGCAATTAAAAGGCTTCCATCCTGGTTTTGCTTCACTGCATTAATATGATCATTATAGTATCCACCGTATAGTTTGTAGAAATATGGTTTTTCTTCTGGTTGTCCTAATTCAGTATCGTTGCAACTAAAATTTACTGCAATAATGCAAAATGCTAAAAGTCGTATTATTTTATTCATTGTTATTAATTATTTCTTTTTTTATCGCCACTCTACCATTAATGGATATTCCATCCATGGTAGTTTTATCATTGAATATGACCAAGGTAATTTGTCTAGTAAAACATCAATTGATTTTTGTTCAACACTTAATCTCCAGTTGTTTTCCTCAAATAACAGTTTTCCATTTCTAATAAAGAATGAAGCTCTTAAATTATTTCTAGTTGTATTTTTAAGTACCGACCAGTTTTTAATTATAGCATCAATCAGTCCATCGCACATTTCTTTCTCTTCGGTTGTGAGTATTTGCAAGTCACCTAATGGTTCATAAGGATCCAAACCTACTAAAACTTTATTTAATACAAGGTCATGCTCTTCTGGCTTTTCGTCGCTTGTTCCTATATATTGTACAAGCTGCATGGCCTTAATTTTGGCATTATCATCTTTAAACTTTTTATTTTCCGTTAGTTCTAAACGGTTAAAAAGCATTGTTAAATAAGGGTTTAGAAGTACTATTCCGGCATTCCGTAAATAAATCACCTCTCCTTCAGCAAACTTTCTAAACTCTTCTTGTTTTTCCAGCTCTGGTTCAATTTGGTCTTCGCTTTCTCTATCCGGTTTATATTTCTGTTTGAATGTTTTTATTAGCTGATTAATTTTATTTGAATAGCTGGCAGGAAGAAGATCACTTATAATCTGAAGCTCATCTTTCTTTAGACTTATAAGGTAAATTGCAAACTCTGTATTTCTGGTATCGACCTGCTTTTTAATATAGTTTATTAAAATGTTTTTTTGCTCATTTGATAATTTATGTTCGAGTGCAATAGGAATTAATAATTGAAATTTAGACAACTCTACAATTTCATCGGATAATTCAACACCTTTATCAATCTCAGCCACACTAAACAATTTCTCAACTTTTTTAAAGCTTTCCGGACTTAATAACATTCTCAAGTATGAAATCGCTGAATCCAATTTTTCTGAATGAGCAGCAATTAAATTCTTAATTTTTTCTGGATTTTTCTCAATAAAAGAACTTATGCCAGATTTGATTTTGCCTAAACCAATTCGGTGTGTTTCATGCGAAGGTAAATATCCTTTTACAAGAATTTCTAAAATTAAATCTTCACCAACACTTTCAGTAATTTGCTTTGAATATTCAAAATGCTGAGAAAATTCCTTTGGTGTATCATCCACAATAAACCTTCTCCATAGTGGGCTAATTTCCCCTTGCATAGATTTTATGATCTTTTTGTATGTTCCGGGGTGCTCTTCCTTCAGCCAGATAATAAGCTGCGTTAATACTTTTATCGGCTCATGAAAAATACTCTCCAAGGCTCTAGCCCCATAGGACTGAAATAGCTCAAAGTAAATTACAGCTTGTTGAAGCTTAATATTGAATTCGTCTTGCTCTATTGTAATTGTAAGTGATGGTAATTCAATTTGATCTATTGTTTTATCAAGTTTAAATTTATCTGCCAATTTATCTTGTTCTTGAATAAGGTATTCTTTTACTGTTTGATGCGTACCAACCCCAAAAACCAGCGAAATCTCATCCAGAAGGTTCTTAAACCATTGCCCCAAATCGTCAGGTAACGAAACTGTTTTTAGGGAATCTAATATTAAACTTCTGACGACACCTTCTATTTTTTCTTTTTTCTCTGTTGGGAATATTTGAATAACCTGAGTAATTATTTTTTGAGTTACATCGATAATTAATTCCTGTTGGTGTTGGAAATTAATTCGAAGAAAATCATTAAAATAGCTTTCTCTCAATGGGCTGATGTCTATCACTTCCTTTCTCAGATATTTAATAGCATACCGGTCAACAATGTTTCCAAAGTAGATTTCATTCAAGGAATGAAAAAATTGCTCTTCAAAATCACTTGCGACCTTCTCTTTACCATTTTCGATTATTAAGGCTAATAGTTGCAAGGCTACTGATGGAAAACTTTGTTCTAAAAATGTATAAAAATTATTTGCTAACTGTAATTCATTTAACTCTTTTGTATTAGAGAGCTGCTGTTTACTTGCCAACCATATAAAGAATTGAGTCTGAATTATTAAAGCTATGCTTGGGTAGTTTTTCGTAATACTTTCAACAACAATTAATATTATCCTCTCAACATTTGCCTTATCAGAAATTACTTCCGGAAGAAATAATTTACTAAGCATTAGATGTTGTTGTTTAGATTGCTTTATTAAAGTAATCAACCTTTTTCTGGCATTTTCTTCAACAAATAATACACCAAGACTTTGCGAAAGCTCAACATTTAAATTGTACAAGAAGCTTAACCAGTATTCTAGTCTGTTTGCTTCGCCAAGTTCTAGTAAATTCCATGGAATAACTCCATTTTTAAAATATAAATAGAGAAAATTATAGATATAATCATCTAATGATGTTTCTTCAAAGCCACTCGGTAAATTTCTGTTTTCTATTTTTATTTTAAGAGATTTTAAATAACTCTCAAGTTTTTTTTCGAAAATTTGAGAAAGGTTGTTTTCAAGATCTGCTTTTGTAAGTACTCCAAGATCTAATTCTACTTTTGCAGCCTTAATTATGCGTTGCTGGGTATATTTATCAAGGTTTTTATCAAGAATTTTTACGAGGTAATTATTAAAATCAGATATTATTTTATTTTGCATAGAGCCAGCACTCTCTTGTTCAAAGTATTGAACATCGAAGATTAACTTTTGAATTTTGCTTTTTTCAAACTCCATGTTGGTTACCCCCTATTATGGCTGAATGCATTAAGAATAGCTATACATCTGCATGCATCTTTATATATAAGAATTCAGCCAACTGAGATACAATTTCATGATTTGAATCTTCTTCTGAAGCAAGACTTTTTCGCCAGCTATTAAATAGCTTATTAAACACAATCAAATCTTCGGGCTCGAGCCAGTTAATATTAGCATAAATATTAGCTGGTTTTTGTTCCAATATTATGTCATGTGCTATTGCTCTGAATTCATGATTTTGAAATCGTGCCGATAAATCAGGGAATATCAGACTAAGTTGGAAAGAATAAAACTCCTCAGGAATATCAACTTTATCTTGAGCATATTGTATATAGAACCCAACTTTCTTGCTGGTATCTTTATCCCCTGTCTTTCCAGATAAAAATTCAAATAGCTGTTCTTTTTGCTTGTGAGTTTCTTCTACCGATGATTTTGGTTCAATACTTGAAAACCTGATATCAAGTTCCTTGATATCAAAAACAATATTCATGTCGCGGTTTTCATCGGCTTCAACATCAAAAGCTTTAGCTTTAAGGAAATACTTTTCAATTTCTTTAATTATTTCAGTACGCCTTTTTAAATTAAATTGCTTATTACTTTTAAGTATATGTTTCCCATTTTCATCATTAATGTATATTCCATACATTTCCAATTCAGGAGCTGGTCGTAAAAGAATATGTTCAACCATTGTAACATACTCCGAATTAATATTTATCTCTGTAAGTTGACTTATTAATGTTTTTACAGCTTTTAAAGCATCTTCCTTCTTTTTAAATTCACCAATTGCCACCCAATCTCCTTGTCCAGAGAAATTATAGGTTAATAAATAAAGGCTTTCTGGTTTCGATACTTTGCCAATTTTATAGTTGCTTAATATGATGCCTGTTGTAAGATATTCCTTATAAATTAGTTTAGTTTTAAAAGGTAATAGATCAACAATAACATCTTCAACTTCTTCCTGCTTAACAGTAATTTTATTTAGATCAACATCATCTATAAAATCAAATTTATTCTCAATATCGTGATTCTCAATCTGATATTTCTTAATTCCTCCATCCTTCAACCATCGGTTTCTGAATTTCGCAAAACCTTTAGAACCAACAATATTTATATTTGATTGCTTCGATAATTTTTCTGAATCAGAATTAGTTAAAATTTCAATTTTGCCTTCTGTAGTCTCGTTAATTCCAAAACCAAGAAAAATAGCCAAACGTTTCTCTAATCCTGAAAGACTTTGAGTATTCGAATTTTTATAGTCCAGTCCAGTTGAACGAATATAATTCAATTCTCCTAGAACTTGAAGTAACGCGGTTTTGCACCGAATTAAATACTCATCGAATTCTTCATCGGTATAGTAGAAATTAAACTGTTGTAGTGCATATTGAGTTAAGGATTCGCCATGAGTGGCAAGTAAAAAATCTAAGAAACGATTGCGTCGGTCTGTATAATTATCAAATAGCTTATTCAGCATATTCAACCCATCCTGATAATTTTTGGGGATACTTTCTAATTCAAGATAAGCATCTGATATGTTTCCTTTCTCATTAGCAAATAGTTCATCCACATTTGGCACAACATTTAGCGGTTGAGTAAAATAGGTCTGTTCCTGTTTTTTGTGAATGGACAATAAATCTTTAAAATGAGCCAATTGAGAAAGATAATTAGCCATAAACTGTTCAAAAATAAGCAGATATGCCTTTAATTGCTTCGATTGAGCAATTCTTTTAGTATCAGGTCTACCAGGAATTCCTTCTGGTCCAACTCCGTAAATTGCAGGAAAATGATTTTGAATTGAATAATACTGACTAAAATCCATTCCCCCAACATCGGTAGGTATTTCAAAAGATGATTGGCTGATTCTAAATGCTTTTTTATTTTCTGAAACAAGCTCATTCAGGTATCTCATGAAATTCTTATGATTTAGCCCCGAATATTCTAAGCTTCCTTTATAGAAATGAATTGTACTTATATTATTTACTGAACCGGAAAATAAATCAGTTGTAATAATTCTTGGTATTTTACCTTCAGGAATAACCATTTGGGAGGTATGTATCTCGCCATTTACCTCAATTGAAAGTTGCTTCACACTAACAATTCCCTCTATTTGCATTATGCTTCTTACAATATCAGAAATTATTATTGAATTCTGCTGAGGAATTAAATCTTCTGATAAAATAAAACCATGCTTTAATCTGGGACCATTAAATATTTCGTGGTACGAAAGTCCTTTTTTAACCAGTTCGTTTAATGAATAGAACTTGACCTCTGGAGCCATTAATTGCTCTATTTCAAAATAAATTTTAGAAAGTATTTTCTCTAATTCATGAATTCCATCGGTTTCAATATCTGCATGAACTTTTACAGGCAGTTCCTCTAGAATATTTATTTCATATATATCTTCAGCTAAATTTCTGAATTGACTAAATACTCCCTTAACTTTTTCTTTTATTACATCAATATTCTCTTCCCTATTTAAGCCATATTCAGAAATATCAACAAGTATGCGATATAAACCATTGAAACCGCTTTCGAATTGTTTAACTGGCTCAAACCAAATATTTTTAATTTCCGGAATAGTATCTATTAATAGTTTTCGAAAGTCTTCAATTGTAATAGGGCTATTAGTTAGAGTCTCTTCAGGACGAAAAAATGGTAAATTTGCTTTTTCAGCCGAAAACAAATGCTCTTCAATATCACTATCAACCCTGTAAGCCAAATCAGTAATGGCATAACATAACTGTTCTAATATAGTAACACCAGGATCATGAAGATTATAATCTGTCCAAAATGCCCCTGTAAGTTCCTGAATTTTTCTAATTCCTTCAGTACGCAAGAACATAAAGTCCATTGCATTTCCCGGTTTCAGATTCTTGTTAATATATTTTGGTTGGTCCATAAGAATTCTACTATTGAAATTATTGTGTACTTGTATCTAAAAAGCTTTAATAAACTTATTTCTTATCCTTTTTTTCTTCCTTTTCTTTTTTGCCTTCAATAAAACAGGTGTCCATAAATGTATCTTGCCATAAGCTTTGAATATTATACTGAATGTAAATATTCTCTCCATAATTGGCTTTGGTTCGCATTTCAAGATGGTAATCGTAAATTGTTCCAGTCCATTTCAGGTCAATTCGGTTACCTCGCACACCATAGTGAGCTTGAATTTTCTTAACCTTATTTTTAGACTTACCAAAAGTACTAACTGCCATAGCATGCAACAGGGCATATTTTCCGGTTTTCTTTTTACCAACACCTGCAACAACCTCTAACATTTGACAACCATTCAGTCCTTCAATAATTTTGTGCCATCTACCATCAGCAGGTGAGGTTCCCTGATAAGCTGTTCCCATTCTGCCTTTTTGAGCAATAACACCATTGACCTCCAATTCAGCACAGGGTTCTTCAGTATTTATTCCTAACCTACCTTGCTCATTAAAAGAAGCTACGTTTTCTCCCATCCTGTTACTAAAACAAAGGTTGGAATCTGCACCATTTACCTCAACTCTCCATTCGGGACTTTTATCTTCAATGCTCTTGTAAAAGCTGATTAGCTTTTTTGATTCTCCAATTGGCGAAAGCATTAAACCATCATCAACGGTTTTTGACATTCCGTCATCTACCTTGTTAATCAGAGAGTCAATTAAATCATGAAAGTTCCCTTCTGAGGGTAATTGTCCCTTTCGAAAGTAACTCTTTAGTGTTTCCCTGTTTTGTAAAGACATTTTATATTATTTTGCTTTTTAGAATACTTTAATCATTAATTATGAAATCGCTTCCTAGTTCAAGGTAATCGATACCTGCTTGTTTCGATTGTTCTTCTTTTCTATCAATTAAAACTGTAATTTGATGCTGATCGCTAGGTACAAGAACCGACCAGGGTTTTGTAGCTTGCAAGCCATCTTTTGCATCTCCCTCTTTTGCGGTATCAAGTAACACATAATTTCCGGATATATCTCTGGCAGCCTGAACAATAGAAAATCGGGTGACAAATTGAATAAATGGTAAAGTTCTTATATAGGTAATTACATCTGAACAATAAACAACTTTACCTACTAATGAACCATGTGAATTACTACCCATATTTCCACTCAGGTAGTTATTAATGTGTTCATTTAATTGCTGGATATAATAACCATGGTTATGTGCTTCGGTAAACTTAACCGAACAGATGACACGAATTCTTTCATAGCTCGGATTTCTTACTTCGATATTTACAAATGGTGAAGTATAGTTCGATAGGAAAGATTTTATTTCGTATAGTAACTCACTACTAGTTCTTGGTTCCTTTGAATTCACCACATTATTTGCAAAAGGACTAACAACCAGTAAAACATTTCCGGGGCTATTCAAATTTGAACTAGTCATATTTGGCAAGCAGGTTCCTCGTTCTATCTGGTCGAAATTATCTAGCACCAATCTTTCATAATCCCAACAGGTAACTGCACGATCACGATGACGTAAACGTTCACTTATTCTGGTTTGAAAATTAAGTTCATTCTCAAAAGGCCTTCCATTAAAAGACGATAGTGGTTGAGCCACAGTTTTAACACCTTTTAAATTCTTCAATGGTCTTTGAATGGTATTCGGAGCAAGGTTTTTATCCAGATAATCTGAATTATATATTTCATCACTTCCTAATAGTGTGGCTTTTACCACTTGCGAAGCCACATTTATCAGATTCGATGCTCCTTCAACATTTGCTCTCACACTAACTCTTAACCAGAAAAGATTGTTATCAAGAATTGAATTCGACTGGTTAATATCAGCAGGAACATTTATCATGATAATTCCTGTACGAAGAAATCCATTAGTATCATCCCTAATAATATTCGCTGGTTTAATAGAAGTCCATGCATTATTAGCTAAGAAACTCCATTCTATCTCTGGTGGCTCTTCCTCAGATGATATGGTAAACTCATCAAGCATTTCAAAAAGCACCGAAACGGTTTGTGGAGCCATAACATCTTTAAAACCTAAAAACAGAGCTCCTTCAAAATCATAGTTAGGAATTAATTTAACATTTTTAACCGAACTATTTGGGAATACCTTTGCCTTACCAAATGGATGAAGATGAAATAGCTGTCCTTGTTCTTCAAGTATCGCTTCGTCAGTTGTTAAACTATCTTTTACAGAAATAACAGCTGAACTTTTATAATCAATTGTTATGCTTTTTATTTTGGGAGTAATTGGAGGTAGTGGTAAGGGTTTTTTCTTCTTACCTTTCAAGAATCCTGTTTTCGAATTTTCAAGTGTTATGTCCGATAAAATATTCGGATATACAGAATGACCAAAGGCATCTTGCGGATTTGTTAACTCCAATTTAATAAAACCTCTTTTTGATAAGTTGCTATATGCTTGTTTGCCTGGGACATTGGAGTAATTAGGCTCTTGTTTTATTTTACTTATATTCAGGTTATGCAATGGAAGCTTGTTACTCACAGCTGATTTTTCGTCAGGTTCAACTTCCCCTTCCTTCCCTATAGTCCTAAATAGGTTTATAGTCTGTTTGTTCTCATCTTCTTCTGGTTTCCATCTTCCTGAATCTAAAACCGAAATATTTGCTTTAAAAGATTTATTGTTCACCTTAGTTCCATAGCCAACATAATATTCTGAAAATCCACGATTTGTTTTTGGGACGTCAAACCATTCAATATTGATTTTAAGATCTTCAAGCTGCTTTTGAAATATTTCGTTGCTCCCGATAATCATATAGCTACCCGTATTCGGGATTGGCCCGAAAGGAAGAAACGGATTATCTGCATTTACTGGTCCAACGTTATTCTGAATCACTAAATCTTTTGCGCCGGTTACTGTAGCCTTTACCGCTATTTGTTCTACTTCGCCTTCTTTCAATAAGAAATATGGATATATATAAGACTTGTTGTTTAAATATACCTTTAGTACTGGATATTTAGTTTTTAGTCCATTGCCATGTATTTCATTATCAATTCCTACTATTGCAGGTTGATCCGAAGTAATATCAAACTTTAAAATAATTGAATTGGAAGCTTCATCAAGAGAAACAACATATCGTTTAATATTCAGCCATCCTTCTTCAGATGTTACTTCAAGATAAAAGGCATCCAGAAAGGCTTTAACAATCATTTCTTTACGCGAAATGTTTAAGTATTTGCTATACTGAAATAATTGTTCGTTTATGTCTTTAAAAGCTTGTTCTTTAATATTTAGCACGAGGTCAACTTCCCGCTTACCTTCTTTTAAGTATAAAGCTGGTGATGCAACTGCGAAACCAATCCGGGCATAATCCATATTTCTATCATTATCACCCCTACCTTTCTGATTTTCACCAAATATTGGAAAAGAAACTAATTGATCGTCAACTTTCTTACTTTGCCAATCAATAACCGGAAGGTTATTACAATATATATTGTCGGTAAATTCAAGTAATTCTTTACCAAACTCAACTGTGTTTTTTTCAAGAAAGACATTCTTAAGTGACTTAAGTTGAGCTTTGTTTACTTCAAAATCGTAATCTGTTTCAAATAAAATACTTTTACCTGTAGCATCTGCTCCGGCAATAAATTTTTCTCCTTTACTAATTTGAGCTCTGGAAATTTCATTATCAAGGGTAAAACTTAAGTATACTTCAGCATCTTTTGCTTTTCTTTCACTTTGCTGTAATATACGTCTATAATAATAATCCTGATATCTTTTGCTAAGTTGATTAATCTGCTTTTGGGGGTGTTTATAGAGTTCTAAAAATGAAAGTAGCAAAGCAACTTCAGGAAAGTGATGATCGCTTTGTAAAGATAGCTCCAAATAATCCTGTGCCTTTTGCTTTATATATATTATTGCTTCGTAAAACTCTTGAAAAATAACCTGTAAAGCATCACAAGCATTATTTATTTTATCAGTTTTGTTTTTACCTTCAAAAATTACGGTAGAAGGTTTAATTTCTAATAAGCTCCAAATGTTTCCAAATTCATTAAAGTCAAATATATATTCAATGCTAAGTCCATCTTTTTCAGCTGCTCCTAATACAAAAGAGTTGAACTTTTGAAGAGCAAACTGAAGTTTATTTGCAATAATGTTGGCAATTTCATTTCTGATGTTGACCTCATCATTAATAAAATCTTCAACAACTTTTAAATTCTTGTGCCAAACATCGATTTTTTTGGCAACTTGATATATACCCTTAAAAGTATTTTTAAGATAGGTCTGCTTTTTCTGGATACTATTGAATGTAAGTGTTTTCTGATAATTTGTTTTAAATTTCGATTCTATTTCTGATGGATTTACAAAGGATATTGCAGCTAATACAACAGCTTCGTCAATTAGAAATTCGGACCAATCACTATCAAGTTTTCCATTAGAATCGAAGTAATTTATGAGCTTAGATAATCCATAGGCATAGACCAGATTCTCATTATATCCTTTTTCATCAATTTGCACATAACCATCTCTTAATGCCTTTGAATGCCTATATTTTTGTGAGCATCCTGAAAAATTTAAATATCTATCTTTTGTATTATTTGTATCCATGATATAGGTTGATCGTTCAGGGTTATTTCAGTATATAATTTTAGTGACATTCAATAAGAGTTATATTGGCATGTCAGATACATCTGTGCCTTCGATAATATAATATGGGAATACCATATTATTCCTGGTGTTTGTCTTTATTACAGTATATTCCAGATTAATCTCAACAACACCATCAAGAATTTTATCAGTAGTAATCTGTATATCTTCAAGAATTATTCGAGGTTCATGGTATAATATTGCTCTTTGAATTGTACCTTCAATCAAACCCAATAAGTTAGTGCCAACAGGTTCGAAATTTATTATACTAAGATCGCAACCATAATCGGGCTGCATCATCCTTTCTCCAGGCCTTGTTGAGAAAAGAACTAATAAACTCTCCCTGATATCTTGCTCTTCAGATACTAAAGTGACTGTTTTCGTTTGTTTATCAAATTCAGGAGGGAATTTCCATCCTACACCTAAAAATGTTTTTTTATGCTTCATACTTAGCTATATCTGTCAATTACATCAATATTTTATTAGCCACCAATCATAACTGTTGGACATCCAACAACAATGGCTCCCCCATGAGCTGTGGAGTCTCCCATTCTGGCAGCTGGCATGCCACCTATTAAAACAGTTCCGGATCCTGCAGCAATTGTATCTGGAGGTCCAACACAAGTTGCCATATCGCCAACTCTTGCTGCTGGCATTCCTCCAATCAAAACAGTAGGTTCTCCCGGGGGCATTACTGGTCCTCCGACATGAGGTATTGGTGGTGTTCCTGGTGTTTGCATTGGACAAGTATGCATATCACCTACTCTAGCTGCCATTCCCATTTTATTTCTTTTTTAATTAATCATTACAATTCCACCTTCAATAGTGGTTTGGCCAGAACCCTTCACTTCCGTCATTGCTCCTTCAGCAGCAAATTTGGTCTGACCTTTAAATTCAACATTCATTCCTTCTCCCTTCAAATCACCAGTAGCCTTAGTTATAATATCACCTCCGGCTTCAATCTTTATGTCGCCATCAGCTTCAAAAATTATATCTCCAGGACTTGTTACTTTTATTCCATCGGCAGACATTTCAACAATATTATCATTCATATCAGATATAGATATTATTGAATCTGTATCATTCATTGTAATTGTTTGCTCTTCAGGTGTTTTAAATGTTATCGCGTTGTTCTCTTCATCAAATTCAATTGTGAGACCTGTTTTTGTTACTAATGCCTTGATATAATTATCTTCCGTAGGCTGATATGCTGGTGTTGAATTATTTTTATTATATAACGAACCTAGAATTATTGGTGATTGTGGATCTTCATTTAAAAACCCAACAATTACTTCATCGTTGACTTCAGGATAGAAGAATAAACCGGCTTCAGCCGTTGCATAGAAATTTGATTGACGTGCCCAGACTGAAAGATTATCTACTTGGAGCGAAGGTAATTTTACTTTTATTCTAAACTCACCATTATCATCTTCATGAATTTGTTCTACCACACCAATATGAAGTCCTTTCATTGGAGAAAGTAATCCAGAGGCTCCTGGTGCAGGAATATCTCTTTTCTCTTCACTAAAAAAATTTGACTCAATACCTAATTTAACAATAGTAGTAAACTCACCATCCTCAATTATATGTTCAAAACCACCAACAAATAACGGTCCATTAAATTGGTCACTAAGGTCTGATAAATTTAATACATCGCCTAATTTTAAGGCCGGGTAACCTCCAATAGTAATGCTTCCTTGGATTTTTGAAAAACTAGTTTTTATATGCTTAGCAGCGGCCCATTGTTGTAGTACTTCACTAGGAATGCTGCTAGTTGTCTGCAAGTTGAATGTTTCCAGACCAATTACATTGGAAAGGTCTGTCATACTTAAACTCCCTCCCGGATTTTCCGGTTCAGAAGACGACTCTTCAAATAATACTTCTTGATTCTCTCGATCCCACGAAGCTGCTTTAACATTTGCAACATGGTTTCTAGCATCAATATATGCGTTAAAAGCTATTAATCCTGAACCTGGTGAAATATCTAGTACTGCAGAACCAATTTCAGGAGCAGTAATTTTTAATTCGTTGTCTGAGTTAAACATGACTAAGCCATTTAACTCAACTCTTTGCATAATAAAATCCCAATCAGACGTGTAATTTTGAATTAACTCAGGATTAGTATAACTGGTTGAATCTACTGTACTCGTAATGTCACTATAATTAGATAATACTTCAGAAATAATATCACTATCTGTTTTTTCAATAAACAAGGCATTTTTCCTTCCAATAGTTAATTTAACAGCTTCATCCTTACAGTCTATACTTAACATAAAGCCTCCAGATTTGGAAACCTTTAAGCCATGTCTGGTAACTATTCCCTTAAAACATATTTCATCATTTGAACTATAGCCTGCCTGAATTTCGATCTTTTTTCCGGGATCAAATAATCCTTGTGTGCTTGATTCAAATTTAGCAGAATCTGCTACACCACCGTCATATAATATAATATTAGCAAAAGAGACCCGGTTAATCAATTTAGAAACAACTATAGATTTAACGACAACTGTTTCTGGTATTTGTTGCCCTTCTGAAAATACCTTGTAGGTAACCGGACTACTAACAATATTTGAAAGAGATTCAGCCATACTGTATTTACTTTATTGGCGGGAATTCTATAACCTGACCAGGTTCTAGTTTTCTGAAATTTGATATTTTATTTATTTTAGCTACCTGATGATACAATTGAGCATCACCATAAATATTTTTGCACATTGAAGGTAATGCATCTCCAGCTTTTACAGTAATTAAGTGTGTTAAATCAGGTGATTTTGCATCCTTAGACTTAGCATCAACTTCTGGTTTAAAGCTTCCCATAAAGGAAGCGCTAATTTTGGCTCTTAATGGACTTCCATCTTTATTAAATAAGGTATAATTAAGACTAAAATTTTCTAATCTCCCGGCAAAATCATTCTTCTTATATTTTAACAAAGTCTCACCCCATAAAATTTTCACATAAGGCGGCTGATGTTCTTCACCCACATAGTAATAACAGGCTTTTTTAAACTCTTCAATCTTCTTTAATACATTAACAGGGTCAATCTCTTTAGTAATTGCAGCACTCCTCATATCCGATACCATTCCAGTTCCATCAATTATCAACTCAAAGTTCAACTTTGGTGGTGCTCCACTATAATAAAGTACTTGAGGATTATTGGTATTGGCTGCATCATTGGTCTTAAAACTTATTGCATGTGATAAGGAAATAGAGGCTGGATTAATAGGAGCAACAAATGTTGCAAACCCCTTACCTGTAAGGTCTTCGGTTTCATAACCATGAATAGTTAACCGTTGTAATTTAATGTCTGGTGCCATAGAATAAATGTTGTTTATCGCTCTTCCTTCATTGAAATCTTTCTTAAGACTTCATCAGTACAGTAATTAATAATGTTTTTTACTTCACTGCTATTTAAATTCAATTCCGTTTTTGCTTCACTCTGCTTTTGTACCCTATCTTCAACAGAGAATTTAACTACTAACTCTTTTATTTCTATTGCCATTCTTCAATAATTATACTGGAGGAACAACATAAAACTTATTATATTGAAGCTCTATTGTTTCAATCGCAATCTGATTTGCATCTGCCTTCAAACCAGATATTTCATATCTAATTGGAAAAACCCCCTCAAAATTCCATGCCATCAAAGGTTGATGAGTTTCATCAAGTAATTGCACTACCATATCGGGACAAATTACAGGTTTTGAAAATCCTTCAGAAATAGCAGCAAATAACCATGTTAGTATTGTTGAACTAAGTGGTGCTATTCCTCTCTTTAAAACAATAGGGGTATATGTAACTTTAGTGGGGAGCCGGTGTGTAAACCGGTTCTCCCCTCCTTCAGTTACTTCTTCTGTTGTTACCTGGGCTGAGATTCCAGAAATTTCTGCAAAGCTGGCATCTGCGGCACCAATGCCTCGAAAACCAAAACTCACACTAAACCGGAATCCAACCGGAGGATATTCGAATTTACTCATATGTTACCTCAAAACCTTCATGAGCTAATTCTAATGATTCGATAGCGATTTCATTAGCATCAGATTTTAAATCTGGTCCTGATATTTTAATTGGGAAACAATTATGAACTAACCAAGATACAACAGGGCTGCCTTCTTCATCTAAAAGAGATATGTTGATATCTTCGCGTCTGTCAGTATTTGTCTGAACGTCCTGGAACCACTCCCAAAATGCATCATCGCCTTCGTAGACACCTTTTTTAAGAGTAATGTTACCATGCTTCTTAAGTCCAGGTATTTTTTGAGTGATGTATGTAGGATCATCACCAGGACGATATTCGATAAATTGAGTTTCCATTTCCAGTCCGCTAACTTCTTGGAATCCTATATCATTTCCACCCCATTCTACAGAAAAATGAAACTTCGGAATGGGCCATAATTCATCTGCCATAATATTCTATTTTAGTTTTATAAATTATTATCTATTAATACTCTATGATTGTTGCATTTTTTGCTGGAATGTAATTACAATAAATTCAGCAGGTCTTGTAACTGCAACTTTTACTGTAATATTCATAATTCCATCAAGAATATCATTTGGAGTCATAGTAGTTCCAAGTCCTACCTCTACTTCATAAGCATCGGTTGGAGTAACACCAGCTAGTCCACCAAGTTTCCATACGGTATTAAGGAATGAAGATATCATACTCTTAATAAGAACCCATGTATTTGAAGTGTTTGGTTCGTACACATAACTTTTAGCAGCATATTTAATAGACTGCTCAATATATATCATAGTACGACGAACATTGATGTATTTCCAGTCTTGGCTATTTCCGTCAAGTGTTCTTGCTCCCCAAACTAATGTACCTTGACCTACGAAAGAACGAATAGCGTTAACCGACTTTCCTGTTACAGTAACGTTAAGATCTTCCTGATCGTCATTAGTCATATTTAGAGCAGGAGCTATTACAGATGCAATACTTACATTTGCAGGAGCTTTCCAAACACCACGTGAATTATCTACCATAGTGTAAAGACCTGCCATTGCAGCACTTGGAGGAAGAATATTCAGTTTGTTAAGAATTGATTGAACAGCCGTTTTAAACGCTGGAGAAATAGCTTTTAATGTTTGATTCACTGATTCAACATTCTCTGCCTTCTCTAGTTTTTTAATCTCTAATTTGGCTTCTTCAGCTTTTTTAGGATTATCATAAATAGCTTCAGCTTCTTTACTAAGTACAGTAACTAAAAGATCTTTGTTGATAATATTTGTAAAATCAACTTCATCTGGTTGAACAGTTGTAGTTTTTACAAAAGGATAGTATGCTGCACCAAAAGCAAGGAAATTAGAACCAACTCCTTCGCGGAAACGTGTTATAACGTCAGCTTTATCGTAGCTACGTGGTTTAACACCGTCATAAACATCAAGAATTGCAAAACGATTTTTCATTTTGAATCCAGAATGCATAAGCATGTCCTGTTGAAGTGCAAAACATTCACCTTCTTCTAACATTACAGCTTCGGGTATAACTACCATGGTAGGTTCTTCAACAGTAATTAGAGATAGAAGACCTTGTTCTAGTGGTTTTTTAGCAATCTCATTTACTTTTTTTGCTCCTGGAGCAGCTGGAGTAGCAGGTTTACCATCTTTTCCTGGAACAGGTTTAGCAGCTGCTTCTTGAGACTCAAATGATCCGGCACTAACAATGTAACATGCACCTCCGCCATTGGCAAAGAACATACGAACACTATCATACAAGATGAATCGGGCTTTTTTCTCCTGCTCGAAAGAATAGAATTTTCCGTCAACAGAAAGATCGTATCCTGCTGATGGATTTGCTACCTCTCCAAGTACAAAAGGAGTTTTAAAACCTACGCCGAATATCTTGTGATACTCTCCAAGCGAACTGATTCTAACTGGACTGTTAATTAACGACTTACCGTCTCGGGTAGTCTTCTCCGTGTATCCAACGAATGCTGGTACAGCAGTCGGGATTGAGGCCACAGAATTAGGAAATGCATTCCTTTCTTCGATATAAACCCCAGGGGTTGCCAAGGTTTGTGCCATAAAATTTAATTTTTAGTTAAAAATGGATTTATTAATATTTATATGTAGACATATATTTCTGAACAATATTTGTCTGTTTCTTTATTATCTATTGGTTTTATTTGATCTATTGGAGCAAATTGTAATTTTTTGATAATTGTCTTTCCTCCATTTCCACTTTCTCCTCTCTTCAATTGAAAACTAAAATCATAAAACTCACAATATTTAAAAGGCTCTTCACTTTCAAACATCAATGCTTTAAATTTATCTTTTATCAAGACTTCTTTAGGCGCATGAAATTTTATTTTGTCATTATTGCTCTGAGGAGAAATATTTAGTCCTTTTAATTTCTTATTATATGCAGGAATAATAAAATATTTCCATATAACAGAGCGGGAATTAAAACTTATTTTATAATCAAAACTTATAACTTCATTATCCATAAGTTTATCGTTGAACTTATTAACGATATTTTGATTCAACTCTAGTTCGATTAAACCAATTGGCAAACCTTTTTCATCAGCTGGTGCAGCAACACCTTCAAGTCCTTCAAGCGATTGATCTTCGCTAATGTTATACAAATCTTCTGATGATACATACTCAGATTTGCTTAGATTACCACTTTGTTCTTCTCCCAATTCCTTATTTGAAAAATAAAACAGCTTAAAATTGGTGTCAAACGGAATATCTGTATAATTTTTAAAAATTGGATCTTTTACATAAAGAAGAAATCTGAGTTTCGAATTTGCATTTTTTACTTTATCAAGCCTCATAATTAACTGCTCAGGTCTGCAATTATCTGCTAACACATCAAAACCCGTTTCTGTATCTTTATATAAAAGGCCAATACTTTCGATTAAATTTGAAGTATCCTGTGTTGGTCTGATTTTATAATTTCTTAATAGATTATCCTTGAAATAGTTATTTTCGAAGGTTAGTCTGAACAGGGGTTTGTATTGAAATTGTAGGACAATCATTTATTTTATAGTTTTTAAAGTCCCAGATTATTTCCAAATCCGACAAGCTTAACATTATCTTCTATTATATTCTCTTCTCTTATACTTACCATTCTTGCCCTATATAAAACCGATGGATAATACTTACCTCCTTGCACACCCCATAACTGGCTAAGTTCCTGAATATTCAAATTAACCATTTCAAAGCAAAGCTTTTCTAGCGTCGGAGTAAGATCTGGTGTATTCTGATGATTAAATACTGGTTTGTGCTGAAAGAAGCCAACTGTAGCTGAAAGTAATTTCAGTGCCTCTTCGTAATTATTTTCTGTGAATCCTGCAGCAAATAATATATATAGATATATATTAATAGGTTTATTATCTATATTAACTGGCGATTTCTGGCTTAATCTCTCTTGTTCAATATTTACTAATGAAATTACCAGATTGTCTTCATTTGTCGGATTCGTACTATTACCACTATCAGGAAGTGCAGAGATAACAACTTTTTCTTCATTTAATGAAAATCTATTGCTAAAATACTGATTTAACTCTTCTGCAATAGTTGTGAAAACAGAGTTTATCATTTTGGTTTAGTTGTTTGTTTAAAAAAAATTACGGAAGTTCCTTTTCACTAATAAATCTTCGACTGAACAAATAAAACAATATTAATCCGAAAATAATTCCTCCAAGTAAAAAATAAACTTCTTTTATATTAACATATTTAAAAATAATAAAAATAAGTGCAATAGCAATTATTACAAAAATGGCTATAGTTCCTTTCATTGCTATTTTAAAAATTCTTCCAAATCTATATCCATATCTGTAAATGAAGAAAAATCCCATCATGCTAACTCCGAACAAGCCACCAAAAACTGCCATTATAGGTCGTGGACGAGTTAATAACGACCTTGGATTTTTAATCAACCTGAGAATTAAATTCATTGAACGTCTTAAGGACATTTTTCTGCCCTTTTTTTTCAACGATGCTAATTGCTCTCCAGAATAGGCGAATTTTTTTGCTAATAACTTCCAGAGTTCATTATGACCATTATCATAACCTAAAGCCCAAATTCCTACGCCTCCAATCTGCTTTTCCTTTATCCAGTCATACTTAAGTCCAAGTGTAGTAGAATCGTCAAACCATATTTGTCTATAATTATTATTAAAGTCTCTATAAGCATAATATTTACTCAGACTTGGTTCATCAATTACACAGCTGTAATTTTTAGTAATCTTCTTTATGTTGCGGTATGTATGGTATTGCTCAAATTTCTTTGCTTTTGATGGGAACTTCAAGTCAAAAGTTTGCCATTCAACCCCATAGTACGGCAATCCCATAATTAACTTCTGAGGAGGTATTCCAGCAACTAAATATTCATCTACTGACTTTTCAAGATTTAAAGGGTTCCATCGATTTCCACTTGATAATGGAGCAATAGGACCAGCTGTTTTACTATTTACACCATGAAATTCATATCCCATTATTACAAATAAATCAACATGAGAACCTATGCTTTCAAAGTTATATACATTATTAAAGTCAAATGCTGGAATGGCAACGGTAATCTTATATTCACTATTTTCAATTTTCAGACTTGAGCTTAAATCAATAATGAAATTGTTAAGTTCTTCTTTATCTTTTGCTCTTATTCCTTCAAAATCAAGATTAACTCCGTCTGCATTTCGTTCCTTAAGTAGGGTAATTAATGTCCTAATTAAATTTTTCTGTGCTTTAATATTATTAAGGAACAACTTATTATTATTAGTACCAAAATTTGAAACAGATAACAATATCTTAGTTCCATTTGCATGAGCAGAATCAACTAAGGCCGTAGTTTTCCAATTGTGAATTGTTTTATAGTCACCCGTATATGGATTAACCTCATAAGAGAAGTATGCTACCATTGAAAGCAGAGAAAAATTATAACTCTCATAGGCTGTTCCCATCCAATATGGATGCCAGCCAAACACATTAAAATTCGTATCAAGAATGTGTTTATCTTTATATCTTATAAGATTTGTAATAAGAAATTCCTTTTCCCAACCCTTTTCTCGCTTATGAACTATAACCGGTATTTGTTGCTCAGGGAATGATACTTCTTCCTTAAATTTGGCAGAATCAATTTCTTCAACTTCTATTACATCATTGGCGTTAATTAATTCAACAGAATCAGTAAGATTAATAATAATTGTATCAACCGTAGGTTTAATTTTACTATTTTCCCTCTTTATTGAATCAATAACTGACTGCTCAGTACTATAAAAATTATTAATCTCGTTAAGAATACTTTCGTTCTGAGCACTCAAATTTGTAACATAGCCTAAAATTATTAGTATTGCTTTTAAATGTATTTTCATGTTTGATTTATTATTAGGCACCTTAAAAAAAGTAAAAAAATAGCAACTAACGAAATTTATTTATAAATAAAATTTCATTTTCAAAAGAAAATCGTTTGTTTTGAACTATAATAGGATAAATAAAAACACTTAATTTAGACCCAAAAACTTATATACAATAATCATATAACACTGATACTCTCTATCTAAACAAACCTTTTTATCATGAAGCAAACCTATTTCATCACTATTATAAGTTTAGTATTACTCAATAATTTTTGCTCAAAACTTTTTTCACAATCGGAGGCTGACTCCGTTAAACAAGTCATTAAAACTGAAAAACCAGCAGATTTTAAGAATCTTACCAGCTTACATGTTGGATATTATGGTACAACTCAAAATTGTAAAGCATTTAATATATATGGTTTCAAATATAAGCGCACTTGGTTGTTAATAGCTAATCAGGATATGAATCTTACATATCTTGTTGCCAGACCTCCCAGGTCTGAGGGTAAAAAGGTTGTTCCTGGAAGTAATTTTCTTTTTGAAGGACTTTCAAAGGCAAATGAACATAACTATACAAAACTTAAGAAACGCAGAAGAGTAATTAAAGATATTGAAATTTACGGATTTTATAAATTCCACAGGCCAGGAAAGAAGGCGATGAAAGGACTGTTATTATTGGAATACCCAGAATTAGAAATGGGTCCTCCATGGCCATTTAAATGGATCGGCGATAAAGCCGCTGAAGCTGCGAAATCTGCAGAAGGTGTAATCCCCGAAATAAATACAGAGGTACCTCCCCTCCCTGAAATTCCGGTTGAAGCTGCACCTCTGCCACCACTTCCAGAATAACAAATTAGACTTTTCAAACTAAACCTATATTTAATCACTCCGATACAATGAATAAAGCTTTTAAAATATCCATCTCTGTTTTTCTTATTGTTGCAGCGAAAGCTATTCTGGATATTATTTTGTTTTCTACATTTCTAAAAAGCATACAGGACTTTAACCTTTTAAAAATTCTTGGATATACCATTCTGGCAGGAGTATTTATTATATTAATTTATAATAAGCTTCAAAGATTATATCCTTTTATAGCAGCGGTTTCTTTTGTATTCTATGTTATAGCTACTCAATTTTTCTTGTTTTATGGATATCCATCACTAATTGAGAATGATTATACCATATTATGTATTCCTAGCTTTATTGTAATCGGTAATTTATTAATCTTTCTGTTGTTTAAAGGAATAAGTTCCAGACTTAGTGATGAGAACTTTAGCACAACAGAAAAAACCATTAACCTTGCTAAATATGCTGGACTTATTGCTGGAGGATTATTTATCATTTTCTTTGTTCTTAATAAGAAAATTGAGGATCAAACCTTCTATTATAGTTCTTCTTTAATCCTGTTTATATTAGGATTCTTTTATCTGATAAATCTAATTCTCACCTCTGAAACGGGTAATGATATTGTAGATAATCCTCAGGTTGTTAAGGTGACTAATAAGATTAGAAAAATGGTAGCTAATCCTTTTTTCATTGCTCTTATATTCACTTCTGCAGTAATATCAATCCTTTTAACTCTTTCTTTTAGAATATTTACTGTAAACACCTTACAGAATTATGAGGATTTTTCTACTATAGTTAGACTTTTTGGATTTTATACACTTTTTATGGGAATATTAGGTATACTATATGAAGTGTTCCTTCGCCAAAAGCTAATCTTATATCTTGGTATAAAAAATGTACTTGCCATCTTACCTGTTTTCTTAACTATATTGGCAGCATCTTTCATACTAAATAATTTTACGAACTTATTTAGTCGCAATCCTGATTGGTATTTCATTTTTATGATTATTACCATTTTCATGATGATTTTCAGTCATTTCTCATTTGAAAACATAACAATTCCAACCACCTACGCATTTTATTTACCCATTAGTGTTGAAATTAGGCATGATTTCTATATTAAAAGTTTTATTCTCGGCATTTTTGGTGGTATTGGGATTGGAAGTCTTGTAGTTTACGGTTTAATGCATTGGCTGCCTTTCACTGAAATACAAATTCTTCCTTTTGCTATTCTGGTATTTGTTGTAATTCTTTTTTTATTAAACCTTAAGCCAGTTTACAAAAATTATCGAAATGAATTGCAGAATTATTTAAATGTTCAAAGTCGCAACATTATTGTAAACAGAGGTCTTTTTAAAGATATTGAAAACAATAATCCTGATAATTTTAAAGGCATTCAGTTTTTACGATACCTAAATCTTTTATATCTCAGTAATCCTGTGCTAGCAAGAAAGGCAATCAATATTTCTATTGATTCTGAAAATAACCTTACTCAACGTATTAGCTTGATAAAAGCTAGTGAAATATGCATGCTTGAGACTATGGATAAATTGCAGGATATAAAACAAACAAAATACTTTCCTTCTTCCCCAAATAGAGATAAAATCGAAGCTGTAATCAATAGGTTCTTAGAAGTAACTCACCGAATGGAAAACAAGAATTACGTAAGTCAACTTTCTATTTCTAAGGAAGACTCTGAACGTGTTTTTGGTGCAAAACTTGCCTATTATTCAAACGCAAAAGATAAATCTAAGATTGTTAGTCGCTTATTAAAAGATCCAAACCTACCTGTTGTTATAAATGCAATTATTTCTAGTCAGGAAATTGATAATATTAAACTTATTAAAGAAATAACTGACAAACTAGACACTCCGGCATTAGGAAATGCTGCCTATTCTACACTTTTAAGTTGTGGTGAAATTGTATTGCCAATTATTGAAGAATCATACTATGAAACAGGTCAATCGGAAAAGGTTCAGCTTAGAATAATTCAATTATATGGTGATATTGCTAACCAAGAAGCCACTGAATATCTTCTAAAAAAGCTAAACATATCTAATCAAAATATTATTTCAGCAACTCTTTCAGCTTTAAGCAAGTGCAATTTAGCTCTTTCAGAAGAAAAAACGGCAATGCTAAAACACGAATTAGAAGAACTATGCAGTATTCTAATCTGGAATATGTCGCTACTTATTGATCTTAAGAAAAGTAATTGTTCTGAGGTTCTAAAAAATGCAATACAAGTAGAAGTGAATACAAACTATGAAAGTATGTTTAATTTACTTTCTCTATTATATGATTCAAGATCAGTTAAGCTTATTAGGAATAGTTTGTTTAGCAACGACTTTGAAAAAATATCATTTGCCCTTGAGTTAGCTTCTGTTTTGTTGAAAGATGAAATAAAACTACTTGTTTTACCAATTTTGCAACCATTGTCGATTGAAGATAAAGTTGCTTATATGCAAGATCAGATACCAACCGAGCATTTAGAAAGAAGAGATGTTTTATATACATTAATTCAGCGCGACTCGAAATGGATGAACCAATGGACTAAAGCTTGTGCAATGTCCGAGTTAACAGAAGATAATAATGATATTGACTTACCAATTCTTCTAGCTAATATGATTAATCCTGATCCTATGTTGGCTGAATTGGCAGCAAGCTCTGTGATAAAAATTGACAGGAAACAATATTTTGAAAATAAAAAAATATTTGGTGAGAGATATATTAATCTTTTCGACCAAACAGTACTTGAACGAATTGAAAGTACAATTAATGGTCAGGAAGACTACCCTGTTATGAAATATGAGATAATTAATAACCTGCAAAAGGTAACTGAGTTTTCAAATATTTCAGGAGAGATCCTTAAAAGGTTAACAGATTATATTCTTCCAGTTAAGGTTAATGCTGGTGAACTACTTGAAAAAATAGATGACATTGATGTTCAAAACTACTTTTATATACTTTATTCAGGTAATATTTCTCTGTTTGTAAATGATTGTTTTGTAAAATCGTTTAATGAAGGAAGTTTTATTAGTACCCTGGATTTACTTCCTGATGAACAACAAAACTTTATCTTGTATTGTGAAAAAGACTCTGTTTTGTATCGAATTTCTTCTTATGGTTTTATTGAATTGCTAACAATCTTTGATTTAATACCCGAATCTATAGTTAGAAAAACAGATAACAGCAAGCTATTAGAATATGAAGAGTTTATTAAAAAGAGGACTATTCGAGACAGTCAGCATAGATCAATTAAGGAATTAATTACCAATTCTGAAAACTAAAGCCTGTTCAATTATGCCTAAGTTTAACTAATATACCAGAAGATGAAAGAAATTGTAATTTATATTCAAACAGTTAACCAATCGGATGAAAATCTCTCAAAAAAATGGTTACACTTATTCACACAGAATCTTCAAAAGTCACTTGATATTTTTGATGTAAATGTTAATGCAATTACAAATCAAAAAGAGGCGTTTTTTAATTCTCTTAAAGGACAAATAGTTGGTTGTTATTTACCTATTATTGATAAAGCTTTCATAGACTCTGACAGCGATATTTACAGTTATAAAAACATTGTTAGTACTATAGAAAACAATTACTCAAAACAAGCATTTCATCTTTGTTTAATCGAAGATGTTTTACCAATTAATCATGCAAGTTATCAACCATTCTATAAATTCTTCAATCAGGGTAATTCAAATCAAGAATTTATTGGGCGAGATCAGGAAAAGCAACTTCCGGGAAACAATAATTTTGTGTCATTTAAAAATCATATCCAACATATAGCAAAAGAAATAAGTTATCAACTACTGAAATTATCTGCAAATCGGACCAATGGAGCAAAAGTTTTTATTGGTTCTACTACCTCTGATTTAACAGAACCTGTAAAAACCTTATATAATTTTTTATTAGAACAAGGCATTGATGTTGTTACACCAATTTCGCCATCAGGTCTGGGAAGTCAATACATCGAAAAAAAAATAAGTCAGCTTATGCAAAGATGTTGGTTGGCAATTCACCCTTTGGGGAGTGGAACATTAGACAAACAATTATTCCTGGAAGATAATTCAAATCTTTGCGAGTTAGAAAATAAAATATCTGCCCAACATTATATTGAAAATAAGGCAGATTATTTAAGCGAACGAGAATTTAAAAGAATTATTTGGACTCCAAGAACTCCTTCGAAATCGATGTTTGAAGGTCGAATGATTGAAAGAATTACAGCCCAAGCTAAATCTAATTCAAATGCAGATATCCTGGATTGTTCCTTTGATGAACTCAAAGAAATAATTCTTTCTTATTATAAAGAATCTATTAAAAACGAATTTGATAATACAGCTTTCAGTGAAAAGCAACCTGAGACAGAAATTCCAGATTACAATAATAACACTAAAAGAAAAGTATTGGTTCTATATGAAAGTAGTTATGTTTCGACACTTAAAGAACTAGCACCAATTTTAGCTGAAAATGATTTTCAGTTAGTCACCCTTAAAGAATTAGAAAACGAAATTGATTTTACAAGTGCAAAGAACAAAGCTCTTCAAAAATGCGATGGAGTTATTTTTCTGACTTCGAATTGGAATACCGTTTGGTTCCGGAGCAATTTAAATGAAGTTGTCAAAGCTAAATCAATACGTAGTTTACCTTTTAGTTTTCTGTGTATAATCAGCAAAGAAATAGATCAACTACCACAATATTTTGATAAGGACCTACAAATAATTAGAATGAATGGTGAAATTAATCAGATCTTGTTAAAAACTCTTTTAGTAAATAAGGATAATTCAAAAATATAAAAATATATTTTGCAGTCTTTCAACACCTAAATTTTATAATCAAAAACGCTGATGCAAGATACAAGCCAAGTTACAGAAAGTCAGGAAGAAACTAAAATGAAAAATCCCTATCCAGGACTTAGACCTTTCCTTCAAGAGGAAAGTCATTTATTCTTTGGACGCGAAAATCAGGTTAGCGATGTTTTAGAAAAGTTAATTAACAATAATTTTATTGCAATTATTGGAAATTCCGGAATTGGTAAATCGTCTTTTATAAATTGCGGTATCCTACCAAAACTTTATGCTGACCATCCTGGAGCTATATCGAGTGAATGGGATGTTATATCCTTTCGTCCAGCAAATGACCCATTATTACAATTAGCAAAAGCTTTTACAGAAGAAGTAAACAATAGAAAACTATATTCAAGCGACAATGCTCCTGTTTCATCAGATGTAAGAAACATACTTTCCTCTAATGGTTTCCAAGGTTTTAGTGAATTAGTTAAGAATTTCATTAAGTCATCAGGAAAAAATCTACTGCTCTTTATAGATCAATTTGAAGAAGTATTTAGATTTAGACCCGAGAATCAAGACGTTACAGATGAGATTTCTTTGTTTATTGATATTCTGATAAAGACAGCAAAAAGTAAAGAGATACCAGTATTTGTGGTTATAACAATGCGCTCTGATTATATTGGTGAATGCTCCAGATACCCTATACTTACTAGTGCTATAAACGAAAGTCAGTTTCTTATTCCTCAAATGACTAGGGAAGAGAAAAAAGCTGCAATAATTGGTCCATGTAAGGTTATGGGTGCAAAAATAAGCGATTCGCTAATTAATGAGGTACTTAACAAAGTTGGGGATGATGCTGATCAATTACCTGTAATGCAACATTCTCTTATGCGTACCTGGAATTATTGGGAAGAAAATAAAATTGGTAAAGAAGAAATAGGCATAAGTCATTACAATGCAATTGGTGGCATGGAAAAAGCCCTTTCTGTGCATGCAAATGAGGTATTTAATAACCTTCCCTCCCATTTAAAAGTTGCCTGCGAAAAATGTTTTAAAAGTTTAACTGAGAAAGGTGAAGAAGGTAGAAGCTTTAGACGACCAGCAACATTAAAAGAACTTTCTGACATTGCTCAAACATCAACTAATGACATTAAAGAAATTGTCAATAATTTCAGACAACCTGGTGTAACAATACTAACACCACCACATAATGTTGAGCTTATTGACGAAACCATTATTGATATCTCACATGAGAGCCTCATGCGAATTTGGAGTACTCTCACAAACTGGATGGAAGAGGAATCTGAATCGACTAAACAATATCTAAAAATAGCTGAAGCAGCAGAGCTTCATCAATCAGGAAAAGGTGCTGTGTTAAAATCACCTGAGCTACAAATGGGAACAAACTGGTACCATAGCGAAAAACCCACTAAAGCATGGGGAATTAGGCACCATGTTGCATACGACCGAACAATAGAATATCTGTTATTTAGTGAAAAATATTTTTTGCGTAAGCAGCGTTTAAAAACCCGACAACAAAAACGTCGACTCTTTATTGCACGTCTAATAGCAATGGTTTTTGGTACAGGAGCTATTATTGCTGCTGTGCTTGTTGTCTTTGCCCTCAAAAAAAGAGATGAAGCAAATATCAGTAAACAAGAGGCAGATAAGCAAGCTGTTATAGCCAAGGAAAAATCTGTTGAAGCATTAAAAAGTGCTGAAGAAGCTCAACTTCAAAAATCTAAAGCTGAAATGGAAGCTTTACGAGCCTTACGAAATGAAAAAGCTGCTAATGAGAGTCGTAAAAAGGCCGAAGAAGAAAGGCAATTCGCACTAGCACAAAAGGAAATTGCGAACGATGCAAGACAAAAAGCTGTAATTGAAGAACAGAAAGCTCTTAAGTTAAGAATGTTTTCAATTGCTCGTTCAATGGCTGTAAAATCTTTACAGGAACCCGATTTGGTTACAAAATCTCTTGTTTCGCGTCAGGCATATAATTTCTATTTCGATAACGGTGGAACAGGTACAGATCCAGATATATACAATGCTCTATATTATTCTGTTAAAGCTTTAAAAGGTAATAATTTCAATACGCTTTCAGGGCATACCGACAATGTTAGAGCCATTGTAACCAATGCCAACGATAAAAGATTCTATTCTACAAGTAGTGATGGAAGAATATTTAGGTGGACAGAAACCTCTCCTTTGAATTTTGAAAAAACAGTTATTGATGAGTTTGAGGATAATGTGAATAAATCGATGGCAATTAGTTCTAACGGAAAGTGGTTGGTTGTTGGTGGAGACTATCCTTATCTAAGGCTTTTCAATCTTACTAACGATAAGATGCGGTCAGAAAAGATTCAAACTGGTAGTCAACAAATCTCATTTTTAGGATTTACTCCTGATAATAAAAATATTATATATGCAGGTTCAAATCGTAAGATTAAAATTTGGGATTTCGATGAAAGTAAAGAAATTGACCAACCAGCCACAAAAATTAATGCATTGGATATTGATCCAAACGGCAGATATTTAGCTGTAGCCCTAGAAGATGGAACTATTTTAACTTATGATATTCAAAATAACTTCTCGAAAAAAGTTCTGTTTACTGAACGAGCAAACATGGCTATTACATCAATGAAATTTAGCGAAAACGGTATGATGCTGGCAATTGGTAATATTAAAGGAGCAGTTCGAATACTAAACTTCGAATCCGCTGCTATTGTTGCTTCATTAACTGGCCATACTGCTCGAATAAATCAAATTCGTTTTAACCATGCCGACGATAAGTTAGCTACTGCAAGCTATGATCATACAGTAAGAATATGGGATCTAGAAAACCTTTACAACAAACCAGTAGTTTTAGACGATCATAAAAACTGGGTATGGTCTATAGGCTTTAGTCACGACGATGGTTACCTATTTGCCGGCTGTGTTGATAATCTGGTTCGTGCTTGGATTATGGATATACATAATTTATCTCAAACAATTTGCAGAGCAGACACAATTAATCGTAATTTAAATGCCAAAGAGTGGGAATCATACGTAGCAGACGATATTGAACTTGAATGTTCTTGTAAGAAAAACTGCTCAGAGTAAAATATATAGCATAAATTAAATTCAAATCCCGATGCAATTTAGAACAAAACCAAATCAATTAAATACAGTCCATATTAAAGCTTTTATAGCGTTCTTTTTAATATTTAGTATACATAACTTGAAAGCACAAGAACAATCATGTGCTCAATCTCTGGTAGATGCACAAGAAGTATATGCAAGTGGTAGAATTGAAGAAGTTCCTGCTATTTTAGAAACTTGTTTGCAAAATGGATTTAACAAGCAAGAGAGAGTTGCTGCATACAGACTGTTAACGCTTTGTCACCTATACTACAATAGAACTGTGGAGGCGTCAAAAACAATGCAGGAACTATTAAGTATTATGCCTGAATATAAAATACAAGATATTGATCCTTCAGAATTCATTAACCTCCATTCCACATTCCGTACTACTCCCCTGCTTATTATAGGAGCAAAAGGTGGTTTTGGTGGTTTTAATTTTTATGAAACAACCAATTATAACGACATCAATAGTTCCGACTATACTGGAACATATAAACCTCAAATTGCCTTAATGGGTGGAATAAGTATTGAAGTTCCTATTATGAAGGAGTTGTCTATTGTAACGGAGTTTTTTTATAATACATACAAATACAAGTTTGAACGTACCGTTCTTGATTATGCAAGCATAAAATTCACAGAAAAAGTTACTGGCATAGAAGTTCCATTAATGGTTCAATGGAACATACGAAAAAACAAACAGGCAATTCCTTATATTAACGCTGGTACATCAATGTATTATATACTTTCCTCTGAAGGAAATATTGATAGAAACGATGTATTTCCAGACGAACCAACCCGACAAGCACCCTTAGGAACTCCTGTTGATTTAACCGCATCGAGAAACAAGCTAAACTTCTCTATTGCTGCAGGTGCGGGTGTAAGAATAAAGGATTTTATTGGGACTGGCTACTTAACCATAGATATGCGGTATTCTCGTTATATGAAAAACCATGTAGAAGAAAACAAAAGAGCTGAATTTCCCAATCTTTCATATTCCTATTTATATACAGATAATTCATTTAAATTAGAAAACCTACAGTTTTTATTGGGATATAAATTACCATTATATTTCCCAAGACAAAGAAAAACCTCGCGTCCCGAGCAATAATAATACTAATAGTCAAATTGTAACTTTATAAAAATGAGTGATCTTGCTACTGCTTCCAAAGAAAAATCAAATGAATCTACACATGTACATGCTGGTAGAAGTAGCAAACTAGGGATGTCAGATTTAAAAACAGTTGAAACAAATGTACAAGCTCTTGCTTCTTCCATAATATGGTTGGAAGAATTAATGAGGTTACGAGCAGCTGAATTAGATGGAGGAACAAAAATTAATATCGATGAGTATGCTGAGAAAATAGACAAAAACTATTTATCAGACAATACAAGCCTTCATCAATTATTAACCGATTACAACAACAGCTACATTGAATATCTATTGATTTCTCTTGGTTTTGCTGCATGGTTCAGACCTAAGAGTTTAGGCGAACTTGCCAAAGCAAAACCAGATACAAATGATATATATTCAGAAACCGGACTACTAAGTAGTAAAGCTTCAAATAAATATATCCCAACTTTACAAACAGCCTTATTTTTACTAGCTGGTACAAATATTACCAAACAAGCATACTTTCATAGCATTCTGCTAAACCATGCATTGTTCAAGGATCAGGTATTGCACTTAAGAAAACCATCGGCATATAATAATTTTCCAAACGAGCACATTCTTGAGTTTGATCTAGCCTATTATAATTACCTTTTAAACGGTAAAAAACCTAGATACGATGCATCACCAGATTTTCCTGCCAGTTTACTTGAAACAAGCAAGGATTTTTCTGATTTGGTTCTAAAACAACACACTAAGACCCAACTCGATACTATTATGAACTATGCTGCTAATCGTAGTTCATTATTTAGTCGAGAAGGTGTTGAAAGTAAAATAAAACCAGGTCTCATAGCAATGCTTTACGGACCTCCCGGGACTGGTAAAACATTTACAGTGTCAGTAATTAGTAAAGAGTTAGGTATTGATGCATACAGGATAGATTTATCCAGAATTATTTCAAAATATATAGGTGAAACAGAAAAAAATCTGGAGAAAATATTTGAACGTTTAAGCGATAAGAACTGTATACTTTTCTTCGACGAAGCCGATGCACTATTTGGGAAAAGAACTGAAGTTGGTGATGCGAAAGACCGATATGCTAATCAGGAGGTTGCTTACTTATTACAAAGAGTCGAGAATTTTCCTGGCTTGGTAATTCTTGCCAGTAACTTCAAACAAAACCTTGATGCAGCATTTAAGAGACGTATATTAGTCTCGATATACCTTGCTCCTCCCGATTCTGATGAAAGGTTGATACTTTGGAACAATAGTCTTCCTAAATACTTTAAGTATGCTCCCGAAAATCTTCCTGACATACTTGCCGAAAAACATCCTTTTACCGGGTCAAACATTGCTAATATTATTAAACTTTCATGTATTCAGGCTGAAAGTGAGAAAACAGATAAAATAACCATTGAAATAATGGAACCCTTTATTAAGCAAGAATACTTAAAAGAAGGATTAACAGGAAAAAAAGTTAATCACAGTAGACTTAATATTTAATGAAGTAAACAAAACCTAAGCAGACCAAATTTGCCAAAAGATTACCTACATAAGCACAACGATACTGTTTCTCCATACGAGTTTATTGAGAGGGACTTGGACTTGCACGGTGATGATTATTTGCTCAGTCTGGATAATAGTGAATTTTTACTAAACTATGGTATTACGAGAGATGAATTCCTCAATGAATTTTCAATTGATTACAGCGATTTCACTCATGAGAAACTAATATCAAAGAAGAAAATTCATCCATTTAATGAGCAAAGCTTTGAAAAACTTGTAGAAGGTTTCAAGAATGAATCGGTTAAGCTACTAACAAAACCTAAAATTTCATCAGAAGGTTCTAATCGTAGGTCAAGACCTGCTCCAGCGCAACCTAGAACATCTGTTAGACCATCGGAGGTTAGAAAAAGAGCAGAGAAAAGCCCTCCTGCGCCTGCCACTCAAGAAACAGAAGAGATTGACAGGGGATTTAAACCAGTACAACAGAAGAAAAAAGCACAACCAAGGCCCGCTCCCTACCCTGCCCCACAAGCAGCAAAAACCAGCGATGGCCCACAAGCTACAATTCGTAAAGAATACAAAAACTTTGTAAAAAATTTATTACGAAGTTCAAGAAGCCCTCTAGCAAAACGTCGTGTTAATTTGCACAACAAGGCTTTTAAAAATGCATTAGTTGAAGAAGGTATACAATGGGGTTCTGAAACCTGGACAGAATTACTGCTAAAGTTTTTCCCTGGAACTGACCCAAGTTTATTTTCCAGCAATAATGATGGTGATGACCAACAGAAAAAAGATAATATTAATGATGGTGATGATTCAGGCATAATCAATAAAGAAGAAAATGGCGACCAATCCGAAGTAAATTCTGCGGATTCTGACAGTTCTAGCGGACAGGCACATTCAGGTGCAGGTGCAGGTGCAGAATCTGGTAATTCCAACTCACAAGCACACTCAGGTGCTGGAGCCGAATCTGAACCAGAAAACAGAGGCGACAATTCTGGTGATATAGTAGAGGAAGGAGTAGATTCTAGTAAAAATTCGGGAGATGAAAGTTCTAAAGGCAATGGAGATGAATCTGAAGAAGGCGGGAATAGCGAGTCAAACAGTAGCAATAGCACTATAGAAAATAGTGAAGAAGGAGGTGATTCTTCTCCAGCTGATTCTGAAACCTACAAAAAAGAAGAAATAAATTTTACTGCTGAAGATTCAGCTGGAATGGCTTCAAGCTTCGGTGACAATAAAGCTCTAGAGCATGTTGAAAGATTTAAAAAGGCAGGAGAGCAAATTGGTGAATTTGTTGAAAAAGATAACGAACAACTTCGCAACAAACTCCCTGAAATAGAACAACCTACTGGCATTGAGAGAGTCGAAGAATTACCAGAAAAAGAAGAACTGAATATTGAGGAAAAGGAACCTCAGAATGATTATGAATCCACCGGAGAAGAACATCAAGTAACAATAGATACTAAGCATGAACTGCCGATATTAAATCCAAGTGATTTATCCGATGAAGAGCTAATCGAATCTAAAGAAACTCCAATTAGGAAAGATGACGTTGAAGAAGCAATCGCAAACTTACCAATAGTAGATCCGAGCTTAAATACAGATATTGAAGAAAATCTGGGAATCCCCTTATCTGGAGTAAATGACCTGGCTCAAATTGAAAACAATCTACAATCTGCCGAATCGGAAATTCTTAGTGAGCAAAATGCTGCTAATTTAGAATCGCAAAAAGACTTTGGTGAAAACGATATCTACCCAACAATTGAAAAAGAATTATTAAAGCCAGACCTGGAAATTACAGATATTGATTTACCGGATCTTGAAATAGAAAGCATACCTGAAGAGCTACCACAAGATGTTGCTGAAGCATTAAATAATTCCTTGGAAGAAGATCGCCTGGAAATGGTGGAACCAGAAGTTGAGAAAGTTTCAGCCAAGAAACAAGAGACAGACAAGCAACAGCAACTTGAAATTGATAATACGCTAACAGAAATAGACGCTGAAACCGCAAAAACCAGGGAACTTCAGCAAAAAGAACAAATAAACACACAAGATCAGGTTAAAAGCTACCAAACAGAGTGGCAAAACGAAAACGAACAAATACTTAGTGAGTTTAATGAAAATGCTGAAACAGAGCGTTTAAATGCTCAAAGTCAGATAGACAAAAAAATTACCGAAACCAGGGAGGTTACGAGCGCTACCATCGAAAGTGCAGATCAAGAAATTGAATCTGAAAAAGAGGCTGCCGAGTTAGAAGCTCAAGAAGCCAAAGACAATGCAACCGATAAGAAAAGAAGCTGGTGGCAAAAAGCTTTGGGTGCTATTGGCGACTTTTTCGATAAAGTGAAAGAAGCTATTACTAATGTATTTAATGCACTTCGACAAAAAGTAAACCAAATAATTGAAGATGCGAAAAAGATTGTAAGTGATGTTATAGATGCGGCTTCTAATTTTATTAAAGGTGCAATTAGATTATTTGGAACCGCATTGAAAGGCCTTGTATCTATTGCATTGATTGCCTTCCCTAAGGTTGCCAAACGTATTAACAAGCTAATTGATAAAGGTGTTGAGCTTGCTTGTAAAGCGGTTGATTTTCTCGCAGAGAAACTAAAAGAAACAGTAAATCTGCTTCTGGATGCCTTAGGAGTTGTATTAGATACGCTATTGGCTGTCCTGCATACGTTAATAAACGCGGCACTTGAATACTACAAGATATTTACAAAATTAGTCCTGATGTACATTCAGCGAATGGTACAAATGATTGTAGGTATTCTTCTTGTTGTTGGTTCAATAGTTATTCTGGCTGCAATTATCAGCGGTGGTGGAGTTTTCGGTGCACTTTGGAAATCTATTGAAGGAAAACCAGAGCTCCAAAGAACTGTTCTCAAATATGTATTTGATGCATTTGAGCGAGTATTGGATACAATTCCTCCAGACTTACTGGGACCATTATCCACCATGTTTATTCACATGATGCGAGGTTTTATTAGTAAAACCAGAATAGAATTACTCGATGGAAATAATGGTCAGAATTTTGACAAAGGCTTACAAGTGCTTAACAAATTTGCCAACATTGCCACAGGTCAGGATGGAGATTTCATCTGGTCATTCATTAAAAACATATTTATTGGTATTTGGGACAGCATTAAAGATATTTTCATTGGGGTTTGGGATCTACTGAAATTCATTTGGGGTATACCTGCTATGGTAATAAAGGTTGTCACAGCAATAAAGGATGCTGCTCCAGCCATTAAAGAAATGTTAGAGAATTTGTTTGGCAATGCTAAAACAATGATTGAGGAATTCATGAAGGATGGACCTGGATTTCTTGAAAAGCTTGCTCAAAATCTAACTCCTGAAAAAATATTAGCCTTCTTTGAAAGCATGAAGGAGAAAATAGCAACATTCTCGTACTCATTAGGTGAAAAAGTTGGCGATAAATTTGTAACCTTTATGCTTAGAGACGATGCCACTTCTGTAATTGGTGAAAAATTAGGAAAGTTTACAGGAATGGTAATATTTGAAGTACTATTGGCTGTGTTTACGGCAGGTATTGCTTCAGCTGTAAAATGGGGACTAAAAGCTGCTAAGCCAATTCTAAGGGTTGCCTCCAAAATTGGTAAAGGAGCAAGCTTCCTAGGTAAACTTGGTAGAATATTTATTCGTGGACTTAAAACCATTTTTGGGGCGCTGAAAAAAGTTGTAAGTAAAATAAAATCTATTACCCAACGAGCATTTACTGCATTTAAAGGATTTATTGATAACCTACTTTCGGGCTTAGGAAAAATCTTAGGTAAGCTTGGAATTAAAATGAATCTTGATCATAAACAACTCTTTACTAATCTTAAAAATATAAAAGATGGCATTGAAAAAATTCAGGGAAAGGTAGAGTTTTTGCAAGGGCTTAAAGGTTCTATTGACACAGCCATTACAAACAAAATTCTTGCTGATTTACAACCATCTCTCGAAAAGTATAGCGATAAGTACGATGTAAATAAACTCTATGCAGAGTTGCAGAAAGAGATTATGGTAAATATTAGTCTGCTTCATGTAGCTGATATGTTAAAAATATATTCAGAACAAATAAATAACGATGATGATAGTGGTTTAGGCGATGAAGCAATAAGTTCATTAATTGATGGATGCATTGAGCAGGTAAAGGCAGGAGCACAAAAAGCAATGGATAAAGTTGGTGTATCATCAGACGATCAAGTAGAAATGCTACGTGACATAACGGAAAGCGCTAACGATAGTTTCTATGATGGTATGCCTGAGGAAATTACTTTCTATGTAGCTAAGTTCCTTTTTGAAAAATTATCTGATAAGGTCGCTGAAGGTCTGGGCGGAGCTATGGGCGATAAGCTTGCTGGTCATATCTCAGACTCAGATTCTGATTCCAATAAATCTGATGATGATACTAATTCCAATGATTCAGAAGAAAGTAATAATGAAGTACCAATAAAAGAAGAAAACGAGCCTGAAAGGGAAGAAACTGACAATGAGACAGATTTAGTAGAACCTCCACAACTACTCCTTCCCCCTCCAGAAAAGAAAAATGATGATGATGGGCTTGATGATAATAACAAAGATAACATAGAGACAATAGAGGATACCGACCTAAATAATGATATCGAAAGGGAAAACTCTGAAATAGAAGGAAACAAAAAAGCTCCTGATGCGCTTAATTACAGAGATAGGAAGATTAGTGATAATCCAGCAGTAAATAAAGCATTACAAGACTATATCGCTAGTATTGAAGATAGAGCAACTGATATTCGAGTCAATCAAGAACAGGTAAATGCAAATGGTGAACATGTTGATAATAATCGTCCGGATTTGCAATACACAATTGATGGTAAACGCTATTACGTAGAATTTGAAAGAAATGATGTTGATGGTTCTCGTGGAGATAGGGTTTTAGAAAATGATACAAATGGTAACTATATAAAAATTTTAGTAGATGATGACAAATCCATTGATAATTTAAATTCAGATGACAGAAACGAGCAATTAGAAAGAAGAGAACAAGAGATAGAAGATTTAAAATCGAATAATCCTCCTGATATTGACAACTTTGATCCGCAGGGTATTGATCCAGATAAAGTAGATCCATTGATTTATGAGGAAATGCTTAATGAATATGATGATTCATTAGATCCCGATAAAAAGAAAGAGTTTTTAAATAATCTGATAAAAACAGGCGCTGACGATCCTTCTAAGCGAGTATATGAAAAAGGACAAGAGTTATACAAAATTGTTCCAAAAGACGAATCGGTAAGTCCATTTACACCATTTTGGATGACTAAGGATGAGTTAGATGCAGCAATGAAGGATCCTAATGTTGCTCAAACTTTAGGTCTTCCTCTAGATAGTCATGCTGCACAATACGATGTCTATAAAATTGTAGCAAATGAAGAAGCAACAGTATTTGAAAGCAAGGTAGCTCCTACTACTGAAGGTAACTATGAAACAACTGGTGGAGGAACACAGTCTTTAGTAATTGACAGAACAAAATGGAGCGAAGCAGAAAAAATCGATAACTTTGTACCGCCTGATATTGATGATAAGTCTTTAAGCCCAAACGTTGATGACAATAAAGATAAAAATGATGTCAAAAATGTTAATGAGTCCTTTAATTCCCAGGCTGATCCTGTTAAAGATGTTCTTGGACCTGGAAGGATTTCTCACAAAGCAGAGTGGGACAGCTTAATTAAGGAATTTGAAGATGCTGGTGGAGAAATGGTTTATAGAGAAAATGATATTGCATATGGCCCCTCACCAATGCCAGGTAAGCCGGGACAAATTATTATTAGTCCTGATGCATCAATAACAGCCTTAAAACATGAATTTCAGCACTTCAAAGATGATCAAGAAGCTGGGTATAGAGGATATAGAGATGTTTATAATTCTGACATCCGAATAACCACAGAATACAATGCCTACATGGTTGAAATTAATGAAATGCTAGAATTGGGTGAACTAGAAACAGTTAAAAAACTCAAGCTCAATTTTCAAAACGAAGTTGAAAAAATAATTAATTTAACTGGAGAGCCAAAAAATTCTAAAACAAAAGAACTAATTGAAAAAATAAAAAATATCTAGATATTATGTTGTTAAATCCAAATCTTACTAAGGAAGAAATTAGTGATGAAGAAATTATTTATGAGTATCTAAATGAACAAAATTATAAGAAAGCCAATTTACATGAAATAATGGCTGTAAGGGCAAACGAAAATACTCAAATTAAAGAACTCTTATTTGATATTATAACTGACTCAAAAAAAAGAACAGAATATTTTGCCGGCTCATTAATTCATTCCTGGTTACCAACCTTGTTTATTTTAGAACATGGAAATCTTAATTTGAAAAATGAATTGAAATCGCTTTTAAGTTCTACTTGGAGTATTGAGGAGAAAAGCTCCTTCTTAAGCTATCTCAGAAATGATCATCAAAAATTATCTTTCTTAAAAGACTTCTAATAGTAGCTATTATATATTATTAAAGAATGCCTTTTTTCTTTCCACATAAAACAAAATGCGAAATCTGTAATTCCTTAATTAATGAATACAGAGAGGCTGTTGCCTTGGATTACATAATACCAGACAAAACACCTGATTTAGTAAAGTACTCTAAAAACTTTGTTCATAGAAAATGCTTTGACAACTGGGAGCAACATAATAGGTTCATTGAATCATCTTTCGAACTTATAAAGAAAGCTAGGTTGGAAAACAAAATAAATGATGTTTTTTACTGCAACAATTTTATTTTAATCACAATTAATGATAATAAAATAAAAATACGCGATTATTATTCAGTTTTTGAGTTCATAATTGATATTGTAGATTTTGATACTTTTAAAGATAACTTGAATAAACTATATAGAAATGATATTGAAAAAATGTCCTATAAAAATTGGCAGTTTTCTAATTTAAATACTTACCTAAAACTTCAAGAAATTCAAGATGATAAAGTACTAGATGAAATATTAGTACCCATTACTAGACTTAAGATAATTATTGAAGCGATTTTAAAAGTATAGTTTCTGATCTTTCAGAAATAATTGTCTCTTAATTATTATATCGGACAAAGTTGTATGAAAACATAAAAAACTAACATATCAATAATTGCAGGGTACATTTAAGACATCAAGTTTATGAAGAGCCGGACTTAACAGCTCAAATTTACAAAGCTATTACACTTTCATCAAAATTAGTAGGTACTGAAGAGGTTTTTGACTTACAATCACCTATTGACAAGAATAAAAGGAGTTATTTTTTATATTTCTGAACCAGATTTTATTCTATTTGAAAATGAACTTTCGCAAATGGCAAATCAACTTTCAAATATTTATGATTCTTATAGAATAGCTGATATTATGCACTCAAATATAATTCGATATTTAACCACAATGACCTTAGCTTCTGATTTTTTTTGAAATCTGATTTACAAAAGCTGAAAGCTTATTAATAATAGCTCAATAATTTGCATTTATTTCTTTGGCTAAATGTTTTGTTGATTATCTTTATAAAATGTTTACTAATTTATCTTAAGAATAAATATAAATGACAATTACGGAGATAGAGAAAAATCTTGAAGGACTCAATAAACTTACGAGCTTACAAAAAGCAACTAAAATAAAACAAATAGTTGGTGATTTTCATAACTCTCCCTCCATTTCTAGTCTAAGTAAAGAGGATCTAATTAAGCGCCTTCAAAAAGTCATCTATACAATACGTATGGAACTTGCCTTTAATAAAGCTACAGAATCAAATACTGGAAACCTTGATAAAGAGTTAGCTGAATTATCAAAACAATTAGGTTAAAGTTTCCTATTGCCTACCTTATTTTAAAAGATTATTTTAACACTTTCATATTAAACACTGAATATTGATATGAGAAGGAAATTTAATTCCCTATTCGTAGGGTAATAGATGAAATTCATCTACTACTGTAATATCTTGTTTTGTGAACTTTAAATATGCTATATATATTGTACTATATTATTTTAACTAAACCTATCAACTAATTAATCTAGAATTATGGCAGAAAAAAAGAAATCAGGACGTTTTTGGAACTTTATACTAGTTATCGGTCTTATTTTTTTTATTGTAGGCTTTGTATCTGGGATACGAGAATTGCTTAATCTAAGAACGACAAGCATAAAACTCTCCGAATACATGGTTGATGCTCCCAAAGGTTCGAAATTAGAGCTTTTAGATTGCTCAATAAATCATTCATTTTGTAGAGATGTTAAAAGAAGGAGCCGACGGTCTAACCGAAAGTATACTCGTGCTGAATTTTGCCTTTTAGAACCAGCAGAAAAAGTACAAAATCCAAAAACTTTTGTGTTTGCAGATATTGAAGCAGTTAGTGCTTCTGATAAAGAAAAAGCTGTATCAACCGACTCTTTGGGCAATAGAAGTGTTAAAGGTTGGATTATGTTTGAACCAGATCCTGGTGTTAAAAAAGACATAAGAAAAATGCTTAATGCTCCGGGTGCTGAAATAGCATATCTTAAATTGGGAATAAAACCTGTATCAGAAACTGTATATTATCCTCTAGCAGTTGGTTTGGCTTGTTTCTTAATTTTAATTATCAGAGCTAACATTATTAATTTAATTGAGAAACGCAGAAAAGTAAAGGAGCAAATAACTGAAGGTAAAATAACTTAAACTCAAATCATTATCCTTAATAATTAATTCAACTTTGACACATTTGAAAAATCCACCTGTTTTCACCGTGAATACCTAAAGGCAACAGGCAAATTTTTCTCCTTTCACTCTTTAGGGTCGAGGTAATAAAGGAGAAAAATTGGTATCTTATTTAATCTGTCAAAGTAGGATTAATCTTTATTTCTTAAAAATACTTTTAAAAACATTTATCGAAAATCTTTATTTACATTCAATAGAATAATGGCTAAAACTAGCAAACTAGAACCTTTTTGGTATTTGTTGCTGCTTGCAGGTATTGTGATATTTACCATTGGGTCTGTTTCTGGATTAAAAGAACTTATCAGTAGGAAAACAATTAAGATCCAGTTAGCAAAATTTATGGCTGAGCCTGTTGGCGGTTCAAAATTTGAATTCATTGATTGTGCAATAAACTATAATAAGTATGTTTCATACACTAATCGAACACTTCTGGGTAGGCAAAAGAATAACAAATTCTTTCTGTTAGAACCCAGAGACACAACAAGCATAGCTACAAGATATGTTTTAGTAAAGGATGGAAGAATCTTTTCGAATAAATATAAAGATGTCTCAAATAGCAAACAGGAGTTCGATAATATCAGAGCTTGGGTTAAGGATATTTCTAGCTATCAAATCAAAGGTGCTTCTCTAGAAATGGCTGGCAATTCTAATGCTGAGGGTGTTTTTATGCAAATTGGGTATCATCCTGTTGCCAGCAAGGTATATTATCAATTTGCTATTGCTTTTATGTGCTTCATTATTACATTTATCCGTGGAGCAATATTAAACAAATTAAAAAAACGCAGAAAGCTTAAGGGGGCTCAAAACTAATGTTTATAAACTCAGTTGAGCAACAAGGACTATTTTAGACTTTATTGAAAAACTCTAATTCACAAACATTTTCTGGCTAGAATAAACTCCATCAATATCAATTATAAAAATTACAATTTTCTCACTAATGTTATCAAGTCTGAATTCAAAATGTTCAGACGTTGGATCAAGATTATATTCATTTATTAATCTCCCATCAAGTGAAATAATTTTTATACTACATTGCTCAACAAACTTGATGTTATCAACGCTAACCAGTCCTTGAGAATTATTAAATATAATAATATCTTCATTTTTTTTCGATTCTTGTGATAATTTATCTAACACTACACTTTTCTTCGATACTTTATCATCATCTCCAATTTTATCAAGAATATTTTTAAGATTGTCAGGAGCTGAAAAGAAAGGCGAATGTTCAGTGTTCATAGAATATACATCTTCACATGGTTGATCTGTGTACATTTTCTCTTGAAAAGCAGGTGTTATTGCTTTATCGTAAGCAGTCGTAATATAAAATCTTCGTACCGAACCATAATTCTCTGGTGTTAGAGTTAGAGGAGTAACTAAAGGAGATAGAGGATTTGGAGTAATTAACATTTCCGAAAGAAGTACATATTCTGCCGTTGAAACATCGTAAAAAATATCACTGATATTTTCCCTTTTAACATCAACAATATTTTTTTGAAAATCAAAAATCAAGCTTGGTCCAATCATGGAAAGACTATCCTGAAGAGCTAAATCGAGCATTGACTGTCCATCCATTGGCATAAATGCCGCAAGATATACTAATTTATCAATCTTTTCAGGTCTGGCTTCTGCAGCCATTGAAATAGCTATTCCTCCCATGCTGTGACCAACAAGTACTACTGGTTCTGCTAAAGTATCCAGTACGTTAACTATTGCATTCTGATAATCAAGTAGAGTAACATTACCAGGATTTGTAGTATCCAATCCGTGCCCGGGCAAATTTACACAGATTGCTGTATGTCCCGCCTTTTCAAGCTCATACTTAAGTTTATAAAAAGTCCATTCTCCATGCCATGCACCATGCACCAAGACAAAAGTATGACTTGCCGAAGCTCCCAAAATCATGCTGGAAAATAATATTCCCATACCTAATGTAACCAAAATTCTTTTCATATCGATACATCTTAAGTTATATATGCTATACGTTATGTGAACTTATAAAGTTTATATAAGACTACAATCAATAAATGAGAAATATCACCGATAAAAAATAGGGTAAAATCGTTTGATACCATGCTTTTTATGCATAATAAGCTAACTCATGAAGCAATAGATAAATCTTTTACAAATGATAATGTTTATTCTGTAAAAAGCTATACAGATAATGAAGATGAAAAATTATAAAAAAAGGGCTGTCTCTTATGAAACAGCCCTTATTAATTTAACAAATTATACGTTTACATTTATTACCAATTTTTATCAATTCTTCTAAACTTTTTGAGACAATATTTGTAAATACTTTCCAAAAAGTCTAATCTTAAAATTTTGTTTTAAACGTTTTAATATCCTGTCCTGTTGTAACTTTAACAAAAACCAATCCATAATAGCCCCATCGAGGAATTATTATCTTACCAGAAACATCAACATAATCGACTACTTGTTTCTGCAAACATCCATCAATACTATAAATTTCAACTTTTACTTGTCCCTTATAATTATCTATATCAATTGACAATTCCATTTCTACAGGATTAGGGAATACATTAATGCTTATTGGAGTATCGTTTTTGTTTTCTAATTGAAGGGTAGAATTTTTTAGGCCATAATCATTTAAACGCCAAAGTTGGTTGTCTACCGATTGGCAGTTTCCTAATATAATTTTAGCCAGATTATCGTTTGATGCCCCTTCTATTTCAAAACATTTAGAACCATCTTTAACACGTATCTGGAAGTAGCTATTCCCCATATCAATCATTTGGAATTTCTGACAATCGTTGCCATAAGAATCCCAAATATTCAGTTGAACACCACTAGAAAAATTACAAGCTGGTACATCCAAAGATTTAGAAGTTGCGTTCTGAGGTATTAAATTCCAATATCCTTGGCTATCCTCAATGAATTGCCATTTCTGGTTAGGGTTATTCCAATTGTCGAACTGGATTAACAAGCTGCCATTAGTTGAGCCTAGTACGTCTAATACTCTGCCGGATAGTTTAGATTCAACCATGTAAACATGTCCCGATTGAATAGCTGGTAACGAAGTTCTTACTATATCTGCGATTTCATTGGCTGATAATGCATAATTAAATATTTTAAAATCATCAATTTTGCCATTTAACAACGGATCGGGCCACTGACTACGACCAATATAGTTAAGTACAGGTTTAAAATCGATAGGGCTGATGGTTATACCATTTGATTCTGCTACAACTTCACCATTAACATACATGCTGGCACCTGTATTGCTTAATGATACTGCAACATGTACCCATTCACCTGTTGGTAATGCAGAAGCACTTAATACCTGCTCTGCTCCACCGTTTTTAATTCCAAAATGCAATAAGCCAGAACCAGATTTAGGAGTTAAAAATAGGTATTCAGCTTGGTCATTTCCAAAATCGAAAATGCGTTGCCAGGAATTACCACCATTCCAATAAACCCAGGTTGCTATCGTAATTTCCTGCTGATTAGCAACTGTTGCCGGAAGTTGTACGAATGCGTTGGAACCGTTGAGATCAATAGCATTAGCACCTACTTTACTTGTTGTAAAGGATGTTCCACCATACGATGCACTATGGTTTAAGTTAACGGTACCATCAAGCATGTTTCCATCAAAAGCCAGATGTGCAATTAAATCGTTATTTCCTGTTGGTGATGCTGATGCTTGATTTGAATATGAAGAATGGTTTAAGGAGTTATCTACTGCTTTTACTGCATAAAAATAAGGCCCTCCAGTTGTTGCTGTATTATCAACAAAAGATGTTGTTGTTACATTACGCGCAATTGTATTGTATGAACCATTTGCCGATTCTGAACGGTAAATTGTGTAGCTCGCAACATCACTACTTGAACTTGCAGTCCAGTCTAACTGAACCGATACTGCATTCGCAGTGGCAGTAAGATCATTTGTAGTGTTAGGTGCATCAAACTCCACTGGAGCGCCAACTGGAATAAAACGCCATTGCTGATTCGTACCTCCGGCAGGATCCCACTGAACAATGTTTGCTGCATCCGCAGTACTCGAATTGTACACTTCCATGCATTTTGCACTATGACGACTCCGAATATAGAACCAACCATCTTCGATATAATCAAGATACCATTGTTGATTGTTCCCTTTTACATCATTATAGGTAATAATATTACCACCATTATCGAGCGACCAATTTAAAATATCTGGCGACATCCCACTATGGACAGCGGTAAATGTAAAATAACTGAAATCTCCTCCAATACGAGAATCCACCGGAGTTACATTCCATTGTTGATAAGTGGCTCCGGAATAAGTGCCTTGCTGTAAATTTGCACCAGCAGTCGAAGAACCTCCAGCTACTTCAATTACTTTACCGCTATTACGATTTACCAAGATGTACTGTCCATTAATAACAGGCTGAATGTCGTCACCCCAGGTTATATTTACCACACGTTCTGCATTGGTTTGTCCGGTTTGGTAATCAGTTCCTCCGGGCATAACCATGGTGTATTCACGTTGTGGGCCATGTCCATCGTAATAAACGTCCTTTTCTTTCGAGATAAAACGATAGCTTGTTGTTACGGATTGACGTTCAGAAGTGCCACCAAATGCTTGTACTTTACCATCTGGTGCACGATAAACTGATGCTGCAGTCCAGTTAGGACGATGTTCGGCATATCCTAATCGCACACCATCACTGGCTTTCACAAATTCACCACGAGCCAGTTCGGCAGTACCCCACCAAATACCGGTTTGTAGTCCGTACTCAACACCTACCATGGCTTCCATAACATTGTGTAATTCATCATTAGTTGCATAGTCGCCATTGGCTCTGACTGTCTGATAAAAAGAAGCATAATTATCAAAACTACCAGCAAGTTGATGAGTGTTACCCTCGTCTAGTCTGGCTTTTAAATCGTTGTACCACGGTAAAGCCTGATCGCAATTTAGCGTGTTACCGCCACTAATTCGAATATTATTAAAGAGCGAATTATTTCTTAACTCACCTGCAATATTATAAAAGTCGCCTATTGTACCCTGTCCGGTACTCGAATTATCAGGTTCATTAAATGGCGAAACAGTAACTACCGTACGACCAATTCCTTGATGGAGCCTTGTAGTTATATCAATAAGTTCTGCCCATTTTGCAGCATTACCGGAAAATGATGGGTCAATTGACGGATGATCACAATTTAATACAACCTGAGTGTTTGACCCAAGACGTGTATTAATAATGTTCAATCGCAAATTGGTGTTAGAAAGTGCATCTCCTGTAAGCTCGCCATTAACAATAGGATCACTTGGAATAAACGAAGATCTGACAACATCCACTCGGTCGGATCCCATGAATGCAATACCACGAAGAATGTTTCCTTCGCTTAGCCAAGCTAAATCCAACCCCCATGTTATTGGTTTAGAAACACCTACATCTGTAAGGCTGTAGGAAATTGTTCGATCTGGTATTGGCTGCGCTACCAGGTTATTACTTGCGCTAGTTACTTGCGCGTTAATTTGGGTAATTCCATACCCAAACAACAAAAGGACTATTAGTGTGATAATCCCTTTTTTGGATAATGTTCTTCTTAGTTCAATCATAATTAGTGTTAGTCAAAGGTTTAGAAATATTAAATAAAAAATATCTAGATAGCTGACAGAAAAGATCCTTAGCTGCCTAAGTCTTTGTTTATTTATATGTTAGGGACAATTTCAAAACGACCTTTTATATTATTCTAAAGGAATAATGCCCAAGTTAACAATATTTATTTCTTATTTGTGTTAATTACAATTAATTTTGTTTTTCCATTACAAGGCGTAGCTAAAAGCTCAAAAATCTATTTATGTAGAGTCTAAGACAAAATATACTTTTACTATTTAATTGATTAACAGACAAGAATAAAGCACACTGCTTAGAATCGCTTCTGAGTATTTAAGAAGCAGGTTTTCAAATCTTAAATATTATTAGATATTCAATTATCGACTCCGTAGATATTAGCGTGAATACTGTCTTTGCGGTATAACTCCAAAATGGTTGTGAAAGTAAATGTTCAGGAATTTTATTTTTATAATTGTGAAAACAAATAAATTGTGATGAACAACAAAACACTAACGGAAGGAAATATCCTCTTTTTCGCCTTCGTTATCTGGCTCTAAAGGGAAAAAGGAAAAAAATTTACCTGTTCCTTTTGGGGATTAAGAGTGAAAACAGGTAGATTTTTCAAATGTATCAAAGTAAATTTTATTATTCTAATAATATTGATCTAGAGATTGTAACATCTTTTTCTTTTCTTCATCAGAAAGCCAACTAGCCAAGAAACTATTCTTTACCAACTTAACAATATGTTCTTTTTTTAAATTCAGTGCCTCTGCTATGGCTAAATAGTTTTCATTCATATACCCACCGAAATAGGCAGGATCGTCAGAATTAATTGTAACTAATAAACCATGTTCCATCATCTCAGTTACTGGATGGTTCTTTAAATCATCGACTACTTTTAATTCTAAATTAGACAGCGGACATAAGGTTAGGGGTATTTGCTTTTCCACTAAATGTGCGATTAGTTTATCATCATCAAGAGACCTATTTCCATGATCTACACGATCTACATTTAATAATTCTAAAGATTCCCAAACATACTCTGCAGGCCCTTCTTCACCTGCATGTGCTACAGAGAGGAACCCCTCTGCCCTCGCCTTCTCAAAAACTCTTTCGAATTTAGAAGGTGGATTGCCTAGTTCAGAAGAATCAAGACCAACAGCATAAATTAAATCTTTATAAGGAAGTGCTTGTTCTAATGTTTTAAAAGCTGAAGCTTCATCAAGATGCCTTAAAAAAGACATAACCAGTTTTGAGCTTATTCCTAATTTTTCCCGACCATCTTCCAAAGCTCTATTTATTCCTTGTAATACAGTTTCGAAAGCAATTCCTCTTTCTGTATGAGTTTGTGGGTCAAAGAATATTTCAGTATGAACAAGATTCTGTTGATGAACCTTTGTAAGATAGGCCCATGTTAAATCATAGAAATCTACTTCATGAACTAACACATCAGCGCCTGCATAATATATATCAAGAAATTCCTGAAGGTTACTAAATTGGTAGGCTTTTTTTAACTCTTCTATAGAAGAATACTTAATTCTTTTATTGTTTCTTTTAGCAATTTCAAACATCAATTCGGGTTCAAATGTTCCCTCAATATGCAAATGAAGTTCTGCCTTTGGAATCTTCTCTATAAACTCTTTTATTGAATTATTATTCATAAGTAGCTAATAAAAGTTAAATGTTATTTTCTTAATTTACTAACAGTAACAAAATACTAATATAATTTAAAGCATATAAACCAAAACCGGCAACATCCACTATAAGTATATTATTATCAGTTAAGTCAAAGATAGTTTTATTAATATTGAATTCCATTTTCAAAAACAGCAAAAAAACTATATTTTTCAGTATTTTGAAAATCGCAAGTTAAACCCTATGAATACAACTAAACCACCATTGCCATTTTTATTTTTGCTTTCATTTCTATCAGGAATTCTTTTATATATCTGTTGGTTAAGAGAAGTAAGTTTCTATTTGATATTTGTAAGCTTTATTCCTATTATTTACATAATTGAATCTTCTGGTAGTAATTTTAAAAGCTTATGCTTAAAATATGTTTTAATTTATATTCCTTTTCTCATCTGGAATTTTAATAACTCATGTATTTATACCGTAAACAAAGAAAGCTAAGCAATAGCTCTTATAGTTATTGTTTATTAGGTTTCTGTCAATTAAATTCAGAATTGGTAAAATACCAGTTCTGAATTTTTTTATGAAATTAAAATCAATGTCAAAAACTTTGTTTGACTTGTTTATTTAATTGTCGATATTTAATGATTCTATTATAAATTTAATAAATTGAAAAACTACCGATTTAAGCCACTCTATTTGCTTTTCATTGCCATATTCAGTGGAATGTTAATTGTAATTGTAATTCTTGAACGCAAAGATCCTAACTCCAATATTAATTCGATATGGGATGCTCTTTGGTATTCAATAGTTACGCTCACTACAGTTGGCTATGGAGACAACTATCCTGTTACAACAGGAGGAAGAATCATGGGAATATTTTTTATTCTCTCAAGTCTTGGGTTACTCGGGTTTTTAATTGGTAGAGTGACCAATTTAATACAAACTAATATGGAAAAGAAAAAGGAAGGTTTTTATGGTTCAAATTTTACCGACCATTTTATTATTGTTGGCTGGAGCGATTTTGGAAAAAATGTGGCAGAACAAATAATACTTGCAGGGAACAAACTCGCAATAGTTACCGATGATAAGAGTAATATTGATATAATTCGTAAGTTCTTCCCTGAAGACCAGGTATTTATTCTATATACCGATTTAAACAATTATGCAGATTACGAAAAAGTAAATATTAATGAAGCCCGCAGTGCCTTTGTAAATCTGCCTGACGATTCAAAAGCTTTAGTATTTGTTATTAATATGAAAAAACATTTTCAGAATATCGATTATATAATATCGCTACAGAATGCTGATTTAAAAGAAACCTTTCAGGCTGTTGGTGTAAAACATGTACTCGGCAAGAACGAAATTGCCTCGAAATTGGTTGCTAGTTTTATTTTTGAACCAGATGTTGCCGATTTCACCGAAGACCTTATTGCCACTTCTATTGATGAGAATGATTTTGATATGCAACAGTATAAAGTGGTTAGCGGTAATCCCTTTATCGGAAAAAGATATTTGGATGCCTTTATCGACTTAAAGAAGGATTTTGATTGCATTTTACTTGGTTTAGTAAAAACACAAGATGGTAAAAGAACACTATTAAAAAACCCTCAAGATGATATTATAATTAACGAAAGTGATTATATGGTGCTTATATCAAATGGCTTAACAAAGAAAAGCATAGAAAAATCCTTCCTTATCTCGGAAGGCTATTATCAATGATAAATTATTGAAATATTATAAAATAAGAACAATATTCTATTTTAAATTCAAGTAAAGCACATTTGAATTTCATAACTATTATTTTACCTGTTGCAACCCGATTCTTGCCTCATATCACAAATTCTTGCTATTTATATAGACCTTATATAAATTTAAACAAGCGTCAATTACTATAGTTTTTCAAGTAGTAATAAACTTATATATACCTCTGTAAACCTAACATGTTAATGGTATGATTAATAAGCTACCATGTCAAAATCATTATTATTTATTAATACTGATTTTAATTTCTTTTGCATTTAACAGATGTTCAATTGAGAATCAGAAAATTGCTACAAAAACTAAAGCAGCAGAGCCTCATATTGCATGGAATGGAAGCAATTTTGGAATTATTTATTATGCAGGTCAGGTAATGAGCTATCCGGTAAATTTATCAATGGCCTTAGTTGATAAAACAGGGGATTTAAAAAAGGTAATAAAAATACCTGACATTAAACCTGATTTCAAACTTCCGGGAAGAATGACTGACCTTATTTGGAACAATAAGCATAAACAATTTGCTTTTTCTTACGCTAAAGATGGAGTAATATGGTTCTTTCGGTACGATGCAAATCTGGATATAATAGGAACTCCATATAAGATTACACAAGATAATAGTGATTTATTCGTGGATATTTCCATGGCTTATAACGAAGAAAAAGATGAATACGGTTTAGCTTTTATTTGCAGAACAAAAATTCTCTTCGACAAACAACACCTTTACTTCGCTCATTTTGACCCGGAAAAAGGAAATCCAAAAGGAAACTATAATAAAGATTGGACTACTCTAATTAAAGGAATAGGCTCCACAGGTGTAGAAAAAACCTCGATTTGTTACGACTCAAATAGCAAGAAATATGCAATAGCTTATTATAATGACAAAAAAGCATCAGTACGGTTCTTCTCAACACCTTCACTCGGCTCAGGCTTCCCAATAGCAAACAAGGCTATTTTTCCGGAAAGCATTCATATTGTATACGACCCTGGCTCGAAGGATTTTATGGTTTTACAGATTGATAATACTGGAAATTTAACTGGAAATATAGTCTCACCGTCAGGGAAAATTGATAAACCTTTCTTTTGGCAGAATAAAGTTGACAGAAATCTTAGTATTTCAACGATACTATCAGATGAGAAACACAAATATATTTTGGGGGTTTCTGAGAATGATGTAGTTAAAAGCTACTTAATTAACTGCTCCGGACATATTGATAAAAACCTTTCTGTGCCCAGTTCAAACAAATATGGTTACGAACCATCAATAATTGTTGTTGGTAACACAAGCTATATAGCATGGATTCAAGATAAGCAATTATACTTCGGTTCGCCAAAACAAAAATTTAAATGAAATCTCTCAATAATTATTAATCTTTGAATTGTAGCGGAGGCAAATACTTACTTACATCTTCGGTTACCTTCTCATTAATAACACTCTTATAGCAAACCATATATTGAAAACTATTTTTTGCAACATCAAACTTATAGTACTGCTTCTTTCCTTGGTTATTGTATGGTAGTATAAAAGTTGTGCCTGCTACCTGATCTTTTGGTTTCAAATCGGAAATTCTATTAAGTCTTATATAATTAAATAGAGTTCTATCGGCAGCTGAAATAGCTTGCCCCCTGCGCACCATTTCCGAATTTGAATCAAAATTCACATTACCAATAACAACTATGAGATTGTTCCATTTAAAAATTCCTTCTTTATTAATTGAATCATAATGAGCTATTACAGCAGCGCCACCTGTAAGAGTGGATATATTTACATTCATGCCCTGCCTGGTATTCCAGTCAGCTATAGCATTTGCTGCAACATTTCGTTGTCTTTTATAATAATTTGAATCAACTTCGGTAAGGGCAAGATGGCTATATGTGATGCATTCTTCTAAAAGTTTTGAAGCATCTTGCAGAATTTTTAATGAATCGCTTTCAAGCATAAGATTAAACTCTTTTTCAAATTTTGATATGCTGCCTGTCAATTCCTCCAAATCAAAAGAACTATTTAAGTCAATCTTTAATGCTTCATTGTAGTTCTTATATTTATAAAGATATTTTAAGGTTTCTGTTCTATTGTTTCCTTTTGCATAATTAATTGCAAGATCAATCATACGTCCAGAGCGTATAAGAGAATACTCATTAATTGATTCAATATATTTATCGTATTCCTTTTTGAATGTTTTCTCCTTAGTAAATAACTGCTGATAGTGCTTTTGCTTTTCTATCCGATAGTTTGTTAGTTTAGTCTTGTAGTTGTTGAAATAGTTTACTGCATATTCATCATAATTCTTTTGTGCAGCCTTAGTATAAGCATCTATCAGCGTTTGAGCTTCATCAAGATCTTCATCATAAATCAGCTCTTCGTACTTCTTTACAAAACGAATAAGTCCTAGTTCCCTTTTATTGTAAAAGTATTTTGCATCACGATTTGCAGTATTAGCAGTTACAAATTCTTCTAACCTTTTAATTTTAACATCCAAACTATCAAGCTTTTGCTGCACTTCAGGAGAAATGTACTTTTCCTGACCTATAATGAGCATTGGTAAAGTAATAAAGAATAGTAGTTGAAAAATTTTTAACATGCCTTCTCGCTTTTGTCTTTTTATTTTTTACGATAATAAAAGATAAATAATTAATATATTGAAGCAGATTCTAATCAACATTCAGAATGATTAATATCACTTTCAAAAGTATCATCAAAGTTTCAAAATTTCAATTCAGAATAGTAAGGTAGATTAAAATAATTTGAAAATGTTTAATTGCATTTCAATTTTACATTAATTCTGATATTTAATAATAGCCTGAATGACTTGATCAACCGGTACATCCTTTCCTAGATTTTCTACCATAATTTCAATTAAATCATCCATTAACAATGGATTAAAACATAAATTAAATCCAATTTTTTTACACATTTCTTTTTCTTCAACTGTAATGTCATTATCAATCCCCATCAGGAATAGTAAATTATAGAAGAATTCAATTCTCTGAGCCAATGTCTCAGGCAAGTGAACCATTTTTTGTGAAGGATCGGCTTGAATACTATACTTCTCTTCATTAGAGATACCTAGTTTGGTAGCAATAGCGTTAATATATTTATCTTCCCATTCATTAAATACACCATCGGCGAAAGCTATTTTAGTAAGAAAGGCAAGGTATGTTAGTTTAATTTCATGTGAAATATTCATAGTTTCAATTAACTGTTGTTATGCTAGAAAATATTCTTGTTTTTTAATCTTATACATTTTGGCTATAAATATGAAAAAAAAATATTATAAACATCTGCATTCTTTTTAAAAATTGAAGTGTATTAAGTAAATTGTATCTGCTAAAGATATTTTGAATCGAAATACATTTATTAAATTAAAGCTATATAGAATGAAATTATTGAATTTACACCTATTAGTTCCTGCTCTATTCTTTGTGTTAAATACATATGGTCAGTTTCCTGATTTTACTTATGAAGAAATTGGTGAAACTGATGAAAATATGTTGTGTCAGGAATCGCTTGTTGATGTTGATTTGGATGGAGACTTGGATATAATAATAGGTTCAAACATTGGTACTACCTGGTGGTTTGAAAATATAGATGGAAAAGAATTTATAAAACATCCATTAGGCGATCTGGCTCTAAGTGATAAAGGTGGTGTTGCTGTTGATATTGATGGCGATGGTTATGTTGATCAAGTGTCTGGCGGTACTTGGTTTAAAAATCCGGGAAAAGCAGGTGGTGATTGGCAAAAATTTGAGAATGGGGCTATATACGCATACGATATGCAGGCTGCCGACATAAATGGTGATGGTAAAATGGAAATTATTGCCTTAAGCTTGCAAGAAGGAACTTACATTTATTTTCCAGAAAATAATCCCTCAAAAAAATGGAAAAAGAAAAAAATTGGTGAAGGAGTTCCTGGAGGAATAGAACCTCAAGGTATTGGGGATATGGATGGTGATGGTGACTTGGATATAGTTCGATCAAATCTTTGGTACGATAATTTATCTGGCGATGCTTCGAAATGGTCAGAACATAAAGTGTTTCGATTTGCAAAATCATTAGGTGAATTTGCATATTCTACACGTACATATGTAATTGACATGGATGGTGACAAGGATATGGATGTTGTTCAAACACAAGCTAACGAACCAAATGGAAGTATTGTATGGCATGAAAACAAAGGTCAACGAGGAAGAAACTGGTATGTTCATCCAGTAGCCACCGAAACAGAACAGGACCTCCATTCTCTATGTGTAGCAGATTTTGATGGTGATGGTGATTTGGATATTTTCTCTGGAGGTGGACCCATGACAAAAAATTTATATAAAAGATGCTCTATTTGGGAAAACATTGAAGGTAATGGGGAAAAATGGGAAGCTCATGAAGTATTATTCAAAATAGAGTGTTTTGATGCTATTTCTGGAGATATTGACGGAGATGGAGATATTGATATTATTGGCAAACCCTGGAAAGGAAAAACTGTGTATCTGCTTAGAAATAATTTAAAATAAATAAGCAAGGGTTAAGGTTAAGAAAAAGATCAAGAAGTCTAAGAACTTGACTTCATTCTTTCCTTCTGCACTTTAGCATTAAACTTATTTATTTTCTTGCTCAGTTTTAATTGCTCTTTTTGTTTCTTTATTAAAAGTTTTTGTTGGGTCTTATGAACTTTCATGTTTTCTTTAAATGTATTATACCCCTCCTCCATTCGATCCATATTAGCATTCATTTTGAATTTCTCATAATCCTTCATAACTTTTAGGTTCAAGTCAGTAATCTCTTCCGAAAGATTTGTTGATTCTTTGATAAAATCCTGTGCCTCTTTTTGTTGATTACGAAGAAGATCAATATTCTCAGCAGTAATATCAGCACTTTGTTTTTCCAACAATTTCACCATTGATTCTAATTCCGACTGCTGAACATCTCTAATCTTTTCATTTTCACGTTGGAGTCTCTCACTAGCCTGTCCTAATTCTTCTTTATTATATACCTGTGCTAATAATATTTTCTCATTTTCTTTTAAAATCTCTGCACTAACTCTTGAATCTTCCTTAAGCTTATCATCAATATTTTTTTGCTGTTGTTCAATTAATTGTTCGTTCTCCTTGTTAATTTCTTCGCTACGTTTGGCATCTTCTTTTACACGGGCATCAATCATTGCTTGTTGATTGGCTAATATTTTCTCATTCTCTTTCTGAAGTTCTGCAATTTGCTTTTCGCGTTCTTTTGCTGCTGCCTCAGAAGATGATTGTTGTGCTGCTAATATCTTTGCATTTTCTGATGTAAGTTCTTTGCTTACTTTATCGTTTCCGGATTGGAGTGCTTCTATTCTTGCCTGATTGGCTGCTAACACTGCCGCATTTTCCTTGTTAATTTCTTCGCTACGTTTGGCATCTTCTTTTAAGCGTGCATCAATCATTGCTTGTTGATTGGCTAATATTGTCTCATTCTCTTTCTGAAGTTCTGCAATTTGCTTTTCGCGTTCTTTTGCTGCTGCCTCAGAAGATGATTGTTGTGCTGCTAATATCTTTGCATTTTCTGATGTAAGTTCTTTTTGATTTTTATCTGATTCCTTTTTCAGTTGTGCATAATAACCTATTTCATAATTCAACAATTTCTCATTGTATGCTGCAATAGAAGAACTTATTTTATCTTGTTCAGCCTGTCTCTTTGCAATTAACTTTTCTTTCTTTAACAATTGTTTCTCATTCTCAGCAGCCAACTCATTGCGTTGTTTTTCTATTTCTTTCTGCTGAACGGCTCTTGCTTTTTCCTGCTCACTTAACAGATTTTCATTATCTTTTTGCAAAGAAACTTGTAGCTTTTCCTGTTCCTTTTGTTTTTCTGCCAGTAAGCCAATTTCCATATTAATTACTTGCTCGTTATACTTAGCAAGTGATTTCTGAACTTTCGCATATTCTTTATCAAGTTTAGCCTTTTCTTTCAGGCGCTTCTTTTCAGCTGCTTCATTTTCTTTTTGAACAGACAAGCTATATTTTTGATTTTCTTTCTGTGCTTCCTCAAGCTGTTTAGTCTGTAATTCAGCTATTAATTCATTTTCCTTCTGAAGACGCTCTCTTTCCTTTTGAGTTTCTTTCAATTGGTCGCCATAAAATCCCTCCTCAAAAGATAAAACACTTAAATTATATTTATCAATCTCTCGTTTCTCCTTGGTCCACTCTTGTTCAAGTTTAGCTTTTTGTTTTTCCTTTTCATCAAGCAACTTTTGATTTTCTTGCTGGATTTGCTGACTATATTTTTCGTTCTCCTTTTGTTTCTCTTCAGCGACTTTAGTCTGATATGCTAAGATTTTTTCATTATCTTTCTGAAGTTCCAACTGATTTCTTTCTGCCTCTTTTAATCCTTCAGCATAACTACCTTCTTCAAAAGCCAGTACTTTTTTATTATGCTCTGAAATTTTACTGCTTAAGCGTTCTTGTTCTTTTTCAAGGACTAATCTTTGTTTCTCGCGCTCTGCTATTAGGTTTTTATTCTCTTTTAAAATTTGCCCACTATAAGCTTGTCTTTCCTTTTCTTTGTCAGCTAATAATTTTTCTTGTTGCTTACGTATTGCTTCATTCTCTTTTGTAAGCTCCTGGCTTGCTTTTTCTCCGGCTTTTAGCCCTTCAGCATGTGTTCCGACTTCAAAAGAAAGAACTTTTTTATTGTATGCTTCAATCTCTTTCTGAAGTTTTGCTTCTTCTTTATCTATTCTCGCTTGTTCTTTCTGTCGTAATTTCTCTCTTTTAGTATTTTCTGCCAAAACCTCAGCACTATATTTCTGATTATCTTTATCTCGTTCCACTAAAAGCTTACTCTGAGCATCTAGAATTTTCTCGTTTTCTTTCAGAAGTTCTTCTCGACTTTTCTTTGCTTCCTTTTCATGTTCAGCATATGAACCCTTTTCGAGCGACAATACAGCAAGGTTATGTTTATTTATTTCCTCACTTGTTTTCTGGTTTTCCTTATCAATTTTTTGCTGACGTTGACGTTTCTTACTTTCAACATCTTCATTTTCTTTAGCTATAGCCGCACTATACTTTTCATTCTCTTTATCTCTTTCAACCTGGAGTCTCTGTTGCTCGGCCAGAATTTTTTCGTTTTCTTGTTTAACTTGATCACTAATTTCAAGTTGCAGAGCTAATTCCGCGGCTTGTTGCTCTTTTATTCGTTCATTTTCCTCTGCAATTTCCTGACTATATTTCTCATTTTCTTTTTCTCTCTCTAAACGAAGTTTGGCTTGTTCTGCAAGAATTCTATCGTTTTCTTCTTGGGTTTGTTCACTTAAAACTTGATTGTATGCTATAGCAGCTTGTTGTTCTGCAAGAACTCTTTCGTTCTCTTTTTGGATTAATTCGGCTTCAGTTTCTCTTTCCTTAAGTTCTTTTGCATCTATTTTCTGCTGATATGCTAAAAGTTTTTCGTTCTCTTTTTGCTTTTTCTTACTTAATTTCTCTTCAGCTTTTGCTAACTTTTGTTCTTGCTTTTCTTTGGCTTTGGCTTCTTTCTCAATAAGTTTCTCGGCCTTTGCTCGTCTTCTTTTGTCGGCTATACGTTTTGATAGAGGTATTTTATAACTATCAATCATATAACTATCATATTTCTTCCTTTTAGCTTTAAGATTTGGTTCTATTGTTTTACCTGAATTTTGAACCGGTTCCTGTGCAGAGACAGAGGTTATTAAGAGAATACTAATGATTGAAATAACACACAACCCAGCCAATCGATTCATTATAATAGTTTTTTGAAGTATTTACGCACTTAACCTGAAAATGGTTATATGAAGATACGACAAATTCACTATTTTTTTTTCAACAACTCAATTAAAGCGATCTCTGGTCGAATTCCAACTCTACCTGGAAAACCAATATATCCAATTCCAACAGAAACAAATAGCTTCTGAGTTCCATTTGAATATAAGCCGGCCCAACGCGGATACTTAAGTTTTACAGGGCTCCATTTAAAATTTTTAAAATTAATGCCAAATTGCATTCCATGAGTATGCCCAGAAAGAGTTAAATCAATATCGGTCATTTTTAGTACCTCTTCATCCCAATGTGAAGGATCATGCGACATAAGAATTTTAAATTCGGTTTCAGCGGTTCCATTTATTGCAGTTTTTAAATCTCCATGCTGAGGGAAAGGTGGCAAACCCCAATTTTCAACACCTATTAATCTAATTGTATCCTCTCCTATATTAAGAGCTGTAGATTGATTGTTTAACAAGTTAAATCCTATTTCGGCCTGGATTTCTTTTAATTTATCCAGATTCTTTTCAGCAGCATGTTTGTTTTCCCATCTAACGTATTCACCATAATCATGATTCCCTAGTATAGAATAAACTCCATATCTAGCTTTCAATTGCTTAAGTTCGGGTATAAACTCCTCAACTTCTGAGGCTATATTATTAACCAAATCACCCGTAAACAGAATTAGGTCAGGATTAAGGTCATTTATTCTATCTACTGCCTCTTGAATTTTTTTTGGACGCCCATAATAACTTCCAATATGCCAATCGGAGATATGTACAATTTTAAATCCATTGAAAGCTATAGGCAGATTCGGATACTCTAGTTTTACATCATTTATTTTATAGTGATACCTGCCATGAATTATTCCATAGAAAGTAAAAAAGAAAAGTAAGGAAGCTACAGCAGCTCCAGAATATCGAAAAACTGGAATGCTGGAAATATTTTGTGCCAGATTAAACTTCTTCAGAATAAAAAGTATTCCACTTGTTAAATCATTTCCAATTTCAAAGCCTGAAAAAATTAATTTAGGAACATAAAATAAAACCAGTACGCCCATGAAGGTATAAAATGTTCTGTAATATTGTTTTCCTCCTGTTATTGAGCCCATATTTTGTATTATGTAAAATGTCATGAACGCAATAAATACTGGTATAAACCAATAAATAACCGTTGCTACTATTCTTATTGTCGGGTTTAAACCTATCGTTAATTGTCTTAAACCTCTAAAAGCATAAATATCAATTAGAATTAGTATACCCAATATTATAAATGCGAATTTTCCTGGACCTCCGTGCATATTTTTACTTTATTATACAATTAAAACTATTTATTAAACAATAAAAATAGAATTAGGGTTTAAATAGCTTTGCAACTGTTAGGTAAAAGAATAAAAATTATCGATAAAGCCCTATGTACGTTCGGTGAACAAATAGAAGTTGTTTAAAGTGAGCACTGTCATTACTCCATTTTGTCGTGAAACAGTTCTTTACTTGGTTAAGAACAGCGAAGCCCTCACTGAAAGTAGTCTCATAAAACATTGCAATTCAACAAAATAAAGACTCATCGGTTGGTCGAAAAGAAATTTACTACTTGCGTATTTCCAAAAGCATCTATTACTGTTAAAGTATGCTCTCCGGGGTCAGGTATAAAGGCAATTTTATGCTTGCCATTTGTTTGACCTAAATACTTCTCATCTAAATACCAATACAGAATTTGATTTTTCAATTGATGTACAGCAGAACAAACAATAGACTGGTATTCACCATCAAAATCACGCGTTACAAAAATTTTTGAATTTGGTTTTGGATATTCAAGACTCATGAGTTGGTTATTTCTATGTACTTCGCAAAGCGGATTATGAACCGGTATTTTTTCAACCACAGAACCATTTTTACGAAGATAATTTATAACCAAGGGTGGGTAGGTAACCATTTTCTTTTCAGCATAACCATGATCCCAACATTTGGAACAAACAGCATAATTTGTGTTTGTATCGACAAAAACTTTAATATGATAAGGGCAAGCTTTAAGAATATCTTTGTGGGCTACTGGAACAAGTTTTGTTTCTTCACACCTACTTGTTGCTGCATAACCTGTAATAGCACATACTTCAGCTGTTTCTGTGACAAAGTCTTCTAATTGCCACCAATTTGTCTCAGATAATATAGGAAGTGAATTAAAAATGTCAAATAGTAATGGCCCGGCACTTTTAGCCCCTGATAAATTTTTATTTGTTGATGCATCAAAGTTACCGATCCATACTGCAATTGTCCAATCGGGATTTACACCAACAGCCCAAGCATCTTTATGTCCGTAACTTGTACCAGTTTTCCATGCAACAGGACGTTGACTGTTAAATTTGTTCCAATAATACTCCGAGCCAGGGCGCTTTAAATCCTTTAACATATTAAGGGTTAGAACAACACTAACAGAATCGATTAGGTTGTATGTATTATTGATATTATCATTCTGATTTTCAAGATAGCTTATGCTACCATAACTCCCCAAGTTTGCCAAACTGCAATAAGAATTTGCCATATCCCAAAGAGTAACTTCTGTTCCTCCAATAATCATAGGAAGGCCATAGTCATCAGCTGAACGATACAAGGTTGACAAGTTTGCTTCGCTCAGGAAATTATAGAATTTATAATGCCCGTAAGTATATAGCAGTCTGACTGCCGGAACATTTAGCGACCTCACAAGGGCATCGTGTGCTGTAACAATGCCATCGTACATTTCAGAAGCATTATGTGGAGAGAATGTTCCATAATAGGTAGGAATATCCTGCAACAATGAGTTTGGAATAATTAAGCCTTCCTGTATTGATAAAGCATATAAAAATGGCTTTAATAATGAACCGCTTGAACGAGGAGCTATCACTCCATCGACCCTGCCCTCTTCACCGTAAAAATCCTGCGAACCAACATATGCTCTTACTTTCCTGGATTTATTTTCAACCACAAGAACAGCAGCATTTTTAATATCATAGTTTTTCAACATGCGGGAATATCTTCCGACATAACTTTTAACCTTATCTTGTATCTCAGAATCTATGGATGTTTTAACAACATTTATTTTACCTGATAATTCAGAATGTATTTTCCGTGTTAAATGAGGTACACTTAGATCAAAAGGTCTTATTCTATCCGGCATTGGTTCTTCAAGCGAATTATTTAATGTTGACTTATCAATCTTTCCATTTTCATACAAGCTATTCAATAAGTCATCTCGCTTACGTAATAATTGTTCATTATTTTTTACAGGGCTTATTGTACCAGGTGAGTTAGGAAGAACAGCAAGTAAACATGCCTCTGCCCATGATAATTTTTGAGGCGGTTTCCCAAAATATCGCCACGATGCTGCCTGATAACCAATAATGTTTCCGCCATAAGGTGCATGATTTAAATACAGGTTTAGTATTTCCTTTTTTGAATATTGGGCTTCAATTCGGAGTGCCTCAAGCATTTCCACAAACTTATTAGAGGCTGTACGCTTTCTTCCTTTTCTTATTCTGGCAAGCTGCATGGTTAATGTGCTTGCACCACTCACAACCTTCCTGCTTTTAATATTCTGGATAATTGCTCGTGTGAGCGAAACAGGATTAATTCCAGGGTGATAATAGAAGTATTTATCTTCAAAGTGTATTACTGCTTCTTGTAATTTTTCCGGAACTGAATCAATAAATTCAGGTGGTAAACAATATTGCTGATTAGTAGTAAGGAAAACACGCAGAATCTCATCATTCCTATCTGTAATTATTCTGCTATAATCATCGCGTATCAGCGGCTTTTTTAAAGGGTAATATAGAAAAATAAGAAGAGCTGTCAAAAAAATGACTGCTCTTCTGTTTCTTTTATGTTTGAAATAGGTAGTAACTTTTTTTTTCACCTGAAACAATACCATCAACATACGTTATTTTACTATTTCATGGCTTTTACCTGTACTTTCTTTCCAGGGATAAGTGCTGAATATCTATTACTATACATGGCTTCGCATACCGTTGGCGGCAATATAAAGCTTCCCTGGGTAACTACATTAACCTTAACTATGAAATCAAGCGGTTGACCCCTTAAATCAAAGAACCACATTATGCGATCGTCTCTTATGTCTAAGTAATCTTCTTTCCTTAATTTATAGGAACTTGTCCATGCTGGTAATTGGTCTCCTGATAATCGAAGATTCTCAATTTCCCATCCGGATGGTAGTATTTGTACTAGAGCCAATTCTTTTAATTGACTTAAAGAAGTGTTCTTCTTCACTCTAAAATGTCCATAGATGGTAGATGCCTGCATTGTAACGGAAGGATCGATTGAATTCCCGTTTTCATCCATCCATTTAACACTAAGATTTATGCGATCTTCTTTGGCTGGTCGCTCATCAATTAATGGAACTCCACTCCAGTTTAAACTCACATATGCAATATCTGCCTCCGATTCTGAATCAAGAAATACTTTGAGCTCACTACCAAAACCTTTCGTGAGTTCAACTTCAAAACTATTAGTTGGCCCAAAATCAACCTTTTCACCATTCACCATATAATGGCCTTTTAGCTTATTAAAACCTGTAGTAGAAATACCAATCATATCGAAATACTTACCTAAAGAAAGAAGCATATAGCTAATGGAATGAGTTGAATACCAATCCTGTGTACTAATCATACGAGCAATTTCTTCAGCCAAAAGTCTGCATTCATCTTCAACTTCCATATCGACTAATGTTGATAATACTGCACCCATATCGCGCGATACAGAGCCAAAACTTCTGTTGAAATCGTCATATTGTTCATATTCCTTAGTTGTTTTCTCCAGTATCTCAGTTGCTATAGATTTCTTTCCTGAATTGAAATAAGCTGCTGCCAGCATATGTTTCTGAACATCGTTTAGCTTATCAAATTTGTCTTGCTTCAGATTATTAAGTTCGCTTGAAACCTCTTTTCCTGCAAGGCTTAAGACATATGCACGATAGATTCTGGAATATTCGTCTCCTGTACCATACCTTGCTTTTCGTTTAAGGTAACTCATAAGATTATTGTACATATTCTCAGGCACATGATAACCCTTGTTCTTGGCTTCAACAAGAAAATGACCAACATAAATGGAAGAATAATCAGCAACACTTGTATTTCCAGGCCAATATGCCATACCACCTGATCCTGTTTGAAAACGTGAAAGCCTCTCAATTCCTGCATTAATATTATCGTCAATTTGCTTGTGTTTACCATTAAAATCCTGTACGAAAGATTTTAAATATAATTGAGGAAATACAGATGAAGTAGTCTGCTCAATACAACCATATGGATAGCGAATTAACCACTGTAATCTATGATCAAAGTTCATATTCGGAAATAACTGCACCTTAAGGTTTGCGGTATTTGTACCTTCAAGACCATCTTTTGGAATTTTAATGGATATTGTACCTCCATTCTTAACCTTACTTTCGGTTGTAGTATATTGACGAGGTGAACTTGGACGAACCATAATATCAGTTTTTGAACTAACCGACAGATCGGATGATTTTGCATTAATTGTTATTTTAGCTTGCCCTACAGCCTCTTTGGTTTTTAATTTAAAGAATACTTCCTTATCGGTGGCTTTAGTAAAAAACACTGATTGAGACGCATTTTCAACTACTTCGAGGGGACCTTCAATTTTTAATGAAACAATTACTTTACCAAGTTTTTCTTTCATAGCAAAAACACTAACGGGTAATACAATTTCTTCACCCGGCCCCAGAACTCTCGGAATTGTAGGCTGAATCATGAGATCGGTTTTTACTGGCACAGCCTTTTCGGCATGCCCATAACTATGTCCTTTGGCTGCAACAACCATTATTCGAACAGAACCGTTATAGTCGGGCATGTCAAACTTAACCACAGCCTTACCAGAACCATCAGTCATAATAGGCCCTTTAAACATGCTAACAGGCTTGAAGCGTTGTTTACCTTTTTGTGGGTTTAATTGCTGTTCTCTGAAATCCATATCACCACCAATAGAAAACGTTTTGAAAACATCTCCTTTATTCACGCCAATTATTTGAGAAAAGACATCATAGGTTGAAATATTTAGGCCTAATTTCTTAAAGAACTCTTTCCATGGATTTGGTGTCTGGAAATTAGTTAAATCCAGTAATCCTTCGTCTACAACAGCTATTGTAAATTGAGCAGGTAATCTATCTTTGGTTTGAACAGTAACTTCAAAAGGCATATTAGGCTTTAGTTCCTCTGCCACAAATATATCTACTTCTCTCCGGGTACTAGGGTCTTCGGCGTGAATTGGTAATATTCCAAACATACGCATTGGACGATCGTTTTCCGTTTGTGCATGTGGTTGAATAACCGATAAAGTAAGGTATGCATTTGGTACCATATCAGCAGTTATTGGAATTGATATTTCCATATCCTTTCCTTTCTCTGCCGTATTATTTACCCATTTCCAATCAATTATTTCCTTTTCTCTTTCGAGACTATACAAGATTGCACCTTTTTCTGGTGCCGGAAATTTAATTTTAGCAATATCTCCTATATTATATTTTGCCTTATCTGCTTTTATTATAAGAGTTCCTGCATTTTGATCTCCCGAAGGAACCGAGCCCCAGGCATAAGAATAAACAAATTGTGAAACCATATGACCATCGTATCCGCCTTCTTGTATTTCAACTAAATAGTCGCCATCCTCGCGAGGTGTGAACTTAAGACTCACTGGGTCGTTTCCTGAAGTAATGCTTCCCTCTTTTAACAAAGAAGTATTATTATCTGTTTTATATTTTAGCTGATAATTTCTTCTGTTATTGTAATGATACCACCAATGAGAAGTGTTCTGATAAATTCGATATAGAATCTTTTTACCCTGAACAGGCTTCCCTTCAGCATTTACACATATAATTTGCAATGATGACTCTTCGTTTGTTGTTACATACCGATAGTAATATGATGGTTTTTGAATTCCAACGTAATGACTGTAATTATCAATTGGAATATTAATTCTGCTAGTATTTGGTCTTCCCCCTTTTTCAAAAACAGTAGTAACAAATCTGGCATTTAGTCCTGAAGGAACTTGTTCAAATTCCGGGATTTTCCACGACAACTTAGCCATACCTGAAGAGTCAAGAACTCCCTCACTAATTGACCTGTTATACGAATTAAAGTTATACAATTGGTTATTAAACTCGAAGTTCTGGTATTTGGCAAAGGATACTCTGCGTGTTGATACCTCAACCTCTGTTTCATACTTTAATCCTACAGCTGGTGTACCAAACAAGTAGCTAGTACGTATATCAAAATTAAGTTCAGAGTCTTTGACTGAGATACGTTTCTTTTCTGACTCCATTCTAACTTTTAGCTTAAATGGAACTACAGTTTCAATTTTTATTGTGTAATAAAAATTTCTTCCTCCTGTTGAAATCCTGGCTTGCCAGTTTCCTGTTTGATCAGATTCCTTTGTTTTAAAATTGAAGTTATAAAAACCGTCCTTCGCATCATTATTTGTAAATTCAAGAACATCTTGCCCATCGGGATTATAGAGAGTGAAATTAGCCGGATGATTAGTTGGGAATGTATTATCCTGATTACGAATAATCATTGAAAGATTTATTTCATCACCAGGCCGATAAACACCTCTTTCTGTATAAATAAAAGCGCGTTGTCCAGAGTTATCAGTACTTGCTCCGGAAATATCAAATCCGGAAGTATTCCAACGCATATTGTCAAGTTTCAAGTATGAAACCTGCCCATTTTTCTCTGCAGTAATAAACCGCACATTATATCTGTCGCTAATACGTGTATGTCCATTAGGTCCCGTAGTACCTGAACCGGAATAAGAATCGGACCATCTATAAGCCTTAACCTTTGCATTTGAAACAGGCTTCGCAGTTAATAAATCGGTTACAAACACATGGTAATTATCTTCATCTTTCTTTACCGTTATGCCCAAATTTGAAACTGTAAGTGGTTTGTATAACGAGCCATTATCAGCAACATAACTAATAGGATCTCCATCAACTTCTACAAGAATATCTCTTGGATTGAAATTCAACCGAACTAAATACAGACCTTCAGAATCTTCATTAATAATTGAAGATAAGTCTACTTCATTTAAAAGCCATTCATTTTTAGTGTCACCAATTTCTAAAGTCTTGTTAAGTAAAATTACTCCTACCTGACCACCATAGTTACGAGTAAAACCATTATGACGTTTTTTATCACCGCTAATCTCTTCTTGTCTGATGAAGTCAGAAACCTTATTATTAAACACTTTTTTAACCTGTAAATGCACTCTGCTTACATTGCTCGACATAAACTGAAGTTTGCTCTGATTAGCAGTAGGAAGTATAACTCCTGTGGAAGCAAACTCTACCATTGGTGCAAGGTCTGAAAACTTAATGTCTTTTGAGAACTGTGCATCCATATTTGTTGCCCACCTGCTATGAATACCCGGTTTAATATTTAATGTATATGCCTGACCAAATTTAAAAGAGCCATCGACAATAACAGTATTTCCTGATTTAGAAATTTTAAGATTTGTTTCAGGAGAAACAGAAAAATAGGATGTAATATCTTGTGAAATATCAATATCATCAGAAAATACAACTCTAATTCTTGGATGTTGCCCCGACTCTTCTTTCATAACATTTTTAATCTGCATCTTCTGAATAGAAGTAATCTCAAAACTATCGTTATAATCATTTGCTAAACCCAGTTCACCTTTATCTATTTGCACATTATAAATAACAGATTTCTGACCTCGTACAAGGTTACTACTTTCGAAAGTGAAAGTTTTGTTATCGCCAGTATTAGTTAAGGTCAACTTAATTTTCTTTCCTGACTTTTTAATCTGAAATGCTGATTTTAATTGATCGTCATCAATTGGTAGCTTAAATGAAACCTTACCAGTATACTTTAAATTTTTGGGATTATTTCTTTCCTTCAGAACTAATTCGCCACTAAACAACTCAATTTCTTGTCCCTCAACATAAACTGCAAATTTTAAATTCTCCTTTATCTCAGCTAACTGAGCAGAGACTTCTGAGACCTTTAACTCAAAATCGTATTGTTGCCTCATTTCCCAGCTTTCTTCTGGAACAAATGTTAATGTTCGCATATTCTGCCAAACCATTTTCCCTTTTATTGAAGGTGAGATATCTATCAAAGTATTTTCCAGTTCTTGCCCAACCGCTTCTTCAGAAACCTGATTGTCGGTAAATTCAACCTGAATAATATCATTAGGAAAAATATTCCCCGATGAAACATAGTTTACATATTTCGCTACTTCTTCAGGAAACTCAACTTCAGAAACATCTTCTTTTGGTTTTGACTTGCAACTAAATGAAATTATAATACATATTACAAAAAAGAATAATGATTGAATTTTAGCAGATTTCATTTGTATTAATTTTACATTGTTTCTATAAAAGTAACTAAATCTTCACTGAATAATTATTATTCTATTAAAAATTCGTTCATCAGGGAAACCTAAACTGTTAATTATAAGTATACAACAAAAAGGACAATTATGAAAAAGCCATTAATTAGTTGCATATTTGCTGGATTAACTGCCATTTCAATTGCTCAAAATACCGATTTAATAATCCCTTCAAAGATTGAAAGAGAACAGGTAATACATCACAATTCCTATAGCTTATCCTATAGTTCTGCTTATGTAATGCCATGGTGGGTCTCATACAAAATAACAAACGCAAACGTTGATAAGTCTACTCAAATTAAAGGAAAGTACATTCCTAATCCGCAAATTAGTACTCGCTCTGCATCCAAGAAAGATTACAAGAATAGTGGATATTTGATGGCTCAACTTGCCAACTATTTAGATTTAGCAAGCATTGAAGGTGCTGATGATGAAAGCTTTTACATGTCGAACATTGTTCCCATGAAGCCTGGTTTTTACAAATATATTTGGTTGAATAGTGAAAACCTTGCCAGACTATGGTTACAAAACACGGATGCCTTATATATAATATGCGGCCCTGTAAATAAAGATGCTCCTTTTTCCACATTTGGAGATGGGAAAGTTTCGATTGTTAAAAGATATTACAAAATTATCTACGACGCTAAAAACAATAAGGCTATTGGTTTTCTGTTTAAAAATGGTAATGCATCAGGATCGTTAAAATCCTATTCCCATTCAATTAATAAAATTGAAGAAGAAACAGGATTAAACTTCTTCCCTAATTTGGATGCAGAAAAAGCCAGTGCTCTTAAAAATAAGGTTGATTACGATTTCTGGAAATTTGAATTTGACGGAATTAATTTTTAAAAAATATAGGGAGCTGAGATTTGAGTATAATACTCAAGTCGCAGCCCCAACAATTATCTTTTACCAACAATATAGTCTTCCAATTGGTTAATTGTATTAGACTGTTGTTGAATTGTTTTATTTACCACATCTCCAATAGAAACAACCCCAATTAATTTTTCATTTTCCATTACTGGAAGGTGTCTAACCCTCTGTTCCGTCATTATTTTCATACATTCATTAGTTGTTGTATGCAATTTTATAGCATAAACCCTATCTGTCATTAGATCTCCAACTTTTGATTCTCGAGATGTTTTACCCATCAGAACAATTTTACGGGCATAATCTCTTTCTGAAAAAATACCCAGAACTTCATCATTATCTACTACCAATACTGCACCAATATTATGACCGGCCATCATTTTCATGGCATCATACACTGTGTCTTCAGGTTTTACCTGATATACCGTGTAACCCTTTGAATCTAAAATGTCTTTTACTTTATACATGATAAATAGTTTTAAAAATTATCTTAAAAAAAAATGTATTATCAGTTCTTATAATATTTTCCTCAAATGATTTAACATAATCATTAAGAACCAAATAGAAACATTGTTCTAATTTGTATTGAGAGATTGGTGCTTACTTTCAATAATAGACTGTACTAGTTTTATCACCCTATCAGTAATAGTCGAGAACCTTTTGAGCAACCTATTCGATAATTCAGCTGTAAATACCAAGTCTTCAATAATCTCAACAGCTATTATGAAAATATTCTTAGGGACAGGGTAATCCAACATATTACCTAGAGCCATTATTGTAGTCAGTGATACATTATGAAGCTTTGTCAGGTGCATCGTTGTATCTAAATTTTTCACATCAATAAGCATTACATTACCTGGAATACCATGCCTGGTTTTCATTGTATCAATTATAATTACTCTTTTATAGCCTGTTATAATATCTAAAAGATCGATGCCTCCAGTATTTGCTGTTTCAAAGTCACACTTCCTGAACAGATTTTTAGCTTTTATTTCTTTAATAAGCTTAATTGGAAGACTATCATCTTTTAAAATTTCACTTCCTAATCCTAATATGAGGGTTTTGTCTTTCATAAACCAGAAATTAAACATTAGGCTCCAGGTATTTGTTCAATGTAAAGATTTAGCTATTCTTAATTAAATCAGTCTCTTCTGATCTCCCTAATTACTTCTCCTTTCTTATTTTTAAATTTAACAATAAGTGGCATCGTACCCGGTAAATGGTGTGTTGCACATGAAAAACACGGATCATATGCTCTAAATGCCATTTCAATCATATTTAATATACCTTGATCAACAACCACTCCCTTTGAAATCAGTTGCTGTGCGGCTTTCTTAAGAGACATGCATATTGCAGCATTATTATTTGTTGTTCCGACTATTAAATTTGCTTTAGTTACAATTCCTTTCTTATCTGTCCAATAGTGATGAGTTAGTGTTCCGCGCTGAGCTTCAACAATACCAATTCCTTCACCAATTACTCTTTCAGGAATTATCCGCAACTTTTTTCCGGTTATTTCTTTATCCTGAGCTAGTTCAAGGCAATGTTCGCTGGCATATAATAATTCTACCAGTCGTGCCCAATGCATAGCAAGTGTAGAATGAACCGGTTTACCACCAAGAGTTTTGTACATTTTCTCATACTCTATCTGAGCTAATGGTGTTGCCATACCATCGGCAGCATTTAGCCTTGATAAAGGTGTTGCGTGATATACTCCTGAATCTTGACCTTCTGTAAATCCATTCCAACCTTTTTGTTTCAGATATGGAAATTTGAGATAACTCCATGGCTCTACACGTTCTTTAACAAAATCTCTATATTCTTTTGGTTTATACTTGCATATTTCAGTACCCTCTGTGTCTACTACTCTTACTTTTCCATCATAAAAGTTAACCTTGTTGTTTTCATCAACCAATCCCATTGAATGAATCCTTAATGAATAGAGTCCGTCAAGTATAAGATTTACATAATCGTTGTTACTCAATATTAAATCTTCAAAGATCTTGAGAGAGAATTTCGAAAATTCAATAAATCCTTCAGCTCGTTTTACAATATCAGCTCTTTGTTCCTCTGTAAGACCTTTTTTAACACCTCCTGGAATATTCAGGACAACATGTGTTTGATGTCCTCCCAGTAATGCTTGAATTTCCTGGGCTAAACGTCTTTGCTTAATAACTTGCCTGCCCACCTCCTTACCTACTTTACCAATTACACCAAGAATGTTTCTTTCGTCAGGTCTGGCAGTTGGACCAACAATGAAATCGGGAGCAGCAAGTGCATAAAAATGAGCAATATGACTATGTATGAAGTGAGCCATATAAAAGAGTTGTCTTATTTTTACGGCCGTAGGTGGAGGTTTTACTCCATATACTTCATCAGCAGCCTTTCCTGAAGCCATATGATGGCAACCCGGACAAACCCCACAAATTTTTGTTACTATCTGAGAAAGCTCTTCAACAGGTCTACCTTCGCAAAACTTTTCGAATCCACGGAGCTCAGGTACTTGAAAATATACGTTTTCAACCTCTCCTTCATCGGAGCAGAAAATCTCTATTTTCCCATGCCCTTCAAGCCTGGTTATTGGGTCAATGGTGTATTGTGTCATAACGCGGAGACTTAGCCGATTCAGTTTTCTGTTCCTCAGGAATTTTCCTTCGTAAAATAGAACCCGGCAGACTAAACCGGTAGAAAGTACCAACAGTATCTTCTAATCCTTCAAGAATTTTCTTAATCTCATCAGGATCATTTGAATCTATCATTGTTGCTATTGCTGACATCATTTTTGCACCCGGGTCCTGAGATATTGATGGAGGTCCATAGCATCCTCTGCAAGGACTATTCCCTTCTATACATCGATAACCACATCCACTTCGGGTTGCTGGTCCCATACAAATTATACCTTGTTCCAGAAAACACGTTTCTCCATCATCCTCAACATCGACCAGGCGGTGAAACTCCTTAATATTTTTATTTTCTGTTTTCTTTCTTGTACATTCATCACATTGAGTTTTATCTAAAGCCCCAATTACAGAACCATTAGGTGGAAGTTCTTCCTTATTAACAATAGCCATAAATACTTCAAGTAATCGCTCTGTTTGGGGAGGACAACCAGGCAGATAGTAATCAACATCAACCACTTGATCAAGTGTTTTTACATCGTTATAAAACTCAGGCAACTCCAACTCACCTTCAGGTACCTTTGTTATAGTTTGTGGATATATATTATTGGGATTAACTGTTGATTCGCTTTGCTGGTACACTCTGTCAAAAATCTCCTTTTTAGTACTCATATTTGCCAGACCAGGAATTCCTCCTATATGTGCACAAGAGCCGTATGCAACAAGAATCTTAGTCTTTCTTCTTAGTAACTTTGCAATATGTTCATTTTCTGAATTCCTTACAGCTCCGTTAAAAAGTGTAACATCAATATTACCATCAGGCATTTGTTCAACATCTTTATATTTAAAATCAAGAGCTATAGGCCAGAAAACAATATCTGCATTTTCAACTACATCGAAAAGTTTTTCATGTACATCGAGCACTGAAACACAGCAACCTCCGCATGCAGCGCCCCAATATATTGCCAATTTTAGCTTTGGTTTATTCATTTCTATTTTATTTAGAATGACTTATGAATAATTCTCCATTACACTTTTTACACTAGATGGTCCAAGTTTTCTGATATGCTCGGTAAACTCATTTGTTAGTTGTGCAAATTGCTGTCCCTCACTTGCACTAATCCAGTCCAGCCGAATTCTTCCCTTATTTATACCCATTTCTTCGAGATAGCCTTCTAGCATTTCATACCGTCTTAAACATTTATAGTTTCCCTCATGGTAATGACAATCACCAGGGTGACAGCCGCATAGTAAGACACCATCGGCTCCTTCCCGGAGAGCCTTTAGCACAAATGTTGGCTCAATTCTTCCTGAACACATAATTCGAATAATCCGAACATTCGGAGCATATTGAATTCGTGATGTTCCCGCCAAATCAGCCCCAGTATAGGAACACCAGTTACATAGAAAAGCTACTATTTTTGGTTCAAAAGACATGTTAATCAGTTTAGAGTTTCTAGTTTAAAAATTTAAGTTTTTCACCCATTTAATAAATGTCTGCTTTTACATTTCCACTTCTGGTTCAAGAAGACCTTCAATTTGAGAGATAATTTGTTTATCAGTAAAATGACGACTTCGTATAGCTCCTGTGGGACACGCTGAGCCACAAGTACCACATCCTTTACAAATAGTTTCATTTACTTCTGAAACATTCTTGTTGGTATTAAAATGAATTGCAGAATATGGACAAACTTGCACACATGTCTGACAGCCACAACAAATATCTTCGTTTACAGCGGCTGTGGTAACTTCAACTTCTGTTTTTCCTTTAGCAATACTTGCCAGAATTCTTGCTGATGCTGCCTTTGCCTGGTTCACAGATTCTTCAATTCCTTTTGGTCCCTGGCAACTTCCTACAATGTAAACTCCATCAGTAGTTGTAGCAACCGGATCTAGTTTTGGGTGCTTCTCAATAAAAAAATCATTCCTACACTTGCTAATACCAACCAGATGGGCAATATCACTGGCGTCTTCGTGTGCCTCCATAGCAGTCATTAATATAACCATATCTGCTGCAAGCTCAACTTCTTCGCCTGATAATATCTCTTTAAATTGAATAAACATTTGTTCATTTTTGAAAGATTCTCCCTCTTTGATTACAGGTAATCCGTTTTGGGGATCAAACATTAGAAACAGAACATTTTGTGTTGATGTTCTGGCGTATAGCTCCTCACAGCCATTACTATAAGCACGCATATCGGAATATATATCGAAAATGTTTGCTTTTGGGAGTGCACTTCTAATCTGGTTTATATATTTTAGAGCAGTCTGACAACAAATTCTGGAGCAATATGAATGATAGTTCTTGTTTCTACTACCCACGCAATGAATAATAGCAACGTTTTTAGGTTCTTTCCCTTCATAAGTATTAAAATCCCCATTTTGCAGTTTCTTTTCAAAATCACTAGAAGTATAAATATCTTTTATGGTCTTATAACAGTACTTAGGTATTCTTTCCGGATTAAAAGCTTTCAATCCACTGGCAACAATTATATTTCCAAATTCAATCTCTGTTACTTCATTGTGCCAATTAAACTTTGTTATGAAATTACCTACATATCCATGCAGCGCTTCAAGTTTTGTATTTAAGAAAATTTCAATGTTTTGATTTCTTTTAACTTCATCAATTATTGGCTCTAATAGCTGCCTTGAACTTCTAAAGTAAGGATATGTTACATCAATATTATTTAACTGTCCTCCAAGCTTTTCTGACTTTTCTATCAAAAATACTTTTTTACCAGAATTTGCCAGCTCCAAAGCACTACTCATACCAGAAATACCTCCACCAATTATTAATGTTGCCGGATTGATATCAACAAATCGTTTTTCTAAATTCTCATGATATCTGAGTCTTTTAATAGCCGCCGATATTAACGATTTTGCCTTACTTGTTGCTTCTTCCCGGCCTGCATGTACCCATGAATCTTGTTCTCTTATATTTGCCATTTGGAACATGTATGGATTCAATCCGGCTTTTTCTATTGCTTTTCTGAATGTAGCTTCATGTATTCGCGGAGAACAAGCAGCAACAACTATCCGATCTAGTTTGTTTTCCTTAATATCTTTAAATATCAAATCCTGACCGGGATCTGAACACATGTATTTATAATCGCGGGAAACAATTACATCTGGTATTGCACCAATATATTTTGCAACAGACTGAACATCTACCATCTTAGCAATGTTGGTTCCACACCAACAAACATAAACACCTATTCGTGTTTGTTCCATTAGTTTGTGTTTTAAATAGTTGCAAATGAGGGTACATTCTCCTTCTTCTCAACAGATGATTTGAGTAGAGCGGAAAAATATACGGCAAAAGGTCGGTAAGCTAAATGCGACCATTTTGAAAATGGTACTTCAACCATTATCATCGGCACAAGCACAGCAAGATGAATTATATAGGTGAAGTAGGTTGCAACAGGCAATCCTGTAATTCTGAATATATGAATCAGAATACCACTTACAGTGGTGAGAAATAAAAGAACGATAAATAACCAATCGCTCAAATGAGAGAACTTCTGTTTTGCTTCCTGCTTCTTTAATCTCTTAATGGTTACACTAACCAGAAAAACAAGAATACCAATGGTAGCATAATAACCCAATAAACGTTGCCAATGATACCAGGGGTTTATAGCTTCAACCTGAAATTCAGGGAGCAGTGCTACAATTAAAATAAACATAATTGTATACCCGCTCATCATTAAGAAGTGTCCACCCCAATATTTTTTATCATCGCATTTATAGAATTTGGGTTGAGCAATGAAATGTATTATAAGTTTATATGCTTCTTTGAAATAGGCAAAAAAAGGAACCCTTCTATCCGGATTGTTATAGATAACTATTCGCCACATATTTACAATATTTGATATAAGGAGAAACCCTACCAGCAAAGCCATTGAAATATCGCCAAATTCAATAATTGTAACAAATTGCCCACCACTAACTCCTTCAACAAGATTGTTAATCATAACGCCTCCCTGATTATTCACAAAACTTTCGGGAGAGGAAAAAGCGAGACCAGATATAGGCAAAAAGAATGCAAACAATAAAATTATAATAAGCGATAAGGAAAGAATCGCAAATAGTTCCCAATGTTTTTTTGTGTAAAACACTTTTGATATTCCGGTCCAGTCATATACCGAAGTTAAATATCGCCTCATAATCATCATTAATTCTCCGGGATTTGCATCACGAGGACAAGTATCGGAACACTCACCACAATAATAACACATCCACGGATCTATGTTTCTATCAACCTTTTCCTTTAGACCCATTTGCAGGTTTCTAATTGCTTTTCTGGGAAATTGATGTTTATCTTCTGAAAGAGGGCAAATTGCAGTACATTGCCCACAATGATAGCACTCCTGCCAATTGCTTTTGCTATCACCATGATGTGCAGCACCAAACTTTTCGATATGCTTCTTGAATAAAGGATCTATGCGTTCCATTTTACATGTGTACTAATGGAGAAATTTCATCTTGAACTAATGTATCATCATCTGAATCAATTGAGTTTGTTCTAATTTGTATCGATTCATTAATAATGCTTTGCAGTACTTTCGACGCAGCTGCTGATGCTTGTACTACCGAATCGGGAATATCTTTTGGCCCTTGAGCAACACCTGCAATATAAATACCTGGTCTGTTGGTTTCAACCGAACCAGTTAAGGAATCAATTTCCTTAAACCACCCATTAGAGGTTACCTCAATATTGAATAAATCTGCTATTTTCCGAGTGTTTTTTGAAGGCTGCAAACCAACAGAAAGAATCACCATATCTACAGATACTTCCAAAATCTGATCGTTCTCAATGTCTTCGCTTCGTATAAGAAGATGCCCGTTACGTTCTTCAATTCTGCCAACTTTACCCCGAACAAGTCTTATGCCTTCCCCTCTCACTCTATCATAAAATTCATCATAACCTTTTCCAAAAGCTCTCATATCTATGAAATATTCATACACTTCGGCCTTGGGCATCTTCTCTTTTATTAAATGTGCAAGTTTAAGAGAGTACATACAGCACACTCTGGAACAATACTTATTATGATTTTCGTCGCGACTACCAATACAATGAATAATTGCAAATTTCTTAGGGAGACCATTATTTTTAGCAAAAATCCAATTCCCTTTTTTATCCTGCTCTCTGTTTCGTATATGTCCCAGTGTTGGACCAGAGGCATTTACCAATCTCTCTAATTCGAGCGAAGTAATTACATTGGGAAATTCACCATAGCCATATTGTTTAATTTGGCTTGGATCGAAAACGTTAAACCCTGTTGTAATTATAATATTGCCAACATTTAATTGTAATTCCGTATCTTTTTCATCGAGGTTTATGCAATTCTCAACCGGACACACTTTTTCACATGCCCGACATTTCCCTTTTTGAACATAAATACAGCTATTATGATCTACAAGGTATTTATTTGGAACAGCTTGAGGAAAGGGCATAAAAATTGCTTTTCGGAGAGTTGTACCTGCATCAAACTCACTTAAGGCAGTTCCAGGACACTTTTCGGAGCATGTTCCACATCCAATGCACTTAGTCTCATCGACTCTTCGTGCATACTTTTTCAAAGTAACAATAAAGTTCCCTGCTTCCCCTGAAACATCAATAACTTCACTAAGGCTATGTATTGTGATATCAGCATTTTGTCCTACATCAACCATTTTGGGGGTTAGAATACAAGCAGCACAATCAAGCGTTGGAAATGTTTTATCGAACATGGCCATATGACCACCAATACTACCTGTTTTTTCAACCAGGTGAACCTTGTTTCCACTTTTAGCAATCTCCAACGATGCTTGAATTCCAGCTATTCCTCCGCCAATAACTAACGTATCCTTACTCTCAAGTTTAACTTTCCTGGAATTTTTACTTGCAAAAGTAGGTTTTCTAAGAGCAGAAGTAATAAGTGCTTTGGCTGATTTTGTATCAACTTTATTTTGTATTCCATACTCTGCAAACCTTATTTCATATACTTCCGTGGGGTCTTTTCCGAGGCTACGTAAAATTTTCGAAAAGAAAGACTTGTACAATCCAGGTATGTGCCCTACAATAATTATCCTGGAAATATTCTTTTGAGAAATAGATTCTAAAAAGCATGAATCATTTGATATAGTATTGTTTTCTGAGTCCCATACTTCGACAACACCTTCCAGACTTAAGGAATAAGCTTCAATGGAGTTGTAGTCAATTATTCCCTTCTCCCAATTTGTTGGAAGATGAAAATAAAGAGCTGTTGTTTTATTCTCATTCATTGAATGAAAGTTTATAGATTTATTGTACCTTTCTTCACATTATTTATTTAAAATTACAATTGTGGTACAGGGATGTCAATTTTTAAACCATTAAAATTTCTATAACTGTGCGGCATTCTGTCTGAATCACACCTATTCATTAGGTTTATTCAGTCTTTAGCTTTAAATAAAAAATTATGTTTTTGTTACAAAAAGTACAATAATGGCACTTGTAAAAAGCAATATAAAGCGATTGCTGAAATATAGGTTATGCTTATATCGATTTAAAGACCTTGGCTTTGAAACCGTTTTTTCTTATAGTATTGGCTCAGCTTCTGGAGTAAGTTCGGTTCAGGTAAGAAAGGATTTTTCAGAATTTGGAATATCTGGCAAAAAACGTGGAGGATACAATATTGATGAATTGTTAGATCGGCTGAATACCATCTTTGGAACCGAAGTTAAAAATATTATTATTATTGGTATGGGTAATATAGGTAGGGCATTGGCTCAATATAGCCCTCGATTTTCAAATAAAAACTTAAATGTTGTGGCAGGTTTTGATATTGACCCTTCAAAACATAAAAAAGCCTATGGAGTTCCAGTATTTTCATTAAAAAAAATACCTGAAATAATTCAGATTTATAACGTTAAAACTGCGGTAGTTGCAGTTCCTGCTCAAATGGCGCAAGATATTTGCAATATTATTATTGATGAAGGAGTTAGAGGAATATTAAATTTCTCTCCGGTAATATTAAGAGTCCCTGATGAGATAGTTGTTAATGATATCAACTTAAGCAATGAACTGGAAAGTTTAATTTATAATATTCGAAAATAGATAATTCAGTATACATATATAATTGAAATACAAACACATAAATCAATTTACTTTTATTATTGAGTTAAGTATATCCTCTTCTTATTTGTATTAAAGTTTTGGTTTATATATCTTGATTATTGACTACTCTGAGCAATACACGGTTCGTTGAGAAATAGATTTATTTTTCGCATCTTGTTAATGTCGAACCTTGTGATGGAAGATTCAGAGTATATTGAGAAAATTATAAAAGACAATTCTATTTTCTCAAAATTACCTCCTGACTATGTCTGCTTTCTACATCTAAATTGTTGATAGAAGTAATGGTATACTGATATAATCCACCCTCTTTCACACTGTTATCTTTATAAAATGTCTTATTGCTTTCCACTTCACCAGCTATGGTTGTATTCCCCTGTTCATCGGACCTGTATATACGAATAGATTTTATATTATCTCCAATTATATATCCCCATTTTATTATTACACTTTTTCCACTAACAAATGTCGTAATATCGCCAGGAGGTTCTGGAAGATTACTTTTTAAACCAAGTTCTTTTGAATATGTAGCTTTACTTTGAAAATTCTGATGGCTGACTGCACGAACAGCATATTGAACTGTATCCGTAATAATAGGTTCTTTGTCGGTATAGTAATTTTCTACCGATGAAGTTTCACCAATGAGCACAAGACCATCTCCAGAATTCCTGTAAACAAGGTATTTTGCAAGGTTATCATATTCCATTTTCATACCTTGCCAGGTAATAAAACGTTTATTTCCATCGACCCTTACATTTATGTAATTGGGCATTGGCACTTTTGTGTCGATTGCACGATAACTAACCGTGTCGGAAAAATCACTTTTAATAAACCCATCGCTTTCTGCCCTGATAGAGTAGAAATAATCGGTGTTGCCATTTATTTCGGGTAACTCGTCGGTATACGATAATAGCTCTTTACTTCGTGGAATTAAGGATGATATTTGTTTCATCTCCCCTTCGGGACTGGTACTGCGGTAAACATAATATCCCCTGACCAAGGATTCACCACCACGCCAGGAAATTTTTACCTGCCCGTCTTCACCAATAATTTCTATCCCTTCGGGAACACGAGGTTTGTCCACACCTTCGAATATTACTATTTCTTTTCCTGTTTCAAACGATTTACCAAAAGAAGTAGATGCAACAGCGTAATAGTAAAAAACAGTACCTGCCATGTGCAGCTGGTCAACATACCTGGTTTTAGAAGATGGTAATTCAGCAATTTTCACATAAGGCCCATCAAAGAGGGTGCTTTTATAAATTTCAACATACTTTACAACATCCGGATATTCTATTTTCCATTCCAGATTTACCGAGCGAGCTTCAGGATTAGGAGTACCAGTAAGGTTTACCAAGGGTATTTCATTTGCCATACCAGAAGTAGCTCGAATCTTTTCGGATAAAATTGTGGGATAGTAACAGTAATCACGAATTTGTGTATAGTAAATATAATTAGTAAAAGGGCTGACTGTGGTATCTTTTATCTGCATAAAAAGTGTGTCGTTTTCAGATATCAAAGCCTTTTCAACCTCAATTTTATCGTAACTGCGACCATTTTCTTCTGCTCTGTATACGTCGAATGCAGATATATCACTGTTGATAAGAAAGTACCATTTTATGCGTACCAAATTTTTATTTACCGACATGCTGTGAAATCTTGGTTGTTCCTGATCAATAGTCACTATGTTCTTTTTGGTTGACAACACTATTGCTTTGTCACTTTTTAAGCTGCCCTTTTGTTTAATTCGGTATGTAAAATCGCCATCGTCTTCCATACCGGTATCAAAGTAAGCAAGTCCGGTAGCCAATTGGAACGTAATATCGAGGCTTGAATAGTCCATAACATCCTGAACCAAGTTTTCCCATACTATATTAAGCAATGTATCACTATGATTGGATGTTTTACCCAATTGCTGTTCAAATCTGGCGATGTTCGATTTTAATTCAACGAGCGTTAAGGGAGATTTAATTTCGGCAACAACTGTGTAGCGGCCATTCTTTTTCTTCCGCTCTAATTGGTAGGACATACCGTTTTTTGGATACTCGCTGCCCAGAAAAATTATATAGCCATTGGGAGCTTTCCGTAGAAAAGTTTCCTGTGCTTGTAACACTTTTGCTCCCATCAAAATCAGAATAATTATTATTGTATTCGTTACTATCTTCATAATGTGCATATTAAAATCTGTTATTACTCACATTTACCTTGTTCAATTTTAGGACCATCAAAACCAGTTGGGAAAAAAGATATTGGCGTCACAACACCATCAACGGTAAATCCCAGTTTATAATATTTACTTGCATGTAAAGATTGACATTTATGACATCCCGTTAGCCCTTTTATTCCAAAACATTGTGAGATATAAAAATCTAGCCCGGCACTGGCACAGAAATTTATCTTGGTATTTATTAATAATGGATTCGAAAAATCACATGTTCCAATAGCTGTTGTACTAACTGATGCAGCCCCCCCTACACTTGTACAGAAGAAAGTTTCCATTTGGGCATAAACATGAGCTTTCGCAGATAAGCCAAAATCTAATTTGGTCAAATTATCAAAGGTTTTAAATAAATAACTTCCTGCTCCTACTTCACCTCCAATTTTAAGTGTAAAGGGTGGATAATTCCAACTCAAATTGGGTATTCTAATACCCGCAATATCATTTTTGTAAGCACCAAGGTAAAACCCGCTATACTTGCCTATCCCTTTTAAGGACTCAATTTTGCCATAGGGATAATACTCCTGCATTCTTTGTACAATAATTGTTTTATCATTATACATACCAATAGCCATTCCGGCATTAATATTCCCAATAATTGGGAAAAGAATTGTTCCACTCCCCATTACAAACCAGCCTTGAGCGCCAAAACGGGTTTCTAGACGAAATGGTTCGCTTCCTTCCGGAGCAATCACCACCGGACCTATAGGAATAGGTCTTGCGATTTCCAGAGAACCCACGAACTCACTATTTTTAATATTATATACCAGTGAAACATTTCCTAATCCAGCATCTGTTAAAAAGCTACATCCTTCAAAACCCACTTCATCTTTATTGGCAACAACTCCACCCTCAACTTCAAATCTAAAAATATCGTCTTCTTTCATCCCATCAACTTTAATGGGCCCTTCAAACCAAAGATTGTCCCATCCGTTATTTACAACTTCCATTTTTCCGGCATCTATTCTCAGGTTACCTGTACCAAAATCTATTTTTTGTGGTCTATCTATTTCTATATAAGGCATTTTACCCTTTCTTACGTATAGCGTTGAGTACAGATATTTTGATTCATTTTGGTCAGTAATAGTAATTTCACCGGTAGCTGAATAACCGTTTTCATTTAGTATCTGTTCAGCATCTGGGTCTCCCTGGGTCTTTCCCCTGAAAGCCCTGTATTTTACATTGCCTTTTCCTTCTACTTCAATCATTAAATCAACAGGGGTTACCTTAAATTCACCTTCATCATTATGAAATTTCAACATTGCTCTTCGTGCTACCATATTAGGAAGCCCGAGGTCAAATAATCCCCCCATCATAAAATTGTCTTCGTAAGCATCAAGGGTTTGTAGTTTAAATCTTAACACATCGTAGAACCATAAATCTGCGCTATTTAAATCTTCGAAACCGGTAATTAGAGTTTCCCCACTTGTTATCAAAGTCATTGAACCAAACCTTACTTTTGTATGAGGTTTTAAACCTGGCACTCCCTCAATACTTGCAGCCGGCTCATTCAATCCTTCAGCTATTATTTTCATTACATAGTGTTCCCCTTTGTCTTTTCCTACCTCGGGGTCGTAGTATAGAAGGGTTTCTGCTCCCGGCATTACGTTTATTGGCAGAAGCCCCGAAAGCGATAGATTATCTTGTTCGATACCCGAAAACGCTATTCTGTTGTTAAAAATTTGCAATTGTTTTACAGGCAATCTGACTAAGCCGGTCTCTATTTCAGCATCTTCGGAAGAGAAATAATTACCATGGCTTTTCCATCCATTAGGGCATATTATCCTCCATCCTCGTTTATTATCGAAATCTTCTATGTCGAAATGAAAAGATTTGTAGTTTCCATATTCGTTTATGCCGTTTTTTGTAAGCAAGATATTTGAAGTAAAAAGGGTGCTGTCGGTAAAATTACATAGCTTAATGTTGGGGCTTTTAATGTTAGCTGTAATGTGCAATCCATCTTTATTGATGTACGATTTTTCGGCATCGCAGATTAACTTAAACCCGTTGGAACTGAATGAAGGATTACCATTAAAATGGTTAACCAGACTATATTTTGTAGATAGCAATTGGTAAGAATGTGAAAAAGAACCGCTTTGTTTTTTCACCTGTATTGCAATAATATCCGAATTGTTTGTACCTGGTTTAGCGAGATAAAAAGCTTCAAATGAATTATAATTAAACTCTTCTGCCGGTATTGGGAAATTTGAGTTCTTAATCCATATCTGGTCAGATATAAATCCAAGGTTATCATTGCTTTTTTGAACTTTTATAAGATTGGGCCAGGTAGTGTTTTTGGGTTTTAGCAAAGCATTATAATTTTCAAAAACTCTCAATTCTATTTCCCTTTTGTCGGTATTGAATTCGCTTTTTACAGGTGCCGCAATGGGAATTCCTTTGCTGTTTGTTTCTGTTCCGGCTTTTAATTCGAGATTAGAAAAGGGTAACCTTAAAGATTTATCGACAATCTCAAGATTTTGAGTTGTGCTTAAACGCACTAAAGCACCCGAAATCCACTTATCTCCCTCATTATCATTTTGAATGCTTGTAATTTCAACCGGGAAGCCCCAAATAGCAGAGATGTCTACATCATTAACTACCCCTAACTTAAAATCAAGGCTTTTTGATGCACTGTTTAAGGTAACTTGCTTCGAGTCGCCAATGTATGTTGTTTCTGGTTCGCTTTTTACTGCCCACACTGTAACCTGTCCGCAATTTTTTGGTACCCCCTTTAATTCGTAATAGCCATTGCTGTTTGTAAAGGTCTCGAGACCGTTTACCCCTTCAACATAAACACGGGCTTCGGCAATTCCCATTGAATTATCAGAACGAACACGCCCAAAAATCATTACTGCTTCATCTAAAATTACATTTATTTGTGCGGCTTCCGATGATGGGTTATTCAGAATATTAGTGAGTGTTTTCCCTGCAATAAAATTTACATCGTTTTCAGAAGGAATAAATTCAATATCGAAATGATTTTCAGGGCTATAAAAGTTAATCTCTGCTTTGCCCTGATAATTGGTAACTACAGTGTAATCTAGAACTTTTATAGTAATGTTTTGTAAGGGGACTTGCATATTGTTTTTTACAGTAAATGCCATACGGTGCATTTGTTTTTTTACTATGAATTTACCAAGGTGTTGGGCATTGTCTGTAACTATGTCTCTTTTATTTATTTTCAGGATAGTGTCGAAAGGTATATATTTCGATGAACGTGGTATAATGGTAAGTTTCCTATGTTCTCCGGAAGGTGCACGAAACATAAATCGTTGAAAAGAAGTCTCACTTAAAATATGCCCATCTTTAGTCAATATGGTTGGATTCAGTTCATATTCATCTACTTTCACATCGGCCTCTACCGGTTCACCATCTTCATCAACCACATATCCTTTTATTTTTCCCCATGGAATCATCTCAATGTCAGCAAAGTACGGACGATCACCCCACACAAGGTTACCCAAGGTATCAATTTCTTTTTCCTCGAAACCATATTTTGAAAGTGTTAAATTGGCATTCTTAATTATTATTGGCAAATTGTTTAATTCGAAATATCCGGTAATACCGGTATATGCTGTTTTACCCGAAATATTTGTTTTACACTCAACGCCTGATAAGGGCGATGATCGATACATTGTCCTTCCGGCTATGGAAGGATAATCAGGATACATAATAATACTTTCATTATGAGTTTCAACTTCATATTCCTGGTTAAACTTGTAATAATACGGGCTTCCTATATTGCTTGTATTTATTGATTTTGGTGCTCCAAACAAAACTTCAGAATTGGAGATGTATTTAATCTGCCCCGACCTCTCGTAAGTCTGAGTCCTCAATCCATACTCTTCTTGTTGGATATTGGGAGTATGCCTTACCATATTATGAAACACACAAATTCCTTCGGCATTTGATTCACCTTTTCCAACTAATTTGAAATTTATGTTATTGAAAGCAATTGTATCGTCGGTAGTTGCCCAATGGCTCGTTGTTTCACCGCTCCAATTAACCTCTTCGGAAGGGATATTTTGGGGTACTGCCCATTGGCGAAGTACAAAACACTCAACATTTGGAATTGGCATACCTGGGCTTGCTGCCTGGTTCGAGATAGTATTTGTCGCTACTGCTTTTAGTTCGAGATTATAAGTTTGTACCAGAGAATATAATGTTCCAGCATCCTCACTTCCACCAAATTCTATATCGAAGTAATCATCGGGGCTACAATAATGCCCATCTTCAACAACTACTTTATATTTGCGATATAATTTTCCTTGTAGAATTATTTTATCCAGTTTAGGATTATTTCCTGATGAATAAAACATTGCATCATCGGGATTTGGCCCATGGTTCATATTACCCTGGTTCATTGGCATTTCAACAGGTGCCGCAACCTGGGTGGCGGATTGCGATTGATTATTCTGTTGCCAGGCATTACCAACTTGTGAGTTCCACTGATGTTCGGCAGGTGTCGTCATATTATTGCCAGCATCCGGGTACAACATATTCCCTAAATCAATTGCATTATTCCCATAGAAGTCTAAAAAATCTTCGTATGGATTTATTCTTTCCATTCCGATCTCACGTAAATTAAAATCAATCTCATGCTCTACTTGAGGATTATATGGGGCCGGAACAATTTGTTGAGAAACAAAATTGCCAAGAAATCCTGTTCGTATATTATCATCGAAATCGAATACAAAAGAACCATCTTGTTCGGTTGTTGAAGATGCAATAGTAAAATAATTATCCGTTACTTTCTGCGACCCGAAATCGGGTTTCTCTCCAAATGAAATAGTACCTTCAGATTTAAATTCTAATAAATCATAATTGTGGGTAGACCCATGTCCCACAGAACTTGTAGATGACGCATCTTCGAGATAATAAACCACTTTTAGTTTCACCTCTTTGCCTGCCAATGGATTTTTAATCTCTCCTGGAGTAAAATCATCCCCGGCTTTTTTGTCTGGTTCGGGAAATGTATAATATATTTTACCCGATAAGGTCCGGTGAATATTCAAACTTAACGAATCAAAATCTTTTGGTGTTTCTGAAAAGATCAAATCTCCATAATAGCTATCAAACTCCTGAAAATTAAACCAACAAACTTCACTTTCTCCATTATTTTGTATGACAAGATTGCCTTCGGGATCGCTGGCTGTAACAGTAAAAATATAGGTGTTTCCAGATTCAAAAACATATTTTTGATTATCAACATAAATACCCGAGGCTTCGGTTATTTCATCGTAATCCACAGCTATACTTTTGTCATTCATAATATCCTGAGGATTAATATTTGCTTGAGTTGGTACAGCTTTTATTTTCAGGTGATATTCAAGCTGGCCAACTTTTACACCCCCAGAAGGCATAATCCAGGAAAAAAACTGGCCACTTAAATAGGTGTTGTTTATTGAATCAACCAGGGTTGCATCCGGTGTTATAGTTGCACCACACTCTGGCAGAAAAAACTCAGGAGCTTCCATATTTAAGATTTCGAAAGGTGCACTGCACCCTCCCGGTTCTTCGTCTGAAACAGGCTTATTGGTGTTAAAATCGTATGCACGAACACAAATAGTATATGAGCCCTCCGGAAGCCCAGCACCTGTATACAGATTCTGCTTATTTATTCCTTCTGTCTCAATATAATCAAAATCAAAAATATCTTCCAGATCGTCTGGTGTTATGGTATATGGTACGCCTTGGGAGAGTGTAATTGGTTGTGTGGGTTTATGATTTTTGTTTGTAAAAATACGGTCGCCTCCATCATTTGAAACTTCACCTTGTAAATAAATATCAATTTCCGGGTTTCCATTATTGAAAGCAATATATTGTAAGGTCACCAGAATCTGGTTATTATCTATATAATCATTAACCTTGTGTGAATACGGTGGAATTACGCTTACCACAACAGAAACATAATTTTCCTGTGCCTGGGAGTTGAACGCCAGTAACATAAACGAAATTGCTATAATTGCTATTTTTTTCATAATCTTTTACTGTTTTGTATTGCACTAAAATGCAGGTTCCATTGTAAAACTCCAAATCGCACTTTCTCTTGTACCTCCAAGGCCGTCTTTAGCCACTACCCTCCAGAAGTAAACATATCCTTTTTGTAGTGTTGGACTGTAGGATGTACCCATCTGACCTTTACTAACCACTTGATTGGCATTTGGGTCAGTACCAAAATAAACATCGTATGTTACACTATTGCCGTCGGGATCGATGGATGCTTGCCAGGTTAAGGAGGTGCCTAATGCAACATTTGTTGCTTTATTTAACGGGGAAATAAGGTTAAATTCTCCCGGTGGTTGGTTGCTGCTAAGGGTATAAAAGACCCAAACTGCGCTTTCGTACGTACCACCGTTGCCATCTTTGGCCACTATCTTCCAATAGTAAGTTGTTGATGGATTAAGTGTTGGTGTATATGATGTGCCTATTTGTGAACTACTAACTATTGTAGTTGGATTGGTGCTTGTTCCAAGATAAACATCGTAAGTTACTGCATCACCGTCGGGATCGACAGAAGCCTGCCAGGTTAAAATGGCATCGTCGTGAGTGACATTCTCTGCTCCATCTACTGGATAAGTTTGGTTAAACGATCCTGGTGGATGGTTTGTGCTCATAGTCCTAAATTCCCATATGGCGCTTTCAAGCATATCACCATTGCTGTATTTGCCTACTATCTTCCAGTAATAGGTGGTGCCAGAAATAAGAGTCTGAGAATATGATGTACTTTTCTGTCCAATTTTTACTCTTGTTGTAGGATTAGCAATAGTATCCAAATAAACATCATACACTACAACATCTCCATCAGGATCAATAATTTCCTGCCAGATGAGAGTAGCGTTCAAGGTGATATTTGTAGCTGCATTAGCGGGAGATATTAAAGCAAGCTCTACACCATTATTGAGTGTTGTAAAGCTCCATATATCACTCTCACTCGTGCCATCTTTGCCATCTAGTGCAACCACCTTCCAATAGTAAGTAATTCCTGAAGTTAAAGTTTGAGTGTATTGTGTACTTGTCTGTCTCTTACTAACAATTGTTACTGGAACAGCTTCGGTACCAAGATAAACATCATATTTTAAAATATCGCCATCAGGATCAATAGTTTCCTGCCATACTAAAGTAGCGTCAAATGTAACATCGGTTGCATTATTAAGCGGAGTAGAAAGTACTACATCTCCTGGCTGAACATTTAAGCTATCTTTTATACAGCCATTTGCTAAGAATAATATGACAATTATAAATGTAAAGAACAGAATTTTAGACTTAATCATTTTATTAAAATTTAAGTATTTCAGTGGTATTTATCTCATTTAAACTCCCACTTTATAAGTATTCAATGTAGTCCACTTGATAACAACCTCTTGTGTAATATAATTTATCATGTTCGTTTCATAGTTAAAAACTTTTTATTGCCATTTAATAATTGGAATGGATTAAAAGTTATAGCTGTAATTAAATGTTGCTCGGTACCGATTATACGATTTAGCAATTGAACCATCAGGATATTTCACGCTGGTGAATAGCATTCTCAAACGGAAATTGTGTTTTTTTATAATCCTATATGCTATATTAAAACCACCATTTGTTATTAATCCAGAATCATCATTTCTTTTAGTCTTTTGTGCCGAAGCTGTAACACCGAGCCTAATCTTGTTCTCAAAAATTGATTTTCCCATCGATACATTACCTCCGAAAGCATTTTGCGAAACACTAAATGTTTGCATTTTAGTGTAGGTAAGCCCTAAGGTATAGTTGAAAGCTGGTTTATTTAGGTTTCTTGAATAATTCAGAAATACTACTTTATTGTTAACCTCAGTAAATTCCGAAGTATTTGGGTTGCGATCGTTCAGGCTTGACAGGTTAATATTCAGGTTTACCATGCCTGAACCATTTTTATTATTTAAAACCAGATAAGGGTTAAAGCTGAGATTATTATTCACTTGATATAGTTTTATTGTGTCGTTTAAAGGCAAACGCCCTGGTTTCTGGTCAATGCTGTAGTTAGTATAATTGCCTGAAATTCCATACTTATTTGTGGGTTTGAACGAAAAATTCACCTTGCTGATTACTTTTCCAGTTGTGCTTTTTTTATTCTCTTTCAGATTATTGTTTTGAAGGCCCAAACTACCTCTAATCAAAAGTTTTCTTTCGAACAGCTTAAAACGTGTATTGATAGTAATATTCTCCACATCACCAGTAAAATAATAAGATCCCATTGACTTGTAACCTGGGTCGATCCGATGATATTGCAACCCCAGTAAAAAATTTCGCTCTTTGTATCGAATTAAGGAAGATATGGCTGTGGCATAATATGACGATGTATTGATATTTAGATTATTTGCCCATTTCACCATAGAACCGTTTTCTAAATCTTCCGATTCAAAATTATTGGAAAAAACATTATCTGTAAAAGCGCTTATTGCTCCCTCTGTTTCAAATTCAATTTTTTTTACCAAGGTGAGTTTTATGTGAGTACCAACAACGCTGTTAGATTGTGGGTTCTGAGCAACTTCAAAATCAGATTCTGATAAAGTATTAGTATCATCAGCAATATGCAAAAAAAGTAAATCGATGTAATTATCATCTTTGCCTACTCCAAGTTTCAGTCCATATCCCTTTCGCGAAAAATTAGCAATTGAATCTTGTGGATTGTCTATTGATGGCAGCTTTTTGTTTCCAAACCGACCATAAACCGCCCCCAGTCTTAATATTCCGGGATTAAGTTCTAATCCGCCCCCCAGAAAATTATGTCCTCCTAGTGTAAACTTTGAAAATGAAATACTTCGATAACCAACATGTAACTTTGCCCATTTGTATTCGGGGCTCATTCCAAAACGATAAAATGGATTTGAAAAATCACTATTATTTTTACTATAGGAGTAGCTTATAGGTATTGAAATTCCATAAATAGTGGTATTTAGAGTTCCTGATATAAAATAAACAAAAGGAGTTGTATTTCGAGTTGAATCACTTGTACCTCTAAAATTTAATGTTGTAGAAAAGCTCCCATTTAATTTAAGCGGCTTTTGTTTTCCAATATTTTCAATATTCTGAGCAAAAGAATGAGAAATGGAAAACAGGAATATTGAAATGCACAACCACTTTTTCATATTTATGATGATCTCTAAAGTCTTGTTATCAATTATTATTCAAATATATACCGAAAAACTTTTTTTGCTTAATACTATGGTACCTATATGTAACACTAATGTACCAAATAAAGAAAACAAAAAAATCTCTGTCTGAAAATTGAGGTTTATTTATTTCATTCATTAAAAATTGAAAACACCTTGAATATGAAGCTCAATTTTTGATATTAGATTGAGAATTTTTAACATAGTTGTCTCTATATTCAGATGGTAAAACTCCAAAATATTGGCGAAAACATTTGGTAAAATAAGAGAGGTTTTCAAAACCTGTATTGTAGGCACACTGTGATACACTACATTCGCCTTGTTCGAAAAAAATTGTCGCTTTTTCCAGTCGAATCGTTCTGATTAATTTCCCCGGACTCATTCCACATATCTGGTTTATCTTTCGATAAAGCCCGGTACGGCTAATTGCGAGTTTGTCTGCAAGGAATTCAACGTCTAATTTATTGTTACCTATGTTTTTAATAACATTGTTAGCAAGTAGTTGTAAAAAATCCCTGTCGGTGCTAGTCAAATTATAGTTAAATACTGATTTTTCCAGTATGCGATCTAAAACTTCAAGTGATGGGTTATTATCTGTACGCTTTTTCTTTAAGGCAAGCATTACAGCTGCCATGAGGTTTGAAGCTTTAATTGGTTTTACAATATACGATATTGGCTCAGTTTCAATGGCTTCTTCAATAGTTTTACAATCATCGTAACAAGTGGTAAATATGACCGGAATCTGGAGCTCTTTAATAATTTTTCCAGCCAATTCAATACCTTGTCTTTTACCGTTTAAATTGATATCCACCAAAACAACATCTGCTTTTTTATTTATAATTTGACGAATAGCATCATCAGGACTGTCGCTATTTCCAACGGTTTCATAACCACATTCGCCTATGCAAATTTTTGCTGCTTCAAGGTGAATTACTTCGTCTTCAACTATGAATATTTTTGTTTTCTCAGCCATTGTTAACTAATTGGTAGTGAAACGGTAAATAGGGCGCCTCTTTCGCTGTTTCTAAAGCCAATCTTTCCCATATTCATTTCGGTAAATTGTTTTACAAGTAGCAAACCCAATCCTGTTCCACGCTCTCCGTCAGTACCTTTTACAATTTTTTCCTCGCCAATGTTAAAAAGTTCTTTTTCAATTTCTGGCGGAATGCCTTTTCCACAATCTTCAACATTAATATTTAGAAAACCATTGCTTGTTTTTGCAGTTAAATCAACCTTGCCATTCGATGAATATTTTATTGCATTGGAAATCAGGTTTCGCAAAACAACATGAAAACTACCTTTATCGGCCCAAGCCACTAACTCAGGTTCAATATTATTAACCAAAACAATGTTTTTCGATGTGGCGGCATTGTTAAATGTTTCTAAAATGGTTTCCACTTCGCTTTTTACCATTAATTTTTCAGGACGAATATTGTAACCATGAAGTTGAGTAATAGACCATTTTAAAAGATTATTGAGCATGTTGTTCAATTTCTCCGATTCAGTTTCAATATGATTTGCAAACTGAATAGCTGTGTCGTATTTTTTTTGCGCAATGTGGTGTTCAACAATTTTTCCTGCACTTTGAAACGCTGTAATATGGCTCTTTAAATCGTGTGCTACAACAGAAAAAAAGTGGTTTTTTGTTTTGTTTAACTCTTCTAACTCTTTATTCTGCTTCTTTAGCAATTCACGCTTTTGCAATATGTTTCTGTAAAATATGAGTGTCAGCAAAAGAAACAACAAAAGGCTTGTCCCAACCATGAGATATAGCCTGTTCCTGAATCGTGTTTGTGTTAATTCCAATTCTTGGGTTGCATTCTTTTTGTTGAGGCGTAATATTTCATTTTCTTTTTTTTCTGTTTCATATTTTAGTTGAAGTTCAGAAAGTTGCTCGTTGCTTTCTTCAGAGAAAATGGAATCCTCTAAAGTTTTGTACTCTTTAAAATGTTGATAGGCTTTTGAAATATTATTTTGCTTTTCATATTCTTTTGAAAGCCAGTCGTGGTTGACCATAGCCGTTTCAATGAGATTAAGCTCCGAGGCAATTTCATTGCTCTTTTCAAGACATCGAATGGCTTCAGCAGATTTTCCCCATTCGCTATAAGTTACTCCCATAGCACTGTAACTCTCAGCAATACCATGTGAATTTCCTAATTCCTGCCGGATTGATAACGATTGTTTACCATATTCTATAGCACGTTTGTATTCATTTAATCCCCGATACGAAACATTGAGAGAATTTAAAACAATTGCTTCGATATGGGGATTTTTAATATCTTTTGTTATCGTAAGTGCTATTTCTAAATTTTCAACTGACTTTAAGAATTCCTTTTTTTTGCAATAGACATCACCAATATCCAAACGCAATAAAGCAGCATATCTCGGAATTTTTAACTCATCGTTTAGTAGAAGTGCCTCATTCATATAAATTAATGCCTCATCGTACTTATCCCAGTTTAAATATGCTAAGCCCAGATTTAGAAGCATCGGAAACATGGCCCGTGTATCATTAAGTTTTCTGGACATTTCGAGCGATTTATTCCAGCTTTCAACAGCAGCTTTATAATTGCCTGTACTGGCATTTACATTTGCAATATTAGAAAGAGCAGCGGCAATTCGGGTTGTATCGTTTATTTTTGTAGCTACTTCAAAGCCTTTTTCCCAGGTTTTGAGTGCAGCTTGAAGCATTCCCTGTTTGTAGTACACATTTCCAAGACTGTTTAATGATCGGTACAAACTTTTCTGATTGTTTTCCTTTTCAAATATTTTCATAGCGATCTGGAAACAACTATCAGCTTTAGTATAACTACCAATGCGTAAATAATTTTCACCCATCAGATTATAACCACCTGCCAATAAGTTTTCCTCACCCATCGATGTTGAAATGCGCATGGAACGCTCTGCATATACTATTGAAGAATCATAAAGATCTTTAAAATAAAAAATTTCGGACTGCAATAGCAACCACTTTGCTTCAATCAATTTGTTGTTAAGTTTTTGATTGAGTAAGAAAACCTGGTTGGCATACCATTCTGCTGAATCAGCCGTATTTTTGCCGTAATAATATGCGATATCAAGGAGGATATTGGCTCTTTCTAACTCTTTTGTGTTTTTTAGTTTTGCTCTCAATTCATCCGGAGTATTTTGTGCATGCGTGATAATGCTAAGCAGAATACTTACAGTAATTATTAAACTCCGGGATAAAAGTCTGTTAAGGTTTGGTAGGGTTTTCATTGTGGTGTGATTTTTAGGCAAAAAAACAAATATTATGTATTAAAATATTTCTAATCGAAAGTATAATACTTTTTTGTTCACAAGATAAACATAAGGTTTTTTATTTTTATTGATTATAACAATTTTATATGGATGACAAGAGCCAATTATATCAGTTGCAAAATAATGTTAGGCCAATATATTTATTGTTATGTCTCGAGCAATGATGATGGTAAAACAACTAAACCATTATGGACAAAAAGTACCATTGGTTTAAGAAATGAATAAAATTCAGAACTGTATCAATATATGGTGTTGAGACTGAGATATTTTTATCAAGACTGGTTATATAGCTCATATCTAACAGCTCATATATCTTAATTTTTGAATATATAGAAGCTAAAAGCAACATGCACTATAGCATAGTTTCAACTAAAATTGAGACCAACGAATGTTTACTAAATTAAAAAATCAATTTGTGGACCATTCATTTAATAATTGTTCTATCGATAGCCCCAATATTGATTCTAGATTGTTATACCATAACCGGTCTTTATACAATAATTCAAATTTTTCCAGTCCATATCTTTCAATTATATACCCTACCAGGGATCCAGCTATATAATAATTCAATTCTTGTTCCTTTTCAAAATAATTACAACTTGTCAAGCTTTCCCAATGCTCCATGTAATTACTAATCTTCTTTAACTCTTGCCAAGTTCTATTATTCGCATCATAAAAGGTCGCAAAACCTTCATCTAGAAATCGGCTTTGTTTTTTACCGTATGCATAATAAGCAACAATATGGTTTACTTCATGCCCAATTGATTGTTTATCATGAATATAGATCGTGTTTTTAGAAGGTATTGCAAAACCTAAGGGTTGGTTAATTATAAGAGAAGCCGACTTTTGATCCTTAAACCAATATACATTAATAATTATCTCATCTTTTAAATTTAATTTATCCTTCATTTTATTCAGGTGGACTTCCATTAGCCCACCCTTTTGTTCAATCCGTTTTGTAGTAATATTAGGCTGATGCCAAATTTTAAGGTTCTTTAAGCTATCGAAGTATTTAAAATTCTCTTTAAAATCAGATAAGGATTTTCTTTTAGGATGTTGGAAAATTTGATTAGCAGAAATATCTACAACAAAATCATCGTTGAGAACTTGCAGACAATTATTATCTGGTAAAAGCAGTTGGTTGTTGTAGTGATATGATTTATATATATTTTTTTCTATTAAGCTATGGACACAATATTTCTCAGAGAGATATACTTTTCTGCCGCTTTTATTCAATATATCTAAATATGTATTAAAAACATTTTCGTCATCTTTATCAGTATATTTAAAAAGCAGATCATCAAAATTGCTTGAAAGTGTATCGCCCCCAAAAACCAAGTACCGTGAACTATTTTGCTCAGGGATAATAAAACTACCAGTTAAAATTCCATCCGACACATAAGTATTGTACATATATCCGGATTCACTAAATATTATTGTACTATCTCTTATAATATTTAAATTACGATATTCAAAAGTATACGGATAAACATCCCAAGAAAAGGTAGTTAGGGTATCTCCTCTAAATGTCCGTACTATGTTAGAATCTAACATTGCAACTTCAATTTTATCTGAACTTGAGCAGGCAATAACTAAGAATTGAAGAATCCAAAATAATTTTTTCATAACCTAATAAGTTTTAATTCAAAAAGTTTTTTGCCAGTTAACATATTCAGCTCGATAGATTCATTTATTAACCTTTTACTTCTTCAATAACAGCTTTAATAAAACCCCAAACTTTGGTCTCTTTCCTTGCATTAAAATCATTGTACGGAATATCTTACCTCCTGCCCAAACTGATAGTAATGTAAACAGAAGAATTCCAACAAGACCAACTATTGGTTGCCACATAGGAATTGTTGCCGGAGACGCCTGCCTAATAAGCATTAAAAATGGCGTAAATGGCGGAATTAGCGACATTGTTGTTGAAAAACTACTTAATGGAGCTTTCAACACCGGCATAATAACCATCATTGGAATAATAAGCGGGATAATTGCCGGCATTTGTAGGGATTGAGCATCTTTAGTATCGTTACTTGCCGAACCTAAGGCAGCCATTATTGAACCAATCATTATCATTGCTAATATCATGTACGCTAAAAACCAGGGAATTACATGGGTGGGAACCATATCAGCATATCCCATTTGGGAGGCAATAAATATAGCTCCAATAATATAAACTGTCGCTCCGGTAAGAGCAACACTAATGCCTCCAATTACCTTACCCATCATAAACTGAAAAGGAGTAACTGAACCCAATAAAACTTCTGCAATTCTTTCCGTCTTTTCCTCCATTACAGAATAGAGCAATGGAATAGCGCTCATCATTATCATCATAAACATGAGCATCATAAGTATATAAGGTATAAGAATAGCTTCTGCCGGATTACTTTCTTTGGCTTCCTGAATACCTTTATCGCCTTCTCCAGCTTTAACAAGTCCCATTCCTTTCACTTTCATCCATCTAAAAAGGTTTTCTACCTTTTGTTCCTCAAGGCCAATTTCGGCAATGCGTATCTTTCTAATTCTATTGTTGATTGGCCCGTTCATCCACTCTCTCATATCGTCCATGAAAGAGTTTTCTGAATAGAACTTTATTGAAGCTTTTTCATCATCATCCTTAGGGAAAATTACATCTGCCCCAATTATAACAAAAGCATGAATCTCTTTATTAGATACCTTTTTCGATAATAATAGTTTTTGTTCAAAAGGATTAATGGTATCTGGTTCCACGAGTTCAATAATATACTCTGGTTTAATTTGCTTACCAGAAGCTTTATCATATAGTGAGGTAGAATTATAATTATCAGCCTCCTCCTTTATTGTGTTGTATATTTGTGAGGTATGATCTATTACACATATTTTCTTAGGAGTAATATCAACTTTATCTCCAAACATTGACCAGGCAAAGAATCCGCCCCCCATTAATAAGGGAAACACTACTAGTCCAATAATAAATCCCTTTGTTCTTACAGAAGCTTTGTATTCTCTTAATGCCAGAATTAATATTTTATACATGATTATTTCTTTTCAGTTAGAATTGATAATTGAGATGATTAGTTTTGTGCTTCAGGTGCTGCGATACGAATAAAAATATCGTTTAATGAAGGCTGGGTAATTTCGAATTTCTTAACTTTTGTTTTAGCAAGTAGCGATTTGAGTATCTCCTGTGAGTCTGCATCTTTTTTCATACGCAGTTCCTGCATCTGACCAAAATCATTAATCTTTTCTATTCCTTCAATATCCTTCAAAACATTTGCTCCGTTATCGGTTTGAATTCTCAATGTATCGTTTCCGTACTTATCTTGAATTTCAGCTAATGTGCCATCAAGAACCTTCTTGCCTTTGTAAATCATAAAAATATAATCACACATTCTTTCAGCCATACTCATATCATGAGTACTAAAAATAATTGTTGAGCCTTTGTCTCTTAATTCAAGAATTGCAGATTTAACTATATCGGCATTTACAGGATCAAGGCCTGAGAATGGTTCATCTAGAATTACTATATCAGGTTTGTGAATGATTGTAGTAATAAACTGAATTTTTTGACTCATTCCTTTACTTAGAGCTTCAACTTTTTTATTACCCCACGATTCTAAATCAAATTTCTTAAGCCAATAATCAATTTCTTGGTTCAATTTTTTTGTTCTACGTAATTGGCCATAAAACTGAAGCAATTCACGAACCTTCATTTTTTTATAAAGCCCCCTTTCTTCTGGCAAATATCCTATGTTATCGTGAGAACTACCTTCATACTGCTTACCCAGAATTTTTATGCCTCCATTATCTGGGTAGAGAATATTCATTATCATACGGATAGTTGTGGTTTTTCCAGAACCATTTGGCCCGATAAAGCCATAGATACTTCCTTGCGGTACATTTAACGTCAAATCGTTGACAGCTGTAACATTACCAAATTTCTTGGTAATATTCTCAATTTCAATAGCATTCATATATTTTGAATTGATTCTTTGGTTTAATTGTAGCAAATTACATAAATAAGAATTAATTAAGCAATAGCAAAGTATCAAAAGAAACCTAACAGAAAGCAAAAGTACAAAGGGAAAAGTAGACTTTGCATTTTACCTTTTCCTGAATTCATTTTTTTATTTGATATACTTATAACTTCAATCCAAAATCTTCTATTTTTGTAATCTATAATTAAATAGGATTGGAAAAAACATCTATTAATTTGAACCTGAAACACCTTTTAAAATGAAAAAATATAAGCATTTTGAAACTAATGCTATTCGCAACCAAATATCTCGCTCTCAGAAGAAAGAACACAGTGTACCTATTTTTGCAACTTCTAGCTTTGTATTTGACAGTGCTGAAGAGGCTCGGGCTGTATTTGCTGAAGAAACCGAAGGATATTTATATTCCAGATACAATAACCCGAATACTGATGAATTTGTAGATAAACTTTGTGCCTTAGAAGGTTGCGAAGAAGGTATAGCAACTGCTACTGGTATGGCAGCTAATTTCCTTGGACTTGTTAGTCACCTTCGAGCTGGTGATCATTTAGTTGCCTCAAGAAGCTTGTTTAGTTCTTCGCACCAAATAATAACTAAAATTCTTCCACAATGGGGAATAACACACTCTTTTGTTGATTATGACGACACTGAAGGTTGGAAAGAAGCAATTATGCCTTCAACCCGATTAATATTTACTGAAACTCCTTCTAATCCGGGACTTGACCTTGTTGATTTAGAGTTCCTTGGTAAGCTTGCAAAAGAAAATAATTGTTTGCTGGTAGTAGACAATTGCTTTGCAACTCCCTACATTCAAAATCCAGTTGATTATGGAGCAGACCTAATTTGCCACTCTGCCACAAAATTTATTGATGGTCAAGGCAGAACCTTAGGAGGTGCTATTGTGGGAAATGCTCAGGTAATGGAACAAGTTAGAATGTTTGCCCGACAAACCGGACCTACACTATCTCCTTTTAATGCCTGGATTTTATCAAAAAGTTTAGAAACCCTTCCTGTAAGAATGGAAAGACATTGTGATAATGCTTTAAAACTTGCAACTTATCTTCAATCTGCTAAGGGCATAAAGTCTGTTAAGTACCCTCATTTGGAAAATCACCCTCAATTTGAATTGGCTAAAAAACAAATGCGTCTGGGTGGTGGACTCGTTACTTTTGAATTAGAGGGAGGATACGAACGTTGTATTCGCTTTATTGATGCTATTGAGATGTTTTCTGTTACTCCAAATTTAGGCGATACAAGAAGTGCCATTACGCACCCGACATCTACTACTCATTCGAAACTTACTGAAGAAGAGAGACTAGAGGTAAATATCACAAAAGAACTTGTACGTGTCTCTGTAGGCTTAGAACACATCGAAGATATTATCGAAGATGTTCAAAAGGCTTTGGATAAATCAAAATAAATATAAGTACATTAGCATGTAAGTGCAAAAGCATAATATACTATCTTTTGTACTTATATGCTTAAATCATAAAGACCTTCTGACTTCCGCATTTAGGGCATACTTCCAGCTTATCATCGCCAACACATCCATCAACTTTTTCATAAGCTAATTGATATTCATCACCTTTCCATTCACAGTCTTTGCACTCCCATTCAGTATACATATCGATAGTTTTATACGACAAAAATATAAATAAACAGATATCAAGGTATATCCGAATCTATTTTTTTCCTTGTAGAAAGGCTATTAAATAACCACATAATCAAAGTAAGAGTTCTTGCAGCTTTCCTAAGTTTTAGCTTCCTTTGCGCCAAATTGTTTTTTAAAATGAAGAAATTACTAGTTGCTGTTGGAATAATTGCTTTTGTGTTTAATATAAATGTTGACGCTCAGAAGAAACTAAAATCAAAAGAAAAACTTTCAAAAGCTAAAACATATCGTAGTCTTGAAGAAGCTAATTATGCTAAGAAAAAGGTTCTAAAGCTTAATTTAGATGGCAACAAACTTAACTCAATACCTGAGGATATTAAATCTTATAGAAACATTCAGGAACTATACCTGAGAAATAATAACATTGCCTTTTTACCCGATTGGTTATTTGAATTAACAAACCTGCAAGTTTTAATGCTTGGAGAAAACAGTATTAATGCTATTCAACCAGCAATTGGTAATCTTAAACATCTCGAAGTTCTGGATATTTTTAACAATGAGCTTACAGCACTTCCAAATGAAATAGGAAGACTTTCAAAACTCACAAAAATTGATGCCAATTGGAACAATATCAGCTCTTTGCCCGACAGTATTTCGCAATTAAACAATTTGGAGTACCTGTATCTCGAAAAAAATCAACTTAAAGAACTGCCCAAGGATATAGGAAATTGCACAAAAATAATTGAGATAAAAATTAGAGAAAATCAACTTAGTGAACTTCCTTCCTCGTTTGGAAACCTTACTGGATTTACCGAATTAGATTTATCAAAAAACCAATTAACAACTTTACCTGAAGAAATTGGCAAACTAACTAAACTAAAAAAGCTAAATCTATCAAACAATAAGTTAACTTCTTTACCCGATGAATTATCAGGTCTTATCGAACTTGAAGATTTAAATATTTCAAGTAATAATATTCGTTCACTTAAAGGAAACAGCTTGAATATTGCAAGCCTTATTAATATTGATGCCAGTATTAATCAGATTTCGTCATTAAGCTTCAAGTACGATAAATTAACAAATCTTGAAACATTAGAACTGGAGCTAAATAAAATCAGCAACCCTGCTCACCTATACAATCTTAATAGTTTAACAACCCTGAATCTGGGAAGAAATAATATTGAAAAAATTGAACCGGGAATAGGCAAACTTATCAATCTTGAAACGTTGCTATTGAATGACAATAAGATATACTCAGTTTCTAAATCAATTGGCAAACTAAATAAGCTTATTTTACTTGACCTAAAGAATAATAAAGTACAGTTATTAACACGCGAGATTGGCGATATGACTTCACTTGTTGACTTGTATTTAGAGAGGAACAGAATTTCTGCATTTCAGAAGAAAAACATAAAAAAGTATGTTCCAAAAGGAACAAATATACATTTCTAGGCTTTTTGCATTAAGTTTATCATTAATTTAGTTAAGAATCAATTTTAATATCATGGCTGGCAAACAAATAGGAATACTCACCGCAGGCGGAGATTGCCCTGGATTAAATGCTGCAATTAGAGGAATAGGAAAAACTGCAATTTCTCAATACGATATGCAGGTTATAGGTTTTTATGATGGATTCAGGGGGCTTATGGAGAATAGATCTGTTCGAGTTGAAGATAAGTTTCTTTCTGGCATATTAACTCTGGGCGGAACAATATTGGGTACTAGTCGTGATAAGCCAAATAAGATGCAAATTGGTGGCAAGATTATGGATATGACAGAGGTAATTGTTGAAAACTACTATAAACATCATTTAGATTGTTTAGTCTGTTTAGGAGGAGGTGGAACTCAAAAAAATGCATACCACCTTATGCAACATGGCCTGAATGTAATAACCTTACCAAAAACCATTGACAACGATGTTTCTGGAACAGAATCAACATTTGGTTATGATACAGCTTTAGGTATTGCCACCGAGGCTATCGACAGATTACATAGCACAGCATCAAGTCATCATCGCATAATCATTGTAGAAATTATGGGACACAATACAGGCTGGCTTACGTTAGGTGCTGGAATTGCCGGAGGTGCCGACGTAATTCTAATTCCAGAAATCCCTTATGATATTAATGTTGTTGCTGAGTCTGTTCTTCAGCGTACCAGGGCTGGAAAGCACTTTAGTATTATTGCTGTAGCAGAAGGTGCAGTTTCTGTTGAAGCTGTAAAAAAAATAGAGATCCTTGAAAAGAGAAAGCAAGAAGCGGAAGACGCTGGCGATAATGAATTACGTAAAAAGATAAAAGCTGAACTTAAAGAATATAAAGCAGCAGCAACAGGTGACACTGTTGAACTCGCCATGGAACTTGAAAAAATGACTAGGGTTGAGTCCAGAATAACCATATTAGGTCACTTACAGCGTGGAGGTATTCCATCTGCTTATGACAGGTTACTGGCAACCAGATTAGGATCTGCATGTGCAAGCTATGTTAATCAGGAGCATTATGGAATTATGGTTGGTTCTTCAGGTGAAGGTGTTGTGCCCGTACCTTTAAAAGACATTGTTGGTAAACGTAAAATGGTTCCGATTGATCACCCATGGATAAAATCAGCAAGAAGTGTTGGAACTAACCTTGGCGATTGCCTTACATAGCTTAATCAGAAAAATTTAAGTGTTTGTTTATTTTATAGATCAAGGTTTCTTTTTTCACAGGTTTTGCAATATAATCGTTGCAACCTGCTTTAAAAGCTTTCTCCTGATCTCCATTTAAGGCATAAGCTGTTTGTGCTATTATAGGTAAATCTGGTCTATGTTTCTTTATTTCACGAGTAGCATCATAACCATTAACAACAGGCAATTTTATATCCATTAGCACAATGTCAATTTCGGGATGAGTAGCACATAAATCAATCGCCTCTTTCCCATTATTTGCATACAACAGTATTGTTCCAGTATCTTTTAGTATCTCAAGTAGGTATAAATAATTTACTTCTTCATCTTCTACAATTAGAATTATTGTGCCTTTTATACAACTTGTGCAATTTTCTTTCTCTTCTATTTTCTTTCCACTGTTAGTACGAATATTATCAAAGGGAACTTTGAAATAGAAAATAGAACCTTTACCCGTCTCCGATTCCACCCATATTTTTCCACCAAGTAACTCCGATAACTTCTCGGATATCGATAATCCCAGACCTGTTCCACCATACTGTCTGGTAACGTCTAATTCGGCTTGTCTAAACCTTTCAAATATTTTTGCCTGAATATCCGAATTAATGCCTATACCAGTATCCTCAACAAAAAATTTCATTTTATCCTTTTCAACAGAGTATCCGATTTTTATATACCCTTCTTTTGTGAATTTGATAGCATTTGAAATTAAATTACTTAGAACCTGTTTTAATTTTACTTTATCGGTATATAAATAACTATCAATATCCGAAAGTCCCTTTTCTTTTAAAAGGTTAATTCCTTTTCTATTTGTCTTAATTACAAAGAATTCAAAAAGCTCATCAATAAGGGAATTTACATTGATTATTGCTTTAACAACTTCAACTTTTTCTGCCTCAATGCGAGAAATATCAAGAATATCGTTTACAATTGATAAAAGTTGATCTCCACTATCAATAACAATTCTGGCATACTTCTTCTTTAGCTCATTATTTATAGATAAATCTGACAACAACTCTGCAAAACCAATAATTCCATTCATCGGAGTTCTTATCTCGTGACTCATATTAGCTAAAAAGGCCGATTTCAACCTATCACTTTCTTCAGCTTTCTCCTTTGCGATGAATAGTTCTTCTTCAATTTTTTTTCTTTCAGCTAACTCAGAAACAAGAATTTTTGTCTTATTCTTAACAACCAATTTTAACATTCTGTTCCAGACAAAAAATAATATGGCCGATAGAAATAAAATACCAATAACGACGTAATATTTCCTATAATCATGGATTCTTAATTGAAACCACTTTTCATAAATCCGGCTTTTCTCACTCATCGAAATAGAATTTATGGCCTTATTCATTACAGACAGGAGAATAGGATCGTTATTACGAAGTCCGATCGTTGATCCATCTCCGTTATTTTCAATTAGAGCAATACTAATATTGTTCAAATTCATTGAAGTTATAATATAATACAATGGAGCAAAATCATCGTATATAGCATCAATTTTCGCTCTTGATAATAAATCAAAACCTTCAAATAATGTTTCTATAACAACAATGTTTTCTTCAGGAATTCTGGACTTCAACAATACTAATTGACGACTATTTTTTTTAGCGGCTACTCTCTTATCTTGAAAATAGCTAAAACTTGATGCTTCCTTTAAACTTTTATCACAGATTAATGCTTGCGGATCTTGAGTAATACTTTCAGTAAAAACCAGCCTGGCTCTTCGTTCATTAAGAGCAGTAGCATTAATAATTCCATCAACTTCATGTTTCATAGCTTTTTCTATTGCAGCACTCCATGAAGAGCCTTCTAAAACTATATCAATACCAAGCTTATTTCCAATAAGGTTAACAAGATCAATATTTAATCCAACAATTTGTCCCGATTTATTTAAGTAATTTAAAGGTGGGTATGTATCATCAACCGCTAGTGTAATAGATGGATTTTCACTTAACCAAACTTTCTCTTCAGCCGAAAAGGATATATCATTTTCCGATTCGCATGAATACAAAACCACAAATAAACCTATCGCTGCAATGCCAATACTTAGCCTCATCTAACTAGATTAAAAATACTTAATATTCCACTAGGTTTGGGTCGGGTTGTGTTTCAAATTGCAAGGTACAATATTTAAAATTCTTGAAGTTTAAATATTCAAGAAAATCTTAATTAGTTATAGAAATATCAAGCTTGTTTTTCTAATTTCAAGGCATGAATAAAAACATTATTCTTGGTACAGTTTTATCTGGTGGAAAAAGTTCCAGAATGGGAAAAGATAAAGGATTAATGCGTTTTCGAAATCAACCACTCATTACCTATTCTATTTCTGTACTTCAGAAAGTTACAAAAGATATAGTTATTTCAACATCGGAATTGAAATATGAACAGTTTGGTTTTCCATTAATAGCAGATCTGATTCCTAATATCGGCCCAATAGGTGGACTTTATTCCGTAATGAAACAAGTTGAATCAGATAAATATTTTATAGTTGCATGTGACATGCCCAATACATCAGAAAGCTTTGCAAAAGAATTAATTCAATATTGTTCTCTCTTTGATATCGTAGTACCTATTCATAATAATACAATTGAACCTCTTTGGGGTATATATTCAAGAAATATATTACCTATAGTTGAAAAACAAATAAATAAGGGTGATTACAAACTCATTAATTTACTTGAACTATGCAAGACAAAATATGTTGAATCAACATATTTTCCAGAAATCAAAACAGATAATTTTAAAAACATAAATACTCCGAAAGATGCAAAACAATGATAAATCAACTATAAATTTCCCAAACGTTTTACTAATTGCAGGCCAGCAACAAAATGTAGGTAAAACAACTTTAGCATCCAAAATCATATCGCACTTTACACGGGAAAATAAAATAACGGGGATAAAAATCACACCTCATTTTCATAATAGTATTGGAGATGCATTGATTATTGAAAAAGCTACTAATTACCAGATTTCAAAAGAAACTACTCCGGATTCAAACAAAGACACTTCAATTATGCTTCAGGCGGGGGCTGAAGAAGCCTACTTACTTGAAGCTGAACCAGAATACCTGGAGAAAGGCTTCATCCAGGTAATGAAATATATCCCAGACAATAATCTTGTTGTATGCGAGTCGACCGGACTTAAAGAATTAATTGAGCCTGGAGTATTTTTAACCTTGCGGCAGCTTTATTGCAAAACAGAATCAATTAAAGATGAGAAACTGCTGAAATCGGCAGACAGAATAATTACGTTTACAGGAAATGGTTTTGATTTTTCTTTAGATGAACTAAATATTGAATTCGGTGGATGGAAAATTTCAAACTCTGAAGTATGAAACAACTAAAAGAAGTTCTAGAAATTATTGCAAACACCGATATTAATAAGAAAGTATTTGAGATAAACCTTGTGGAATCTTGTGGCTATGTACTTGCCGAAGATATTTATTCTGATATAAATATGCCTCCATTTGACAAATCAGCAATGGATGGTTATGCATGCAGAAAGTCTGATATAAAAGAGCCTCTTGAAATTCTGGAATTTATTGGCGCAGGAACATTTCCTACTCAGAAAGTTACTCAGGGAACTTGTTCAAAAATAATGACAGGGGCAAAACTTCCAGAAGGTGTAGATTGTGTTCTAATAATAGAGCATACCTCGCTAACTGAGGACGGAAAAGTTATTTTTAAGAAAGAAAACTCTAAGGAAAATATTTGTTACTTGGGTGAAGATGTTAAGAATGGAGACAAAGTTCTTGAAAAAGGAACTAAAATAACACCTGCAGTAATTGCAGTAGCTGCATCAGTAGGTAAAACAAAACTTCATGTATTTGCACCTCCGGGTATAACACTAATAGCTACCGGTGATGAATTAATCGAACCGAACAATGTTCCAAACGGGCCTTTTATTCGCAATAGCAACTCTTATAATATTCAATCACAAATTACAAGTACTCCTGCTAAGGTTAATTATTTAGGCATTATTGGAGATAACAAGCAGAAACTTAAGAAAGCAATATATAAGGCTCTTGAAAAAACTGACATATTAATTCTTACCGGAGGTGTTTCAATGGGAGATAAAGATTATGTTCCTGATATTCTAAGGGAGCATGGTTTAAAAATGGAATTTGATAAAATAGCTATACAGCCCGGGAAACCTGTAGCATTTGCTCATGGTAATGAAAAATATTGTTTTGCCCTTTCAGGTAATCCTGTCTCCTCAATGTTACAGTTTGAATTAATAGTCCGTTCTTTTATTTATCACTTCATGGGAATGGAATATAACCTACCTATAATAAAAGCTAAATTAAAAAGTTCTAAAACGCGCAAAAAAACAGATAGGATGCAGTTCTTCCCAATTGAATTAATAAATGGTGAGGCGAAACCAATTGAATTTCATGGTTCCGCTCACATAGCCGGAATGGTGAAAGCAAACGGATTAGCAATATTTCCAATTGAAGTAGATAAATTGGAAGCAAACTCAGAAGTTGAAGTACTTCTTTTAAATTAAGCATTCATGACAAAGAAATTAACACATATTGATAATAAAGGAAATGCAAAAATGGTTGATGTAGCAGGGAAAAGCATTCAACTAAGAACTGCTATTGCCTCTGGAAAAATTATTCTAAAAAAGGAAACTATTGAACTGGTTAAACAAAATAATATAGTAAAGGGAGATGTAATAACAGTTGCGAAAATTGCCGGTATTCAAGCTGCGAAAAGGACTTCTGAATTAATTCCTTTATGTCATCCTCTGGCATTAACAAAAGTTGATTTGAAATTTGAAATAAATTCCGATAATATTGAAGTAACATCAGAAGTAAAATGCGAAGGAAAAACCGGTGTTGAAATGGAAGCTTTAACTGCTGTTAATGTGGCGCTTTTAACAATATATGACATGTGTAAGGCGGTAGATAAGGAAATGGCATTTGAGAATGTAAAGTTATTGGAAAAGACAAAGGTTGATTTATAAGCCCTAACCTAATTAATTGATTCGAGAGAACTTTATTGTTTATGCGTTTGGTAAATTAAGTATTACATTTAATTCATATTGTATTAATGATTAGGATGTAAAACGTTGACTAATATCATCTTTAATTTATACTGATTCTAAATATACTTACATGTAACTGTATTTCAATTCTTTACGGCATTTACAGTATTTCAACTCTTACTATAAACTATTGTATTTCTGATAATTACGTCATACCTTATTCAGTAGTTAATTAATTAACAAATATCTCTATCTATACGTATCTTTGAATATCTATATCTATATATTTATATATTTAAATTAAATTATTGTATATATGGCATCCAGAAGAGATTTTATTAAAATTTCAGGATTAGGACTGGGAGGTCTTGCTGTTGGCGGTAATGCCGCTATAAAGGTAGCTCAAGATTCTATTAATAGCGACAATTTAAAAGTTTCTGCATCTGATATGCGCACTCCCACTTATTGTGAAGTATGTTTCTGGAAATGTGCAGGATGGGTACATAAGAATGATAAAGGTGAAATTCAGAAAATCACCGGTAATCATGAAGATATGCATTCAAACGGCCGTTTCTGTCCTCGTGGCACAGGTGGAATTGGAATGTATTACGATGAGGATCGTCTGAAAACTCCACTCATTAGAGAAGGCGAAAGAGGCAATCAAACATTTAGGGAAGCAAGCTGGGATGAAGCATTAGAATATATCGCTGAAAAAATGAAGAAAGTTGCAGCCGAGCATGGTCCTGAATGCGTAGCCTTATTCAATCATGGCTCTGGTGGCAAATACTTTGGCCATTTATTGAAAGCTTTTGGTTCTCAAAACATTACAGCACCTAGTTATGCCCAATGTCGCGGACCACGAGAGGTTGCCTTTTTTGCTACTTACGGTGAAGGTGTTGGTTCTCCTGAAAAAATAGATATTCGAGATACACGCTGTCTTGTTCTAATAGGTTCTCATATAGGCGAGAACATGCATAATGGACAAGTACAAGAAATGTCGGATGCGATAGATAAGAATGCGGCCATAATTACTGTAGATCCCCGTTTCTCAACTGCTGCTAGCAAATCAAAATTCTGGTTACCTATTAAGCCAGCAACTGACTTGGCTCTTCTTTTAGCATGGATGCATGTAATTATCCGAGAAGGTTGGTATGACAAGGAATATGTAGAAAAATATACTCATGGCTTCAATGAGCTTAAGGAACATGTAAAAAACATGACCCCTGAATGGGCTTATGGAATAACCACTATTAAACCAGATGTAATTTACGAAACTGCTCGTGAAATGGCGAATGCAGCACCATCTGTAATAATTCATCCTGGTCGACATGTTACATGGTATGGCGATGATTCACAGCGTTTACGTGCCGTTGCTATGTTAAATGCATTGTTAGGCTCATGGGGACGTCGCGGTGGTTACTATCGTCCTGAAACGAAGAAAGTACCATCGTTCCCTCATCCACCCTATCCAAAACCTAAACGTACTTGGCAAGATGCATTCCCAGGTCAGTTTCCACTTGCCGGACTTGCATTAGCATCTGGAATTTGTGATGCTTCAATTCCTGCTGCTGGTAGAGATTGTTCTTTTAAGGCCTGGCTGGTTTTAGGAACCAATTTGATTGAAACACTTCCAAATCAGAAAAACACGATAGAAGCCATTCAAAATCTCGAATTGCTTGTGGCTATCGACACTATGCCCATGGAAATTACAGGTTGGGCAGATGTTGTTCTTCCCGAATGCACCTACCTTGAAAGATACGATTCGATAAGAAACGGTCCGCATCGAAAGCCTCAAATTGCTTTGCGAGTACCTGCTGCTGAACCTAAGTATAATACAAAACCTGCTTATTGGATTGCCAGAGAGCTATCTAAAAAGCTAGGTCTTATTGATTATTTTCCATTTGAAAATCTTGAAGATGAGCTTGACTGGCAATTAAAAAATATGGGTACATCGCTGGAAGAAATGAAGCGAGTCGGTGTTAAGACTTGGGAACGCGAATACGATGACTTATTTTTTGCAAATGGTGAAGAAATAGAATTTCTTACTAACACAGGTAAAATTGAGTTGTATAGTACCGAATTTGAAGATGCAGGTTTTGATCCAATGCCAAAATATACACCTCACCCAGAGCCACCTGCGGGATACTACAGACTAAATTATGGTAGAGGACCTGCACACACATTTAGCCGTACAGCTAATAATCCAAATCTTACAGATATTATGAGTGAAAATGCTCTTTGGGTAAATCCACGTGTTGCTAAAGAATGGGATTTAAGGAATGGTCAACCCGTATGGCTTAAAAACCAGGATGGAATAATTTCTGATTTCTCGATAAAAGTGCGTGTTACTGAACGTATTCGGTGGGATTCTGTTTTTATGGTTCATGGGTTTGGACATGACGATAAACGTTTATCCAGAGCTTATGGTAAAGGAGCCAGCGATTCAACACTCATTTCACGGGTTCATGTTGATCCTGTTATGGGAGGAACCGGAATGAGAGGAAACTTTGTGACATTTCTTACTGAAAAACCTAAGAAAGAGGAGGTAGAATCATGAGATATGCAATGGCTATAGATACTAAGAAATGTGTAGGTTGCTCCGATTGTGTTGTAGCTTGTCAGACAGAAAACAATGTCCCTATCGGCTATTGTCGCGATTGGGTAGTTGAAGTAACCGATGGAACATACCCACAATTAGAAATTGAATTAAGAAGTGAACGTTGCAACCATTGCGAAAACTCTCCTTGTGTTCGTTGTTGTCCTACAGGAGCAAGTCATTACAGCGACGGTGGAATTGTATTGGTTGAACATAATAAATGTATTGGTTGTGGGGCATGTATTACATCCTGCCCCTACGATGCCCGATATGGACATCCTGAAGGATATGTAGACAAATGCACTTTCTGTTATCACAGAGTTAAAAAAGGCGAAAATCCGGCATGTGTTTCAGTTTGTCCTACTAAGTGTATGTACTTTGGAGATTTAGATGATCCTAAAAGTGATGTTTCTGTGGTACTCAAAAAGCGTAAACACAAAACGCTTATCCCAGAAGCAGGAACTAAACCACATTTATATTTCTTAATCTGATAAATAATAGAAAATGAGAGAAGAAATTATCGTAAGCGGAAGAAATAATCCATTAATTGATCCTACGCTTCACATATGGCACTGGCAAATTCCTTTATACTTATTTATTGGAGGACTTGCTGCAGGAATACTATTCTTCGCCGCATTATATAAAATAATGGGAAAAGAGGAAAAATATCCTACAGCAGTAAAGATTGCCCCTCTTATAGTCCCTTTTTTGTTAGTTATAGGTTTATTTGCATTATTTCTTGATTTAAAGCACAAACTATACTTTTGGCAGTTGTACACAACAATTAAGCTGCAATCGCCTATGTCTTGGGGTGCATGGACACTTATGGCCATAACTCCTTTATCGATCATATGGGCAGCTATACATATTAAAGATGTCTTCCCAAAATGGGATTGGAAATTTCCTATTCTTGATAAAACTATTGAGTTCCTTAAAAAGTATGTATTAGAATTTGCATGGGCAATTGTTATACTTTCAGTAATTCTTGGAATATATACAGGAATTTTGTTTTCAGCATTTAATGCTCGTCCACTTTGGAACACATCCATACTTGGACCTCTATTCTTGGCTTCAGGTTTATCTACAGGAGCAGCAGCAATTATGCTTTTAAGCAAAAACCCGGAAGAAAGAAAGCTATTCGCGAAACTTGACTTACTATTAATTGTTATTGAGCTCTTCCTAATTGTTCATATGTTCATGGGATTCCTGGCAAGTACACAGGTACAAATTGAAGCTGCACAGTTATTCCTTGGTGGTCCATACACAGCTGTTTTCTGGATATTTGTTGTTTCGCTTGGTTTGGTATTACCAGCAATTCTTGAATTAATGGAACTAAGGAAATATCATATACCTGCAGCAATACCAGCTGTTTTAGTATTATTTGGAGGAATTATGTTCAGATTCATTTTTGCGTATGCAGGACAAGCAAGCCGTTGGCTATACTAAAATTTGAGTATTTGTATACATCTAGTATTATGATACAATAACATATCTATAAATATATTACAAATATTAAAAGATAATAATATCACAGATTATGAGTGAGAAAACAAAAAAGACGAAATACCTAAATCCATACGTTGGAGGGGTATTACTTGGATTAGTACTATTATCTGCGAATTTCATTTCAGGTCGAGGATTGGGAGCTAGTGGTGCAATAAAATATGCAACTGTTGCAACAGTAAAAACAGTTACGCCAAAGCACTATGAAAATGCTCAATATTACAAAGAGTATCAAGCTAAAAAAGAAGCTAATGGTAAAGGAGAAGATAGTCCTTTAAAATCATGGCTATCATTTGAAATGCTTGGCTTATTGGTTGGAGGATTTCTTTCTGGTGCTTTAGCTGGTCGATTAAAGCTTAAAACAGAACATATTCCAACAATAACCAAACGCAGAAGGTTAATTTTTGCCTTAGGTGGAGGTATTCTATTCGGATTCGGCTCTCAAATGGGACGCGGATGCACTAGTGGTTCTGCATTGAGCGGTATGGCTGTTCTGTCAATGGGAGGTATAATAACAATGGCAGCTATTTTTGGTACAGCTTTCTTGTTTGCATATTTCTTCAGAAAAAACTGGATTAGATAAAGTAGTTCAAAGTGTAAAATTGATTAAAAGCAATAGACACTAAACAAGAACTTAATTATTAATTAATCAATTGTAAATTATAAAATTTAAATATAATGGGTCCATTAATAGTAAACGAATTTATTTCAAGCAATTCAAATTTCCTTTTGGCTTTCTTTATTGGTATAGGTTTTGGATTTGTTCTTGAAAGTTCAGGTTTTTCATCCAGCCGTAAATTAGCTGGAGTATTCTATGGATACGATACTGTAGTCTTAAAAGTATTTTTTACCGGTGCAATAACAGCAGCAGTTGGCTTATTACTGTTTAGTCTGTTTGGCTGGGTAGATTTAAGTTTAGTATATATTAATCCTACCTATCTAACTTCAAACATACTTGGTGGAGTTATAATGGGCTTAGGATTTATAATGGGTGGATTTTGCCCTGGTACTAGTTTCTGTGCAGCTTCAATTGGTAAGGTTGATGCTATGGTATTTGTTGGCGGATTATTTATCGGAGTATTTATATTCCTTGAAGGATACCCACTTTGGGAAGATATTTTTAAGGCAAAATTTCTAGGCGAAGTAAAGCTTAGTACCCAACTTGGAATAACAGATGGAGTATTTACTCTCATCATGATAATTGCCGCTGTGCTCATGTTCTGGATTGGTGAATGGGCCGAAAAAAAATTCCCTCAAGCTGAATATTAGAAGAATTGAAGGGTAGAAACTTGAAGCTTTAAACACTTTAGACTAGGTTTTTAACAAAAAAAATAAAAATGAAAACAAGAGTAATATTAACAATAGTATTTGTTGGTTTGGGCCTGATACTGGCAGCAATTCCTCAAAATACAACAGCACCATTCAAGCTTGATCCAAATCAAATGCTTGAAGAGGCAAATAATATGCAAATGTACTACAGTCCTGATGAGGTTGCTGATTTGCTTATTCAGAAAGATCCTTCTATTCAATTAATTGATGTTAGAACTCCAGATCAATTCGAATTATTTTCGCTACCAAATGCAATAAATATTCCTTTAAGCGATATTTTATCAGATGAATACCGTGATTATTTAAATCAAGATATTTATCACAATATTTTCTATTCTAATGGAACAACAGATGCAGTAAAAGCATGGATGATTACAAAACAGATAGGCTGGGAAAATAATTTTGTTCTTCAGGGTGGGCTTAATTATTGGGCAGAAACTATTATGAATCCTCAATCTCCCCCCTCTGTTAGTTCAAATGAGGAAATTGCAAGATACCAATTCCGTAAAGGTGCTCAACAAGCATTGGTCGGTGGAACTGCTGTTTCAGAAGAAACTTCAAAAGCCTCTTCAACTCCAAAACCTCCGGTAAAAAGTAAACCAAATAAGAAAAGAGCTCAGGGTGGCTGCTAAGGAATCTTTAACTTTTAATATAATAATAGTAGAAGTTCAGGAATATTCCTGGGCTTCTACTATTAAAAATCCAAATATAAAAGTCGGGCCAAATATATCAATATAATTGCAGAGTTTGGAATAACTTGCTTTCAACATCCATGAAATTAAAATTTATACCTACATAACATACTTGTTCAGATCTTTCTCATCGTATTCCATTGTAATCTTAGTTCCAAAATTTTTATCCACTAGTTTATTCGATTCAGTGATAATACTCATCGCGCCACCATGTTCAACAAATTGTAGGGCAGCTCTAACTTTAGGCGTCATGTTTCCTTCTCCAAAAGCACCTTCTTCTAAAAGTTTATTTGTATCCTTAAAATTCAGGAACTCTAATATCTCTTCATCTTCTTTTCCAAAATTTTTATATACAAAAGGTACATCAGTAAGGATATAAAATTCATCGGCTTTAATCTGGGTAGCTAATAAACTTGATGCCAAGTCTTTATCAATTACAGCTTCAGCAGGACGAACATCCCCTTTCTCATCAATATAAATTGGTACACCGCCACCACCAACAGCTATTACAATTGTTCCCAATCGAGCATTCTGATTTACTACTTCCCAATTCATTATATATGTAGGCTTTGGCGAAGGAACAACTCTTCGATATCCACCAACTTGTTTTTGTTCCTCTTTGTATGTCCATTTCTTCTCAGCAGCAAGTTTATCCGCTTCTTCTTTAGAAACTGTTCTTCCGATACGCTTGCGAGGATTCTTAAATGCTTCATCATTTTTGTCCACCTCAACCATTGTCATTAAGGTTAATACATTACGCTTTATCCCATGCTTTGTAAGAACATTCTTAAGTGCTCTTTCGATCATATAACCAATTCCGCCTTGCGAATCAGCCACACAAATATCCAGGGGCATTTGTGGAATTCCGTATTGTTGTTCTCCAGCATCGTTTCGCATTACAATGTTCCCAACTTGTGGACCATTGCCATGAGTTAATACTATATTATAGCCTTGCTCTAAAAGAAACACAATATTTTCAAGGGTTTCGGTTGTATTTTGCTCCTGTTGTTCGATAGTGCCGTCCTGGTTATCCCTTAACAATGCATTACCTCCAAGAGCAATTACAGCTAATTTGCTCATTGTTTAAAATTTTTAATTAGATCTTCGATTTAAAACTATTTTTAGGTTCAGGAAATGATTATTGTCTTGGTTGATTAAACTCATATTATTTGCAACTATTCCCCTAATATTCCAATTTTTCTTATTTAATAATGATGAAATCTATTAAGTTGCATGAAACAGCTTTATGCTAAAAGTAAATAAAGAAACAGTTTTCACAGAAATTTTTTAGTTATTCTAATCAGCTCCATTTTCCCTGTGCTATAAATAACACTTTACCTCCTACCCTAATATCGTATAGCTTTTCTTCAATCTTAGCCTTTATAAATAATCTCGAAGGTCTATCTATTTCATACCCCTGAGCTACTGATAAATCAATAATTTCTTCTCCAAAAAACTTGTGTTTTACAAGGTAGGCTGCCAAACATCCATTTGCACTGCCTGTTGCTGGATCTTCAATAATACCATATTCCGGAACAAAAACTCTAACAGATAGTAAGTCGGTAGAATTATAACTTTCTTTAGAAAACACCAAAAACTCATTTGAGGAATATTTACCTAAATGTTTAAGCAAGGCATCGGTATTGATTTTTGCTTTTTTAAGTGCTTGCAAACTATTTAATGGAACTATGTAAAATGGAATCCCTGTTGACACCCATTCAACTGGAAAACCAGAATCAATATCATTAAGCTCTAATCCTAATATTTCAGCAACATCTTTCTTATCTAACTGAATTGCGAACTCAGGCTGCATTTGCTTCATCCATGACACTTCGCCATATAATCTTACTGGAATTTGTCCTGCTCTAACATTAAGAGTAATTTCAGACAGGCTATTCTCAAATAAAACCTTGTTTGCTATATGTGCAGTTCCCAGTGTAGGGTGACCTGCAAAAGGAAGTTCGGTGCCAGGGGTAAAAATCCTAACAGCAATTTCAGCTTCATCCTTTTTAACCTTTGTTATAAATGTTGTTTCTGAAAAATTTATTTCTTTGGCGATCATTTGCATTTCTTGTTCTTCAATTTGTGAACAATCGGTAAAAACTGCAAGTTGATTACCTGAATATCTTTGTTGTCCGAAAACATCTACAATATAAAATGGAATTTCCCTGAATTTCATTTATGGTATATTTATTAATTTATTTTCTAAACTATGAATACTTAAAGTAACAAATATAAATTTTCAATAATTGCAAAAAATATACACTACAGTATATTTTTATATTTCATCCATTATTTTCCCAGTTTCAATGGTTTTACCGGAATGCAAATATCCAAAATAAATTTATTTTCAGGATGCTGCTTATAATCGTTATGGAACAATTCGAAAGGTCGGCGTTCATCACATTCATACCCACTTTCGGGAAGCCAGCAAGCACATAAACTAGTCCATGCTTCAGTGAATTCATGCTCTGAAATCTCAAATCGAGCAAAGGCATACTTCCCTCCTTCTATCTTCATTTTTCCAATTTCTCCTTCAACTTTAACATTTGGGTCAATTGAAATACATGCACTTTGCTGTAATTTTTCCACACCTGTAACCTTGGGATCATCATGATATAATGTAAGTACTTTAAAATTCTCTCCTTCCATCAATCCTCTGGGACCGGCCCATCTCATAAGCTTTTCAAAAGCTAGACCAATCTCGTCAAACCTACCAACATGCCTACAGTAAGCAACAGTGAAATCTTTTATAACTTTAACTTCAACCTTTTGATAAATCCTTCTTTTATCCTTAATCATTTTATCGACGACTTCTTCTACTTTTTCAAAGTAATCAGCTGTGTTTTCGCTAGAAACACCAAGTCTTTTAGCATATTCAATATATCCACCTTTTCGAAAATTTGTAGCACTTGAATTAAAATATTCTTTAAACGAACGTGAAAATGATGCATTACTATTGAACCCACACAAAACGGCTATTTCTGTAATCGGTTTATCCGTTGATATTAAAAAATATGCAGATTTTTCTAATCGTTTTCTTCTTATAAATGAATTTAAGGTTTCTCCTTTTATAGCTAAAAATATTCGATGGAAATGAAAAGGTGAAAAATTTGCTACATCTGCAAGAAGTTGAAGATCCAGAGGTGTATCAATTTTCTTCTCAATGTAATCAATTACCTTATTAATTGATGATAAATAGTATTGGCGGTACGAAATTTCTGATTTTATCTCAAGGTTTTCCATTATTATCTCTCTTTTAAATCCAATTTTATGCAATAAATTGCATTTTATATGTATTTCAAAGCAACTCTTTTTCATTATTATCATCTAATAAGATATCTTTATACGGAAATTCCAATTATTTATACCATTGCTTATGAGAGATTTTGCAAAAACACTTTTAATAATTCTTGTATTTGTTTTAGTAAGTTGTGAGAAGAACGAGGATTTTGACTCCGAAGACAGGAGTATTTATAGTTTTGTTGAGCAGGTTATGGGTGAATGGTACTTATGGAACCAATCCCTTCCAGATGTTAATATTAATACCTACTCAACTCCTCAGGATCTAGTAGATGCTATGACTGTTGAACAGGACCGCTGGAGTTTTGTAGACAAAACTGCTGTTATTAATGCTTATTTTGGGGAAGGTGAAGACTTTGGTTTTGGTTTTTTCCTTGGCTGGGATGAGGTTAATGTCGATTATAGTTCCTCGCTACGAGTAATGTTTGTTTATGAAAATACTAAGGCATACACTGAAGGAATACGACGAGGTTGGACTTTGCTCGAAATTGATGGAACACCAGTTCATGAAGTATCAAGTTTTGCAACGTTTTTTGATGCAGAAGCAGGAAGTATGTTGTTCAAATTTAGAACAAATGAAGGTGCTGAGAAAACTATAACGCTTACCAAAGAAAAGTATAATATGAATGGTGTTCTTTATAAAAACACATATGAAGTAAATAACAAAAGCGTAGGTTATATAGTTTATCAAAGCTTCTTAGGATATTCTGAAGATGAATTGGACACTACTTTTGCAAACTTTAAAAGTATGAATCTTGATGAATTAATTATTGATCTTCGATTTAATCAGGGTGGGTATGTTTCACTTGCACATGAAATGGTTAACACGTTAGTACCGCAAACATCTGATGGTGATGTTTTTATTGAAATGAAACACAATAACGACAGAAGTGCAGAATTTGATTCTACTTATTACTTCAAACTTAGTAATAATAATTTAGATCTGGACAGAGTGTTTTTCATCACTAATGAATATTCAGCATCTGCCAGCGAACTAGTAATAAATGGGCTGGAACCACACATGGAAGTATATACAATTGGACAAACAACTTATGGAAAACCAGTAGCTATGTATGGTTTTGAGCACGAAGATTGGTTATTTTATCCGGTTACCGCTAAATCAGTGAATGCCAATGGAGATGGAGATTATTTCAACGGTATTGCACCAGACATTGAAATTTATGATACTTACCATTTTGATTGGGGCGATTTAGATGATCCTGCGTTAAACCAAGCATTTCATTTTATTACCTATGGTAGTTTCAATGTGCAAAGTATATCTACCCCAAAAAGCACTTCAGAGCAGCGAACCAACTTACACACCAATAAACTTAACAAGAATCTACTATTGCTGGATAAGTAATAGTTCAATAATAGATATAAGGAAGAATTTTAAGGAGGATCATAAAAGCCTCCTTATTTTTTTAGTTCCTCCTCAAATGCATGTAAAAGTCTTTAAGTTCCAACTTACGAAGAGAATCAAGACTATGCCATCTGATCCCCTGAATTGCCCCTTCAAGAGCAAATAGTTGATTCATACAAGCAGAAGGATCAAGACTGCGTAAACGTATAAAAGCATCCTCTGCTCCGACAAATTCTAAATCATTGGGAGAATCTATGCCTACTTGATGAAGCCTTTTTGCTAATTCTTTTCCAATGTTTGGTAAAGTAGTTAATTCAGCCATAAACTTTTTACTTATAGGTATGTTGATTTTGCTTTATATATTGAGCGTTCAGATAGGTTTTTAATTTTTCTGAAGCCATCGAAATACAAATAGATAACAAAAGGTATAAACAATACTAGTAATCTAGCATCTTGGAGCATTAGAATAAAATCAAATATTCCATGCAACAGAATCGAAAATAAGAGTGCTTTAATTAGTAAGAAAATCCTTGCTTTGGGATAAAACCGAGCTAAGCCAAAATAAAATCCCATGGTTACACCAAATAATGCATGAGCCGGTACAGAGAGTAATGCCCTTGAATAACCAACACTTTCCCCATAATTAATAACATAAATCACATTCTCGACTGCAGCGAAACCCAGAGAAATAAACACAGCATAAACAATACCATCAAATTTCTCATTTAAATTTTTATTAAACCAAAAAAGGATAAAAAGAAATATAAACTTGAATAGCTCTTCGTTGAAACCAGCAACCACAAACGCATTCCAGAAAGCGTTCCACTTTTCAGCTCCATCAATCAAAAGAAGGTTCAAGTATTGTCCAATAAATAACACAGGAATAGGTACAAGGCAACCTGCAATTAATGCTATGATTAACTGACCTATTGGTTCTCTTTCATACTTATCACGAAAGTAGATGTAAAATGCAATAATAGCCACCGGCGAAAGAGCAATTATTAAGAGCTTCATATATATTTTAGTTACAAGCCAAAAGGAGAATAGTTACCACTAGGGTAAAAACCATTGTTCCATGGGTTATTATTGGGCGATTCTACACTGATACGTGCCCCAATAGTAATATTGGGTGTTAATTTATAATCGAACCCTGCTGACATTCCTCTATAATTAAACGCTTGAGGGTTTATAGATTTGTTACGGTTAGGTACATCCATTACTTGCTGGTATACTGACCCTGTAACCGTTAATTTTTCACTCATAAAATAATGACCGCTCGCGTAAACAAACATTCTGGTCATTGGTAGCATTTCGCTATCATTTTTTTCTCCTGTAAAGGAAGGTATGTAGAAATTGCCATATTCCATAAATAAACCTGCTGAAACGGCAAATTTATTTCCAAGAGGATATATTGCATGTGGAGCAAGTGAATATGCCGGTCCATGAACACCATTTGACGAAAACATATAAGACATACCAACATCTACACCTAATTTCAACTTCTTAGGTTCTTTGTTAATACTCTTCATAAAAACAGTACTATCTGGTATCTCAATTGCATCAATATCGAAACTATCTTGCTGAGATACTGCCAGTTGAACCGAACAAAACAACAATAATGATATTTGTAAAATTCTTCTCATTTTCATATATACAACAAGTAAATATAGTAAATAATCAATACAGATTAATTTGAGATATGTTAAAATTATTATCAGGTTATTAACCATGAAATATTTAAACTACACTTATCTATATTAATAAATTTTTAGACTTGAGTAGTAAAACAAAATACAACTACTTGCAAAGTATTTAAATAAGTAAACACTAAATGGTTTAGCAATTAACTTACATTCTATTACATATAAAAATGAACTGAAATATAACTAGTTTTTACCATCTGACCTACTTACCGAGTAAACTCCTTTTAATGAAGCTAAACGCTTAATAATAAAATCAAGATGTCCCAAATCTCTAACCCGTAATCCAATATGACCTTGAAAAGCACCTTCATTCGCATCCAGTTTAATTGATCTGAGGGTTACTCCGGCATCTTTTGTTATTACTTCAGATATACTATTGAGAATTCCAGGTTCATCTTCTCCGGTAATACGGATATTAACAGAGAATGCAGTATCTGAACTTCCTTTAGTCCATTTTGCATTGACAATTCGGTAGCCATATTTACCAATTAATTGAACTGCATTTGGACAATTGGTTCGGTGAATCTTTATTCCCTCATTAATAGTTACAAAACCAAACACATTATCGCCATGGATCGGGTTACAACACTTTGCTAATTTATAATCGACATTTGCAACTTGATCATCTATAATCAGGTGTTCTGTGGTATAGCCCTCTTTTACTTTTGATTGTGTACTTTCAAGTTTTTCTATGTTAATATCTTCTTCTTCAACCGGGTTTTGAAGTATCAAAACTTGCTCTTTAATCTTTGCCATTTCAATTTTCCCCTCAGAAACCTGGGCATAAAATTCCTGAGCGTTTGGCAATTTATAATGCTTTAAGAGTAACCTGATTACTTCATCGTTGTAATCGAGTTTCCAGTTTTTGAATCTTCTTTTAACTATTTCCTTACCATTCTCTGCATTCTTAACCTTTTCTTCATTTAAGGCCTGTCGAATTTTCTTCTGTGCACTAGAGGTAACAACAAAATTTAACCAATCTAATTTTGGCTTTTGGGCTTTTGATGTTTGTATTTCTATTTTGTCACCATTTTGTAATTTATATCTTATTGGAACTGCCTTTCCGTTTACTTTTGCTCCTGTACACGTTGCCCCCACCTGTGTATGCACATCGTAGGCGAAATCTAAGACTGAGGAATCTGTAGGAAATTTCCGCAAATCGCCCTTTGGAGTAAATACAAATATTTCCTTTGCATAAAGACTTAGCTTAAAGTCGTCAATAAAATCTCCGGCATCTGGTTCCGGAGTTTCAAGTATCTCCCTAATTTTAGCTAACCAGTCATCAACTCCATGAGTACCCTGTCCTCCCTTATATTTCCAATGGGCAGCCACACCTTTTTCGGCAATTTCATTCATTCGTTCAGTTCTTATCTGAACTTCAACCCACTTCCCTTCGGGGCCTATTACTGTTGTATGAAGCGATTCGTAGCCATTAGTTTTTGGCACAGAAATCCAGTCACGTAAACGTAAAGGATTCGGCTGATAGATATCTGTTACTGCAGAATATACCTGCCAGCAATCAGGTTTTTCTTTTTCAAGGTCAGTATCAAGAATTATACGAATGGCAAAAAGATCATAAATATCTTCAAAACCAACTTCCTTCTTATTCATTTTATTCCAAATAGAATGAATAGACTTTGGTCTGCCTTTTATCTCGAACTTGAATCCGTTTTGCTCTAGTGTTTCTTTAATTGGTTTTACAAACTTGGCAATAAAAGCATTCCTTGACTTCTGTGTTTCGTCAAGTTTTCTTGCAATGAGCGAATAGGTCTCGCGATCTGTATATTTCAATGAAAGATCTTCCATTTCAGACTTTACCAGATATAAGCCCAGCCGGTGCGCTAAAGGTGCATACAAATATGCTACTTCTGATGCTTTCTGAAACTGAATCTCTGGAGACAAGTTACTCATTGAACGCATTTGATGAAGCTGTTCTGCAAGAATAATAAGAATTACTCGAACATCTTTTGCTAAATTTAAAAGGAGTCTTCGAAAATTTTCTGCTTGAGAAGACATTGATTTTTCTTCAATAGAAGCCACATTTACCAGACCATCGGTTATAATGGCAATATCTTTATTGTACTCCTTTTCAATTTCTTTAAAAAGTTCAGGTGTTTTATTATAAGTATTGTAAAGAAATAAACTTATTACAGAAGTTTTTCCAAGGCCGATATCATTAACCGCAGTTATTGAGGCATTTATTACATTGCTTACCTTAGGCAAATCATCTGGAAACTTATTAATAAGTTTGAGCAAAGATTTATCAATTAATTCATGAGAATCCAAACTCTTTTTACTCTTTAAAACTTCTAATAACTCCTTATATAAATTTTGATAGTGTTTTGGAATAGCCCCTATTTCTTCAATCATGCCCCTTTATTTTTTACAAAAATAGAGTAATAAATTTCAAAAATCTAATTTGTACAAGTAAGAAAATGCTGTTTTTCTGGCTCGTGCTATGATTTGCGAATAGAGTTATTAAATAGATCAATTAGCTCTTGAGGAGGCCTCATTGGTTTTCTAGTGCTAGAATTAACAAAGGCTAAGGGAGTTTTTCCTTCAGCAACCAATGAATTATCCTGTTTGAAAATCTTGTATTCAAATATTAAACGAACCCCCTTAAAAGATTGAAGAGTTGTTTCCATTCTTAACAAGTCATCATATAAAGCTGGCACGTAGTATTTTACATAGAATTCTGAAAGAGGGAGAAGAATCCCACTGTCTTCCATTCCTTTATACGTCAATCCTTTTTCTCTCATAAGTTCTGTTCGCCCCATCTCAAAATATGCTGCATAATTTCCATGATGCACATAACCCATTCTATCTACTTCGTTATATCGTACTCTAAAAGTTAACTCTGATTTTATCATTCTTTAATTGGCGAATTGGGTTCTCGTTTAAATTTTTTATAAATGGTGCTGTCTACAAGATCTGGAAGTATTCTCTGAAGAAATACCATAAGTTGACCTTCTACAGTCATAATCCTGTTTCTCTTTCGCTTCCTAATTGAACGAACAACATTCTTAGCAATTCTTTCAGGAGACATTAGTTTTTCTTCTGGTCTTGGAGTTTCACCTTGTGGATTACCATGAGCATCCAAAGCACTTCTTCTTATGTTTGAAGAAGTAAATCCGGCTGCAAGAATAAGCACTTGTATTCCCTTCCTTAAGTTTTCTATTCTAACACTTTCAAGAAATCCTTGCATTGCAGCTTTTGAGGCAGAATAGGCTGTTCTACCAGGTAAACCATGAAATCCTGCTATTGAAGAAATTCCTACAATAGTTCCTTTTGTTTTTAATATGTGTGGAAGAGCGTATTTTGTACAATATACTGTACCCCAAAAATTAACGTTCATTACCTTTTGAAGTACATCCATTTCAACATCTTCAAAAATCGCTCTCATTGAGATTCCTGCATTATTTATAAGAATATCAAGCTTTCCAAACTTCTTAATTGTTTCATTAACCATCTTCTCACATTCTGCTTGAATGGTAACGTCTGTTTTAATAGCAAGACAGGATTTACCATCACAATCTAATTCTTTTGCAAGATTAATTATCTTCTCTTCTGAACGCGCTGCTAAGACAACTTTTGAACCTAAATCATGGATTTTTCTAGCGCAAGCTAAACCTATACCAGAAGAAGCACCTGTAACAATAACGACTTTATCTTCAAAATAATTCATCTTTGGGTTTTTTGGTCAATCAAATGTAATAAAAAAGTCAAACGAAGATATATTCTTCTAATAGAGTATTTCTTAAAAAATCTTAATTGATATTGATAGAGAGACTTATCGTAAATAAAGAAATTCTGCTAGTAATCTATTAACTAATTGATCTGTAGATTTTCTGATTGTAAGACTAGCCTTATCAATTTACCAGAGTATTTCAATACCTCAACATCTGAAGGAAAATGTCCTACTTCTTTTTATTGAATCTCATATTGTTCCGACATACTTAAACAAGTATGATTTAGGGTCGTTCCTATCTTCAACCTTATTGCAGCTTTTCTGCACCTTAGTTAAAATAGTAAAATTGTTTTATTATGTCGCTTATGAATATATTCAGGTATGAAACAAAAATACGTTTTTCAAAACTTCATGAAACCCTTTTGGTTTTCAATCTCTCCTTTTATGCATCATGTTTCATATCTAATTTTTGGCTATCTTTCGCACTTTAAAAATCAGAAATAATAGTGCACAAAAACATAGGTACAAATCAGCCATTAGCCGACCGTATGCGCCCAAAAAAACTCGATGAGTACATCGGTCAGAAACATGTTGTAGGTGAAGGTGCCATGTTGCGTAAAAGCATAGAATCGGGCAATATTCCATCTTTTATATTATGGGGACCACCAGGAGTTGGTAAAACCACCTTAGCCAGAATTATTGCTAATACACTCGAAAGACCTTTTTATATTCTAAGCGCAGTTCATTCAGGAGTAAAAGATGTTCGGGAAGCCTTAGAAAAAGCTAAAAAGCAAAAGTTTTTTAATGCCCCGAATCCCGTTCTATTCATCGATGAAATTCATCGCTTTAACAAGGCTCAACAAGACTCTCTCTTAGGTGCAGTCGAAGCCGGAACAATAACACTGATTGGCGCAACAACAGAAAATCCTTCTTTTGAGGTAATCTCCCCACTCCTTTCACGTTGCCAGGTTTATATTCTAAAGCACCTTGAGGTTGAAGACTTAAAACTTATTGTAGAGCGTTCATTAAAGAACGATTCTTTTCTGAAATCAATAGACATTGAAGTAAAAGAGAACGAAGCTATGTTTCGTTACTCTGGAGGAGATGCCAGAAAGCTATTAAATCTATTAGAACTTGTTGTAAACTCTCTTTTAGCTGAAAATAGCAAGAAGGTTATAATTACTAACGAGAATGTAAAAAAGCATATTCAGGCGAACCTATCAACTTACGATAAAGGCGGTGAGCAACATTACGATATGATTTCTGCTTTCATTAAATCTGTTCGTGGAAGCGACCCAAATGCATCTGTTTATTGGCTTGCCCGAATGATTGAAGGTGGAGAAGATGTAAAGTTTATTGCTCGGAGACTTGTAATTTTAGCCTCAGAAGATATTGGACTTGCAAATCCAAACGCATTATTAATGGCAACTACCTGCTTTGATGCTGTTAATATGATTGGTTGGCCAGAATCAAGAATTATACTTTCTGAAACTACAATTTTTCTGGCAACATCTCCAAAAAGTAATTCAGCTTATATGGCAATTAATGAGGCACAGCAGTTAGTGAAACAAACTGGCGATTTACCTGTACCACTTCATTTACGAAATGCCCCAACAAAGCTTATGAAACAAATTGGCTATGGTAAAGATTATAAATATGCTCATCAGTATGATGGAAATTTTATAGCCGAAAATTATCTCCCGGAAGAAATTAAGGGAACAATTCTTTATGTTCCTCAGAATAACGACAGAGAAAGAAGTTTGCTAGCTAAGTTTAAGGAGATTTGGAAGAAGATATATAAGTATTAGGAGGACAGTCTTTAATGTTCTATTCTTAATTGTTAATTATACATTCTTAATTCTACAATATTCGTTATTAATAATTCATTGTTTGTATTTTTGTTTTCTTATAACATAAATTTATAAAATGAGTAAATCAGTATATGAAAATCTTATAGATCCGAAAAAACTTTTTTTATTAGCGGGTCCGTGCGTTGTTGAAAGTAAAGACTTATGCTTTGAAATTGCTGAACAAGTAAAAGAAATAACTTCCAATCTGGATATGCCATACGTTTTTAAAGCATCCTACAGAAAAGCCAATCGTTCTAAAATTGATTCCTTTTCAGGTATTGGTGATGAAAAGGCATTACAAATATTAGCAGATGTAAAAGAAAAATTCAATTTACCGATTGTTACAGATATTCATTCAGCTGAGGAAGCTGCTTTTGCTGCTCAAGTTGCAGATATTTTACAAATACCTGCATTTTTGTGCCGACAGACAGACATTTTAATTGCAGCTGCAAAAACTGGTAAAATTGTAAATATTAAGAAAGGACAATTTCTATCTCCTGCTTCTATGCAATTTGTGGCTCAAAAAGTAATTGACTCAGGAAACAACCAGGTTATGCTAACCGACAGGGGAACCATGTTTGGCTATGGCGACTTAATTGTAGATTATCGTGGTATTGTTGAAATGCAAACATTTGGTCATCCGGTTATCTTAGACATTACTCATTCATTACAGCAACCTAATCAATCGTCGGGAGTAAGCGGAGGCAAACCTGAAATGATTGAAACAATTGCACGGGCCGGAGTGGCTGTTGGTGTAAATGGACTATTTATTGAGACACATCCTGACCCAAAAAATGCTAAATCTGATGGGGCAAACATGTTAAATCTAAAATTATTGCCTGAATTATCACAAAAATTGATAAAAATTAAAACAACAATTAACACGTTATAAATAAATGCAATACAGTGTTTTTTTTATAATTATTTCAACTTTTATTTTTGAAATTTTAAGATTTTTTTTCAATTCTACTTGTAGGTTTAACAATTATTACTACTTTAGTGACCATTAGCCCTAACGATTTGACCCATATTAGCAGAAAGCTTGCAGTTGACCCTATTGCAAGTTTTCTTTTTTTCACCCCCTCCCAATACTTTTTTAAAATATTTGTCAATTAGCTTTTTATTCTATGAAGAAAAAAATAATAATCGTGCTACTTGGTCTATTCCCAATCATATTAACAGCGCAAATAAGTATCTATAATATTCAATATACAACAAGCGCAGGAAATGGCTCATATCCGTCAAACTATAATAACCAAACGGTTACAACAGGAGGTATAGTTACAGCAACCAATTACCTAACAGGGCAATTCTTTATCTCATCTAGCAAAGGAGGAGCCTGGAATGGCCTCTTTGTTTACGACAATAATTATTCTCCTGTTATTGGAGATAGCATTCAAATTACAGGAACAGTTTATGAATATCAGGGTTATACTGAAATTAAAAGCTTAACATCATTTAATATAATTAGCTCAGGAAATCCGTTGCCTGAAACAACCAATATTAGCACTAATGAAGTTACTACCGAAGCCTATGAAGGTGTCTTAGTTGAACTTAACAATTGCAGTGTTAGTACTGAATTTGATTTAGGTGGAGCTTGGTGGGTAAACGACGGTAGCAATGCTTGTGAAATACGAACCGGAATGTATAATCTGCAAGATGAGGAAATCTCCTTGGGTTTGAATTATCCTTTTAAATCTATAAAAGGAGTTATAGGCATAAATAGTGGGTCAAATTCTATTCATCCCAGATTTATTGAAGATATTCAGTCAGACGACCATGCTTTTCTTGTCTCTGTAAAGGATAAAAGTGTCTATGATAATTCCAACATAGAACTTCCTATAAAAATTGCCATTTTGAATCAATCTGAATCAATTAGTTCTTACTCATTAAAAATTCAATATGATGAGACTATATTCGAATATACAGGATATAGTAAAACAGGGACTATCTCAGAAACAGGGACTATCTCAGATGCTTCTACAGCAGGAAGTATAGAGCTAAACTATAATGGAAGCTTTACATGCGACAATATTGAAACAATGCTTAAAATAAATTTCACTCCATTACAAAACGGCAGTTCCAATATAGACTTATCAGGCTCAATAATAAATGGAAGTGAGGTACAATATCTATTTACTGGTAAATTAGAAAATATTTCTACAGATTGTGATATACCTATTGGAGATACCCTAACCATTGTTCAGCGTCCATTGTTAAATATACCATCCATTGTTATTCCAGGACAGGAATTAAACATTGTTTGTTTTGCTCCTGAATTAACAACAGATTGGGATGCAGATTTAATTTTCGACAATATAATTGTTCCCTTAAATGTTACAAAAGCATCTTATGATGCTGTTTTGGATAAATGGACATTAACTACAACTATTCCGAATGTTGATGCTTATGAGTTATATGATCTAAAAGTAACAGCATCGGAGGGTATATCAGATAATGTTACAAATGCAGTAAAAGTTATTGATCAATATAAAACAGAATATTATTTTGTTCATATAACAGACACACATCTCCCTACGCATGAATTCTATCCTGATGGAACAACAGACACCACAGAGTTGAATGACTTATATGAAGTAATAAAAGATATTAATTTGATAAGACCTGAATTTGTTTTATTAACAGGTGATTTAATTAATGAAGGTGAATTAGAGGACTTCGAATGTCGTCGAAATCATACAAGAAGTATTCGACTTTTGGAAAGGCTGGAAGTACCAGTTTATATTGTTCCTGGAAATCATGATTTAGGAGGATGGGATGCCACACCTCCATCACAAGGCACAGCAAGACGTGAATGGTGGCGCTTTTTTGGTTGGCGTCAACGAGAGTTACCACCTACACAAACTGAATATTTTACTCACGATTATAGTTTCAATTATGGAAATATACATTATGTAGGTTTGGAAGCTTATGACAATTACGATAGCTATATGTATGATGTTTTCGGCTCCGAAAGCTTTATTCCATCTCAAATAACCTGGCTAAAAAATGATTTACAGGATGCTAATGAAATGACCAAAGTATTATTTTATCACTTCGATTTTAAAAATGAGCTAAACCTTGCGTCCCTTGGTGTTGATATGGCTCTTTGGGGCCATACTCATAAGACCGCCGGCGATATTAACTCTCATCCTTATAATTTATCCACTGCCAGTGTATGCGATGGTAATAGATCTTTTAGAGTTGTAAGAGTAAATGGTGATGATTTACAAGCTGAGAATCCTGTACGAACCCACTCTAATGGCGATATGTTAACTCTCAATTACAATATGGCCAACGATGGATCTTTAGATAGCATCTCTGCAACTGTTAACAATAAATATAGTCAGGAATTTGCTAATGGATTAGTGAAATTTACTATGCCGTTGAGCGAATATGGTTATAGTGTTACAAACGGAAAGTTAAAACAAGTAATTGTAAAAGATACAACTGCTATATGTTATGTTGAAGTAGAAATACCATCGAATAAAAATATAACGGTTTCTATAAAGAAGGATTTATTTACTGATAAAGATATTATTTATGATATTCCGCTGACCTTTAACATTGGTGAATAATTCTGGGCTTTTCTAACATCTAATTATTGTGTTTGTTTTTTAAATTACAACACACTAATTGTTTTCTTAATAGAGTAGTTTTAAAGTGCTATTTTGGAAAATTATTATGGCAATTTGAATCCTATCGAAAAAGTATTTCTTAACCAATAGTAATCAGTATGGTTATAATAAGAGTAGTTAAATTACCTGAATAAGTGTAAAATAATTACACCTAATTTTTTAAAACTATATTACTCAAGGAATTCTATTTCTTCCCTACATTAAACCTTCGACCATAATAAAAACGAATTTTTCCGTAATTATAAGAAAACTCTGTCTCATTTGGATCTTTTACTAAAAAAGAATCGGTAGATACATTGAATCCATAAAAATGTGTGGGTTTATTGCATCCTAATGCCATTCTGAATAAAGCATTTGAAGACAATTTCCCATCGGAACCTAATGATTCTCCCTGCAAATTAAAAGCTTCCACCGATTGTAAATTAATCCCTATCATTAAAGCTGCATTAAAATAGAAGTATTTGGAAAAAACAAAAGTATGAGTATATCCAAACGCCCCACCCCAATTAATTGTTCCCAAAGCAGTAAAATCAATTGTATTGGGATATAAATCGTGTGCTTCAATAGGGACTAAAGAGGAATCGGCATTAATTGCATAAACAGAAAAACGTAATCCTAACAACCATGAACCAGCACTTTTTAATTGTCGTTCGGTGGATTGATATGCTGCTTTAAAAGAAAAATTCTCGTGATTAAGAATATATGTACCACTAAAACCAAAGGAACCAGTGATTATATCTGGTCTAACAACAGCAGAATCTTCAATGCTCCAATCTGGAAAATATTTATCTGGGTTTCTCCAATAAAACCCTTGATAAAATTGAAAATTTCCATTAAAAAGAAACTTCCGACTATAGATATCCATTTGTAGGTCAAAACTGTTTGTTTCGCCATACAAATCGTTATCAGAATTAATAGAACCAAGTTTAAAGGCAGCTCCTATTCCTATCCATTTATAGCTAAATCCAAGTCCTAAATTTAGATTCTCATTTGGCCCGTATTGGAGTCTATCTTTTTGACCTTTTGACTTTAATTCAAAGTTATTGAACTTCTGAATACTGTATGCATATATTGATAACTTATCAGCATAAGATTCAATATTTCCGGAAAGCTCATTCTTTGTTGAATCTTGTTGAGCTGAAGCACTTATATAACATACTGCAAACGCTAATATTAGTACCTTTTTAATTGTCTCTTTTCTCAAACTCTTCACGATTCTTTTCATCTATTCTATTTACTATAACATAGATAAGCAAAATTATCAAGACAATTATTCCAAGCCCATATGTTAATACTAACACATAGCCCATTATTTCAATTTTACTGCCGTGCCATAAGCTAATATTTCAGCGCTTCCTGCCATTACAGAAGAGGTTGTAATTCGCACATTTACTATTGCATCTGCACCTAATTTCTCAGCATCTTCCGTCATTCTTTGTAAGGCTTGTTCTCTTGCTTCAGCAAGCAACTTAGTGTATTCGGATATCTCTCCTCCAACAATAGTTTTTAATCCAGCAAATATATCTTTCCCGATATGACGAGCTCTAACAGTGCTTCCTCTAGCAATATTGAGCACTTCAGTTATTTCTCTTTGAGGTACGGTTGGTGTATTAGTAATAATCATTTGTATATAGTTTTAGTTAAAAAATTAGTTCGCAAGTTCATTATTAATTGCTTTCATACTTCCATGGTAGAAAAACCAAGCTCCAAAAGTCATTAAAACATGGCTAATATCATAATGATTAAACCATGTATGCAATCCCCATTCATTCATAAACACAAGAGCAGAAACAGATGAAAACCCAATGGCTATAAGAAAATTGAGACTTCCTGGCGACCGTGTTCTTAAAAAAATAAATAGATTAAAACTTGTTACAACAATTAATAAACCGTAAGCAGTGTGAACCTCCACAAAAAAGAAATTCAATGTTGAAAAGGTAATTGTCATAAAGGCTAAAAGCTCTATGATATTTAGCCAGGCAAAGAATTTACCAAGCGAAGGTTTTATAAGCTTCCGAGCAAATTCAATTGATGCTCTTTCAATCATAGCAATTGAAATCATGCTAGTAAACCATCCGGGTAATTTCCAGTACATATTATTATCGAAAGCATAGAAAAACCCATGTCCGATTAATCCTCCCACTGCAGTTGCAATTCCCATACTCAGAAAATATATTTTCAGATAAGTATGCATTCTGTTTTTGTTAGGAATTCTACTTAGACGAAAGAAAGCATAGAAGCAAACTGCCGTTACAAAAAGATCGGTGAGAGTTGTAATTGGCTCCTCAATTAAGATTCCAAATAAATGAATTGCAGGTTGAGGTTCTATAATCATTTCAGAATAGTTACAAACTATAAGTTACAAAATATCAGAGCTTAAAAAAAACAGCTTCCAAAAATTGAAAAGAATCTTTTTATTGTAAAAACCTGGAAAGTTTATTTTTCATTTTCCAACCCCTCCAGCGCATTAACCATATCTTGACTGTTAGAAGGTGCATCTATTCCTAGTTCGTTCAGACTGGCAGAAATTTCTTCCATTCTTGATTCAAATTGAGACATTACATCTTTAAAAGCAATTTTCTCTTCCTCGGTGAATGTTTGTTCCAATTCCTCCATTCTTTGACTCATGGCAAGGCTTTCACTCATAAATTCTCCCATGTAACCAACCATTTTCAAGGCTGTTGAACCAGCCTTTATTGATTCGCTAAGTGTCATTGCTGATGTGTCCATATCCTCAAGCTTTTCAAGGTCTTTAGTTAAAAGAAATGCTCGCTTCGACCATTTATTAAACATCGTTTCAGCATCTTTAATATAAAGCTTAGCATTCTGATTTGCAGCTAGCTCAGCAGGAACATCAATAGAAACTGGTTCAGGGCACCCTTCGCAATCTGATGTTTTCTCCTTTTTCTTGCCAAATGAGCAAGATGCTATTAATAATACCGAAGCAACTACTGCTAATAATCCGTTTGTGGTTTTCATATTAATCTGTTTTAGTAATTGTTTATTTTATCCGCCATAATATAATCCGGAACCCGAATCTAATGGGATATTAAATTTAATCCAGATAAATAACAATATCGACCAAACAATAAAAAATATTATTAAATATGGCAACATTGTGGAAATAATGAATTCTTCCTTCTTTTCATAAAACAAAATTCTTTCATTGACCACGAATATATAAAAACCAAAATGCTTAATAATAATTTTTCCTAATTCTCACATTCATATTCAATATTTATTGGATTTACTCTTTTTTCTATAGAAATTTCTAAAAAATTACTTCATGAAAAATCTACGATTACTAATTCCTATAATACTTGTGCTATTATCCTGTCAATCACAGAAATTTAAAGCATCAATTAAAATCTTTACTTCTGAAGGTACTATCACTATTGGATTATATCCTGAGCAAGCTCCAATTACAGTCACAAATTTTTTGGAACACATAGAAAATAAAGAGTTTGACAACAAAAGCTTTTATCGAACTGTCAAAATGGATAATCAACCAGAAAATGAAATCAAAATACAAGTCATTCAAGGTGGAGTTGGATTTTTCGAAAGCGATAAAAACCTTAATCCAATTCAACATGAATCGACCAATGAAACTGGCATTTTGCACCTGGATGGAACTATAAGTATGGCAAGAGTTGATACTGGCACTGCAACAACTGAGTTTTTTATTTGTGTAGGAAATCAACCGGCTTTAGATTTTGGTGGTTTTCGCAACCCAGATGGACAAGGTTTTGCTGCATTTGGAAAAGTAACTTCAGGCATGCATATAGTTCATAAGATACACCAGAAGGCCGACACAAATCAATTTTACATTAATCCGGTGAAAATAGATAGTATCAGAATCTTACACTAATATTGAACGAAAAACTTAAATCAGTAGATTTATTATTTATAGGAATTTATTTAAGTAATTCCATAAATCGTCTGAGCGAGCATAGTTAAGTTCACTAAAAGTAGTTTTAAGTATTCGGTTATCAGCACAAAAAAATCACATGCAATTAATTCCTAATTTCTTTTTCAATACCCAAAGCTTCAAGTAAGTGAGGAACATCTTTTAATGCTATTCGGGCAATTGAAAGAGCCTCGTTATACCATTCCTTAAGTTCAGAAAACTTTTTGTTTCTAATTTCAGTATGAATTTTTGATTGTCCCTTTTCAAATTCCTGTTTAATACGTAATCTATCAAGCTCATCAATATCACTTAAGGTTTTTCGCAAGTCGTCCTCGGAGACTAATACCTTGTAAAAGGCAAAAATTACTTCACGACTTCCCAAAGCATTACGATAAAAACGTTTAGCAGCTGCAATCCAATCTATATACTTAACAGACTGAAGTTTATTTACTGCCAGATAATCATTCAATATATATTCATTGTTCCGAAAGGCTACCTTTGCCCTTCCTCTATGCTTAGCAAATTCCTCATAAATTTCGTTAAACTTAATAGAAAAGTTATCACAGGTTAAAATGCTCTTTTGAGCATACTTGTTGTATCGTTCTTGTTCAAGATGAGTTGCATCCAGAAGGTCTCTTCCTCTTATCATTTCTTTTGGGTCAAATCCAAATGGAGAAAGTCTGGTAATCATTTCAGGCATAAACATACCGTATTCAATAAAAGTCCTAATTTCCAGCAATTCTTCACCGAAAGATTTTTTCTTATCCATTATGTCAGATTTAGGTTTAGCTAATAGGTTGTACTTATAAGGAGCAATAAGGAAACAGTTATTTGCTTTAGTTTGGTTTGGATATACTACCTATTAAGGTCATTTAATTAATTAGTTTGTTATTGTTTTATTGATTATTATGCAAATATAATACACATAACGCATATTGTATATAATTTTTTAAACAAAAAATAACAATAATCACAAAAATTAAAAGTTGACTAATTGAATACTAGCGAGTTTCTGCAAACACCATTTTTTTCTTTTCTGTGAATGAATAAAACTTATTCTAGAATTTCAAAGTGACTTAATAATCTTTTAATTAATCAGTTAATGGTTCGTATATGAAACACTACCATTTTCAACTCTTAAAACTTTCAAACAATGATTTTTAAAATCTTGCATTGCCTATCAAATTTAATACTCCCGCACTATGTTTTAAAATTTTGTTGAAGCCCGTTTTATTTAATCACTCCAATTTTTTTATGTATATAATCAATTATTAAGATGTCATTTAAGAAAAAAGCATTACCCACAATCCCGTATATATTAAATTTATCATAAAATTTATCAATATCTGATCTGTTTGTATAATAACATTTTGATGTATCTGTTGATAATTTGATGTTTCCCATATAAATTTCAGGTAATAGTTTAGATCCAATCACATAGTGTTTATCACCCCAGGAATATCCCATAATCGAATCAATTGACACTTGTGTAGATATTTTTTTCCAGTCTTTTTTTCTTGTAACTAATTCCCAAGAACTTGCTCCAGTGTCAAATAAAACATTACGTAATTCATCTCCTATTTTTAATGGGAAGATTACTTTATTTTCAAAAACAACTTCACAATCTATAAAATTAATTTTGCCTGAGTATTCTACTGGCAATTTGTCTCTAAAAGCCATTCGTTGATTTTGGTAATCAATAATTAATATCTTACCTATACATATATCAGCACCTATCGTTCCAACTCTTAGCGGCTTATTTGAGTTTTGCCAATTGATAGATTTAGTTGGTACATATTTTAACTCTTTATCTTGGAATTTTACATTGTCTAGAGTAAATTCTAAATTATATAGAACATCATAAGAATTTCCATTTTCGCTATACAATATACTTTTCCTTAACTCATAAGGTAAAGTATATGTAAAAGCGTTCAGAATATCCAATTTAATTACACTAATTGCACCTAAATCAAATTGGGCATAAAACTTATAAGGAAGGCGATCAAACTTTAAAGGAACATTTATTCCCCCATATTTAAAATGTTTCCCATTTGAAGTAAATGTAAACCAATCAAATTGAATCCATTCTTGCTGAGCTTTACAGCTAATATTAATCCTAAAAAGAAAAAATAAAATAACACACCCTAAAAAACCAATCTTATATCTCTTCATTGAATTTATATTTAAATATAAAAGTTATTGACTGATTTTTATAACCAGACAAAAACTTTCATATAATTCAAATTTTACTTTTATAATTAATTATTTCTATCCAAGCGTTCAAAGAAGTCTTTTGTGAAAATGGACTATAACTTCAATGTATTTGATTAACTCGAGTTTATTCAAATTTCTCTCTGAAACAAATATTATGTTGTTCCAGTTCTGCTAGTATAGGTTCATAGACTTCTTTTCTTGTTGGAATGTGAACACCAGAAAGGTTTATCTGTCCTGACAGAACCATTTTTGTAGCAATTGCTAAAGGTAATCCAACTGTTTTTGACATGGCTGTGTTAATAGGGTCATCCCCAATGACTCCCATAGATGATGTTAAAAGCGTTGTTTCATTTTTACCCGCCTCCTGATAAATGAATTTGTGCCACATTACAATCATATCTTTATCGCCTGGATCGAGGGTCCATTTCTCTGCTAGAATTTTTTGTAAAATCTGGGCTGGAGTAGCATTCTTAATTCCAATCTTTGTATCGGAGAAAATACCCAGCCAATCAAGTTTCTGTCGAATTTCAGAATCCTGATCGATATGCATATAATGATAAAGTTTCAATTTAACCGTATCTTCTTCACTATAATATAAGAAGGAATTAATAAATTCTTTATATGTCATATTCTCAGAATTCTCAATGACATATGTATCATCTGTAGCTCCAAGCTGCACAAACACATCCCATGCCCGGCAATAACCAGGCCTACGCAATGTACCTCTGTATACTGTTGGTACTCCTTGCAGATTGTATTTACTAATATATTTTAAAGAATCGCGGTTAGCATAACCTTCAAATTTACCATAACCTTCAATATCTATAACCTCTGTCCTTCGAAATAGTCTATTGTAAGGTATATATTTATATTTGCCTTCCTGAATAAATTTAGCAGGACCACCTTGTCCGGCAACAACAACATTTCGGGGATTCCAGGTAAATTTGTAATTCCATGGATTATTATCAGATTCAGGAGCAACAAGCCCTCCGGTAAACGATTCAAAACATAAAAGTTTATGACCTTCAGCATTTATTCTATCAATGATTTTCATTGCAGACATATGATCAATTCCCGGATCAACACCTATTTCATTCAGGAAAAGAATTCCTTTAGCTTCAGCCTCCGGAGCCATCTCATTTACTTCTTTTGATTCATACGATGCTGTTAACAACGATTTAGCATGTTTCAAACATGAAATCGCAACTATTGGATGAAACCTTGCAGGAAGCATAGATACTATAACATCGGCATTACGAGTTTCTTCGTCTAATTGAGTATCGTTGAAAACATTAAATGAGATGGCCCTGGTTTCAGGTTTTACCTTCTCTTGTACTAGGTTTAAATCCTGATCGCCAACAGTTATTTGCCAATTGTATTTGGGTGCATTCTTTTCAAGATAATCAATTAGTGATGTTGAAGATCTTCCTGCACCAATTATGAAAATTTTCTTCATAGGATTTTCTGTATTCAGTAGTTTATTTTTATAGTGACTAGTCACTAGTGATAAGTGAACAGTGATGAGTGACTAGTGTGTGGTTTATATGTATAAGTCTTCTCTCATCACTCTTCACTCTTCACTCTTCACTGTTCACTCATCACTCTTTTAACTATTTACCCACTCTTTCAGATACTTATACCTTTCTGTTAGTTTACCATTTTCAGCAATAGTTGCTTTTGCAAGAATTCCTTTACTGTCATTGCCAACCAAATATGGAACTATTTTTTCTATCAGATTATCGCCAAAATCTTTTGATGCATCTTTTGGTAATTCACAGGGAAGGTTATCAACAGCCATTATTGAAATATTCTTTGGATCAACAAAAGCTAACTCTTCTTTTCCCGAAAAAGGATTATAGCCATAGAACGGATCTTCAATTGTAGATGAACGAATTGTTGAAGGTATTGAACCTCCAATATCACATGTAATATCTGCAATTACTGAAATTCTGAATTCTTTTTGCTGCATATCTTCCCTGGTAAACAAAACAGGTGCTTTGGGATCCCAATAGGCCGCAGATATCAACATATCAGTTTTGTCGCAAAAACGCTTAAAATCGCCTTTATATTCTTCAGGATTTGAAAAGAAATGAGACATATTAAACTCTTTACCTTTTTTATGTAAATTATAGGAATCTGGTTCAAGCTGAACATAAACTGGTTCGTCAAATTCTTTATTTTCAAGATAAGTTTCAACAGGTACCTTTTTTATGCCCATGCTATCCAGAAGTTCCATAGAACCATTTGCCACGCGACCACCTCCTGTTAAAACAATTTTAATTGGTGGAAGAGATACTTTTCCGGCTTCTTTTTTTAGTTCCTTGAGACCAGAACAAAGATGTGCTGGTTTTGGCTCAGGCATTTTATTACGTATAGAGAAAGCTCTTAAACCATTATAGGCTCCCACAATTCCAGCCCATTTCCCAAATCCGATAATTCTTATGCCATGCTCATAAGTAAGCAATTCATAATCAATAAGTCGGATTTTTTTCTCTAGAATTGATTGTAAAAGTTTCTTATTATATTCTTGCTTTTTTATAGTATGAGAAAAGAAGAAATAGGTTTTATCTTCAATCAATTCTTCAATATTTACTTCTTTAATCCCCATTAAAACATCACAATCAGATAAATCGGTTTGCAAAGGTATTCCAGCATCTGAATATTCCTCGTCCATTACACAACGTATCGGACTAGGTTGAGCAACTATTCTAACCTGCGGATAGCTTTCAAATATTTGTTTACACTGTAAGGGTAAGAAAGGTACTCGCTTATCTGGAGGAGTTTTTCCTTCTTTCAAAATGCCGATTTTCATTTATTTGGAATTTAAGAATTAAACATTGATTAGTTGGAAGACCAAAGTCTGAAGCAGGAAGTTAATTATTCTTCTAACTTCCGACTTCAATCTTCTGTTGTTTTTTTAAACATCAAACTTAATACCCTGAGCTAAAGGTAGCTCAGTACTGTAATTAATTGTATTCGTTTGTCTGCGCATATATGCTTTCCATGCATCGGAACCTGATTCGCGACCACCACCGGTTTCTTTTTCGCCGCCAAAGGCACCACCAATCTCAGCTCCTGAAGTTCCTATATTGATATTTGCTATACCACAATCAGAACCTGCATGTGATAAGAATTTTTCTGTGTCCAACATATTTGTTGAGAACATGGCTGAAGATAATCCTTGAGGAACATCATTATGTAGTTGAATAGCTTCATCAATGTTGCTATACTTTATCATATAAAGTAATGGAGCAAAAGTTTCATCCTGAACAATTTCATAATGATTTTCTACTTCTGCAATACAAGGTACTACATAACACTCTGATGTACCAACATGATTTTCAAGAGGAGTTCCCCCGTAAACTATCTTACCACCTTGTGCTTTAACTTTTTCAATTGCATCAAAATAAGTTTGAGCTGCCCATTTGTCAATTAGTGGTCCAATATGGTTGTTCTGGTCAAGTGGATTACCAATTCTTAATCCTTTGTATGCATTAACAAGCTTTTCTTTTACTGAATCGTAAATAGATTCATGCACAATAATACGGCGAGTTGAAGTACAACGCTGACCTGTTGTTCCAACAGCTCCAAAAACAATGGCCCGAAGTGCCATTTCTATATCAGCATCAGGAGTAACAATAATTGCATTGTTTCCACCTAATTCGAGGATTGATCTGCCTAATCTCTCACCTACAAGTCTGCCCACCTTTTTACCAATATGCGTTGAACCTGTAAATGATATCAAAGGAATTCTCTTATCGGAGAACATATCATCGCCAAGATATTTTGAGCTTGTAGCAACAAGTGAAAGAATACCTTCCGGCATATCGTTCGCTTTTAGCACGTTAGAAACAATATTATGAACTGCTATAGAACAAAGAAGAACTTTTGATGAAGGTTTCCAAACTGTAACATCACCGGCAATCATTGCTATCATTGCATTCCATGCCCAAACAGCCACAGGAAAATTAAATGCGGAAACAACTCCTACAACTCCAAGTGGATGGTACTGATCGTACATGCGATGCTCAGCACGTTCTGAATGCATTGTGAATCCATACAACTGACGTGATTGTCCTACAGCAAAATCACAGATATCAATCATTTCCTGAACTTCTCCAAGACCTTCCTGGTAAATTTTACCCATTTCATAAGCAACAAGCTTGCCTAGCGGTTCTTTATATTTTCTTAATTCAAGTCCAATCTGACGAACTATTTCTCCACGTTTTGGAGCAGGAACTTTTCTCCAATCAACAAATGCTTCCTGAGCTTTGGCAATTGCCTTATTATAATCGTCAAGAGTTGCTAACTGAACATCAGCAATTTTAGATCCATCAGCAGGCGAATATGAAGTAACAGCATCACCTGTAGTTTTAATCCATTCTTTACCTGTACAAAGACCATAATTCAAATCCTTAATTCCAAGCTCTTTTAAAGCTTCCTTGATACCGAAATCGTTACTCATTTTATTATTATTTTAAGTTGTTTATTATTTTTCTTTTAGGCATGACAAAAGTTATTAGGTACTAGATGTTTGTTATTGGCTTTTTGTTATTAGCTTTAGTTTTATCATTATAAATTATTCATTTTTTCAGTGATCTGTGAAGAGTTATCTGTTACTAGTTTCAATTATTCATTATTTCCTTGTATCCACTTCACCAATCCTCCTTTTTCAATAATCTCCATGAGTTTATTGGGTAGAGGATTAAAATTGAATTTGTTATTTCCTATTTGCAATTCACCAGCAGAGAAGTTTACAGTCACTTTATCTCCTTTAGAATAAGCATCAACAGCTTCTGGAATAACAATAATTGCTAAGCCCTGATTAACTGCCGAGCGAAAGAAAATTCTGGATACAGATTTAGCTATTACAGCTTTTACACCTGCATAAACCAAACCTACCGAAGGATGTTCCCGAGAACTACCGCAGCCAAAGTTTTCTCCGCAAACTATAATGTCTCCCTCTTGAACTTTCTCAGCAAAATTCGCATCAAAACCTTTAAATAAGTGTGGTGCGATTTTTTCCGGCTCGGAAGAATTCACCTCATAAGTCAGACTCCCAGCGAACATTTGATCTGTATTAAGGTTATCAACATCTTCGTAGGCCCAAACACCTTGACTGTATCTATCATCTTCTGATGCAACCTCAATGGTAGTTGTTTGCTTCTTGTGAAACGGAAATTTGTTATTTCCACCATTGCTTCCCGGACTTGATATCTCGCCATTTAAGGCTGAATAAGCAACCGTGGCGGGTGAGGCAAGAAAAATGTCTGAATTCTTATTTCCCATTCTTCCTTTAAAATTACGGTTAGCTGTTGATATAACATTTATACCATCAGCAGGAATTCCTTGACCTGTTCCAAGACAAGGCCCACAAGAAGGCGAAAGAATATTGGCTCCTGCTTTAATAAAGGTTTCAATTAAACCTTCCTTCATTGCCTGAATATAAATTTCCTTTGAAGCCGGAGTTACCAGCAACTGAAATCCTTCTGGCACTTTCTTATCCTTCAGAATTTCCGCAGCAACTCTTAAATCTTCAAGTCGACCATTCGTACAAGTTCCGATAAGGGCTTGTCCGATTTTAGTCCCTTTTACTTCATCGATACTCTTAACATTATCTACATGGTGTGGACAAGCAGCTAGTGGATAAAGCTCATTTAAGTTTATTTCATATTCTTTGAAATATTCTGCGTTAGTATCTGCCCAAACACCATCAAATTCACTCCCAAAATATTCAGCTAAAGTTTTATCCGATGGAAAAACAGCATTCTTAGCTCCCATTTCTGAAGCTAAATTTGCTATTGTCATTCTATCAGAAACTGATAGACTTTGAACTCCTTTGCCATGGTATTCAATTGACATATAATCTGCACCACTTGAACCCATCATTCCTATAATGTATAAAGCTAAATCCTTTGCATATACATTTTTAGGAAGTTTTCCATGTAATGTAATTTTGATTGATTCCGGAACCCTAAACCAGGTTTCTCCTTGTTTCCAGAGTCCTGCAGTTTCAGTTCTGTCAATACCGGCTGCAAAAGCATTAAAAGCCCCAGCAGTGCATGTATGACTATCGGAACCAACTATTACCATACCCGGACGAGCATAATTTGACATTAGTTGGTGACAAATTCCATCGCCAACATCATGAAAGCGACTTACTCCTTGTTCCGAAACAAATTCCCTTATTCTTTGATAGTCATTTGCTAACTTACAATTAGTGGGAGGTGCATTATGGTCAAGAACAACTAGTAATTGAGCGGGATCGGCCAGCTTCTCTCCTCCCATTTTCTTGAAAGTTTTTTCAATACTGGCTGTATTATCGTGCGACAGAATAATATTTGGTTTCTTAAAGACAATGCTTCCTTTTGGAGTTCCAAATATTTTCTCTACAAATGTTTTACCTTTCATTTTTTGTAATATTTATCGTCATTGCGAATACAACAAAGCAATCTCTTATTCATTAGCAGATTACTTCTCCCTCGATCGGGATCTCAATGACGTATTAAACTTTCAACAGATCGCCTTTCTGATAGATCGTCATTTGCACATCAGAGAATTGGCTTATCTGAATTGATTTATCGTTTGAAAGATTTGTAAGTATTCCATTTTCATAATCTATTCTTATAGTATCTCTGTCCTTAAGCTCCAACCCCATTAGGCTTTCATAAGTTAAAATAGGGAATCCCGCATTGATTGCATTTCGTTCATAAATTGCTCCAAAAGATTTTGCTATAATAGCTTGATTATCCAGAGCCTTAAAACAATCAACCGCTTGCTGACGAGAACTACCTGCACCAAAATTCTTACCTGTAATTATTATGTCTCCAGGCTCCGATTTTTTAGCATAATCTTCCCATCCTTTTAAGTTTCCAAAGGTATGTTGGCCCATTTCATCCAGGTCAGTAATTGCCAAATGTTGATTATGAAAAATCATATCAGTATCGATATTATCTTCAATTATCAACCATACTTTACCTTCAATAACAATTTTCTTTTCAGCGGAAGATTCTTCATGTATTCCAGCAATATTCTGCTCTGTAGATTCACTAATAAATATCGAAGGTTCAGAAGGTATTTCATATGTAGTAGTAATATGTCCGGCAATTGCTGAAGCTGCAGCTGTAGCGGGTGAAGCAAGAAACACTTCGCCTTTTCCTTGTTTCCCTGCAAAATTCCGGTTACCAGTACTCACTGTTTTTTCTCCTGGTCCATTTTGACCAATCTGTCCCGAAGCACACCCAGCACACCCAGCATTTCCAACCATAGCTCCGGCTTTTTTGAATATCTCGATTATACCTTCGCTAATACACTGGTTCCATACTTCATCGGTAGAAGGAACAATTTTAAGAACGACTCCCGGAGCAACTTTTCTTCCTTTTAGAATATTAGCCACAATCCGCAAATCTTCCATTCTGCCATTTGTGCAACTTCCAATAAAGCAAGAATCAATTTTAGTTCCTTTTAGTTCTTCAACAGCAACTACATCATGTGGAGCTCCTGGTTTAGAAATCGATATTTTGAACTTCGAAATGTCTATAGTGAACTCTTTGGCATAGTTTGCATCAATATCAGCATATTCGGGCTGTATACTTCTGCCTGAACGTTTTGCGCAATAATCTATAATTGCCTTTGAAGGAGAAATTAATACAGCAATAGCCCCCATTTCGGTAGCCATAGAAGAAATCGTTATTCTTTCATCGAGGGAAAGCTTTTCGATTTCATTTCCATATAATTCAACTGAATATCCAAGCAAGCTATTTGCTCCGAATTCCTTTAGCAGGTTCAGAACAATATCTTTAGCAAGAATACCTTCAGGTTTTTCTCCCTCCAAGGTTATTTTCACCGATTGAGGGACTTTAAACCAAACGGCACCACGTGCCCAGGATGCAGCAATATCTCTATCGCCCATACCTTGTCCGAATGCACCAATAGCACCAAGAATATTTGCATGAGAATCGGTCGAAACTACAGTAGACGCAGGGATGGCTAATCCTTGATCAATAGCAAGATGTGTTCCTATTCCGGCATTAATGTCGTACACCTGAATATTATTCTGGCGCGCAAAAACACGACATTTTTGTTGGTTAGCGGCATATTTTTGGTCAGATCCTGTTGGGTTACAATCGAAAGTAAAGAAGGTTTTTGAATTATCTTCAACCTTTAGTTGATTATCGACTATATTCTTTACCACGTTTGCACCACCGAAATCACGAGCCAACCGTACATCAATTTTTATATCTACTATCTCCCCGGGAACAACTTTATCCTTTCCGGAATGAGAGGCTAGTATTTTTTCTATTATTGTCATTTAGTTTTAATTAGAGCAAAAGTGCACGAGCGCACAAAAGCATGGGTTAAGGCTGCAATTATTTTAGTCTCTCTTTAAATGGTAAGAATGTCATGAAGTCGGCATGGTGAACAATGTATGCTTCAGTGGTACGTTTAACCATATTACCCTCTCCGGCATGTGTAGCGATTATATGGCAGACTTCAGCAGGAATATCACATTCTTCTGCAAGCGAAACGCCTGAGAAAGGATGTCTCAAATATTTTCCATACATTCCCTGGAAAGAATTACCATTTTCATCTAGTTCATATTCTAAAAGCTTACCAACATCAGCAAGAATAGCACCGGCTATCAGAACATCCATATTAACAGGTAGCTCATCTTTGAAGAATTCATTCATTTTCTTACCACTCTCCAGAGCAATATGCACAACAGCTCTTTTATGATCCATAAAGCTAACTTTAAGATCGGGGCCTGCTAAAAGAGTAAAAGGAATCTTCCTTAAATCATCGGGAGTTAATACACTGCGTTCAAGGGCAAGTTCCCATGTATTAGCAGTCTTATTTCTTAAATCTTCATCCTGAATCCATTCTAATTCAGGCCAAAGCTGTAGAACTTTTTTATTCATAGTATAGGCATTGGACACTTAGCACCAGGCATTCGTTTTTCTTATTACTAATACCTAATACCTTAAGTCTTATTTATAACTTATTTATAATTTCATTTGCCATTTCTTCGGTTGAAGCAGCACCTTTTTCGATAACATTGGCGCGACCTGGCATTTTCATCATATCGTAAGTTCGTACCCTACCTTCTGCTATTACTTCTGAAACAGCTTTACGAATCTTTGCAGAAATTTCTTTTTCCTCGATAAAGTCCAACATAGCACAGGCAGACTCGATCATTGCAATTGGGTTTACAATTGAAGTTTCGTAATTGGCATATTTTGGAGCAGAACCATGCGTTGGTTCGAAAACAGCAACACCTGTTTCAGGATTCATTTGAGCACTTGAAGCAAATCCTAATCCACCAATTAATCCGGCAAAACCATCGGAAACAATATCGCCAAACATATTGCCGGCAACAATTACCCCATAGACTTCCGGATTTTTGGTTAGCCACATCATTTGTGCATCAATGTTTGTATTCCAAAGTTGAATTTCAGGAAAATCAGCTTGCTGAATTTGCTGTGCCATTTTGTACATCATTCCTGATGTTTCGCGAATTACATTTGGCTTCTCGCATACTGTTACCGATTTGTAACCATGTTCTTTTGCATAATTAAAAGCAGCTCTTAAAATCCTTTCTGTTGCTTTTTTAGTAAAAATTCTTGTAGAAACTGAAATCTCTTCAGCAGGCACATGACCAAAATTTTGCTTAAAGCGTGGGTGACTATTTAGCGCTTCTAAAACCACTCCTTTTGGATTACTCCACTCAACACCTCCGTATAGACCTTCGGTATTTTGGCGAAAGATTACAGCATCAACCATTGGTTCTTCTATAGTGTCGTTTAAACCTCGACGAATAAAGTTTAATGGATTTCCCTTGTAGCTTCTGCAAGGACGCTGACAGATATCTAACCCAAAATGCTGTCGTAATCTTACAATAGGACTAGCATATATTAAACCTTTTTCCTTTAACTCTGGAGCAAGCTCATCAAAAGCTTCATCTTTTGGTTTAGAAGTAATAGCACCAAATAGTCCAATTTTGTGCTTTTCAATTAGGTCAATAGTGCGTTGTGGAAGAGGATCACCCTCTTTACACCAGAATTCCCATCCGATGTCTCCTTCAACATAATCTGCTTCGAAGCCAGCCGCTTCAAGCACTTTAATTGTTTGCTCTAAAACTACCCGACCAATTCCGTCGCCGGGCAATGAAACAATCGTTCTTTTTGCCATTTTTTTCCGTGTTATGTTAGTTATTATTAGGCAAGACTCCAGACTTAAAGCAAATGGTTACAAGTTGCAAATGCTTGTTTTCGGAAGCCTTAATTTTTTACTTTTCTCACTACGTCAATAACAGTTCCATCAACCCATTTGATGGCTGCAATCACTTTATCTTCAAATTCAGGTTTTATTGGTTCTCCACAAATTTTTTCTGCTTCATTTTTCAAATCCTGAATTGTAACTATTGGTAAGTCAGAATCTTTTGCTTTTTCTATCAGGTCTTTTCTTAATGGATTAATTGCAATTCCTCGTTCGGTTACGATTACATCAATTAATTCTCCGGGACCACAAAGGGTTGTTACTTCGTCAACTACAACCGGAATTCTATCGCGAAATAATGGGATAGGTAAAATGACTGTTTTAGAAAAAAGGCAATTCTGCCAGCCTCCAATGCCATGTAATAGCTTACCATCGGAATGTGTAACAACATTTGCGTTAAAATTAACGTCAACTTCGGTTGCTCCAAGAATTACAACATCAACCAAACCTGCAAAATTTCCTTTTCCATGGTAGTTATAGCTAGTAAAAGGGCTTGTCCACACATGATTTGGGTTTTCACGCATAGAGCGAACGCCATCTAAGTCGAAAGTCTGTCCATCGAGTATATAATCAACCAAACCTTCTTCAAGCATTTCGACAAGGTATTTATTACTTCCACCACGAGCAAATCTGGCTTTTATGCCTTTTCTACGCATTATTTCGGCAAAATAAATACCAATAGCCAATGATGTACCTCCAGCACCGGCCTGAAACGAAAAGCCATCTTTAACAATGCCAACATCTTCACAGAACTTTGCTGTCATCTCTGCTATTAAAAGCCTATCGGGACTCTTGGTGATTTTAGTGGTACCCGAAATTATTTCTTCGGGTATTCCAACCTTATCAACTTTTACAGTGTAGTCAACATGATTTCCTTGAATTTGCCATGGTACACAAGGAAAGGGAACTAAATTATCTGTTACAACAATTACTTTTTCAGCATATTGAGAATCGGCTAATGCAAAACCTAGAAGGCCACTTGCCGAATCACCACTTACTCCGTTGGCGTTACCAAACTCATCTGCAGAACCTGCTCCAATAACAGCGATATCGATTTTAACCTCACCATCTTGAACTGCCTGATACCTTCCACCGTGTGAACGAAGAATAGCCGTTTTACTCATTTTGCCATCGGAGCAGAATTTACCTAAAGGTCCGTTCATACTTCCTTCGATATGGCTGATAGTGCCATCTTCGAGGTAAGGAATTAAATGAGAATGACATGGAAAAGATGCTGAAGGAAACCACCTTAAACCTTTTATCCCTAACTCATGTGCTATATCAAAAACAAGGTTTGCAACCAAATCGCCATTGCGAAAATGATGATGTGTAGAGATAGTCATACCACTTTTCAATCCAGCATTTACAAGGGCTTCCTTTAGTGTACCTACCAGTTTATTTCCATCTGAAGGATAATTAGCACAAGATGCTATTTGTGGTGCATGTCTTTTACTATCTGGTATATATTTTCCCACTCCCTGAAAAGGAGTTACTTTTTCGCCATTAATTTCAGTTGGAACAATTCTCCCTGCTGCATTCTTAATCATCTTATTGCTCATTATCTGTCCTCCATTCTTTAGATAACTTCCCAGCCTTTAATGCCTGATTAATTGTATTAACTGCTCTTTTTACAACTGGAGGATCAATCATCTTTGAACCCAGAGCCACAACACCTAAACCTTTACTTTCTGCTTCTTCAAAGGCAAAAACAATTTTTTTCGCTTTTTCAATTTCCTTATTATTCGGACTGTAATTCTCGTTAATTACCGGAACCTGACGAGGATGTATACAACCCATTCCAACAAAACCCATTGCTTTTGATTCAAGCACTGCGTTAGCCAGAGCTTCCATATCGCTAACATCGGAGAATACTGAGTCGATAGGTTGAATTCCAGCGGCCCTAGCAGCATTTACAATTGCACTTCTTGCATAAAATGATTCTTTACCTGCATCGGTTCGTTGAGTACCCAGATCTGCAGTATAATCTTCTAATCCAATTGCTAAAGCCACAACATTAGGCGAAGCTGATGCTATTTCAAAGGCATGAACAACACCAAGTGCACTTTCTATTATTGGCATTAAATGAATTTCCTTGTTTTCAAATCCCAGAACATTCCTTATTTCATCCTCAACTTGTCCAATCTGTCCGGCACTTTCACACTTAGGTATTAGAATTAAATTAACATTATGGGGAACAATATATTTAAGGTCCTCTAAACCTTGTGGAATCTGATTGATTCTAACCATTCTCTCTGTTCCATAAAAGTTTATGGAGCGTAGAGCATTCCTCACTAATAGTTGAGCTTCGTCCTTTTTATCGGGAGCAACAGAATCTTCTAAATCCAGTATAATACCACCGGCTTTATAAATACCGGCATTAATCATTAGTTTAGGACTATTTCCAGGAAGATATAAACGCGAAAAGCGATCGATATCTCTTGCTGTTTTGTATTTATTCTCTTCAATAAATGGTAGTAGAAATTCAGCCTCTGTTTTCTTTAATTTCTTAATTGCTGCTTCTAGTCTGGCAGCAAGCACAAATGGAAGAGCTCCTTTATCCTCTACAATCAGCTTTGCATGTTCGATACTAAAAAACTTAAGTATCTCCTGAAATAATTCCTCTATGGATTTACCATATAATGGTTTAACCTTACTTTGAAGATCAATTAGTATTCCACCGCTTGAAGTTATTTCAAGACTGACAAAACAATCTGATCGTACATCGCCCCCTCTATTTCCGGCATTTACAGTCATGGTCGTTTTTAAATTAATAATGTTAAATAACAATCTAGCCCCGCACCAACCCTATTCATAAGCCTAATATTAGGTTGAAAATTCGAGACAAAAGTTATAGCAAAATATTCCGTAAACTGATGACAGTTATCAGTATATGAGAAATTTCATTTTCCTCAAAACTCAACCATAATGTAGTTTACGAGGTAGTAAAACCAATTTTAATACACAAAAGGGATATTATTATCTCATTGTTAATTTATTACCACCTGACAAAAGAAACATCCAAGAAATTTGGAGAATCACAATACCAGTGATGGTGATAACCATATAAATAGCATTTAATTCAATTATGAATTCATTTTTTTCTGCAAATATTCAATTATCTTGTTTTTCTCCTCAACTTCCTTTTTGAGTTCTAATTCTCGTCTTTGGGACATTTCTTGTGTTGTTTGCAGTTCCTCTAAGTTTTGTCTAAGCTCTTCTTCTTGCGATAAAATCTCTTCTGTTTGCTGTTTGTTTTCTTCCAGTAGCTTTTTCGATTTATCATTAGCCTGTTCAATGGCTAGTAGAGAAGCAAATGTTTTAGCGATTTGCTTGATAAACTCCAATTTATATTTAGGTAATTTTTCGAGCGAAGCAATCTCTATAGCTCCCATTGCTTCTTCCTCCTCAATTATTGGCTCTATAACATTATACTTTGCTGAAATCAATCCCAAACCAGAGCCTATTTTAATATAGTTCTTAGATAAATCATCGATTACAATGGTTTGTTTTTGTAAATAAGCGGTTCCAATGTACCCCTCGCCAACAAGGATTTTATCCTTTGTTTCAATCTCGCCATCATAACAATACTGACCGTATATTCTCAGGGAATTTGTCATATTATCTTCATCTTTATCAGCTACATAAAGAGCACCTGCATTGGCTCCGACATAAGTTATTAATTCCGATATTATTTTACCCGACAGTTGCTTTAAGTCATTTCTACTTTGCGATATAATTGTGCTAAACTTAGCTAGGCCATCAGTCTGAAATCGAATTTCTTTCTCCTGTTCGTTTTTATTTTTAATTTGTTCTTGCTGTTCCTCTATTTCTTTCAATTTTGAATCTATAATAGCTTGTCCTTCATCAATTCTTTTCTGTAAGGCAGTTTTTTCTAATTTAGCTTTTCTTATCCTTTCGCGGACAAATACCCAAACTCCTAAAGCAATCAATGTTATTGCAAGTAGTATAAATGCTTTGGTTTTGTACCAGGGTGGACGAATAATTATATCTATTGATCTTACATTTGTACTCCAGACACCATCGCTATTTGAGCCCTTTAAATGAAAGATGTATTTACCAGGGCTAAGGTTATTATAAGAAACAAAATTTCGATTATCAATATTTACCCAATCTTTATCGAACCCCTCTAGCATGTACCTATATTTATTTTTTGATGGTGAAGTATAATCAAGTGAAGCAAATTCGAGAGTGATAACTCTGTCCTGGTGTCTAAATTTAATTTTTGATGTGTTATTAATGTGTTGTTTTAAAGGAGAACCTTTAGCACCAATTTCAACTTGACTATTATTAACTAATAAATTTGTAAAAACAACTTTCGGTATTACCGGACTGGCAATAATAGCATCAGGATCAAATAAGGTTAGTCCATTTACTCCTCCAAAAAGCATACGCCCGTCTTTTAATATAAACTGACTATTATACTTAAACTCACTACCCTGCAATCCTTGTGATTTATCATAAGACACAATCATTTCTGTACCAGGATTGAACTTCATTAAACCATTAGTTGAACTAATCCATAATTGACCATTATTATCTTCCAGAATACCCATTAGTGCATTCGAGGATAATCTATCTTTTGTAGTATAAACCTTTATAGAGTCATTTCTTAAATCCAATCGATTTAATCCAGCACCAGTAGCTATCCAGGCATAATTATCTTGAAATAAGATGCATTTAATATTGTTACTGGAAATTGAATTAATATCATTTTCATTGACGGAATAAGTTTTCATGGTACCATCCTGTTTGTTCAAAACACAAATACCAGAATTTTCTGTTCCAAACCACATTTTACCGTCAGGTGCTTCGGTAATGGAGTAAATAACATTTGAACAAGCATTCGGATCTTCGCCCCAAACATGATTTACAAAAGATTCTGTTGTTGGATCAAACTCATCATAACCCTGCCCAAGGGTTGACAGCCAAAATTTACCTTCAGAGTCTCTGGTTATATCCCAAATATGAGCGGCACTTAATCCATCTGCCATCTGATAGCTTTTAATAACTTCACCTAATTCGGGATCAAAGACCATTAATCCTCCTGCAAAAGTGCCCAGTAAAAGCTCACCAGAGTCAGTTTCGGCAATTGAAATAATTACATCCGAGGTTAATGATGATGATAGTCCTTCGATACGCCTATAATGTTTAAATGTTTGTGACGATATATCAAATTGGTTTAATCCACCCCCATCAATACCAATCCAAATTCTATCCTTAGAATCTTGAAAAATGGCAAGTACCACCCCATTTGATATAGTAAGTGAATCGAAAGGATTATGAAAGAAGGATTGGAATTTATATTTGTTTTTTTTCCATAAGCTGATACCGGTGCCATAGTGCCCAACCCAAATATTACCGTGCATATCCTCAATCATTGAATAAATAGCATTATCACTTAGTGAATAAGGATTTACAGGATCGTTCCGAAGGTATTTGAAAGCTTTTGAAATAGGATTATAGATATTAATTCCACCTCCATCAGTACCAATAAGTACTTCATCTTTCGATATAGGCAAAACTTTGGTCTTTACATTAAGTGAATTCAGACTATTTGCACCTACATCGATAAATTCTGTTTCTTGAGTTGTAGGATTATAAATATGAATAGCCGCACCTTCAGAGCCAATATATAATAATCCATTTAAGTCTTCCTGTATTTTCTTTTTAAAATTAGCTCCGGCAAATTTTAATTTATAATTATGTTCAATAAATGTCTCAGTTTTTCTATTAAATTCAAAAAGAGGATCAGCTTGAGTGGCAACAAAAAACCTATTATCTTTTGTCACAATCACCGAATACACTATATTACCAGACTGATCCCCAGTAGTTGAAATATTATTGAAAGTTTTGAATGTTTTAGTCTCTGGTATGTAGTGTACTAATCCATTAACTGTAGCAAGCCATAATGAATTATCATTATCAAGAACGATATCGTAAATTTTACCACCATGATATGAATATTCATCATCAGGATTAGTAACTATTCTTGTTAGTTTATCAAGTTTAGGATTATAAACATTTAATCCGTTAGAACCAATCCATATATTTCCTTCCGCATCTTCAGCTAATGAAGTAACCCAACTGGAAGCTAAGCTATTTGTATCTTCTCTATCGCTTTGAAAAATTTCAAACTTAAAGCCATCGTATTTATTTAAACCATCTCGGGTACCTATCCAAATATAGCCTTGACTGTCTTGAATTATGCATTCAACAGTGCTTTGAGAAAGACCATTATCGACATTTAAATGATCGAACTTAATATTTATAATATCGATTGCATAACTTAGAATTGGAATTATTAAAAAAGCTTTTAAAAGAAGTATTTGTTTCATATTGATAAACACTTGTTAATTATATAAACTTACAAAAAAAAAAAATCCATCAATGAAACATTACCAACAGCATTGTAATTCCCAGTTCTACTGAAGCTGTTTTCTAATAATCCTCAATCTAATTCAGCAATTCATCTTCCTGATTTGCCTGTAACTCTGCCAGATCTTGCCTTAATTATTCTTCGTGAGATAAAATCTCTTCAGTGTGTGTGTTGCATTATCTAGTGTTTGTCTAAATAGTCCAACTATTTCATTGAGCTCCGTTTCACTGCGGTTCTCGTTCAAACATGCGACTTTATAAACAGGCTCCAAAACTTAACCATAATGTAGTTTACGAGGTAGCAAAACCAATTTTAATACACAAAAGGCATATTATTATCTCATTGTTAATTCATTAAGTTAAATCAACTGATTTTTTAAACCTCAATAATTTTTATGGAACAGTATTTATTCAGATAAAAGAATCATACTATATTTACATCGTATTATGTTGCCAAAACTAATTTTCAGTAATATTTGTAACTTTTAAGCGAAAGTAAAGACTAATAAATAAACTTATTTATACCAATACTATAACCATGACTTTAAGAATTGATAAGCTTAGTAAAACCTACCCAAATGGTGTTAAAGCATTAAATGGCGTTACAATTGATATTCCTAATGGATTGTATGGATTACTTGGTCCAAATGGCGCAGGAAAATCTACCTTAATGCGAACCATAGCAACCTTGCAAAATGCCGATGAAGGATCAATTTTATTTGATAATCTGGATGTACTTAGAGATAAACATGAAGTAAGGAAAATCTTAGGATACCTACCGCAAGAATTTGGAGTTTACAACAATGTTAGTGCAGAATCTCTTTTAGATCAAATTGCAGTATTAAAAGGTATCGCCAACAAATCTACCCGAAACGAGTTGGTAAAAGCTTTATTAATTCAGACTAACCTTTACGACGATAGAAAAAAGAAATTAGGTGGTTTTTCTGGTGGTATGAAACAACGTTTTGGTGTTGCTCAGGCATTAATAGGAGATCCCCAAATAATTATTGTTGATGAACCTACAGCAGGATTGGATCCTTCTGAAAGAAAGCGTTTTCTGAATCTGCTTAGTGAAATTGGCGAAAACAAAGTTGTAATACTTTCTACACATATTGTTGATGACGTAAAAGATATATGCAGCAATATGGCTATAATAAATAAAGGCGAAGTTAAGTATCAGGGGCAACCTATTGATGCTATTAAAAGCTTAAAAAACAAAATATGGAGACAGCATGTTTCTAAAGCAGAAGCCGAAGCCTGGATGGATAAATACAAGGTTGTATCTTCAAAACTTACTGAAGGAATGATTCAACTGCATATTTGGAGCGATGAACCAATTGATGGTTTTGAAGCAGTTGAAGCTGACCTCGAAGATGTTTACTTTTCTGTAATTAATGGTTATTTGAGTCTCAATTAATGAGATATAAAAAACTATTTTTCTAACCCGAAAACGTAAACATTATGCTACAAATATTAATTTTTGAAATTAGGTACCGATTAAACAGACCTGCCACCTATATATACTTTGGCATCCTTTTTCTTATAAGCTTTCTAATTGTTGCTTTACCAGGTTCATCTATGACTGAAGCTGGCGAGCAGTTACACAAAAATGCTCCCTATATTATTAGTCAGCTTATTTCAGGATTACTACTTTTTAGTTCAATAATAGTTGCCGGTATTATGGGAGTTCCTGTTTACCGTGATTTTAACTACAATTTTAACGAAATAGTTTTTAGTTTACCTATTAAAAAATGGGAATACTTAGGAGGTAGATTTCTTGGTTCTTACATTATTACCCTGTTTGTTCACATGGGATTAGTACTTGGAATTATGGTTGCCACCTTTATGCCATGGATTGAAAAAGGTGATCTTGGACCATTTACTATTGAGGCTTACCTGAATCCTATATTCGTTTTCTTAATACCTAATTTATTTATTCTTGGAGTAATATTCTTTGCTATTGGTTCAATTTTTAAAACTCAATTAGCAATATATACGCAGGGATTAATATTCCTGGTACTTTATTTTGCTCTTAACACACTAATGGCCGATGTTGACACAAACCCAATAAATTCGATATTTGAACCATTTGGATCTGTTGCTTTAAGCTTTGAAACGAAGTACTGGACTACTTTTGAGAAGAATAACGATTTTTTACCGTTTGCAGGGTACATTTTAATTAACCGATTGGTTTGGATTTCTTTTGCGTCCATTCTGGGCCTTGCGTCTTATTTCATTTTTAAACCAACTCCATTTAGTCTTTTTACGTCCAGAAAACAACCTAATTTATTACAAACTGAAAGAATAGGCACTAGAGGTTTCTCAATTCCTATTGCTCATGCTTCTTATAATGTTAAAGCTCAAATTAGTCAATGGTGGTATTTATCGCGATTTCATGCAACTAAAATTTTAAAAGCCATACCATTTATAATTATGCTTGCTTGTGGAGTAGGACTTTTACTGCTGGCTCGATTTGGTATGTCCATGATGGGTTCAACTCAATTACCTGTAACATATATGTTGCTCGATTTTCTGCAAGGAACGTTTATGATCTTCGCTATAATTATTATCACAGTATATACCGGAGAATTAATTTGGAAAGATATTGACGTGAAATTTGCTCCAGTTATTGATGCAGCCCCTATATCTGACAGATTAGTCGTTCTTTCAAAATTTTCAGCAATGATTTTGGTTGAGCTATTTGCATTGTTCTTCATAATGCTTACAGGAATAGGTGTTCAAATCTTTAATGGATTTTTTGATTTTCAGATATTGATATATTTTAAGGTATTGATGTTAAATACCTTTCCATACTTAGCATTACTTACTTTCCTTGTTTTTCTTATTCACACGCTAATAAATAATAAGTACCTAGGCCACACAATTGTAGTAGTATTCTTTGCCTTAAATATTTTTTCCGGACAAATTGGACTTAACCATGTTCTAACTAAATACGGTTCGTCTATCGAAAAATCGTATTCTGCTATGAATGGGTTCCACAATTTTGTGTTTCCAGCACTTGTTGTTGATTCTTACTGGTTAATGTTAGGTATCATATTTCTTACATTCAGTATTCTACTTATTAAACGAGGAAATGAACTCGGAATAAAAAGCAGAGTTAGAAACATGAGAGTAAACTGGAAAGCAAGCCAAGCGCGATTTGTAATTCCAATTGCGTTACTTGCCTTTATCCTTATTGGTTCTTTTGTTTATTACAACACCAATATCTTAAATACCTACAGAACAAAAAAAGAAAGAAGAGCCTTCAAATCGGAATATGAACTTAAATACAGCAAATATAAAGACTACCCGCAGCCACGTATAACAGATGTTAAGATTAGTGCAGATTTATTTCCTGAAGATTTGAAATTTGATATTCGAGGTACATTTCAATTAACAAATAAAAACAATGTAGCACTCGACACCATACATCTTAGAACAAATCCATCGATTTCAATAAACAAGGTGAACTTCAGTATACCAATGGAACTGGTTGATAGTTCTAAAGAGCATGGATATTATATCTACAAAGTTCAAAATCCTATTAATCCGGGTGATAAATTTAGCCTTGAATTCGATTACACCTTTAAAGAAAAAGGGTTCCATCACTGGGGCCATGGTACCGACATTGTATATAACGGTAGTTTCATTCATGCTCAGTATCTTCCTTCTTTCGGTTATAATGAAGATCAAGAACTTACTGACAAAAAGGATAGAAAGAAAGCTGGTTTACCAAAAAAAGAATACGAATCGCCGGAAATTACAGACACAGCAAAATACAAAGACACATATATCAGCGATCATGCAGATCGTATTTCTTACGAAGCAATAATTAGTACTCATCCAGATCAGATAGCAATTACTTGTGGTACCAAAGTTAAGGAATGGATGGAAAACGGTCGCAGGTACTCTCACTACAAAATGACTCAACCAATATGGAACTTCTATCCTTTTTTAAGTGCAAAATACGAGGTATTAGAAGAAGATTATAATGGACTGAACATATCTATCTTCTACCATAAAGGCCACGATTACAACCTTGATAAAATGGTAAAGGGAATAAAGAGAACAGTTGATTATTGCAGTAAAAATTTTCATCCATATCAGCATGATACAATAAGAATTGTAGAATTTCCAAGATATGGGGGATTTGCTCAATCATTTGCAGGAACAATACCTTTCTCTGAAGGTCTAGGTTTTATTATGGATATTGATTCGAAACGAGATATTGATGTGCCATTCTTTGTAACAGCTCACGAAGTTGCACACCAATGGTGGGGCCACCTTATTTGCGCAGCAGATGTAAAAGGAAAAACAATGCTAGTTGAATCTTTGGCCGAATACACTGCTTTAATGGTAATGCTGAAAGAATATGGTGAAGAACAGGCAGGAAAATTCATTAAGTACGAAGCAGATCGATACATGCTTATGCGTGCAACCGAAAAGAAAAAAGAACCACCATTGTACCTGGTTGATGATGAACAATACCTTAGCTACCAAAAAGGTTGTCTGGCTTTTTACAATATCCAGGATAATATTGGCGAAGACTCTTTAAGTGCAGCGCTTTCAAGATTTATAACCGATTATCAATATAAGGAAGCTCCTTATCCCACTTCTATAGATTTACTACGCTATATAAAAGAGATTGTGCCTGATTCTCTGCAATACATGGTTACAGACTGGTTTGAGACTATTACACTTTATAGCAATAGAACCGATTCTGTGCAATACAAAGAAATGGATAATGGAAAATATCTGGTTCAGATAAATACAACTTCAAAAAAATACCAGGCCGATAGTCTTGGAAAACAGGAAGCACTTGACTTGAACGATTGGTTAGAAATTGGTGTTTACAGCGATTTTGAATCGAAAAAAGACTCTTTAATATATCTTGAGAAGGTTCTTGTAACAGATAAGAATAGCACCTTCGAGGTTGTTGTTGACAGCAAACCATCGAAAGCAGGTATTGACCCGCTGAATAAGCAGATAGATAGAAATCTTTTAGACAATACTAAAGTAGCGGAAACAGGAAGTTAAACACTTTTTTTATTCTCAATTATATGAGTAAAAACAATATAATAAAACTTAAGCCAGAGAAAATAATAGAAACTATTGAGGTGCTCGAAAGGCGCATAAGCGATAGATTTCCCGACTCTGGTTTAAGGAATACATGTCAGAACTTTCTGGATACAGCAAAAAAAACGAAAAGACATATAGAGTGGATTGCAACTCCAAATTTGGCTATTAGGCTTTCGAGCTATTTTGTAATTCTGTTAGGCATTGGAGTTTTAATTTATAGTATATTTCATCTTGATTTAAAAATTCAGAATACTAAACTTTCGAATATTGTAACACTCACTGAATCGTTATTTAACGAGGTTATTCTTATTGGAGCTGCAATATTCTTTCTAATTACTATAGAATCCAAAATAAAACGTAAGCGGGCCATTAATAAGTTAAATGTGCTGCGTGTTATGGTTCATGTTATTGATATGCATCAGCTAACAAAAGACCCAAGTTTTTTGCTACACAAGCTTGAAATGAAAACAAAGAATTCTCCGGAACGGAAATTGACCCAGTTCGAATTAGAAAGGTATTTGGACTATTGCTCAGAGCTTACTTCTCTCATAGCAAAGGTTGCTGCACTATACGCCCAAAGTTTACCTGACCAGATAGTTGTAAGAACAGTTAATGAAATTGAAACCCTATGCACCGGACTTAGTCGAAAAATCTGGCAAAAACTGATTATTCTTAACCTGGGGAAAATGTCATAAACAAACCAGACAAAAAAAGTAAGTGGGTGTTCAAAAAAAAGAGCTTTTGAAACACCCACTACTAACCTATCATATTGTAATTACGATTACTAATTTCCTTCCATCGAAATCTTAAAATTACCTTTAGCTTCTTTGGCTTCAATACGTAAAATCCATTCTCCAGCTAAAATATTGGCTCCCGAATCCTTAATCTTTTTTCTTAATGATACAGAACCGTATTGATCTATTTCAAATGAAGATATAACTGATTTACCATTTGGATCTTTTAGTGATATTTTTGTTTCTCCCTCCTCTAAGGATCCAGATAGTTTTATAGATAAACTTTTTAGGTTCTTATCAATTACTATTTTATAGTCTTTCTCGAAAGAATCGCCTTTGAATAAACGACTGTAATCATATGTTAGCTTATCTTCATTTGAATGGTAATCACCTGTCGTAAAATTGTAGAATGTTTCAGGATTTTTCTCTTTGTCAGAATTCCTGGTATAACCTGTAACATATACCCTATTATTATCTCCATCGGCATCTTCTACGTAAACTTCAACAGTAGATTCCCCTCCATCATCTTTTAATTTTTGCTTTTTAGAGCCTTTAGTTGCAATAATAATAACTCCAGACTCTCCATACTCCTTCATTGCAGCATCTCCCTTTAATACCTTTATACTTTCAATATCATTAGCATCTAACATGGATATGCTGGAATCCTTAGACATCTTTTCTCCATCAATAATGTAAATCACATCATCTTTCCCGGAAATTTTCACTTTGTTTCCTTGTGCTGATAAATAAAATGTGGTTATAGTAATTGCAAGAATGGCTAATACACACTTCTTCATAATTAATTAATTTAATTTCTATTTATATTGAATTTATGATAAATACAAAGCTAACTTATATTTTACCTCTCAAAGTTAACGCCCGGTTAATGTCGGGTTAAAGCCTTGGAATCCTATTTTCACTTTATATCTTTAGCATGAGTTATTATTAACTTGGTAATTCTCAGATATGAATAATACATTTAGAAACATTCTTACTATTGTTTTAATTTGCCTATTCATTGTTGGCCAGTACTTTCTTATTATAAGGATTCTTTCTACTGTTGAAGAAAATTTACAGCTTAAGTATGCAGGCCTTGCCCGTGAAGCTGTGAATAATTCCTACAGTAACTCAGAATATCAGGGAATGGATAATGTAATTGCTTCTTTTGATACACTTGCAGAAAAATACATTATAGCGCTAAGCACTATCCCTCAAGACCTTGAAGAGTGGGTTTTTAATGAGGCTCGAAAAGAATTCAACGCTGAGCTAATAAATAAAGAAGAACTATCAATTCTTATCCAAGAATATTTTCGCGACCACAATTTAAAGGATAAGTTCAGGCAACGCATGAAAATTAAATCTCTCATATTACTATCCGAAAACGACAACTATTACGAGATTTTTTCAGCCTCCGAAAAGGATACATTGGATATTGACGGAATGAAAGTAAATACATTCTTTTACGAATCAGATTTATATAGACTTAAGATTGAGACTGAGATTAAACTCAAAGATAAACTCAAAATAATTCTAAGAGAATCATCAACAATACTATTAGTTAGTCTGCTCTGTATAAGTTTAATTTTTGTCTTTTATTTTATTACTCTTAGTAATCTTATTAAAGAAAAGAAACTTTCCAACATGAAAACAGATTTCATGAATAATCTTATGCATGAATTAAAAACACCGCTCGCAACAATTTCAATAGCAGGTAAAAACCTTGAGATCGAAAAAGTTCAGAAGCAAAAAGAGAAAATCTTAGAAATTGCTTCAACAATAGAAAGACAAAATGTTTATTTAAATAAATTGGTTAATCACATTGTTGACATTAGCATGTGGGAAAAAGAGCAATTTCATATTGAAAGAGTCGAATGTAATCTGAATGAATTTCTGAAAGAAGTTATAAAGGCTTTTAAATCGGGCAACTCAAAAAACCTAACCATAATTGAAAAATTTGCTCCAAACTTGCCTGATGCAAATATAGATATATTTCACTTTACAACCTTAATTAACAATTTGCTATCGAATGCAGTAAAATATAATTCAGAGCCTGTTGAAATAACTGTTGCTACTCAATATAACAATGCTTTCAAAGTTTCGATTGCCGATAACGGAAATGGAATATCACCATCGGAACAAAAACACATTTTCAATAAGTTTTATAGATCGAGCTTTGGGAATATTTACAAATCTAAAGGCTTAGGTTTAGGTTTATATTTTGCTAAAAAGATTATTGAGGCTCATGACGGAGAAATTAAACTTACTAGCAAAATAGGTGTAGGAAGTAAATTTACTGTAACATTTTAAATCAATTTCAAAATGGATAAACCAAAGATACTTTTAGCCGAAGACGACCATGATTTTGGAAATATGCTAAAACAGTATTTATCAATGCATGAATATAATGTAAGCCATGCTGTTAATGGGGCCGAAGCTTGGGATCATTTTAACAATGATAATTTTGATATTGCTATTTTAGATGTGATGATGCCTGAAATGGATGGTTTCAACCTGGCAAAGAAGATAAAAGTAAAAACCCCCTCCTTTCCCCTACTATTCTTGACTGCTAAAAGTATGAGAGAAGATAAAATTCATGGTCTTGAACTAGGTGCCGATGATTACATAACAAAACCTTTTGACCCCGATGAATTAATTCTTCGACTCAAAAATATTTTGAAACGAGCAAATATCAATAACGAAATAATAATTGAACTTTCTTCTACCTCAATAAATTGCTCCTCGCTTGTACTTAATTGTTCGGGCGACATTCGGGTTGTTACACCAAAAGAAATGGAGCTAATCTCTTTCTTATTGAAAAATCCGAATAAAGGAATTGCTCGCGAAGCAATTTTAAAAGAGATATGGGGAGAAAATGACTACTTTATTGGAAGAAGCATGGATGTGTTTATCAGTAGAATCCGAAAATACTTATCTAACGACAAAAGCTTAAAGCTAAGAACCATTAGAGGTATAGGGTATATTTTAGAGCATAAAGATCCATTAGAATAAAAACAATTACCGTCACCATCTCTCCCACTTATGCAGAAATTATAATGACGGCAATTAATTTCTTTATTTAGTAGATTTCTCCGATTCTTTCAAAGCTTTACCCTCTCCCGATTCATAACGCTTAATTAGCATTTTAGAAACTTGATAAGAGATAATAATCAGAATAGGCCAGGATAGAAACCAAAATATTGAGTCTATATACATGTCTTACAGTTATTAGTAATTAGTAATGTGTGATTTGTAAAAAGCGATATGTATTTTACTAGATAGATTTACCACTTGTTACAATATCACATTTTTAATACACATGATTTTCATGCGATTCTAGTTCTTCTTTCGATATGTCTTTCTTATTTATCGCTCTCCAGAAATAAACTATGTATGCCAATACAAAAGGTATCAGTAATGACACATATGCCATTGTTTTCAAGGTAAAATAGCTTGATGAACCATTAAAAATTGTTATCGAACTCTGCAAGTCATATTGTGAAGGATAGAAAGCTGTATTATTAAATCCTGCCAATAATAGCAGAGTTACAACTGTTAAAACCGTACCTATACCAGTAAACCAGATTGCCTTATTTGCCTTATTCAAGAAAAGGGCACGAACCAGTCCAAATAATACAAAGACCACACCTAATAAGAAAAATACTGCAACTAAAGGCATTTGAATTAAATTCTTAAGGTATTTGAAAGACTCCATAAACACTTCGCTGGTTTCAGGATTTACAGCAAAGCCTTTTCTCACTAATAGCCAGATTACAAAAGTTAAGAAGAATACCAAGAAAGCAATCGTATTTGGTAATAATACCTTTTTCGTTCTTTTGTTCAGTTCTTCATCTTTAATGGAATTTAAAAAATAAAGTAATCCATTTACACGCGCTAAAAAGAACACAGCCAAGCCCAATGAAAGATTATGAACATTAAATGCTGCTTCTACACCTCTTAGGCTACCTTGCCATATTACACTCCTGGCTGGAGTTAATTCAAACATTGCTCCGGTAAAAAGAGTAGCTACTGCGGTTCCCAATAAAATTGTACCCACAGCCCCATTTATAAACAGGAACACCTCAAAAGTCTTTTGTCCAAGAAAATTATTTGGACGAGTTCTGAATTCATATGAAACTGCTTGTATTACAAAGGCAAATAAAATAAGAATCCATACCCAGTAGGCTCCACCAAAGCTAGTAGCATAAAACAATGGGAAAGATGCAAAGAATGCACCACCAAATGTAACGAGAGTAGTAAAAGTAAACTCCCATTTTCTACCCAAGGTGTTTACGATAAGAGTTTTTTCTTTTTCGCTTTTTGACAAAGAGAAAATGAATGTTTGTCCGCCTTGAACAAAAAGCAAGAAGACCAATAGTCCACCTAGCAATGCATCGAGGAAAAACCAGTAATGTTGAAGTATATTGTATGATTCAGGATTATTCATGTTATTCAATTTAATGGTTAGAGATTAATGGTCTGCTGGACCCTTTTTTATTTGCTTAAGCATAATTTTAATTTCAGCAATCAGAAGTATTGTAAAAATAATTCCGAACAAAAAGAAAGTTACTTTAACCGATGAAGCATCAATCTTTGTAACAGCTGTTAATGTTGGCATTAAATCCTGAATTACCCAAGGTTGCCTTCCAACCTCGGCAACAATCCATCCGGCTTCTGAGGCAATGTATGCGAGGGGAATTGCCATAATACCAAGAATATATAACCATTTCTTGTCATCCAATTTATTTCGAAGAATCAAGAATATAAATACTATAAAAATAATTATGAATAGAAATCCCAAGATTACCATTACATGAAATGAATAAAAAGTAAGTGGAATATTTGGAATAAGCTGAAGCATTTTCTTTTTCATTACAGCTTCGTCCTCATCATAATAAGAACCATAACCAAAATATTTAAAATAGGTCTCCAGAAACTCTACATCGTTAAATTTTGCAATTAGAATTTTATACTCTTCAGAATCCTTATCTTTCATCTCAAGAGCTTCGTTTAAAACCTTCTGTGCATATTTTCCACGTTTAGCCTTTTCGTAATACGAAAGAATACCATATTTTTCATTCCCTTCAACAAGATCCTTTACTCCCGGTACAAATGTGTTAAAATTACCATGTATCATATAAGAAAGAAATCCTTCAAAGGGCACTTCCATTTTCACTACAAATTTATCTTTATCTGAGAGTATATCTTCACCTCTGGTTTTCGTTAGAATTCCAAAAGCTACAAGATTTGCATTCTCTGTACCTTTAAATAGACCTTCGGCAGCAGCCATTTTCATTGGCTGAGTTTGGGCAACTGTTCGGGCACTAAAATCACCTGTACCTATTAAATACAAAGAAGAAATTATACCAAATACACTTGCTACAAGTATGCTCTTCTTTGCCATTGACTTTTCTCTCTTCTTCAGCAAAAACCATGAACTAACACCAATTACAAATATTGATGCAAGTACAAAACCCGATGAAGTTGTATGTGTAAATTTGCTAACCGCTGCGGGTGATAGCAATACATCCCAAAAACTTTGCATCTCGTTTCGGGCTGTTTCAGGGTTGAACCACATTCCCACAGGACTTTGCATCCAACCATTCGCCACCAATATCCATAAAGCAGATAAATTTGCTCCAATTGCTGTAAGCCAGGTTGCTGTTAAATGAACCTTCTTGCTCACTTTGGTCCATCCGAAGAACATAATAGCAATAAATGTTGATTCCATGAAAAAGGCCATAATACCCTCAATAGCCAGGGGAGCACCAAAAATATCTCCCACAAACCAGGAATAGTTCGACCAATTTGTTCCAAACTCGAATTCAAGAATTATACCGGTAGCAACACCTATTGCGAAATTGATACCAAATAGTGTCATCCAGAATTTTGTAATTCGTTTCCATTCTTCATTGCCAGTACGGACATAAATGGTTTCCATAAAAGCAATAATGAAGGTAATTCCCAGAGTTAATGGCACAAATAGCCAATGATAAATTGCCGTAAGAGCAAACTGGGCCCTCGACCAATCTACCAAAGAAAAATCAATATTCTCAAACATATATTAATAGATTTAATTTGTTAATTCATCCAAAACATGTTCACTTCGAGCTTTATCGTTATCGAAGTTGGAATTCAGAAAATTATCGAAAAAGAAGATTCGTAAAATTGCAAACATTATAAAAAGCTTTAAAAGAATTATGAACCACAGTGTTTTTCCAACGGTCATATTCTTAAATCCCTCATAATAGAATAGAAAGGCTTTTTTCAACCAATTCATTATTGCGAAAATATTTAGAATAATAAACTTTCTAAATATATAATTTGTTCACCAGAAAGCCTATTTATAATAATTCTTAATTAATTGCTCTGGAAACATATTGTGTTCAATTAGCTCAAAATATTGAGTTATCTGCTGCATTTATTTTTGCCCTATATGGAAAATTATTAATAGTTCAAGCTTTAATTATTCCTGTAGAAAGCTCTTACAATAATATCTCTACCAGGTCTTCAACATCTTCAACAAAGGCAACTGGATTAAAGCTCCTTAATTCTTCTTCTTTACCAAAACCATAACCACATGCTACAACATCAATTTCTGCATCTTTAGCACCCTGCATATCGAAATGTGTATCACCAATCATAAGAGTCTCATTTCGATCCAATTTATATTTATCAATTAAATTAATAATTAGACTTCCTTTTGTGTGATTACCAGCACCATTGGCACCTTCTAAATCTTCAAAGTATTTGTCAAGTTCAAAATACTGAATAATTTCCCAGGCAATTTCATGATGCTTTGAGGTTGCTATAAATAACCTTTTTCCGCGAGATGAGAGTTCAAATAATAATTCTGCAATTCCAGGATAAGGCGTGTTTTCATACAAACCATGTTTTTGATAATATTCGCGGTAGTATTGAACAGCTAATTCTGTATTTTGCTCGTTCAAACCATATAAATCCGAGAAACTTTGCTGCAATGGAGGGCCAATAAAGTTATGAGGTACAGCTAGAGGAATATCACCAATCCCCATCTTACGTATGGTATAGAGCAATGAGTTATAAATTCCTTCATAAGGATTGGTTAGAGTTCCATCGAGATCGAAAATAATATTTGTATATTTTTGCATTTATTTAAATTTCAAGTAATTAAAGTTTCATGTCATAATTCCTGACAGCAATAATACACTAAATTAATACGTCATTTTTAAAAAGTGGTGCTTTAACAATAATATTTGTCCCTTTTTTAATATTATCGATATGAATTACACCATTAATCAACGCTAGTCTGGTCTTAACATTCTGCATACCTATGCCTTGCGTGTGATTATTTGAATTCGGGTCAAATCCAATTCCATTATCTGCAACCGACAAAACTAACTCATTATTTTCCTGAATAAGTGATACTGTAACCTTCTCAGCCTTCGAATGCTTTATTGTATTATTAAGCAATTCCTGCAGAATTCGATAAAAACTAACTTCAATTGATTCATCTAATCTTTTTTCATAGCCAGAACTCTCAAAACTAATTTCAAATACCTTTGTATCTCTAATTTTTCGAATTAGTTCTCTACAGGCGGGCACTAATCCTAATTGAACAAGCACACCTGGCATTAAATTATGTGATATATTTCTTACCTCACGACAAGCTTCATCAATAGCATTTAATGATTTTTGATTAAGCTTTAAAGACTCTGATTCTTCATCTTTATGTATATCCAGCACTTCTGAGATATATAATTGACTTACCGACAACAATGGCCCTACACTATCATGAAGCTCAGCGGCTATCCTTTTTCGTTCTTCTTCTTGAGCCATAAGAATGGCTCCAAATTGTTTCTTTTGTTCCCGGGATTTGGTATGAAGAACTATTGACTTTTGCCTCGACTTATAATAAAAATAAGTGAAAACAATTAACAGTAATAGTAAAACAACTAAGCTAGATAAATACAGTAGTTGACTCTGTTTCTTTTCTTTATCTTTTTCAAGCTGCAATATCTCTTTTTCTTTCTTCTCTGTTTGGTAAATTGTTTCTAATTCTGCTATTTGGTTTGATTTTTCAACATTGAAGAGAGAATCATTTAAAGAAGTGTATAATTCATGATAGTATAAAGCACTATCGTAGTTTGAATTGGCTTTGTGTGCATTATATAATTTTCCATATAAATCTTTGACACTAGGAATGTTTCCTAATAGACTACACAAATTTAAAGAGCTATGATAATGAGTTAATGAGTTTGCAAATTCTTTTTTATGAAAATAATATTCTCCAAAACATTTCTCAACTGTTGATTTATGTAATAATGAATTAAGTGTTTTTGCATTTAGGACTTTCGCTTTTAAAATGTATTCATAAGAGCGTTCAAAGTTGTCCAAACTCAAATATACCCCACTTAAATTTTCATAATCATTTATTTGATCAATAATACTATTATTTTCCTTACTTAATTTCAAAGAACTTTTATAAAAATATAGTGCTGAATCAAGTTTGCCCTCATTTTTATATATAAAACCAAGACGACGTAACGTCATTCCTTTTGCTGACTTTTTATCGTAAGGCCATTGCAAAACCTTATGATAAAAATATTTTGCTTTTTGATGATCTTCTAGTAAGTAATATAAGTAGCCCAAATTACTATATGCAAAAGTCAAAACTGGTGTATCATCAAGTAAATCTTCAAGAGCAATAGCCTCATAAAGTGCCTCACTTGCTTCTTCATATAAACCAGCATAAACTAACATCATACCATAATTATTAAGAGCAATCAAAACCTTATTAGGTTCTCCTTCTGCTTTTCTAATATCTAAAGAACTCTTTTGATGCTTTAATGCTATTTTCAACCATCCCTTCTGAGCATAATATATAGCCAGATGATTATGAAACTTCCCTATGTAAAACTTATTATTTTGATCTGTAGCTTGCTTTAATCCTAATTGTTTATAATAAATTGCTGAATCATAGTTTATTTTTTCATACTCTTCACCTAAAGCAATATAAACCTTATAATTCGACGTGTCATTTTCATCTCCCAGCAAACATTTTAGGGAATCAACAGTATTACCAAAAGAATAAATTGGAGCAATAATTAGAATAATTAACATCCACCCTTTTAACTTTCTTACCTGAAACATTTTAATGAATTTAGATAATTTCAGCCGAAATATAGCCAATTATTTTTTTTATAATAAAACCATTACTGAAGAATAACTGTCGTGACAACATTTACAAAAAGAATTTTTTAGCTTAAATCCAACTAAAAATGATTTAAAATATTCCTTTGGTATTGCGAATAAATAACTTACCTTTGCCCCGCAAAATCTTAAAGCATTTAACAATGGGAAAAGGAGATAAAAGAACAAAACGTGGTAAAATAATTTTAGGCACATACGGTAAAACCAGGCCAAAGAAAAGCGACAAACCAACTGCTCAAGCTGAAAAGAAAACTGAAAAGTAAGCATTGATTTGTTGAACGTTAGTATGCGCCGCACATCAATATGTCGCGGCTTTTTTAATTAATAATACTTAGAACAAAGCTTCAACTACTTCGTTACCCTAGCAAAAATACAAGTCATTTACAACAGTAAACTCCTTGTGTTCTCAACCTCGTGAACCTCGTTTTTGCAGCTTTCTTTGTAACCATAATTTACATATTATTCATAAAAAGTATAATAAGGTTCATAAAAACAATTAAACAAAGAGATTTATAAAATATAGATGAAACCAATTAGAAACATAGCTATTATTGCTCACGTTGACCATGGTAAAACAACTTTGGTTGACTGCATTTTGCATCAGTGCCAAATATTCAGAGAAAATCAGGATGCTGGGGAATTAATCCTTGACAGTAACGATTTAGAAAGAGAAAGAGGTATTACTATTCTTTCCAAAAATGTTTCAGTAGAATATAAAGGAGTTAAGATTAATATTATTGATACTCCTGGTCACGCCGATTTTGGTGGTGAGGTTGAGCGTGTACTTAACATGGCCGATGGTGTTCTTTTATTAGTTGATGCATTTGAGGGTCCAATGCCTCAAACACGTTTTGTTCTTGGCAAAGCGATAGAGATGGGTTTAAAACCTGTTGTTGTAATTAACAAAGTTGACAAACCAAATTGCAGACCCGATGAGGTTCAAGATTCAGTTTTCGACCTTATGTTTAATCTTGATGCAACCGAAGAACAACTAGATTTTCATACGGTATATGGCTCAGCTAAGAATGGCTGGATGTCTGATGATTGGAATAATCCAAAAACTGATGTTTTATACCTTTTAGACCAGATTGTTAAACAAGTTCCGGCTCCAAAATTAATTGAAGGAACTCTTCAAATCAAGGTAACATCTCTTGAGTATTCAAATTATATTGGTCGTATAGCTATTGGTCGTGTAACAAGAGGTTCTGTAAAAGCGGGACAGCAAGTTTCTCTTGTTAAACGAGATGGTTCTACGGTTCCTTCTAAAATTAAGGAACTTTATATTTTTGAAGGACTTGGTAAAACCAAGGTAAATGAAGTTGACTGTGGCGAATTATGTGCTGTTTCAGGTATCGAAGGATTCGATATTAGTGATACAATTGCCGATTTTGAGAATCCGGAAGGATTACCTCCTATTCCAATTGATGAACCTACCATGAGTATGCGTTTTACTATAAACGATTCTCCATTTTTTGGAAAAGAAGGTAAATTTGTTACTTCAAGACACTTAAGAGATAGATTATATTTTGAAACAGAGAAAAACTTAGCTCTTAAAGTTGAAGAAACTGATACAGCGGATGCATATAGAGTATACGGACGTGGAATTTTACACTTGGCTATTCTTGTTGAAACAATGCGTAGAGAAGGTTATGAATTACAACTAGGTAAGCCACGTGTAATTATCAAAGAAATTAATGGAGTTAAACACGAACCTGTTGAAATTCTTAATATTGACGCTCCTGAAGCTGTAACTGGAAAAATTATTGAGTTTGTAAATCAGCGTAAAGGAGAAATGCTGATTATGGAACCCAAGCACGATTTTATTCATCTCGAATTTGAAATACCAGCTCGTGGGTTAATCGGATTCCGCCAACCCATATTAAATATATCTGCTGGCGAGGCTATTATCTCTAGTCGATTTAAGGAATATCAACCTTGGAAAGGGGAGATAAAAGAACGTCAAAATGGTTCGTTGGTATCTTTGGAAGCTGGCACAGCCATTGCATTTTCTATTAATAAGCTACAGGACAGGGGTGAATTCTTTGTTAAGCCTGGCGATGAAGTTTATACAGGAATGATTATTGGTGAAAGTACACGTGCCGGTGATTTGGTAATAAATATTACCAAAACCAAAAAGCTTACAAATATGAGAGCTTCCGGTAGCGATGATAAAACCAGGATTGCTCCTCCTGTTGTATTCTCTCTTGAAGAAGCTATGGAGTACATTCAGGATGATGAGTATGTTGAAGTTACACCAAAATCTATTCGTCTTAGAAAGATTTTATTAGAAGAGCATGAAAGAAAACGTGCTTCAAATAAAAATAATTAAGCTTACTCGGGCTATCTCAAAAGTACACTTTCTTTATTATGAAAACTTTTGAGATAGCCTGATTTGTGTTTATAAGAAGTGGTTTTTGATCTCAACAAAGTAAAAGCTGCAGATTATAAGCGTTATAATTCACATGTTAATTCTCTAATTTATACTGAAAGGTTTAACAAAACATTGGTAACCAATATTCATATATTATTCTTAATTCACAGGAATGATATGTGAAAAATATTAGTTATTATTGGACTGTATTGATAAAAATACAATCCGAAATAATTATTTATTATTATAAGCAGAGAATTGTGTCTTTGTGGATGTTCAAATATTCAAAAAGTTATGACTAAAATCTTTATTTCCTTTTTCTTCCTTATGTTATTTTCTGTTGAATCATTCAGTAATGAATGGTTTTTAAAACTATATGGGAAATATCATACTCCCTTAACTTATCAGCAAATGCCAGCTTATTTTACCGATCAGGTATATGTCCCTGTCTATCTTAGCGGTACAGAATGGAATATAATTGCTGAAAACTCAAAATTTTCCCTGGCGAGTGGAATGAGTTACGGTGTATCTGCAGGCTGTTTTTTCAATAAATTAATTGGTATTGAATTATCTTTTGAAAGTTTTAGTATTAATAAAACATTTGAATCTGATAATTACGAGTTGGATTCAACATCAATACTTGGAAAAGCAAGCTGGAAATTTAAGTCTTTTAAAGTTATGCCAACATTATTGTTTAGGAAAGAATACAAGAAGTCGGAAATTATTGCCAAAATAGGGCCTCTTATTGGATTCGATGAATTCGATAAAAAAATCAAAGGACAAGGATATACCAACTCTTACCAATTGTTTGGCGGGCTTGGATTTGGCTACAACATAGGTGTTGAATATCAATATGAGCTATCATCTCGATTTCATTTATCAATTGAAATTGGAATGGAAGATCATTATTATACTCCTAAAAAAGCGATGCAGATGGCTTGGAGTTATCAACTCGCTATCGTGCAAAATATAGAATACGAAAAAGAATTTGAACGCTTTAAAAATCCTGCATATTACAATGTACCCATGAGATTATCAGAAACTCTTAGGTTGAACAGCATGTATTGCAGTTTTGGAATCGTTTATAAAATTTAACCTCAATAATGCATTAAACAAGCATATTTGACTCTACGAGCCGATGAAAAGTCTTGTTACCATGACTTTTTTCAGGGTCTAAGCTTAGGCAAATATCTTAGATTAATTAACAATTGAATGAATCAATGAAAGCTATCAATATATTGAATAAAAAGCTAAAGAAAATTTTAGCAATCTCTCTGCTTCTTCTCTTATCAAATGTAACTTTCGCTCAATTCTATATTAAAGGATGTACTGGTTTTTCGTTTAGTACCAATCCTCAAAAAATACCTAATTACTACTTAATTGATAATATTGAACAAGGATTTTATAATGTTAAATATTATGGAAAAGGAATGGATTTAGGTGTAAATGTTGGATATAATTTTAATAATACTATAGGATTTGAATTAGGAGTTAGAAAGCAGTTATTTACAAAAAGTCAATTCGAAAATGACTGGTTAGCCTTAATTGAAGATGCTGAACATTATAAAACTTCAGGTTTTTATGGTAAGAGTGAATCTAAAAATCATTCTATAGAACTGACTCCTCAGCTCGTTTATACCTTTACAAACAAGAATTGGAATCCATACATCAAACTGGGTGTAACTTTATTAAAAATGTCTAGCATAGTAAACTATCAGTATGCTGACTTGGAAACAGAAAATGTAATCAAACAAAATTTCGAATATACAGGTAGTTGGAATGTTGGTTTTATTGGAAACTTAGGTGTGAGTTACCGTATTTCAAACAAATTATCTTGTTTTGCTGAGTTTACAACAGTTAATGTTAATTATGTTTTTAAACAAGTGGAGTTAAAGGCATATTCAATAGACGGGGTTGATATCATACCACATGTTGATGATAAAGTTTACGAATACAATGGAAATAAAGGCATGATTGATTTCAGCCATATTGGATTAAATATTGGAGTGAAATATTCATTCTCCAAATAATGCCTGTCCAGATTTAATTATGAACAAAATAGCCTGAGTGATAATCCATTTTTTTTGTTTACTTCTAACTAACATTTCTAAAAACAGTTAAATTAGCAACCTTTTTAATATCAATATGTCTTATTATTGAATTCTAATTTAATTGTAAAAAAACGCCAAACATTCTGTTAATGAAAAATCGTTTATTACTTTTTATCAAATATGCATTAAGCTGGCTTGCCTTTTTATTTTTTGCAAAACTTGTTTTCCTTCTAGTCAATCTTAATAAATCATCAGAATTTATTCTGCTATGGCCAAAGATATTTGCAAAAGGCTTTCTACTCGACCTTTCCATGCTTGGCTATGTAATGATTCTGCCCACATTATTAATATTTGTAAACTGTATTATAACCGGAAGATGGCTGATTACAGTGTTTAAAATATATACATGGTTTCTCCTTGTAGTTTTTTCCATTCTTATTGTAGCCGATCTGGTAATATACCCGGAATGGGGATTCAGACTAGACATTACTCCTCTTTTCTATATGAAAAATATGGATGAAGCTTTGGCTTCGGTTTCAACCGGTTCACTTATATTTTATTTTATTGTATCAGTTATAATTCCCTTACCCTTTATTTTTCTATTTAATAAAGGGTATAAGAAGCATTCAAACGAATTAACTGTAAGGAATTATTATGGCCTCCCTGTATTTCTTTTTCTTACTGCGTTTTTATTTTTACCTATTCGTGGTGGATTAGGTACGGCTCCAATAAATACCGGATCGGTATATTTTCATGAAAACAGTTTTGTAAATCATGCTTCTCTTAATCTTCCATGGAACATTATCTACTCCATAACTAATGTAGATGATTATTCAAATCCGTTCCTGTTTTATCCAGATAAAGAAGAATTACCTCAAAAGGTTAACAAAGAGCTTCGCTCCTCCTCCCTTCCTGTTTTGAATACTCAAAATCCTAACATTTTAATTCTGATTATGGAGAGTTTCACCTCCGCAGTAGTAGGTAGTTTAAATTCAGAAGTATCGGCTACACCACAGTTAGATTCGATTATTAAAAATGGGTGGTTATTCAATAACTTTTATGCCAGTGGTGACCGTTCAGATAAAGGTTTAGCAGCTATTTTGAGTGGCTTTCCCAGTCTACCCACAACTACGATTATTAAGTACCCTAATAAAACTGAGAAGTTACCTGGTATAGCCAAAAGTCTGTCAAACAGAGGATATAATTCAACGTTTTATTATGGTGGCGATATAAATTTTGCAGGGATGAAAGCTTATTTGATAAATATTGGATTTGACCAAACTATATCTCAGAATGATTTCCAGGAAAAAACCCATACTTCTAATTGGGGAGTACCTGATGAGTTCCTTTTTGACAAGTTATATGAAGATATAAAAAAAGAACAAACACCCTATTTTAAGGTTGCATTCACACTTTCTAGCCACCCACCATATGATGTACCAGAGTTAGAAAAATACTTTGAAGGAAGCGATGATGTATCTTTGTTTCTGAACTCTGTAAGTTATACTGATAATAAACTTGGCCAATTTATTACAAAACTTGAAACTGAAAGGAAATTAGAAAATACACTTGTTATTATTGTTGCTGACCATGGAAGTATTTTACCTGGAAACTTTCCACACAGTTCTCCTCTAAAATACCATATACCCATGGTTTGGTATGGACCAGCTCTAAGAGATAGTCTGAAAGGCACAACTAATTCTATGTATGCAGGACAGACCGATATTCCTGCTATGCTTCTTTCTCAATTGAATTTAGATAATTCTGAGTATATTTTTAGTCGAGATATTCTGAATAGGGATTTTCCTTCAGAAACATTCTATGCTTTTTGGTATGGCTTTGGGTACTTATCTGAAAACAACAAATACATGTATTACAGGAAACAAGATAGATTTGAATATATTACTGATCTGAAAAATGACTCAATTGAAAATATTGGCAAACACTATTACCAAAACTTATATACTCACTTTCAGAGCTTACAATAGTATTTCAATATAATGCTAAACAAAAGATAATCCGGTATACTATTTGCCAATGTGAATTACTAGTTTTATAATGTCTTTTTAGAAAAACATTTCAATACCTGACTAGTTTATTGGATAATATAATTTTGTTTCCCATAAAGTAGAGTCTTTGTCAACTTCGGGATCAAATAATTCAATTTCCCAGTTCTGTCCACCTATCTCAAGCTTATTGTCTTGAATATATTGTTTTATTACTTTATGAGCCTTTTCTGTTGATTGTGAACCATAGTGAGATACTGTAACCAGCCTGCCTCCATTCAACGGAAAATACTGTAATGTTCTCCACACCCAGGTTCGCTCAGTTAAAGGATATCCTCTCGCAATTTTATTCAAACTGTCGTTAACTCTTCCATATTTAATAATAAATGGTTTTCCTGCAGGACTCATTTTACGACGCTCTAAAAAACGTAATAAATAAGCATCCATTTCTGATAATCTCTGTTCAACTCTTGAATCAACAACAGAATCAACCATAATAACAGTCGGAACCGCCTCTCTTTCTACAATTTCTATTGGACCAACACGGCTAAACTTGAGCTCTTCACAATTAGATTTTAACTGCTTTAGCCCCTGAGTAAGTAAATCCTTTATGTCTTGTCTATAAATAAGTGCAAAATATTTCTCCCAAAAGGTAAATTCCTTGGTTGTAAATGTCCAATTCACCAATGTGCTGGTTTCTACATTTTCAATAAACCATATTGAGGATGATTTAGAATTTGTTCCAAAATCAAAATTTGCGGCTATACTTGCATTTGGTTCGTCATGAGTAATTATTATTCGGCAGTCTCCAAAACTCTGACTTTCCCATTCCATGACTGCCCCTTTACCTTTATCTTCATGAATAGTTATATGCATTGTTGAATCGTTTATTAGCCACGGCGACCATGATTCCCATTTAGAAAAACTATTTATCTCATTAAAAACAATTTCTGGCTTTGCATTTATCTCTATTGATTTAGAAACACTCATATCGGAAGGAAGATAAATACCAGTAATAATAATTCCAATAAATAGGAATAACAGAACAAAAAAGAAGCGTAGAATAGTTTTCATCTGAAAATAATTATTTGATAAAATTCTTGTATCCAGGCACAAAAAAACAACTCAACATACAAGTAAAAGTACTTCATATATGATTTTATTAAACGTTTCATTATGTAGTACTCATATTATTAAACGATAAAAATAACACCATATATCAAATGTGGTAATTAAATGTTCATTTATTTTCTTCACAGAAATCATTTTGCAAATTGAGATAGGGTATATTTGCCGAAAAATAAATAAGATCATAGGCATTAAGATAAATGAAAGCAATTGTAATAAGAGAATGGGGAACTCCTCAAGTTTTGAAACAACAAGAATTAGAAAATCCAATACCAAAACCAAATCAAATTCTGATTAAGGTTTTTGCTTCAGGAATAAATCCTATTGATTGGAAACAACGTCGGGGAAATCATAGATTCATACTTGGCTCGCCATTTCCTATTGTACTAGGTTACGATGTTTGTGGCGAAGTAATTGAGATCGGTGAAAAGATATCTTCTTTTAAACCTGGTGACATTGTTTTTGGGAATCTGGATAATAAGTATGGAGGAGCACTAGCTGAATTTGCTGTTGGACATGAACATTGTTTTGCTCATAAACCAGATAATGTATCTATAGAACAATCTGCAGCTGTTACACTTGCCGGATTAACCGCCCTACAAGCTCTCAGGGATAAAGGCAATCTATTACCTGGGCAAACAGTGGTTATTAATGGTACTTCCGGCGGTGTTGGTCACCTGGCTCTGCAAATTGCAAAAATTCTGGGTGCAAAAACAATTGCAGTTTCCGGAAGCAATAGTAAGACCTTTGTAGAATCATTATCTCCGGACAAATACATCGATTACAATCAGGTAGATATTCTTAATACTGATATTAGTGCTGATATATTTTTTGATGTTGCCGGAAATCAAAGCTTTTTGAAAACAAAACACTTATTAAAACCTGGAGGAATTTATGTTAGTACATTACCGCGACCAAAAATTCTTCTACACAAACTCACTCAACCTTTTAGTAAAAGAAAAAAGGTGAAAACCCTTTTGCGAAAAACAAATACTAAAGATTTGAGAATACTGGCCAAATGGTTGGAAGAGGAACAGTTAAAAGTATGTATTGATAGAATATATAATTTTTCTGATGCTTCACTGGCTCATGAACATGCCGAGAAAGGAAGCATCAAAGGTAAGGTTGTAATATCAATAAAATCTTAAATAAACCGTTATACCTAAACTAACTACAATGACATCTCAGAAAAAAGAAAACTCTTTATCACTAAAAAAGATTATTAGGAAACTATTAATGTATGGTATTCTGTTTGGGATATCATTGGTTCTTATCCTCTTTATATTAGTTCGGTTAGGAGCATTTGGTAAATTACCCAATGAAATTGATTTAAAACAAATTAAAAATAATACGGCAACAGAAGTATTTTCTGTGGATAATAAAATGCTTGGCAGATATTATTATCAGAACAGAACAAATGCAAGTTTTAATGAAATTCCAACGAGCTTAATTAACGCACTTGTTGCAACTGAGGATGTAAGATATTTTAAACATAATGGAGTTGATTTCCGCAGCACAATGCGTGTACTTGTAAAATCAATTCTACTATTCAACAAAAGTGCAGGAGGTGGAAGCACAATTACTCAGCAACTTGCCAAAAATCTTTTCCCCAGAAAAAGCCATGGTTTACTTTCCCTTCCTGTAGCAAAAATCAAAGAAATAATAATTGCAAAAAGAATTGAGAAAATTTTTTCGAAAGATGAAATTCTAACAATGTATCTAAATACTGTATCTTTTGGAGAAAATACCTATGGAATTGAAACTGCTGCCCTAGTCTATTTCAATAAAAAACCTAAAGATCTTAAACTTGAAGAATCGGCAGTACTTGTTGGACTTTTAAAAGCAAACACAAGCTATAACCCTCGAATTCACAAGGAAGCTGCTCTTAGTAGGCGGAATGTTGTATTGAATCAAATGACAAAATACAAGTATTTAATAAGCGAAGAATCCGATTCTATACGAAATCTACCCATACAGTTAAATTTCAGAAAAATAAGTCATGATGAAGGTCCGGCTCCATATATGCGGGAGCATTTAAGACAAAGAGTAACTGAAATTCTACACGATTCAAAAAAACCTGATGGTAGTAGCTACAATTTGTATGCTGATGGATTAAAAATTTATACTACGGTAAATTTCAACATGCAAAAGTATGCTGAAGAATCTGTAAAAGAACATTTAACTGAATTGCAAAAAGTTTTCGATAGACGTTGGAAAAATAAAGAACCTTGGAAAAAAGATTATTCAGTAGCAGAATTTCAAATAAAGCAAAGCAATGTTTATGGCAAACTTATCAAAGGGGGTATGAATCATTCGCAAGCCATTGAGGCAATGAAGGTAAAAAGGAATACCGAGATATTCGATTGGAACGGTTCTGTAGACACACTTATTTCTCCATTAGATTCAATACTGTATCATTTTAAAACACTACAATCTGGTGTTCTTGTTATGAATGCATTTAGTGGTGATATTTTAGCATGGGTTGGTGGTGCTGATTATCGTTATTTCCAGTACGATCATGTAAAAGCAAAACGACAAGTTGGGTCAACCTTTAAACCCATTGTTTATTCAGCTGCTATGGAAAAGGGTATTTCACCATGCAAACTTTATGCAAATGACAGTATTGTTTACGAAGATTACGACAACTGGACACCCCAAAATGCTGATGGTGAATATGGGGGCTATTATTCTGTTAAAGGTGCGCTTGCAAATTCAGTAAATACAGTTAGTGTAAAGCTATTAATGGAAGCTGGTATTAACTCAACTATAGAACTTGCCAATGCTATGGGTATTCAATCTGACTTACCTGAAGTTCCTTCACTTGCATTAGGAACAGGAGAGATATCGCTTTATGAAATGGTTCAGGCATATTCTGCAATTTTAAATAATGGCCACACAGTATCTCCCAGGTTAATACGTAGAATTGAGGATGCACATGGTAATATTATTTACACTGACCCCGCTCACCCATTAGGCGATACTGTATTATCAAAGAAAACTACACGAAAGGTGCTGGCTATGATGCAGGGAACTGTTGATCGAGGAACAGCTACTTCTTTACGAACAGTCTATAACCTTCAGAATGAATTGGCTGGAAAAACCGGAACAACACAAAACCAAACAGATGGTTGGTATATTGGAATGAATCCAAACTTAGTTGTTGGAGTATGGGTTGGTGGAGATAGTCCAATAGTGCGTTTTAGAAGTTTGACCTACGGGCAGGGAGGTTATACAGCATTACCAATATATGCTAAGTTCATGCAAAAACTATATAAAGATCCTCTTTATATGTACCTTAAAAATGCATCGTTTAATATACCTGAAGAGATTTATGCTGAGCTCGATTGCGATGATTTTAGCGAAGAAGGCGAGGAAGAATTTTTTGATTTCTTAAAAATAAAAGATAAAGGAATTGGTGAATTCATTAAGGGTATTTTTGGTCGTAAAAAGAAAAAGGGAAATAGAAACCATGCAAATGATGAGAATGATGAAAATGATTAGCTAATTTTGTGTTTGAATTAATTACTTTCAGTATAAATGATTCTTTCAGGTGAAGTAGCAGCTTTATTTACTGCAATTTTTTGGACAATTACAGCTATATCTTTTGAACGAGCCAGTTTAAGAATTGGTTCTTTATCTGTAAACATCATTCGGTTGTTTATTGGTTTTGTTTTCTTAACAATATTTACCTGGATTTACAGAGGAATTGCTTTTCCAACAGATATCGACAGTAACTCATGGATGTGGTTACTCTTATCCGGATTAGTAGGTTTTGTTTTTGGCGATTTGTTTTTATTCAAATCATATACCATTATAGGCTCCAGATTCTCAATGCTCATCATGACCTTAGTTCCTCCAATTACTGCCTTATTCGGTTGGCTACTTTTAGGAGAAAAGCTTACCCTGATGAACTACTTGGGCATGTTCCTTACAATTTCCGGAATATCATTAGCAATTTTTAGCAGAGATAAAGTTCAAGGAAAAAAATTGAAACTGAAGCTTTCTATGAAAGGCATTCTTTTTGCCTGCGGAGGAGCTGTAGGACAAGCCATTGGATTAGTGATTAGCAAAGTTGGAATGAAAGACTACAGTCCCTTTGCAGCTACCCAGATTAGATTAATAGCTGGAATGGGTGGGTTTGTAATTCTTGTTACTCTAATGGGAAGATGGAAAAAAATATTTAGTTCAATAAGTGACAGAAAGGGAATGACAGGTACAACGCTTGGCTCATTCTTTGGTCCATTTTTAGGAGTTTCCTTTTCATTATTAGCTGTTCAATATACTCAAACTGGTATAGCATCTACAATTATGTCAATTGTACCTGTGTTAATTATTCCTCCGGTAATAATAATCTACAAACAGAAAGTCTCGTTTCTAGAAATGATTGGAGCCACAATAAGCGTTGTTGGAGTAAGCTTGTTTTTCGTGAAAATCTAAATACCGACAGAATATCTGCCAATTTTTCATTAAGTAATTTAATTTTATCAAATGAAACTTGTTGTTTTTGATTTAGATTTCACACTCTGGAATGCCGGTGGAACCTGGTGCGATCATACCTATCCTCCATATAGGAAAGTTAATGGTCATATTAAAGACTCCAACGGAAGTATTATATTTCTTTATCCTGAAGCAAAAAACATTCTGGAATCGTTGCACAAGCAGGATATTGCCATTGCCATTGCATCACGTACTCATGAACCTTCTTGGGCCAATGAGCTTCTTCGTCTATTCAATATTGACCATTTTTTTAGGTTTAAGGAGATATATCCAGGATCTAAAACTGAACATTTTCAACAACTTAGAATAAATACAGGCATTTCTTTTGATCGTATGGTCTTTTTCGACGATGAAATGCGAAATATCGACGATGTTTCTAGTTTGGGTGTGCATGCTGTTCTCGTCAATAATGGTATTTCGTGGAAATTAATTTCAAAAGAACTGACTTTTGAGCCATAGATCATTACGTTATGAGTTTAATAAACCTTCATCTTCCTTTATAATTTTGTAAGGTAATTACCTTGACACTTAGGAGGAAGCTAGGCATATTTTTCATCTTTCGAGGGAATCTTCAAAAGGTGGCTCTATAACATAGCCGTTGGGATATTTGAGTACTCAATTATTCCTGGTATTATCGTCTGCTTAATGGCGTTTATTTTGAATTGGCATTTCTCTTTAAATAATCATCCGTTGTATAAATTGCCTTGACTACAATGTTTTTATTGTTGCCAATTACAAACTCACTCAATCCAATATGCGATTTATTTTTAGCATTCCAATCGTAGGTATATCCTAATTGGGTCCAAGGGTACTTTTCAAATAAATCGCATTGATAATAGCGGTTAATCCTATTGGCATTTATCCAGGAGACATACGAAGAATCCGTTTTTTCAGGAAAGCATAAATCACATTCACTGTCTGTAATTTCGTTGTCGGGGCAAGGTCTAAAAAGGTCTTTAGGCCGAACCCAAAATTCGACAAAATAACTATATGTAGAATTTGGCGGTAAGCCTAATAATTGTTTTAATCTTAGGTTTACATCATCAGGATTATCATTTTTAATTCTTTGCAATAGTTCTGGTGCTGTTGTTACCCATATTGGATAATCTCCGGTACTATAAAATGCCGAATCTAGGTAAGGTTTGTAAAATGAAATGTTTTGTTTCCAGGTAACAACCAAAATGTATTTATCATCCTGAATACTTTTCCAAATTAGATTTTTGTTTTCAGGAGTAATGGACACCAAATTTTTGTAAATTTTATTTGGTGTCGGAGACATTGAATTTTCTATTGCTTTCTGGTACAAAAATTTATTTTCTGTTGCGGTTTTACTAACAGTTTTTAAGGTCTGAGCCCCTACTGTCATCGGTATAAAAAATAAAAAGAACAGGGTGAGGTTTTTCATGTCATTTAATTTTAATGTGCCACTAAACTGTAGTAGCTTTTATTTTGACTAATTCTTTTACTACATTGTCTCTATAAAAAGGTTTTTTTGAAGTTGCTATGCAACAGCTCAACCATTTATACCATCTTAAAACAAATTAAATATTGATAGCATATTAAGGTTATACCTCAACCCTTTAACATTTGCTATTTTACAACCTCTGACAACTCATAGGAAAACTCATCCATCTTTTCGAAATTCCATAATTGCCAGTTATCGTTATAGGTATAGTGGTATTTCCCTTTATCATCAATTGTATGTGTAGAGGCATCTTTTGTGGCAATAAATTCTACTTTTACTTTTTTCCCTATGATAGATACAAGTTGATAACCTACTGTTTCGTCAATGAATTTTTCTGCTTCAACATCTTTGTTTTTATATACACCATCCCATTTGGGGCTAAATCCTCCCAGGAAAGGGGCTCCGCTAGGTGTAATCACCTGCTGAATATACTTTTCGATTCCACCTTCTGGATTATAAACCGGTACCCTGGCTCTTGCATAAAAATGATCGTGACCACAGAAATACGCATCTGTACGATTACTTATTGATTGTAGAAAGGTATTACGCGCCAATGAGTCTTCGCCAAGGCAATCTTGATGCATAGCAGCAAAAACCGGTGTATGACCAAAAGCAAAAACATGTTCGGCATCCGGGTATTCCTGCAACTTCTTATTCAGCCATGCTTGATCAATTGTAATACCTGTTTTTTTATCGGGGCTGGCTTGCATGTATTGATCAAGGGCAATAAACAACGAACCCTTATAACCAAAACAATAGGTAAATCCAATTTCTCCGCTGGGACCATTTTTGGGTAATGCATTACCAATATTTTTCAACCAGGCAGCTTCAATACTGTCTTCGGGCAAAATTTGCTGATAACATTCGTGATTACCTCTTACTGGATACATGGTAATTTGACCATTTCCGCCGGGTAGAGTAACACCTTCCGATTGAGCTGCATCTAAAAATGCTTCATATTGCAAATGGTTAGATGGCGGCCCTAATATTGTGTCGTACCATTTAACATTTCCACAAATAAAATCGCCCGGTGCAATAACAAACTCAGCTCCAGAGTTTTTTAAATGATTACACACTGCTTTTACAGCCGATACATTTACTCCCGAAACCCCATTATTATTTGCATCGCTTCGGGTATCACAAATAACAGCAAATTTATAAGTTTTGGGTTGACACGAGCATAGTGCTGTTAGTAGTATCATTATTAAGAGTTTGTTTTTCATAGCTTATAATTTAATTTTTATCAATTGGGCTAAAAGACATCACTCTGAGCGGAATCGAAGGAATGGCTTTTAGGTTTTATTATGGGCTTTAATCTTTTATTGGCATATACCCTCGTCTTGCTTGATAGAAAGTATAAGCAGCTAATTTTATCTCCTCATACAAATCAATGTTTGTTAGATTCATTGCCTTCATGTAGTAATATAAATCCACAGTTGTTGTAGGTTGTTCATGTGGTTTTGTAAGTGCTCTAATCAACCTATCATGAATATATTTCTTTTGTTTTTTATCTATATCTAAATCGGGCAAGGAATTTAACCACTCACTCATTTCTTTTGTGAAATCAATCTCTGGTGTCATCCATTCAGTAACCTTGGTCGCTTTAGCTACAAATTGATCTTGAGCCTCCATATCTTCAAATCCTTCTATCTCGTCCTTAGGATCTAATGCTAAAGTTCCTTTTTTTGATTTCACTTCTGCTAAATGTGTTAATTCATGGAGAATTGTTGCTTGTCTTTTAATTTTAGGTTCATTCGTAAAGCTTCTTTTCTTAATAATCTCTATGAATGGGGCATAATCTTGAATTCCAACATGACCTCCTTGAGAGGATTTTCCATAGTTTATGTTTTCTTTGTTTTCTTCATAAATTTCCAGCAATTCTTGCACAATTGACATTAACCAGTCATCATCGCCTACATTCTTAATTATTGCATCTATGTCCTTTCTATCAAGCTCGCGTTGGATTGGAGTTTCTGTTACTATCTGCTGTTGACGCGGGTCTGACATCAACCTGGAGTTAACAAGCTGTGAGATTTTCCGTTGAATATGCATCTCAGGTCTATTATCAATAAATCTTAAACCTTGTTTCAAATCATTCTGCGAATTAGTAACCGAATTAGCAACAGCTCTACTTTTATTCTCTTTTGGTTTCTCTACTTGTGCATACATATCTCAAACCTTTTTAATTTTTTTTTCAGTGAATGTTATAGGCTCTTTACACCAGCTTTAATTTTACAGAGACGCTAGGATGGGCTCCGTTAGCATAAGGGTTTTTACTGCTATAATCTATCTCCCCTGTTGTATGTATAGTTTTTCTCAGTATAAACGTTTATTTTTTCTTGTCCTTGTAGAATTCACTCCAATTTTCCTCACCTTCACTTCCTGAATCATCATCATCCCATTCTGCATTAATATCTCCAGCACATCCAGTATATAAGTGCCCTCCCGTCTGTTTTAGGTATCCGCCTATACATTCCTCAATATATTCTAGGAATTTAAAAGCATCTTCTGATGAAAACTTCTCATCATTTAATCCTTTTATGACATGCTGTGAGATACTAGATTCACTAAACCACAAATATCCAAAACTAGGTAATAATGCTCCTGTATTACCTTTTATACAGTAGGCTGCAAAGCAAGAGAGGCACGGGACTTTTGTCCCAATAGCCTGTTGCACTTCAATGGATTTTTCTTTTGCATAATGTAAGATATTAGTTTCGGTATGCTTATTCTTAGGATTATCAGGAATGTCTATACTCATGCTCCCATAATTAGACTTAGAAGACTTTTGTGGATATTCCTTCATTGCATTTCTCATCTTCCTTCTTTTTCTAAATTCTACCCCACCAAATTTCCCCTTGTTTTTTTCCCTAATGTCAATTAAGCTATTTTTTGATCCATCCCAATTGTCTACGCTTTCCTTAAAGTCTTTTGATGATTTATAAAGGTTTTCCATACTCTCATTGTATTTTTCTTTATTTTCATCAAGGAATTTTGATTTATACATATCGAACAAATTATTATTCGGAATATATTTCCTAAAACGTTCATTTCCTTCATTAGAATTTCCTCCCATAATTAACACTTCGTCCCCATTCTGTTTTAGTCCCGTAACCATTTGTAGCTCCGTCATTTCTTTCTTCAATCCACTGTGATCAAGTAGTCTTTTTGCAAGAAAACTCCCAGCCATTTGTCCCTGAGTCATCTTTTCATGTAGGGCGTCCTTGTCAATGGCTTCAACATCAGTTTCATCAATTTTTTTTACATAAGCCATATTATTGGCTCCACATGCATTTTGGTGCTTCTCTTCTCTCTCCTTCCCTATATGCCCCCATTCGATTTTATTATCTTTTTTTGCATTCATCTTTCGAACCCCATTCATGCATTCAAACATTTTTCCCTTCGTTTTTTGCTTAAATTCATAACCTGGCTCCCAATATTTTAGCCTCTTCTCAATCTTTCTATCCGTGTTGTCTTTTTTTGATCTTTTCCTTTTTCTCGTATTTTGAGGACGACTTTTAAATCTTTTTTCAGATCTGTCGTACCACCAGGAATCAGTTGCGTTAATTTTTTCATTAAATTCATCAATACTTGGGTGTCCACTATCGTGGAAGTTTGGTCGATGTTTATATATTTTCTTTCCTCTGGCAGTTGTAAACAACACCCTTTGTATCGTTTGGTCTTTTCTTTCTATTACTCCGTTATCACCAATATGATACGAACGGTCAGATTTTTGCTCTTTAATCATTTTTCTCTGCGTAACAGTTTCACACCGATTATCTACAAACCCAAAACCTTGCTTCACATTACTTTTTTTCTGAGCTACAGAATTAGCGACCGCCCTGCTTTTATTCTCGTGCGATTTATTTTCTTGTGCATACATATCTCAAACCTCTTTAATTTACCTTAGTCGATATCAAGATTAAGCTCAGATTTGATGTTTAAATTGATAATTGCTTTAACTAAATCCACTTTTTTAGTTTCATTTATTGCTTTTACTTTAGTTATTGTTTCTTGGTCAACACTTGAGTAAAAAGACAGACCTTTTATCCAGACACCACGAGTAGCTACAAAATTGTCTCCATCTAAAATTTGGTTTATTCTTACATCACCACTATTAGCCATTTTTGTTAAAAAACAAATATTTCACCTTCCTCGATATAGTCAATTCCCCATTGTTTGATTTTAACAACGATTTTCTATGCATTTTCAATTATAGTGCTTAATTCAGCACTAATATCAACAGCACTCGTAGAATCAATAATGCTTTTAAGCATTTCAGCTTCTGTCTGATTTGAACTGTCAAGAGTAAAACTAGCAGGTGATTTTGCTGATTCTGTTAATATTGTCGGGTAATCGCTCTAATACTCAGATAAACTTTTTTGAGAGAAAACTAAATCGTTTTAAGAGAAATACTCAATGAAATTTCTCTTCATATCAAAGATAGAACCACACGGCAATTTATTTGCTGTTGACATGAACATACCATTTTTCGAGAAAGTTAGTGCCTGCAAATGCGATATCTTTGATGTCCCACAACTATCTTCTTACTTTAGCTTTAATTTACTCATGATGATTGAATTTTAAGTTATAATTAGAGAATTAATTGTTCTAATTTTTTCTTTGCATCCTCAGGCATTTTCCAACTGTATTTATTTAAAACTGTTTTATAAATAATCCCCCAATCAATATCACTTTCAGAAGACACTTTTGACTTTTCACTTTTTAAGAAACGAGCTATTTCATAAACTTGGTGGAATGTATTATAGCTATTCTCTGATTTTTCAAATGCTTGTATTGCATTATCCAAGTTTTTATCTATTAAATATTTAAAACCCAAAGCTTCCCAAACTAATGCAGATTCATGTTTATTTCTACTATTAAATGTTGGGGTTAACTCATTATTTAATTTTTCAATCTCTGATTTTAAGGCTGTAACTACATTATTATTTGCAGTGTCAGATTGAACTACCATATCAAGTTCTACCTTTTTATTCTCAACTTTTTGCAATGTTTGATTATATTCTTCATCGACACTTTCATAGTAACTTAACCATCCTTCTCTTAATTTTTCAGAGGGTGTAACATATGCAAAATATTGAGCTAGTAATCGTCTTTCTGCAATTTTATTATAATCGGTTACTAGTTCAACATATTTATCATATTCCTTTATCTCATTAATTCCTACCTCTCTGTCTTTAAAACCAGTATCTATAATCTTAGTCATTACAACTAGACCAACCGACACAATAAACCATTTTCCCAAATCAATCCATATTTTAAGTCTATCGTCTGTCATATCTTTTTATTTTACAAATTACAATAATTTACAAAAAGATTACGCTTGTTTTGAGCTCTTTTTGTCTTGCCCATAACAATTGGGTTAAAAGACGTTTTCAATGGCTTTTAGGTTTTGTTATGGACTTATAATTATTCACTCTGATATCTGTTTTTCTAATTAAATATAGATGCTTGATTTATGCTTTAGTCAAGTTATCACCTTTTAATGACATTTCATAAGTGAATGTGTTTGTCGGTGGCGTTTTTTCTAGAACTTTTGAAGCTGCTATCTCAAATGACCGCCATGAGCCACTGTTCTGCCCCCCTTCTTGATTAAAAACATTTTCTTGATCTCCTGAACCACCAAATTCTTTCGGTAAAAGATGACCACCAACATACTCTGGCAATAAATTATTCATTGAATTTGATTCTTCACTTTTTCCGCGTCCTGTTCTATTGCCAAGGGTATTCAACTGGTCGTCAGCACTAAATTTTGCAGAATAGCTTTTTACATTATCTATACCGCGTTGCCCTGCATTACTACCTCCAGTAAAAGTAGAAGGAGCACCTGTAGCTTTAATGGAATATTCAGAACTTGTATCTTTAGTTACTGTAATGGCCTTGGCTCTTTGCATTACCCCATTAAACTGTGGAGATTTGTTGGTGGCCATTGATTGCGACTGAGCTGCTTGCTTAACCTGTGGACTGTTTTTTGCCATCTCTTGTGGTATTCGTTGAGCAACCGCCTCAGGTCTATTATCCACAAACCCAAAACCTGGCTTCACATTACTTTTTTTCTGAGCTACAGAATTAGCGACCGCCCTGCTTTTATTCTCGTGCGATTTATTTACTTGTGCGTACATATCTCAAACCTTTTTAATTGGTTTTATTCGATGTTATAGGCTTTCGTTCATTGCCTAAAACAATTGGGCTAAAAGTCTTTTCAGTGGCTTTTAGGTTTTGTTATAGGTTTTTCCCTACTTTTTTTTCCTTTTCTTTCTTTCTGATGCTATCTGGGCGGCTCTCCTTCCCTTCTCATGCCTGTCTCCACCAGATCCGCTGCGTTGATAGCCAGAACCATCATCGTGAGACCCTCCCAATTTGTGAGTACCTTTACCAGTACTGCTTCTATTATGCTTGTGTCTAGGGCAACCAGATAAATGTCCCTTTTCCTTTCCACATTCTGGGCAAGGTTTGAGCTGGAGTATTTTCTCGCCTGACGTTTTGTTTTTTTTCTGCAAAGGCTTCTGCATAGTGCTTGCACAACTTGCACAACCACATTGTTTAGAATGGGTTTGAATAATTCCTTCTGATGAATTGGAATTTACCTGTAGCTTCCTTTGAACAACAAGTTCAGTCCGGTTATCCACAAAGCTTTGCTTCCCATTACCTTCCTTCCGGGTTACTGAATTAGCAACTGCTCTATTCTCCTTTGGCTTCTCAGTTTGTTCGTACATATCTCTATCTTTTTTTAGTTTTTTTTTGTGAAATGTTATAGGCTTTCCTTCATAGCCTATAACATGCTACTACAACTGTAGTGGCTTTTATTAAGACTATATCTTTAACTATTTTATGGCTCATTAATAGCTTTATGTTTGTTATTGTGCCACTAGTTATATATCCATATCATCTGAAGTGTGGAATCCTTTAATTATTCTTCTTTATGTAAGTTATTAAATTCAGTGCACTTATTCAATACTTGACGTATTTAATGTATAGCGTAGAATTTGTCTTTATCTAGTCATAATTCAAAACATAACACATATCAACTAAAACTCATAACCTTACCTTCTTTTTCCACTTCTTTGCGAATGCCTTCTGCCAAAATTTTTTCTGTTAGTTCTTTTAATTTATTGTTCAATACTTTAAGCGAACAATAGCGTACAATATTTACTATGGCCCCTCCGGAAATCTCGTATTCTTCTGCAATTTGAGCCAGATCAATACGGGAACTCAGTTTAATTTGTTCGGGCATCAGGTTTTTCCATAGCTGGTAGCGCTGCTCAAAATGTGGCATCGGAAAATGGATAACACTCTGGAACCTACGCGAAAATGCTTCATCCATGTTGGTGCGCATATTGGTTGCCAGTATTACAATTCCGGGGAAGTCTTCGATACGCTGAAGTAGGTATGATGTCTCTTGATTAGCAAAGCGGTCGTTGGCACTCGATGCGGCTGTTCTTTTTCCAAAGAGCGACTCTGCCTCATCGAAAAACAAGATCCACTTTTTGTTCTCGGCCTGGTCAAATACATTTTTCAGGTTCTTCTCGGTTTCACCAATATATTTGGATACTAACATCGACAAATCTATCCGGTAAACATCTATACCAAACTTTTTACCTATAAGGCAGGCACTTAAGGTTTTACCCGTACCAGGCGGTCCATGGAACAGGCAGCGGTACCCTGGCCGAATATACTTGCGTTGTTTCCACTTGTCCAATATTACCGATTCGTATTTTATCCAGGCCATTACCTGTTCAATCTCGTCATGTACATGAGATTCTAATATCAGGTCTTCCCAATTCAGGGGAGTGTTTAATAATTTGGCCGGAAAATGAATATTGTAATCGGGTTTATGAGTTTCACCGGTAGTGCATTTGTACAAATATTCAGCCGAAATTACCAGCTTCCCACTTAAAAAGGGTTCATTTTCCCCATTGTTTTCGAGCTTTAATATTCCGGCTTTATGAAAGAAATGTTCATCTTCAAACATCTTTACTACTTCAAAGCGTTTGTTTAAATCGTTTCCTGAGAGAACAAAAGCTGCGGTTTCTCCTGTGGGCAAAAAGCCTCCATGAGTATTACCTTTCCAACCGCCAAACTCAGAAAATGGGCGATCGAAGTTCTTGTTATGTGTAAAGAAGGTATCTAAAACATGTGGCTGTATATGGGGAATTAGTGATATTATAAGGATTATTCTTTCGTCGAACGACATGTTAAATTCAGATACTACCCTGGCATAGTGGTTATCTCCCAACTCTGGAAGGGCTATTTCAGAAATGGTTTTATATTTGGTTTCATGGTTGAAATAGATATCTATCCTGGCTTCCAGGATCTGGTTAAACCAATCAATTTCCTTTTCTATTTGTGGTATGTTGTCTGACATTTCTTATGCGTTTAAGGAGCTGCCTTTTTAGCTTTGCTGTCGAGTATACTTTTAACCAGGATCAGGCATACCAATCCAATAAAAAGGGCAACAGCTATTGTGCCATCGTCGGGAATACTGGGTATTTCCCTTAACAGGAAATAGGTTCCAATAAAAAGGACAAACCCGAGCGCATAGAAGAAATAAATGTAGCGCCTAATTAGAGAGTAAAAAAAGCATATCCTAAAGCTTAATAGTATAAAGTTCAACAGTAGGAATACCAACAACAAATCTGCCCAGAACAAGATCATTATTGTCGGGTTTTCCCTTAATTCATTCATTAGTTCTTTAAAAAACATATCTTTCTTTTTAGTAGTATGACCAGACCTTTTTATTGTGTAGAATTTTGCAGCAATCAGCTTATCTAACTCATGAAATCCGGCATCATACCCCACCGACCATATACCGATACCTGCAAGATTGTTTTTTATAACAAAATCGTATTTTAGGGCAAGGCTCGAAGAATCGTCAATCCATGTTTGGTAGTTTTTATTCTCAGTTATCTGCTTATAGCATGGGGTTGAACTTTCTTTATCAAAGGTTTTTTTGCTTCCCGAAACAATTGATTTCTTGAAATCGCTATAGCTAAAATACTGAGGTCGGCCTTTTACTTTCGAAGGAATATTTTCCGTTTCTGTTTGCCATCTTATACCAAAATAGGGTACTATTAAAACCAGTTTCTCTTTATCCAAGTCTTGCGAAATATAATCTGCAATACTATTACTTATGGAGTGTTTACCCCATTTTTCGCCTGAATTCAAAGGTGCATTAGGGCCAGCCTGTTTCGAATGGCTACCATAGTAATCGAAACCTGTTATAAGGTAGTAATCGATATAGCTATTTAGTATTGAAAAATCGTAAGCACCTTTTTTGTTTCTTGCGAGTACCTGAGGGAGCATACAATTAAGCTTGTATGCTGTATCAATCTTTACTAATGCCTCTTTGAGCTGCTTAACCAGATAGTTGAAGTTTTCGCTGTCTGATTTCGGAAAACTGCCAAAATCAATAGTTATGCCATCTGCCTCCTTGCTGCTAAACAGTTGAAGTAGATCCTGCACCAAAGTATCAAGGTTTTTCTTGTTTTTTAATACCTTACTCTCGCTCTGATCAGCATAGTTAGCCACTACCAAATCAACCTTGCACCCATGCTTTTGAGCTAAGGGAACATCTAATTTGCTCCATCCAAATGCATTTTTAATCTTACCATTTTCCGGATCAGGAAGTGCTGCAAAGTATGCTATTCGTGAGTAGAGCCTAAAGTCTATCTTAAGCTTTTTATTATCATTCCAAAAAGGGTAAAAACCATATATGAGGTGACTCTCTTTTTTCTTTTCATCAAAGAAACTACTCTTTTTGAAGGACCAGGGCTTATAGTTTGGCAAAATATTCTTTGCATAATTACCTGCATGTGAAAAGTAGTTCTTAGTTTGGTGCCGTGAAAGGGTTTTTTCTTCATTCCGTTTCTTTGAAGATTTGTCGCTAACATCAGATGCCGATTGTGTATTATCTGTTTGTCCGAATTTAGCATTCAACAAATTCCATAAGCTCTTGTATTGTCCCGAATAGCTGAGTGTCCAAGGTGCCACACCTGCCAGGTCTTGTTCAAGAACCCAATCGTACTTATGGGCCAAAGTTAAACTATCGTCATACCAGGTCTGATAAATAGTATTTTCCTTATTACTTATTAGATACTTGGTAACAGCCTTATTATCGAGATCAGGAATTATATTGTTTTTTATAATCCGGGTTTTTGTTTGTGAGTAACTAGGGTGCGAAATAAAATCTTTAACCTTTGAAGGAATACTTGTACTATTTGCTGACCACTCAGCACCGTAATAAGGTAAACCTAAAATTAACTTAGAGACAGCTACTCCTTCATTTAAATAATCCCTAACCGATGTACTTATAGAATAGTTTAAGCCTTTCTTTAAATCATACAAAGGGGCAACCGGCCCTGTTTCTGTACTAAAACTGCCATAATAATCATACCCCATTAAAATGTATTCATCGATGTAAGGATCAATAGCTTTAATATCAAAGACATTACGATAATCTTTAGCATAAAGGCTTACAATTAGTTGATAAGATGGATTGATCTTTTTAAGCTTCGTGGAAAAATCTTTTACAAATGCTGAAAAGTTATCCCTGTCTTTGCCCCCAATGTTTTCAAAATCGAGAACAACACCATTTGCATCCCTGGCTTTGAGAAGTTTCGAAACTGTTTCAAGGAAGTTTTTCTGGGCATATGAACTGGTGAGGAAAGTATGGTTATCTTTTTCACCAAAGTTTGTGACCGAAAGAAAAACATTGCAATTATGAGCCTTGGCACTATCTACCAAACTAGTTGTTTCCCATGCATGGATTTTATTATATGCACCGGTATTTGGATTCATTTCATACGCAAAGTAAATAACCCCGGCCAAAATTGAAAAATTATAGTTCTTATAAGCCGATCCTTCAGAATACATATGCCAGCCATACACTTTGTATTCAGGATGCCGTTTGAAAATATGTTTCCTTGCTTTTAATATTTTTATATTATTTAATGAATCCCATTCGCTTTCTTTCGTCAGATTGTGTTTTCTCAGTTCTAGATGTATCAGATGTCTGTGACTTACAATACCAACAGCTGTATCAAATGGTAATTGTTCAGGGACTTTCGTGTCTGTAGTCTTGTTGCATCCCACAGTCAGAAAGACACATGCTATTCCAATAAGCATACCTGAAAAAACGAATATTTTATTTAGTATAGACTGCATATATGTTTGGTTTGAATGTCAACTAAACAAAAAAGGAACTTTAATTGATATTTTTGAGACTTGCTATTCTTCTCCTACAAATTAAAGGATTAGCCAGAACTTGCTTTAGACCCCATGTCATCGGCTTCTTTTTCCAGCGATGGATTATCATTCACAGGCATACCTCCAATTTCTCCTGTAGGTTTAACAAGGCCCTGCCTTTGCTGAACAACATGTGTTAATTCGTGTCCCAACAATCTTTGACCCTGCGAAGAATCAGGACTAAACTGTCCCGGGGCAAAATGAATATCATGTCCCTGAGTGTACGCCAGAGCGCCTACATTCGGAGCCTTTGATGAATTCGCATGAATTGTTACATTGGAAAAATCGGTATTAAAACTACTCTCCATTTTATTTTTGACATCATCGGGCATGCCTGTTTTGTTCATTTGAGCAGTTTCATCAGACTTTGACTGAAGAGGTTCCTCTTCATTTTCCAAAGCTTGCCTCTGAATCGGGCTATTCTCAATAAATTTACCTTGACCTGGTAGCTCTTCTTCGTCAAATGGTACTTGTTGAACAACAGCATCCGTTGTAAATTTTCCCTGAGCCATTAGTTCTTCATCTTCCGGATTTAATGCATACTGGCTAACTTGCTCCTGATTAGAAGCATTAAAAATTTTGTTCAGTTTTTTCTGTTGTACATCCACTAATGGGTTGTTCCTGACCTTTTCTGCATGTTTTTGTTGCAGTGCACTATCATTTTGAATTGATTTTAAGGGTACAGCTTCTTTTCCAGAGCCATCAGGTGTTTTATTTCTGCTGGCTTGCCCCTCCTTCTTTTGTTGAATTTTTGTTTTCATAGCTTTACTTTTTTGTCCATTATTGATACCTGCTTATTTTATGCTCGGTATTTTAATGGCTAAAATCTAACCTGGTTATTCCTGCTCCGGCCGCCATTTTACATATATAGGCAATTCCATCCAAGCGAATTTTATGGTTGTATAGCTCCATGGAATACTATCCAGAAGCATATCATAGGGTTTTTCCTCTACTTGCAGCTCCCACCATTCTTCTCTTCTTTTAAGAATGCCACTACGCTGAAGAAATGATTGACGGAATCCCTCCACTGATGTATTGCTTACTGATTTCCAATTCTGAATCATATCCTTAATTATTTGTTCTATTACACCCTTTTCCTTTTCTGATAGGTTTCCTTCAAGCGGTACCGGACTTTCAATATCCACTCCACAGAGAATCTTATTCAATACCAGTTCAAATTCGGGGGTAGAAGTTTTTCCGTCAACCAAATACTGTATCATGTGTACTCCATGCATTTGAGCGGCTTCATCGATAAAAACATTATCCTTGATCAACCCAAACAAGTTAAATAAAGGGTGAATGCTGGGCATTGTTATAACCAATCCTGCATTATCAATATAAATAGGGATTGCATCGTCTTCTTCTTCCCACAAGCTCCCTTCTTGCTTGTTAGTTTCTTCTGCTTTCCTGTTCTTATCAACCTTATGCTTTAATAATACTTCTTCCTCCGATTCTTCTGTTAGTTTCTTAACCAAGCTCATAACTTTCAGGCATTGATTCCTTTCTGAATACTGCATCTGCTTATATAATTCAGAATATATTTCATTGAGGAATTCTTTTTTATTTTGTGTTTTTACATCTTCCAGTACATGCTCAAAGAATATTTTTTGATAGTCATTTTGGTTTGGCATTAAAGTGTAGTCTGCCATAGCCTCGAAAGAATAATACCAGAATGCTGACAATTTAATTGTTTCTTGGCGGTTTGCTATTTGAGAAGCAATAAGATAGCTTTTGGAGACAAGTGAAAAATTCTCGTGAAAATCGCTTGGATGGATTATATAAAGTATTTTTAAAAGTAGCTCTTCAGGCAGCTTCTTAACCCATAAAATTCTATTTGATTTTACCTTTAACGACTTCATTATTACAGCCAAAATAAGATCGGGATCTGTTTTGATTAATTGAAAGATATCTCTGATTATATCTTTAAGTTTTTGGGCAGGCTCTATTTTGCCTTGCAGAAACTCTAGTGCAATTGTAGAGTTAGATTTTTTATTTTCAACCGGTATTTTTACATCATGAGTTAACTCAGAGATTCTGTCTTCAACATCCTGAATTACTGCCAGTGTTTTCTCCCTTTCCATACTATTAAATCCTCTTGCTGATTTGCGTAAAACCTGCATAGCCTTCTTCTGCACTGAAAGCCCCGATAAACGGTATGCTGAACCAATTAGTAACTCTTGCACAAAATCGACATCTCTTTTGGAGTTTTTTTCAATTACTAATTGGAGGACCAGAAGCCATAAACTTTGCCTTTCATCCTTATAATTTGACGGGATATGCCGATCAAAAGTATCAATGAAAACCAGCAAGAAATTTCTCTTATAATCTGATATTGGCAACTTCTTAATAATTTCTTTAAGCTTATGAGTCGAATTGATTATTCCTTTTAGTAATTCTGTATCAGTTGTAAAGTTAAATTCCTTATTGTCAAAAGGTACTTGTAGATTATGAGTTAACTCTGCAAGTTTATCTTCAACATCCTGAATTACTGCCAGAGTTTTCTCTCTATCCATACTATTCAATCCCTTTACGGATTTACGTAGAGCTTGTATAGCTTTCCTTTGCAATGGCAACTCCGATAAACGGTTTGTTGAGTCAATTAGTAGCTCATGCGCAAAATCGACATCTTTTTTTGAGCTTTTTTCTATGGCTGATTGAAAGACTATAAACCATAAACTTTGTCTTTCATCTTCATAATTCGACGAGGAATGCAGTTCAAAAGAAGCAATAAAACCCAGTAGGAAATTTCTTTTATAATCTGAAACAGGCATTATCTTAATAATTTGCAATAACAGCTTAGGATTAGAGGTTTTAATAAAAGAATTAAACACTGTTGGATTATAGATAATCGACTCTATTAGTTCGAAAATACGATCAGGATATTGAGTTACAATTTTCTTCCAGTTTCCCTCATAAATCAGCACATTATTATCGCCAGGTTTTTCCGATAAAAGGTATGATAACAAATTTGTTTTCAGCTCCCAGAACTTCATCTCCTTTTTCGGTTTAATTGAAACTTTTAGTTCAATTTCCTGCTGAACTTTTTCTGACAATTCAGAAAGAGCAAGATTCGGTGACTTTATCAACTTAGGAATAAAACCTAAAAAGAAATCAGCTTCTTGTTTAACTGGATAAAATGATAAAAGCAATCTCTGGAGTTGTACTTTTTTTGTAGTATCATCGGATCCAAAAGTTTTAAAAATAAACACTATTAATTCAGAAATGAAAGAAGTATCAGCATTGAATAACAACTGTTTTACCTTATTTCTGTCTCTAAATAACAAAAGAAAATTTTGAAGTAATGTTGGATTCAGGGACTCAAGTTTACTTAATAATTCATGGGTTGGTACTGTGTTTTTTACTTCTCTAAAAATATGTTTTCCATCCTTTTTAAAAACATGAAGCATAAGTAGATCATAAATATAATATGCATCTAATAACCGAACAACAGAGATGTCGGGTAAATCAATTTTTTGCAGGCCTACTTCAACTTCACTAATTTGTTGGTTGACACATAAGAGGAATTTATGCCCTACCTGAGAATCCATACCCTGATATTCTTTTTGTGAACTCAGTAATTTAAGGAGATTCAGGCACCTAATAGAAATAGAGACTGAGAGTTCCCAGATTAATTGTTTTATTAATTGCGGCCCTCTTATTGATAATAAAAGAGCAGCAACAGTCGTTACCCAAAGTTCCTTTTGTTTGTCTGCATTCATAGCTCCTGGCAAATAGTTTGAAACAACTTTATCAAACCGTTCCATACCGAAAATTATAAGTGGATATTCTGACGAATCCAATTTCTGCACAAGTAGCTTTAGTTGTTCAATTGAAAAACCATTCAGGCAGTTTTCTATGCTTTGGGAATGATTCAGATATTGTTTTATAAGTTTTAGAGCATCTTTGAAGTGAAAATTCAAAAGGTCGATAAATATCTTTTCCTCAAGCTCGCTCTTCTTTCCCTGCAGAACTAATTTAAGTTCTTTAAGCAATGTTGCTTTATATTCAGCTGTGTTTTCTTCCTGAATGTCAATCTGCTTAGTATTTTCGAATTCCGTTTTTAGCTCTAAAATTAGTTTCGGAAATTCCGGATTAATACCTTTCCTTCTCATTAATTCACTTACTGAACCGGAAAAAGTTTGCAGTAAGCTTCCAAAATTAATACGAAATCGCAAAGCTATTTTCTGAAGTGTATATTTCACAAAAGTTTTGCGATTAAAATAACTTCCTGCTTCAGAAAAAATATATGCTAATATTACTTCCCAACTAAGGTTTCTAAAATTACTTTCAGAAAGGTTGTGCAAACGTTCAATAGCATGTTTGTGCCTTAAAGCCAATGTATGTTCAGCAATAAACTTTGAATTTTCCGGATCTACATGATCTATTATTTCTATTATTTGCTTATCGCTAAATTGATAGATTAGCCTCCTTCTTATATTCTCTTTCCGGGCTTTTATTTTTAACCAGCGAATAAAAGATTCAGCATTATTGTTCAAATTTTCATGTAAGGATTTTTGTAATGAAAAACTTATCTGATTATATGTATGGGAACTATAGTAGCCCTTCTCAATAAACATTTTTAATAATTGGCTTTCTAAAACCTCCTCAGCTATAATTTGTCCTTTTTCTGATGGATTGAATGATAATTGGGAAATGATTTTATACAAGCTATTGTATACTTCTTCCCGGAGTTTTTCTATAATTTCTTTTTCGCTATTTAAATATTGGAACTTTCCTAGGTCAAATTCAAGTTTGTTAACTTTAATTATGCTGCCTTTACGATCCAGTTTTGTGCATACTTCATCAATCACCTTCCCCAACTCGTTTTCAATAAAACCTGCAGCCTTTGCCTGAAATTCCCAAGCCAGGTCACTGGAATTGAACTGACTGTTGTATACAATCTTTTCTAGTGTGTGCTTTGCTGTCATCGCATCAAAGTATCATCAATTGTTCTTTATTTTTCCATTCTTATGATTTAGAAGAAAGTGAACAAGTTCCTCTGCCAGGTTATCTGTGCGTTCTTGATCCTTGCCCGCTTTAGATTCTAACCAACTACTAAACAGTTCCTCAAATAAACTTAACTGCTCAATATCCAGCCAGTAATAATCAGGCATAATATGCGCTGGTAAGTTAACCAAGAAGGTTTCTTCAAGGTAATCCCGGAACCTCCAATTATTAAACCGGGCACTCCATCCTGGAAGAACTACACTAATCCTGTTTTCATAAAAATCTTTTGGAATATCGTTTTGGTAAGTGTATTCTATACTTTTTTCAAGGTTCTCTTTTTGATATTGGTTTGCATAGAAACTACAATATTCTTCAATAATAAAAGCTGCCTCCTCAGCTGATTCGTAATATTCGGTTCCCTCCAATATTTTAACGCCATTTTTATGAATGAATATTTGGAATAGCCCAGACTCATTATCCTCGATAGTATAATTATATCTGTCTGGCAACAGTAATTTGAGCTCCTCATAAAATTCTTCCTGCGTTTGCTTCATATAAGAACCAGAGGAGGTAAATGCTACTTTATTATGATAATTTAATATTTTACAAGCTATTAAATTTTCATTTCTGCCTGTTCTTAAAAGAATGTGTTCAACAATATGCATTCCTTCACTTTCTTGGTTTAGCCTAATAAGAAACTTTTGCAGGCAATTGATTTCCAATACAGCGTCTTCAGGTGTTTTATATTCACCAATAAAAATATACTCATTTATTTGAGGATGCTTAAATAGTACTACATGCACCTTGCGCCGGTTTAGAATGCCTATCTTGTAATAGTTTAAGTTAATGCCATACCTGAAGAACTCATCATATATTATTTTCTCATCCAGATAATCTACATTCTTGGCAGTTTCAGCCACCTCCTCAAACAGCTCCTGATTTGATAAAGGAACATCGGGTATTCCAATAAAATTATCCTGTATATAAGATTCATCCAGTTCCAGAATCCATTCCTTTCTGTTCAGGAATTTTTGTAAATAAGTTTCATTATCCTTACTATGAATCAGCTTCATATTATGATTGGCAAGAACGTCTGAATAGGCAGTTCTCATGTAATTTTTAATGCCAAGCAGAAGTGAGATTTTCAACTTCACATAAGGAATGTTTTGAGTATTCCATGATTTTTTGAGGTAATTAAAAGAACGTGCTTTGTATCGGTTCATATGAACCAGGTGCTTAAGCATAAATTCCTTATTCTCACAAAGTACTATTGGAAGTTCTTTATTGGTGAAATAATAATTAAACTGCATAAGTGTCTTCTGACTGAAATTTTCACCATACATTGATAAAATAAAATCGAGTAGACGGTTGCGACGATCATAATAATCATCGTATCTGGAAACAATCTTTTTAAGTTCTTTATCGTGAATTTCAAGATTTTCTTCCCATGCATCTTTTAACAGCCCTTTTAAGTTTGGAACCGTATTATGAGGTTCTGAAAAATAACTGGCATGAGTTCCGGGATCTGGCGATAAAAAGGTTGGTAAATTCTTTATTTGCGACAAAAAGTTTACCATTAATTGTTCAAATATCAATAGATATCCTTTAAGCTGCTTGGTTTGTGCTATCCTGGAATCTCCGGCAGAAGCAGGAACACTAAAGCTATTAATACCAAAGGCTGCAGGAAACTGATTTTGGATTGAATAAAATTGACCAATATCCATAAACTTTCCTTTAGGCAGCTGGAATAAATTATGTAAATCCTGTGTTGTATTATGATTAGATTTATATTGATGAAGCTGATGAAAGAATTCATGTAAAACTTCTTCTAAATTGACGGTACTGGCCCGGCCATTTCTTTCCAGTCTAATCAGTAAATCCTTTTGGACCAAAGGGATGTTTATATAAGCTCCCTTGGTAATATCCTCAAAAGACAATCTGGTTCGTACTTTTTTGCCTTCCTTAATTAGATAAAAGTCTTTAATACTAACTACTCCCTCTACATTAAACACGGCCTTCATCAGCTGCGAAATGTATATATTTTGATAATGGGGTAATAAATCTTCATCCTTGATATAGCCTTTATTTATTAAAGGCCCTCTTAATATCTCTTCCAGGCTCAGCTCCTGCTTAACAAGATCGTTATATGAATGAAAAACAATACGGGGTGTAATTATTTTAAAGCACTCGAAAAATATCGAGGACAATATTTTTTCCGGACTTTCATTATTATTAATTTCAATTATACCTACTAATTCTACAGGTTCCCTTTTCAATAATTCTACAGCTTCAATATCTTCACACAGGTTCCGGATGGAATTAAAATATTTGACAAGGTTTTGTTTAATAGAATCTTCCTTGCCCATAAATTTCTTCTCAACATCAATTAGAAACCGATATAAACCTTTTGTATCTCCTTTTTGGGGTTCAATAATCCATGCATTTCGAATACCCTTTACATTGTCATAAATAGCTTTACAATAATCCTTTGTGGTAATTGTTTCACTCGGAAAAATTTCAAGAGGCTCATAAAGGGCTTGTTTATTATAATTAATTTCTCCAGATTCCGGACTTAAAATATCCTCTACATTGAAATCTGCCAGGTATATTAATTCAGTAAGAGCAAATATAAGTTGCTCCAGAATAGTTACACCAGGATCATGCAGGTTATAGTCAGACCATATCTCCCCCGACATTTCCTGCAAAATTCTAATACCCTGCTCCTTCAACGAATTAAAATCATTTTCTTCTGTACCCGTCTTTTTCCTTTCAATAAAAATTGTCTGATCATTCATGATGAAGGCTCCATTGAATTAAAGTGATTCCACATTAAAGAGCTTTGATATAATTTTAAATACTCTCTCATAAGGTTGCTTTGAGAGTGCTTGTGAGATTAGCTCCAAGTCTAGTTCGTTTAGCACTAAAACTATTCGTCCATCGGAAGTTTCGGTCTTTTTAACCTGTTGGTTTGTCTGGCTGTTAATCTTACCTATTAGTTCAAAGACCTGCTTAAAAGGTAATTCAGACAAAGCATGAAATATCACTCTTCCTTCCTCTATAGTAATGGTAAATTTAAGGTTGCTCATACTTATCATTATTCTTTAGGTTTATAACAACTATCCATAAGAGGATCAAACCAAATTTGAGAGATGAAGTAATTTATATAAATGTCAGGACCATAATCAGACTTTGTTTTAATATCAAGCTGGTAGGAATTAGTGCTTCCATCCCACTTAAGTTTAATGGTATTACATAATGTTTTAAAGAATGATTGGTGATAAATTATCTTGTTTTTAGAATAAAAGGTACTCAAGGCAAATGCATGAAGGAGAGCATATTTACCTGATTTCTTCTTGCCCACTCCAGCCATAATTTCAAAAGCATTACATCCTGTTAAGTCTAATATTATGGGTTGCCATTGGCCATTGGCAGGTACTAATCCCGATTTATAGCTTCCTTTGCGGCCAGTTGATGTAATTACACCATCAACATCAAGTGCAGTCTCTGGTTTTTCTTTATTAATTCCTACCCGCTTTTCTTCATCTAGCACAAGAATTTTTTCACCCTCACTATTCGAAAAGGAAAGGCTGTTATTTAACTTGTCGGTTTCACAAGTCCAGATAGGACTTTTATCTTCAATATCCCGAAAGAAACTCATTAATTTATCAGAACCGGCAACAGTGGACAACTTCAATCCGTCAGAAAAAGATTTCGAAAATCCTTCATCGACAATATTAACTGTAGAATCAATAAGATCATTAAAATCACCTTCGGTAGGCATATGCCCCTTTCTAAAAAAGTTTTTTAATGTCTTACGGTTTCTTTTAGCCATTGTATCTGTCTTTTGTTTCGTTGTTTGAGTAGGATATTTATTTAATTATAAAATTCACTCCCACCTTTATTTCATCAATTCCTGTTTTAACAGGTTCTTCGAGCTCTTCATTATTGATTGTGTGAATTGAGTGTACCGGAGCAGACACCAATAGGCCCCATGGATAGCTAGGGCTTAGCTGCTTATCAAACAAATCAGCATCGAGTTCTAATTGGGGTTGCTCTACCTTCTGAAGGAAAGTTCTTTCTGCTGTATCGACTAAATTATATTTTGTTTCAATATTAAGTGTTACATGTAATAGAGAGAAGTTAGTTGCAAACACTACATAATCCTGACTCTGTATAAAAGAAAGCACATCGATACATTTTATTACCTTGCCAAAACCCGGTTCATTCTCGTTATTGCTTTGATCTGGACTGATAAAAGAAACTAGATCCTTATTCAACTGGTTAATAAAGTAACCTTCGTCAAGACCTGGCTTAAATAATACCGAGCATTTTACCTGTACTTGTTCATACACAGGATTTCTAACTTCAATATCTGCTGAAGGAGAAGCTATTGTCTTTAAAAATGATGCGATTTTGTTTAACTGGGTATTGTTTACCATTGGTTCTGGATTAACGGTCTGGTTTTGTCCTGTTTCTTTTCGAATTACAACTGTTAATACCTTACCTGGTTCCCTTTCTCCCTCAAAGTTCATATTTGGGAAACACTTTACTTTAAAAATTTCAGGAAATTCTTCAAGTATCAGCTGCTCGTAATCCCAGGGAGTAACTGCTCTACATTTATGTTTAAGTCTCTCACCAACCCTGATTCTTGTTTGTAAAGAACTCTCTTGAGGCTTACCATTCTCTGAATTTGAAATCTGGAATATCTGTTTAATTCCTGGTAAATTATGTTCAGGTTTTGTAATAGTCATTGCTGGAAGAAATACATCACTTTTATTATCTGGTGTGCCTTCTATATCGCGGGTCACACATAAAGCCTGCGTAGAAACACCGGTTAGACTGCAAATAGCATCAAGTTTATTATTTGCAGATATCTTAATCCAAAACAAATCTTCTCCTAGAATAGTATTGTCTTGGTTAATGTCTTCCGGGGCTTTAATTGTTATTATTCCTGACTCCAGAAATTTATGGGTAGAATCTGAGATAATATTTGTTTTTGGAAAAGCTTTCCAAACATTGGTTGATAAATACTCCCACTTAATCTCCGGTGGAGTTTCAATATGTTCAGGTGTAGAATCGTCGATAAGGTTAAAAAAAAGAGAAACGGTTTTTTCTGCCTCAAATTCCTTAAGACCTATAAATAAATTGCCTTGATCATTATATTCAGGAACAAATTTCTTTGTATGTTGTCCGTCATCTAAATTTATCTCTTCAAAGCCCCAGGGGTGTAAATGGTAATAACTGCTTTTTATTTGTTGGTGACCGGATATATCATGAGAGAAGTACATTGTCGATTCAGCAGTATATTCCAGTGTTATATAATCTGCCAATGGAGAAAAGGGTGCATTTACAACAGGTAGTTTCCGCTTTTTTTGGGCATTATGAAGAATGATTTTAGATAATTGGGTCGAATAGTCTTTAAACCCAAAACCAAACACCGGACTTTCCAGGTTAAACCTGACAAAACCACCTTTAGTATAATTGTCATACTTGAAATTCTCTCTATCCAGCTTACGTTTAGCTGGTCTGAAATAGAAAGTGTCCATTTCAGAAAAATGTGAGTAGTCTTCAAGTTTTTCATGTGGCACATCAGAATTGTCGGGAAATAGTTGGAAGATCTGTTGTGGAGCTTCTTTTTCGGGTAGCCATTTCCCATTATTTAAAAAACTAACTGAGCATTTATAATCCTTTTTACCAACGCTTTGTTCATATGCATCAAAATAACCGCTAAGTCCTCTTTCATCGGTTGGTAAATTAATCCATCTGATAAAAATCGACAAATCACAGAGGTTTTTATTTGCCATTTCATAATTACTCAATAAGAAAAAAGAATTGACGCCCGGTGATACACCAAATGGATAAAACGGTTGGCTTATATCTACATGCCCTAATTCATTTACTAACAGCAGATCCTTAATTTCACTAACTTCAACTCTGGATTTAATCGACTCTAGATCCAGAATATCGATTAAAGAATAAGGGAACAAATAGGACTCATTATTAAGAATAAGCTTTATTACTGGTGACTCCTCAGAAAACTCTCCCTCATGAAGCTCCTTTGAATAACATACTATTGGTGGATCTTCCGGCATCAGAACAAAGCTTAAGGATATAGAGTTTTTGCTCTGAGCTGTATTAATCAAGGAGTTATTTATAATATAATTATCAACTTTATACCATCCTTGATTTGTGGTAATATAGACCATAAACATATTTGAGAATAGTTTTATGAAGACTTCAGCAATTTCATACTCTTCTTTTATGTCTGTTAGTCGGGTTTGAAAAGCTTTGAAACTATCTTCAGAAAAACAAAACTCAATGTGAATTTTTCGCCTACCTTCGTTTACGAGAAAAACATCGTCTGCAATTGCCAGGCCAATTTCTGCATAAATACCTGGCTTTTTTAGAGGTCCTCCGAATAGAGGATAATTTTTCAACTCTTCTGGTTTATAGTTTTCAATGCTCAATGGAGGAATTTCATCTTTAAGCATGTCTGTCCAACCACTTTGAGGAGATATTAATTCGTTTTTCTCTAAAAATAAAGTAAGTATTTTACCTACTTTACAAGTATTGATTACAAGATCGTTATCAGCCTTAAAATATATTTTCTTTTTATTTTTATCCTTACCTGCAAGAAAGCGTTCATCTTTTTGTATAATGCTATTTTTTGTACCTGGCTTGAGCGTAAAAAGGAGGAAAGTCTTATCTGGGACATGCTTTAGAGGTTTTATATTCAAAACCTTATTGTAGTAGAAATTAGAATACTTATGTGTAAAAGCATTTAATTTACTTGAAGCATGTTCAAATAACCTTGCATAGGCAAACAACATACTGATATATGGAGCATGATCCTTAGATTTAAGTGATTTCTCCATGTATTTGCTTGCAGTTTGTTTTAGGAAATAAACCGAATTGTTAAAATCGTAAAATGTGTTTTTTAATTTTTTATTTATCTTTTGGAAATTATCTTTGATAGGAATACTCTCCGAAGGTTCCCATATGAAGCCAAAATCCTTTGTTTTTTCTTCTATATCGTCTTTGGGAATTGAAAGGTATTGTGAATGTAGAATTGACTTGTAGAAATCCAAACCATAAGAAAGTTTATTCCGAATCAGATAAGCAATTTCATTTATGAAGCCTTCATGATTGTACGAACCTTTGATGTGTAGCTTCTTGTACCAATGGTTAAAATAACAGGCTAGTTCAAAAATACAATTTAACTGCTTCAGGAGATAAGAATCAGAATTCCCGGCTATATTATTATAATTTTTCAGGAAGTCCTTTTCATAGTAACTAATATTTATAACTTGTATTTCAGAAAGAACAATAAGTTCATCTGAGTTCAAAAGCTCACTCCAGTATCCATCATGAATATTTGAAGTATTGAAGAATTTAATATTCTTTGCAAAGTCCTTCATAAAACAAATACGATCATGTAATGACCATTCATCAATTCTGAAATAGTCATCGTCCATGATATTGTAGCTTCTGTTGTTTTGACTTAAACCGTCGCTGATTTTCATAAAACAAGCATCTTAAATATTGGACCCTTCAATAAAATAATATGGATATACCATGTTACTTCTACTATTGGTGGTTCTTATTGTATAAAAGATATTGATTTTCAAAAGGCCTTCATGAACCTGATCGGTATTCACATCAATTGAGTCTAAGTCTATTCTTGGCTCAAAAAAGAGAATAGCCTTTTTAATCATATCTTTCAAAATTGTAATTGTACTTACTTTAATTGTATCGAAAACAAGTGATTTGATACCACAGCCAAAAGCAGGGTGCATAACACGCTCACCAGGATTTGTTGAAAGTAGAATATGTAAACTTTCACGAATATCATCTTCTTCATGCGACATTTTATTTTCCTCAGCATATTTATCGAATTCCGGAGGAAAAGCCCAACCTACACCTAAAAATGATTTATCATCCATAACTGAATCGATTTATCCAAGAAGTACAGTAAAACACCCTAGAGCAATAGAACCTCCATGAGCCGTGGAATCTCCAAGTCTTGCTGCCGGCATTCCGCCAATAAGGACTGTTGCCGAGCCTTTAACGAGAGAATCGGGAGGGCCCACACATACACACGAATCGCCAACCACAGCTGCAGGCAGTCCTCCTATGAGTACTGTCGGTTTCCCAGGACCAACAACAGGCCCTCCCACGTGTGGAATGGGAGAAGGAAATGCCGGAGTTTGCATCGGGCAGGTATGCATATCTGTTAATCTTGCTGCAGGTTGTCCCATAGTATATCCTTTCTGATTATCTTTTTTTAAAACCTTTTAGTTTATCATCACCAATGCGCCCTTAATTGTTGTATTTCCAGAGGCAGAAACCTCTGCACTTGCACTACCTTTGGCAACAAAGCTTGCATTAGCTGTTTGATTAATGTTTAATCCGGTTAGTTTTATATCTGAATTAGACTTAAGTTCGATTCCGGTTGCTCCATCAACCGAAATTTTGGCTTTAGAGCTTATTTTAATATCCTTCGGACTATCAAGTGTAATGCCATCAGAATTAAGTTCAACTTTGTTTTTGTTCTGATCATTCAGCAAAATAGATTTTGCATCATCACTAATTACTACTTTGTTTCCGCCCGGAGTATCTATTGTGGTAACCTTTTTATCGTCATCGAATTCAATTCTCAGGTTACTCTTTGTTACAATCGCCTTGATATTGTTTTCAGCAGTTAATTCATAAGGAGCAGCGTTTTTACTACTGTAAAGATTGCCTAAAACTACTGGGAACCTAGGATCGTTATCAAAAAATCCCAGTATAACCTCTGAACCTATCTCGGGAATAAAAAAGGCCCCCATATTACCAAAACCATAGAAATTTGATAATCGAACCCAGATAGCTTCGGCATCTCCACCAAGCATGGGGCACTTTATCTGAATTCTAAATTCATTGTCGGGATCGCCATCAAGTTTTTCAACAATACCTATCTGTAATCCACTAACACCTGAAAGATAACCTGCATTTGAAATTGTGGACAAACTCTTTTGTTCCTGAAAAAACTCGGGCCCCATTCCAAAAGCTGTCTCGGTGGTCCAATTCCCGTTTGAAAAATTATGATGGACTGAATTTATGTACACATTACCGTTAAACCTTTTTCCTACTCTGTCTAGTTCAATAATTACTCCTGGCTTAGCAAGAGCACTTCCCTGAAACTCCATACGTCCTTTAATCTTTGAAAGCCCTCCTTTTAATAATGCTGCATCTGCCAAAGATTGCAAACTGCTGCTTTCTAATGGTGCCGGGCTCTGTATAGGAAGTGATTTTAAAGAAAGAACATCTGACAAGTCTGAGTCAGAAATATCTCCTTGCTCATTCAGACTTGGAGCCTCCCCTTCTTCCTGGGTCACTGATTGGTCTGAGATACTCCAGGCAGAGCTGGTTGCTCCTTGCAATTGATCAGAAGCATCCACATCGGCCTTAAAAGATTTTATATCTTCACCATAATTTACCTTCAGAACTGCTGCACCACCAGTTTCTGGAGCTTTAACAGAAACTTTGCCATCATCTACAATCACTAATAAACCATTTGCTTCGGCCCGTGAGAGCATAAAATCCCAATCGTTGGCATAATATTGTATAAGCTGTTTGTGTTCTGTGGTAGTAGCATCAACATCAGATGTTAAACCATCATAGTTGCTTATAAGGTTTGAAATAACATCGCTGTCTTTTGAATCTGTATAATTGGCATTTGTTTTACCAACAGTCATTTTCACAGCCTTATCTTTCAGTTCAACTACCAATTGAGAAGAATTGTTACCAGATATACGAATACCATGTTTTATAACGATGCCTTTGAATACCTGTTTGGCTTCGGTATCATATCCAGCCTCAACCGTAATCTCTTTACCTGGTTTGAAAATATCCTCATTGCTTAATGGAAAATCTCCTTCAGGCATATCTCCATCGGCAAAGTATATTTTCGCATAAGGGATTCGATTTATACGTTTAGATATATCCATAGAAATAACACGGTAACTATCATCTATTATAGCTCCATCGCTATAAATTTTAATATTTACAGATCCTTCAGAATTTATCAATGGTGAATCTGGCATAAGCTTTTATCTTATAGGTGGAAATTTTAATCTCATTCCGGGTCTTAGGTTTCGGAATCTGGTTAAGCCATTAATTTTAGCTACCTGCAAATAGTAAGAACTATCTTTATAAAAACGATTACATAAAAGCAAGAGAGTATCTCCTTCAATAACCTGAACAACATGCGTTAGGTCTGGCGAACTCATATTGGCTTCCTTGCTAACTTCCTGTGGCGATTTATATTCTGTGAAAGATAAGTTTACTTTGGCTCGTAAGGGTTCTCCGGAAGATTTGAGCATAACTACCTCTTCCTTAATATCTTCAAGGCACCCATAAAATATTAAATCACCCCAAACCAATTGTACAACATTTGGGGAGTGCTTCGTACCATCATAGTCAGAAACCAGTTTTTTCAGGGTTTCAATTTGTTCTTTAACAGTTGGTGCTGTTCCTAACTCTTCACATTTAGTAAATACACCTGTTCCGTCAATCAACAATTCAAAGCTTATTTTTTTGGGTCCTACCCCTCCAAACTTAGGTGTCTGGCCAGCCTGACCAAGCGTTTGGTCCTTATTATAGGTAATCGATTCTTCCTTATCCAGTCCTGTGGGGTTTACCGGCACAAAAAAAGAAATTTTTCCGTCTACAGATACTTTTCCTGTGCCTTTATCCACTTCACAAGAATTAATACTCAAAAAATCTTTTTCTCCAGATACAGCTGCCATTTCATTTGTCGTTTTGTCGTTCCAGATGTTCCCTCATTTTCTCCATGCACTCTTTAATTATTTCACCCTTTAGCTTTAATAATTCTTTACTTACAGCGCTTTTACTGAGCGTTTTTTGTCCACCATCAACTGATGTATTAATGTGCATCTCTTTTATTTCGATCGCCATAACACTTTAGGGTTAAATTCAGTCTGTTATACTTAAATAATTCTACTAGAATACTGGTACTCAAAAGTGATAGATTCAATAGCTACCTCATTTTTAAGTGAATCAAATGTTTCGACTTCCCATACGATAGGAAAGGCATTAACAAACGACCAGCCTCTTATCGGATGACTGTTTTCATCCATCAGGTAGATCCAGAGAGGCATGCAGCAAACTGAATCCATCACTGTAGATTCCATTATTGATTTGCACCATTTTACAAGTGGTGAATCCAGTTTTGCAATACCTCGTTTCAATACTAGAGGAGTGTATGTTACCTTTTTAGGCAACTTAAATACATATGCATTTTCTCCTCCTTCGTTATATTCTTCAGTACTCACTACTTTCTTAATTCCGGAAACCTCTTTAAAACTAGTATCGGAATTACCCATTGAAGTTGAAAACTTTACTGTAAAGTAGAAAGTACGTGGAAGCAATAAATCAGAATCAGGCATAAATATTATAGTCTTTCAGATTACTTTATGGTGTTGTAATTTTCAAGCCTTCATGCGCAATTTCAATTGATTCGATTGCAACTTCACTACCTTCAGATTTTAAGTCGGTTCCTGTTACTTTTGTTGGCCAGGCATTAGTGAGTTCCCATACCATAGTTGGAGCGCCTGTTTCATCCAGTAAACTGATTGTTACTGGTATTCTTTTTACTGTATTCATTTTTATCCCAGAATACCAGTCCCAAAACTTATTATCTGATTTAAACACTCCTTTTTTCATGGTTATATTACCATACTCCTGTAAACCTGGCATTTTAATCGGAGTAAATTGAGCGCTATCTCCATGCCTGTATTTAACTGGTTCAGTAGATGCTTCCAATCCTGAAATTTCCTGAAAGGACAATTTTTCAGAATCCCATTTTACCTCGAAGTAAAACTTCGTCATCGGCCATACACTAGTTGATTGAGCTGATCCATCGTCTGCCATAATTTTATTTTTAAAAGTTAATTAATTCATGTTTTTTATAATTCCTATGAGCATTTCATTAAAATAGACTGTTTTCCAAGCAACTAAACCTTATCGTCAACTGAAAAGAGTAATTTTATCAAAATGCTCAATTTTGAAAAACCTATCAGGATTTTTGCATTTGTTGCTGGAAGGTAATTTCAATAAATTCAGCCGGTCTTGATATTGCGACCAAAACAGTAATACGCATTATTCCTTCGAGGATATCATCTGCAGTCATTGTTTCGCCAAGTCCTACATGCACACTAAATGCATCTTCGGGAACAGAACCTGCAAGTCCTCCCTGTTTCCAGATTCCTGTCAGGAAGTTCCTAATCATACTCTTCATAGTAATCCAGGTATTGGCTGTATTTGGTTCAAAGACATAGGCTTTGGAGGCTTCTTTTATAGACTGTTCCAGCATTATCATTGTTCTTCTTACATTTATATACCTCCAGTCAAGACTATTGCCATCAAGCGTACGTGCGCCCCATACTAATACACCTTCACCAATAAATGAACGTATTGCATTAATGGACTTTCCACTAAGTGGTACATTTAAATCTTCCTGGTCGTAATGAGTAATATTAACAGTTGGTGATACTACAGAATTTAAACTGACATTGGCAGGCGCTTTCCAAACACCCCTGCTATTGTCTACCATAGTATAAATCCCAGCTATTGCTGCTGAAGGGGGCATGAGATTTATTTGTTCCTTAATTTCTTTAAATATCGTGTTAACAATAGGACTTATTTTAATTACTGATTTGTTAACACTATTAAACTTACTTAGACTATCGGGATTAGTTAAATCATAGTCTGATTTCATATCGGTTATCAAATCAGTAATTTGTTTTTTCTGAACCCCAAGATTTGCTATTTTATCTTTGTCTTTATCTTTATCTAATTTAGCTAATTGCACGTCAATTGGAGTAGTCAATTCTGTAGTAATTATTTTCTTAAGCTCTTCGAGACTAGCTGGCTCAAAATTCAAAAAACTTAAAGAGCTTTCATCTATAATTGAAGTATTGATCCAAGGGTAATAAGCTGTGCCAAAATCAAGAAAATTAATACCAATACCTTCTCTAAAATTATTTATAATATCACCATCTGGATCTTGTCTATCTTTATTTCCATTATAAACATCCAGAATTGATACACGACTTTGCATGACTTCTCCACAGTGCATAAGCGAATGCTGTTGCACCTTAATACAATCATTAAACTCAAGATTAACCAGCTCTGGAATCACGACCATTGTTGGCTCCTGTTCTTTTACCAATAAATCAATGCCTTTCAGAAACTTATCAGGTTCAAAATCGCTGTTGTAATCTCCAATTGAGGCAACATAACAAGGACCTCCACCATTTTGAAAAAACAGTAACATACTATAAAACAGTAAATACCTATTGCCAAAATGTTCTAAAGTAATCTGATCCATAGAGAATTTTTGTGGCGCTCCTGCTTTAGCTTCGGCAGGTTTGGCCTCAGCAGGCTTAGCTGCTGCTTTTTCATCGGTAGGTTTTGCTTCTGCCGGCTTTTCGGCTGCTGGTGCATTAGGTGAAATTTTAAACAAAGGCGTTGGAGGTCCACCAAAATAATTGAAATATTCAACCATAGAGGTAATCTTCCAAGGTTTGTTTGTTAAATTTTTAGCTCCATTTTCAGCTTTCTCGGTGTGACCGATAAAGACTGGAACGGCTGTAGGAACCTGTACTACAGAATTTGGAAACGCATTTTTTTCCACAACATAAACGCCAGGTGTTTTCATTTGTCCCATAATCAATTTTTTTTGTTAGTAATAAACATATGTCTCAGTAATTATTTTATCGTTTTCTTTTATTATGTGCTTATAATCAGGATAGCCTAACTTATTAATAATGAGTTTTTCCTGATTATCTTTCTTTCCTACAAAGCGAAAGTGATTTTTAGATTTTTCCTGGAGAGAAACTGGCTGGCTGCTAGTAATCTGAGCAAATGGCTGCCCACTTGACATTGTCATTCTTTCGAATGCTGCAAATGATACTTGTTTATTATTATCAATGATATAAAGTTCTTCGAATTGATTATTATTAGTATCAATAAGCTTGTATCTCCAAAAAGTTGATTTTGACCTGAATCGGATAGAAATATTGATCGTATTTAACGTTTCCGGACTATAATTCTCTTCTATTATGTCTTTTAAATTTATTTTAATTAACCCGAAAGGCGGTACAATTTTTTCAGCTTTACTGAAATTTAAAGTACTTAGATCTACCTGATCTTCTTCACTCACTTCAGCCTTTAAGGACAATAAAAACTCATTTTCCTTTTTCGTTGCTTTAGAGAAATCAAAGTATAATATCTTATCATGCCTATGCAATAAATCGGTATAGTTATAAAAGTACTCATCAATAAGGCATATCTTGAACAACAGGTATGTGTCTTCATTTCTAAATGCTTCTAATGCAGATATAAAACCTGAATCATGAGCCACACAAATACCATTAGGTTGATTGCGAAAAATTGCCCTGGCATTCTTTAAAATAGTTGCTGTACGAGAGTCTGGTAGAATTTTAAGACCGTAACATATAGCATCTTCATAAAAAGAATGATATAATCGTATATTGAATATTTCGTAAAAAGCAGACATATCAGGTGTTTGTTATTAGGTCTGGTTCTTTAACGGCATGCAGTTCAGTTTTTATAATTGAAGAATCCATTGTTAGCATCCTGATTTTGTATAATACTGAGGGCATATATTTCCCTCCAATGGCACCCCACAGTTGACTAAGACTTTGAATATCAAGATTTATTATTTCAAAAGTCAGTTTGTCTATTTTATCACTCAATTGGGGTGTATTGTTATGATCTAACAGGGAATTACCTTGCAGGTACTCAATAATTGCAGAAAGAAACTTAAGTCCTTCGGGATAATTTTTACCGGTATATATAGATGTAAACAATAAATATATATTAATAAATATTGGTGGATTCAGTTGAGTAAACCTGCCATCTGGATTCTTTTCTATTCTTGGCTGAATTCCCATTGCTGTTTCACGTTCAATATTTATTAAAGTTGCTATCACCTTGTTTGGGTCAGTTATTGCTAAGTTTCCGCTCTGCTCCAACAAATTGCTCATTTCTAAGTGATTATCTGTAGAAGAAAACTTGCTTTTTAAAAATTCGTTGAGTTTAATCCCAATGGTATTGAGTGCGTTGTATATCATATAATTACTGTTTCACAATACATATCTCCAACTTCAATGCTCTTCTTATAAAGCCATTCTTCTACATTAATAGGCTCGTAATGGTGCAGGTCAGGTATAAATTGACTATCATTTTTGAATGATTTTGAGGCTTGTGTTTTATAATTGTCCAGGGTTAAACCATATTGATAATCACTTTTTATAAGGCGTAACAACACTTTTATAATGTATTGATATCTTGACCTGTTAAGGGTATTATTTCGTTTAAGGTATTGCCTGAATGCCAAAAGTCTTGAATGAGCCATATCTGTTTTCTTTAATTCGAGGTAACAAAATATTTCAAGAATTTTTGAGGCATGCGGAATTGGACTGTTAACTGCCTGTAGTTGACTATTATTTAAGAACATATAGGCTGCTTTTTCATAATGTCCGCTCTGGAATAAAAGACACAATTCCAGAAATGAAATAATAACATTATCAGATACGCTACTATTTTTCGATTTGGACAAATTTTCATAAATTCTGAACGCTTTGTGATATTCTTTTGTGAGGTAATAAAGCTGCCACTTTAGAATATTTAATTCTGTTTCGATGTCATACCGTAATTCACTTGACTTTTCAATTTGTAAGCAGAGATTATTGGCCGTTTTATAATCTTCATTATATATTAAGGTGCGCAGATGCATGATTAATGCTTTGAAGATTTCTGATTGATTAAACCTTTGTGAAGATTTCTCTATCAGAGATATTAATTTATAGGAGCAATCCAATGCAGATGAATATTGAAACAATTCAATATTGGTTTTAAGGTCGGTTAACAGTTTATAATAATAACTTAGTGCATTGTTGTTTTTTAAATAATTTTCTGCGTCATTATTAACAGAAGTTGTTTTGTAACCCTGTACCATCAACTGGTGAAAAAGAGTCTTTGATTTGCCCAGTTCATTTAGATCATCAATATCTTTTCCAATACTTTTATAAATTGAATTTGAATCCTTGGTATCGTCACTAATTTCTAAGTAGAGAAGATGCAGCATAAAACGCTCAACAGTAAACTGACGCTCGGTAATAATCTTTTCAGCAGTTTTTAGGTACGATTTTGCTTCATCACTAAATCCTTTTTCTATCAGCATTGAAGCCAACATTAAGTTTTTTTGACATTTGGCTTTGTCGGAAAAAATGCTTTTTGTTGATTGCTCCGAAATCTCATTGTTATATATAATCTCAATAATATTCTTTTTTAGTCGGCTTTTTAAGTGTGAGAAAGAGGAATTTGGCGTATCATTATAAATATTACGGGCAAGCAAACTATCTGTAAAATCACCATAATTACTAATCTCGTTTAATAATTGTTTGCTTTTTGGATATTTGTCATTTTTGTGTAAAGACTTACTAATCAAATCCTTCTCGCTTTTTGATAAATGATTATAAAAATCACGTATATTTTTCATTACACTTGGTTAGATCAGAAATTGAGAATTGAAAAGTGGAATTAATATTATTCCGTGAGAAATGTACTATAACATAGTTAGTTAAAAATTTTGATTATCACAAGGCCCTTTGAGGTACAAAAAAGAAAAATTTTGACATGAAGTTATGAGGATGAACTCTATATAACTATAGATATATATTTCAAAAATCAATAAGTGCCTATTTTAATAATACCCCCAAATAATCACTCATTTTTAGGCACTTACTTATTTTAATAGATTGCCAGATTGACTTGGTTGAGCTAGCGAGCTCGCTTTGAGATATCAGACATGAGCTAAAAATTAATGCCCATTTTTTATTGGCAAAATATTTTTTCAATATCAGAAAATCACTTAACGTATATTCTATAAACATTATTATTTGTCAATTAAATTTCCTCAATTATATCCTTCAGGAACGTTTTCAAAGCCTTTATCATTCATTTTGAAAAATTGAATTTAAGAGTATCTTTACCACAAAGCGTTTCTATTTTGAAAAAAGACTTGCTCTACAATCACTTCAAACTTCACTTTATAGTCCTTATTTACGGATTTACAGCAATTCTGGGCAAGATAATCACACTACCTGCCGACCAATTAGTTTGGTTTCGTATGCTCATTGCAACAATTACTTTTCTAACACTTTTTCTAGTAACCAAAACAAAATTTATTTTACCAACTAAAGAGATACTTAAACTATTAGGAGTAGGTATTATTGTTGGTGTACACTGGATTACTTTTTTTGCTGCTCTAAAGCTTTCTAATGTATCTGTAACACTAGGATGCCTGGCTTCTACTACACTCTTTACAAGTATTCTGGAACCCGTATTTTTCAAAAAACGACTAGTTGCTGTTGAAGTTATTATTGGGGTACTAATTATTATTGGTTTGTATTTAATCTTTCAGTTTGAAACTAAATATTGGCAAGGAATAATAACAGCTATCACATCAGCTTTCTTAGCCGGTTTATTTACAGTTTTAAACAAGAAACTTGTAGTTAAACATAGAGCTCGTATAATTAGCTTCTATGAAATGCTTGGCGGTTTTATTGGTATTACTCTTTATCTGTTTCTTGCGGGAAACATGAGCGATGGCCTCTTGAAACCAACAGGAATGGATATTATATACTTGCTTATTCTTGGTTTGGTTTGTACAGCATTTGCCTTTGTTATTCAGGTAGATGTAATGCGTCAGCTAACTGCTTATGTGGTTGCACTTACAATTAATCTGGAACCAATATATGGTATTTTTCTAGCATTTGTTTTCTTTGGAGATAGTGAACTAATGTCTACAGGATTCTACTTAGGAACTATTATGATTCTCCTATCGGTTTTTGGATACCCTGTATATAATCACTTTATAGCAAAACATAAAGCACAGCCGACAAATAAGTAGAATAATACTTGAATTCAAGCCTTGTTGTTTTGTACCTTTATGTTGAAATACCAGTAACAATAATAAAATGAACGTTGACAGACCGCCAGTTGGTGCCGGAAGGTTTTATTCCGGAGACACTATAATTCTTCAAACTGATATTGAGAAATTATTCCTTGAAGCTGAAAAACTAATTGAACCTCAAAAGAAGGAAAAAGAAGAATTATTAGCTCTGGTTGCACCACATGCCGGCTTTGTATATTCAGGTATTGTTGCAGCTTCTGCATTTTTACAATTGAAGGAAATAAAACCACGTAAAAAGGTGTTTTTAATAGGCTCTAGTCACCATACCGATTTTAATGGAGCTTCTATATATACCCGTGGCGATTACCCCACTCCTCTTGGCACTGTCAAAGTAGATCAGCAAACGGCTAATCTGATAATTGAGAATTCAAGCTATTTTGAATTTGTAAGTGCTGCACATGCGCATGAGCATTGTCTGGAAGTTCTTCTTCCCTTTTTGCAATATGTTTGGAGAAATGAGTTTGAGATTGTTCCAATTATTATTGCAACTCACAATAAACAGATTTGTGAAGATATTGCTAAAGAGCTTCAACCATGGTTTAACTCTGATAATTTGTTTGTTATTAGCACCGACCTTTCGCATTATCCTGGATACAATGATGCTGTGAAAGTTGACAACAAAACAATAGATGCTGTACTCACTGGAAAACCCGAAAATCTATTAGAACAAATTAAGAAGAACAAAGCTTTAAAAATACCTAATCTGACAACCTCGATGTGTGGCTGGACATCTGTTCTGACACTTATGTACATGGCTCAGAATATATCAAATGTAGAATTTAAATCGATACTATATCAAAATAGTGGAGATGCAAAGGTTTATGGAGAAACCGATAGTGTTGTTGGTTATCAATCGATGGGAGTATATGCTAAATCACAAGAATTTACACTTTTAGACGAAGAAAAAAAGGCATTAATAGATATTGCTCATAAATCTATTTCAGAGTATTTGAAAAAGGTTGAACATTTAAAACCTATTCTGCAAAACTTCTCGAAAAACCTGCAAACGCCAACAGGCGCATTTGTAAGCATTTATCTGGATGGAGAATTGATGGGCTGCATTGGAAATATTGAATCGCATGGAAAAACCTTAGTTGAAGTTGTTGCTGATGTTGCAGTTTCTGCTGCATTCCACGACAATCGTTTCCCAAGGTTAACCAACGAACAATTCAATAATATTAAGCTTGAAATTTCGGTATTAACTCCTTTGAAAAAGATTGAAAGTCTGGAAGAATTTGAACTAGGCAGGCATGGTATTCTTATCAGAAAAGGACCTTATTCCGGTACTTTTCTTCCACAGGTAGCAAACAAAACCAACTGGACCAAAGAAGAGTTTATTGGCCATTGTTCTAAAGATAAAGCCGGACTTGGCTGGGACGGCTGGAAAGAAGCTGAATTATTTACTTATGAAGCCATAATTATAAAAGAGAATTAACCCAAATAATTTGGGGTTTTAGTATTGAATATTCTTATTTTATTTTGATTCGAAATATAAAAAACCACCTTGAATTTTAAATTCAAGGTGGTTTTTTCAAAGAACAGGAATAATACTAAAACTGTACGAATAAGCTTTTTTCCTGTTTCGTTGGAATAATTGTATTTTTTCCAAAAAAACTATCGCCTTTCTATGCCTTTAAGTGTAGGTTTTACCTCAAGAATGGCTCCTTTTTCGTCGAACTCCAGTTTATCGATACAAACCTCACGGTTAAAACCAGCTGAACGTCCCATGTTTTTTCCATTAGGATAAGTAAACCGATGATAAACCAAATACCATTCATCTGTCCCAGGAACCTGTATTACCGAGTTATGACCTGTACCAAAAATTTCATTGATTGTATCTTTCTGGATAACAATATTGTTATCGGGTATTGTTAGCTTACCCAAAGGTTTGTTACAAGTACCATATCGTACTTTGTAGTTTGGGCTGCGTGTATCGTCTTCCGACCATAGAAAATAATAAGTTCCATTACGATAAATTACATACGTTCCTTCACGGAAGGTGCTATTGGGAGTCATAAGGGTAAGAGTTTCCTTTTTTATAGAGGTCATATCGTCATTCAACTCAACCCCAACCATATACATATTTCCCCAATACAAATAGCTTTTTCCACTTACAGGATCAGTAATTACATCGGGATCTATCTCCTGTCCATTATTTATCCCTTTAGGTTTCCAATCAATTAATGGAGCTCCAGAATCGACAAATGGACCTGTTGGCATATCAGCTACAGCTACGCCCACCTTCTGTCCAGCTGTAAAATAAAAGAAATATTTATATTCTCCGTTTATCTTTTTTTCAATAATGCAGGGTGCCCAGGCATTTCTGTTTGTCCAACTCACATCGGTTTTTAAATTAAGAATTTGCCCTTCATCTGTCCAATCCACTAAATTATCAGATGAAAAAACCTTAAAATAATAACCACCCCAATTATGAAAACCATCCGATGTTGGATAGATATAATATTTACCGGTTTTTTCGGCATACAAAATGTCTGGATCTGCATAGTAGCCTGAAAGCACTGGATTATGGTCTTCAGATGCTGTAGCACTGTATTTATAAGTTCCTTTACCATCAAGTGATATAGAATATTCAACCGGTCCATTGGAAAAATCCTGTGCTCCCTTGGGTGTAATTGTTGTACCGGTATAGGATGAAAACTCCGGATCGAATTGAGAAAGGTCAGTACCTTTTTTTACTGGCAGTTGAATGGTCTTTTTCTCACCATTTATTGCAATATTTTGTTTGCGCAATGCTGCAGAATTGGCTGAAATAAGCGGATCCGTTTCGGAACCCCATTTATCGATTAATCGTTTATATTCAGCCATTGTAATTGGTAGTATTGTGCCGTGTCGTGGATGAAAATTCATATTCACCTCCTGATCAATCACGGTAAAATTCTGCAAGTCGGAACTTTTGGTAAACTGGTAACGACCACTACTGTACACATCGTACATTAAAATCCATTCGTCGGAATTGTTTAATTTAAAAACGCCTGAGCCCTCTACATTTTCGTTTTCCTTATCCACTCTTTCTTTTGATACCATCTTATATCCTTCAGTTAGTCTATCAGAAGTTGCCAACTTTATACCAGGATTTCCACTTTCTGACTTGTGGAACATATAAAATTTTCCGTCTTTTTTTATAATATCGGCATCAATACATGACTGATTATCGGGATTAAAGAACAATTGCTTAGGCTCTGACTCTAATGCTGTAAATTCGGGATTAGCATACGCGTAATAGATTTTATCCGGATCGTTACCCTGTTTCATCGAAAAATAAATCATATATTTTCCTGTAGCATCGTCGTAGATGGTTTGAGGTGCCCAAACGCGCCATACATCTCCAAAAGTATCGGTAAATGATTCGGGAATATTTACAAATGATGCTTCCCAGTTTATTAAATCTGTGGATTTCATAAGGACCATAGCATAATTTTTCCAGCCCATATCTGGTACATACAAATCGGTGGCTACCATATAAAAGCTATGGCCATCGGCACCTCGAAGAATATGAGGATCTCGCAGCCCACCTGTTTTACTAACATTCTTATTATCGAGTATTGGTTGGTTGTTATTCAATGCCCGATAATTAAATCCATCTTCGCTTATAGCGAATCGGATTGCTTCTTCACCTGGGCCGTTACCGACAAAATAGGCAAATAAGTAAGCTTCGTAATTATCTGTATTACTGCAGCTTGAAAAAACCACAGATACAACTACAATTAAAAATAATATTCTATACTTCATCATAATTCTATTTTTATTTAAAGTTGAAATTGCTTTTACGCGGATAAGCGCTATGCAGACAAAAAGCCCTACAAATGTTTATAATACTGGTCTCATTTAATTTAGTCATTGTAGTTAAAAATGTTATTTAAACCTAATTACCGAAAATGAATAAGCTGGCAAGCTATATTGTAATTTACTGTTTAAATTAATCTCGCTATTTACCGGAATCGCATTTTTATCATCTGGTTTTCCTGATAAAACTGATAATCTAGCTACATGCTCAATAAAGTCTAAAGGACTTAAATCGATTTCAGTATTTACAGAAACAGGAAGCAAGTTTACAAGTTTAATTACCCATTCATTGCTTTTAGTGTCTTTAACCACCGATATTGCAACTCTCTTAATCACATCCTGATTGTTATTGGATAAATTAATATACGAAGGAAAAAAGGTATCGCCAGAGTGGGTACCAAATAATTTTTGCACGTAATAACCTGTAGTTAAATGTACTTCGCTATTATTAAAATAAATAAGATCGGGATTCCAATTTGTAAAACCTTCTTTTGCTAACAGGGGTGCATACGAAGTCATTGCCACAAGATCAGCATTACGTTCAACGGAGATTAAATAAAGGGCTTCGGATAAAGCCGTTTCGATATTATTTGGGCGGCCAGGCAAATGCGCTGCATACTCTCCCAGGTATACTTTTGATTTTGATCGGTCGTAACGGTCATAAAAATCCTGGTTATGGATAAACCATCCGGGAGTTTGATAATAATGTTCATCAACCATGGGCACTTGAAGCTTTTCAGCCAACTCCCAGCCCGCATCATAATCCGAGCCGCTATTAAAGGGCCCCACGGTTCCAATAATAATAATTTCCGGGTGTTTATGTTTAACTGCATTGTAAATCAATGTAAAGCGTTCCTCAAAAACATCGCTTATTAAATCTTCGTTACCAATACCAATGTATTTTAAATTGAATGGTTCGGGATGTCCGGCATCAGCACGAACTTTTCCCCATTTTGTGTTTTTATCGCCATTAGCCCACTCAATTAACCCGAGTACTTCCTGAACATACGCATCCATTTCATTCATGGGAATTCCGCATTGCTGTCCGTGCCCTCCATCAGATGAGTTTTGGCAAGGCACTCCTGCAGCCAAAACAGGAACAGGCTCGGCTCCAATATCTTCACAAAATTGAAAATACTCAAAATAACCTAAGCCTGCTGTTTGGTGATAATTCCAGATGTTACGCTGGGGTATCCTCGTTTCAACTGCCCCTACTGTATTATTCCAATGATAAATATTCTCCAAACCGTCGCCATGCGCCACACAACCACCCGGGAAGCGAACAAACCTAGGATGGATATCAGCTATTACCTGGGCCAAATCTTTCCGTAAACCATTCTTTCGACCCATAAAGGTGTTCTGTGGAAACAGTGAAATCAAATCTAAAGCTATAGTGCCTTCTACTTGTGGAATTATTTCTATGCGAGCATCAGAAAGTGACTGATTCGCCGTTAAAGTAGTTTGATATTTTTTCCAATCGGTTTTAATCCCTTTAATTAAACTCTCTGCAATTACTTCACCTGATTTTCCTGATAGCCTAATTAATACATTTTTTTTGTTGCTATCGGAAGATTTGGCAAAAAATGAAAAATCATATTTTTCTCCTTCAACCAAAGGCAATCCGTTAAACCCTTCATTGGATAATACGGTTTTGGTATTTGTTGTTTTTAGTATTGCATAATGTTTATTATTTGGATGTACTGGATTGACAGTATCAATCAAAAACTCCCCATTCCCTCTTAAAGTCCAGGCCTTTTTGCTTGTCCAGGAAGCATCGTAGCCCTTTTTGTCACTCAACTGATATTCAAATCCGCGGTTTTGAATTAGTTCAGCATATAAGCCGCCATCTGCAGCATAACTAATATCTTCAAAGAAAATACCAATAAGCATGTTGCTAATGTCTTTTTTTTGGGCTGTGTCAATAATAATTGATGCATTTACACTTTTTAATGAGGCAAACCGAACCAAATCTCTTGAGGTGTTATCGGCTCTTTGCTCCTCTTTATATTTATGCAACTCAAAATTAGTTATTAACCCATTTATTAACGCCCAGGGAACTTTATGAATTGTACCTTGCTGTTTTTTGCTATTAATAGTAACTGAATCGCGATAAGCAATATAATTTGATTCTGAAATACTTATTGGGGAAGTATAGACTTTAAAATCGGAAGTAGTTGTTTTATATATTGTTGAAGTATTATTAAGTACACTATGCCAGGTAATTATAAACAAAGCTTGTTTAAGATCATACTTTACTTCAATATCCTGAACATTTCCATTTTTAAGAAGAACCGGATACGATTGAGGCTTCCAATGGATTAAATCGCTTGATACTGTATGGGCTAACTGCCCTACTTCTTTATTCAAAGTAAAGATACAATGCCAGGAACCTTCATTGTCTTGAATTAAACATGGGTTAATTAATTTTTTTTGCTGCCCCCATGCACCAAAATCACTTTTTAAAAAACTGCACTCAGGCCCTATTGCATTCCAGTTTTTCATATCAATACTCCAGGCAAAATGCAATCCATTGGTATTGTTATTTTTATCAGTAGCATAAGAAAAAATGTAGGCAGAATCGGGTACATCTGCCCTAATTACAGAATTTGAGGCAAAAGCTAAAAGCAGGCATAAAAAAAAGTATCTCATGTTTATAAAAGATGAAGTTGTTTAAAATTAGATTATTGAAAAGAAAGTATAACAATAACAGTTTGATATTCAAATATTAATTATCATTCTTTCAAAAAAATGCTAGCTAAAATTACAATAAAAAGAGATTTGTCCATATATAAAATCTGGTAATTCAATGAACAATACCTAACTCAGAATGCTTTTAAGTAACCTGAAAATTTCGACGATTATAAAAATCAGTAAAGGTCGTAGGGCATTAGAATCCTATCTTAAGTATGGTTATGTTCCATTAGATGACAGTGTAAATGAGTCTTTTCATAAAAAAGAACAGGTTTCACGCACCCTTGAATATGCTTTTGATGATTTCGCTCTGACTCAAATTGCTACTAAATTTGGCGACAAACAGACTGCTGCAACTTTAATTAAACGTACCGAAAACTATAAAAATGTTTATAGTCCGGTTGATTTGTGCGTAAGAGGCCGATTTGCTGATGATAGTTTTACTGCTGATTTTAAAAAATACGTAAGAATGAGTTAAACCGAAGATACGCCCTGGCAATATAGCCGGTATTTTCTCCACGATATAAATGGGTTAAATGATAAATTCTAATATTCATTAAATAATATTTCATCATATCAAAAAATAAAAATACTTTTGAACCCTGATCTTTTAATATGAATAGAGTTATAAACATATTAATTTTCGTTTTGCTTCTTAGTTCCTTTGTTAAGGATAGGAATCATAATGTAGGATATTATCAGGACAAGGCAATAAACTATTCAATAGAGTTAGAGCAGGATGAAAATCAATGTTATCTATCTCCTCTTAATGCTGAGCTAAATTCAATAGGTGAAGATGATAATGAATTAGAGAAATTTCATTTATATAATGAACCTTCTTTTATTAAAGCACCTACACAAAATTTTAATATAGTAATTCTGACTAGTAGTGAATTCCATTGTTATGATGTAATTCTTTTCGAATCGGATACTTCCCCTCCTAGTGTTTAGCTAGTACTATAAGACCCATAATACATTCTCAAAGTAATCTTTTTATCACTATAAAGATAATGGTATACATTATCCTTGTTGGTTGTATTACGCCTGCAAGGATTTGTGTTCGTTATTAGATAATATAAGGAAGATTCTGCAATTGGTTTTATAGTAACTCTCTCAATTCAATCTGAAAACATTAATAAATACAATCTGAAATTATCTAATACTATGAAAAAAGAAACAGAAAATCTGGAAGAAAACAATAAACAAACGTTTATTGAAAAACATGGAATATTGATTCTAACTGTGGGCTTAATCGCCACAATATTTATTCTTAAGTTTCTAATCGATTTCTTATAATACTAATAAAGGCTTTTAAAAATTAATTCAGGTCTATAAAAAAAAGGAAATCAATACTATTGAAATAAATGAGAAGTTCAATTAGCCTTAATCTTACTTTCAAAGTAATAAGTAGAAACCTATTTATTTTGGGTGGGAGTTTGCTAAGTTGTATTGGTGTGGCAACTTATTATCATGAACCCATAAGACCATTTTCATTAACACTTATCCTAGTTTTTCTATTAGCAGCAATTTCTCAATTTCTTGGGAGAAAGCAAAACAATGAAACCTTTACTTATAAAAGAGAGGCTTATCTAACTGTTTCTATTTCATGGCTTATAGTTTGTATTTTAGGTTGCCTACCATATTTATTTTCAAAGACTATTCCTTCTTTTTCCAATGCAATTTTCGAATCTGTTTCAGGCTTTACTACAACAGGTTCTTCAATATTGACTGATATTGAGTCTCTGCCCAAATCAATACTTTTCTGGAGAAGCTTAACCCATTGGGTAGGTGGAATTGGAATTATTGTTTTGGTCATTATTGTTATGCCAAACCTTAGTATAAATGGGTACCACATGTTTTCTCTTGAGTCATCTTTGCATGAAAAAATGCGCCCCAGGATTAAATCTGTAGGGAAAAGATTATTGTTAATTTATGTCTCGCTCACACTATTAGAAGTCTTTTTCCTTCTCTTAGGTAGAATGAGTCTGTTTGATAGCATTTGTCATGCTTTTGGAACCCTTGCTACCGGTGGCTTTTCCACCCATAATAATAGCTTGGCTGATTACTCTCCATATATTCAATATATTGTAATGATATTTATGCTTTTAGCCGGAATAAATTTTACTGTATATTACTACGCCTTCAAAAGAGAATTTAAAAAGGTAAAAAGTAACGAAGAGTTAAAATTTTACTTAAAAACAATATTAATTCTTGGTAGTATTTTAACAGCTTTGTTATTTTTTAATTCGGATAAATCATTAGAAGTGTCTTTTCGCGAGGGCTTTTTCCAACTCATTTCTATAGTAACTTGCACGGGCTTTGCTACAACAGATTATTTGCTGTGGCCAAATTACATTTGGATACTTTTGTTTTTTGCAATGTTTCTTGGAGGTTGTACTGGTTCAACAGCTGGAGGTGTTAAAATGGCCAGATATCTTATATTACTGAAAAATATACAAAAAATAATCCGTCAATTATTTTCTCCCAATGCAGTAATTCCTATTAGACTCAACAACAATGTTGTTGGAATAGAAATGAATACGTCAATCTTAAGTTTCATTTCAATATATTTCTTCATTGTATTTGTTGGGAGTTTAACTCTAATAATTTTAGGCATTGATGCTAGTACTGCTACAAGCTCAGTTGCAACATGTATGGCTGGTATAGGACCAGGTATAGGAAATGTTGGTCCAATGAATAATTTCGCTCATTTTTCACCTCTTATTAAAATAATATTATCATTTATCATGCTGGCAGGTCGACTTGAGATATATACAATTTTACTACTCTTCACTCCTTCTTTCTGGAGGAACATATAGGAAATAAATCTAACGCCCTATCAGTTATACATATTGAAGCCACCCGGATAGGTGGTTCTCAGAACTCTAAAACCATTGTTTCTTTCGAAATGAAATCACTCCAGCAAATGATAAAATTAACGACCCAATAATTATTGAAGGCATTGCCCAAATTGAGTTTTCCATAAAATTCGGTACATTCATTCCAAAAATACTAGCTATTAATGTAGGAATCATTAAAATTATCGAAATGAGAGTTAATTGTTTCATTACAACATTTAGGTTATTTGAAATCACAGAAGCAAATGCATCCATCATACCGCTTTGGATATCGGAATAAATTTGGGCCATTTCAAGAGCCTGCTTGTTTTCAATGAATGCATCTTCTAAAAGATCCTCATTAATTTCTGATGTAGTTTTCTTTGAATTTCGAAGTTTAGCCAGTACAATTTCGTTTGCTTTTATCGATGTTATAAAATAGACCAAACACTTTTCCATTTTCAACAACTTGTTCAATTCCTTATTCTTAATCGATTTTTCAAGGTCTTGTTCAATTAATGAAGTCATTTGGTTAATATATTTTAAGTATTTCAAGTATAAATTTCCTGAACGTAGGAAAAGTCTTAAAATAAAATTGATGCTATCGGTAATTTCATGATATTGGTCTCTAAAAGGGGATGGTTTAGCAATAGGTAATACTTCATTGTCTTGTAAACAAAGAGTCAATGTGAGATTTTCTGTAACAAAAATCCCCAGAGGTATTGTGAGAAATGGAACTCCATTGTTTTTCGATTCAACTGGAATTCTAAGAATAACTAAAGTCCAATCATCATCAAACTCTATTCGAGGTCTTTCGTCTTGGTCTAAAATGTCTTTAATGAGGTCATTGGGTAATTCAAAATTATTGATTAGGTATTGGATTTCATCTTGTGTTACATTTGTAGCATTAATCCAACAACCTTTTTGTGGTTCGTTAATCTCAATATAACCACCGAATGTTTTGAAAATTTTAATCATGATGATGTTTCCTTACAATTTTTTCTGCAAGGAAACATGAAGTCCCTACAGAAGAGTTAATAATTTACTATGATACGGGCCTTCGTCCATTGTCATTATATTTTGAATTTTCGTTTGTGAAAGTAAATCTATTTTTTCATTTATCGGTTAATTGATGCATTTTTTTTCTTTTTGCTTACGGCATTCTGCCTTAAAACAATTATAACTCTCTGATATTTCATCAATTGCACTAAATTAAAATATGTTACAGCTATTTATATACGCTTTACCGTTGTAAAATGCAGAGGACGGAATTTATGTTATACACGTATTCAAATTGCAGAACATTGAATGCTTTTTGCATAATATCTTTTTCAGCTAATGTATATTAAATGCACTCATTTAGAAACTTAGCACGCTCTGCCCGATAACCTAAATTTATTGTTGGCTGGCATTATTTTATTCTAATCCCTATAACATCATAATTTCTACCTCCTCCTAATCCACCCAATCTATCTACATAAAATTTAATCGTATCAATATCTACAAATTCACCTTTATGACTATAATGATAACCTGATTTTGGTGTTAATATACCATCCTCATTTATCTGTGAAGTGATTTTTGTATTTTGATTAAATTCGATAGTAATTTTTGCAATCGGGTTTTCTTCAACATAATCAGTATATAAGTCACTATCGCTATCAATTAATTCATACTTGCGAATTATACCAGCATAGTATGAAGTATCATAAGTTACCGGGTCACCAAGACTCCATAATTCTTTTATGACTTTAAAATTGAAATCTCCATAATATTTTTCGCGAAAATCTTTTATCTCAATACTTTGCTCTTTCTTACAACTAACTGTAAACATTAAAATTAAAGTAGTTAAATAAATCAACAAATCTTTTTTTCTGATTTCAATATTCATAATTATAGTTTTCATTTAACTGTGACTGATGGTAAATCTAATAATTTATTTCTCCCCTTCAAAACTGCACGTTGGCATAAGAACTTAATTTGTATTCTGATGTGTATTACCTTTCAAACAATTGCGCGTATTCTAAGACAAATTTAACGATTGCGAGAATGAAATGTAAGGTAAAGCATAGTCTGCATCTCAATTACAAACATTGATGTAGGACTATCCGAACATAGTCCTACATATTAGCAATTTTGTCTTTTGTATAGAATACTCCAGTTACTTCTTCATATAATAATCTCGCAATACATAAAAAGCCTTTTTCTTCATACCTTTTTCAGAAATTAAACCTTTGCGGTTCCAGCCATCTTGTACATCGGGCAATTGGCGTAATGGAGTGAGGAAATCGACAAGAATCCAAGGAGTCATACCTGCAAGTCCGTCAATTTTATCAAACATAGCAAGATTCTCTTTGTACAAATATTCCTGGTAATCTTCGCTCCATCTGGTAAGGCTATCTGCATAAAAACCTTGCAATGCACCACCTCCAAATTCGCTCACGATTATTGGCTTATCCATGTCCGAATTATATGTCTTCTTTCTACACTCAGCAGGCAGACCACCATACCATCCAAGGTATTCATTAAAACTTATTATATCGAGATGTTTCATGATAGGATCGTTAATGGTATAGTTGTTGTCTGGATGGCCATCAACTGCCTGGTCTTTTTTACAAGCTGCTGAAAGCAAACGTGTATTATCAATAGACCTTATGTGTTCTGCTATTGCGGTTAGAAACGCATTTCTTGCATCGTTAGGACCAGTCTCATTAGCAATTGACCAAATGATAGAACTTGCCCTGTTATAGTCGCGGTTTATTAATTCTGTATATTGCTGTTTTGCATTTTTTAGCACTTTTGGATTTTCCCAATCTATTCCCCAATAGAGTGGCAATTCTTCCCAAAGTAGTATTCCCATTTCATCTGCCATGCGAACAATGTGCTCCTGATGCGGATAGTGTGCCAAACGAATAAAATTACAGCCTAACTCTTTTGCCCATCCAAGAACTAATTTTGCATCCTCAATGGAATTTGCCCTGTCTTTTCGCAGCGGATTTTCATCGTGAAGCGAAATACCTTTCAGAAATATAGGTTTACCATTCAAAAGGATTTGTTTTCCTTTTGTTTCAATAGTTCTAAAACCAATTTGGTCGCTTACTTTATCGCTTCCGGCATTTATTGATACCTCATATAATTTTGGATTCTCAGGCGACCACAATTCTATATTCTTTGCTTCAAAGGTAAACTCACATGTACCATCAGATTTCACAGAAACTTCTTTGTTCACATTCAATTCAGGAATTACAACCGTAGCTTTTTCCGGAAATGATTCTCCTGCTAACAATAATTTTCCGTTAATGCGTTTGCTTGCTTTATTAATTGAAGCTTTATCAAGTGCAATGAAATAATTGCTGATAAATGTAGCAGGTACTTCTAATAGTTTCACATCACGAGTAATTCCACCATGGTTGAACCAATCTGTTACCTTTGACGGAATATAGTCTGCCCTTCGGGAATTATTTACCCCTATTATAAGAAAGTTGTCTTTCTCCTTAATTAGCTCAGTTACTTCAAAACAGAAAGGCGTAAAACCACCTTCGTGGGTACCTAACCTTTTACCATTAAAAGTAACAGTACTCTTATAATTTGCGGCCCCAACATATACGAAGTAACGTTTATCTTTTGCAATATCATTCTTATCAAAAGTCCTGCGATACCAAACACTACCTTCGTAATAGGTAAGTTCAGGCTTTTGAGCATTCCAACCGCCTGGTACCCAAAGTGTCTGTGCAGCATCAAAGTTATACTCTACTCTGTCTGACTTATCCTTTTGTTTCACATTTCTATATACTGGCATAAAACCAATTTGCCCTGTTTCGTATGGATCGAGCACATATTTCCATTTTCCGTTTAAATTAGTGCTTGTACGGTTTTGTGTATTTGAAATAAAAATATCCTGAGCTTGTACTGTACAAAATGCTGTAAGAAGCAATATCAACACTCTTAGTTTTTTTGTATGCATATTATTTTACTGATTTATATTTTAAATTTGGGTTTTCTTTCTGTATTTCAATTTTATAATGATCGTTAACGCTTCTATCTATTTGGCTATTGATAGATTAAAAGTTGTATAGATTCCTCAATTTCTTTTTTTTAAGTTTATCTTTTATAGACAGAAGAATTAAGCCCAACTAATGCTATAATTAGAGTATCACCAGTTGAGTAAATTTTACCTGACTCATTGATGCCATTAGATGGATAAACAGATATTTCATTTTCATCTACCGTGTATAAACCATTATCAATTAAATGTGTATAGTCACCACTTATTTCATCAATTTCATAAATATTATAAGATGTTTCGGTATTGACCAGTTTAAAGACACCCCCTCCATCATAGGTGTCATACCAGGTTCCAATATAATTTGAACCTCCGTTACCTTTCCCTCCGCTAATAATACCGGGATATAATCCTCCATCGTATGAACCTGTTACATTACCATTATCACTTATAACACCTTTCCCTGTTCCGGATCCTAAGCTAGCATCTTCTGCAACACTAAAACTACCGTTTGCAGATACTACTCCTGTCATAACTACAAGATGACCATTTAAAGCAGAAACAGTAATATCTCCATTATCAGTTACAGTGCCTGTCCAGACTCCAACATAAGAACCATTTTCTTTCAGAGTGCCACTATAAGAACCACTGTAATTAGCTATTTTTTCAGAAACTTCACCATCCTTACTACATCCTAAAAGGATAAAGAAACACAATGTTCCATAGAACAAATTGAATAATAGTTTATTCATAATTAATTCGTTTGGGATCAAATTTATTACTTTTCTCTAATATTCCACTAGTATTATACACGCTCTTTTACAATTTAGTATAACTACAGTCCATTAATTAAGTTTTTGAGTTAAATATGGAACTAAAACTCGGTTAATTTACAGAATCAGATTTATTCCACCTAAGACGCTGTATTGCTGTGTATTATTAACATTTTGTGCTAAGTACTATTTCAGAAACTGTTTACCTTGTAGTTATAAATAAGCTACTTGAGTTTTTTTTACAATAGTTTAACATCAGTATAATTCTTTGCTATCTTATACACTTTCAGTACCTTCAATTATTAGTTGTGACTGTTCCCAATCCATATTAATTATTGGAACAGAATATAATACTGGCATATCTTTACTATATATCTCCTTTAAACATTTATCTATTTTATTGAATAGTAAAGATTTTGTTGTGCATATTAAAGCAACAGACTTCTTTTCGACAACTTGTTTATCGTAGTCAAGTCGAAAGCATGTTGTATTTTCAATTAAGTTAGCCTCAATAATAAGCTGTTCTTTTAATAAATATCTAGCTATTTCCTCTGCTTGTTCAGCATTGTTTGATATTAATGTAAGTGACATCATATTCTAAGTAATTTTTCTGTTTTACAATTAATCAATTCTCATAAACCTGGGCTGAAAACTGATGCAATTATTTATTTTTTATCCGGAAAAAGCCTTAAAGGATCATGATTGTCATCGCCTAATTTTTTCTCCCAATACGCAGCCGAGGCATTATTTATAGAGACTACCGGCATTGTAGCTTCATTTATAATATGCTGAGCAAAAGCTCCTAAATAATTATCAAATGTAGCCGCCTCGTTATGTGTCATAATCAATATTGAGTCTAGTTTGTTTTGTTCACAGTAATTAATAATGGATTTGTAGGCCAAATAATCTTCTTTAACTAAAAGCTTTACGGTATATTCAACTCCGTTTTCGTCGTAAGTCTTTTTATATTTCTCAATTTTCTTATTTATCCGACTCGATTCTATATCTTTTTCACCAAAAAGAACAGATACTAAATGAATTTTTGCATTATGATTTAATGCCATAGCCACTGAGTTGTATAGCTGCATGCGGCTAGATCTGTTTAAATCAAGGGGTACTGCTATGTTTTTAAAAATGGAGTTCTCTTTATTAGTTATACTAATTACTGGCTGTTCAGCCTTAATAATAACCTGAGAAAGTGTCGAACCAAGCTTTTTTGCACCGGTTGCGAGTGGGTAATTATCTGCAAGAATAATATATCGGGCATTAATTGTTGTGGCGTAATCTGTAATTACCTTATGTCTTTTACCTTGCTGAACAATAAGCTTTGTATCATCGGGTAAATTTTGTTCGTGTTTTAATAATTCGAGTTTTTTAACAGCACTTTTAACAAGTTCTTCTGAGTTAAATAACTCAGCCCACCAGGATTGTAACTCAATTACATGTAATAAATGAATCTGGCAATCAATTTCCGATTGTAATTTTAACGCATAATCCAAAGATTTTAAACAATAGATTTTGAAATCTATTGGAACCAGTACACTTCTTTTCGTTTTTGTCATAGCAGTAAATTTAGTTTAATTTTTCATTACCATGCTCATCTGTAAAGTCAACAATCCCAGTGTTTACATCATAAACACCCCCTGCAATGCCAATCTCTTTTTTATCAACCATATTTTTTAGAATGGGGCTCGTGTTAAGTATTCCTTGTATACTTAGCAAGACATTTTCATAAGCAATATTCTCATTTAATAAGTCAAAATTGAAATTATTAAAGTTAGCTTTTTTAACAGTATTAATAGCAGGTTTTATTTTATCTAACAACTTTGTTAAGCTACCTGCCTTTATATTATTATAAGCTCCTTGAATTGCACTACAATTTGTATGTCCTAAAACAAGAATTAACTTCGCGCCTGAAAAACTACAAGCATATTCCATACTGCCAACTATGTCTTCATTAACTACATTACCAGCAATTCTTACACTAAAAATATCGCCTAAGCCCTGATCAAATATTATTTCAGCAGAAGTTCTTGAGTCGATGCAGCTTAGAATAATAGCAAAGGGCGATTGCCCATTTGCTGTATCATTAACTTGTTCCAATAAATTTCTGTTGATTCTCAAATTATTTATAAAACGATTATTTCCGTCCTTTAAAATATCTAATGCCTTTTTTGGAGTAAGGTTTTCTAATACTTCTTTGGGTTGTAATCTCATATTATTTATTTAAAATATTAGTCAGCCAATTAATTATTACTTTGCTTTACTCTTATCAACTCGATATTGTGGTATTGTCTTCAATAAGCTTTTGTACTCTTTTAAAATTGCAGTTTAATTTTTTTTATTCGTCAGGAGGTGTTACCACCCATAAAATTTGAGATATACCTTTTGCTCTATTTCTAGCAAAGTGCATTCTGTTTGAGTTGAAATAGAAACTATCCTTTTCTTGCAGAATGAATTTTTTATCTTCTAATTGCATCTCAATCTCTCCCTTTAAAACAAAGCAAAACTCCTGACCTGGATGTGTTTTCATTAAATTTTGCGAATCAGAATCTTCCTCGAAATCAATAAGAAATGTTTCCATTTGTTTGTTATTGCCGTGATTTGACAACAGGTACAGAGATGTTCCTGATTCATTTTTCTCGACAAAACTTTTTTCATCAAATCGAACCAAAGGATTCTTTGTTAATACTTCATTCTCACCAATTAATTCTCCAATTGTAGTATGAAGACTATCTGCAATTGCTTTTAGAGTCACTATTGAGGGAGAAGCTTTTGCTTTCTCTATTTGCGATAATGCACTTGAACTAACCCTCACCTTTTTTGCAAGCTCATTTAGTTGCATGTGCAAACTTTCTCGTTTTCTTCTTATCCGTTCTCCTAAGAGTTTCATTTGGTTATAATTTTATTTTACTCGCAAGTTAAAGAGGTCACTTTTATTCGGTTCAATTATCTCCCGATAGCTAAAGAGACAAAACAAACTACTCGCTAATAATCATATTTTTATGTGGTAATAAATATTTGTCCATGAATGCTTCATTATTCTTAACAAGTAATAGTTATTACGATGACAAAGATAGATAAAAAGATTAAATAAATTAAATTTAAATGAATTAATTAAGTACAACTTAACTTTTAGAAAATAAAAGATAGAATGAAGCGATGCCCCATCCTCAATTTTTATAAGGTGAATAATGCCTTGTCTTTAAAACCCTCTTGATAAATACAGTAAATAAAGTAGTATTTTCATTGACGCTATACAGGCTAACAACCTATCGTATGCCAACTTCGATTAAACTTGGCCAGTTATAGATTAGCATATCATTTTTCAACTTTACTAATTTTAACCAGTCTGGCCCCATGCTCCCTAACATATAGAGAAATTTCATCGGAATATTCTCCCAAATCTTTTCTTGCCCATAAATCACGAACAATATATTTACCTTTTAAACCTAAATCCTTAAAGTCTAAGTTTATTTTAAGTGAATCTTGTGGAGCAGTGCGATAAGGATTTTTTGTAAACAGGTGAAATTTTACAGTTGCACCTTCAACATGCTCTATACATTCGTTATCAAGGCCTGCCAGAGCAGTAAAACAATCATAACCTTCAGGTATATCAAATTCTATTACTGAATTAGAATGAGTTCCAATACCATTGGTATACTCCTTATTATCAACAGTTAAAGTATTCCCGGCTACACTTTTGTTTTTTGTTACACTGCCCCAGCCTGCATTAGCCTTTATCCAATTAATATCGGTAAGGTTTATAATTCCTTTTTTCCCTGTAAGCTTTGGTTCTATCCAATCTGCATGATCCCAATGATTGCCATTTCCACCATCTGCAACAACAAGATAAAGCTTTTTTGCTCCCTTAATATCAACTTTTATTTCAACACTTTGATTTCCAGTCTTATATGTCAGAAGTTCACTGCTATAAATGGCCAACGATTCATCAAAAGGCTGATGATCGGAAACACAAAAAAATGCGGCAAACAAATCATTGCTTTTGGTATGATCAGCCAGCCATATTTGTTGGCTATCCTTATTTAATAACAAACGATTGTTTGTGCTATTTTTTAAGATATCAAGAACTTCGCTATTAGTGAGCAGACTCAATGTGAATTCATCGTTACTTGGTAAATCACCTCCAAACATTAATGGAGAACGAAATATAGTCCACAAAGTCATTAAGGTGTACTGTTCATCTTTTGTAAGACGTGTCATACGATCGGCACCTCGTTCACCTCGTATAGAAATTCTTCCTAAAGGAATCATATCACAATCGGGCCATGTACCGGGAGCAATATATGGATACCACTTTTGACACACATCCATAAGGTGTTTTATATGTGGCCAGGTATCCCAAACATCATCAACCATTCGCCACATATTGGCATGTTCTCGCACATGTTCGGCAGCATCAATAGGTGTTTCGCCAGGAGAAGTGCTCAACACAATTTTACGTCCACAGTTATCGATGGCTTTACGAATAAGTTCTATTTCTTCTTTATGGTAGGGTCTTGAAAGGTCATCAATTTTAATAAAATCGACACCCCAGCTTGCATAAAGCTCAAAAATAGAATTATAATATTCCTGTGCGCCAGGTTTGTCTGCAACTATGGTATAATTATCGCGTAACCAAAGGCATTGTAAATCGGTAGTATAAATTTGATCTGCAGTTATTCCATTTGTACCTTTAATAGGCAGTTTGTTTTCAACAGCTACTTTAGGTATTCCTCGCATGATATGAATTCCAAACTTTAATCCTTTATTATGAATATAACTTGCTAGATCTTTAAATCCCTGCCCTTCCTTTGCAGAAGGAAAACGATTAACAGCAGGTAGGTAACGACCATACTCATCGATCACATAACGTGGATCTGTTTGATTATATCCGCCAGCTTTATCATTTTCAACATACCATCGGATATCTACAACAATATATTCCCACCCGTATTCTTTCAGATTTTCGGCCATATAATCAGCATTGGCTTTTACCTCATGTTCCTCTACGGTTGGGCCATAACAATCCCAACTATTCCAACCCATTGGAGGTGTTAGAGCCCAGTTATAGAATTCCTTTTCACTTTTTTTATTTGTACATGAAGTAACTACTAAAATTATCAGTGTATAACATATAAATAGATTCTTCTTCATAATTACGCTGATTTTTAAAATGGAATTTTTTACAGAACAGGAATAATGCTAAAACTGTATAAATAAGCTTTTTGAGCATAATATATATAGGGCATATGTGGTTTAGTTCCCCAACTGGTATCTCCTCCAAGGCCCATCATTTTATGGTCGATGTGTAATTCTACAAAATCGCCTTCCTGAATATCGGCAATTGTACGTAATAGTTTTTTCTCTCCCGGATCGAAATCAGCAGTAGTATAATGCAAGGCATTAAATTCGATGGCTTGCTCGTTAGCTACAACCTTAATACCCATTCCGAATTGATTTTTAAGACACAACCAACGTGTATCAGTTTTATGACCATTCTCTTGAGGACGAGAATAAGCGAAGTACTGATCAGCTACCTTGCTGTTGTATAATCCAACAAATGAAGCAGTATTTCTATCGATATAATTTTCTTCTGGTCCACGTCCATAATAGCTCAAATTATTCATTTCGTAAGGCAATTGTAATACCATTCCAATACGGGGAATTTCTGGAAGATCGGGTTTAGCGGCTGTAAAAGCATAATTTACATCTACCTGTCCACTACTAAAAATACTATATGCAAGTTTAATTTCGCCTTCAACAGTTGGCAAATTCAAAGTAACATTTACATTAACTTGCGTAGTCGTAACCTGATTAAAATCGATTGCTTTTAGCTCTGTGCTTTTCATTACATCTTTCCAAACCTTGCAACGTGTCTGCATTTTATTACCAAAGTCGTTATCAGTTGGAGCACGCCAAAAATCGGGAACCATTGGTTGAGTTAATAATTCGTAATTGTTTACTACATAAGATGTAATGGCTCCATTCGTTTTCGAAATTTCAACACTAAAATTGGTGCCGTTTATTTCAATTGAATTTTCGGTTTCCGAACTGCTTACTTCTTCATTCAACTTAAAAACAGGCTTTTCAAGTTTGTTTTTTGTTAGTTGAAATTGCTCAGTTGCCATAATATGCCCCACCGGAATAAAATCTTTTTGCTTACTATTTATAGCTGAGATATTTAAGAAATACTCTTTCCCTTCCTGAAGTTTTCCATAGTTAATCTCCAGATCTTTTTTAGATTGTGGATTAATGGCTCCGGCTTCAATAGTTCCTGATTTTACCAAATAACCATTGGCTAATAAATCCCATTTGATAATGCAATCGGATAAATCAGAAAAGAAACGTTTGTTTTCAATAGTTAATTTACCTAAAGATAAATCGCCAGCCACAAAATGTATATTTTGATATACTTTTTTTACCTCAGCTAACCCAGGATGCTTAGTGCGATCGGCATTTATCAAACCATTCATGCAGAAGTTTTCATCATGTGTTTGTCCGGCAGGTTCATAATGTCCACCATAAGCCCAGAATTTTCTCCCGTCTTTTGTATCTGCCAATCCCTGATCTACCCAGTCCCAAATAAAACCTCCCTGTATTTGGCGATGTGAATTAACTAAATCCCAATACTCTTGGAAATTACCAGTACTATTTCCCATAGCATGGGCATATTCGCACCAAATAAATGGACGCTCACGATCAGTTTCAAACCATTTCTTAACATCTTCGATGCTGCGATACATATCGCCTTTCAGATCTGTATGATGCTCAGTAACATCAGACATTTTTTCGGCGCGGTCGTAAAATACCGGACGAACATCGCGCTTATGCATGGCTTTATATGCCTCTAAAAAGCCAGGCCCATCTCCAGCTTCGTTCCCCATACTCCAAACAATAACTGCCGGATGGTTCTTGTCACGTTCTAACATATTCATACAACGCTCAAGATGTGCAGCTTTCCATTCAGGTTTGTTGGCCAATGTTTCTTCAGGATTATAGCCATAACCATGCGATTCAATATTAGCTTCGCCATAAAGATACAGTCCGTATTTATCGCACAGCTCATACCATTTAGGATCGTTTGGATAATGGCAAGTACGCACAGCATTAATATTATTTTGTTTCATTAACCGAATATCAGCCAGCATAGTTTCCTCACTTACCACATGACCAAAGTACTCATCGTGCTCGTGACGATTTACTCCTTTTATTAAAATGGCTTGTCCATTTACTAATAGTTGTCCATTTTTAATTTCCGAAGTTCTAAAGCCAACATTAATTGAAGTAGCCTCCAGCAAATTTTGGTTTCCATCATATAAAGTCACTACCAGTTTATAAAGATTAGGCGTTTCAGCCGACCATTTATTAACCGCTGGAATTTGCGCACTAAAGGTATATTTTGCTTTGCTTTTCCCTTTTACAGCAGCTTTTGTATCCGATGATGAAACAACTTGATTATCATTATCGATTAACTGATACTTTACCATCAAGTTCTTAGCTACACTCTTATTCTGATTCTTTAGCTCAACATCTAAATTAAAAATACCATTCACGTAATTTTCATCAAGTGATGCTTTTGCAAAAATATCTCTAATATATGTTTTGGTACGTGCAAATAACAATACATCGCGTTGTATTCCAGAAAGACGCCAGAAATCCTGATCTTCGAGATAACTGCCATCGGTAAATTGAAACACCTGAATAGCCAGTTTATTTTCACCTTTAACTAAATAGGACGTAAGATTAAATTCCGCAGGTAATTTAGAACCCTGATTATACCCAACCTCTTTGCCATTTAGCCAAATATAATAGCCCGACTTAATTGAACCTAACTGTATATATATTTCGCGACCAGTCCAGTTTTCGGGAATTTTAAAATTGGTAACATAAGACCCTACCGGACTATAACTATCATTGATATAAGGTTGATTTCTTTCTATAGGATAAGTAATATTCGTATAGTTTGGAAAACCAAATCCATACATTTCCCAGTTTCCTGGCACTGGAATTTCGTCCCAAGCCGAATTATCATAGTCTAATTTATAAAAATCGAGCGGACGTTCTGATATTTTGCCTACATAATTAAACTTCCATTTACCATTTAAGCTTTTAATATATTCAGCTTTGTTCAGGTCATTATCAATAGCCTTTCCAACTGTACAATAAGGGTTAAAAGTTGCATGAGCCTTTTCTCTGTTTCGTTGGAATAATTGTGGATTCTCCCAGTCATTTTGCGAATACACAAATTGAACAACTAAAATCGAAATGATTAATAAACCGGACCTTTTCATTTATAAATCTTTTAAAATTGTATTTTTCACAAACATAAAAAAAACTATTGCTTTTCTATGCCTTTAAGTGTTGGTTTTAACTCAAGAATATTTCCTTTCTCATCGAACTCAAATTTGTCGAAGCAAATCCCATAAATAAAACCTGCCAAACGTCTCACGTTTTTTCCATTTGGATATGTAAATCTAAGTTATACTAAATAATTCTATATGCCTGTATAACCAGATAAATAAACACTGTACTTATATGAGTGACAAGTCTAATAATCTAGTAATTACAAAGCTCGCCAGTGTTTCTCGCAGTTAGGGTGATTAATAGTTTTCTTACAATCACTACTTATCAACTTGTTTCACTGGTCAAGTATATATTCATAGGGTAACCAGTCTGCAATTCGCTGTTTAGCCATTTCCCCCCTCCATTTAATTCCCGGATTAAAAAAACCTGATTCATCAAAATAAACAGAATTCTTAATAAATTCAATAATACTTCTGTTGGTGTAATAATCTATTAATATGTAACTGTTATATTTAAGAAATTTATTGTGTTTATCGTCTTGAAATACAATGTCATCAATTTTGAGAGGTTCAAAAGATGGATCTCTCACTAAAAATCCTGATGATTTTAATTGACCCGACCACAGCACCCTGAAAAAGTGCATTCTTGATCCAAGATAGGTAAATTCTCTTCTGCTTGTATAAAATTGTTTTCGTGTTTCATCAGCAGTTAAATCCTCGTTGAAGATAATATTCCCACTAAAAAAGGCAGCTTCAGTTTTTTTATAATATTCAAATTTATCAAGATAATATGTGATATTGTATCCTAACGATTTATTCTCTATCAAAATTGGCTTTAAGGCGTATGCTTTCACTGTATCATCATCAGAATCATAGTTAAAGGTAATATCCTTTTCATTCAATATTCTACACCCCAGTGCATTGGCAGTAGTACCAATGAATTCTTCTTTTAGTAATCTTAAATACCTTTTTCTTTTCTTTTCAAGAGATTTAGCACTAATTACAACATCTTTTAATTCATATTTTTTGGGTTGTAAATAAATTTGTAATGCGTTGGTTTCAGAAAAATTAGTAATAGTAACAGAATAGTAACCTATAGAACTTATTGTTAATGGCATTGTTCTATTTTTTTTCGAAACATTTAACTCGAAATTTCCATTCTGATCTGATGTAGTCCCAACAAAGGTTCCATTAAAATAGACTGTCGCAAAACAAACGACATTATTGGTTTTTTTATCAAAAATGGTCCCCTTGATTACCTGGCTAAAAGCTGTTATGTTAAGGTTGATAAATAGAAATATTAAAGCAAAAACTTTCATAGAAGACTTTTAGTTATAACCACAAAACAGCAAATTTATGTTAGTACGCAATTCAAAGTTCATGACTACCAAATTACAATAAATATTGCTATATAATATAATACTAAAAATCGTTATAACTTCACCATCATTTATTTACATTGCTGCCTAACGAATTTCTTTCAAAGTGGTATTTTTTATTGTAGTCAACAGTATAATGTCCATACCTAATTGCCCCATTTGGCAACATTAAAGAATCTTTAGAAACAATACTGTCAATAGAATAATTATCAATCTTTGGATCTTTCTTTCCTCCATAAAATACAATATTTCCATAGAATGTATATTCACCGTTAAGGGTGTCGTTTTGAGAAGAAATCCATTTAACTGGTGTTTTAATATCATTTCTGAGAGTAACTTCAGCTTTTCCCTGGCACACCAAAACCACTGCTAAGGCAAAATCCCTAGACCTTTTACTAACCTCATTAACTCCAAAAGTTCCAGCAGAATCGAGTTTAGAAATAAAATATGCTTTATCGTCTTTAAAATTTAACACAACTCTTTCGAATGCCCAAATGAATGGTATGCCAAACAAATTTAATTCTGTTTTCTCAGAGCATTTTACTCTTCTAAAATTCTTATCTCCGAAGCTCACATCCACAAAACTAATATGTGTTTCCATTTCTTTATTTGGATCAAGATGGTTAAATGCACTACCGCTATATTGGCTATATGTAATTCCTTTAATGTTGAACTTATTTATTGTTGTTATTGTGTCACTAATATCTAATGGAGAACTACAACCAAAGTCCAATATCAGTTCTTTTTTCGTATCATTAATTATTACTGGTATGTGCCAAGGATTACCTTTATGAATCAAATCAACAGCACTTGAATCAGGTAAATCCTTGCAATATTTCTTTGATTTTGAAACAGTAACAGTTTTATTTAACATGTCAAAATCCCAAACGTAATTAGCTATAATATTGTTTCCTATTACTCCTATAACACTATCTTGATTATAAAATGCTCCGTTTAAATTAATCCACGATATGCTATCTACTGGATAAACTTGCAAATCATCAATATTTATTGATCCAAGTTGAAAATTTTTAATCTTAATTATTCTTTTACTTTGTTTTATTTTTTTTGCATCTGTAATTGAAAAAAATCGAGTACTCTTATTGTCACCTAAAATTAACTTTTCATTTACCAAACAAATATCTGCTCCTGTATCAAATAAAAACAATCCTTTTATATTATTAATGCTAGCTTTTATGTATAAATGTCCTTCTTTGCCAACAATAAAACCAGTAGTGAAATTATCATCTTTAGAATCCCAAATAGAATCATGACGATTAGTGTCGTTATATTGCCATACAAACGCAAAAAAACCAATTAATAAAAGTACTGTAAAACTTATCTGGGTAATTGCGAAATACAATCTTTTACGAAAAAAGAATGAAACAATTAGGCTTGCGGCTAATAACAAACCAAATAAACCAATTACATTAGTTTTTGTATAAGTTATTCCTGCTTTATCAACTAAATAAAGGCAAAAAACCAGAATTACAACTAATAATATCGAAATACAAATTCCACAAATTATTCCTACAAATCGTCTCATGTTATGTATTTAACAGGTTTCCTTTTAACATTCTTATATCTTTTCTCCTAATTGCTTAACCTTTAAACTGATTGCAATAATTTCTCCTTTTTGATATAACAACATACTCCGAATATATTATTTATTTATCAAAGTATTCTAATCTTTCTTTTAAAAATTATATGAATTAAAATAGAAAACTAATAGTTGAATTATATTAGTTCATGGTTGGCAGATTTTAGTATATACTAGAATCTTTTTAGGGAAAAAATTTACTTCTGTACACTCGCTATATAAAGGGTCTAAAACGACTTATAAGTATGTATTTGGACAACGGCATAAAACTTTAAACGTCACAGTAACTTTTTTATTTTTCATAATTTTCAAAGATTCAATTCAATGTTTTTTTTGCAGTAAATTTTAATATCTCCTCATAGACTACACCATAAAAATTGTAGAACCATTGGTTGATATGCAATATCAATCGAATCTGTTTAAGCTAAGTCGTTTTAGGCCCCTATATGCATTTAAAACTATCAATTTCTAAGATTTACTCCAAATATTCTTTTTTGAAATCAATACAAACGGTGAATTGAACGTTTTTTGGCACTCCTCTTTGCAAACCGGGCGAATACCACTTAGTAGAACTTTTTACAATTTCAACTGCTGTATTATCTAATGTTGGATTAATGCCTCGTACAATCCTAGGAGCAACAACATTACCTTCTTTATCAACTACTATTTCTACATATACCTTTCCAGTCTTCTGGGTTTGTTGAACAGTTTTTTTAACTTTTTCATGGCTATTGCTCCATTTTGTAAAATCACTAATTCCGTTTTTTGAATTTTCTTTGAATTTTGGCATTTTCTCAACTATTATATAGATAGATGGATCGGGAGTTAATGGGATACTTAACTTGTTTGAATTATTTTGCAGGCTTTCTTTTTTTACTAGAAGCAACAGTTTCCCACAATATTCTTCATTTTCATGTATTTTTGAAACTTTTATTGAATATGATTTAGTTTTTTGACACATAAATGAATATTCAGAATAAACTTCTTTATTTTCACTTGCATAATTAGTTCCAATTAGTTTACCATCTTCAAATAGTTTTACTTCAGCATTGGTTGAATATCCCTCGGCATTAACAACCATTATTTTATATTCATAATTACTGTAAAACATAAAAAATGGAGAAAAGGAAACACTGTTCTCTGTGCTTGACATATTGATTTTAATAGTTTCAATAACTTCGTAATTTTCAGTCACTTTCGGAATTACGATTTTATTACATTGACCCGATAACTTAAAAGTAAGTATAATGGCCAGTCCGATTATCGAAATTGTTCTCATTTTGTTTTTTTTTAGTTTAACATGGATTACCGGTAATTATGATTGAATGATCATTTTTTTCTATTTGAATGTTGAATTCAGATTTTAGCTTGTTTAAAATGGAATTCAATCCTTGATTGATATATGTATTGGAAATTGTACAGTATTTTGTGTCATCAGGAATTAATATTTCTACGTCGTATACATCCATTAATGTTTCTGCAACATCCTGAAGAGTTGTTTTTACAAATGACAATTTATTGGTATGCCATGCCAAATAGTTTGGGTTTGAATTCTGTTCAATCCATAATGGCATATATATATTTACAATTCCTTTAAATCCTTCTTCTATAACAAATTGTTTATTATAAGTTTCCGGATTTCTTAAAGCAATCCAACCAGATTTAACTTCAATTTCAGTTGTTTGAAGCGAAGTATCGTTTTCTATATTGAAGGAACCATTTGTACAAATTATTTCTGTATCGTAACTTTTTACAATGAAAGGTGTTGTGTTTTCCTCTAAACTGACAAATGCTTCACCTTTCAATTCTACAACCCTGTTAGCTCCATCGAAAGAAGCATTATAGGAGATTTCACTTCTGGAATTTAACCAAATGGTAATTCCATCTGGCAAATCAACTCTAATTTTATCCCCCCTTTCAGTAGCCACCCTTAAGTATTGATTTTTTTTATGTGCTAATATATTAGTAGCAGTAATGCCTAGAAATAAGCCAACAAGAAGTACTGCTGCTATTTTTAACCATTTATTATTAATTAAATGGTAAGTTCCTTTTCTATGTTCAAAAGGCTTATATTCAAAGTGGGGCAAAGGAATTCTTTTTGTTTGAAGCTGAATTTCCAATATCTCCTCAAATTCACTCGCAAAATCTTTATCTGATTGTTTTAACTTTTCAAGTTCCAGTTTTTCATCAGACGAAAGTGTGTTTTCAATGAATTTTAAGATCAGCTTTTGCTTATTGTTATTCATTTTTGTCATTGCTATAAAATTTATGTCTGATTGGAATTAATTTTAACCTTAGTTTTACCAGTGCATTATAAACCTGTGATTCTACAGTTTTTTCCGATATGCTTAAATAACTTGCTATCTCTTTATAGGTTAACCCTTCAAGATGTTTTAAGCAATATATTTCCCGACATTTTTCTGGTAAATGTTTAATGGCTAGATATAATTGTTCTAAAAAAGCACTATCGTTAAAAGTTGTAACCGTTTCCAAGTCGATATCAGGAATAACTTCTGAAAAACGATATTTATTAAGCTGCTTTATTTTACTATAAGCATAATTTCTTACTGAAATATATAGGTAACTTTTAGGATCACTTTCAAAATGCAATTTCTTTCTTTTCTCCCATATGTTTAGAAAAACCTCTTGTACAATCTCTTCAGCAACCTCTTTTTGATTTGTAATATAAAAAGCATATCTACAAAGAGGTGTATAATTATTTTGATATAAAAAATCAAAATATTCTTTTGAAATTGTTTTGCTATTATTTTGTTTAATCTTTTTCAAGAATTGTCTTTTATAGTTAAGACATAAATTTTTATATAATCCCTTAGGTTCAATCGATTTTTTTTACAAAAACTACATATTTCCTGAAACAGGCAATTTTAGTAGTCATTTTTTAATTTACAATTCTACAACATTTTTATTTTGCTCACGAACATGGTGAATAATTGTCAAGTACCAGAAAAATCCAAAAGGAGTAAGCTCTTAATTACCTGATTGTCTCTCTTAAGAAGCTTGACATCATTGTTACCTTTTGGGAGACGAATTTAAATTTTCAACTATGTATCAAACAAACACAAATGGGAGTATTTAACGCATAAGGCTTGGAATCCAGGAGTCCCGATTTTACATTGGGATGACTGGATTTCAAGTTGAGTACAACAAAGTTAGTGAAGCTTATAGACAAATTCTAGTTAGCTCTTTAAACCATTTTACACTTTGCCGAATGTTAGAAACTGTTTGAATTTTGTTTTTTGCTAAAAACCTTTTAAATCGACATCCCAATTAACTCGAGTTACCCATTTACCCATCTTTTTTTGAATAACTCTAAAATGATGCTCTTCCTCAGGAGTAACCAGAGAAATAGCTTCGCCAGGATTTTCCGCACGACCTGTTCTACCAATACGGTGGATGTAATCTTTTGGTGAACGTGGCAACTCGTAGTTAATAACATGCGGTAGAAATTCAATATCGATACCACGTGCCAATAGGTCTGTAGTAACTAAAACCCTAAGCTTGCCATATTTAAACTTGGTTAAAAGATCTGTTCTTTGTCCCTGACTTTTCTTGCTGTGAATAGCCCTGGCATCAATTCCATTCACCCTTAGCTTATCAGCAACATTATCAGCTTTTTTAACAGAAGACGTAAAAATCAATACTTGATTTAGGTCCTTAGTTTTAATAAGATATCGGAGAAGTGGCCCTTTAAGTTCTGCGTCAACAAAATATGCCAACTGACTAATTTGATCAATATCATCTGATTCAGATTCTATTTTAATTACAGAAGGATTATGTAATAAAACCTGGTGAATATTATTTACATCATCGCTAAGTGTTGCTGAAAATAAAAGATTTTGTCGCTTCGGTGGCAACAATGATATTATCTTCTCCATTTCATCTTTAAAACCAAGATTTAGCATTTTATCTGCCTCGTCTATTACAAGTGTATCTAATTCTGATAAATGAACAGCATTAGAATCTATTAATTCCAACAATCTACCTGGCGTGGCTACTAAAACATTAACACCCTGTAAACCTATCATTTGAGGATTTATGGAAACACCTCCATGGACAGCAAAAGTTTTAACTTGCTTAGGTGAATCCTGACTAAAAAGCTTAAAAACTTTTTCTACTTGAACGGCTAATTCACGCGTAGGAACCAATACCAAAACATTAACATGTCGGTTTTTTGTGTTTACCTTTTTCTGCAAACTCATTAAAACCGGTATAACATAACTAGCTGTTTTACCTGAACCGGTTTTAGCAATACCTAACACATCTTTCTTACTCAGGATAGCTGGTATAGCCTCTTTTTGTATGGGATAAGGTTTATCGTACTTCTGGGCTTCAAGCGTTTTCAATATAAAAGACGATACTCCTAATGATTCAAATGACATGTTATGCTTATTAAATTTCGTTATTATGACTTATCAGAAAGGTACTTAGCTCCTCTATCTCTTTTTTCGGCGATTCATATTCTTATCGCCTCTTGTTTGTGGTTTCTTGTATACTTTTCTTTTCCTTAAATAGGAACCTCCCTGATTGGTTTTCTTATTTTTTTCCTTCTTTTCATGAAATCCGGGCTTTAATTCATCTGGCTTTGTAATTTTATTAGCAACACCAACACCATCTTTCTTTTGACGTTCTTCAGGAATTAATTCCCTTGACACTTCAACTTCTTTCGGAAAATCTAACTGCGGAATTTTATAATCCATCAAAGTTTCTATAGCTTCCTTTGCTTCAAGTTCTTTTTTAGTGGAGAATAAGATTGATTTTCCATGCTCTTTGGCTCTACCAGTTCTACCAATTCTATGCATATAGTTTTCTGGATACTGAGGAGTATCAAAATTTATTACATGCGAGATTTTATCTAAGTCTAATCCACGAGCCATTACATCAGTTGCAACCAATATCCGATTTAATCCTTCATTGAATTGTTGAATCGACCTTATTCTATAATTTTGTGTTTTATTGGAATGAATAATGCAAATTTCTTCGCTGTAATTTTCCTCAAGTATTTCGAATAACCTATCTGCAATTTTCTTTGACGATACAAAAACTAAAACCTTATTAAATTCCTCTTTATCCTTTAACAAGTAGCTAAGCAAATTAGCTTTCGTGTGAAAATTAGCCACTATATAGCATTTTTGCTCAATATTATCGAGAGGAGTGCCTGAAAGAGCTATGGATATTCTTGTTGGAACAGTAAAGTATTCCTCAATAAGAACAGAAACATCATCGGTCATAGTTGCCGAAAACATAATATTTTGTCTTCGCTCTGGTATGAGATCCAAGATATTTGTTACCTGAAATCGAAAACCAAGATCAAACATTACATCAACCTCGTCAATTACAAGCTTTTTAATTGTTTTTAATTGCAGAACCTTACTAAGCGCTAAATCATATAATCTACCCGGTGTGGCTACTAAAATATCCGTTCCCTCCAGTACTTTCTGCTTCTGAATATTTATATTAGCCCCTCCATAAACACCTAAAGCCCGAACATTAATGTGTTTTGTAAGACTTTCAATTTGTTCTACTACCTGTAAAACTAATTCCCTTGTTGGCACTAATATTAAAATCCTTGGTGTTGTTTGCTTTGAGAACTTTAAATCTCTTAATAAAGGTAACAGATAGGCAAATGTCTTCCCTGTACCTGTTTGAGCAATTCCAACAATATCTTTTCCTGAAAGAATAACTGAAAATGCTTCCTTCTGTATTGGTGTTGGTTGAGTAAATCCTAACTCATTAATGGCATCTACTAGTTGATTTGAAAGTTTTAATTCGTCAAAAGAATTCATAAAAAAAATTTTTGCAAAAATAGGTATATAATTATTAGGATGAACTATTTTGCTTTCAAACATTTTCAGAACTATTTGTTCATCAATATATTTGTTCGAAATAAAATATTTATCTTTTTTTACCTTATGGCCAGTATTGAAGAACAGTTAGTAGTTACCTCCAAGCAAGTTGCTGAAATAGTTGTTGCAAACATTGGTAAAAATCAGGATTTGTTCGATGAAACTATGGAACTGGTTTATCGTGATGAATCCCCTATTTCAATGCGTGCAGCCTGGGTAGCAAATTTTGTTGTTGAGAAACATTCATTCCTTATAAAACCTCATATCGAAAAACTGGCCAAAATTTTGCCTCAAGCCAAAGTTGATGGAGTAAAACGACTGGCTCTTAAAATGCTAATGGACTCTATTTATGAATTACCTGAAGATATTTTTGGTGAATTGGCAGATACATGTTTCACATTTGCTGAGGATCCTAACCAGGCTATTGCAGTAAGAGCCTTTTCTCTTGATATTCTATTAAAAGTCCTTGAAACTTATCCGGAAATTAAACCTGAACTAATTGCAGTAATGGAATCTATGATGCCGGATGGCTCACGAGGACTTAAAAACAAATGTTATAAAACAATTAAGAAGTTGAAGGGAATGAGTCGTTAAAAAAGTTATTAGTGAAAAGTGAGGAGTGACTAGTGAAAAGAGAGAAGCTCATGGTAAAAAATTCTAAATTATTTATTATCAATTAAAATCCCTCCCCCCATCTTATAGCCTTCTAAATCAACCGAAACTGACTTAAAACCAATTGATTTCATTTCGTTTACAACCTTTTCAATTAATTCGTTGGCAAAGAATAATACAATCTGTTCCTGATTCACTTCAATTCGCACATTTTCACTTTGCATTCTAGCTCTTACATTCTTAAAACCAATTTCACGAAGAAACAACTCTGCTTTTTCTATTTTTTTCAATTTTTCAATAGTTATCTCATCGCCATAAGAAATGCGTGTTGATAAACATGCCATAGCTTCTTTTTCCCATGTTGGCAAATATAACTCCCTCGACAACTTTCGAATATCATTCTTGGTAAAACCAACTTCCTTCAATGGACTACTTATATAAAGTTCATCAAGAGCTTTTGCACCAGGTCTGTAATCCTTCAAGTCATCTATATTTGAACCATCAATAAGATTCTTATAACCTTGAGTTTCCATAAATTTAATAAAAACTCCAAAAATAATTTTCTTGCAATGGTAGCACCTGTCAACAGGATTACTTTTATAAATTGGTGAGCATACTTCATTGGCTTCCAGTACTATCGGATCAATTCCTATAGTCCTTGCAATATTCACTGCTGCCTCAAATTCATGAGTTGGCATTGATTCTGATTTTCCTATTACTGCTTTTACATTTTTACCCAAAGCGTCGAAAGCTACTTTTAAAAGTAATGTGCTATCAACACCCCCGGAATATGCAACAACAACCTCTTGGTAACATGCAAGCAATGTTTTTAATTGCAAATACTTTTCATATACATTTTTATCCATCGCCCTACATTAAATTCTCTGTTGTAAAATTGCTTTTAGATCTGAACTATCAAGATCTATCGGATGATTCTTAAGACCTGATAAAGCAATAATTTTATCAAAATCATGCTCTGTTACCTTATATTCAGATAATTTTGGAATTGCCAACCTTTCAGTTAATTCTAGCAAGTATTGAATAAACAGAATTGCATGCTCTTTCATCTTTCCATCTTTTTTTGCTAAGAAAGCTCCCATGGTTGCATACTTCGATAGTGCAATTGTATTTATCTCAGAATCCAAGATTTTATCTAAAGTTACTTTGTTGGCAGCAGCCATTAAAGTCCCACACACAACACCATGCGGAATTGGGAACAAGCTTCCTAATGGTTGCGCAAATCCATGAACAACACCCAAGCCCGCATTTGCTAAAGTAATTCCTGATAATAATGATGCGTAAGCCATTTCCTCTCTTGCTTCCAAATCATCTCCCGAATACACAGCCTTTTCGATTGCCGGAATTAATCTCTCCATACCATTAATTGCTAATGCATCGGTAAAAGGATTAGCTTTAGTAGACAAATAGGATTCTAACAATTGAGTAAAAGCATCCATTCCTCCAGCAGCAGTCACCCGTGGTGAACAAGAGCGCATAAGTTCAGGATCAACAATTGCCGAGTTAGGCACAAAATTATCATGGCGAAGTGATTTCTTAAATCCTAGCTCACCAATTTCTGTAATTACAGCATTCTTGGTTGCTTCGCTACCTGTGCCAGCAGTGGTCGGAATTGCAATATAAGGAAGCTTCGTTCCAGGGTGCTCAAATTCCCCTACACCTTCAAGATAATCCTTTATACTTCCATCCACCATTAACATTGCTGAAACAGCTTTTCCTGCATCAATTACACTTCCGCCACCAATACCAACAACGCAATGTATTTTATTAGATCTATTCTGGTCAACAATATTATCTATATCAGATGGAGTCGGTTCTCTTGAAATTGAATATTTCTCTATCTTAATTCCTTCCGACACAAGCTGATTAATTAACTCAACCCCACGAGGACTGCGGTCAAAAGATGATTTACCGGTTAGTAAAACAATTCGATCTCCGTACTTCCTAATTGTTGAAAGTAATTTCTCCCTAGCTCCGATTCCAAAAATTATTTCAGGAGTATGCGTAAAACTGAAGCGCCCTACCATAAAGCTTTATCTGTAGGTCTGACAACAATATGCTTCTCTCCCACTCTTGGTTTCGCCATCATTTCGGCTACTGCTTCGCGCCAATTATGATAGTGTCCTGTTTCCTTGTGAGCTAAAACATCAGCCTGGGTATTATAGGCTTCATAAATCACAAATTTGTTTTCATCTGAATCGTCTTGCAAGATATCAAACCGCAAATTACCAGGTTCCCGAACTGAGTTTTCATGATTAATTATTGTTTCTTTTAAAAAATCATCTTTAAACTCGGGTTTCACCCATACGTGGACTAAAGTAACAATCATAATTATTAATATTTAAAATGCTTTATCACATAATTTGACTAAAAGTTAAAATTACTCAAAGTATTTTAACAAAACTGCCACTGCAATATTTTAGTTATATTTGCGGCGATTTTACATGTATCTATTCGTGTACTAGGTAACCACGTAAAAAACTAGCTAATGAATAAACAAGTTTCAATACTTTTCTTTATTGTAGGCATTCTTTTTACAACTTTTTTGCTTTTGTCTAATATTTTAGCTGTTAAAATAATTCAAATTGGACCATGGTCTGCTCCTGCAGGAATTATTGTTTTCCCTGTTACTTATATAGTAAATGACATAATAACTGAAGTTTGGGGATTTAAGAAAGCCAGATTAGTAATTGGGATTGGTTTTATCATGAACCTGCTAATGATTAGCTTTTTCAGTATTGCAATTCATCTAAAAGGAGCTAGTTTTTGGTCAGACCAACAAGCTTTTTCTACAATATTAGGTAATACGCCCAGAATAGTGATTGCTAGCATGTTAGCATATTTATCTGGCTCATTGTTGAATGCCTATGTTTTAAGCAAAATGAAAGTAAAATCACAAGGAAAGAATTTTTCTTACAGAGCAATTATATCAACATTAGTTGGTGAAAGCATCGATTCATTCATTTTTATTTTCGTTGCATTTTGGGGTACTTTTAATAGTTCTGCCCTTTTAAAAATGGTATTATTACAAACTGGACTTAAAACAGTTTACGAGATAGTTATATTGCCAATAACCATCATTAGTGTAAATAAAATTAAACAGATTGAAGAGATAGATATGATTTAAGAAAACTAATCTTTCGATCAATCTTAATATTTCACAGTTATAATTATGAATAATAAAGCATTAGTATTACTCTCAGGAGGTCAGGATTCAACAACTTGCTTGTTTTGGGCAAAAAGAAAGTTTGATGAAATTGAAGCAATCGGATTCCACTATGGCCAACGACATAAGCATGAAGTAGAATTAGCTTCGTCAATTGCAAAAAATGCATCAGTTCCCTTTTATATTGCTAATATATCAACTCTTAGCGATGTTTCTCCAAATGCTTTAACTAAAAAAGAAATGGAGGTTGAAGAATCGGTAAAAGAGAATACTCCTCCTAATACTTTGGTTGAGGGAAGAAATATGCTATTTATTACATATGCAGGCATTTACGCAAAATCAAAAGGAATATCCAATATTGTAATGGGTGTTAGTCAGACCGATTTTAGCAATTATCCTGACTGTAGAAGAGATTTCATAGATGCTGCTGAAAAGGCACTAAGTCTAGCTACTGATTTTAAGTTTGAAATACATACCCCCTTAATGCATTTAACAAAGGCTGAAACCTGGAAATTAGCTGATGATCTGGATGTATTGGAACTAATTCGTCGAAATACACTTACCTGTTATAATGGAATTAAAGCTGATGGATGTGGAGTATGTCCTGCATGTAAACTAAGAAAAAAAGGCTGGGATGAGTTTCTTAAAACAAAGAATAAATAAACATAAGTGCATTACAACTGAAGCAATATTATTTTTGTGATTTTGCATTTAAGAACATCTACTCAATTAAAATATTATGGAAAACCTTCAACATTTAGGAAATAATGTAGAGTATCCTCAAGATTATGATTCTTCACTCTTAGAATCATTTGACAACAAACATATTGAACGCGACTATTGGGTGAAATTTAACTGTCCTGAATTTACAAGTTTATGCCCTATTACCGGTCAACCAGATTTTGCAACCTTATACATAAGCTATGTAGCAGACAAAAAAATGGTGGAAAGTAAGAGCCTGAAGCTTTATTTGTTTAGTTTTAGAAACCACGGAGCTTTTCATGAAGATTGCATTAATATCATCATGAATGATTTAATTGCTTTAATGGATCCCAGATATATAGAAGTTTGGGGAAAATTTTTACCAAGAGGTGGATTATCAATTGATCCATATTGCAATTATGGAAAACCTGAAACTAAGTATGAAGAATTAGCAGAACATAGGTTTCGAAACCATGATATGGCTCCAGAGACCATAAACAACAGATAAATCATTTGTTTTTTTGGAATAACTTTTGTGTTTTATATAGCTAAGAATCATGTGTTTCGACACTATTATTGAATGAAGTAAGCATCAAAGATTAGTTAAAAGTGATTTTTAGCAGGGACAATTTAAGTTCTTAATGGTATTTTTGTGCCCTTTCAAAAATTTTTAGCCTATGATTAAAAACGGAAAATACAAGGTTTACACTGAAAGAAACTTTCGAAGTATTCCACAAATCGAAAAATACCTCAGCAACGAGGAGAAATTTTCAATTGATGTGGTTGGGAAAGTTTTGCCTTTCAAGGTTGATAATTATGTTATTAATGAACTTATTGATTGGAACAACATTCCAGATGATCCTATCTTCAGATTGACATTTCCACATAAGGATATGCTTAGTAGGGAGGATTTTAACGATGTAGCAAACGCCATGCGAAATCATGAGTCTACTGCTGAAATAGCTGGAATAACAAATAATATTCGTTTTAACTTAAACCCCAATCCTGCCGGACAGATGGAACAAAATGTTCCTGAAATGAATGGCACCAAATTAACTGGAGTTCAACATAAATATAACCAAACCGTATTGTTTTTTCCGCATCATGGACAAACCTGTCATTCATACTGTACATTTTGTTTTCGCTGGCCTCAGTTTATTGGTATCGATGAATTAAAGTTTGCTATGCGTGAAACCGATTTGCTTGTTGAATACGTAAGAGCCAATCCGCAAATAACCGATATACTTTTTACAGGTGGAGACCCAATGGTAATGAATGCTCACAGATTTCAAGAGTATATCAATCCTATTTTAGATGCAAAAATTCCACATCTTCAAACCATTAGAATTGGCTCTAAATCACTTTCATACTGGCCATACAGATATATAAGCGACAAAGACTCAGATGAACTATTAAAAACATTTGAAAAGATAGTTAAATCAGGTTATCACTTAAGCTTCATGGCACACTTTAATCATCCGAACGAGTTAAAAACTAATGCAGTCAGAGAAGCTATTCGCAGAATAAGAAGCACTGGAGCACAAATCCGAACACAAAGTCCTTTACTTAACCACATTAATAACGACCCTAATATTTGGGCAGAAATGTGGCGAGAACAAGTAAAATTAGGCTGTATACCATATTACATGTTTATTGCACGAAACACAGGTGCTCAGCAATATTTTGCCGTTCCATTAGTTGATGCGTGGAATATTTTCAGAAATGCATACCAACAAGTAAGTGGAATTGCAAGAACAGTAAGAGGACCAAGCATGTCTGCTGATCCTGGAAAAGTTCAGGTTTTAGGTGTATCAGAAGTTAACAATGAAAAAGTTTTAATGTTAAAATTCCTTCAGGGGCGAGAAGCGGATTGGGTACATCGTCCATTCTTTGCAAAATATGATGAGAAGGCTGTTTGGCTGGATGATTTAGTACCAGCTTTCGAGCAAACTCATTTTTTTTACCAAGAACCAATTTGCGAATCAACCTATATAAATAATTAGAATACATTTATATTCAGAAATACAAAAAGCCGGATTAGTTCCGGCTTTTTGTATTTTAAGAGTTCTTGAAATCAATAATATAAAATTAAACCTGCATTATTCATTTGAATATAAATGAATAAATTGACAGAAGAAAACCAGAGAATTACAACAGATTAATAATACCTTTTTGGTAATTTTCTTTGTCAGGGTTAAATCCCGATGAAAGTCATTGTAAACAGGACTTTTCGTCGGCTGGTAGAGTCAATTATGCTTATTAAATGCATACTTGAGGTTAAACTAGAGCCTTCATATTCTATAAGAGTAATCCCGACAACTCTTAAATTACAAAAACACTATCTGGTTACATGCATAATCTACTGAATTAATTTCGATAGGCGATTATCCAAAAGAAAGGCTGTCCAAAGTGATTGGACAGCCTCTTTTAAATGTCAACGCTATTTTAAGTGATGTAAAATCTGCTTGTGGCAGAAATTTTTGAACCTGTATATTCAAACATCAAAACTTAGCATCTCCAAAGGCTAAATTAGTTCAATTTTTAATTCTTTGTTCTGAATTATATCACCTGAATTAGACTTTTCATCAAATAATAATACTCCGCCACAAACTATCGGCTTATAGCCAAAGGAATTATTATTAATCTCTACCCCAAGAAATAGAAAAAATATTCCAATAGATTCCTGGACTTAAAATGAGTTCGACTTAATAATTTCAGATCACTTTTATTTCTGAGATTACATTCTTATTGATTTTATGTGACATAACGCTTAAGATGTATGTTTTTTAATTATCTTGTATGAAAGATTTTTTACAGAGCAACCTTAATGAAATGACCACACCGATAACCCATAAAAAAGCTACATGGCAGAACTTACTAGAAATAAATAAAGATTGGTTGTTAAACAGCAACTCTTATACGCGCTACAAAACATTAACAGATCTTTTAGAATTTCCTCATGATGATGAACTAGTTTTAAATTCGCATTCTGCACTATTAAAGGAGCCGAAAATCATTCAATTAATAAACGATTCTTGTGAATGGTTTCCAACCATAACAAAGAGGCATAATGACTCAACAATGTCACATTATAAGCTTCGCATGCTTGCCGATTTTGGTTTAAACATTAATCAGCCAAAAATTAAGCAGATTGCAGAGAAGTTGAAAACCCATAAAATAGCTGAAATGTTTGCTATAAGACAGCAACTACCTGATAAAAATGCTCCTATAAACAAAGAATGGTATGCATTACCATGCGACTCTCCTCTCCTTTCGTATATTTTACTTGCTTTAGGTGATAATAGCGAAGACTTACAATATTCAGTAAACAATCTCAAAAGGCACTGGATTACATCCGAAGGTTGGTTTTGTAATTTGCTTTTTGTCAATAGTCAGTTTAAAAAATATAGAATAGGATGCCCCATGGCCAGCTTAGTTTCGTTGGAGGTATTCTCAATGGACAAGAAGCTTCACAAAAAAGGAATTGTTAAAAATGCCTTTGAACCTTTAGATTTTCACAGAAAATTCAAACAGTCTGTTTATTACTTTGGACGTTCAAAACGCTTCTGGACATTTAAATACCCATTTGTATGGTACAATGCTTTTTATATTGCGGAAGTATTAACTCGTTTTAAGCAATTAAGAAACAAGGAACTTCTCAAAGAAATAATCGATTGGATAGAGAATTCTTTTGATAAGAAAGGTAGAATTACTGCCAATTCTATGTTTATGGCATATAAAGATTGGGATTTTGCAAATAAAAATGAAGCTTCTCCCTGGTTAACATTTCTGGCTTATCGTATTCTGAAAAGATATTATGAATAATTAGGTTTAATTTCTATTAAAAAAACCTCTATTTCAATAAAAAAAAGAAATAGAGGTGTTTAATATTATTCGATAAAATTGCTCAAGAAATCATATTTAGAAATCAACAATAGTCTATTTCAAATATTACTTTCTAAGAATTTGATAAAAATATTCAAATTCTTTATCAGCAAATTTATTATACGTTGGGGTTCCCTCGGTTGCAGCAAATCTCTTACCTAAACCTTTAAGTAGTTTTGGAGCCATTTTATTTATAAGTTGTTCTCGCTCTACATTCGATAAATCAAGTGCCTCTAAAACGTTATGAGTAATAAGTTCATCCTTCACTGTAGTAAATTCAGTATCGTTAAACTGCTTTTTTAAATTGTCTAGTTCCTCTGGTGGGCGAAAATCTGCAATCAGGAAATGTCCTCCAGGTCTAAGAACTCTGTATACTTCATTCAGAAATTTTTCCATATTATTATACCGGTGCGAAGATTCAACATTAATTATAACGTCAAAACTACTATCTTCAAACTCCAGACTCTCTGCATTACCTTGAACAAACTTGATGTTATCTTTAGAATATTGTTCATTGCAAAACTCAACAGCTCTTTTGTTTATTTCTAAACCAGTAGCAGAATTAGGCTCAAGATAACGTTTAACATACGATAAACCACCTCCACGGCCAGATCCTACTTCAAGAAGGTCTTTTCCCTTCACATCGACTCCAGTAGCAACATAATTATATAGTTGTGCGGAATACCTGTTTTTTTTGTCTTGTTCTTCAAGATCAATTTCATGCTTATCTCTTGAGAACCCATAATTCATAAAAGTAATATCAGCATCAGTATCAACAGTGCTTATATACCAGTACCAAACTCTAAAAAAAACATTCTTTATTTTTTCTTTCATAATTTATATTTAATTATTTCTCTTTTTTTTTTTAAGGCCTCAAATATATTATGAAATACTGGGGTATTACTATAACATAAAAGAAAAAAAATAAAATTGTTCGATTTATTGAAAAACCTCTGACTGGCAATTCCTAAAAACGATAAAAAAAATGGAGAATCTAGTCTATAGTCAGATTATTTATTCAGACAGGAAGCAGCTAGTCTTTAACTGTTATGGAAAGCAATTTCAATTAATAAAAAAAACCGAAAAGGGAGTCCCTTTTCGGTTTAATCTTTTTCGTCTGTTTAACGGTTATCCTAAATGGATATTCAAATATTTTAAAGTAGCAATTATACTACTCTAACATCAACAGCGTTAAGTCCTTTTTTTCCGTCTTGTAATTCGAATTCAACTGTATCGCCGTCACGAATTTCGTCAATTAAACCGGATACATGTACAAAGTGATCTTTGTTTTCTCCGTCTTCGGTAATGAATCCAAATCCTTTAGATTCATTGAAAAATTTTACTGTTCCTGTATGCATTATAAATAATTAAAAAAATATTAATGGTCACAAAGTTATATTAATTTAATTGTCCTAAAAATATTTTTTCAATATATATTAAATTAATTTGCAATTATGTCGTATTACTCTAATTTTTAACCCTTTACGATTATACAAATCGCCATTATTTTAATAGAATAAATTAAATAGCTGGTTTAAAACCTCCAAAATCAGGCTTTTTTTCAGGAGAATTAACCATCCAGGTAGAGAATTCATCCAGATAGCGCCAATAATCATTCAAAACTTTTTCTGGTATTTGTTGCTTTAATAATGCTTCTCTATAGCATTCTAGCCAAACAATTCGTGCAGAAGGAGTAATTTCAAAAGGAGCATGTCTTTTTACTAGTTTTGGATTACCTCGTCGTTGATTATAATAATTAGGTCCGCCAAAACGTTGTATAATAAAATCAGCTGCATATTGTTTCGAAAGCTCAAATTCCTTCTTATCCTCCTGAAATAAATGCTTAATCTCACTTTCAATTAAAAGGTCGTAAAAGTCACTTATCATTTTTCTAATGCCGTTTTCTCCTAACACTTCAAAAATGCTATTATCTGGCAGAAAAGGCTCGATTCGTTCTCCTGGTTTAAAAGGTGTAATAGTTAATTCCATTGAAAATATATTTAATACAATTAACCATTAGCTATGAATATTGTTTTACTAACCTTTAAAAACATTAATAAACACAAAAAAAAATTCTATTACTCTTTAGCAGAATTTTAAGACTCCATCCTCTCACCTTCCTCAATTCTTTTAAGGTGACAAAATAAAAGCTCACCGGTTTTCTCATCTCTCAAATGCATTCCATTACCCTCACATTGATTGTAGAAATCACAAGAACTACATTCTCCTGTCTTTGTCCAGCTACGATCTCTGAATGTTTTATATCTATGTTCCCAAACTTCTGCGAAATTATCTTTATAGATGTTTCCCTGAATGAAGTTCTCCCGCAAATTCGGACAAGCTGATATAGAACCATCTGCCAATACTGAGGCCACATTAATACCTGCCCTACAGAAAAAGAAGTTATCACGAACTTCACCCTCGTAGTTGCCTAAAAAGCCTTCACAACCATAATTTAGTTTTATCTTTCCTTCCTTCCGCACTTCAATTATAAAGTCAAACAATTTCTTAAAACTCTTTGGAGGAAGTTGCAATTTATCCAACTCCTTTGCTCTACCAATTGGGAATATTGTAAATATGCGCCATTCCTTAACACCTAAACCGATTATAAGCTCTTTTATGCTTTGTAATTCAGAAAAATTCCTTTGATTAACACAGGTAACAACATCATATTTTAATTCAGTCGTTTTTGATAAAAGACTAATTGCTTCAACTGCCTTTTTAAAACTATTTTTATTGGCGCGCATCCAATTATGCGATTCTTCCAATCCATCAAGACTTACAGTAACAGCTCTGATTCCAGAATTCATTAACCCTTGTAACCTAGTCTTATCCAGTTGCAATCCATTAGTAACAATCCCCCATGGGAATCCACGCTGATAAAGGTGTTTACCTATAGTATCCAAATCTTTTCTCAACAATGCTTCTCCTCCAGTAAGGACAATCATAGTTTTGTTCGGATTTATAATTGGCTTCAATTCATCTAAAGCCCTCATGAAATCTTCAAGTGGCATATCCTTAACAGATGAATCTTTTTTACAATCGCTACCACAGTGGATACAATTCAGATTACATTTAAGTGTACACTCCCACAAAATGTAATTAAGCTGATGAATTTTTGCTTCGTTATTTTTGTATTTACTATGAAGTTTTAGAGCAATCCTTTTCTTTAAAGAAATTTTTGAGACGGTCATTCTTTAGGCTTCAATTTAATATTAACAGTTTTTTCTGCTTCGCCGGAATACCATTTTCCATCACCACCCGTGAATTCAGAATCCTTAAAAACGACAGTACTATCTAATGATTGAAATTCTCTATTTTCACTTCCATCAACATCTTCAAATTCTAATAGGAAGGATTGATCTGTTGGGAAATAATTTTGCATAACCTGATAATTTCCTTCCTGATCGGAATAAGCTGTATCGTATCCCATAACAACTCTAATTTGTGGAATTGCTTGTGAGTTATCTTCTGACACAACCTTACCCGCAACAATAAACTTTGCACTTGGAGTGCCATACTCTACTGGCGACTCGTTGTTTTCGCATGAAGTTGAAAAACCTAATAGGGTTAAAAGAAGCATTAAAATTGAATTATACTTTTTGAGTAGATTTAGCTTTAGTTTCTTCATAAAATAAATAGTTTTTTCATAGATGTTGAAAAAATAAAATGGTTGCTTTAACCTATTGGATTATTCTATATTAAAAATTCTCCATTGAGATAGTTTTCTAATCTATAACTAAAAAAAATCCTCATTTTTTTAACAATTCTCTCTGGTTTTACTTTTTCCCGTTTAATAACTCCTGGAATAACTTAAGGTATTTGCCAACATGCAAACCATCTATTAGACCATGGTGTCCATTAATAGAAACTGACATAAAGGTTTGCTTTTCTGATTTAGTTGCTTTTCCAAAAGATATTTTTGGAATACTATCTTGTCTATTAAAACTACAAGGATGGGATATTCCAGTAAATTTAAACCATGGTATAGCAGAAAAATGAACAACATCTTTGCGCTGAGTTTCTTCCGTTTCTGCTAATCCAGTGCTGTTTTGAACTCTTTTAATCTCATCATTTATCGATTTATTAAAAACATCATAATCTTTATTAAAGGGAACAAAACTAAATCCAAAAGTACCATCATCACGTCCAATTGTTGGGGAAGCGTGAATCTCTTCATAAACAATTACTTCGTTACCAACAATACGATATTTAAACTCTTCTATTTCGTTAATTGCAATAAGTGCCTTATGCAAATAGTAAGAAAAAAAAGATATGTTCTTTGCCTTTGAAATGTTATATGCCCGTGTACATTCCACATCAGAGACTATTCCAAAATAGGGTTCGTCATACTTCGAAAAAAACTCAAAATGTTCTTTCCGATTCCATAAATCAAGGTTTATTGTTTTCATACTTAAAGATAAAGGATTATTGGCGAAACTCAATTTTTGAACTTCTCAATAAACAAATAAAAGAAAACTTACTATTGAAATAGACTATTATACTGTAGATGATTTACATTGTAGAATTGCAGAAGCTATTTCATTATTGCGGTAAACATTAGCCTTTTATATTCTTGAATGAGTTTATGGTATAGTAAAAAAAAGCCAGTTTCGAACCTAAAAGTGCGCCTCACACTATGGTTCGAAACTGACACTATCAAACAAACCCTTAAAAAGCTGTCAACTACTCTACAATTATAAATTGCATAGGTAACTTATCAGTGGTAATTAATGCAACAATACAACTAGCATCATCATAAGTGAAGTCTCCTGAAATCGCGCATTTCCCACCAGATATTTCTTCCATTACCCGAGGTGCAAAATATACTTCATTATCAATTACTAATGCAATTGATTTTCCAATGTTTCGGCTGGTTATTTCCTGCCATAAATCTCTTCCTTTTTCATTTAGATTTATAAATACATCGAAATTATCTGTTTGCTTCTGAATTTTGGCAAATGCCCCAGAAACATGCTCTCCTCTCATAGCTGATTTAATTTTTAAAACATGTAAACTCCATAAACCATTAGTATCGGGAAATTTGCTCCATGCAAAATTTATCATTTCTTCCTCAAGTGTTTTTGATTTCGATTCGGAAATATATTTCTCCACTTTAGATTTATTTTCTTCGATACAATACCCTAGTATTGAGTTGGATGAATTTTTGTCCGGCTTATTAAGTATTTCAAAAAGTTTGTCATTCATTTTCAGCATATCCAACACCTGCTTTCGATCCAATGTTTCATAGAATTCAAAATTCCCCACAGTTGTAACCATTTCCTTTGCTTTGTTTAGATCTTCATTTCTTTGAAAGCTAATTTGTATTGTTGAATCAAGATCTGAGACTACTACTTCAAAATTTCTCAATCCGAATTTATTAAGTCGTTGCTTAATTATTTCAGCAGAAATATAAACCTTGGCAAGTTCTGTGTTCTTGTTTTCCCATTTCAGGGTAATTCTATTTTCACTTTCCTGTGCATTCATAGGTATTGAAGTCGATAAAATACTACCTATAAATATTGCTATTAATATATATACTATTGTTTTCATTGTTTTTGTTTTAAATTGTTATGTAAAATCTGATTGATTATAATAACGCATACATTGCTACAATATAGATTAGAGTACCAGATACTTATTAAAGTATCCATATTCACTGCACACACATCGTTAAAAGCAATGTTATATACCAACATGGGTATTCAATCAGAAAAATAGTTAAAGTATAATGAGTTAATTAGGAAACAGGAGGGTAATCCGAAAATGAATGGGTGTAATAATTAAATACTTTTATAGAATTCAAAGTATATTTTTTTATAGAAAGGTATCGTTCAGAATAAACTTTATAGGTAGTATTTACTATTTGATTTACAGCAAAATCTGAAATATAAATGCTCAGATTTTGTTTGGGCTGTTCAAAATTTATACTAATCCAATTTAAATTGTATTTAGGAAAATCAAGAGGAGTTATTAGAATTGCACTTGAAGTAGATTCTGTTAGGCTTATTACATCTTGTTGCGGAGATTGAGCATCGTTTGTTTGATTATTGCTGAAAGCTGCAATAACAAATAATAAAGCCCCAATTAAAAAAGCCCTTGACAACCAATTATTATTATGTTTCTCTCTAAACAACATATATTTCAAAGATATCAATTTTAAACGAATTATTAATAGAAATTAGTTTAAACAAGAAAAAGGCATTGGATAATTCATTGTTGAAAAATTGAATGTAGTATGTATCCTGAATGTTTACAGGATATTTGTATCTTTCTACGTAAAACCCAAAACTAGACCATGGCAAGACTATTTAAGCCAGAAGTATTTCAAGGCTCACTTAGAAAGAAACACTATTTCGAAGGTTGGTATTTCAAACATGTTTCAAAAGATAATTCACAGGTGTTTTCATTTATTCCCGGTATTTCTCTTTCAAAAGAAGACCCTCATGCTTTTATACAAGTTATTAACGGGACAACCGGCGATACTCACTACCTTACCTACCCTAAAAAGGAATTCAAATGGAAGAAAAGAAGGTTTTTTGTGAATGTAGGTGGATCTATTTTTACTGACAAATACATAGACCTAAACATTGATCAAAACAACTTAACTATTCAAGGAAGATTAATTTATTCTGATACTACACAGTACCCTAAAACACTTTTATCTCCAGGCATTATGGGTTGGTATTCATATGTACCTTTCATGGAATGCTACCATGGAGTAGTGTCGGCAAATCACACGGTAGATGGAGTAATTCAAATAAACTCTGAACAGTTTAAATTTGCTGAAGGAAAAGGATATATTGAAAAGGATTGGGGAACATCCTTCCCTGAATGTTGGATATGGCTTCAATCAAATTCCTTCTCTTATAATAATTCCTCGTTGTTTATCTCAATTGCCAAGATACCATGGATGAAAAAGTATTTCATTGGATTTATAGCCTTTATATGTATCGATGGTAAATACTACAAATTTGCTACTTACAATGGTTCTAAAATGGGCAAAGTTGAACGAGATGGATCTAATCTGGCTATAGAATTATATAATAAAAAATATAAGTTAATTGCTAAGGCAAGTACTAATAATTCTGGCGAACTTAAAGCTCCCAAAAAAGGAAGTATGTCTCGCAGAATAAAAGAAAGTATAGATTCTGACGTTCAAGTACAACTGATTAGTAAAAGCGGAAAAGTAATTTTTGAAGATGAATCTATGCGTGCCGGTCTTGAGGTGATTGAGGAGCTCTTTAACTATTTGTAGGAATATCTAATTGGTTCAATCGCAATAATAATTAAAATACTTTCAGCATAAAACAATTAAAGATTCTGTTAACCAACCCCGCATAATGCGGAAGCTTTGTATAAAAAAGAGCGAAGCATTCCGCATATTCGTTAATTTCTTAACTTCTCATTAAGAATGGTTAACACCTTTACTAGGCTTCAATTTCGTTTTCTTTTTTCATAAATGGATTAAACTTATTAATATAAATAAACGATCTAATTTGGAATTTTCATCTAACAATCTATATTTGAAATCTAGAAACTACAATATCCTATACAATGCACTTTACCGACATCCTCAAAGACATTAATTACCTTTCATATATTGGAGCATTTTCAAAGTGGATTATTATTTCATTATTAATCAGCGGCACAATACTATTTATTTGCGGATACTTCAACCTGTTCAAGAGAAATAACAAATTGGCTAATATCCTAACTAAGTTTTACTATGGAATCATTCCTATCTATTTCTTTATTTTTGCGATAAAAATTGCTCCTATTCATAATACTCAAAAAGAACTGAATTCAGTTATTGAAGAAAATCAAGCTAATTTAACTACTTACACGTCAAACTTTCTGAACTACATCTCATCAAACAATACTTCAATTGACTCATCGTCTGTTCAGGGTATTATAAAAAACTTTATTGCTAAAAACGAACCCAAATCACATGATGGATTTAAATTTGGGAAACAAGTACTTAAGAATATTAAAACGAAACTTGAAGAAAAGTTCTTGTATAAGATAACTGAAAGAATAATAGCAAAAAAAGCTATCGATGTTATTGGACTTGACAAGAAATCAAGTGAAAAAATAATTCAGTTAAGCCTTAATGAATTATTTAACGAAGGAGAAATAGTAGGTATTTTTCAAACACAAGTAAACAGAATTTTTCGAGGAATATACAAATCTATTTTCATTATGTTTTTAATCGGATTATTTATTCCTATCATTGAAATCACACTTGCAAAAACACTAAAATACTAATTTGCTTCTACCTTATCTGAGTCTAAATCCCTTATTTCAAAGTACTTCTTCCAAAATTCAGGAACACTCATAGATGCTAACTTGTTTGGGGAGTTTTGCAAAAATACTATGCCGGTTTTTTCTTCGGGACAGAAAGCTATTTCGGCCCGGTAACCACGTAAATATCCACCATGGTATATAATATCGCGATTGTAGTAGTTGTAGATTCTCCAGCCAAGACTATAATGCCTGTCATCCACCTTACCCCAACGCCAGGTATATCTACTCTTTAATGGTGTATAGATTGTAGGGGTTGTTATTTTTTTCAATACAACAGAATCAATAACCTCCGGATTGTTTCCTAATAATGCTTTAAGCCATTTAGACATATCTGATATACTGGCATTAACACCAGCGGCAGGAGATGCTGAATAATAATTACTTTTTAAACGTACAGGCACATACTTACCCGAACCAATAACGTGTGGCTGAGCTACATTAAGAGAATCATACTCTGAAATTCTAAGTGTGGAAGCATTATTCATTCCTAAAGGAACAAACAACTGCTCTTTTAAAAGCCTATCATAAGATTTGTTTGTTTTAACTTTCAATATAGTATCAATAAGACTGAATATTGCATTCTGATAGCCATAAACCTGACCAGGTAAAGCAGCAATATCAACATTTTTTAATCTCCCTATTATTTCTGACATGGGTATTCCAGCCTCCACCAAATTATCAAAGGCATGAGGTACCAGTCCTGAAGTATGATTAAGGGTATGACGAATTGTTAGATCACATGTGTTTGCAGAATCCTTAAGTTTAAATTCTGGTAAAAACTTAATAATTCTATCATCTAAATCAATAATACCATCCTCGTCAAGCTTTGCACTTAAAACCCCGGCAAACCCTTTTGAGACAGAAGCTAACCGAAAAATTGTATTTAAGTCTACAGAATCATTTGTACCAACCTTCTTTACTCCATATGTGTTGAGAAAAACAAGTGAATCGTGACTAATTATTGCCACAGCTGCTCCGACCGTATTCGTACTATCAATTTGTTGCTGTAAAAACGTACTATACTCTCTAACCAGTCTTTCAACCGGAGTTGGAATATTATTTATTATGGCATCCAGATTTACAGTATCAGCTTCTTTTGACGATGCCATAAGGCTTGTCATTATTAAAACTGCTACCAGAAAAATTATAACTATTGACCATTGTTTAGTTTGCATACATTTTAAACATTGAAGTAATAATTCGATCTGAATTGCAAATTAATATAATGTAAAGCGTTAAAACTATACAATAACATAAACTTTATAATTATTTATCCACAATCCTTTCATTCACAAAGACCATTTTTTCAATTAGAATATCTTACTGAACTATAAAATATAATTATACTCTTCTTTATTAAATGTTCTCTTTTAATACTTCAATCCATTAGGTAATAAGTAACCTATTAACTGCATTATTGTTGCTTGTCTTTCAAAATCAAAAAAAAAATATTAGATTCCCTAAAATATTAATCTAGCTAAATATGAGTATCAAATTCCATTCATCTGTTTTAGTCTGCAATGATATTAATGCAATGAGACGATTTTACGAAGACCTTCTAAATCTTGATGTTGAAGTTGATTTCGGAGCATGTATTGTTTTCAAAGGTGCTTTCTCTCTATGGCAACTCTCAGAAAAACATACTATTTCTCAAAAACTGGGCTATACTTTTAATCCAAATGGCAATAAGAACCTTGAACTTTGCTTTGAAACAGAGGACCTTGATTCAGTTCTCAGTAAATTAAAAGAATATAATTTAAACTATCTGCACAATAAAATGGAAGAAACCTGGGGACAAAAAACAGTTCGCTTTTACAACCCGGAAGAAAACTTAATTGAAATTGGAGAAACCATTCCAACGTTTATAAAGAGACTTTATGCAGAAGGTATGAATGTTGAACAACTGCACGAAAAAACATCAGTTCCGGTCGATAACATTATTGAATATCTAAAAATAGAAAAGTAATTTTTTACTATATGATTAAACCAATTCTCCTTGTCTGTCATATAGTTTTTATACTTTTGGCCAAAATTTTTTAGATGGGAAAGACCAGGATAACAATTGTTAGACACGGAGAAACAGAGTGGAACAAAGCTATGCAACTACAAGGACATCAAGATAGTCCTTTAACAACAAATGGATTAGAACAAGCAGAACTTTTAGCTGAAACAATTAATAAAAGACAATTTGAGCTTATTATTACCAGCGATTTAGGTCGCGCAAAAAAGACTGCAAGCATCATTAATAAACATATGCAGCTAAAAGTGGTTGAAGACAAATCCTTACGCGAAAGGGCCTTTGGCGTTATGGAAGGAATGAAAAGAGAGATTGCTCAAGAAAAATATCCTGAATTATGGCAGGCCTATATAACTCGTAATAAAGACTTTAAGGTTGCTCAGGGAGAAAGCCTCGTTCAATTTAACGAAAGAGTAATTGAAAGTTTAAATAAAATAGCCAATTCGTTTATTGGAAAACATATATTGATTATTGCGCATGGTGGCATTCTTGATTGTATATTAAGAAAAATATTCAATGTAGAACTTGATGAAAAAAGAAGTTTTATTATACCTAATACCTCGGTAAATACTTTTACAATTGAAGGGAACTCATGGATTCTTGAAGAATGGGGAAATGTAGAACACCTTAATTCATCTGAAGTATTAGATGAGATAAACTAATATCATCTGTCTAAACAAAATGGGAATTTGTTAGAATCAAACTAATATTTATATTTGCATCGAAATGCATTTATTAAAGTTACTTTAAACCGTTATACAGTTAGACAAACCGTTTTTAAAAAGTTGAATATATTAATCTATTTATTTTCTCATGAAAAAACTTATCCCCATTTTAGTGTTTGCTATTGCACTTAGCAGCTGTGCCAGAACTTATCATGCTATTAATCCTGCTGTTTGGAATTATGACAATTCTAAAGTTATTGCTGATAATGTTATTATATCGTACCGTTATGATGTACAAAACACAGTTCAAAATAAACCATATGCGCGTAAGGAAACAAAAAAGAATTTAAAACTACTTGCTATTAGAATCGAAAACAATAGCAAATCTCCAATTCAATTCAAAAAAGAAAACTTCGTTATTAAAACTAATAATGGAAGAGACATTAAGATTGTAGATCCATTGCTTTACACAAAAAAAATCAGACAATACTCAGAGACTTTCGTATTATTTTATGGTCTGGCTGGAATTGGTTATCAATGGGGAGAAATTAATGGAGAATCTTATTCTCAATTCACATATAATTTTATTCCTCTAATTATTGGTGTGGGAAATGCCATTTTTGGTGAAATATCTAATGGAAAACAGAAGGAAGAAATCTTAGAAAAGCAAATATTTGACAAAACAATTCTTCCTGGCGAAAGATTTTATGGTATTATAACAATCGAGGAAGTTAGTTTTCCTGAATTAAATTTCTTTTACTACCAGTAAATAAAATTGTTTAAGCGTTTATAAAACAGAGAACTCTTTAAACCATTTCTGAGCTAAATGCGTTGTCGGAAAAACATAAAACTCAATTGAGCTGAATGAATCCTTAATTTGATCAATATAAAATGACTTGAACACATTGTTGTCAAGTACTATGGCTATTTTTTTAAGGCTTGAATTAATCATACCAGGAATCAATTCATTTTTTGCCCATTTAACAAGTTGGGGGCCAATTGCTTCCTGTCTACGAATATCTGAAAGCCAGTATGTTGCTTTATGATACTCTGCCGCCTCAAAAGCTTTTGTTAATACGAGCTGGTAGGCCTCCTTATCAACAACACCATTCCATAGCACTTCAATCGACTTTATCTCTTCATTATAAATTACTAATGCATTTTTATGTTCAAAAGCCTTAATCATTTTTTTTCTAAATTGATTTGAGGAAAGATACTAAATGGAAAATACAAAAAACATGAAAAAAAACAGCAGGCCTATAAGCCGGATTCTGTATCCCTACTCCGAAAAATAGGAACTCTTGTCATTTATCTATGCGATCTACCCCTCCAGGCCTATATTGTTATTGCTAGCAATAAGTGCAAAACGGGCAGCTTTGCTTCCTGCGACCCTTTGGGACGAGGAATACCTGGATATACATGATCTTGCAACAAGTAAGGCGGACAGCTCGCATGTCACCATAACGACTGGTGGGCTCTTACTCCACCTTCTCACCCTTATCTCGTCCCGATAGCAATCGGGACAAGACGGTCATTCTCTTCTCCGCTACTGTACCTTCACAGATACCTTTTATTTCAAAAGTACTTTGCCCTGTGTTGTCCGGACTTTCCTTCCTGACGACAATAAATTGTGTCAGAACGACAAGACGGCCTACTGTATTTTTTTCGAGTTAAAAGTTTATAGTTGTCTATTCTCAACAATCTAAAACCTGTAACTCAAAACATTAAACTACTTTAAATAAACCAAAGTAGCTCCGTATCCATATTCTTTAAAAGATGCATCCTGGTATTTTAAATCAGGATACTTTCTTTGAAGCTTTTGCGTTAATTCATGTTTTAGTCTTCCATTACCAACACCGTGAATGAAAACAATTTTCTTCGAGTTTGAACGAAGAGCAGTTTCTAGCGATGTTTCAAATCGCCCCATTTGTATTTCAACAATTTCACCATTTGATAAATCCTTGTGATTGTCTACAATCTCTTCAATATGTAAGTCAACCTCGATAATATCCGGATTTTGAGTATTTATCTTAACCGCTTTTGCTTGCTTTTCTTCCTTCGATTTTGTTACTTTTATTATATCGCTTTCGCTAAGTTTATCTATAGCTTCCTTAAGATCAATCTCTTCTTGTTTAAAAACAAGTGCATTATTTTCAAAATAATCATTCTCCGAAAAAGTATTTGCTTTATAAAAGCTGAACCCGGAAATATCATAAATTTTATCAATAGCCTTTTTATGTTCAAATAAGCCTTCTTTATAAAAATGCCCCTGAATTCTAAATTTCTTTATTTTCCCAATAGTCGATTGATTATACTTTCTCAACTTCAGCTTGGTTTCTGGCTCTAGTGTTCCTACTTTAACAAATTCATCTACTCCACCTTCTGATTTCGATACTAAATATTGAATAGAATAATTGCTATCATTAATCAGGTACAACATTAAATCGCTAACATGCAAAAGTTTATCATTATCAGGAACAATTGCTAAAATTACCTCTCCCTTAAATGAAGCAAACTTATAATCTTCACTTTTTAAAGTAATGACCTCAACTTCTTCAGCTTGGCTAGTCCTGTTGTACTGTGATCCTGAACTAGACTCATCTGCAGAATACCCCTTATCAGCAGATGTATCAAGAAGTAACTCATTTGCCGGAATAGGAATTTCAAAACCATCATCGGTTTGTACTTCTACCATTCTCTCATCCAGATAGGCAGATATTATCCCCCCACCTACTTCGTTCAAAAACCTTACTCTGTCACCAATTTTAAGTGTCATTTATTTATTTCTTATTTTGAAGAACAAAAATAGTTAATTTTGCATTCCAATAATAATAAAGCCTTGAATAGAGAACGAATAGATATAAGCAAGTACACTTATGACCTGTCAGACAATAGAATAGCTAAGTATCCTTCTAAAAAAAGAGATAGCTCAAAGCTGTTGGTATATAAGAAAAATGATATTTCGGAACTAGAATTTACCAGTATCTCAGAAATCGTGCCCGAAAACAGCACACTTTTCTATAACAATACACGAGTTATACATGCCAGAATTCAATTTTTCAAAAAAACAGGTGCAAGAATAGAAATATTTTGTTTGTCGCCTCATGAGCCATCCGATTATCAGCTAGCTTTCCAGCAATCACAAACATGTACATGGAATTGCATGGTCGGAAACTTAAAAAAATGGAAGCAGGAGATATTAGAGACTTCATTCACAATTAACAATGAACAACATAGTCTTAAGGCTGAAAAAGCTGGCTTTGATGAAAAAGGTAATTCTTTAATAAAATTTAGTTGGTCAGGAAAATTTTCCTTTGCCGAAATTCTGAATGCTACAGGTAAAATACCAATTCCTCCATATTTGAATAGAGATACAGAAACCGTTGACACAAAGCGCTACCAAACAATATATTCTCAATTCGATGGTTCTGTTGCAGCTCCAACAGCAGGTTTACATTTCACACCTGAGGTTTTTAAAACTATGGAGAATAAAGGAATAATCCTTCAAAATGTTACCCTTCATGTTGGAGCCGGAACTTTTCAGCCTGTAAAAACTGAAAATGCCAGAGAGCATAAAATGCACGGTGAGCAGATTATAATTAATCGGAAGCTTTTGGAGAATATTATTGATTGCAAAGGAAAAATTATTGCTACCGGCACAACTACTATGCGTACCCTTGAAAGTATCTATTGGTTGGGAGTGAAATGTAGTATGGGAGAATCGCCCAATCATTTAATGCAGTGGGATTGGGAAAGACTTACTTCAAATTTATCTCTTGATGAAAGTATTCGATATTTAATAGATTATATTGAAAAAGAAGGCATTGAAGGTTTCCCTGCTGTAACTGAAATAATGATAGTACCTGGCTATGAATTTAAAGTAGTTGATGTATTAATTACAAATTTTCATCAGCCAAATAGCACGTTACTATTATTAATTGCGGCCTTTATTGGTGAAGTTTGGACAGATGTTTATTCCTACGCACTTGAAAATAATTTTAGGTTTTTGAGCTATGGAGATAGTTCAATTCTGTTTAGAAGTTAGTTGAGAATAAAAAATTCATAATGAATAATTAAGGTTAACTTATAACTTTAAACTCCAAGTTTTTAATTATGTGTTACACAATTCAAAAGAACCTAACACGCGAGCAACTGGAAAAAAGATTTGGTTCTAAGTTTAAACCAAACCGACCATACAGTCCCGGAAAACGGGTTTCTGCTTTTACCTTTCCTGATGTTCCTGCTATTTGCACACCAGATAATTCATTCATTGAGATTTTAACCTGGGGGCTAATTCCATTTTGGGTAAAAAACTTGGATGATGCAAAAACCATTCGGACTAAAACTATAAACGCCAGAGCTGAAAGCTTGGTTGAAAAACCCTCTTTCAGACACACTATAAAACAACAACGTTGCCTAGTACTCACCGATGGATTTTATGAATGGCAACATATTGGTAAAGAAAAGATTCCTCACTTTATACAATTACGAGAAGATATCGCCATGCCAATGGCTGGTTTATACGATTCGTGGACCAATAAAGAGACAGGTGAAATTCTAAAGACATTTACAATAGTTACTACAGCTGCAAATCCTTTGATGGAAAAAATACATAACACTAAAAAACGAATGCCGGTAATTCTCCAGGGAGATGCAGAAAAAGCATGGATTGATTCTGCTCTCGATAGTGAGCAAGCATTAAAATATTTAAATCAATTAGATGAAAAATTAATGAAGGCTGAAGTGGTTGATTCCGATTTGAAGGATGACCAGGCTAAGTTGTTTTAATTCTAGTTTGACACATTTGAACACCTGTTTTCACCCTGAATCCTTAAAGGAAACAAGCAAAATTAATTTAACCATTTAACTTAAGGGGAATGTCAATTCAATAACTAACAATTAAATTATTGCATAAGAAACCCGGTTAAAACCAGTTTTTTATTATTTCTTATATCTCGCTGGGTCGAGTGCACTTTTATTCCATGACACCAAGAATCTTTCAATTTTGTTTTCATTATAACTTTTATCCTCTTCCAAATTACCTGTTTCCTGGGTATGAATTCTTTTTCCATTGCCATCAAGTACAACCATCACAGGAAAACCAAAACGCTGCGGATACTCTAGTCTTTCAAGCACATCCATATTCTTGTTTTCTTTACTGTAATTAACTCTAACAAACACATAATCTGCTGCAATAAGTGAATCCAATTTTTGGTGATCTTCAATAAAACGATGTAGTTTAATACACCACGGACACCAATTACCACCAATTTGAACCATAACATGCTTATCTTCTTTCTGAGCTTTTGAAATAGCTTTATTAAGCTCTTCCATTGCATTCGCTGCAGGATCATAGATTTTAATCTTCTCTGATTGAGAAAAAGTTAGGATTGAAATAAATAGTAGTGCAGTAACAAATATGCTTTTCATAGAGAAATAATTAATTGTGCTTCAAATATAAAACAGAAATGAGATATTATCATTGATCAAAATCAATCTAATATCTCATCCCCAATGGAAATTGTCGATATTGACTATTTAAATTCTTTCTTTAGCTGTTCGCTCCAGGCTTCTATTCTTTTCTTATTAAGCTTTGCCTGATTTTCAAAATCAATTGCAAGTCCACAGAATTGATCGCCACGTTGAGCTTTGGATCCTTCAAAAGTATATCCATCTGTAGAAGTAAATCCAACTATTTTCGCTCCAATTCCTTCAACAATACCAGCCATTAATCCAACAGCATCAATAAAGTTCTCGGGATAACCTTTCTGGTCACCATTACCAAATATTGCTATTGACTTGCCTTTGAGTTTCATATCCTCAAGTGCTGGAACAAACTCATCCCAATAATTTGGTAATTCCCCATCGAACCATGTTGGACAACCCAAAATAAGATTATCGTAGGCACTAAATTTTTCTTCAGTAATATCTTCGGCATTTACATGTTCAATGTCCTTTGCATCAAAATTCTCAGCAATCTTCTTAGCAACCTGAGCTGTTTTATTAGTATTGAAACTATATATTAAACCAATTTTTTTCATCTTTCTAAGTATTGAGTAGTGAGAAATCCCTAATCTAAATTCTGTTCTTAATAATTAACTAAATCAATCATTGCTTTTTCTATTTTATCCGGGCTTGGTAGAATTGCTTTTTCCAGAATTCTATTAAAACCTACTGGTGTAAAAGTCGAACCTACTCTCCTAACTGGTCCATCCAAATATTCAAAAGCTTTGTCTGTTATCTGAGCAGCTATTTCACCACCGAATCCAGAAAACACTTTATCCTCATGCACTACAAGAGCTTTACCAGTTTTCTTTACTGAAGCCAATATTGCTTCTTCATCTAATGGAAGCAAAGAACGTAAATCGACAACTTCGATATTAAATCCTTTTTCTTTGGCTATTTTATCCGCTGCCTCAACACACATATGAGTTGTATTACCATATGTAAATACAGAAAGATCAACGCCTTCTCTTCTGGTTCTGGCTTTTCCAAAAGGCACTTCAAAATCGTCAGGAACAATTGCTGAAGCAACTGGTGCCTGATATAATGCTTTTGGCTCCATAAACACTGTCATACCCTGAGAGCGCATTGCAGTTCTCAGAAGGCCTGCAGCATCATCTGCATATGATGGGTAAACAACACGTGTTCCTGGAAATGTTGTAAGAGTAGCCTCAATGTTTTGTGAATGATATAATCCTCCACCAATATATCCACCAGAGGCTAAACGCACTGTGATGTTGGGAGAAAATTGCCCTTTCGAGCGCCAATAATCATGCGATGTATCTACAAACTGTTCCATGGCAGGCCAGAAATAATCAGCAAATTCAGCGCCTTCAACTACTACCCTGATTTTATCATTAAAACGAGACATACCATTAGCAGTCCCCATAATGAAATCTTCAGCAATTGGAGCATTAAATACACGCTCTTTGCCAAACTCCTGTTGCATACCTTTCGAAACATTGAAAATACCACCCTTTTCTTTATTAGCGATATCTTGTCCCCAAATATAAGTGTCTGGGTTATGCCTGAATTCGGCCTTTAAAGTTTCGTTTATACCTTCAATAAGCTTTTTCTCCTCTCCTTCTCCGTTTGGTAATCCATCTGGATATTTTGTCGAAACGTATGGTTCTGCAATTACAAAGTCATGAATTGAATCAGGACTTGGATCTGGTGCAGCTAAACCTTTCTTATGCGCTGCTTTTACTTCAAGCTTTACCTGTGCATTTATTTCGGCAATTTCTTCTTCAGTAAGTCTATTGTACCGCGTTAGTAAACGAACAAATTTTCCAAGTGGATCATACTCCAAAACATAATTTAACTCATTATCATCACGATATAGGTCGTGACGATCAGAATTTGAATGCGAGTGTATACGTACGCAATTAGCCTGAACAATTACTGGTTTTTGGTTCTTCAAGGCCCATTCCTTTGCTTCGGCCATTGCATTCATTGAATCGAAAACATCTTTGCCATTACAATGAATAATCCGAAGATTCTTCATGCCTGAATAGTTATCCGCAACCTTACGGTTTGCAGTTTGATCCTTCTTTGGAACAGAAATTCCATATCCATTATCCTGAAACACAAAGATTACAGGCAATTGTTCGTTGGAAGCTCCATTAATAGCTTCATAAACATACCCTTCTGAAACAGAAGACTCCCCCTGTGAACTAATCGCTACACCTTTATGCTTATATTTCTTCATTGCACGACCAGTACCTGTTGCATGCAATGTGTGGTTTCCTGTACATGACGACACATTGTGTACATTCCATTCCGGCTTTGCAAAGTGATTCGACATGTGTCGGCCTCCACCTGCAACATCAGTATCTTTAGAAATACCATTAAAAATAACTTCTTCTGCTGTAAGACCAGCTGAGATTGAAGTCAACATATCGCGATAATACGGATATAAATGGTCTGTTTCTTTATCAAATATTTGACCAATTGCTAGTTGAATACCATCATGCCCTGCAAAAGGAGCATGATACGACCATCCAATTGCTTGTTTCAGGTAGTTTGGTGCTCTGTCATCAAGAGCACGGCCAAGGGCCATAAGGTGATACCATTTCTTAAGAGTTTCCTTATCAACGGTTTTAATACTGTATCTTTTCTTTACTGGTAAATCAGTATATGCCATAATTTGTCTTTTTCAAAATTTCACTTTCATTTTAATGAGCTTTGATGCAAAAACCTTGCTCCGCTCACACATATTCACCTGTTAATTAAACAGTTCTGCTTACATCAAATTGTTCAAGCAAGTCTGCAAGGTAACGTAAGAAACCACCACCTAATGCACCATCAATTACTCGGTGATCGTATGTTAAAGCCAGAATCATCTTATGACGAATAGCAATAACATCGCCTGTTGGTGTTTCCAGAACTGCAGGTTTCTTTTCAATGTTTCCGGTTGCCAGAATAGCTACCTGAGGTTGATTAATTATTGGTGTTCCTGTTAGATTGCGGAAAGAGCCAAAGTTTGATATCGTGAAAGTACCACCTGCAATATCATCTGGTTCAAGGTTATTTTGACGTGCATTATTTGCCAGACGGTTCATATCAACAGTAATTCCTAACAAACTTTTTTGATCGGCATCCTTTACAACAGGCACAATAAGGTTACCTGTTGGTAAAGCTACTGCTACACCTACATTAACTTTCTTACGAAGAATTATATTTTCACCATCGGTAGAAGCATTAACACCTGGAAATTCCTTAAGGGCTTTTGCAACTGCTTCAATGAATACTGGCATATAAGTAATTTTAGTCCCTTCACGTTTCTGGAACTCATCTTTTACCTTGTTCCTCCATAAAACAAGAGGCGTTACATCTACTTCAATGAAGTTTGTTACATGTGGCGAAACTTGCTTCGACATTACCATATGATCACCAATCATCTTACGCATACGATCCATTTTCACAACAGTATCTCCTACTTCTGAAGTTACCGTTGGAACTGAAACAGATTTAGCAGATGTTTGAGCTTTGGAAGGCTGGGCTGAAGATTTAACCACTGAAGAACCTCTGTTCTCAATATAATTAAGAATATCTTCTTTTTTAACCCTACCGTTTTGTCCGGTACCACTTATAGTATCCAGTTCATCAACAGATATTTTCTCCTTGCTTGCAATACTTTTTACAAGTGGTGAGTAAAATCTATCTGATTTTGAGAAATCTTCGGTTGCTGTTGGTTGCTCTACTGATTTTACCTTTTCTTTTTGTTCTGGTTTTTCTTCCTTAACAGAATTCTCTGTATCAATTTCTGATGCATCTCCATCTAAATTAACTACTGCAATAACTTCTCCCACAGGGACCAATGCATCTTCTTCAAATAAAACCTTTACTAAAACACCATCAACCGGCGAAGGTATTTCAGAGTCCACCTTATCGGTAGCTATTTCCAGAAGAACATCATCTTCCTCAATAGTATCACCGACCTTTTTAAACCATTTTGTTATCGTGGCCTCCTGTATACTTTCTCCCAATTTGGGCATAACTATATCAAATGTTGCCATATTGTTTATATTAGAAAATCTTAGATTTATTTTTTGTTTTATAATTTCAACCAACTAACAAGGTATATAAGGAAAAGTTCAAGCTTTTTTTCAATTTAAAGGGATTTTTTTAGGTTTATCGCCTATCTATAGTTTTCCATTATAGCTTCAATTGAATTCTGCAAGGAATCTTTTGTTGCTAGAGCTCTAAATATCAACACCTTAGACAGAATAAAGCCGGTAGATTTATTAGATCCTACCGGCTTTGATTATATCTAAAAGAAAATACTTGTTTTTGTATTTGGGTTTTCTGTCCTAACGGTTTACAATAAGCTTAAATTTGAAATTATTCCCCTCAGATATTGCACTTACAATATACAAGCCCTTTTCTAATCCATTAACTTTAAGCTTTCCCTGAATACATCTATACTCTTTAACAACTTTCCCCTGAATATCGCATATAATTGCAGAATCTATTGTTTTTCCATTACTTGACTCAATATTAAAATTGCCATTATTTGGATTAGGAAATACTTTTACCCTACTATCAATATCTAATTCTGTTGGAACTATACCAGTAGGTGTATCAACACCCGTAACATCCTCCTCGCTAACATAATAGTTTATGTTTGAAATGAAAAATCCATTGGTTACATAAACTGTGTGCGGATCAACACTTGGTAAACCAGGTATATCAATAAAAATAGTATATGATCCATCTTCAACATTATCAAATTCGAAGAAGCCATAATCGTCTGCCTCAGTTTCAGCAATAACATCATAATTAGATTTTGCTTTTGCAGTTGCTAAAGTTGCCTTTGACTTTGCACTTGGCTTTTTCATTATTCCTTTAAAGATATCTTCTTCTTCTATCTTTGTTATTTCACCTGACAGTCTTGCTTCACCAATAAATTCTTGTTGTTCTGGCACTGTTATAAATAAATTAGAAAAATTTAAATTGAATCTATTAACAATTATATGTTCAGCCTCTTCCCAATTTCCAACAATGGGGAAATATGTTTCCATATAATGACTTCCATCGGAATTATCCGGAATAGCCTTTAATAGATATTTCCCTAAAGGAACAATTGGGAACTCAAAACTACCATCAGCTTGAATTTCAACTGAGTCTGCCATTGGAGATTTCTGAAGAAAGGTATACCCGATTAACTTTACCATTCCTTTTGTAATTGGATTGGAATAGAAGTCTTTTACCTTGCCTCTTATTGAACCAATTAAACTGTATTGTGCAAGGAAAAATCTTGATTCAGTATTTTCACTCAAATAATGGTCTTCAAGACTAACATTAGTACCTAAAAAATTTCCTGCAACAAACAAATTGCCGTACTTATCATAGCCTATGCCATTAAATGACAAGGTATTATCTATAGTGTTGCTCGGTCTTTGAAATCTATAGCTAACATCACCTGAATTCAAAACACGTGCAAAATAAGAGGTACCGTACGTAGAACCACTAATTAATGAAGTTCCTAAATAAAAATCTGTAGATGTTGTGCCTGCAAAAGCAAAATTACCATGTTCATCAATATGAGATTTACCTAAAAAGACATTTCCAACACTGGTTGTTTGAAGTAAGTCTGTTGTAACTCCTTGATTATCTATTGCTTTAAAATAAACATAAGACAATCCAGCCCCACCTTCTCCAATTACATATACAGTTGTATCATGGACAGCCTTGATTTTAACATACCTTTCACCTTGCGAAGCAAATGATAAATATGTAAATATTTCACTAACCCAATTAAAAGTTTTATTGGGTTGCACATTTGAAATAAGAACATTATAATCAGTTGAAGAGTAATAGTTTTGACCATTTACAAACATACTCGGAGAATTATATAAACAAGAAAAAGCAGCATTGCTTTGTTCATCAACAGAAATCATACCAGGTACAATAGTCCCATTTCCCTCATATGGTATTGCCCATTGTGTTGTGCCATTTACATCAAAAGCTGATAAATATGCATTTGAGACACCTTGATTCATTAAATAATCCTTATTAAAAATAAATTGTCTACGACCATTATAAGAGCCAGAAAGAAAAATGGTGCCATCTGGACTAACTTCAACATCATTTGCAAATATATTACCAACTGTATCTGTAGTATGTCCACATGTTGATCCCCATGAGTTAGTACCATCAGCCAAATACTTTACAAGAAATATCTTATTTACATCCTCTAATCCGTCTACATTTATTCCACCGAGCTTTGCATTTGTTCCTGAAAAATTACCAGCAACAAAAACATTACCCTCAGAGTCGATATCAATATCATTTGCGGTTAATGATGCTGATGTTCCCACTGCTAAAAGGGTTTTAGTCCATTCTAAAAATCCGCTTCTGCTAAATTTCGCAAGCACCGTAGGTTTTTGTAATGGATCTAAACTCATAGTTCGCTTTCCTATTATAAGCTCAGAAACTCCATTAGTAGAAAACAAAATATAAAGCTCTCCACTTTGTTTGACAATAAATTTTCGTAAAGAAACCGCATTTCCATTATCAGTTCCTCTAATAGAATGTAAATAAACGGGGTTTCCACTAGGTGTGGTTTTTAATATAAAAAGATCCCCTTCACTCTGTGTATTTCCTATAATTGACTTGTCTTGATAAAAAAATTTATTATTGTATGAGCCGACAATGTAATTGTTTCCTAATGTATCAACTTCAAATTGCCCAATTGATCCGTCACCACCTGATCTTGCGTATCTAAAAGATTCTGATTGAGCATTCAAGAAACAAAATGATGAAAAAAGAATAAGAGTTAGAAATAATGCTTTTGGTTTCATCTGTTTATAATTTAATTTTAATTAATCAGATGCAATATCCTCTTAAACATCATCTTATATAAGAATCTGTTCTAATGGATATTTCATGGCTGGAAACTAAATAGAGAAACGTATTTAATTCAAGCAAGTTACTAAAAATATAAAAAAGTTTTAAGATTTGGGTTGAAAATTGATAAATTAGGGTTGAATGGATGATAATGAGTGAACAGCTCATAGTGAGCAGTTGTAGGAACCTGACAATTAGAATTTAATATTCATTTTAATTATCATCATACCCTAATGCCTATTACTAAAATATCATCTATTTGCTCTTCATTAGCCATCCAATCCATAATTGTATCATCCAGTACTTGTTTTTGTTCCTGCATTGGTTTATGACTATTTTCAATTAAAAGATTTCTGAAAGGAGCTATTTTAAACTTCTTACCATTCGGTCCGCCAAACTGGTCGGCATACCCATCAGAAAACATATATAAGCAATCGCCTTTTTGGACATTAATTTTATGTGAAATAAAAGGTTTTAGTTCTCCAGGCATTAAACCTACCGGCATTTTATCGCCTTTAAATATTTCTGATTCACCATTTCTTATTAGAACCAAAGGATTATATGCTCCGGCATATTCAACTTGATTGTTATTAAAATCTATAATACACAAGGCTATATCCATTCCATCCCGTGTTACTTCATCTTTCCGGGTATGCGATAAAGTTGAAATTATCTTTTCACGCAATTGATTAAGGATGTAATGGGCACTTAATTCAACTTTACTAAATGCAATCTGATTCAAGATAGAAACTCCCAACATACTCATAAAGGCACCAGGAACTCCATGACCTGTACAATCGGCAGCAATCGCCACAATTTTATCATCAACCTTATCTATCCAATAAAAATCTCCGCTTACAATATCCCTTGGTTTAAATAATATAAAGTAATCTGATAGATGCTCAGAAATTGTAATATCCTTTGGCAGAATTGCAGATTGAATATGCTCAGCATATCGAATACTGTCTGTTATCTCTTGTTTCTGCTTGGAAATTTCATCTCGTTGTATTTCAATTTGATTCTTTTGCTCAACTACCTCAATAGTGCGTTCTATAACTTTCTGTTTAAGTACTTTTTTGTCGTATTTAAGTTTTCTTTCCCGTAAATGAATAATCAAAAATAATAAGCCTATAAAAAATACTACTTCCAGTATTCTGGCCCAAATAGTTTTCCACCAGGGAGGTAAAATCTTAAAAGAGAATTCTACGGGTTCAATAGTCCATACATCATCGCTATTTGCCGCTAGTAATTGAAAAGTATATTTCCCATTCGGAAGCTTTCTATATGGCGGAGTTACAATTTCTGTTGTTGGCTCAGACCAATTCTCCTCATAACCCAGCAAACGATATTTGTATTTGTTTTTCGGTACATTTTTATAATGTAAACCTACATATTCAAAATAGACATTTCGTTTAGTATCATAAGGTAACTGTAAATCAAGAGGTAAGTTTGTAGTTGAATCTATTTCAGAATAAAAATCAGTTATATCTGTTGTATCATTATTTAGCTTAATAGATGTAATGTATATTTTGGGTGGATCAAAGTTTGTTCTATCGTTCTTAGGATTATACTTTACAACACCTTCAACTGTACCAAACCATACATTGCCATCTTCGTCAACATCAATGGAACCAAGGTTATTCTCAAGAGGTAAGAAACCTTCCAGAAAGCCATAGTTTTTAACTTCTTTTGTTCTTGGATTAAGTTTATCTACACCTACATTATGTCCTAACCAAATATTATCAGAATGATCTGAGACGACAGAAAAAATTGAATTTGATGCTAATCCATCTTTTGTCGAATAATTTCTGGTTGATAAATTGTTCTTATCAAAAATTGCTGCTGTAACGCCTAAGTCTGTAGCTATCCATGCAACTCCTTTTGAATCAAAACAAATATCATTACAAAAGTTATTAGACAATCCTTCAAATTCAGTAAAATTGCGAAATTCTTTTCCATTAAATATTGAAAGACCTTCTGATGAGCCGCACCAGATATTTCCATCTAAATCAATTTTCACACTATATAAATCATTATTAATTAATCCATCCTCTTCGGAAAGAATTAAATATTCATTCCCATCAAACATAATTAGTCCCTTCTCAGTTGCCATATATATAACATCGCCCTTTATCTCAATACTATTAGACCATATTTTATACCAGTTATGATAAAATATAGTATCTTTATAATACTTGAATTTATCATTCTTAAAACTTGTTACACCTCCCATTGTACCAAGCCAAATTTTATCATCCTTACCTTCAGCAATTGAATAAATATATGGGTCTTCAGAAAGACCATTCCCTGCAAAGAAACTTGTACCTATCTCATTATTTTCAATAATATGTAAAGCATTGTCAGTCCCAGCATATATTTTTTTATTCTTATATTTAATTGATGTAACTGAAATAGCACCTTCTTCTGATTCGGCTATATACCTTTCAAATATCGAGTTCTGATAAACAGAAATACCTCCATAGTCCGTCCCAATCCACAAATTGGAATTGAAATCCTCGAACATACAACTAATAGAATTATCTGCAAGACCTTTCCGAATATCAATGTGTTTAAAATTATCATTTTCAATTAACAGCACACCCTCTTCAACTGTTCTAGCCCATATTCTACCATAATTATCTTCAATTATTGATTTAATAGAAATCTCTGGAGCAATACTTTTGTCAAATATACCATTACTCTTAATTACTTTAATCCCATGATTTGAGGTTCCAACGAAAACATCTCCTCTTTTGCTCTCTAAAATAGAAAGAATTGATTGCGTAGATAAGCAATTAGTATTGGGATAAGTAGATATTTCGTTACCATCGTATATAAATAAACCTGTTCCATTCGTGGAAAATAGAAATCGCCCTAAAGTATCTTGAATAATGCCAGTTATAATTTTACCATTTAATTCTGGCCAATTTATCTTTTTTATATTTGAATCAATTACAAAAAGTCCCTTTCTCAGTGACACCCATAGTTTTCCATCAACATCTTCATAATGGCACCATAAACTTTCATCGATTGAAATATTGTTGTCTTTGACCTGAAACAATGTATCTCCAATTAGATAAAATAAACCATTAATTGTCGAACACCATATTTTGCCAACTCTATCTTGAAAGATATCCAATACTTCTCCCTCAAGTTCTTCTTCTTTATATCCAATCGTTTGAAAACTATCATCTTGAATTAAACTTATTTTTCCACTATAACCACCAGCATAAATAGCGTTATTATTACAAATTAATATTTTTCGAATAAAATTATCTTCCAATCCATCCTCAACCGTAAAAGTTTTAAAATTATAACCATCGAACTTTACCAGTCCATTTTCTGTAGCAATCCACATAAAACCTTTCTGATCTTGCTTAATATCTAAGATAGCATTTGAAGGCAATCCATCTCTTACATTATAATTTTTGAAAGGAATAATTTGGGAATGGATATCGGCAAGAAAAAACAGCAATAATATGTAGGTTACCAGGTGTCTCAATAGTATTGGTTTTATAACCCTAAATATATGAAAATATACATGCTTTCAAATATTGAGTTTTAACCAAAACAAAAATCCGGCTCATTGGCCGGATTTTCTATGCTAAAATAATTATAAACTCCTTCTTTAGTTCTCTGCTAATTCATTTTCCATTTCGGGATCAATATTAAACATATCGTCTCCTGGCCATTCATCCACTGTGCGAAGTGCCTTAAACATTGTACGAGAAACATCATTATGAATTTTTGAGCTTTTCTTTGTACTGGTATTCACTAGCATTACCCAGTTTATTTCATTTTTGTGCCTCATTAAGAGTGCTGAGGTTCCAGACATTGTACCAGTTCTCCACCAAGTTCCATAGCCGTCGGTACCTCTCCATCCAAGTAATTTCTTGGAACGCCCTTTTGCTTGAGTCATTAGCTTTATTGTTTTCTCACTAAGAATATCGGAACGACTTTCAAAACCATCAATAGCAACCATAAACTTTGCCAGTTCCGGTGCAGATGCAACCCATCCACCAGCAGCACCCAATAATTGAATGTTGTTACCTCCATATACAATTGGCACTAATTGTCGGCTACCGTCAAAAGCCCAAATTTTCTGAGTATTGTGGCGAGTGTAATAATTTACTTCATTAACGAATAATTGCTCCTTAAAACTATTCCCAATATGCATATCATAAATACCAAGTGGATGAAGGATCGCAAACTGAACATAATCCTCATATCCCATTCCGGTTATTTCTTCTATAACTTCACCTAGCACGCAATATCCAAGATTTGAATACTTGTATTTTTTACCAGGCTTACCAGCTAGTCTATGGTCAAGAGCAAACTCTATTACATTCTCAATTTGTGCAGGAGGCTCGATTTTCATTTTTCTTGCCACATATAGCGAATTAAATGCCAGATCCCCCATATCCTCATTCCACCCTGCGGTATGATTTAACAAGTGATGAATTGTAATTTGTTCAGCTCTTTTATCTATGTAATTCTTATATTCTGTATTCTTTAAAATTCCATCTGGTCCGAATACCTTATCGTCAATTGAAAGTTTTTCCTCCTCAATTAGCTTCATAATTGTTACAGCAGTAATCAACTTGGAAACACTGGCAATACGAAATACATTATGTGGTTCAACAGCGATGCTATCTTCCTCATTTGCAAATCCAAAACCTTTGGCATACACTAACCGGCCATTTTTTGTAATTGCAAGTGAGGCTCCTACAATTTTATTTTCAGTCATAAAATCATTAACAATTTCGTCAACTGAAGTAGAATTTGAGTCATTTAAATGCAACTCTGTAATTTTGTACGACAAAGGAACTATTTCTGCATAAGGCGTATTACGGTCACTCTCTTTTTTAAATGAAAACGACACAGCAATTTCACCCAGGAAAAACAATAGAAACAGCCCTATAGTCAACAATACTTTAGGTCTCATATAGTAATATTTCCCCGCAATAGTTGCTAACCTATTTTGGGATTTCGCTGCAAATGTATGACATTTTTAAGCTTCGAACCAAATTCCCAATTTTCAGATTAAACTATTTAATCTTCAGCACCTTTTGTATTTGTTTACTGCAAAGGATTAGAGTAGATTATCAACAAAATCCAAATTCATTGTTAATTAACACTTTTGTCATATGATAACTTAAATTTACATGCCATTTCCTCAAATTCATCATGCTATATTAGACTTTCATCAAAGTAAAGAAAACACCTCAATTAAAACCTATATGTTTGTTTTACTGATACTTACAAATTGCAACCTTCCCAAAACATACAGCATCAGTAGATTCTGGAAAGCTCAACTTTAAAAGATAATTAAGAATTAATCGTCCAAAATGGATTAATTTCGAAATGTTGACCTAATAAATCATAAAAAAACTAAGTATCAAAATGAAAGAGATCTCTATTAAAAAAGGTTTTGCAAGTGATAATAATTCCGGAGTTTCACATGAAGTAATTGAGAAAATAGTAGAAGTAAATCAAGGGCATGTTGTTGGATATGGAGACGACCCATATACAGAGTATGCAATTTCTTTGTTCAAAAAGCATTTTGGCAATAGAGCAAATCCATTTTTTGTATTTACAGGTACAGCAGCTAATGTGCTAGGTATTACCGGAACAACTCAAAGTTACAATTCTGTTATCTGTGCTCACACAGCCCATATTAATGAGGATGAATGTGGTGCCCCGGAAAGATTTAGTGGATGCAAGCTTATAGCTTGTGATACTCAAGATGGCAAATTAACGCCTGAACAAATTAAACCTCACATGATAGGTTTTGATTTCGAGCATCATTCTCAACCTAAAATAATTAGTATAACTCAACCCACAGAAATGGGAACAGTATATTCTGTTGATGAAATTAAATTACTCTCCGCTTTTGCAAAGAAATATAATATGTTACTCCACATGGATGGTGCAAGACTTGCAAATGCCGCAGTTTCACTGGGTTTACCATTCAAAGCTTTTACAGCAGATGCTGGAGTAGATATACTTTCTTTTGGTGGCACCAAAAATGGATTATTAACTGCTGAATCTATTGTGTATTTCAAACCCGAACTAACTGAAGGATTTAAGTACATTAGAAAACAAGGAATGCAATTAGCCTCTAAAATGCGCTATATGTCTGCTCAGTTTATTGCCTATCTTGAAAACGATTTATGGAAACGCAATGCCTCACATGCAAACAAGATGGCGCAACATTTATACAATCAGATAAAAGACATTAAAGAAATTGAGGTAACGCAAAAGGTTGAAGCCAATGGCATTTTCGTTAGAATACCCAAAAAGATTATCGAGCCCCTAAAAGAGAAGTTTTTCTTTTATAATTGGAACTTAGAAACAGGAGAAGTAAGATGGATGTGTTCTTTTGATACTACCGAACAAGAGATTAACTCATTTGTTATGATATTAAAATCCCTTTTATAAGTCTACAAACCATGAAAAGAATTTTTCTTCCTATTCTTTTATTAATCTCAGTAGTGCTAGAGGCTCAAGTGCCGGCCATTTATTCAAATCTAAGTGTTAATACTGAAGGTAATTTAGTATTTTCAGTAGCTGACAAATCGTTTCCAGCAATTATTTCTCAGAAGTATACACTAGAAAATTTTGTTGCTGATATTACCGGTGATTCTATTGGAGTAAATTTTGACTTTAATATGCCTGATTTTAATGGGCTAATGTATTATGGGCTTATTCACTATAATGATTCTAAGCATCCTCTACCTGTATACTTTAAAGAATTTACCAAAATAAACTCTGGTAAGTCATCAATTGATATTCTGAATAAACTTAGTGGTAGCTATGATATGACCAACTGGGAAAGCCAGAAAGCAGGGATACTTGGTTACAGGATTTTAGACAGTGTTGGTAACATGCTATATGAGGGAAGAGTCACTTTTAAAGGTATCGGACCATTCGATGTAGGAAATACAATAATCGAGGGTCCGTTTGTTGACCAAATTACGCATGAATCTGCAATTATATCCATGGATACATACAAAGCTTCAGAAATTGAAATTTCTGTAAATGAGAAATCCTATAAATCCGAAAAAAAATCAATACACCACGAAATTAAGATTGACAAATTAGAGCCAAATTCAACCTACACATACACTATTGAACTTGATGATATAAAGCAAAAGTACTCCTTTAAGACTTCCCCCCAACCTGGTAGCCGTACAAAATTTTCATTTGCCTATGCCAGCGACTCAAGAAATGGTCCTGGAGGTGGTGAACGAAACATGTATGGTGCTAATTATTATATCATGAAGAAGATAATGGCTTTAGCAAACCAGCAAGGTGCAGTCTTTATGCAGTTTACAGGTGACTTAATAAACGGTTATTTAAGTAGTGTTCCTGAAACAGACCTTCAGTATGCCAACTGGAAAAGAGCTATAGAACCCTGGGCGCATTACTTGCCTGTTTATGAGGGGTTGGGAAATCATGAAGCCTTAAACCATGTTTTTAATATTGAACCTTTTAGTGTTTTAATCGATAAATTTCCTTTTGAGAAAGAATCTGCTGAATTTGTATTCATGAAAAATTTTGTGAATCCTGAGAATGGTCCTATTTCAGAGGATGGAGCAATTTACGATCCTGATAAAACTAAAACAGATTTCCCCAGCTATACAGAAAATGTATATCACTACAATTATGATAATATTGCTGTTATTTGTTTGAATTCTGATTATTGGTACACACCTTCTCTTCGCTATAATCCTCATAGCAGCGGCAATTTGCACGGATACATCATGGATAATCAACTAGAATGGCTAAAAAAGGTGCTGGAATCTTATGAAATAAATGAAAACATCGACCATATCTTTATTACAATGCATACTCCTGCCTTTCCTAATGGGGGACATGTTCATGATGATATGTGGTATAACGGGAATAATCAGTATAGAGCCTGGGTTGCCGGAAAACCTTTAGAAAAAGGAATTATAGAAAGGCGCGACCAATTACTGGATATTGTTGTCAATAAAAGTGATAAAGTAGTAGCCTTGTTAACTGGTGATGAACACAATTATTGCAGAACAACTATTTCGCCTGAAATGCCAAGATATCCTGAAACCGGATATTATGCAGAAAAAATTGAACTTAACAGAACTATTTTCCAGATCAATAACGGTGCTGCAGGTGCTCCTTATTATGCCCAACAAAAAACACCATGGAGTGATTTTACTGATGGTTTTACAACACAGAATGCCTTGGTACTAATTCATGTTAATGGTAAATCAGTTGAGCTGGAAGTAATTAATCCAGATACACTTGAAGAAATTGAACGATTTAAATTAAGGTAAAAAAGTAAGTCCCGAACCAAAATGGCACGAGACTTAGTATCTGAAATGCAAATATGTAATTAAAATTATTCTGATAAACAGAATAATGGATTTTCTAGAAATAGAAAGCTGTTGATAATATTACTTGATTAGTTCTTTCGTCGAAATCATATATCGTATTTCCAATTTTAATTCCTGAACCTAATCCACTAAGGTTACCTTCGTATCTAAGTTCAATATTGAATCTCTCAAAATCAAATCCGGCCCCTAATTGATATCCCCAGGTTGCTGTTTTCTTTTTCATTTCATACCTGTCAAGTAGTTCAGACTTTGAACCCAACATCATTGTACCTACAGGTCCAGCTCCAATTTTGAAATTTCCAGACTTAAAACCTATTACTAATGGAATATCCATTTTGGTGAAGCTCTGTTTACCAATTTCAGGAAGTCCACCTTCCCTAATATCATCAACAGTTACATCATGTTTAACAGTAGAAAAAATTAGTTCTGGTTGGATAAAGAAAGATGAAATTTGAAGTTGTGATGTAGCTCCAAAGTGAAATCCCATACCTTTTTCATATCTAATTTGAATTGGCTCATTTGCCGATTGGTTAAGCGAAATATTATTAAAGTTCACTCCACCTCGCACACCAAATTTTAACTGTGCAAAACTACTTACTGATGTAATTAATCCTAATAGAATTATAAATGATAGTTTTTTCATGATTTCTAGTTTTTTGTTCCTTATTTTCAATGACAAATACATTTTGTTTTGGTTGCATTGCAAAATCAATAATTATGCCATAAGATGAAAACTATTAGGAAAAGCCATCGCAAACCAAAACCCAAATCAATGATTATAACACAGTTACATTAAACAATCTTAATTAATTAAAATTTTATCTTAGAAGAAATCACTTATTATAATTTTTATATTAAAAGATTGTTAAACAAGTTTTATTCTTATTGGTTATTACATGAAAACATTATTTTTGTGGCAGATTTAAACTTACAAAATATGACAGTTAAAAAGGACAAAGTAGTATCACTTATTTACGAGTTAAGATTAGATTCACCCAATGGCGAGATGGTTGAAGCAATTGCAGAAGACAGACCTCTTGAATTTCTATATGGCTCAGGAAACTTACTTCCAAAGTTTGAAGACAATATTGATGGATTAAAAGTTGGAGATTCATTCGATTTTGATTTAACAGCACTTGATGCATATGGCGAGATTAACGCTGATGCAATTGTTGAAGTTCCTATCTCGGCTTTTGAGATGGATGGAAAAGTTGATGAAAACCTATTGAAAGTTGGAAACAATATTCCAATGCGCGATAATGCTGGAAACAGGCTTAATGGTGTTGTAAAAGAAATTACAGATAGCGTAGTGAAAATGGATTTTAATCATCCATTAGCAGGAAACCACCTTTTCTTTAAAGGTCAAGTAACCGATATTCGTGAAGCAACTGAAGAAGAATTAAGTCATGGACACATTCATGCTGGTGGTGGTTGCGGTTGTGGCGATGGTGGATGCGGTGACGGTGGTTGTGGCGATGGAATGCCTGAAGATGGTGGATGCGGATCGGGTAGTTGTGGATGCTAAAAATACACTTTGTTACTAAGAATATAAATGACCCGGGGGCGGAAGCTCCCGGTTTTTTAATTCAAATTTATCAGCATCTTTATAAGCTCCAAACTTTTCTCTAAACTTGATTAATTCATTTACTGAAAGTTCAACCTCCAGGTATTTCTCCGTAGAACTCATCTGCATTATTTCTTCGCCCTTTGGACCAAAAATAGCTGAACCACCATCATATTCAATTGAATTTCCATCAACTCCAACTCGGTTAACTCCAACACAATAGCATTGATTTTCAATTGCTCTAGCTCTTAAAAGTGTATCCCACACAATTCTTCTACTTGCCGGCCAATTTGCCACATAAACAAGCAAGTGATAACCGGAATCGTTGCGAGACCACACTGGAAAACGAATATCATAACATATTTGGGGCATTATCTTAACTCCATGAAAATCAATAATTGGCCTCTCAGTTCTAAACTCAGAAGAAAAATTCTCTTTCTCCATCTGAAACAAGTGTCTCTTATCATAAAAAACCGGAGTACTATCGTAGGAAGTATAAATTAATCTGTTTCTGTATTTAGAATTGTTAATGAAGATAGTACTCCCCATTAAAGATACATTATACTTATTTGACATAGATTGTTGCCAATTGAGCTGAGAATCAATATCCTCTTTATTGATATTTTCAGGATTCATTGTAAACCCAGTAGTATACATTTCTGGTAATATAAGAATACCCGGTAACTTTTCAAGCTCATTTAGCAAACTCTCAATTTGCTTCTGATTACTTTTCACGTCCTCCCAAACACTATCAATCTGGAATATACCAAGACTTATTTTATCCTTCATCATATTTTAACCAGAGGCAAGTCCTGTATACTTTTTAATTTTTAATAAAAGAAAATCAGGCTCAATTGGTTTTTTAACATACTCATTTACTCCTGCTTCCATTGCTTGTGTAACAAGATGTTCCTCATCGCTCCTACTTAAAATAAGAATAGGTGTTTTCAATTTTAGTTCAGACCTCACGAATTCTGCAACTTCTACTCCACTAAGGTGTGGCATAAAAACATCAAGAATAATAAAATCAAATGTTTCGCTCTTTAAAACATCTATAGCCTCTTTGCCATTATCAACAGTTACCACCTCATGCCCCATTCGAATAAAAGAATAGGCAATTGATTTCTGCATGAATGAATCATCTTCGGCATAAAATATTTTCATCTGCCAATAGTCTATTTAAGATTAAATTCTTTATTTAAAATAACAATAACCTCCTCTATCTGATTAATTGAACGCTCTATTAAAACAGGTATTTGTTCCAGATTAGTTTCCTTTTTTGAATATTCTTCAAGAAAGGTTAAATCTTTTTCCAAATCTTTCATACCAAAAAAAGAAACTCCCGGAATATATTTATGTGCCTCCCTGCTAAGAGCCAGATAATCTTTATTCTCAATATATTTTCTAGAATTAGAAATGAATTCTGGCGTCATCTCTTTAAAAGTTGTAATCATTTCAATAATAAAATTTTGATCTCCTCCAGAAATTTTATTAAGAAAACTCAAATCGAATTTAGAGTTTGGTTCACTCATAGTAATAGACTTAATTTCTGTAAAATTGATAAAAATTGTCAAGTTCTCCACTTTTATTCTTGATTTTTAATCCAAAAAAGGAAAGAACTCCATTTTATTAAAAAAAACACAAGTAAAATTGGCTTGAATTTTGTGTTTAGCTTATGAAATTTTAAATTCGCACTTTTAATTGTATTCTAAAATAATTTAGAATAAAATAATTATCCAGAAAATCATGAAAACAAACCGGAAGATATTGACCTTTCTTTTAACAGGAATTATAGCAACAACAACCGTTTTTGGACAAAAGCATAGACCAGCACAAAATCCCAAGTACGGTACTGACAGCATTGCTCGTATGAAATGTGCCAGCGAATTATCAACCATGAGTGAATTTGTAAAAATAAAGGTATATGATTATGCCTTTGCATCATGGAAGTATTGTTTTGCTAATTGTCCAGAATCGAGTAAAAACATTTATGTTCAAGGTAAAAAGATTTTAGCATTCAAAATTGACGAAACTGAGGATCCCGAGATTCGTGAAGGTTATATAGATACTTTGATGATTTTATATGACCTTAGGATAGAGTATTTTGGTCAAAAAGGCAAAGTCTTAGGTTATAAAGGAATTGACGTATTGAAGTACCGCAGAGATGCTATTGAAGAGGCTTATGGTTATTTGCGAGAATCTCTGGAATTAGATAAAAATAAAGCAGATGCATCTGTTGCTGCAACTCTTATTACTGCTAGTGGTGCATTATTTAAGGGTGGTAAAATTGAAGCTGATGAGATGATAGCTAATTACATTTTAGCCATGGAATCGTTAGAAGGCATGAGACAAGATGCAAAAACAACAAAGGCTAAGGAGAGCGTTGAAAAAACATTTGCCGAATCTGGTGCGGCTGATTGTGATGCACTGATCAATATCTTTACACCTAAGTATGAAGCAGGAATGCAAGATGTAGAGTTATTGAAGAAAATTACTGAGCTTCTTATTCAAACCAATTGTCAGGAGTCTGACCTTTTTGCAAAAGCTGCAGAATCGTTGTATTCTATCGAACCATCTGCAAAAGCTGGTGCAAATCTTGCACTTATATTTGCGTCAAAAGAAGAATTTGAGAAAGCCATCGATTACTACAAAAAAGCAATTGAACAAGAAACAGATGCTGAACTTAAAGCTGGATACTATTTTCAGTTAGCAGCAATCGCAATGAAACAGAAAAATTATCAATTGGTTAAAAAATATTGCGATCAAGCAATTAGCTCAAAACCTGACTTTGGTAAAGCATACATTCTAATGGGCAATGCTTATGCTGCTGCTAGTCCAAGTTGTGGCTCAACCAATTTTGAAAAGGCTGCTGTTTATTTAGTGGCTGTAGATAAATTCGTAAAAGCAAAGTCTGTTGATCCAAGTGTTTCGGAAGAAGCATCTCAATTAATTAGCAGATATGCACAGTATTATCCTAATAAAGAAGATGCCTTTTTTGAAGGATTTACCGATGGTCAGTCATATACAGTTAAATGTTGGATAAACGAATCAACGAAAATTAGAACAAGATCTAATTAAATATTACCATATTAGAAAGCATAAAAAAGCCGTTGGAGATATCCCCAACGGCTTTTTTTTAATATTCTTATTCTACAAATTTATATCCAACACCTTTAATTGTTACAATTTTTGATTCTCCTATTTTCTCTCTAATTTTCCTAATATATACATCAATAGTTCTATCACCTACAAAAATATCTGTACCCCAAATATTATCAAATATCTCATCACGAGTAAAAACTTTTGATGGTTTTGATGTTAGCAGTTGCAATAACTTAAATTCTTTCCTTGGAAGTATTAATTCTTTATTATCTAAAAACACCATATGCTTTTCTGCGTCAATAATAAGATCATTAAATCGAAGAACTTCAACAGAATCGCTATTGCCCTCATTTGCTCTCATGCCATATCTTCGGAGAATTGCCTTTAACCTGGTAACCAATACCTTTGGCTTAACAGGTTTTGTAATATAATCATCGCCACCGGCCTGAAATCCAGCAATCTGAGAATAATCTTCAGCTCTGGCTGTCAGAAATATTATTAATGTATTAAACAATAGAGGATTCTCTCTAAGTTTTTCGCATGTTTCAATGCCATCCATCTCAGGCATCATTACATCTAGAAGAATAAGATGAGGATTAATTTTCTGAGCCTTTTTCACAGCATCTTTACCATTACTTGAAGAATATATATTAAATCCCTCTTTTTTTAGGTTATAGCTAAGGAATTCTACTATATCGGGTTCGTCATCAACAACAAGTATTTTAGCTTCTTTTAAGTCCATGGATTTGTCCATTTTGATCTACACCAAATATAAGTGGCAAATTGAACAAACTCGTTAACAAAATATTATGTATTATTGCTTGCAAATTAATTCTAACTTAAGTAAGTTAACAATAACTTAACATATAGTTGCTTTGATTACTGCAAACAGAAATTATTTTTGGCCTCAAATTCAAAATACAAATAGTAATAAAAATGGAAAATGTCTTTATAGTTATTGTAGGCATCTTATTTATCCTGGCTATATCAGATCTTATAGTAGGTGTTAGTAACGATGCTGTTAACTTTTTGAATTCCGCAATTGGTTCAAAAGCGGCTCCTTTGAGAGTTATCCTAATTGTGGCTGCCTTAGGTGTTCTGGCTGGAACTACCTTCTCAAACGGCATGATGGAAGTTGCCAGGAAAAGTATATTTATTCCTGAAGCTTTTTCCTTCAAAGAGATTATGATAATATTTTTAGCAGTAATGTTAACTGATGTCATCTTGCTTGATTTATTCAACACATTTGGTTTGCCTACATCAACTACAGTTTCAATAGTATTTGAATTACTTGGTGCAGCAGTTGGTATTGCAATAATTAAAGTTTCTGGCGAGAATGGAAATGGTGAAGTAATTAGCTCTTTTATAAATTCAGGAAAGGCCCTTACCATAATATTTGGCATATTGCTCTCGGTTGTAGTAGCCTTTTCTGTTGGAGCCTTGGTACAATGGATTTCGAGGCTTATTTTTTCCTTTTCTTTTGAAAGTAATATAAAATACTTCGGTGGTATTTTTGGTGGTATTGCTGTTACGGCAATTACTTATTTTATTTTAATTAAAGGACTTAAAGGATCTGTTTATGCCGACGAGGTGTTTAGCAGTTTGTCGCTTCAGGATTGGACTGACTTTTTTGCAAGACAGAATTATGATGGTTTCAAATCTTTGGTTAAATCACTTGGAAGCCTTGATGTTGGTTCAGAACTTGCGGCCTGGGGAGAAACACTTAGTGGTTTTGATAAAGATACATATAAAGAAGGTATTAGTCAGTTTGTGGCTTGGTCAAGTAATAAATCGACTCATACAATTGAAGTGCCACTTATGATGCTTCACTGGGTGAAGTATTACACAATGAATATCTTGCTTATTAGCTTTGTTTCTTGTACAGCGCTCCTACAGTTATTGTATAGTTTCTTTAAATTTAACATTTTAAAACTAGTAGTAATAATAGGCACCTTTGCCCTTGCAATGGCATTTGCAGGAAACGATTTGGTTAACTTCATTGGAGTTCCATTAGCTGGTTTTTCATCTTATCAGGAATTTGTTAAACATGGTGCCAATGACACTGGTTTTATGATGGAAGCCTTGTCTGGTAAAGTAGATACGAATCCAATATTTCTATTAATTGCCGGTTTAATTATGGTTATTACTCTTTGGTTGAGTAAAAAAGCTAAATCGGTAGTAAAGACAACACTTAACCTTAGTGATCAAGATACAGTAAATGAAAGATTTGAATCAAGTGCATTAGCTCGTGCGTTAGTGAGAATTGCAGTAAAAACAGGTAGTGGAATATCTGTTGTTGTACCGCGTGCTATAAAAACAAGAGTTAGTAATAGGTTTGATACTTCTAAATTCAAAACCTCGGGAAAGAAGGAAGAAGGAGTTTCATTTGACTTGTTAAGAGCATCTGTAAACCTTGTAGTTGCCAGTGTTCTTATTGCCCTTGGTACTTCATTAAAATTACCATTATCTACTACTTATGTAACATTTATGGTTGCAATGGGTACTTCACTTGCTGATGGAGCATGGGACAGAGAAAGTGCTGTATATAGAATTACAGGTGTAATAACTGTAATAGGTGGTTGGTTCTTTACTGCTTTTAGTGCCTTTACAGTTGCATTAATTGTAGCCTTACTTCTTTATGCTAGTTGGTGGATTGGTGTATTTGTTATGGCGGCAGTTGCTCTTTACGTTATTTACCGCACACATATTTTGCATAAAAAACGTTCTGAAGCAGAAGAAAAAGCTGAAAATGCTGATGCAATAGTTTTAAGTGATACTGATTCGATGTTTGAGAGTTGTACAAGTAATGTTATTAGTTTGCTTCTATCTACTTCTGAAACCTATTCTGATACAGTTAATGGTCTTGCATTAGAGAAAAGAAAAAAATTAAAGGAAACCTTTAAGAAGGTTAATAAGATAGATCAGGAATCTAAAGCATTTAAGAAAAAAATTCCGGAAGTTTTTAAGGACCTGGGAGAAGAGTCGTTTGAAAGCGGTCAGCACTATGTGGAAGTAATTGATTTCTTAAGAGAGGCTATGCATAGTTTATTTTATTTTACTTCTCCAGCTTTTAAGCATGTTGATAACAACCACAAGCCACTTACCAGCTTTCAGATTGAAGCTCTTACCAGTCTTTCTATTGGCATAAGTGATTATATGGAAAAGCTAATAAATAACATTAGTTCAACTGATTTTAAGAATTCAGCACAGCTGATTGATCAAGCCAATGAAATAATGGACGCAGTGGTTAAATTCAGAAAGAAGAACCTAAAACAGCTTAAAAAAGAACCAGGAAGTACCCGAACAAACTTATTGTTCCTTGATTTACTGAACGAAACGAAGAACCTTGTTCTGAATACAAATAACATGTATAAAGCATTCCGCGATTTCTACGAACTTAATCAGCAAACTTCAATTAAAAAACTAATTTAGTTTTACCTAATATATAATTAAAAGCGCCCTTTAGGCGCTTTTTTTATGTTTTATGGTTATGTTGAGCTAAATTATATCAGCTATTATGAATAGTACAATGGAATACTAATCCTTAAATACGCATCTGAACTGAAAGGAACTAAGTTTTACTAAGAGTTTTCCTCTATGTGAGTTTTGGCTAGTGTTAAGGCTTTGTCGTATGAATCACAAAGGTTTGATTTATTTACTAGTGCTGAAATCCCATTTTTCTCTAAATCTTTTAATACATCCATACTCAGACCTGAAAGTATAATAAGCACACCTTTACTAGTTAATATTTTTAGGGTTTCTTTTAAATTGTGTAGCCCTGTCTGATCGATAAAAGATACATGACGCATTCGAATAATTAATACTTTGCTTTTAATTCCAACCTCTTCAATTACTTCTGAGTACCTCTTAGCTGATGCAAAAAATAGCGGCCCACTAATTTCGTAAATTGAGATTTCTTTAGGAATGCTTGAATAATCCTCTATAATATCCGTATCAACAATGTTATTTATTCGTTTTTCGCTTATATCAGACATTCGTTTCATAAAAAGCACTGCCGATAAAACCACCCCAATTTCAATAGCAATAGTTAAATCGACCAATACGGTTAAGAAGAATGTTGACAAAAGAACAATAATATCAAAAAAAGAGCCTTTTAAAATTGCTCTGAAAGAACGCCATTCGCTCATATTATATGCCACAACAATTAGAATACCTGCTAAACAAGACATTGGAATAAGTTTTGCCCATTTTCCTAAAAACAACATTATTAATAATAAAGTTATCGCATGGGTAATGCCTGAAATTGGTGTTCTACCTCCATTTTTAACATTGGTTGCAGTTCTTGCAATTGCTCCTGTGGCTGGTATACCTCCAAAAAATGGAGTAATAATATTTGCAATGCCTTGTGCTACAAGCTCTGTATTTGAGCGATGTTTTCCGCCAATCATCCCATCTGAAACTACGGCAGACAAGAGAGATTCAATTCCACCTAACAATGCTATTGTTATTGCCGGAGCAAAATATTGATGTAGACTATTGAATTCAAAACTTGGAAATGTTAAACTGAAACGATTTGGAATTTCGCCAAAGAATGTCTCGATAGTAGCAATAGGAATATGAAAAAATTGAACAACTAGAGTAATTATTATTATTGAAATAAAAGACCCAGGAATTTTTGATGTAATCTTTTTTGAAAATACAGTAATAAATATTGTTGATAGTGTGATAATTAAGGTTGTGATATCAAAATTGCGAATGTTTTCACCATATACAATCCATTTCTCAATAAAATCTGATGGTGCTTTTTGAATGTTAAGACCCAATGCATCGTTAAACTGTGTTGAGAAAATAACTAAAGCAATTCCACTTGTAAATCCTACAATTAATGGATGTGGAATATATTTCAATAATGCACCCAGTTTCAACAGTCCCATCGCAACCAGTATTATACCAGCAAGTATTGTAGATATAATTAATCCATTAACTCCATACTGCTCAACAATCCCGAACACTATAACTATAAAAGCACCTGTTGGTCCACCTATTTGTACTCTGCTCCCTCCTAGCAAAGAAATAATAAAACCTGCAACTATTGCTGTAATCAACCCCTTTTCAGGAGAAACTCCTGATGCAACAGCAAATGCTATAGCTAATGGTAAGGCAACTACTCCTACAACTATTCCTGCTAGTATATCGTTTGAAATTTGTTTTCTATCTATCCCTGTCTTAATCAGGCTAAATAACTTAGGCTTTAAAACCATTTTCTATATCAGTATTAAATTTGCCGCAAAGATATATTGAATTTTGATCGGTTGTTCAAATCAACTAAAAATAAAACTGAATTTTTATCCTCTTCTGTTGTGGTACTTGTTCATCTCAAACAAAACCGTCTGATTAAAACTGTTATTTATGATAATTACTCCTACAAAACGCGAATAAACTTCCTATACATTCAAGCACAAAAAAAGGGACACAAATGTCCCTTCTAATAAAACTATGATTGAGCTTTACTAAAATGCAAATTCAAAATTGGCGTAGATATAGTTCTTCGTTTTAAAAGCTGAATTATCATAAATTAAGCTTCTATAATTCAAGGCCATTTTAACACCTTTCACTGGCATAAACTGAACGCCTGTTACAATAATATTTCCATCCTTTTTGTTGTTCCAACTTACTGTTTCACCTTCCAGCGTATTTGACTTAAATTGTAACCACTCAGCAAACGCTTCAAACTTTTTATTTATAACATAAGTGCCATAAACAGCAACTCCTGTAATATCATGGTCTGCTGCAATCTGATAATACTTTTTACCATTTTTTTGAAGATTGTACTCTGCTCCCACTCTGAATTTATCAGTCTTATAACCTGCAAAGAATGCAATAGACTGTATAAACGTAGTGTCTTTTACAATTACTGAAGAATCGTTTAAGATATTACCCCCATAGATATCAAAATATCCCTTTAAGGTTAATCCTTCAATTGGTTCAAAAATCAAATTACCTCCAACTTTCATTCGACCATTTGGATCTTGTATCTTAGAATAACCTTCACCATTTAGAACAAAAAGATTGGACGTTAGGTTTTCAGCAAGTTTCACTTCTGCGTTAATCCCTAAATCTGCACTAGAACCCAATGCAAATTCATCCTGAAACGACTTAAAGATATATCTGTATCCCCAAAAATTTTCCTGTGTATTGAATTGCTTCAAACCAATTAATCCGATTGATAGTTTAACCGGTTCAGCTACTTTCCAGTCTATTTGTGCAGTTTTTAGGGTTGCAGTATACGGACTAAGCAGTTCTCCATCTACATCTTTAATCTGGCGCCCAGCATCAATAGTAAGTTTAAAAGATATGTCTTTACTGAAATTATATTTATATCCTAAATAGGCACGCTGTAACTCAAAAGTATTCTTCTGTGCGGTTCCTTCTGTCATATCGCGATGATAATTAAAGAACACTTTAGCAAAAACTTTTCCACTTGGTTTGAATTCTTCTTTTGTTTCTTCCTGAGCTCTACCAACTACTGTTATTATAAAAGCCACAGAAACAAATAAAAATACTCTTTTCATTATTCTTAAATTAAGGTTAGTCTTTTCTTTAATTGTTTTTACAATTCATGACTGACAATATTGCTATTGAAGTAAGAATCAGTCAATTAATTCGGTGCGAAAATAGGAATAAATCTTTATTGCAAACCTTTGAAATCCTTTCTTAATGTTTATTTAATCTTTACTTAATATGAAATATAGGTTTATTTAAACTATTGAAGTCCATAAAGATAACACTAACTCTCAAACTACCTGCTCTTTACAAGTAATCAAATTAGAATAGTGCTTTGCATTATTCTAATTTCCATCTCTTTTAAATATGATTCGTTAACAGCCAAAGTTAACAATAAGTTTAACGAAGCTTAAATCTCTAATAACATGCTTTCATTACAATACAAATACATTTGGCTAAAATTATTTATCTAAAAATTATGAAAATTAATATCTTATTTATTGCTACAGTATTTCTAATTGCTTCTTGTGGAAGTGGAAATACTAATAAAGGAACCGAAAAACTTTCAGGTACTATTAAAATTGATGGTTCCAGTACTGTTTATCCTATAACTGAAGCTGTAGCTGAAGAATTTAGAATTGACCAACCTAATGTAAAAGTAACTATTGGAATCTCTGGTACTGGTGGTGGTTTTAAAAAGTTTGGCCGCAGCGAAACTGATATTTCTGATGCATCAAGACCTATTAAACAAAAAGAAGTTGATTTATGTGCAGAAAATAATATTAGCTATGTTAATCTAATGGTTGCTTATGACGGTTTGGCTGTAATAATTAACCCGGAAAATGATTGGGTTGACAACTTTACGGTAGAAGAACTTAAAAAACTATGGGAACCAAATGCTCAGGGTGTTATTCTGAAATGGAATCAAATAAGACCTGAATGGCCCAATGAAGAAATACATTTATTCGGACCAGGTGTTGCTTCAGGAACCTACGATTACTTTACCGAAGCTGTAGTTGGTAAAAGTGGCTCTAGCCGTGGCGATTTTACAGCTAGCGAAGACGACAATGTGCTTGTTCAAGGAATAGCAGGTGATAAATTCGGCCTTGGTTTCTTTGGCTTAGCATATTACAAAGAGAATAAAGACAAACTTAAATTAGTTGCTGTAGATGGAGGAAATGGGCCAGTAAATCCTAGTCTTGAAACAGTAAGCAATGGAACTTACTCACCATTATCCAGACCATTATTCATTTATGTAAACAGTAAAGCCATAGCTCGAAAAGAAGTTACAGAATTTGTTGATTTCTATATTGCTAATGCTCCAGAGTTAGCAACAGAGGTAGGATATGTACCATTACCAGAATCGGAATATAAGGTACAGGCTGACAAGTTCACATCCTTTGTTGAAGGATTAAAATAAAAACTATTCAATAATAATCCATTGGACTATACTCCAACGGATTATTTCTTTAGTAACCAGGAAAATGAAACGACCAGGAGAGATAGTAATTGAGAAGTTTTTACTGTTAAGCGCTCTAATAACTATATTAACAACTGTCGGAATTGTTCTAGTATTGGCTATTGAAGCTGTCAAATTTTTTAGTGAAGTTTCAATATTCGATTTCTTTACCGATACCGAATGGACTCCATTATTCACAAAAAAAAGATATGGAATCTTACCACTTCTTTCAGGAACATTCTTAACCTCATTTATTGCAATTGCCGTTGCATTACCAATTGGATTAACAATTGCTATTTACCTTAGCGAATATGCTCAAAAAAAATTCAGAGATTATGTAAAACCAGCATTAGAATTATTAGCTGCTGTTCCAACCGTAGTATATGGATTCTTTGCGCTTACGGTTGTAACTCCCTTTTTACAGAAACTTATACCCGGAATGTCTGGTTTCAACTCGCTTTCGGCAGGAATAGTCATGGGAATTATGATAATTCCAATAATATCCTCATTAAGTGAAGATGCTCTAAAAGCTGTTCCAAACTCGTTAAGGGAAGCTTCTTATGGAATGGGATCTACCCGCCTGCAAACTGCAATAAGAGTATCAGTTCCGGCAGCCTCTTCAGGCATTGTTGTTTCAATAATTCTGGCAATATCCAGGGCAATTGGGGAGACAATGATAGTAGCAATTGCCGCAGGTCAGCAACCCAGACTAACAATGAATCCTTTAGTTCCTATTGAGACATTAACAGCATACATTGTACAGGTAAGTCTAGGAGACGTTCAACACAATTCTATTGAATACCGAACAATTTTTGCTGCTGGAATAACCTTATTTGCATTCACATTTATCCTCAATACTATAAGTCATTGGATAAAAAATAAATACCGGGAAAAATATGAGTAGAATAGTATTAAATAGGCTAAAGGATAAAATTTTCTCAGTCACAGGAGTTATTAGCACTTTAATTGGGTTGATATTGCTTGCTGTTTTCATTGGCGATATAATTATTGAAGGAGCTCATAGAATTGACTGGGATTTCCTAACAAACCTACCATCGCGAAAACCCGAAAGGGCCGGAATTTACACCGCTATGATGGGTACCATGTGGGTACTTATAATTACAGCATTAATCAGTTTTCCGATAGGTGTTGGCGCAGGTGTTTATTTAGAGGAATATACCAACAAGGGACGGTTATCAAAAATCTTAGAAATTAACATCTCAAACCTTGCTGGAGTACCGTCTATTATTTATGGACTTTTAGGATTGCAAATATTTGTTAGACTGTTTGGATTTGGAAGCTCAATACTAGCTGGAAGTATGACCTTATCGTTGCTAATTCTACCAATTATAATAGTTGCTACTCGTGAAAGTATAAAAGCCGTTCCCCAATCTATAAGGGATGCGTCGTATGCTATGGGTGCTTCAAAATGGCAAACAATATATAATCAGGTACTACCATCTTCTTTCGGAGGAATATTAACAGGTATAATACTTGCTTTATCGAGAGCTGTTGGTGAGGCTGCCCCTCTTATTGTTGTAGGAGCCCTAGCATATGTACCCTTTGCGCCAAAAACACCCATGGATGAATTCTCAGTTTTACCAATTCAAATATTTAACTGGATATCAAGACCACAGCATGGATTCTTAGTAAATGCAGCAGCAGCTATTATTGTATTACTGGTGTTTACTTTTATAATGAATGGTATTGCTATTTATTTAAGAAATAAATGGCAGAAGAAAATCCAATGGTAAAAAATAGTAAAACAAAATGTTTGACAAGAAAGAAAAAGAAATGATTGCAACGGTTGATATAGAAGAGAAAGTAATGGAAAAGGAATACAAAGCTGATAAATCCCTAAAACAAGACAGCATTAAGGACGAGTTCAAAATAACAACGAAAGATTTAAATGTTCATTATGGAGACTTTAAGGCCTTAAATAATATCAACATGGACATAAAGCCTTATTCAGTTACTGCTTTTATTGGTCCTTCGGGCTGTGGAAAATCCACTTACCTTAGAGTTTTCAATAGGATGAATGACTACATTGATACATTCAAACTTGATGGGAAGGTACTTATTGACAACACAGACATTTATAATGGTAATATTAAACTTGAACAGTTAAGAAAAGATGTTGGTATGGTTTTCCAAAAACCAAATCCCTTCCCAAAATCGATATTCGATAATGTTGCCTACGGTTTGAAAATTCAGGGAGTAAAAGATAAAAAATTCATTCAGGAAAGGGTAGAATCCTCAATTAAGCAAGTAGGACTATGGAGTGAAGTAAAAGATAATCTCAAGAAGAGTGCACTTGCACTTTCTGGAGGTCAGCAACAACGGCTATGCATTGCAAGAACTCTGGCAGTTGAACCAGAGGTTATATTAATGGATGAACCCACTTCAGCACTAGACCCTATTTCTACAGGAAGAATTGAAGAACTCATATTCGAATTAAAAAATGAATACACCATAATAATTGTAACCCATAATATGCAACAAGCAGGAAGGGTCAGTGATAATACTGCTTTCTTTTATATGGGTGACCTAGTTGAACAAGGCCCAACAAAAGAGCTATTCACAAATCCAAAGAAAAAAAGGACAGAAAACTATATTACCGGTCGTTTTGGGTGATATGTTTTTCCATACTAATAACTAATTTCTTATTATTTATATATGAAACCATTTGAATACGAACTAGAAAGTTTAAGCGATTTAATCTTCGAAATGTTTGAGTTGGTTAAGGATCAAATGCATCTTACAAAAGAAGCATTACTTACAGGCGATCAGGATCTATCGAGCGAGATTATGATGAAAGAAAAAAGAGTTAACGCCTACGAAATTAGTGTCGATAGAGAATGCGAAGATTTTATTGCTCTGCAAACACCGGTAGCCAGCGATTTGAGATTTACAATAGCAGTATTAAAAATATCAGCTAGCCTTGAACGCATTGGAGACCATGCATACCGGATTTCCAGCTTTGTTTTTGACGATTTAATGAAACTAGACAAAGAATTAGTCGAATTGCTACAGATACCAACAATGTTTGACGACATTGACGATATGCTAATTAATGCCTGCGATGCTCTAGAAAGTGGAGATATAAAATTAGCTAAGAAAGTATTTAAACAAGATAAAACTCTTGACAAGATAAATCGTGATATACCAAAATTACTTGGTGAATATTATAAAAAAGACAATTACAATATTCAAAATATAATTCTTCTTTCAAGAACAATAGGAAAACTTGAAAGAGTTGGCGATTTAGCTAAAAACATTGCTGAGGAAGTAATATTTTATTATGAATCAAAAGTTATAAAACATAAAAAGAAGAATAAACGAATTGAGAAAAAGCTTGAAGGAATTACTGATAAAAAATGACAATTAGCTTATAACAAGAAAAAGTGAATTGCCCGGCATTTCCGGGCTTTTTCTATAAATTAATCTAGGAATTTGTATCCCACTCCTTTTACAGTCTTAATATACTTATCACCTATTTTCTCTCTTAATTTCCTTATATGAACATCAATTGTTCTGTCGCCCACGATTATATTATTACCCCATACTTGCTCAAAAATCTCGTCTCTGGTAAATACTTTTCCTGGTTTCGAAGAAAGTAGTAACAATAGCTCAAACTCCTTTTTAGGCAGAACAACTTCTTCTTTACCTTTAAATATCAGGTATTTTTCCCTATCAACAACTAAATCACCTTTTTCCATACGGGTGGGTAATCCTTCAGGAAGAATTTCAGTAAAACTTACTCGTTTCAATAAAGCCTTTATTCTGCTTATCAATAAGCGTGGCTTAACCGGTTTTGTAATATAATCGTCTCCTCCGGCTTCAAATCCAGCAACTTGACTATAATCTTCACCTCTGGCAGTAAGAAAGGCTATAATTGTTTTATCCAGCGCTTTATCTTCTCGAATTTTTTCACAGGTTTCAATACCATCCATTTCAGGCATCATTACATCTAACAGAATAAGATGGGGTGTTATTTTCTTTGCTAATTCAATAGCAGATTTACCATTATTTGCTGTAAATATTGTAAACCCCTCACGCTTTAAATTGTAACTAACAAACTCTATGATGTCGGGTTCATCGTCTACTATTAATATTTTATATTCGTGATTTTCCATCAATTAACGATATTTTAAACTACTTATATTGCTACGAAGATAGACTTTATTGGGGAATCTTGGTTATCATCTATCTATCAAGAAATACACATTCTTAAGTTAATGTTAACATTTTTTGTGTTCTTTTCAATTAATGACCAGGTAATTTAAGATAAGCATAAAACTAATGAAACCCTCTTTCACTGATGAACTTGTTTCTTTGTCAGTGTAATTTTCACAGTACTTAAAATATGAGAGAGAGAACCAAATTATTAGTTTTATTATTAACCGTTTATTCCTGTGTAAATACTTTTGCGCAAACAGGCTCTATTAAAGGAAGTGTTTTTGACAAAAGTACAGGAGAAACCTTAATTGGAGCAACTATTCTGCTTGAGGGCACAACAAAGGGAACCATTTCTGATTTCGATGGAAACTTTGAATTATCCCTTGTTCAACCCGGGAAATATAATATTATTTGTCAGTTTGTATCTTATGAAACCCAAAAACTATCCGATGTTACCATTGAGGATAACGAAGAGTTTGTCTCTTTATTCTATTTAGAGGAGGAAGTAACAAAACTTGATGAAGTTAAGGTTGTTGCCCGCAAGAGACGAGAATCTGAGCAATTACTTTTAACAGAACGCAAGGAAGCTTCTTTTGCAGTTGAATCAATAGGAGCTCAAGAGTTAGCCAGAAAGGGTGCAGGCAATGTTGCCACAGGAGTAAAAAAGATAAGTGGTGTATCCATGATAGGAAATCACCAATTATTTGTTCGCGGACTGGGAGATCGGTATAATAGTATCCAATTCAATGGATTGCCTATTGCCTCTCCAGATCCTACTAAAAAAATCATCAAACTTGATATTTTCCCAACTGATATTGTTGAAGCTCTAATTGTAAGTAAAGTTTTTAATGTAAATAATTATGCCGATTACACAGGTGCATTAATAAATATCTATGCTAAAAAATACCCTACAAGTCCTTTTATCAAACTAGATTTTGAATTAGGCTACAATAACCTGTCAACTCTAAAAGATTTTAAGCAAATGGAAGTTCTAGGAGGTCAAACTTTCGGCTTAAACCTGGAACAAAGACGTAAATCTGTTCCTGAAAATGCTAAACAATATAATTTATCTCAAAAATGGAGCGAAAATATCTTTGATGCAAGCATGGAGCATTCAAATTCTACCTCTATGCCTAATCAAAATTATGCAATTTCAGCAGGTAAGCTTTTTAATATTGGTAACAAACAGCTTGGCTTATTAGTTTCTTCTAAATTAAATAATGATTATAAAATATTTTTAAACACTCCTGAAGTAGTATTGCGAGCCGATGGCACAAACCAAAGTAAATTTACTAAAGACTCTTATGTCTATGGAACCAACTTCTCAAACCTGGTTAATCTAAGCTATAAGCAGAATGTAGATAATCGAATTAGTTTTAACTTTCTTTTTCTAAGAAATACATCAGACAGACTTTCAGAAAAAACAGGAAGGACCTACGATAATGAAGTATTTGTTAGATATGGTGAGTTTAAAAGCCATACTCTTATAAGTAATCAACTATTTGGGCAACACACAATAAATGATAAATTAATGCTGAATTGGGGTGCTGGATATCAATTAGCTAGTAGTGAAACTCCAGACACCCGACAACTAGTTTTAGAACAAGGTTCCGATGCATATTATTTCTTCGATTTGAATGCTCAGGAAACAATGCGAAAAGTTTCTGAACTAAATGAATCTGAATTTAGCAGTAAAATTAATATCGAGTATAAGTTTTCTAATGCAGCAAAGCTTCAAGTAGGTGGACAAGCTCTCTTAAAATCCAGAAGCTACGATGCATTTCTATACTACTACAATGTTAAAGGAATTAGCAATTCCCAAACCAATTCTGAATACGCTGCCGGTTTACTAAATAACGAAAACTTTGCAAACGGTTCTGTATCATTAAAAAATGGTTCTATATATAACAATAAATACAATGCAGATTTAAAAGTGACCTCGGCTTATATCAACTACATCCACATACTTAATAAACTTACGGTGGATTTTGGAGTACGAGTCGAACTTTCACAAATGAACATTCAGGCATTCAACGAGTCTGGATTTCCTGATTCACCAATTAAATTAATCAACAACGATTTCTTTCCTGCAATACATATTAAGTATAAAACAACTACAAATTCTAATTTTAGACTATCAGCAAGTCGAACAATAACAAGACCAAGTTTTAATGAGAAATCAACGAGCAAACTAGTCCCGGAATATGGCAAACCTCTGGAACATGGAAATCCTGAATTGATTAATTCATTAAACTCTACAATTGATATTAAGTGGGAAATATTTCCACACTCGCATGAACTAGTGTCCATAGGTTTTTACGCAAAGGTAATTGAAAACCCTATTGAGAGAGTAGCCAGAAAAAGTGGCGGAAATAATATCTATACCTATCAAAACACAAGCAAGGGAATAGTCTCAGGAGCTGAACTTGAATTAAAAAAGAAGTGGAGCAATATAATAACTGGAGTAAATGCTTCTTATATTTTTACTCAAATCAACATTCCAGAGAATGCAAATGAAACGAATAAGGAAAGAGCTCTTCAAGGAGCATCACCGTATATTGTAAATGCAGATATAGGATACATTTTTAATTATGGTTCCGATAATAATCACACTTCATCTATATCAGCGATATACAATGTGTATGGCAGAAGATTATGGTCTGTAGGTGCCGACGGAATTGGCGATAGTTATGAGATGCCCTATCATACTTTAAAACTTCTTATTAGAAACGACTTCAACAAAAAACTCAGCGTAAGTTTTAGTGTCGAAAACATCTTAGACCAACAAATTACGCTTGAACAAGACTATTACACAGAATCTGGAGAAATACTTCAAAAACAGATACTGCAAATTCCACTTGGGACAGAATTTAAACTAGGATTATCATACAAATTCTAAAATAAACGAAGTACACAATTAAAAAACAAACTCAAATTAATTACAAAAAAAATGAAAAAGTTCAAATTCTTTAATCTACTAGTAATTGCATTTGTTTGCATGGCAATTATTTCTTGTAATGATGATGAAACTACTGTAACTCCGGAGAATAATGTTTCTGCTGGTGGAAAAACTCTTTTCGGTGATTACACACAAAATATCACTTTAAAAACAGGTGAGACATATACTGTAAAGGGAAGTGCAATCTTTAAGGAAGGAACTACTTTAACAGTAGAACCAGGAACAATAATTAATGGTGATGCTTCAGTAATTTCTTACATCCTTATAGAACAAGGAGCAAAAATTATGGCCGTAGGAACTGCTGACAATCCAATTATTATGACTTCAACTACTAAAGAAGCTGGAGCATGGGGTGGTTTGCACATTTGTGGAAAAGCTCCAATTAATGTAACAGGAGGAACTGGTGAATCAGAAATTGGTGGCGCAACCTATGGTGGCTCAGATGCTAATGACAACTCCGGTACAATTAAATATGTTCGCCTTGAGTATACAGGTGTTGCTCTTGATGATGAACACGAATCAAATGGAGTTTCTTTTTACGGTGTTGGTGCAGGAACAACAGTAGAATATATTCAAGTTCACCTTGGTGCCGATGATGGTTACGAATTTTTCGGTGGAACTGTTAATGTTAAATGGATTGTTGCAACTGGAGCTTCTGACGATTCATTCGACTGGACCGAAGGTTGGTCTGGAAAAGGTCAGTATATGCTAGCAAAACAAACTCCAGGTAACGGAGACCGTGGTATTGAAGGAGATAACAATGGAAATAATAACGCAGCATCCCCTTATTCAAACCCAACACTTTCACAAGTTACACTTATTGGTGGATGGGCAGGTACCGATAAAGGCAGATACGGAATGAAACTGAGAGAAGGTACAAAAGGCCAGTTTCAAAACATAATAGTAACTGGTTTCGACAAAAGAACAATACATGTTGAACATAATCAAACATTAACTAATGTAAACGAAGATGCAATAAAGGTTGATTATGCAGTGCTTGATACTAATGTTTCTGATAAAGTAATTAAATACTCGGTATCGAAAATTGATGATGGTAGTGGAAACGAAATAAATGATCCCAATGGGCCTTCAGTTGAGGAATTAAAGAAATTCGAAACTAGTATAAATGTAAAATACCAAACAGTTGCCCTTGATGCTTCAATACAATTTGATGGTGGAAAAGATATGTCTTCTGACCCATTCTTCTCTGCCGACACCAAAATTGGTGCTGGTACAGATTGGACTACTGGATGGACTGTCGGACTATAAAGATTTTTATATCTCGCTCTCTTTAATACAATTTGCTCAGGCAACAAGTAGGTTGTTCCTAATAAGAACAGCCTTCTTTTTTTTTAGCCACAAGTAATAAGAATATTTTTAAATCCTTATGCCAAACACCTTTTAGCCTTCCTTATTAACTATTTTTCAACACTTAAAGCTAAATAAATCCTGACAAATAAAATACCTGATTTACTCCATATTTTATATGTCAATAATTTACTATTTTGGCCTACTTTCTATGAAAATTGAAATTGATTTACTAAGTTTGCATATATTTTCATAACAAATGTATAAAAATACAAACATATAATTTTAACAAACTATGACAAGTCAGGATTTTATAAAGCAAGAAGACCAATATGGTGCACACAACTACCATCCACTACCAGTTGTATTAGACAAAGGCAAAGGAATATTTGTTTGGGACGTTGAAGGCAAAAAATATTATGATTTCTTATCGGCTTATTCTGCCGTAAACCAGGGGCACTGTCACCCAAAGATTGTAAAAGCCTTGGTTGATCAAGCAAATAAATTGACACTTACCTCTCGTGCATTCTATAGTAGCTGCTTAGGTGAATATGAAGAATACATCACCAAATTTTTCGGCTACGATAAAGTTCTTCCTATGAATACTGGAGCAGAGGCTGATGAAACAGCACTTAAACTTTGTCGTAAATGGGCCTACGAGAAAAAAGGTGTTCCAGAAAACCAGGCAAAAATTATTGTTTGCGAAGGCAACTTCCATGGACGTACAATTACTATTATATCTATGTCTACTGATCCTGATTCATACAAAGGGTTTGGACCATATACTCCCGGATTCGAAGTTGTTCCTTATAACGATGTAGCAGCACTTGAAAAAGCACTTGAAGATCCTAATGTAGCTGGTTTCTTAGTAGAGCCGATTCAGGGTGAAGCTGGTGTTTATGTACCTGAAGATGGTTACTTAAAAAAGGCTTATGAGCTTTGTAAAGCTAAAAATGTACTATTCATTGCCGATGAAGTACAAACTGGTTTAGCTCGTACAGGTAAAATGCTTGCAGTAGACCATGAAGGAGTTCATCCGGATATTCTAATTCTTGGAAAAGCACTTTCTGGTGGTATCTATCCTGTTTCAGCTGTTCTTGCCGACGATGATATAATGCTATGCATTAAGCCTGGTGAACATGGTTCAACTTATGGCGGAAATCCTATTGCTGCAAAAGTTGCTATTGCTGCACTTGAAGTATTAAAAGACGAGAAACTTGTTGAAAATTCAGAACGCCTTGGAAAAATATTCAGAGCAGAGATGCAGAAACTTGTTGATGAGTTTGAAATGGTCGAACTTGTTAGAGGTAAAGGATTACTAAATGCTATAATTATAAAACCAACTAATGGAAAATCAGCTTGGGATGTTTGTGTAGCAATGAAGGATAATGGACTAATTGCAAAACCTACTCACGAACACATTATTCGTTTTGCTCCTCCGTTAGTAATTACAGAAGAACAAGTAATGGAAGCTGTTGCCATTATTAAAAAGACAATTGCAGAAATGAGCTAAGCTCATTCTATAAATACCCAAAAGGCTGAATCAATCTTATCGATTCGGCCTTTTTTTATGCGAAATAATCAAAAATTGTTAATTATTCACCAATATTATTAAGCTAATCGTGTCACATTATTCTATAACTTACGTACCTATAGAGAGAATTTGTTTTTAAATTACTACTTTTAGGTAGACATGAATTAGGATTATGGCATATAAGGTTCTTATAGTTGATGACAATATAAATAACAGTAGATTAATAGAAGGCATACTCAATACTGATGAACGTGATTATAATTGTGTCTTTGCTACCAACGGTGGAGAAGCCTTTGAAACAGCTCTGAAAGAAAATCCCGATCTTATTCTAATGGATCTTTTAATGCCAAAAGTTGATGGTATTGAAGGCCTAAAAATGTTGCAAAGACATTATGAATTAAAAGAAACTCCTGTAATATTCATAACTGCTTATAAAACCAACGAGAATTTTAAAGAAGCCTTTGATGAAGGTGCTTTTGATTATATAACTAAGCCCATCGATATTAATGAGTTAAGATCCAGAATTAACAGAGCATTAGGTGTTGGTGAAACACTTCGGAGAATTAAGCTAAAAATTAGTAAATATAAACAACAGCGAAAAGAGCTTGAAAAAAAGGCAGTGCTAGCTCAAACTGTTCAAAATTCTTTTATTGTTACTAACTACAATGGAAAAATCGAATGGGCTAACGAAGGATTTGAGAAACTTCATGGTATATCAATAGAAGAACACATAAAAAAACTTGGCAACGAAATAACAAGCGTTTACAAGGATGAAAATGCGATTAATATGATTAATAATTGTTTTATTGATCATGCTCCTATTAGTTTCTCAATTTGCATTAATTGGGAAGATGGTACCGAAAAATGGATTCAAACAATAGTTTCACCACAACTTACACCTAGTGGAAATGTTCAAAAATTAATTATTGTAGAATCAGATATCACAAATCTTAAAAACAAAGAAAAAGAGCTTTACGACCAAAACCTAAGGATGCTAGCTATCACAGAAAATCTTGAAGCTGCAAACTCACAACTTGAACATCAGAAGGAAGAAATAAATAAACAAAAGGTGAAAATTGAAGATGAGCAGGAGAAATCTGAGCGTCTTCTTCTAAACATACTACCTTTTGAGGTTGCTCGTCAATTAAAATCTAAGGGTAAAGCAGGAACACGTTTCTATAAGCATGTTTCAGTATTATTTACCGATTTCAAAGATTTTTCAAAAATTTCAAAAGAATTAGAGCCTAAAACGTTGGTTAGTTTCCTTGATGAATATTTTATCAGATTTGATGAAATAGTGGGCACTCATTACCTTGAAAAAATAAAAACTATTGGTGATGCTTACATGTGTGCAGGAGGACTTCCACTTAGAAATAATTCGCATCCGGTTGATTCTGTACTTGCCGGTTTAGAAATTCAACATTATATGGCAGAGGTTAATAAAGAAAACCTTAAAAATGGAACTCCTGTATGGGAACTTAGAATTGGCGTTCATACAGGTCCTGTTGTTGCAGGCGTTGTAGGTAAAAAGAAATTTGCTTACGATGTATGGGGCGATACTGTTAATGTTGCTGCACGAATGCAGGAAAGAGGTGAAGTAGGAAAAGTTAATGTATCTGAAGATACATATAAATTTATACAAGATTACTTCGAGTGTGAATATCGTGGGAAAATTGAAGCCAAAAACGTAGGAAAAATTGACATGTACTATGTTAATCGACTCAAAAAAGATTTCTCTGCAGATGATTTAGGTCTTATTCCAAATGAGGATTTTAAGGTTCTGGTTAATAAACTGTAATACACTCTTCTAGAAACAATACATTCTTCATGCACTTCTCATATTAACCTATTCTAATTAGCCGAATAGTAATTACTGCATTTAGCAATAATATTTAGACATGTCTGTTGGAAGTTGGTTTCTCAGCTTCAAGCGTCAAAGGTAGTTTTAGACAACATAAGACATATTCAATCCATTCTGGCTCCTGAGATAGTTGGCTTCCTAGGCTCCAGCGGACGAAGTGATTCAATACGAATTGAACTAGTACAAGAGGATTTAAAACAGTTGCCTCTTGTACTAATTTTTACTTAACCTTTTTGTTCTAAGAATGTCTTTCTTCAAGAATACTTACAACATCTTCCAGACGGAAACCCTTTTGGGTAAGCAGTACTATTAGATGATACATTAAATCAGCTGCTTCGTTAAGGAATAAGTCACTGTTATTGTCTTTTGCTTCAATTACAAGCTCAACAGCTTCTTCTCCAACCTTCTGTGCTATTTTATTAATACCTCCCTCAAATAGGGTTGTGGTATAAGAACCTTCTGGCATTTCTTGCCTTCTCTTATCAACTAAGTCCTGTAATTCAGTTAGAAATTCAATTGACATTTTTTTTCTTTTAAAATTATTAGTTTTTGATTATATAAATATAAGAATAAGATTTATTGAATCTTAAATTATTATAACCTTACCGGTATACCTTTCATATGCAGAAACTCTTTTAACTCTGGCACAGAAATCTCTTTGAAATGAAATATACTTGCCGCTAATCCGGCATCTGCTTTACCCTTAGTAAAAACTTCTTCATAATGTTCCATGCTTCCAGCTCCTCCAGAAGCAATTATTGGTATCGATAAAGAATCGGAAAGTTTTGCCAAAGCCTCACAAGCAAATCCTTTCTTCGTGCCATCGTGATTCATTGAAGTAAAAAGGATTTCCCCTGCTCCCCTATTTTCTACTTCTTTGGCCCACGAGAATAGTTCCTTTTCAGTTGGTAATCGTCCACCATTTACATATGCTGTCCACTGAGCGTTTTCTTCTTTAGCATCAATAGCAACAACAACAAATTGACTACCAAAGTTCTTGGCAATTTCATCAATCAGATTCGGATTTCGAATTGCGGCTGAATTAATAGAAACCTTATCTGCTCCTGCATTCAACAAGGCTTCAATATCTGATAAGTGACTAATTCCTCCACCAACTGTAAAAGGGATATTAATGTTCTTAGCTATACGCTTTACAAGTTCTACAAAAGTCTTTCTACCTTCATGAGTTGCAGTAATATCAAGAAAAACCAATTCATCTGCTCCCTGACGAGCATATTCAGCTCCAAGTTCAACAGCATCTCCTACTTCTCGAATATTTACAAAGTTTACACCTTTAACAGTCATTCCATCACGAACATCAAGGCAGGGTATAATTCTTTTTGCAAGCATGTGTTATTAATTATAGTCGTTTGTTAATACAAGGCTTTCTAAATCTGAAAGTTTTATTTCTCCTTCATAAATAGCTTTACCAATAATAGCTGCTGGTATTTTATTGGCACTTAGCTTTTCCAACTCGGTTAGCTTAGTCACACCTCCACTGGCAATCAGGTACATTTCAGGAAATTTCTCAATTAGCTCATTATACAATTCATGTGAAGTACCTTGTAACATACCATCTTTACTAATATCTGTACACAATACTTGTTTAGCTCCTTTATTAAGATAATCTTCTAGGAAATCGACAATATCAAGTTCGGTAACTTCTAACCATCCTGACACTGCTATTTTACGCTCATTCACATCTGCTCCTAAGATAAGTTTTTCGGCACCATATCTTGATAACCAACTGGTAAACAATTCTGGTTCTTTAACGGCTACACTGCCAACAGTTGCCAGTTCAGCTCCCGATTCGAATACTATACGCAGGTCTTCATCTGATTTTATTCCTCCTCCAAAATCAACAACCAGATTTGTTTTTTTTGCAATATTCTCAAGCACTTTCCAATTAACAACATGTTTTTCCTTTGCTCCATCTAAATCAACAAGGTGTAGTCGTTTTAATCCATGTGCCTCAAACTGTATGGCAACTTCTAAAGGATCCTCGTTATATATTGTTTTTTGGCTATAATCGCCCTTTGATAATCGCACACATTTGCCATCAATAATATCAATTGCGGGAATTATTCTTAACATTTCTCAATAAAATTTTTAAGTAGTTTTGCTCCAACAGGTCCGCTTTTCTCTGGGTGAAACTGCGTTGCATAAAAATTATTTTTCTGTAAAGCAGCACTAAAGGGGATAATATAATCGCAAACTGCTGCCGTATCTTCGCCAGAAGCAACATAAAAACTATGAACAAAATAGACAAATTCATCTTTGCTAAACCCCTCAAAAAGCTTTGATTTAAACCTATACAATTTGTTCCATCCCATATGTGGTACTTTCGTGATATTCTCCTTGCCCGGGTCTGGGATAAATAGTTTTACATTTTCTTCAAAAATACCCAAGCAAGGTACGTCTCCTTCCTCGGAGTGTTTACACATTAATTGCATACCTAGACATATTCCAAGTGTAGGTTGTTTTAAACTAACTATTAACTCATCAAGCTTTTCCTTTTTAAGGTAATTCATTGTTGTGCTTGCCTCTCCTACTCCAGGAAAAATAACTTTGTCGGCAGAAAGGATCTTTTCTTTATCAGCTGTAATTTCTGCATTAATACCCAAACGCTGTAGGGCATAATCAACTGAGCGAATATTTCCGGCATTATATTTTATTATTGCTACTTTCATATCATTAGATAAATAGATTTTAGATTTAAGTCAATAGACTTTTGGTATATATCTATTTAGCGACTTATTTCTATAATCTCACATCTTATAAATCTTTTGTCTCGTTCTTTAACTAAACACAATTGTTTTATTATTGTACACTAAAGTTCTTCTCTGAATATGTTCGTATACAGCAGAAGACAATACAATTTTCTCTAAATCCTTTCCCTTTCTTACCAAATCTTTAACAGAATCTTTGTGGGTAATATGCGAAACATCCTGAGCTATTATCGGTCCTTCGTCAAGATCTGCTGTAACATAATGACTAGTTGCTCCAATAATTTTAACTCCTCGTTTATAGGCAGAATGGTAAGGTTTTGCTCCAGGAAATGCGGGTAAAAATGAATGATGAATATTAATAATTTTATTTGGGTACTGCTCGATAAAATTATCAGACAGCACCTGCATATATCTGGCAAGAACTACAAAAGTTATGTTGTTTTTCTTCAATAATTCAAGTTCCTGTTTCTCTTGTTCAGCCTTATTTTCTTTTGTAATTGGGAATATATGGAATGGAATATTAAAGCTTTTTGCTATTGGCTCCAGATCCGGATGATTACTTATTAAAAGAGGTACATCTACATTCCATTCTCCTGATTGAACCCTAGATAGTAAATCGTACAAGCAATGTGACATTTTTGAAACAAAAATTGCCATTCGAGCTTTCTGATTGCTAAAATACACATTCCATTTCATGTTATATTTGGCTGCTATTTGGGTTGAGAAAAATTCTCCAATTTTATTTTGTGGAATTAGAAAATTATCAAGTTCCCATTCAACGCGCATAAAGAAAGCTTTTTCATCCCAAGACACATGCTCATCCAGACCAATAATATTTCCATTATTATTATCTATAAATTCAGTAACATTCTGAACTATTCCAGGACGATCCGCGCAATGCATAAGAAGAATTGCAGTGGGCAATTTGCTTGTAAATGTATTGTTCATTTTTAATGTAGTATTTCTTGATTAAAAGTTGGTTAAGTTAAGATATTAGACATGAAATAAATATCATACACTTATTTATAACACCCCTTTTGTACTAGGCAGTTCGTACTCAAACACATTCCTCTTTTTAGCCATTTTTATTGCTTTTGCAAAAGCTTTAAAGATTCCTTCAATTTTATGGTGCTCGTTCTGACCTTCTGCTTTAATATTTAGGTTACATGCTGCGGCATCTGAGAATGATTTAAAGAAATGCATAAACATTTCGGTGGGCATATCTCCCACTTTTTCACGATTAAACTCAGCATTCCATACCAGCCAGGGTCTTCCACCAAAATCAATTAATACCTGAACAGCAGATTCGTCCATTGGCAAAGCAAAACCATAGCGCTCAAGCCCGCGCTTATTTCCAAGTGCTAATTTAAAAGCCTCACCTAGCGCTAAAGCTGTATCTTCAATGGTATGGTGTTCATCAACTTTAAGGTCACCATTTACACGTATTATTAAATCTGCTCCTGAATGACGAGCAATTTGTTCTAACATATGATCAAAAAAGCCTAATCCTGTTGAGATATCAACCTTACCTGTTCCATCTAATTCAAGCTCTATATTTATCTGGGTTTCATGAGTATTTCTAACTACCTGAGACTTACGAGTTCCAGCTCTTAAAAAGGCAAATATCTCAATCCAATCGTTAGTTACAAATTCACAAATACCTTCTAATTCATTTACTAAAATATCCTTTTCAGAGACATTAGAATTGTATAAAATTGCCTTTGTCCCAAGGTTTTTTGCCAATTGAATATCAGTTAGGCGATCTCCTATCACGTATGATTTTTCAAGATCGTAATCTCCATCAATATACTTTTGGAGCATTTGTGTCCCCGGTTTGCGCGTTGGTGCGTTTTCTTCGGGCAATGTAGGATCAATAAATATCTCATCAAACACTACACCCTCACTTTCAAAAGTCTTAAGCATTTTATTCTGTGCAGGCCAAAAAGTTTCTTCCGGAAATGAACTAGTACCTAATCCATCCTGATTAGAAACAATAACTATTTCAAAATCAAGATACTCAACAATTGCATTCATTGCCTTAAAAACCGATGGCATAAATTCCAGCTTTTCGAGAGAGTCCACCTGAAAATCAGTTTCAGGCTCCTTTATAAGTGTTCCATCTCTATCAATAAATAATACGCTTTTCATTAAGCATTAATTGTTTTAAAATTGTTTTAAAGCCTTCATTAAAATTGCATTCTCTTTTTCAGTGCCAATTGTTATCCTTAAACAACCTTCGCAAAGTGCTACTTTTGAACGATCTCTTACAATAATTTCATCTTTTAATAAATATTGATAGAGGCTTTCGGCTTCATCAACCTTTACCAAAAGAAAATTAGCATCTGAAGGATAAACATGCTTTACAAAACTCAATTCTTTTAGTTTTAAGACCATCTTTTGTCTCTCTTCTTTAATGGCAATTATATGTTGATTTAGCTGGTCTAAAGAACCAATATTTTCTATTGCCTTTTCCTGAGTTAATATGTTAATATTATAAGGATATTTAATCTTATTCAGAACCCGTATAACCTCCTGTGAACCGAAAGCCATTCCCAGTCTTATCCCTGCTAACCCCCATGCTTTGCTAAAAGTTTGAAGTATAACTAGGTTTGGGTAATCATTTAGTTTTGATAATAGAGAACTTCTTTCTGAAAAATCAATATATGCTTCATCTAAAACAACAATCCCATCAAACCTATCAAGTAGATGTAATATATCTGATTCGAGCAGACTACTACCTGTCGGATTGTTTGGAGAACAAAGAAAAATAAGCTTCGTTTTCCTGTTAATTGCTTTTAATAGATCATCAAGATGCAGATTAAAGTCTTTATCAAGAGAAACTTCAATATAATTAATATCGTTTACTTCGGCACAAACCTTATACATGCCATAAGTGGGTTTCATTGCCACTACGCTGTCAAAACCCGGTTCGCAAAAGGCCTTTAAAAGTAAATCAATTGCTTCATCGCTTCCATTTCCAAGAAATATTTGCTCCGGAAATACATTTTTCAGGCGACTAATTTTTGATTTTAGTTTAAGCTGTAAGGGATCAGGATACCTATTGAGCCCATTGTTGAATGGACTTTCATTAGCATCAAGATAAACAGAAGCTGTCCCCTGAAATTCATCGCGTGCTGAAGAATAAGGCTCCATGTCACGGATGTTTTTGCGTAATAGCATTTGAATGTCAAACATTATTTTTCCTCCTTGATTTTCTTAAGACGTATTGATACTGCATTTTTGTGTGCCATTAATTCCTCGGCTTCTGCCATAATTTCGATAGCTGGCCCAATATTCTGAATACCGGCTTTTGATATTTTTTGATAGGTAATCTTTTTAAAATAGCTATCGAGATTTACTCCACTATAAGCTCTTGCCCAACTATGTGTTGGCAGTGTGTGGTTTGTTCCAGAGGCATAATCACCAGCACTTTCTGGTGTATATTTACCAATAAATACCGAACCAGCATTAACAACCTTTTCAGCAAGTTTATCGGCATTGTTTGTTGAAATAATTAAATGCTCAGGCGCATAATCATTAACCATCTCCATCATCTCCTCTTTACTTTTCACAAGAAACATTTTACTATGCTTTAAAGATTCCTGTGCTATATCTTTTTTTGGCAGATTATTTAGCTGATTTGTTAATTCGCTTTGTACTTCAATAATTTTTGATTCTGATGTAGATAATAAAATTACCTGGCTATCGATACCATGTTCGGCTTGCGATAGCAAATCACTTGCAATAAATGAAGCTATAGATGAATCGTCGGCCAACACTGCTACTTCACTTGGTCCGGCTGGCATATCAATAGCTACTGCATCGCGTGAAACTACTTGTTTTGCTGCTGTAACATATTGGTTTCCTGGTCCGAATATTTTAAATACTTTTGGAATAGTTACGGTTCCATAAGCCATAGCCGCAATTGCCTGAACTCCTCCTACCTTATATATTTTATTAATACCTACTTGTTTAGCCGCAAATAAAATTGCATCATGTAATTCGCCCTTGCTATTAGGGGGAGAACAAAGGATTATTTCACTACATCCCGCAATCTTTGCAGGTATTGCTAACATTAGTACTGTTGAGAATAACGGAGCCATTCCTCCTGGTATATATAAGCCAACTTTGTTAATAGGCACAGGTTTTTGCCAGCATTCTACACCTGGAGAAGTTGTAACCCTAACTTCTTTTTCTTGTATTTGAGCATTATGAAAAATCTCTATATTTTTTATTGCAAGAGTAATTGCATCTTTTAAATCAGCAGGCACTCTTTGAGTAGCGATTTCAATCTCCTCAGCTGTAACTAATAAATTATTAACTTCTGCCTTATCAAAATTCAAAGTGTATTTTCTGATAGCTTCATCGCCATTGTTTTTTACATCTTCAATAATCCCCTTCACAATTGAATCAAGTTGATTTGTTTCAAATGCTGGTCTTAAAAGTAATCTCTTCCAATCTTTCTTTTCTGGATATTTGATTATTTCCATATTGAAGATATTTTATCAAGTTTTATTTTATTCATTGCTATTAAGTTTCCGAGAATCAGAACTGGCATTCCGAACAAAGCACTTCTTTGCCACTCATAACTCTCAAATATTGTTGATAAAACCATAGCTAAAACAGGAACAATAACAACAACATACGAAGCCTTTGCTGGTCCAATTTTTCCTAGTAATTTTAAATAAGCAGTAAATGCTACTACAGAACCAAAAACCGCCAAATAAGCAAGTGAACCCACATAGGCGTATCCAAAATCAAAAGTAATTGGCACTCCTTTAAATACACCTATTATAAAAAGAATTAAGGCTCCATATAACATTCCAAAAGCATTGGTTTGTACAACAGGAAGTTTATTCTTCTGATTATAGCCTGAGATTACATTTCCAAATGAAGCTAGTAACAAGGATACAAAACTTAGAACTAAAGCAAATACTACATTTGATTCACCTGAAATATTAGTGAATTCATTTTTAAAAATTAGTCCTGTTCCTGAAATTGCAAGAATCCCACCAAGTAATATTGGGAAAGTAATTTTGTTATTTAACACAACGGAACTAAATACCATATTGGTAAATACAATCAATGAGAATATAACTGCTACTAGTCCGCTTGTAAGAGATAATTCGGCAATATATACCAACCAGTAGTTCAATCCGAATAAACAAATACCTTGTATTAAAAAGAACAAGTGTTCCTTTAATGTGAATCTCAATTTCAACTTCCTAACAAGACTTACAATCAATAAAAATAAACCTGCAAAAATAAATCTGTAAGAAACAGAGTATATTGGATCTACCAGTCCTAATTGAAACTTAATCACAAACCACGTTGACCCCCATATAAATGCAGGTAACAGGAACAAAATACTATTTTCAAGTTTCTCACTCATTTTTTTATAATACCATTTTTTCTATTGGAATAACCAAAATTCCTTCTGCTCCAAGCTCTTTCAGCTGATCAACAATCCCCCAAAATTCTTTTTCATTAACCACAGAGTGCAATGAACTCCAACCTTCCTTGTATAAAGGTAATACAGTTGGTGATTTCATTCCTGGTAAAATATCAATTATTTGTTCTAATTTATCATTCGGCGCATTTAAAAGAATGTATTTGTTTCCTTTTGATTGCTGAACAGTCTTAATTCGGAAAAGAAGTCCATCCAATAAAGCTTTTTTCTCTTCTGTAAGTTTATTTGAGCTAATAATAACCGCTTCACTTTCTGTAACAACCTCTACTTCCTTCAAACGGTTACTAACCAAGGTACTTCCACTGCTAACAATATCAAAAATACCTTCGGCCAGACCAATACTGGGAGCTATTTCAACAGACCCACTTATTTCTTCAATGGTTGCGTTTACGCCCTTTCCTACAAGGTATTTCTTAAGAATATTTGGATAAGAAGTTGCTATTCTTTTTCCATTAAAATATTCCACTCCCGGATAATCAATTAACTGTGGAATAGCCAGCGATATTCGGCACTTTGCAAAACCCAATCGTTTAATTATTTCAACTGATTTATCTTTTTCGAGAACCTCATTTTCTCCAACAATACCTATATCAGCAACACCATCGGCAACATATTGAGGTATATCGTCATCGCGTAAAAAAAGTATTTGGATAGGATAGTCATCCGAGCCTCCAATTAGTTTTCTTTTACCTTGAGTAATTTTAATATCGCACTCTGCGATTAATTCAAGTGATTTCTCACTTAGCCTTCCTGATTTTTGTACTGCTATTTTTAATGGTTCCATGATAAAAATTAGTTAAAAAAAAAGGTTTGCAGCAATGCAAACCTTTTTTAATATTATTGTTGGTATTGACATATACTACACCTGTTCTGGTATTGCAGAATGATGATGATGCATATGTTTTCTCCAATTATTCATGTTTATAAATTTATTGTGCAAGTATATTGATTTTTTTTCAAACTGACAAATCTCATGAAAATTTTAAATAACAATTTAAACCTAAATCTATAGATCTATTAATAGTTTATTATTCTTAGAATTCGTTAATTCCTCTGAGAAACTATCCAATAGTTTCGTCATTTTAGCAAATTCGGCACCATTTTCCGTTATAATAGTATCTGTACCTCTTCTATCCAATAAATTCAACACATAATTAACTGTTAGCTTGCTAATATCAGAAGCAGGCTGATATGCATTCTCTTTTACATTTTTTGTTACTGTTTCAGAAACAAGTCCAACATCTAATAGTTCATACACAACATCTCTAACCAATCTGATAGGTATATCGAGTTTTAAGGCCAATTCTTCCGAGGTCATAGGAGATTCACCCTCTCTGAAATTGAGAGCTATTCTTCTCATCAATGCTAATGAAACAATATGCTTAATATGCTGGCTGATACTAAAGGTATCTGATTCTTCTTCGTAATGCATAACATTCTGGTTAGCAAATGCAATTTCAGCACCAAAAAGAACAATCAGCCAACTCAATTGTAACCAAATTAAAAACAAGGGTAATGCTGCAAAGCTTCCATATATTGCACCGAAAGCTGTTAATGAAGATTGCATTCCAATGTAAAAAGAATTTAACACTTGAAAAATACCTCCTGCAATTAAACCGGCGATAAGTGCAGAAGACACTTTCACTTTCGTATTTGGCATTATAATATAAACCAGCATAAAAACTGAGCAAATAAATACAAATGGCAGGAATTTTAATAGCACTCCCATTATTGGTCCAATATATCCAATAAGAGGAAAAGCTTCTTCGGAAATGTTTTGCTGTTCGCTTAAAAATATATTTATACTAATCGATACAACTATTAACACAGGAGCAATAACAACCAGAGAAATGTAATCGCTCAATTTTCGCGACATAACCCTCGATTTCTTTATTTGCCAGATATCGTTAAAGGAAAGCTCAATATTGCTAAGCAACCGTACTACCGACCAAAGCAAAACCACAACACCAATACCCGCAATAACACCTCCATTAATATTTGCAAGGTACTTATTAGCAAAGTCCATGATCCATGTAGCAACTTTCTCCTGACCTGTAAGCGAATCCATTACTACTGTTCTTAACCTTGACTCGAATCCAAATCCTTTTGCAATAGCAAAAACCATAGCTACAATTGGAACAACAGACAGCATAGTATAATAGGTAAGAGCCGATGCACGAACCTGAACGCGATCTTCGGAGAAACCTTTAAGAACAAGGCTAAAAATCTTGAGCTGCTTAACAATAAACCTTCTACGAGGAGACTGCTCAATGTTTTTTAGGCTCCAATATTCTTTCGAAAAATATTTTTTTAAGAATTCCTTCATTAGTTAGTTATTGTTTTGTGTTTATAAATATATTCTAAAAATATTAATCCCTACGTAAAATAAAATTAACTTTATTATTATTAAGATAAAAATTGATGATAAACCTTGAAGGTAAAGAGATACTTATTGTAGAAGATGATGATATGAATTTCATTTATCTAAAGCAACTTTTTAAGCTAACGAAAGGAAACATTGAATGGGTAAAAGCCGGTAATGCTGCCATTGAAAGATGTAAAGAAAAAACATTTGACATTGTGCTAATGGATATTCAACTTCCAGACATTCCGGGAACTGAAGCCACAAAAGAAATTCGAAAGTTTTTACCCGACCTTACTATAATAGCTCAAACAGCCAGTAAATCGCCACATGAATTAGAAGCAATTCTGGCATCAGGATGTAACCATATTTTGGTTAAACCTTTCAAATTTGAAGAGTTTTATGAAATGCTCAATAAGTTCTTATAAAGCTTACTCGTTTTATTATTCAATTTTAAGTTCCACATTAACAGCAGATTATTATGACAAAATCTGGATATTTACCTTCTGAGGAGAGGTATAATAAGATGATATATAGAACTTGCGGTGCAAGTGGCATTAAACTACCAGCTATCTCACTTGGCATGTGGCATAATTTTGGTCATGAAGACAACTTCGAAAATGGAAGAAAAATAATACATAGAGCATTTGATGCTGGTATTACTCATTTCGATTTGGCAAATAATTATGGCCCGCCATATGGCTCTGCTGAAGAAAACTTTGGTAAACTTCTTAAAACAGATTTAAAAGCTTATCGCGATGAACTAATTATAAGTTCAAAAGCCGGATACGACATGTGGCCTGGTCCATATGGAGTTGGAGGATCAAAAAAATACCTTATAGCAAGTTGCAATCAGAGTTTAAAAAGATTGGGACTTGATTATCTTGATATATTCTATTCTCACAGATTTGATCCGGATACGCCGCTTTATGAGACAATAATGGCGCTTGAGCAAATAATAAGACAAGGCAAAGCTTTATATGTAGGACTGTCAAACTATAATCCTGAGCAAACTGAAGCTGCCGCTAACATTTTAGCACAACTGGGAATACCATGCCTAATTCATCAACCAAAATATTCGATGTTTGTACGAACTCCTGAATTCGGTTTATTCGAAGTATTAAATAAAAGAGGTATTGGAGCCATTGCTTTTTCACCTTTAGCACAAGGTTTACTTACCGACAGATATCTTAGTGGTATACCTAAGAACTCGAGAGCAGCCCGTAACAAGTTCTTAAAAAAGGAACATTTAACCGATGAAGTAATGGATAAAGTTCGCCGATTAAATTCTTTGGCAACAGAACGAGGACAATCTCTGGCCCAAATGGCAATTGCCTGGTTACTTCGTGAGGATACAGTTACGTCTGTTTTAGTTGGTGCAAGCAGTGTAGAGCAGCTTGACAATAATCTAAAAGCTCTTGATAGAATCGACTTTACCGAATTTGAACTTAATAATATAGCTGAAATTCTAGGCTAATGTGACAGTTGAGGTGAGCTACAATAATATCTTCTAATTTCAAATGCAAACTTAGAGTAATATTCTTCTTTCTTTTTCAGAATAAGCTTTTGCACCAAACGCTTGATACTATTTTCCAACAAATTGGCTTCCACTTCAACATTAAAGAAAAAAAAACAGGAGAACTAAATTAGATCTCCTGCCAAAATTTTACTGCAATTTCTTTTATTCTACAACATCTTCTGCTGTTTCAGCAGACTCCACTACAAGGGTGTCAACTGGTTGTGTTTCAACCACTTCTTCTTCAACTACTTCTTCAACAGCGTCTTCAGCTGGTTTAGGTGTGGTTTTACAAGAACTTAATGATACAAAAGCAACAAGTGCTATAGATACAAATAGAAAGCTAAGTTTTTTCATGTTCTTAGTTTTTGAAGTTTGAAAAATAAATACAGGTTATATAACAAAAATAGTAATTATTTGATTAAATCAAAGCCCGCAGGCATATAATACCTATAATTTTGCATAAAACAACATGGTATTTCAATAGATTATAACTTAAAAAGAAATTAGATAATCTGGATTATTGGCTAAGTTTTGAACTATGTTGTTAACCGTGCAATAAATACTACTTTCGCATTTTTTTGATAACGAATAAGGTATAAACCAAACAATGAGTAATGAAAGCCCTGGGCTATGTATGTCATTATCTCCGTACATTTGTGGCGTTTCTAATCCATTGAACCTTTAACATAATGCAACGTTGATAATTATTTAGGCATCTTAAAATATATTACTATTTCAGAGGCATCAGACAGCTTATTTCAACCTAAAGTAATGACATGAATATTTTGAGACAATAAGCAATAAAATTATGTTGATAATTTATTCTGAGATTAGAACAAAGCTTCTTATTGCAATTGATTTTAACACATAAATATTTTTTTACCTACTTTTGCGAGCTATTTAAAAATAATACCATGTATAAAACATTCAAACAACAATCTGCTCTGGTGTACTTCAGAAAGTATAGCCGGAAAAAGTTTGCAACCTTCAATTCGCTGGGCAAACTAATTAAAATTACTACCCTTGGAGCAGCATGCTCTATTATAGCAAGTCCGGTACAAGGACAGAACAAGGAAGATAACGATACTGTAAGTAAAAAACTTGAGCTTGAAGAAGTTGAAGTCGTTGGACAAAAATCAACCGTTTTAGTTGAAAAGCTACCCCGCATCGTTGAACTTATTGATGCCCAAATTATTCAAAACTCACCATCGCAATCGTTTCAGGATCTCATCCAATATTCCTCAAACATCGACATTAGTCAACGTGGTCAATTTGGTATTCAATCAGATGTTAGCATAAGAGGAGGCTCATTCGACCAGATATTAATTCTTCAAAACGGAATCAACCTTACCGACCCACAAACCGGTCATCACAACTTCAACCTTCCTATAGACCGGGAATCAATTCACAAAATAGAAATTCTTAACGGACCTGCTGCACGAGCTTTGGGTGCAAATGCTTTTACCGGTGCAATAAATATTATTACACGTCCCGAGAAAATTAACCGAATTACAGCTTCTCTGAACATAGGCCAGTTTGGTTACCAAAGAGTACACTTAGGTACAAACATTGCTACAGAAAACACAAAACACTTGTTATCTGCAAGCTATAGCTTAAGCGATGGTTATATTGAAAACACCGACTTTAAAGCAGTTAACTTTCAATATCATGGCGATTACCAGATAAACAAGTACACAAAAGCATTTTCACAATTCGGAATTAACCAAAAAGCTTTTGGAGCAAATAGCTACTATACTCCGAAATTTCCAGAACAATTCGAAGAAACCTCTACTGTATATTTTAGTGCAGGTCTGAAAACCGGTACAACAATAATTATAAAACCAGAAGTATTCTGGCGTAGACATCTCGATCGCTTTGAGCTTTTCAGAGAAGACGATGATTATTATGGATTTAGTAATGGTTTGCTTATTAGTAATAATCCGCAAGAAACGCTATACGATTCAATAGCATGGTATACCAATCATAATTATCATCAAACCGATATTTTTGGCGCTAATGTTAATGCTAGCCATAAAAGTGATATTGGAACAACCACCATTGGTGCAGGCATTCGTTCCGAGAATATTTTAAGCAATGCTTTAGGAAAAGATATAGTAAACCATGTTCCCGTAATTAGTAATAATGAAGTGTATTATGACAAACAAGATTTCAGAAATACCTTTGACTTATTTACAGAACATGCTTACCAGGGAGAAAAGCTTTTTGTTTCGGGTGGTGCACTACTTCATTGGAATAGTTTTGAACCAAACAAATTAAACTTTGTACCAGGATTAGATGTAGGAATTGACCTTGCGAAAAGCTTTTCGTTTGTTGGAAGTTACAATTACACAATTGGTCACCCAACTTTTACGGACCTAGGCTATCGTGGTCCAACAAACCAGGGTAATCCAAACTTAAAACCTTATTCGCAACATTCTTATGAAGCCGGTTTCAAACTAAAACACAACTTTTTACAAGCTGGTGTTACAGGCTTCTATACAAACGGAAAAAACAATATTAACTGGGTAAGAAACGATGAACTTAACAAATACCTGGCTATGAATATTGATCTGTCAGAAAACATGGGTATTGAATCATACTTGCGCTTCAAAAACAGAAATACAACTTTGAGCGAAAAAATACTTCATGAGATTTATCTGGGATACACATTTATCGATACTTACAGAAGTATTTCTTCGGAGTTTTCTAAGTATACAAACATTCGACAAAAAGCAGTAGTACGATTCCAACAGAAACCTACTAAGAACTTGATGCTTTCATGGAATTTTATGTATAAACAACGAATCGGAGATTATCTCACATATGACTTTGAAGGCAAAGAATACATTCACAATTCATATCCTGAAGTATTCTTAATAGATTTACGAGCCTCTTATACAATAAGTAATTTTACAGTTTATATTGAAGGAAGTAACCTTTTAGATAAGACCTATATTGAATCTGGCAGTATTCCCCAACCCGGCAGATGGCTTAAAGGGGGACTAAAATATAACTTTGAGTTTTAACAGGTGCTAGAAAGACTGAAGTTGGAAGAATTCTTCCAACTTCAGTCTTCTGACTACTATCCGTTTATATCATTAATTATCAAGAAATCTGCTCAATTATTTAACCCTTGAGTTTTCAATCCTCTGTGATTTTTTTATCTAAAACCTTCTCAATGCTCTTCCAAACTAATTCTGCTGTTTTATCCCAACTAAACAAGTCTCGTTGCTGTCGACCTTTTTGAATCAATGTTGAACGAAATTTCTCATCGGATTGAACCTTAATCATTCCATCCTTAATTGAATTAACAGAATACGGGTCAACATATACTACAGCTTCTCCCCCAACTTCTGGCATCGATGTTATATTCGAAGTAATAACTACGGTATCGCATGCCATTGCTTCTAGTATAGGAATACCAAATCCTTCGAAAAGAGATGCATAAACCATTGAAAGTGCGGCTCCTGTAAGCTTCTTTAATTCACTATCGGGTATTCTACCCAGAAACAAAATATCATTTTTATAGGTACAGGTATTAACTGCATTTTTAACATCGTTGGACATATATTTTGTAGAACCGACTATAAGCAACTTCTCAGCTGAAGCAGTGCTTTTCTTAAACTCACTAAAAGCATGAATAATTCTTGCCAGGTTTTTTCTGGGATGAACCAAGCCTACAAATAAAAAGAAATCTTTCCCAACGCTATATTTTTGTTTTACCTTTTCTTTATCTGTATATGTTAAGGGCTGAAATCCTTCGCTTGAGCCATTGTATACAACATCTATTTTCTCCGGTTCAATATTGAATCTGTTCTCAATATCCTTCTTTGAAAACTCTGATACAGTTGCAATTTGGCTTGCCTTTTTAATAAATCGAGGAAAAAAATAATTATAATATTTCTTTGGAGCCCAATCTATCCATTCCGGATTATGAAAGAAGTTCAAATCGTGAATAACTGGCAAAGAAGGAACATTGGCTCGTACTGATAGCCAACCATCGGGAGAAAAGAACAAATCTGCTTTATGCTGCTTTAAGGCTTTGGTTACTCCCCAATCGAAAAAAAGATACCACAATAGTGGGTGCCTTGCTTGTGGATGAACAACTACAGGTGTAATATTTTCAGAAAATATAAATTCATCAGAATATTTCCTGTCGAAAAAGAAAGTGAAGTTATGTTCCGGGTGGTTTTGAGTAATTCTTTTCAGAACTTCAAAGGAGAACCTACCAAGTCCTTCAAGTTTTCCAGGTAGTAATAAGCGAGTATTTACAGCAATATTCATCTACTGCTAATATACTACAAGTGGTTGAATTAAAATAAAAAAAACCGTCCCAGATTTTGGGACGATTTCTTATTTTAATAGTTAGTTTTATTTCAACAGTTCGCTTTGCTGCGCGCTCGACGACGGATTGTTCGAACTTATCGTCATACGAGGTAGCATGACGAAGCTATCTGTTCGGTTTAAACCCGACGAATCGCTTCGATTCCTCGCGATGACGGATGATCGGTGGTAGCGTTGTTGCGAGAACAAAATCACTAGTCAACATCATTGCAAAGAAGGAACGACTGAAGCAATCCGTTCGTTTATATTCCAATAGATCGCTTCGCTGTGCTCGCGATGACGGATTGTTCGAACTTATCGTCATAGTGAGGAAGCATGACGAAGCTATCTGTTCGGCTTAAACTCGATAGATCGCTTCGCTGCACACCCGATGACGGATGATCGGTGGTAGCGTTGTTGCGAGAACGAAAATCCCTAGTCAACATCATTGCGAAGGAGGAACGACTGAAGCAATCGAAACAAAGTGGAGCTCACCGTATTTCATTCCGTATGAAAAACTACAGATCGCTTCGCTGTGCTCGCGATGACGGATTGTTCGAACTTATCGTCATAGCGAGGAAGCATGACGAAGCTATCTGTTCGGTTTAAAACCAGACAGAACGCCTTGCTGCGCGTAGGATGACGTAGTATTCCTCCCGAGAATAGAAGTGCAACTATTCCAGAGTTTCATATAAATCATCCCAAGAAGAATTAAATGATTCAATCAATTCAATTTTCTTCCTTCGAGAACCACCCTTTATTTGTTTTTCTCTTGCAATGGCTTCTTCTATTGAAGTGAAGCCTTCATAATAAACAAGTTTGGATAGATTGTACCGTGAGGAAAATGATTTTGAATGCTTCTTTTCAATATGTTCCCAAATTCTATTGCGCAAATTACTCGTTACTCCTGTATAGAGTACTGTATTATTTTTATTGGTGATTATGTAAATGTAGCCTCCACGTTGCATGTTGTGAATTTAAAAATAAATAGTATCATTTATGCATTTCGTTTTCAAATCGACAGTTCGCTTTGCTGCGCGCGCGATGACGGATTGTTCGAACTTATCGTCATAGTGAGGAAGCATGACGAAGCTATCTGTTCGGTTTAAACCCGACGGATCGCTTCGCTGCTCTCACGATGACGGATGGTCAGTGGTAGCGTTGTTGCGAGAACGAAAATCCCTAGTCAAAATCATTGCGAATGAGGAACGACTGAAGCAATCCGTTCGTTTATATTCCAATAGATCGCTTCGCTGTGCTCGCGATGACGGATTGTTCGAACTTATCGTCATAGCGAGGAAGCATGACGAAGCTATCGGTTCGGCTTAAACCCGACGGATCGCTTCGCTGCTCTCACGATGACGATATAATCATTCAATGATTTAGTGATTGTTTAAAACAAAAAAAACCGTCCCAGATTTTGGGACGGTTTTTAATATAAAATAATGATATCTTATTTTACCATAATATCAATTGTAACAGTGCCATCAGTAGCAACAGCTAAATTTGTTACTTCGAAAACACCTTTATCGTCATCTTCTGTCACAAACACAATAACATCACCTTTTACTACAGTAATATTGTCAGCTGTTGGAGTTACAGCATCAACATCGGCAGAAACAGCTGAAGCAAAGGCAAAGTCTACTTTCTTATACAAGGTAGTTCTATTTGCATCACTGATTGTAACATTCGCAGCATCCTTTGGTGAACTAAAACTAGCTTCGCTAGCAGTCGATTTAAATACAAAATCAACTTTATTTGGAGAAGCAATTGCAGCACTTAAATTCATCTCAGTAGCATCGGCAACTGAATAATAACTAGGAAGAGAGCTACTTCCAGCTCCTAATTGTTTTTCTCCTTGAGATGTTAGGTCTGATTCTACAGTAACCGTAACATCTTGCTTAGCAGTCAATCCATCCTTATCTTCAACTATAAAAGAAAAAGTATAATCACCAGGAGTAACTAATGTAGTATCCCAAGTATCTTGATACTCATCTTTATTGATGTCCATATTTGGAAAACCATCAACATCCTGATTGTCTATTCGAATAGTAAATTCAACCAAATTAGCATCACCCTTAAGAGCTTCCCAAGAGAAACTTGCTACATCGCCTGAACTTATAGTTGCATCTCCAGTAATTAGACCTGTACCAGCTTTAAAAGTAACACTTGGTCCTACAGCTTCTGTATCATCAGTACAAGAGGTAAATGTCATACCCATTGCTACTAGCCCTAATAAAAATAAATTTATTCTCTTCATAAAATTAAGTTTTAAAATATTCATGTTTACGTCTTTAAACGTAAGTTAATGAAAATTGTTTTACAATTAAAATTTTTTATTACTCTGCTTCGTTTGCCAACAATTGTGCCAGAATAATTATAACTGTTTTTCAATTCAATAAGAGTAGATGGTATTCAAGCAAAATGGTTGCGTTTCATTAATTATTTTTTTTGTGATTGATATCATCAGGTTATATATACCTAAGTAGTCTTAGCAAGAAAACCCTGTAATTTCCGGCTTTGCAAGAAAAAAAGCAACTAAAAAAAAGAGTTTATTGAAAATCTTTTTGATTCAAAACGGACAGGTTACCTTCGGTGAGCTCCACTATGTTACAGTTGCTACCTCCTCGTTTCTCGTCCTTACAATGACGGCTATTTCGAAAAAAAAGGAGCTTGAATAAACACTCAAGCCCCTTTTAAAATATATAATTTTGATTTTAGGCTACAGCAAAAACCCTAGTAAAATACCTGCAGCAACTGCTGAACCAATAACGCCTGAAACATTTGGCGCCATAGCATGCATTAACAAGTGGTTAGTTGGATCTTCTTTCAATCCCATATTTTGCACAACACGAGCACTATCTGGAACAGCAGACACTCCCGCAGCTCCAATAAGTGGATTGATTTTATTCTCACCCTTTAAAAATAAATTCATAACCTGAGCAAAGCCCAGGCCTCCAGCAGTAGCAATCATGAAAGAAACAGCTCCCAAGGCAAAAATCTTAATCGAAGCTGGAGTCAAGAATACACTTGCCTGTGTTGATGCTCCAACAGTTAGACCTAACAAGATTGTTACAATATCAATCATGGAAGTTCTTGCTGTTTCGGCCAATCTATCGGTAACTGTAGATTCTTTCAATATATTTCCAAAGAACAACATTCCTAACAGAGGTAAAGCACTTGGTGAAATAAAAGTTGTTAGTATTAATCCAATAATTGGAAATAAGATTTTCTCTCTTTTAGAAACTGCCCTTGGAGGTTTCATTCTAATTTTCCTCTGCTTTTTTGTTGTTAGCAGCTTCATTATTGGTGGTTGAATAACCGGAACAAGAGCCATATATGAGTATGCTGCAATTGCTATTGGGCCAATAAGATTCTTAACTTTTACCATCTCTCCTGCTGAGTTCATATACTCATTTACTCCATTTGCCAGCTTTGAGGCAAGGAAAATAGCTGTTGGACCATCGGCTCCACCAATAATACCAATTGCACCGGCTTCTGCTTCATGAAACCCTAAAACAAGCGCTCCTAAAAATGTTAAAAATATACCAATCTGGGCTGCTGCACCTAGCAACATTAATCGTGGATTAGATATTAAAGCTGAGAAATCTGTCATTGCTCCAATCCCTAAAAAGATTAAGGGTGGGTAAACTCCATATTTAACGCCAAAATACAAGTAGTTTAGAACACTCCCCTCTTCATAGATTCCAACTTTAAGACCTTCGGTTGCATCTTCTGCAAATAAGCCTAAATGAATACCTCTTTCCAGATCTACAAAAGGTATATTCCCGATTATTATTCCAACCCCAATAGGTATAAGTAATAAAGGTTCGTAATCATATTTTATTGCCAGATAAATAAATATCAATCCAATAATAATCATAATTATATTACCCCAGGTTGCATTATAGAAACCTGTATATAACCAAAATCGCTCTAATCCGGAAAAGATAGCCTCACCAGCCGATGATTCTATAAGTTCATCTTGCGATTGTACAAGTTCTGTTTGAGTTTCGTTTGCTAGTGTTTTACCAAATGCCCCGGTAGCTCTCAGAGTTGAATGGGCAATAGCAATTATAGCAATAAGTCCAAAAATAGTAAATGCTCTTTTCATAACTTCTAAACAGTTTCCAATAAAACATCACCTTCAAGAACACTATCGCCTGGTTGTACTTTAATAGACTCTACTACTCCATCTTTGGACGCGAGCACATTGTTTTCCATTTTCATGGCCTCCATAGTTAAAAGCACATCACCCTTTTTTACAATATCTCCGGCACCAATATTAATTTTCAATATTTTGCCAGGTAAAGGGGCTTTAATTGGAGTAGTTGAACCACCTTCTTTCTTTTGAATGTTTTCTTCTTTCGAAACAACCTTTCTTACAAGAGTAGGTGTTTTAGTTGGTTTTATTTCCCTTTCTATTTCAACTTCGTAAACACTACCATTTACCTCAATCATGGCAATATTCTCTTCAATGGATTTTATATGGACTCCGTATTCGTTTCCTCTTATCTTAAAATTAAACTTTTTCATTTCTACTTGTTTAGAAAATTATAACCTGTTAAACTGATTTCGAACCTGATAGATTTTTGAACTCCATGGAGAGTATATTCTTGATTCGCGTATAATAGTCATTTCGCTGCTTTCCTCGTCATGATATTGATTGAAGTGTAAATACAGAGCCATACTGATAGCTGCATTAACTTCACTACTTAATTCCACTTCCGGAACATCACTTTCGACTTTTCCTTTCTTCTTATTAGCCCTTTTAAACTTTAGGTTTAAGATTTTGGGTAAAAAGAAGAACGCCATGTATAGGGCTACAAGTGCAGTAAAAACGATAAAGTATCCAACAAAGGTGAATATCAATGAATCGGTGTTTATCGCACTAAAATCTATATTTATAAAACTTAACAACATTATTATCTAGAATTTATAATGGAATATTTGAATGTTTCTTTGGTGGCAACAACTCTTTTTTAGTTGCAAGCGTGCGGAAAGCTCTGATTAATCTAAAACGAGTATTTCTTGGTTCAATTACATCGTCGATATAACCATACTTGGCAGCTTCATAAGGATTTGCAAACTTCTGAGTGTATTCTGCTTCCTTTTCAGCTCTAAACTTAGCTAAATCATCCTCATCAGTTATGTCTTTCATTTTCCGGCCTTCAAGAACCTCAACGGCACCACTTGCGCCCATTACAGCAATTTCTGCAGTTGGCCAAGCGTAGTTAATATCTCCTCGAAGTTGTTTTGAACTCATTACATCGTGTGCTCCTCCGTATGATTTACGCAATGTTACAGTAACTTTCGGTACTGTAGCTTCGCCATATGCAAATAGAAGTTTCGCTCCATGAATAATTATTCCGCCATATTCCTGAGCTGAACCAGGAAGGAAACCAGGAACATCGACCAAGGTTAATAAAGGAACATTGAAAGCATCGCAAAAACGAACAAATCGTGCAGCTTTGCGCGATGCATTTATATCAAGCACTCCTGCCAAATAGTTTGGCTGATTGGCAATAATACCAACTGGCATTCCACCCATTCGAGCAAATGCGGTTACAATATTCTTTGCGTACTTTGATTGTGTTTCTAAAAATTCGCCATTGTCGACGAGAGTTTGAATGACATTAGTAACATCATAAGGTTTATTCGGATCAACCGGAACCATTTCGTTAAGTGCATCTTCAATACGATCAATAGGATCGTTACACTCCGTCATTGGTGGTTCTTCCAAATTGTTTTGAGGAAGATAAGAAAGCAACTTTCTAATTAGCATTAATCCTTCTTCTTCATCTTCTGCAACGAAATGTGATACACCTGATTTTGTAGCATGAACTTCTGCACCTCCTAGGTCCTCTGTTGAAATACTTTCTCCAGTAACTGTTTTTGCTACTTTGGGGCCTGTCACAAACATATAACTTGTAGCTTCGGTCATTACAATAAAATCGGTAAGGGCCGGACTGTATACAGCACCACCGGCACAAGGACCAAAAATTGCTGAAATTTGAGGAATAACTCCTGAAGCCATAATATTACGTTCGAAAATTTCAGCATAACCTGCCAAACTTCTAACACCTTCTTGTATTCTTGCTCCACCACTATCGTTAATTCCGATAAGGGGTGCTCCTACTTTCATGGCCTGATCCATGATTTTACAAATCTTCTGGGCAAATGTTTCCGATAAAGAACCACCAAAAACAGTAAAGTCTTGCGAAAACACATAAACTACCCTACCATCGATTGTTCCATGACCCGTTACAACACCATCCGAAAGGTATGTTTCTTTTTCAAGTCCAAAATCGGCACATCGATGAGAAACAAACATGTCGTATTCTTCAAAACTACCATCATCAAGTAGAATATCGATACGCTCACGAGCAGTAAGTTTACCTTTTTTGTGTTGAGATTCAATTCTTTTAATTCCTCCCCCTAGCTTAGCCTGATCTCTTTTATCAATCAGTTCTTTGATTTTATCCTGACTATTCATCTTTAAATTAGTATATTATATTATTGCAAATTATCGACCCAAATAATGATAATTGTGTAAGTTAAAACCCCCGTTATTTAATTTTAAGATTTTAATCGAAAAGTGGTTATTATCACGCGACCATAAAGTAAGAGATTTTCTACAAAAGAATGAAACTAAACAAGCTTGTTTTATCTCATAAAAGGCCTAAAAAATTAGCAAAAAGGATGATTTTACACCAGAAATCACTAAATTTTTACTATTTCCTCAAAACTACCCCCTTATTTAGATTCAGTTTAAGGAAAAAAATATGATTTTTGAGTTGAAAGAAAGCTGTTAAAGAATGGAGAAGAAATACTAATCAAAGAGTATATATTAACATTTTTCTATTGCCTCAGTTTATTGAGTCAATCCTTGCATTATAAATAGCTTTTTGGACTTTCGTGCGCACGTCCATACTGACTAGCTTAGTATTTGTTGCATCAGGATAAACCCTATTTGATAGGAAAATGTATACTATTCCTGTTGAAGGATCAACCCAGGCCATTGTACCAGTGAATCCGGTATGGCCAAAACTTTCAGTAGATATGCCTTTAAATCCAGGTCCTGGTTTTGTTGTGTCTGCTTGAGGTTTATCAAAACCTAAGCCTCGACGATTACCGTTGTCGCATGCCACGCAAGATGAGAATCTTTTTATTATTTTACGATTGAGGTATTGCTTACCTCCGTAGCGACCATTATTCATGTATACTTGCATTAGCTTGGCAAGGTCGTTTGCATTTCCGAATAATCCTGCATGTCCACACACACCACCTAACATTGCAGCACCCGGATCATGAACATAGCCATGTACTAATTGTCGTCGAAAAACCAAATCGTTTTCAGTGGGCACAATTCTATCCTTATCATAAAAATTGAGCGGATTAAAACACAAACTGGATGCTCCTAATGGTTTATAAAATACTGAGTCAACATAGTTAGAAAAATCAGTTCCAACTTTATCTTCAATTATTTTATAGAATAAATAAAATCCTAGATCGCTGTATTTGTATTTACCACTTTCGCCTAATGGAGAAGCTGCTATTTTATACCAAATAGAGTCCCGAATATCATCCCTAAGAAACAGATGTTCAGCTACTTTTGCCTTGTAGCCATCACTTGAGTCATTTACAAAATAATCTTTCTTGTACTTCAAATGTTTGTTGGCATAGGCTCGTTTTCCAATCTTAATAGGGTAAGTGTTGGAATACTTATTACTCAATAGATTTTGTTCAGGATATATTGGCTCAAGAGTTGACCAATAAAAAGGTATCCAGGCTGCTAAACCTGATTGATGCAATAAAATATCACTTAAAATAAGGTCTTTTTTCTCACAAGTATCCCAAGCAGGAAAATAAGTAACCAACTTATTTTCAATATTAATTTTCTTTTCCTTTTGAAGCTTAATTATACAAGGTAAGGTTGCTGATATTTTAGTTAAAGAAGCTAAATCATAGATATCTTGATTTTCTACTGCATTTTTTTTTTGGTAGGTATGAAAACCGAAAGACTTATTGAAAAACACCTTACCATCTTTGGCTGCAAATATCTGACATCCAGGCATGGCTCTTTCAGCTATAGCATCACTTATTATTGAATCAATAATAGTAAGCTTTTCTTCATTAAAACCGGCTTCGAAAGCTGATACATATTGGAATCTTTCAAGAACAGGGGTAATAATTCCTGTTCCTGCTTTATAATATTTATTAATAGATACAGGTAGTTTTCCTGATGAACCAATAGCTCCAAAGATTAACTGAGCTGTTGCAGACTGAGTAATATCATCGTTTTCATATGATTCAATAACAGCAAGACAGTCTTCAATATTGTTAATTCGGCTTAAAGCATAAGGATTTGCAAATCCGACCAGAACTGTCGGTACATCAGCTATGAGTTTTTCGATTAATTGAATTTCCTTATCGGTGATATTAAAGCTCTTTTTTGCACTAATACTACCACTATGCAGACTAACAACAACAACATTATAGCTTTCAAGTTTACTTATGAAGGCTGCATATTGTACCGAATCCATTTCTGCATTAGCCTTGAAAGCATCTACTTTGGTATATAGATTTAATGTTTCCGTAAATTTATTTCCATTATTAGGACCAAGCTTAACCTTAGCAACTTTTAATTCATCAAGTTGTCGGAAAGGAAGTAGATCGTTTTTATTTTCAACCACAGTAAGAGAAGCTTCTATCAGCTTTTTCTTTGTCAGAAAGTATTCCTCTTTATTAAGAGTTTTGTAATTAAAGGATTCTGGTTTGGGATGCTTAAAAATCCATTCTTTTGCCTGAAGAATTTTTTGGGCACTGGTATTAATTCTTTGTTCAGAAATAACTCCTTCTTCAATAGCCATCTTTATGGCCTTAATTGACTTTTCTTCATCGTGAGGAATAAGTAATATATCATTACCCGCTATTATTGCTTGTTTATTTGCTTCAACAGGAGTATAATATTTTGAAACACCCTGCATATTCATTGCATCAGTAACAACTAAGCCCTTAAAATCTAACCTTTTTAGCAAAAGAGAATCAACAATCTCAGGAGATAAGGTTGAAGCACGATTAGCAGTAGAATCCAATGATAACACATTCATGTGTGCCACCATTATACCGCCAACACCTGCATTTATTAAGGCACGAAAAGGATAAAGCTCCAGACTATCTAATCTTTCCATAGAATGTTTTACAACTGGCAAATCGAAATGAGAGTCTGTCTCAGTATCGCCATGTCCGGGAAAGTGTTTTGCAAACGCTAATACTCCAGCATCCTGCATTCCTTTCATATAGAGTATACCTTTTCGGGCGACATTTACGCGTCCTTCGCCAAAAGAGCGACTATTAATAACCGGATTTGCTGCGTTGCAATTGATATCTACAACAGGGGCAAAATTTATATGTACTCCAATATGACGAAGTTGCTTTGCAATATCCTGTCCCATGCTATATATAAGCATATCATCGGTTATAGCCCCTAGCATCATTTGCCTGGGGTATTTTATGCTATTCTTAAGTCTAAAGGCCAGGCCCCACTCGCCATCAATTGCCATCATCAGAGGAATTTCGGATATGGATTGAAAATACCTTGCCAGTTCTTCTACTTGTTGTGGATTTCCTTGAAAGAATATGATACCACCAACTTTATGTTTCTTAATTAAGTTTGCAACTCTTTGCTTATCCGATTCCCCCTTATTTGGATAGGAAGCAACCATAAGCATTTGACCAATTTTTTCTTCGATAGAAAGATTCGCCAGAACCGAATCGCTCCAAATTGAGTCATTCGTAATAAAGGGTGGCATTTCCCGCTTTACTGGAAGAACTGATTCATTGTACTCATGTTTTGCAATAGTAAATTGCATGAAAACTCCTGTAACACTGGCAACTCCAATAATAAATAATAGCTTTTTTAATCTACCGCGCATAATTGATTCTGAATTTTTCACATCTCAATAGCTATTCCACTATCTTATAATACCGAAATTAGTATCAAACAGTTTCATTAATGATATGAAATATGTGGTAGTTATTAACAAAAGAAAGATAAGAAGATAAAGTGCAGAATTTAATAAGCACAATTGAGCTTAGGTAAATTAAGCTTTTGTACTATGTAATATTTGCACTTTAGAATTGAATTATAACTTCAATTTATCTTTTATAGCCTGTGGAATTGCATCTTTATGAACCATTATGGAAATTGTCTTATACTTAAAATAAGCCTCGGAAATATACATATACCCATCAAACGGGTTATTTGTACCCCACGAATTTTTTATATAATAATGTTTCTTGCCATTTTTGTCTTTTCCATAACCAACAACATGCATACCATGGTCATCCTGGGTTGTATAATCATCAAATCCTGCCTGACGAACTTCCTGGGTCACTTTAATCTCTTCAATTGGGTTCTCTAAATTGCAAAAAAGCTCATATCTTTCAGTTTTGTCCATTTCCTGAATCTTTTTCGATTCTTCAATAGATTCAGGCTGATATAATCTTTTAGGAGCAACTGCAAGTCCTTTATCAAACATAAAACCTTTTTCCGAAACATCAGCAGCCCATACTATTGAATAACCTGTCTCTAGAGCATGATCAGCAACTTCAATAAATTCATCCAGCGGTAAATTATAATATTGTTGCCATGACCAGTTATCAGGAATTTCCAGAACAAACTGGCTATAAAAAGGGTGATGAGTAAAACTAGTAAGCAAAATGTAATCGTCGGGATTAATTCCCAAAGAATTCGCAAAAGTTTTAGGAGTATATTTTTTACCCTCAAATTCAAATGTTTCAGGAACTTCTCCAAGGTAGGCGTCAATTATTGCCATAAAACCCTTGTGCCAAACATTCGACAATTTTTTGTTTGGATTTTTGATAATGCCAGCAACATAGTCCTTTAACACCTCATCCATTTCACTATGAATATGATTAGCTGTATCAACAACCAGTCCTGAATATGCTTCATCTGGTACAATACCATAGTTCTTCAAAACATTTACTACATCGCTCGGCTCACCACCAGCAGCAAAATTAGTAACACCATGCATTCGCACATATTTATCAGCCTTTATACTATAGGTATTTCTTACAACAAACATTTCAGATAAATTATATGAACGATTCTTCATTCTATATAATTCAGCCTCTAAAAATGATATAGTTGAGAAGCTCCAGCATGTACCTGTTCTATATTGGTTTTTAACACTTGTTCTTGGAATTTCCTTTTGGAGAACATAATCATTTTTTTCTTTAGGCTTTTTTTCCTTATCAGTTGGCTGTGCTACAGAAATAGTCGCTGAAACAAATACTAATAGGAACAAACAAAGTAATCGCGAATACATTTTTTTTAACTTTTTTATTAAATAATTGTCGAAAATAGAAAAAACAATCAGAAATATAGCAAGGTATACCTGTTTTTGTTAATTATCTATTAACTAGTTCTTATTCAATAATAAGCAATTCTGTTCTGCGATTTTTAGCACGCCCTACCTTGGTGTCGTTAGTGTCAATTGGTTTACTAAACCCATATCCTTTTGAAATAAGCCTTTCTTCTTTAATACCACTGTCGACAAGGAAAGAGACAACCGATTCAGCTCGTTTTCTTGAGAGATCTTTATTATATTCCTCGCTACCAACATTATCTGTATGTCCACCTAGTTCAATCTTTAGAGTATTATTTTTCTCAAGGAATTTAACAAGTTTATTAAGTTCTACATACGATTCTTTCTTTAATTCATAAGAATCTGTTTCATAGAAAATATTATTTAACACAATTGATCTTCCGGATAGAATTGGATACAAGGGGACATCTTTAAAGAGGGGTTCAGTAACTTCGTGTATTCCCTTCATACTAAAGTTTTCAGAAAAAAACAGGTAGCCTTCTTTTGAAACGTTTAACATGTAGTTTTTATCGGTAGGAATACAAACCAGAAATTCACCATTATAGGGGTCTGAATATGACTTACTCACATTTTTTCCTGTTTCTAAATCAAACAATTCAAATTCGGCTCTCAGTACTTTTCTATTATTCGCATCAAATACTTTCCCCTTCATATAAGAAACTTCCATTGGTCTTGCTTCCTTATATAAATCAAATTGATAGATATCTCTTCCTCTTTCTGGATTAATATTAGAAGAATAGTATGCTCTGTCTCCCTTTGCTGTGATTACAAGGCCTATTTCATCGCGATGGGTATTAATTGGATATCCGATATTTATTGGCTTATTCCATTTTCCATCGGCACCTTTTCTTGAGTAAAAAATATCAAATCCTCCCATACCCAGGTGATAGTCGGATGAGAAATATAATGTGCTATTATCGTGATGAATAAATGGTGATGATTCGTTTCCACGGGTATTTATTGAGTCACCTAAATTCTCCGGGTTGCTCCATAACCCATCTGCTGTCTTATGCGAAACCCATATATCCAGCCCTCCTTTGCCTCCTGCACGGTCGCTTGAAAAATACAAGGTATTTCCATCCGCAGATAGGCTAGGCTGGGTTTCCTTAGCTTTAGAATTAACAGGTAATCCTAAATTCTGAGGTTCAGTCCAGGCTGTACCTCGCTTCTCAGATACATAAAGATCACAGCGGCCTATAACTCCCCTCCTATTACAAACAGTATAAACCATTGTTGCTCCATTTGCTGAAATAGACTGAGCTCCTTCATTATCGTAAGTATTTAGTGGCTTTCCCGCGTTACGGGCCATAGACCAACTACTATCAACTTTTGTACTTATATAAAAATCCTCCTGAACTCTAGCTTTTGGAATAGAAGAGTTTACCAACCGGGTAATTACAATAGTTTGTTCATCTGCTGATAAACTTGGCCAATACTCATCATCTGCAGAGTTTATAGATGTATCTAGCAATACTGGATTAAAATCGACAGGATTCTTAACAGCTTCTACGGCATATTCCGCTTGTTTTAGGGCTTGTTTTCCTAAAGCAAGAACTTTACTATTCTTCTCTACTTCAAGCAATTTCTTTAAACTTTTCACTGCAGCATCATACTGACCTGTTTTTCTTTCTAGATCTCCTTTAAAAAAGTATCCTTTTGTATAAAATGAAGGATTGATTTTCAAACCTCTATCATAAGTATCTATGGCCTTCTGGAGACTATCAATATCCCAGTACATTTTTGCAAGCACAATATATGCCTCAATAAACTCCGGATCTGTTTTTATTGCTTTTAGGAATCCTGTTTCAGCTTCTGCAAACAAGTACATTCTATATTTTGATCGAGCTTCTTCAAATTGTTTAACAGCCTTTCCAGAATTTGAAGTATACTTCTGCGCAACAAGACTATTTGCCACACATAGTAAAAAAACAATTAAAGAATAAACACTATAGCCTCTCATAAGCATAATATTTACAGATAATTTCGTGCAAAAATGCTATAACCAATTTTTTGATCATTCAGATAATTGAAGTGCCGCCATCATTTTATTAAAGATATCTGTGTTTTCCATTATGGCTGAGAACTGTTCAGCTCCTGTTCCATAAGCAAATATGGGAACCATTACACCTGTATGGCTACCTGTCGAAAAACTTGATTGGATTGATTTCTCCTCAATACTTCCGGCAGGAATTGTTAATCCACCAGTTTCATGGTCGGCTGTAACTATAACCAGCGTTCCGGGATGCGAATCTGCAAAATCGTATGCTAATCCAACTGCTATATCGAAATCGATTAGCTCAGAAGTTATATAATCAATATCATTTGAATGTCCACCCCAGTCGATTTGCGAACCTTCAACCATTAAAAAGAAACCATTTAGGTTTGAACTTAAACGACTTAAAGCAACCTGGGTAGCTTCTGGCAACATATTTCCACGACCATCAAGAATACGAGCTGGGTGGTCATCAGCGACAAAACAAGCTAAAGGAGTATCGGAGGTCGATTGAATAGAATTAAGACTATAAGCAACTTCATACCCATTCTTAATCATTTGGCTGGCAACTTTATTGGTATCAAATAAAACCTTTCCACCACCTATTAATACATCAACCTTTGTTTTTAGAAAATCCTTAGCAATTTCAGGATACATGGTTCTTTTTACTTCATGTGCTACAAAAGACGCAGGTGTTGCATGAGCTAAATTACAAGTTGTAACTAAGCCTGTTGCCAAGTTTTTCTCATTGGCATATTCAAGTATCGATTTTAATGGTTTACCATTCGTATCAACTCCTATGGAATAGTTCTTTGTTTTTTTTCCCGTTGAAATAGCTGTACCTCCAGCACCTGAATCGGTGGTGTAGTTACTGGCTGAATAAGTTTTAGAATAACCAAAGTAATGACTTCTTTCCAAATTTAGCTTTTTATCGGCTACTGACATTGCAGCATAAACCTGTGTTGTACCCATTCCGTCGCCAATTAATAAAATTACATTTTTAACTTGTGGAACTTGTTTTGTTTTATTGCTACAAGAAATTATTGAAATTGAAAAGAGTGTTAATAATACAAGAAGTCTTGAAAATATAGTGTTGTACATAATAAAGTTGTTTTGCTTTATTCAAAATTAGTATTCTTCGCTGGAAATATGTTAACTGAACCCTTATATCTTTCTGAATAATATTTATTCGATAAGGAATCTATTCTAACTTCACGCCCTTTATCGGGTGAATGAATAAACATTTCATCGCCTAAATAGATACCCACATGACTAACAATGCGGCTATTTGTTTTAAAAAAAACTAAATCGCCCTTTGCCGGAGAACTATTTGAAACACTCCCAAGTTCAAATTGTTTTCTACTTGAACCAGGAATATTAATGTTAAACCTACGATAAACAGCACGGGTAAATCCGGAACAATCAAAACTCTTACCTTTCTTAATTAGATTTTTATTATCTAAATATTGCATAGCATAGTTTACAACTTCTGTGCGTTTAATAATAATATCTTTTTCGTTTTTAAAAGATATAACGCAAGATAAGATGAAGCAAACCAGTAAGTATGCCAATATTAAATTAAAAATGTAATCTGGTATAGAATGCTTATTTAATTTCAACCACTGGTGTTTTCTTAAATATTTTAAATTTACCTAAATGCCATTTTTGCAGTCTGTAAGCAATAGATACCCAAACAACTCCCATACCATACTTTGCGGAACGAGGAATATTAATGGATGATGCTTCTTCGAAATATTTCGTTGGACAGGTTATTTCTGCTATTTCAAAACCTGCGAAAAATATTTGCGCCAGCATTTGGTTGTCAAAAACAAAATCGTCTGAATCGATATTATAGTTAATTGATTTAAGAACGTTTGCTGAAAATGCTCTATAACCAGTATGGTACTCTGATAACTTTTGATTCATCAGAATATTTTGCCCCAAGGTAAGCAACCTATTAGCTATGTACTTGTAAATAGGCATACCTCCTTTTCGGGCTCCTTTACCGAGTATCCTAGAGCCCAGAACCACTTCATAAACATCATTAGCAATAAGATAGCACATGGAATGTATTAACTTCGGTGTATATTGATAATCTGGATGAAGCATTACAACAATATCGGCACCAATTTCAAGTGCTTTATTGTAACAAGATTTCTGGTTTCCACCATACCCCTTATTCTCATCGTGAACAACAATATGTTTTATACCTAATTCTTTGCCCTTAGCAACTGTTTTATCTTTACTCTTATCATCAACAAGAATTACTTCATCAACAATATCAAAAGGGATTTCATTATAGGTGATTTCAAGTGTTTTCTCTGCATTATATGCTGGTAAAACTATGGCAATTTTTTTATCATTAATCATTATTATTTACTTCCTTTTTTTCTGGTTCTCTAATACAAAACACATATCCATTTTTTTCATAAAGTACCTGAACCTTTTTAAACCGATTCAAAGTTTGTTCCTTTTTATCTATACGAACAACAAAATAGGCTGTTTTATCAATATCTCCTTCTGCAAGCCAGTTTGTAAAGTATAATTCTTTAGTATCAATTATTTTTTCTGTAACATCTTTTTTCTTTTCATTCCATATTAACATAAAAGGATGCTCATCGCTAAAAGGTTCCAGCTGTGGATAAAAGAGCTTTGCATAACTTTTATAAAAAGTCTGAACATATACATCTTCTCCTTTTTTTGATTTAAAGAACTCTATTGCAGAATTTTGCGAATATTTTTCAGCTCCAGGGGTAATAAAAATCATGGTTGCGTAAATAAATATTATTGCAGTTATTGCCATAAATCTGAATCCCTTCAATGATTTTCCTTTTTTAATTTTTATTAATGAAAAAATCATTCCTGCAATTAAAAGCACTCCAATAATAGATTCCCAGACTGACCAACCTGGATTTCCCTGAAGATTCCCTACTGTAAAAGAATGAGTGATGTTTAGCTTTTCAATAAACCATCCTTTATTCTTATCAAATATTGGTGCTAAAAACACAATAAACCCAATAAGAAAGGTTAGAAATAGCTGTCCGATTGAAAGCCATTTCGGTAATGTTTTCCTTTCTTTTATAATGCCATAAACAGAATATGCTGCAAGAAATGACATTGGAAAATAGCAAAACGATGAATAGTGAACAATTTTAGTCTTGACAATGGAAAAAAGGATTAATACAATCCAGAAAGAATATAGCATACCCGCTCTAAAATAGTCAACCTTTGGTCGAAAAGCTACGGATTTTTTATGCCCGTGAATTGCAAACAATGAAATTGGAAACATTCCAAATAAAAGAACTACAAAATGATATAATGGAAATCCTCCATGACCTGAATCTTCAATTGAGAATAGCCTTACCTGATAAACCATAAAGTCGACAACAGTTTGCCAGTTTCCATTCGCGATTTGCAGGAGGAACCAAAATCCGCCTGATATAGCAAATACAAGCGCAAACACAAGTACATGACCAAATTTAAGGTGAAGTTTAAATCTTTCCTTAATCAGTAATCCAACAGCTGTTAGACCAAATACACCTAAAGCAACCGGACCTTTTGTAAGAACAGCCAAGCCTATAAATAATGCTGAAAATGCAATATAGATATATTTTTTTTTGAAATTTGAATCTTGCTGAGCATAGATATAATTAGTAATTCCAAGGAATATAAATAGATTAAACCATGGGTCAATTATACCACTTTTAAAATAAAAAAATGGAAGCAATGAAACAGCATAAGCAGTAGCCCAGATAATCCCAAATTTTTCATCTTTAAGTTTTCGTCCAATATTAAAAAGTAATACTAATGAAATAACACCTGCAATCGCGTTAGGGAAACGAGCCGCAAATTCATTCACACCGAAAATCTTCATTGCTATAGCCTGAAACCATATAAACAAAGGTGGTTTTTCCCAGAATGACTCGTAAAATATTTGAACATTCAGATAGTCTTTTGTCACAAGCATTTCACGTGCCGATTCAGCGAAATTTATCTCATCCCAATCGAATAAATGAAGATTTCCAATGAAGGGAATAAATAGCAATGCTGCTATAAATCCAATCCATATCGAAACTTTGAGGTTTCTGCTCATCACTTAAAAATTTTAATTAATGATAAATCTAACCACTTTCTGTGGGAACGGTTTATTAAGTAAACAATCAAAATTCCTGATATTGTGCCTAGTAAGCTACCTAAGTATACATCAATTAAAAAATGTTGCGACAAATAGATTCTTGAATATCCGACCAACATTGCACCAACTAAACAAAGAATCTTTATTGACCTTCGTGAATAGAAAGTAGCCAAAACAAAAAACAATGCAAAGGCTGTCGCAGTATGTCCAGATGGCAAACTCAATGTAGTGTGCATATCAACACCTGGAACAAAATACAATTCGGCAATACCACTAAAATGCAGTTTCGGTCTAACAACATCTGGAAATACAATACGCTTAAAAAACTGCGCCAAAAAGCCACTCAAAAAGCCAGAAAGGCCAACTATTAGAGCTTTTCTAAAAGAAACAAACAACATTAAAACAAATAAGATAACAATTGCTAGTCCATCACCAAGGTATGTGAGATATTTAAAAAATACATCTCCTACCGAAGAATGAAAATTATTTGAGAACAAATGAATTTCTTCTTTACTGTATATCATTAAAATTGCACCTAAGACTAATATTAACAATAGATAAGACAGTAATAAAACTTTATTTTCGCGAAGTATCTTTTTCATTTCGAGCACAAAAATGCAAAATCTTTTTAACCATCAGAAATTATTTTACTATTACAACATATTAAGTTGATATCTAGATTTTGAGATAAGATTTATAAGACAAGGCGTATTCAACAGATATTAAACTAATTACGAAAAATCATACTCTATCATTAACACTCTTATTATTACATTATATCTCATGTCTAATATCTAAAGATCTGTTTTAAAAGAAAAGTTAAAAAAATCACAACTGTTCTTTCTTTTCAACCTTTTCCATATTTAACACTTCCATTAGAATATAATGGCCAGGATCAACCTGAATGTCAATTATCTTATCTGGAATAAAAAGCTTTAAAGTATCTGATTTCTGGTTAATATGGTGAATAACTATGGTATCTGATGAAGCTGTAACTAATTTATACTGGAGATTAATGTGAAATAGTTCTGTTTCATCAGGTGCGGTTGTAGATTGATTATTTACTACATACAAAGTTTCAGCCTCTTGATACCAGTTAATACCAATTTGAGGATAGCCATGACCATAATACCATTCCTTAAAAAACAGATTAAAATCTCTACCTGAAACCTCCTCCAATACAGTTTTAAAATTATCAGCAGTTGCGTTCCCAAACGAATACTTTGATAAAAACTCCCTTAAGATTTGAAAGAATAAATCATCGTTATCAAGCTCATACCTCAACATATGCAGTATTGCAGCACCTTTCTTGTATGATAATCTAAAATCAAAAATGCGTTCAGATTCGTTTATTTCTTCATCTGGAATATAAACAGATCCGGATGTATAATCCTTTATTAAATCATGAGCATATTCCATCCATCCAGCAGCTTTTTCTTTATCATACAATTCTTCCAAAGCAATATATTCGCTGTATGAAGCAAATCCCTCATTTACCCAAATGTTATTCCAACTAGCACATGTAACCAGATTTCCAAACCACTGATGGGCAAGCTCATGAGCAACTAATTCAAAATTAAAATTCCCTAATGTAGTCATTGTTTGATGTTCCATTCCTCCAGAAAAAGGAACAATGCAGTGTCCATATTTTTCATCATGAAACGGATATACTCCAAACTTATCTGAAAAGAGTTTAAGCAAGTCTGCTGTAGCATTAATTTGTTTTTTATTATTGTCAAAAAAACTGTCCGAATTGTATATATAGTTAATAACTGGCATTTTTTCATCTAATCCTGGTAATGAAACATTGTAGGAATATTCCCTGTAGTTTCCAACAGCTACAGAAATTAAATAATAGGCAGTTGGGTAATAAGATTTCCAACGGAATTGATGAAAGCTTGTATCAACTTCAATAATTTCTTTCAAAAGCCCTACAGAGCCAACCATAAGCTCTTTCCGAATAGTTGCAAACACAAATACTGAGTCAGCTTTATCAGATAATACCTCCTTACAAGGAAACCAATATTTTGAGGCAAAAGGTTCTGTTAAGGAATAAGTAAAACTTCCATTTCTTGTTGTTCTATTAAAAAATGCACCATCTTCTTCCGGATGGTTAGCATCTCCATTATACCAAATCTTAATCAGAAGATCCTGCTTTGTTCTTAATTCCTTTGAGAAAATAATTAATAGGTTGTTTGCATGAGTAAAAACGCCATCCTTAGAATTTATTTCTAGTCTTTCTACTTTCAGATTGTTGCCAAGATTTACTATCAGCGAGTCAGACTGTTTGACTATATGAGCACCAATAGTAGCATTACCATAAATTAATGTATTTGTATCATTAATATGAATATCAATACCATAAAAAAACACATCGTAATTTGATTGATCCAAATTGCTTTGACCAAATGAAAAGTTAGAGCTCCAAAAAAATAAGTGAAAGAAAGTAAATAGAGGAAGATAACGTGATATTCTTAAACTCATTATTGATTTTTATTGTAAAAGTAGTGAAAAAAAAGCAAGGCCTTTATTGGAACATGAAGACCTTGCTAATCCCTAAAACTAAAACCTTATCACATAAAAACCCTACAGTAGATTACGAGTGTAATCCTGAAAATGTAAACCCAAAACTTTATAAAAAAGTTCTTATTATTAAAGTTAAGTTAAAAACAGAATAAGTTCGATTTTCTACCAATGATCTTTGTTACTTTAAATAATGATTTATATCATTAATAATTAACATATTAGACATTTTCGAAAAGAGTGCGGAATATTGTTTTTTGAAGGCGTAACCAAGCATAAAAGAAGTAATCCCGGAGGCTCATCCAGGATTACATCACCCTAACTAATCTAAAACCTCAATTATCACTATTTTTTGAGAAACAAACTCTTAATTCTAACAATTTTTATTTAGTAATATTCTACCTTTCTAATAAAATTAGGGAATCACACAATCATTTCCTTGGCTATTTAGGTGATTCTCATTTATTTACCCAGGTGATTTTACTCATCAACTTCTATCTTTCAGTGCCTACACGAGTAGAAAATTTTTATTCCAGAAGCAATTTGAAATTTAACGAGTCTAATGATTTTATCAGTCTAAATGTAAATTCCAGAATAAACCAAGAAAATAAAAATATTTTTTTCGATATTTAAAGATTATTTCGACCAAGTAAAGTATTTATCAATTTTTACTGTCAATTAAAAGGAAAATATCATTAATAATGCTTAGCCAAAGACTTTACTTTATATCACTCGAAATTTTTCTAGAATCAACAATTAACCATCAGAAGCTTGATGAAACAAACTCTTATATACAGAAAATTAGCACCAAGTATAACCAACATTATAATAGTACTCTTTTTAGTCAAATAGTTAAGGAAAAATCTAAGTTCTATAAGTCACAACTACTCAATGAGGACGAAATACTTTTTTTACAAGATACACATATACCATATTTAATAAAATCGCAGGATTTAATTACCGAAAAGGACAAATTACTTGTTTACTCAATTATTCAATATTGGATTTACAAATTCAGAATTCCTAACAACTCTATATACCAAAAACTTGCATCTGCTTTTTATATTGAACCTGCCATCTCAAATGAGATCGATAGTTTTTTTAGTGATAAAGAAATTCTTTCGAAAAGCCAAAATTATATCTCAATAAGCCCTAAAAACCAGGATGAAATTGAAATCCTTGAAGGTGAATGGGTTGACGGCAACAAACCCGAAGAACTAATTTCTGAACAACAAGTTGTATCATCAAAAATTGACAACAACTTACATGTCTTATATCTGAATAAAGAGCGATTCATGCTTCTCTTGTTTGAAAATGAGAATACTTCTTTTCATAAGAACAATCAACTACAGCTAGAAGAATGCTGTATACTTGAATCGGGTGATACAATAACAACTCTTCAAAAGGAGAAAATTAGCTTTGCCGAACTAAAAAAGAAGCTAGTTGAAAAACATTATAGTAAAAATTTCTATTTAAGTGCTTCAAGAGTTGAAATAAAATATTCAAATAAAAAAGGAATAAGGCCTTTTAATTTTATAGGCCAACCAGGAGAACTAATTGGAGTTATTGGACGAGAAGGTTCCGGAAAATCAACACTTCTAAGATTATTAGCTGGGGCAGAACCTCCTAAAAGCGGTAGTATTTATATTAATGGTTATGACTTCCACAAAAATACATATCAGTTAAACGGATTCATTGGTTATGTTCCAGAAGAAGACCTTTTATATCCGGAATTAACAGCCTATGAAAACTTATACATAGCAGCTCAGCTTTACTTAAGAAACTCCGATGTAACATACACTAAAACATTAGTTGATAATATACTTATTGAGACTGAACTTTGGGATATTAGAGATACTCTGGTGGGTAAACAAAAAGATAAGTTTATTCAACCCGGACAAAGAAGGTTACTAAACATAGGTTTAGAATTAATAAGGGATCCACAAATACTTGTTGTCGACAATTCTCCATCCTCTTTAAGTACAAGCGATTCCTCAAAAGTCATTGAAGTATTAAACAAATATACCTTTAAGGGGAAATTAATAATTACATCTATAACACAATCGTGCAGCAACTCATTCGAATATTTTGATAACCTTTTCATTCTTGAGTATGGAGGAATTCCAGTGTATTACGGTCCAAGATATAATGCACTTCATTTTTTACTCTGCTTCCTTCCTTCCGGAGTCTCTCAGGAATATATTGAGCAAGAAAACTATACCCCAGAAACCCTGCTTAATCTATTAGCCACCAAAGTTGTTTCACAAAGAGATGAAAAAAGTACGGAACGATATATAGATCCGAACAAGTTATATGAAAACTTCATTGACCAGCCACAGAAGCTAATCGAAACATCCAGAAAACGAAAAAAAACACCTGGCAAACAGATTCAGATACCAAAATTAGAGAAGCAGTTTTTAATATACTTTATAAGGAATTTTAAAACTAAAATTGCCCGTAGAAAAGAACTCAGTTTCACCATTTTTTCAGCTCCTTTCATTGCATTCATCCTTGCATTTTTTCTAAGAAGCTCTGAGGGTACAGAATACACTTTTGGAAATAATCCGAATATTCCAGCCTTCTTTTATATTAGTATAATTGTCAATGTTTTTCTTGGATTGACCCAGTCTATAAGAGAAATAATGCGTGAAAAGCACACTTTAAAAAAGGAAGAAGGATTAAATCTTAGTCTTTTCTCATATATAAATTCTAAAATAGCATACCTGTTTATTATTTTAACTATCCAAAGTTTTCTCTATACACTTATTGCCAACCCTTTACTTGAGATTTATGGAATGTTTTTTAACCATTGGTTAATCTATTTTACATGTGGTGCCAGTGGCGTTTTACTTGGATTAGTTTTTTCTCTCACACATAATTTATTTGAATCTATAGTCTTAAAGACTATCCCCGTCACCCTCATTTTGCTTTTAATTCTTGGCGGCGGATGGATTCCTCTAAAAAACTTAAATTTCACCAAAGACAGGTTTACGCCTTTCCTATCTGACCTTACTATTTCAAGATGGGCATATGAAGCAATTATGGTTCAGCAATATTCAAACAATCCTTACGAAAAAAACTTTTTTAATGCTGACCGCGAAATTAGTAGTGGTTCGTTTAATTCTTACCATATGTTACCAGCATTAAGAAATAATCTTGAAGCAATAACCTCTTTAAGCTCTACCGAAGACAAGCTAGTAATAGATAGCCTAAACGTTTTACTAAGTGCACTTAAAAACAAGTTTAAGTTCTATGCCCTTTCTGAGGACATTTTTCCCTTTGAATATTATGATAGTCTGAATATTAAAAATATCGATAAGCCAATTAGTGAAGAGGCAATGGAATATATCTCATATTTAGATTATTATTTCTATAAAAACTATAATCAATCATTAAGTATTAAGAATGCTATAACAGATAGTTTAAGTAATATATATGGCATGAATGGCTTGGAAAACTTGAGAAAAACCCATGTTAATAGCTATATATCACAACTTGTTAGAAATACGTCTCAAAGAACAAGTCTGAAGCTTATAGCAGAGCACTGGATTCAAATTTCCGATCCTATCTACCAAACACCAGATAATAACATTGGAAGAACAGCTCTTTTTTTCCCGGAAAAAAGGTTTAACAACCAAATAATCAAAACATTTGAATTCAACTTATCTGTTTTATGGCTGTTTAACTTTCTATTTTACATATTACTTATTACAAACCTTATTAAAAGAATTTCCAGAATAATCAGACCAACGTAACTTTTTCTGATTGGTCTCTGCACAATCACTTAAGAATAGATATTAGAATTAAAAGCCTACCATCTGCTGTCCAACTAACTCTTGATTATATTTATTCTTATTATAAGTCTTTATACAAAACGACAAAAAAAGGGTTCATTTCTTAATTTATAAACATCACTAACTCTTTACCTTCGTACTAATTTTATATCATAACTCCGACTTACCCTTAGAATTCTAATCACACAATTTTTAAAACTTTCATTAAAAAAATCCATTTTACTCGATTACTTTTTGAATTAGTAATTGTAGTTAGGCTAAATATGCTACATAGACAATGATTAATAGTGCTGATAACCTTATTTTTAAAAATTTTCATATGGATTATATAATCATGAAACCAAAATTTCATATTCATACTTAATAAAGAATAAATGCATCAATTTGTTAATAATTAAAACTTGAATTAGAAAATAGTTAGTATATTTGGGGCATCGTTTGCCGGGTGTTAGAAATAATTTACTGTTTTTCAATGTAACAACGCTTCAGTAATTATTTGAGTAAAATTTGTATTTGTATGAGTTTATCTGATTTTGCAATTCGCAGAAGGGTTCTTCTTGTATTGCATAAAATAAGAAAAATTGCATCTGAAAAAAATTCACCTCGTTGGATAATTTTTGCTTCAGATGCGATTATATCAGTTATAGGTGTGTTCTTGGGATTTTTCATTCGTTTTAATTTTAGACCTCCGACAATTGAATTGCGCAATATGCTTATTGCAATGGGACTAGTTCTTACAATAAGAATTGTTTTTTCCCTTGTTTTTAAAATATATGCTCACGTTATTCGATACACTAGTCTACATGATGTTAAACGAGTTTTTAAAACTGTAAGTAGTGGTTCGCTAACCATATTTTTTGCGGTGTTGGTTGCTCGATACCTAAAAATAGGTTTCAATATACCTATGTCAGTAATAGTTTTGGAATTTTTCCTAACACTATACCTCATGGTAAATTTCAGATTGTTTATTAGATATATTTATATACTACTAAACAATATCGATTTAGACAGTCATGCTACAATTATTGTTGGAAGTAAAGATCTCGCTGTTATATTAAAGGATGCTCTGGAAATTCAACCTAGCGGTAAATTCAAACCCATTGCTTTTGTAGATACCAGAGTTACCAGCAAAAAGAAAAAACTTGCCGGATTAAGTATTTATAGAATTGATGAATTGCAATTTCTAATCGAGAAATTCAATATTTCAAGACTAATAATTGCTAAACCTGAAATATCAATGCAAGAAAAGGAATTTATTGGCAAACTTGCTGAAAAATACAAGATAAAAATGCTCACTGCACCTGACTTGTGGAACATTCCTTCTACTGGTAATTTAAGTATCGAAGAAATTGACATGGACGAATTATTGGACCGCAAACCAATTAAACTTGAAAAAGAACACATTAAATCAGAATTAACCGGAAAAAATATTCTTATAACTGGTGCAGCTGGTTCTATCGGAAGTGAGTTAGTTCGCCAAATTGCAACATATAAACCAAAAAACCTTATCCTAATTGATCAGGCAGAAACCCCACTCTATGAGATTGAATTGGAAGTAAAAGAGGGATATAATTTCAACGATTACAAAGTTGTACTTGCAGATATAACCAATAAAAAGAGACTTGAAAAAGTTTTTAAAACATTTAAACCCCAGATTGTATATCATGCAGCCGCATATAAGCATGTTCCTATGATGGAGAGCAATCCGCTAGAAGCCTTCCAAAACAATGTTCTGGGCACTAGAAATCTGGCAGATTTATCTGACCAATTTGGGGTTGAGAAATTTGTGATGGTGTCGACAGATAAGGCCGTTAATCCCACTGGAATAATGGGAGCAACTAAGCGTATGGCGGAAATTTACACACAAACTCTAAATGAGGGTAGTAAAACAAATTTCATTACAACGCGGTTTGGAAATGTTTTAAACTCCAATGGTTCGGTAATCCCTCGTTTTCTTAAGCAAATAAAAGATGGCGGACCTGTTACTGTAACTCATCCTGAAATTACACGTTTCTTTATGACAATTCCTGAAGCTTGTCAGTTAGTATTAGAAGCAAGTGTTATGGGTAAAGGTGGAGAAGTATTCCTGTTTGACATGGGTAAAGCAGTAAAAATACTTGAATTAGCTAAGAATTTAATTCGCTCAACCGGATATAATGTTGGTAGAGATATTGACATTACATTCACAGGACTTCGACCTGGAGAAAAGCTGTATGAAGAACTATTATTAGATGCTGAAGCAAATAAACCTACACACCATCCTAAAATTAAAATTGCAGAAACCTGTAAGCATGATTATAGCGATGTCAGTAACCATCTGGATAAATTTGCCTTTCCTATTGAGTCGCAAAACGTTAATGAAGTTGTTAAATTAATGAAACAAATGGTACCAACCTATAAATCAAAAAATTCTGTATTTGAGAAACTTGATAAGGCAGTTTAATACTAGGCATTTTGTAATAATAGAATGATAAATGCCTTTTTTTTATGCCATTTTATAGTAATTTCGCGCAAACTCAAAACTAATTACAATTAACATATTTTAATGAGTGATAATAAAAAAGAAGTTAAGGAAATTGATTTATTAGAATTATTTAGTGTCATTGGTAAAGGAATCAAAAATGGATTCCTTAATATCTTAAAGGCCATATTATTCCTAGTTATTTTTTGTATAAAAAGAATCCATTTTATTCTGCTTTTTATTGTTGTTGGTGGTATAATTGGTTGGTTGTTTTTCAGAAGCACACAACTCTACTATTCTTCAGATCTTATTGCTCAACCAAATGGAATATCTTCTACTGAAATGGTAGATTATATTAGTGACTTAACAAAGCTCTGCAAAAGAGGAAACACTAAAGGTTTAGCCTTTTCATTGCAATTACCAGATTCAACTACTAAAAAGATAAAAAGTATTGATGTCTTTCATTATATTGATCTCAATAGAGATAATATTGGTGACTTTATTGATTTTTTTAGAAAATTTGATGCAAAAGACACTTCAAGGAGAATAATTACAAATCGTTTTTATCTTAAGGTTGAGGTATTTGACAATAAATCATTTAGGGATGTCAAAAATGGTATTTTCAATTATATTTCAAACAATCCTTATCTTGTAAAACTAAATAAACTTCGCAAAAAGGAACTCATAGAACTTATTGGTCAGACTAAAGCTGAAATTGGAAAATTGGACAGTCTTCAGAATGTCGATTATTTTATGAACAATAACCGGTTAGAAAGTTCTAGTGATAATAAACTAATGTTCTTATCTGAAAAAGATAAACGCATGTATTATCACGACAAGCTTAGTCTTATTCAACGAAAACAAAGTTACGAGAAGGAACTAGACTTAGCTACTGCACCGATTACTATTATTAAAGATTTTACTCATTTAGCCGTCGAGGAGAATCCAAGAGGTGAATATGTGATTAAGTTTGGATTTTGGTTTGGGATTGTTGGGTATTTAATATTATTAGCATTTCACTACAAAAAACAAATTACTGAATTAATCCCATCAAGTCTATTTTCAAAATATTAATAATTCTTAGTGTTAATAACTTATGCTAAAAGAAATAATAAATAAAGAAGCAAAAATAGCAGTAATTGGCTTAGGGTATGTTGGTCTGCCAATTGCCTTAGAATTTGCCAAGAAAGCTTCAGTTATTGGTTTTGATATAAATTCTGAAAGGGTTGAATTGATGAAGAATAGTATTGATCCAAGTAATGAATTATCATCTGAAGAATTCAAAGATCGGGATATATTTTTCACAAGCAATCCCACAGAAATTAAAGATGCTCACTTTTACATTATTGCTGTTCCTACTCCAATTGACGAACATAATCTACCTGACTTAAGACCAGTTATCTCAGCTTCAAAAACTGTAGGTAAAGTTCTAAAAAAAGGGGACTATGTTATATATGAATCAACAGTATATCCAGGTTGCACTGAAGAAGATTGTATTCCGATACTCGAAAAACATAGCGAATTAAAATTTGTTCAAGATTTTAAAGTTGGTTTCTTGCCAGAAAGGATCAATCCTGGTGATAAAGTTCATACACTTACAAAAATAACCTCTGGTTGTGATGAAGAATCATCTGAACAAATAGCCAATGTTTATAAATTAGTTATTGAGGCGGATGTTCAGAGCTAGCTCAATAATAGTTGCTGAAGCTTCTAAAATAATAGAGAATACTCAAAGAGATATTAATATTGCCTTTATGAATGAATTATCCATAAAATTTAGCAAAAAAGCACTAGTAGGTTAAAATGGAATTAGTCTTATTATAATAATAAAATTTAATTGTGATATTAGTTCATTAAAATCATACTACAACTAGAAAGATATGGAGATAAAACACCTAGAATGGGACAGTAATTTTTTTAAAAGGAAAATTGCTAAAATTCACATTAAGGATTTATCAAAAACTGATGAACTAACAGCTAATTTTAATTGGCTAATAACAAACAGTTATGATTTAGTCTACGTGTTTTGTTCAACTACTATTTCAAAACAAATACAATCAAAATTTAATGGAAGTCTCATTGATATAAAAATCGTCTATAAAAAGTGTATCTCAAAGTCTTCAGGTCACAAACAGAAAGAAATTCATGAATGGTCTAATAGTTTTAATCTTAATATGCTTTATGAATTAGGCATGAAAAGTGGAGTTTATTCTCGGTATAAAAAAGACAATAAATTCTCCAATCAAGAATTTAGAAACCTCTATAGAACTTGGATAGAAAACTCTATAAACAGGTCCTTTGCTGACAATGTTTTTATTTACATCGACAATTCTAAAAATTTGGTTGGGTTTGCTACTCTTAAAATTACAAATTCGATTGGGACTATTGGACTAATTGCAGTTGATGAAGCCGTGAGAGGAAATAGAATTGGTTCTAAACTTATTGAGCATATTGAAGAGTATTTATATCGTAAAAATATTACCGAACTTCATGTTGCAACTCAAAAAGATAATACAGCAGCGTGTAATTTCTACAGTAAAAATGGAATGACAATACATTCTATTACAAATATTTATCACTTTTGGTTTAAATAAATTTACTATGATTCCTTTCAACAAACCATATCTTACAGGAAAAGAGGCTCATTATATGTATAATTCAGTATTTAATGGCCATATCTCTGGTAATGGATATTTTACGAAAAAAGCTCAATCATTTTTTGAGGAAAAATGGGGTTTTAAAAAATGTATCTTAACAACTTCATGCACAGATGCTTTGGAAATGGCTGCTTTACTGCTAGATATAAAAGAAGGGGATGAAATCATAGTACCCTCATATACATTCGTAAGCTCAGCACTTGCGTTTGTAAGGCAAGGTGCAACCATAGTATTTGCTGATAGTCACCCCAATAGACCTGGAATCAATGAAAATACAATTGAATCTTTAATTACAAAAAAAACAAAGGTAATAGTTGCTGTTCATTATGCAGGAGTTGCTTGTGACATGGATAAAATAATGAGTATTGCACGAAAAAATCAAATTTATGTAGTAGAAGATGCAGCTCAAGCGATAGATAGTTATTATAAAGGAAAAGTTCTGGGTAGCATTGGACATTTAGGTACATTCTCATTTCACGAGACTAAAAATATACAATGCGGCGAAGGAGGTATGTTATTAGTAAATGATGAGCAATTTATTAAAAGAGCTGAAATTTTATGGGAGAAAGGTACAAATAGAGCAGAGTTTTTCCGTGGTGAAATTAATAAATATGGATGGGTAGACACGGGATCTTCGTTTCTTCCTGCAGATTATGTGGCGGGGTTCTTATTTGCTCAAGTTGAAGATATTAATACTATTCAAAACAAAAGGAAAGCTTTATGGGATAGATATAATAAAAAACTAAAAAACATAAGTGAAATTTTGCTTCCCATTATTCCTGAGTATTCAACTAATAATGCACACATGTTTTACATTATTTGTGAGGATATTGAGATAAGAAATAAACTAATATCCCACCTTAAATCTCAAGGCATACAGGCAGTTTTCCATTACTTGAGTCTGCATAAGAGTTCCTACTCTATAGAAAAAGGATTTAATAAAACTAATCTCATTAATTCAGACTTCTTCACTGATACTTTATTAAGATTGCCTCTCTATTTTGAACTATCATTTGAACAACAAGATCATATAATTGAAGAAATTAAAGCCTTTTTTAAATAGAAAATTCATTATCAATTGATCGCTCTAGGAATATTATGAAGCTTATTACATTACTGAAAAACTATTTAAATAAGGGGCATCAAAGATCCGTACTTGCAAAGAAACAAGCATTTATATCCATTTTTTACAAAGGGTTTAGTATGGTGCTTTACCTTGTTTCTGTGCCATTGCTAATAAATTACCTTGATTCTGAAAGATATGGAGTCTGGTTAACCTTAACATCAATTATTGCATGGTTCTCTTTTTTTGATGCTGGGTTAGGAAATGGACTTAGAAACAAACTTTCAGAAGCATTGGCAAATAAGAACTTCCTCCTTGCGAAACAGTATATCAGTACAACTTATGCAATTCTTGGAATTATCTTTTCTACTATTCTACTTATTTTTATTATTCTAAATCAATATATTGCCTGGGGAAAAATATTAAATACAGCTATTATTCCTGATAAAGAATTGTCTATGCTAACCCTAACAATTTTTTCATTGTTTTTCTTAAGGTTTATTTTTAAGCTAATTGGAATAGTTTTGATTGCTGATCAGAGGCCTGCAATTAACAATGCTTTTGAACCTATTGGCACGGCTATTTCTTTACTAATAATATTTATTATAAGTAGAATAAGTAAAGGCCATTTTGTGCTGTTTGGATTTATAATGACTTTTATTCCGCTATTAGTATTAATATTAGCAACAATAGTACTTTTTAGAAATAGATATAGAAATATTTGCCCCTCTTTTCAAAGCATTGTATGGAATCACTCAAAAGGATTAATGGGCCTTGGTGTTAAATTTTTCTTTATTCAGATTGCTTCAATAATTCTTTTTTCGTCCTCGAATATTATTATCACTCAATTATATGGTGCTGAAAGTGTCGTCGCCTATAACGCAGCATATCGCTATTTTCAAATACCAATTATGGGATATTCAATAATTCTCATCCCCATTTGGTCTTCTGTAACCAATGCTTTTGTTCTAAAAGATTTTTCCTGGATTAAATCTACTTTTTTTAATATCGAGAAATTATCTATCCTATTCTTTATTTTGATACTTTTAATGCTTGTTTTTTCTGAGAAAGCATACGATATTTGGTTACAAGGTAAGGTCAAAATACCTAAAATTCTATCAATATCTATGGCTCTTTATGCAACCATTAGTGTGTTTTCGGCTCCTCTCTCACAAATAATAAATGGAACGGGAAAGGTTTATCTAACAACAATAGTAGTTGCTTTTGTAGTACTTTTATATTTTCCACTAGCGATTTTTTTAGCTAAAACACAATTAAAAGAGTCTGGTGTCATGTTTGCCACCTGTATAATAAATGGAATACCTCAATTTTTATATTTACGCCAAGTCTTAAAGTTAGTAAACAATAAAGCCACAGGCATATGGAATAAATAATAACCAAACTAAAATCTTTTTAAATATTAATGAAAAATATACTTATAATCTCAAGATCCGATATTGAGGGTGCTGGAAGTGTTGCAACAGATTTACGTAATTTTCTTATTTCAAGGGAAGAAAGTGATATTAGGATCTTGACAAGGTTTTCTAAATCAAAATTAGATTATGTTATCTCCTTTTATAGTATATTCTGGGGGGAAATTTTCCTTTTATTAATTTCCATAAAATTTAAATTAGATCGTAAAATTAGGAAATCTATAAATTTCAACTATTCTCCTCATAGCATAAATGAAGAAAAGGGTTGGTACAAGACAAGTAGGATTCTAAGAAAGATCAAAGGATTTCGCCCAGACATAATTATTGTACTATTTATGGACGGTTTTGTTAATATAAAGAACATTTATGAAATTCATAAGAAAACAGGTGCCTCAATTTATTTTTATCCTATGGACATGGCTCTAATGACTGGAGGATGTCACTATGTAAATGATTGTGTAGGATACAGAAGTACCTGCAATAACTGCCCTATTTTTAGGAGAAAAAAAACAGTTGCGACTTCTAATCTAAGGGCCAAAGCCCAATTCTTTAAGAAATTTCCATTTAAAATACTCTCAGCAAGTGAGGAAATAAAAAATCAACTCTTAAGAAGTTCTTTATTTAAAGATGCTTCAATATACGATTATATAATTCCAATAAATGAAAAAGTATTCTATAATAAGAGAGTTAATAGAAATAATAGATTAATAAATAACACAAAGAAAATTCTGGTAGGTGCACATGGTATGAATTCTCTGAGAAAAGGTGGAGATTTATTAATAAAAATTCTAAACAAACTCTATCTAAAACTTCAAACAAAAAAGGCAGATGGACTAGTCGAGATAATCATTGTTGGTAAGGTATCTTCTTCATTTACTGATCAGATTTCTTTTAAGACGCATGAATTAGGTAGGGTTAGTTTGGAAGAGCTATCTGAGCTATACAATTTATCTGATATATTTATTAGTACTTCAAGAGAAGATAGTGGCCCAATGATGATAAATCAATCTATTATGTGTGGCACACCTGTTATTTCATTTAATGTAGGAGTTGCAAAAAATTTAATCCTTAATTTTAAAACAGGCTTCCTAATAGAAAAATTTAATTTAGATGAATTTGCAGATAAAATTGAATATACCTTAAATCTCAATCAACAAGAATATAGTTTAATGAAGATAAATTGTCTTAATCTTATGAAAGATCTTCAAAGAGTCAACTTGCAATAAATATTCTTAAAACTATTATTAAATAATGCATATTTATTTTTTTTTGATAATATTTTGGATTATATCCTATCTAGCAATAAATAGACTTTCCTTACCTAATAAAAAGAAATCTTTAGCTTTTCTTTATGGTGGCTCAATGTTCTTAATAATGGGACTTAGACATTATTCTGTTGGGAGTGATATTGAACATTACCTTGATGTTTTTAACAACGAAGAATTGTGGGGACCTAGCTTTTTATTGCAATTTGAATATGGTTATTTCGCATATTTAAAAATTTTAAAAATATTTAATGTATCAAATCAAGGTTACATAATAATAACAAGCTTAATCATTTGCTATTCTTTTGCATCCTTTTTCTATAAATATTCAGACAATATATTATTATCTTTTTTCTTACACTTAACAATTGGGATATTTACTGTCACAATGTCTGCAATCAGACAGTCACTAGCTATAAGCATTATTTTGTTTGCAATTACCTTACTTCTTGAAAGAAGATTATTATTTTTTACTATTGTTGTGTTATTTGCATCCACTTTCCATAGAACTGCCATTTTTTTCATCTTGGTTACGCTATTTGTGAATGTAAAAAACATTTCACTAAATAGAGGAATTATTCTGTATTCTGTTCTTATTCTTACATTATTTATAAAAAAGTATATCCTTTATATTATTATCTACTTAATCCCTAATAAATTTGAGCAATACTTAATCCCGGATAGTGAAAATGCTATTAATAAATTACTTATTGTAATAGCTTTTATTATCCCTCTTTTTATCCTAATCTTCTGGAAATATAATTCATCGATTTCTAAAAAACAAGAGAGGATGAATAGTCTATTCTTTGTAATGACAATAATTAGTAGTACTCTATTTATAATTGGATTAATTATTCCGATGATAACTCGATTGGCATATTATTTTATACCTGCATATATTGTGCTAATTCCTAATATTATTGGAAAATTGGAACTAAAACAAAATAAAATTATCCTATATCTTACTATTATAGTCTTTTGTTTAGTATATTTTGTACTAAGTACAATTGATGGTACGTTAGAAATTGATAATTTTAAATTTTTCTGGAAATAATAAATATTAACTAAATGTTCAAAGATAAAACACTATTGATAACTGGCGGGACAGGTTCATTTGGAAATGCTGTTTTAAAGCGGTTTCTAAATACAGGTATTAAAGAAATTAGGATTTTTTCTAGAGATGAAAAAAAACAAGATGACATGCGACATAAACTTAATAGTCAAAAAGTTAAGTTTTATATTGGAAATGTAAGAGATAAACGAAGTGTTGATGGTGCTATGCGTGGAGTAGATTATGTCTTTCATGCTGCAGCATTAAAACAAGTTCCTTCTTGCGAGTTTTTTCCTATTGAAGCTGTTCATACAAATGTATTAGGAACCGAAAATGTCCTCGACTCAGCTATTGAATATAGTGTAAAAAGAGTAATAGTACTAAGTACAGACAAAGCCTGTTACCCAATTAATGCAATGGGTATTTCAAAAGCCATGATGGAAAAAGTTGCTGTTGCTAAAGCACGACATTTAAGTGATAATCCATCAACCGTCATTTGTTGTACACGATATGGAAATGTTATGGCATCTCGTGGTTCAGTAATTCCTCTTTTTGCTCAGCAAATTAAACTTGGAAAGGATCTTACTGTTACAGATCCAAAGATGACCCGCTTTATGATGACACTAGAAGATGCCGTTGATCTAGTAATCTATGCTTTTCAAATTGGCAATAGTGGCGATCTTTTTGTTCAAAAATCTCCGGCATCAACAATTGGAGATTTAGCTAGTTCCATGATTGAGCTATATAAGTCTACTAGCAAGATAAAAGTAATTGGCACTCGTCATGGAGAAAAACTATTTGAGACCCTAGTTAATAGGGAAGAAATGGCTAAAGCTGAGGATATGGGAAATTATTTTAGAGTACCTGCTGACACGCGTGATTTAAATTACTCGCAATACTTTTCAGAAGGTGAAGAAGATATCTCAAAAGTAGATGATTATCATTCTCATAATACTACTCGCCTTAATGTAGAAGAAACCAAAAATTTATTATTGAAGTTGGAAAGTATTAAAGAAGATATAAACTAAAACATACTAAGTGGTAAAAATTGGCATTACTGGACAATCGGGCTTTATAGGAGCCCATTTATATAATTTAGCTGGTACTAAAGAAAACTATGAAAGAATACCATTTGAAGATAATTATTTTTTGGATGAAAGTAAACTGAGGAGATTTGTTCGTGAATGTGATGTTATTGTTCATTTTGCAGCAATGAATCGACACGAGGATGAAAATGTCATTTATAACACAAATCTAAGCCTTGTAAACAAACTAATAAAGGCAATGGAACTTGAAGAAGTTTCTCCACACGTAATGTTTTCATCTTCCACTCAAGAAGAACGTGATAACATGTACGGTAAATCTAAAAAGGAAGGGAGAATTCTTTTTGAAAATTGGGCAAAAGAGAATAATGCAAACTTCACTGGATTTGTCATACCAAATGTTTTCGGACCATTTGGAGTTCCTTATTACAACTCTTTTATTGCAACCTTTTGCCATCAATTAAATAATAATGAGCAGCCTCAAATAAATATTGATGGTATCGTAAAACTTATTTACGTTGGCTCTTTATGTGAGTTTATTTTAAAATCAACAACCAGAAACACTGGTATATCCAAAATAGATGTCCCTCATGATTTTGAAAGCAAGGTGAGTGAAGTTTTATCAAAACTGGAGCTCTATAAAAAGACTTATATAGAGAAAGGCATAATACCGAAACTATTAGATCAGAACGATACTAATTTGTTTAATACACTAACTTCTTATATGGATTTTCAAAAAAGATATCCTTATAAACTTGATAAACATAGTGACGATCGCGGTGATTTTATTGAAGTTATAAAACTTGGAGTTGGAGGGCAGGTCTCCTTTTCCACAACTGTTCCTGGAATTACAAGGGGTAATCATTTTCATACGCGAAAAATTGAACGATTCATTGTTATTAAAGGAAAAGCCTTAATTGAGATAAGGAAAATTGGAAGTAAGAAAAAAATTGCATTTAAATTAAATGGTGATGAACCATCATACGTCGACATGCCAATTTGGTATACCCATAATATAAAAAATATTGGCAGCGAGGAACTCTATACTCAGTTCTGGATAAATGAATGGTTTGATCCTAATGATGCTGACACTTTTTTTGAAGAAGTATAGATTAATAAGTATAATATTTAATGAAAAAACTTAAATTAATAACTGTTGTAGGAACCAGACCAGAGATTATTCGACTTTCTAGGGTAATACTAAAACTAGATTTAATTGATAGCATTGACCATATTTTGGTACATACAGGTCAAAATTATGACTATGAACTAAATGAAGTATTCTTCAAAGATTTAGGACTGCGTAAACCCGACTTCTTTCTTAATGCTGCAGGTGGAAATGCCACAAAAACTGCAGGTCAAATTCTTATTAATATTGATCCCGTTCTGGAAGAAGTAAAACCAGATGCTTTTCTAGTACTTGGTGATACTAATAGTTGCTTATGTGCCATCGCTGCAAAAAAAAGACAGATACCTATTTTTCATATGGAAGCTGGGAATCGTTGTTTTGACCAGCGTGTTCCTGAAGAAACAAATCGAAAAATAGTTGATCATATTTCAGATATAAATTTAACATATAGCTCAATAGCACGTGAATATCTTTTACGAGAAGGCTTACCTGCAGATAGGGTAATTAAAACAGGGTCTCCTATATTTGAAGTTGTTGAAGCATATAAGAATGACATAGATAACTCAGATGTACTTAATCGGCTAAAGTTAAAAAAAGGAGAATATTTCCTTGTTTCAGCACATCGTGAAGAAAATATCAATTCTGATAATTTCCTAAAATTAGTGGTTAGCCTAAATAAAGTAGCAGAATCTTATAACCTTCCAATTATTGTATCAACACATCCTCGGACCAGAAATAAAATTACTGAAACTGGAGCTGAATTTAATCCTTTGATCCAATTAATGAAACCATTGGGATTTCATGACTACAATAATTTACAGAAGAATGCTAAAGCTGTTTTATCAGATAGCGGAACAATTTCTGAAGAATCCTCTATAATGAATTTCCCAGCATTAAATATTAGAGAAGCACACGAGAGACCTGAGGCTATGGAAGAGGCAAGCGTAATGATGGTTGGATTAAATCCAGAACGAATATTGCAGGCTTTAGCTGTTTTGGTAGAGCAAAAAAGAGGTTCTGAAAGAAACCTACGCCCTGTTTATGATTATTCAATGCCAAATGTATCAGATAAAGTTGTAAGAATTGTTTTATCGTATACAGATTATATTAACCGCGTAGTCTGGAATAAATAGAATCCATAAAAAACAGCTCTTTCATGTTAAAAAAAAAGTTTATTATTTATACCGGGGGATTTATTCTACCCGATGGCAATGCTGCTGCACACAGGGTCTTATCTAATGCAAAAATTCTTAGAAATTTAGGATATGAAGTAATATTTTTAGGTGACCACTTTGCTGATATCAATGATAATAAAGACCGAAAATTCCAAACTGTTTCGAATTTCAAATCCTATAGTTTTGTCTATCCTTCTTCTATTAATAGTTGGATAACTCATCTATCTTCAATTAAGAAAATTAAAGATCTCATTAAACAATTAGGAGTAGAAAATGTCTCAGGAGTCATTGCTTATAATTATCCGGCTCTCGCATTACTTAGACTGTATAAATATTGTAAAAAGAATAAGATAAAAACCATTGCTGACAGCACCGAATGGCAAATTGTAAAAAGAAAAAGTCGTGCTATTTCCATTTTAAAAAATATGGATACTTTTTTAAGAATGAAAATAGTCCATAAAAAAGTTGACGGTCTCATTGTAATTAGTTCTTTTTTATTTGATTTTTACAAAGCTTTTGTAAAGAATATATTACTATTACCGCCACTAGTAGATCCTAGTGAAGCTAAATGGTCACAAAAAACCAGCAATAGTAGCATTCAAAAGAAACTTATCTATGCCGGCAGTCCAGGCCATGGAGAAAAGGACAGATTAGATAAAATCATAAACTCCCTTTCCATAATTTTCATTAAATATAATATTGATTTTAAGCTAACAATAGTAGGTTTAACAAAGTCCCAATTTATTGATTCTTTTGGAGCTTCATCACTACCAGAAAACATTTCAAATAAGATAATTTTCAAAGGAAGATTATCTCACTTGGAAACTTTGAAGATAATACAGGAGTCTGACTATAGTATTTTCTTTAGGGATAACAATCTAATTACCAGAGCTGGTTTTCCAACAAAACTTGTGGAATCAATATCTTGTGGAATACCCGTTCTCACAAATAGCTCCAGCAATATTCTGGATTATTTAAAAAACGATCACTTTGGTTTTATTATCGATACCGATTCGGAAAGTTCTTTAAATACCTCGCTACATAAAGCTTTAATATTATCCATTGAACAACTTAATAGATTAAAGAATAATTGCAGAAATTCTAAAGATTTTGATTTAAATTCATACAAGAATGGAATGCAAAACTTTTTGATAGATATATTTGATGATAAAAACTTAAAGTTATCTATTGAATAAACAAAGCTTCAATTTCCATATTACATTTTGCAGATTAATTATTGAAATATTGAATAGCCTACACAACATTATAAAATCATTGTTTGCTCCAGAGAAGTTATATTTAGTTTCTGGTTCTCTTTTAGCCTTTTCTATTTCAATAAATTTATATCTTTCATCATACTTTTTAGGTCTTTTTATTTTATCAATACTAATAATTTCTTTTCGAAGGAATAAGAAATCATTAGATAATAATGTTTCTGGAATATCTCGAAACAGAAAAAACTTTTTTATACTATTCCTAATTTTATTTGGCATTAGTGGCTCCTCAATTTTTATTCATGATACGACAATAAATTATTTCGAAGTTTTAGCCAGAAGATCTCCAATACTTCTAATTGGGATAGCTGGATTGCTAACACAAACTGATTCTCAAAATAAACAGTTGCTCTATAAGTCATATATAATTGGCAGTCTATTATTAGTGATTTTTGTTTTTGTTAAGATTTTATTCAACTACTTTACGGAACCGTTCTTTAAGTTTGATTTAATCCAAAATTTATTTCAATCTATTAACACTTCAATAATAAATATTCAACATAGAACCTATTTTGGGATTAACCTGATTACTGCAATTATTTTTTGTTTTATTCTTGCTAAGAGAGAGAAGAAAAACATCCACCTGTATTATATTGCCATCTTTATTTTTATATGTTTCATACTGTTTTCAGGAAGTAGAGCTGTTTTTATATCTCTAGTTTTTATAGCTATTTATTTTTTAATTAAGAATTTAATTTATATTAAAAACTTCAAAATTTCTGTAATAATAATAGTAATTGGAGTCCTTTTTGGATTTATTTACACTAATTTTCATCCAAGATTTCAAGAAAAACCTAATTCATCAATTCTAGATTTCGATAACCTTGCAAAACAGTTTAACGATACAATAAGATTAGATATATGGAGTACAAGTATTGATGTTTTAAAAGATAAACCCATCACTGGATTTGGCACTAGTAATTTTCAAAATAGATTGAATTCTGAATATATAAAACTAAATAAAGAATATCTAACAAACCTAAATCCACATAATCAATTTCTCGAATTTGGATTAGAAAGTGGTATAATACAAGTAATAGTATTACTAATTATTTTTATTACAGCATTCAGATACAAAGGCCCAAATAAAAGCTTTATATGGTCAATATCGATACTGTATCTTATCAATTTAATTTTTGAGTCTTTGCTTAGCCGGAGTTGGGGCATTACTCATTTTGTCTTCATATACTATTTACTATACTCAGATATTAATTCTGACGAAAAACTTATTAATAATAAAAATAGGATAGGTTTAGTTATTCAAATATTATTGTCATTTATTTTCATTTTGTTTACTATAACTTTTTTGGCAAGTCACATAAAGGTCTCTTTCAACCCTAATAATCCATCAACATACGCAAAGGTAAATTGTGAAATTATTGACAATCTACCTGGAACTCCACCAAAACAAATTGCAGAAAAAACAAAAGGCTACTTATTAGATAAAAGATCTTTTAATTATGCAAACAAGATTTCAACCACAAAAATTGGAAGTTCAACGCCATTTGAATGTGATTCAATTTCCTTTTCTGCTTATTGTTATGTTTCTGAGGATTTTAACGGCAATAACATCTTTGTTGGTACATTCACAAAAGGTTTTTTCGTTGTTGACAATTACCAATTAAAAGATAGAGAAACATGGCAAAAACTTTCCATTAATATTCCTTGTCCAATTATAGAAACTAACTATTATTTATACTTTTCCATTGGTGATAACATTTCTGCTGATTCTTTTAATGGCTTTGTTATATTTGCAAAACCAATTCTTGAAAAAAAATAAAATCAATTGAAACAAATAAAAGTACTTAGGATTGTTACAGTTCCCATCTCCTTTGCTACTCTATTAAAAGGGCAACCTAATTTTTTAAAAAAAAACGGGTTTGAAGTATTATTATGTAGTTCTGATGGAAAGGAAATAGATGAAATAATAAAAAAAGAAGGCTGTGAACTAAAAAAAATTGAGTTTTCAAGAAAAATCACACCTTTTAGAGATTTAATTTCCTTAATAAAAGTCTATTTACTAATAAAGACATTCAAACCTGATATTGTTCATACTCATACACCTAAAGCTGGACTAGTTGGAATGCTGGCAGCTTTTATAGCCAGAACACCAATTAGACTGCACACTGTAGCAGGACTCCCACTTATGGAAACCTCCGGTTTTAAAAAAAATCTTCTAATAAAAATTGAAAAATTAGTCTATTATTGCGCTAAACGCATTTATCCTAATTCAGATGGTTTGAGAGATTATATTCTTGAAAATATTTATAATAATGAAGATAAACTAAAAGTTATTGGCAAAGGAAGTAGTAACGGTATTAATTTGGATTATTTCAATTTAAAAAATTTTAATCTAAGACCTAATGAACTTAAAAATCAGCTTAATATTAAACAAAATGATTTTATTTTTATTTATGCAGGTAGAATTGTAAAAGATAAAGGCATAAATGAACTTCTATTTGCTTTTAACAGGTTATCACACAAGCATAAAGACATAAAACTACTATTAGTTGGAAATCTGGAAGAAGATTTAAATCCAATATCAAAAGAATCATTTAAAATATTAAAGTCAAACAATAAAATAATTCAAGTAGGTTTTCAGAAGGATGTAAGACCATATTATGCTATCAGCAATGCATTGACCTTTCCAAGCTATCGAGAAGGATTTCCAAATACCGTACTTCAATCGTGTGCTATGGAACTCCCCTGTATCGTTACTAATATTAATGGCTCTAACGAAATTATAAAACATGAGATAAATGGTCTTGTCATTAGAAAGAAAGACTCCAGTGAGCTTTATAAAGCCATGAATAGATTTCTAGAGGATAAACAATTGTATAATAAACTAAAGATAAATACGCGCAAAAGAATTGAGGATAGTTTTGACCAAAAGATAATTTGGAATCAAATTCTATCAGAGTATAATAAATTGTTAAATAATGTATAAATTATTATTTAAACCTGTTTTCGATATAATAATATCTATTTTACTTATTATTGCTTTCTCGCCTATTTTTGTTGTTGTTTTTATTATATTAACAATTACGAATAATGGAAGCCCATTTTTCACTCAAGTTCGACCAGGAAAAAATGAGAAACTATTTAAAATCATCAAATTTAAAACGATGAACGATAAGCTTGATTCCTTTGGAAAACCACTTCCCGATGAAGTAAGAATTACTTTTGTTGGAAACATTGTTAGAAAACTTTCATTGGACGAGATTCCTCAACTTATCAATGTTATTAAAGGTGACATGTCTATTATTGGCCCACGGCCACTTCTGCCTGAATATCTTTCCTTATATAATTCACATCAAAAGAAACGCCACAAGGTTAAACCAGGAATCACAGGTTGGGCGCAAGTTAATGGCAGGAATGCTATTTCCTGGAAGGAAAAATTCGAGTATGATGTTTGGTATGTTAGTAATATTTCCCTCTTACTTGATCTTAAGATTATTTTCCGTACTATAAAGAAAGTAATTATTAAAGAAGGTATTAGTTCAGTAACATCAGTTACGGTTGAAAAATATAATGGTTCAAATTAGATAATAATGATACTTTACGGTGCAAGTGGTCATGCTAAAGTTATAACTGACGCAATTAATGATGCAAATCAAAAAGTTATACATCTTTTTGATGATGATGCAGAAAAAAAAGAGTTTTCAAATGTCAAAGTGACATTATATGATGCTAACAAATATCCAGAAGAAAAATTAATAATATCTATAGGTAACAATTCTGTCCGCCAAAAGATTGCCCATAAGGTTTCTCATGAGTTTGATATAGTGATTCACTCCTCATCTGCGATTTCATCAAAATGTCAAATTAGCGAAGGCTCAGTTATTCTTCAAAATGCTACAATTCAGACTGAAAGCATTATTGGTAAACACTGCATTATTAATACTTCCTGTTCTATTGATCATGAGTGTAATATTGATGATTTTGTCCATATAAGTCCAAATGCTACATTATGCGGGAATGTTACAATTGGTGAGGGAGCGCATATTGGAGCTGGAGCAGTAGTTTTACCCAATATTAAAATTGGTAAATGGGCTACTATTGGTGCAGGTGCAGTAATAATTCAAGATGTTCCAAATAATGCAATTGTGGTTGGAAATCCTGGTAAAATACTAAACAAAACTAAAAAATGAGAGAAAAAATTTGGCTTTCCTCACCACACATGGGAGGTAATGAACAAAAATATATTAATGCAGCTTTTAAGGAGAATTGGATAGCTCCACTCGGACCAAATGTTGATGGGTTTGAAAAAGACATAGAGGAATATCTAGGAAAGGGTAAAGTCGCTGCCTTGAGTTCAGGCACTTCAGCTATTCATCTATCATTAGTTATGTTAGGCATCAAGCATAATGATTATGTGCTTGCCTCAAGCTTTACTTTTTCAGCTACAATTAATCCAATAACTTATATTGGAGCCAAACCTATTTTGATTGATTCAGAGCCTGAAACTTGGAATATGGATCCTGACCTATTAGAAGAAGCTATAATTGATTGTCTAGCAAAAAATATTAATCCAAAAGCAATAATCATAGTGCATCTTTATGGAATGCCTGCTAAAATTAACAGAATTATTGAAATCAGCGCAAAATATGGAATTCCTATTATTGAAGACGCAGCAGAGGCCTTAGGAAGTAAATTTAATGACCAAAAACTAGGTACATTTGGTGAGTTTGGAATACTATCTTTTAATGGCAACAAAATTATTACTACCTCGGGTGGTGGTGCTTTAGTATGTAAAACTGAAGAACAAGCCAGACATGCAAGATTTCTTGCCACTCAAGCTAGAGATAATGCTCCCCATTACCAACACTCGCATATAGGATTTAATTACAGAATGAGCAATATTATTGCTGGGATAGGTAGAGGACAAATGGAAGTTATTGATGAACGAGTAGGTTTAAGAAGAAATAACCACGAGTTTTATAAAGAATTATTTATAAATGCGAAAGGTATTAAACTTTTAATGGAACCGAGCAAAGATTATTACTCAAACTACTGGTTATCAACAATAATTATAGATTCTAAAACAAGTGGTTTCTCCAGAGAAGATTTAAGGTTAGCATTAGAGCAACAAAATATTGAGACTCGTCCATTGTGGAAACCAATGCATTTACAACCTATTTTCAGTGATTGTAAAGCATATGTCAACTCAACTTCTGAGAAGCTATTTGAACAAGGTTTATGTCTACCATCTGGTAGTAATTTAACACCTGGAGAGAAAGAAAGAATTAAACAGATAATTATTGAATTTATAAAATAGCAAATTAAACTACTTTGCCCAATACCACCTAACAGCCTCCCTCAACCCATCCTTAAAAGTATGACTTGGTTTATACCCCAACAAAGTTTGAGCTTTTTCAATACTTGCAAGCGAGTGTTTTACATCCCCTGCCCTTTCTGAACCATGAATAGGATTAATTTTGCTAATCTCTGAATCAAACGCGCTAAGATATTCTTTAAGATATTCTATAAGTTGGTTCAGGTTATTATTTTCGCCGCACGCTACATTATAAACCTGATTTACAGCATCTACATTATCAGTTGTTGCTGCCAACATATTTACCTGAATAACATTGTCAACGTATGTGAAATCACGTGAATGAGTTCCATCTCCATTTATAACCGGACTTTCATGATCCATTAATAGCTTTACAAACTTCGGGATCACAGCAGCATATGCTCCATTGGGATCTTGTCTTCTTCCAAATACATTGAAATATCTTAATCCTATAATTTCCATTCCATAAATCTTTGCAAAATTCTCTGCATACAATTCATTTGCATATTTTGTAATTGCATATGGAGATAAAGGATTTCCAATTTTATCTTCTATTTTTGGCAAACCGGGATGATCTCCATAGGTTGATGAACTAGCTGCATAAACAAGCCTTTTCACTCCGGCCTCCTTAGCTGCAAAAAGCATTTTAACAAATCCCCCAATGTTAACATCTGTCGATGTCATGGGATCTTCTATAGAACGAGGTACACTTCCCAATGCTGCATGGTGAAGTACAATATCTACTCCTTTTACTGCTTTTTTACAATCCTCATAATTTCTTATATCGCCTTCTATCAATTTATAATTTGGAAGATTAAGCAATTGACTAATATTTTCTCTTTTACCTGTAGCAAAATTATCCAGACAAATGACTGTATTATCATGCTTTACCAATTCTTCACAAATATTTGAACCAATGAATCCTGCACCGCCTGTTACTAGTACCTTCTTATTGTTAATGACCTTTTGAAATTTCATTATTATTTAGATGATATATTTGCCACAAAAGTAATATAATTATTGGTGCATCTTTTAAAATTATTTTTCTTAATCAATCCTCCACAACAAACCCCAACTCACTAGGATGATCTTTCACCATACAACCTCTTGGAACTTCCCTTAGCATCCATAAGGCAATTATATCGCCTCCAGCTGATATAGTGAAAAAGAAACCGAAAAACCACCAGGCAAAACTTCCATTAATGTATGATATAAATGCAGGTAAAAGCCCTAAAACGATTCCGGGTAAAGCAGCTCCTAATGTAAATTGCCATTTCTTTAATGGCTCGTTGCAGTGACAATATGGAGTAAGGAATTCCCATTTTATACCAAAACTAATTGACTTCCATTTACCTTTAGGAAAAAACATCCAGCCAAGAGCATGCAACAGTTCATGCACAACTACTCCCCCGAGGAAAATTATTACGACAATTAATCCCCCACCGAACAATCGAATTAGACTAAAGTCTTTAATACTGAATGCTTCAAATCCATGAATTAAAAAGTAGGGTATTCCAAGTATAATGCCTATCGGTATAAGCATTATCATAGCGTAAAGGTTTGTTTTTGCGAGGGAAAGGGTATATTCTTTTTGCATGAGAGATAAATATGATTCTGTGTTAGTGTCGATTCAAAGATATGTTGATTCATATTCCTAATCAAGGTGGTAATAAGGTTTTTTTGAAACCTAACAATTACAAACTATATATGAGTAGATTAATACTTGATTTTTAATATATATTTTCCAATCTTTAAGCAACCAATTTCTGAAATATGAAATATCAACCTCTCATTAATTCCATCGTTAATTCAGTAAACGATGCCCGAATTTTAGCTACTTTCAATAAAGAAATACTAAGTAAAAAGCCAGGTGAGGCAAAAAATGAATTTCTATTCTTTGTAAAACCTGAGATAACCCTAAACAGTAAACAAATAAAGCTTGATGAAATTCTTCGTCTGATATTTGAAAAACTTGATGAGTTTGATTTTCACAAAAAATCTATTCGAATAATAAATGCTAAATACCTTAAGAAACATAAAATAATTAATCAGCATTATGGTGTAATTAGTAAGCTATCTTCTGAATTAAGAAATACTATTTCTGATTCTGCAAAAAAAGTATTTGAAAAAGAATATGGTGTAAGTTTCGTTAATGCTAATATTCTTGGAAGTATCGAGTTTTTGAAGAAACATTCTTTCTTTTCTCCTATGGCCCTTTCAATGCTGTGGCAAAATTCTGCTTTTACTAAACTTGCTGGCGGTACATATGTGCAAAAATTAAGCTTCGATGGAGATGATATTTTCCTTGTTAATGGTTTCCATCCCCGACAATTAGAACATTTCACTACTCCCGGACGCTGTATTATAGCTATGACCCTTGTAAGTGATTGTGATTGGGTCGTAGCTAGAAATAAGTTAATAGGAAAAACGAATCCAGCTGAAGCTGAAAAGGGTAGTGTAAGAAACGAATTGCTGTTAAAAAGAGATTCCTTTGGACTTAAGAATATTTCCTCTAGTTGGAATGGAGTACATTTATCTGCCGGGCCAATAGAGGCTTTAATTGAACTAATGCGTTACAACTCAGATTTTGATTCTGCTAAAATATCAACCATATCTGATTTTCAGTTTGGAAAACAATTGATAAATGAATTTGGAGAAGAAAAGACTTTGCTTCTTCTGGAGAATCCCAGCGTAAATTTCAATAATAAACTTGAACCAATATTTGATTTAACAGAAGAAATGAATAGTGATACTTGTATTGAATTACTTAAGAAAATTAAAATCTAGTAGTTTTTTGGATGAGTTGAATTATGAAACGGAGCAAAAAGAAAAAACAAGGTGTGAGATATGAAATTATATTTTTGGAATAACACTACTAATAACCAATAAGCTCAAATGGAACATCAACAGTTTCCATAAACTCTTCACCGGCGTCTTGCATATCTTCGTCATCTTCTTCATAAAACCACATTACCTGTACATTATTTCCAGCTTCGTAAAGTTCTTCAAGTTTTATTAGTACATCTTGAATTAATTTTGAAGTGGCTGTATTGAAATAGATATAACGAAATACAAATTCAGTATAATCTAGTGGATCTTCCTTATATTCCTCTAACCAATCTAATATAGGTCTGTAGAAAACTATGACATCTTCAGGAAGCGATCGACCTGATATTTCAAAAATATCATTTTCAGAGTCTAAAATTACTTTCGGTGTATCATTTGTTCCTTGGATATCTAATGCTTCCATATATAATTGTTTGGAAATTCCCTATTTAATTTAACGGTAAAATATAAAATAAGTTTGACTTATCCATATTTTTTAATAACATTTAATTCATAAAAGTCAAGTTTCTTATCAAGCTAAACGAGTAATTTGTAAAAATATTTCATTATATGTTTAGTATGCTATATAAATAGGCTTATTACACTCAGGACAGTTTCCATCTTTCTTATTCCCTGTATGTATTATTGAATACCCCAACCTTCTGATAACAACAGTAGAACAAGAAGGGCAATAAGTATGCGCATGTTTTGTTGATGCATAATTTCCACCATACACAAAATATATCTTTTGTGCAGCATTATGCGCAAATTCCTCAAGCATGAAGGTTGATGTAGCACTTGTTGAAAACTTATAACGAGGAAAGTATCTTGAAATATGTAAAACTGTTTCTGGTCCAAGATTATTATTTATCCAATCCACAAAGGATTTAAATTTCTTTAAATCATCATTTACTCCAGGTACCAACAAATAAGTTAGTTCAAGATGCCGACCTCTTTGGTTGATTTGTTTAAGATTTTCTAAAACTGGTTTTAATTGTGCATTAGCATATTTTTTATATACTTCTTCATCAAAAGCTTTTATGTCAATATTAAAAGCATCAATACAATCAAGATACACTGACATTGCTTTTTCTCCAATATACCCATTACTTACCATCACATTTTTAAGACCCGCCTCTTTAGATAATGTGGCTGTTTCGATAACAGTTTCAAAAGAAATTGATGGTTCATTATATGTGAAAGCCAACCCAATATTTTCTGGTCGCTGCATTGCCTTCTCGATTATTTTTTCAGGTGAAAGCTCAATCAAATCACGACTACCTTCAATACCTGTCTGCGAAATCTCACAATTCTGACACCATTTGCATCGCATATTGCAACCGACACTTCCAAGCGATAATATCTCTTTTCCGGGGTGAAAATGATAAAGTGGTTTCTTTTCAATTGGATCAAATCCTATTGCTGAGTATTTCCTATAAGTTTCAGGTATGAGTTCTCCTTTCTGGTTTAGCCGTATTCTGCATACTCCTCTCCTACCTTCACTTATAAAACAACTATGCGGACATAAAAAGCATTGTACTTTTTTATCTTCCAACTTATTGTATAATGCGGCTTTCATTAAAAAGAATATTTTTTGAACATTAAATGCTAATTTTCAACTGGCAAAAACGCATATTCAGTGCTATATTTCATCATTTGCTCAGTATAATCTTCCACATAGTTTATTCGTACATCTATTATTTCCCCATTTTCCTCTATAAGCTCATATTCTGGATTAACAAACCCGCTAAATGCCGGAAGATTGAGTTTCTCAAACCTATCTAACACTTCTTTATGAAGTTCTACATCAACCTGCACACCATATTTTTCAACTAATTTCTTTCCTGCCAAATAATCACCTTCTGATTTTATTCTTTGAACCTCTTTTAATAATGTCCCGAATAATTGTCTGAGCTTTTCAAAATCGTTAATCTTAAAAAAAGTTTTTCCATTGCGAACCACTTTTTCTATTACATTATCATTTTTCCCCTGTTCAAATGCCCAGGTTGCAATAAGTTGTCGATTACGCATATGTGCCTGCTCAACATTTTTTCCAGATTCAATACGACGTAACTGAGTCATTATTCCATTTCGGATATAGCTATTATAATGTGCCTTTGCTGCTTCTAAATCAGGTAACAAACCAAGTTCTACCATTTTAGGATCCATCATATAGTAAAGAGCAAATAAATCTGCTCTGGTTTCTTCCAGAGGTGAATGGTAGTTCTTCAAAGCCTCTGAGCTAACTCCCGAAAGTAATTGCCCAGAACCATGTCCTAAACATTCGTGCAAGTCGGTATGTAAATTATCTGCTAGCGGACCATATTTTCTTTCAAGTTGCATATCTGATTCGCTTTCAGAAAACTCTTCAAGAAATCCTGAACTTAAATCGGCTTGAGCATAGGCATAAGTTATGTTTTCTATAGTTACCGATTTCGAACCATGGTCTTTTCTAATCCAATCGGAGTTTGGTAGGTTAATACCTATTGGTGTATGCGGATAACAGTCTCCACCCAACATAGAAACATTAATAACTTTTGCAGAAACACCTTTTACTTCAGGTTTCTTATATTGTTGATCAATAGGAGAATTATCTTCAAACCATTGGGCATTATTACTAATTATTTCTGTTCGTTTAGTTGCCTCAATGTTCTTAAAATTAACAAACGATTCCCAAGTAGCCTTAATACCCATAGGATCGCCATAGATTTCAACAAATCCGTTTACAAAATCCACTTGAGAATCTAAATCTTTCACCCAAATAATGTTGTATTCATCCCAAGCTTTTAAGCTTCCGGTTTTGTAGTAGGTAATAAGCCTTTTTATTCCCTGCTCTTGTTCCTTTGTTTCTGCAACAGGAATGGCTTTCTCTAACCAATATATAATCTTATCAATTGCTGCGGAATACATACCACCTGATTTCCAAACAGTTTCAGAAATCTCTCCATTATTTACAGATAGTTTTGAGTTTAATCCATATGATACCGGCTTTGTATCTTTCTCATTTTTTAATGAACTATAGAATTCTTCTACCTGTTGCTGAGATATTCCTTCATCGTAGAAATTTACAGATGATTCTTTAACTATATCATTTTCTGAATTCTGAGAAACCTTTTTTGCATAAAGCTTCTGATTAAAAAGCATTGATTTTATTAGACCAATTGAATATTCAACTGATTCCCCACCAATAATCGGAAACTTTGAACTATCTGAGTTTGAAACCAAAACTTCAAAGTAATCTTCACTAAAGGCTGGCTTAATTTTATCCGAAGAATAATGGTGATGAATTCCATTTGAAAACCAGATTCTTTTCAAGTATACAACAAATGCTTTCCAATCAGCGGTATTCTTGTCTCCTGAAAAAGTTTGGTATATTATTTCCAGTGTTTTTCTTAGCAACAAATTGTATCTGCCGTTCTGGTCGGCAAGTATATCTCTCCCACAAAGCGCCGCCTCTCCTAAATAATACAAAAGTTTTTTTTGCGAAAGAGACAAATTCTCAAATCCGGGAACCTTGTATCTAAGTATCCTGATATCGGCAAATTGTTCAAGTTCAAAATTGAAAGCATTATTTTCTGGAGTAATATTCGATTTTGTCATTTAAAAAGTAATTGATTAGGTTTTAAATAACAAAGGTAGAAATATAAAAAATTAGGATTCGTAAAAAGTAGGATATAATAGACTATTTGTTTTCTTTAGTTATAAGAGAGTCTTCCTTTGTGAGTACCCCTTTTCTCTGCAACTTTTCAATTGTACTAAGCAATGGTTCTTCCGGGACAATGACATTATCATCCATCCAGTAGTTATCTTTAGTATCTTTAACTTGCTTAACAAGTACATCATTTGACTTAACTGCTTCACGATATCGAATACTTCTGTTAACATCATTAATCTGATCTGTTACAACAAACTCCGATTTAGATGTAAAATCGCAACTATTACCTTTATTCTCTTTTCCTCTAGCTTTTCGAACTTTTATTTTAAGCTCACTACGGGCATAATGCAAATTCCAAACATCATTATAATATCTGTACTCTACTTCGTATCGGGCAAAAACAGGTTTGGCTTTAAACCCCTTAGGAGTTTTTTTAACAAGGACAGAACGAGCATATTTAATTCCACTTGGACTGAGTTCAAATTCGGCTCTTACCAGAGCCAAACTTTCAGCATCAAGATATAACTTACCTGTAAAGCCAGAATATTTGGTTTGCTCCTTCATATCAAACCAGATAACATAAGTATGTCTGCCATTATATGTAATATTCTCACGGAATTCAAAATCACACTCATTAAGCGCATCTTCCCCATAGAAGTAACTTCCATACTTTGCTACATCAAGTCGTAAACCATTGTACAAACCTCCTTCAACAACAAGGTTTACCAAATCTGACTGCTGAATATTTGTTCCATTCCGCCCCTTAACCAGTTTTATTAAGTCCTCGGTATCGTTAAGATAACTGCTTTTATTAATTTCAATTAACGCTTCTGTTAGTGAGATATATTCTTCATTTTGCTTTGACGATTCTCTAAAAAATGCAGTGAGCAGGCTAGTCTTTCTATTATAGTTTTTGTCTCGGGATTTATAAGATTGCATAACAAGGTTTTCCGGGTCGGTTGGCCTAACAATCACATTCTTAATGGGGATATACGAAGGTCTTAATGTTACAAGTAGCTCTCCATTTCTATACTCCTCAGGAAGAACCTTTCCATTTTCGAATCCCATACTACTAATTACTAAGGTATCTTGTGAAAGGCTCTCTGAAATATTTAGACGAAAATACCCATCTCCGTTTGCAATTGTACCTAAACTATGTGCCTTAAGGTAAACGGTTGCAAATGGAACAGGTTTCCCCTTCTTAGTAGCTACTTTCCCTTTTATTGTTATTCTTTCGTCAAGTCCGTGATTTTGTCCCTGAGGTGCTAGGATTATTAAATCATCACGTACTAAATAAGAAAATTCCTGAGTTACAAATATGCTATCTAGTAATTGCTTAACAGAATATCTGCCTAATGAAATTTCAACTTCAGTTTGTGGCTTAACTAAATCAGAATAAAGAAAATTAATGTTTGTTTGAGATTTAACAGTATCAATAAATTGTGCACGTGTACCTTTATAAAAACTTATCTCCACTTCTTTATCGAGCAGATCTTGAGCATAAAGCTTAGGGAGAATTAAAAAAAACAACAGCCCTACAATAGCAATATTTCGGGGCCCAATCACTAGTTTGTTTTATTACTTCTGATAATAAAGTTATTCCCTTCTTCAATCACAACAAACTCCCCACCTGCTGCATGACTTAGATTATTCAGAATGTCAACAAGCGAATCATTAATTTTAATAGTATATGCACTTATTTTTCTTTCAATTGGCATATCCGTTTCTATTTTTATTTTCCTGTTATAATACTCCTCTAAATATGAAAATACTTCTTCGTAAGGCTCTCCTCCTAAAAATTCCAGTGTTCCTGTACGCCAAGCCATGGTATTCTTATTAATGGCCCTTTTCTCATCGAAGCTATGTTTTTTTGAGTTGTACAGAGATTGTTCGTCTTTAATTAATTCAACTCTGTTTTGTTTTTCTGAAGTTTCGTAAAAGGCAACTTTACCAGTAACAACACTTACTAAAACACTTTCTTTAGAAGTTTTAATATTAAAGCTTGTTCCTAACACCTCAATAGTTGAACTTTCCACAAATACTTTAAATGGCAGCTCTTCATTTCGCTGAACTTTAAAAAATGCTTCGCCTTCAAGAATTAAATCCCGATTAGTTTTTCCAAAATTGTTATTATAAACAATTTTTGCGTTTTTATTAATCGTTATTATCGAGTTATCAGGTAAAGTTACTTCTCTTGATGTCTCACCAGCAGCTATCTGGAAATAATCATTTTTTTCTACATTGGGAACATTATTAATAATAGTACTTAAGAAATATGCCAATCCGAATGCAAAAATGAAAATTGCAGCAATTCTTAAAGCATAGTTCCTAAAAGGTATTCTTTTCGATCTTGTTTTAAATCCCATTTTCGCTCGAACTTTCTCCCAGTCTGAGTTTGCATCCAATTTATCATAGTTCTTAATTTCAGCAGACTTCTCCCATATCCTTGTAAAATCTTTCATTTGCTGCTCTTTTTCGCTATCACTTAATAAGTCCCGTTCCATTTGTTCAATTTTTATATAATCAAGGTCACCAGATAAGTAACCGGCAATATATTGATCTGTATTTGATGTATTTTCCATGTTAAAGCTATAATATTCCTAAGCCGAGTATTGAGAATATATACACAATGCTAACCATGTAAGGTTGCATTTTTGTTCTAAGTATTTTAAGAGCCTTTGTTATTTGTGTTTCCACAGTTCTTTTCGACAATTCAAGTCTGTCGGCTATTTCACCATTTGAGAATCCTTCAAACCTATTCATCTTAAAAATCATTCTACACTTTGGAGGCAAATCACCAATAGCCGAGTATAAAGCATTTTCTAATTCTGCAACATTCATAGCACTTTCTACCGAGTTTTCCTCCCCTATGTTACTATTTTTAACATAGTTAGCATATTTATCTTTAGTCTTTTGTGCATTAATAAAATTGATACATCTGTTTTGAACCGACCTGTACAAATAAGACTTTAATGAAGAATTTATATCCAGATTATTTCTCCTCTCATAAATATTAACAAATAAATCCTGAACAATTTCTTTTGCCGACTCCATATCATACAAATACCTGTTTGCATGCACAACAAGTTCTGTATAGAATGTCTTGAAAAGTGCCTCATAGGCAGACTCGTGCCCTTCCTTTAATTTCTTTATTAATATATCTTGCTTCACAAGCAATTCTTTGTTTAGCCCCATAAAATTAGTAATTGCTTCATATATATAACAAGGAGATTTGCATAAACACGTATTATAAAATAAAAGTTAGTTAGATTTTAGATAATAGACATGAAAAAGAATTGTTATTTGCGAGTAATTAGCGACATTCAAAATTACAACAGACTATTGATAAAAGTAAAACAAAAAAAGGGTCGACTCTTACTGAGCCGACCCTATAGATAACAGGGATAGAAAATAAGTCAATTAATTATAAACTCCTTCTCCATGTTCGTATACATCTAAACCTTCTTCTTCAATTCTTTTCGAAACGCGAAGTCCGTTTGTGAGTTTTAATATTTTAAATAATATGAAACCCATTCCAAGTGCCCAAAATCCAATTGAAAATACACCAACTGCTTGCAGACCTAATTGTTTGAAACCGCCTCCATAAAATAGTCCTGCTCCTATCATTTGAGTTGTTCCATCAGCTAATTCAACTTCAGAACCAGTAGCAAACAATCCAACCAACAGAGTACCGATAGCTCCAGCTACACCATGTACAGAAATAGCACCTACAGGGTCATCAATTTTTAATACCTGATCGATGAATTCAACAGAAAATACAAGAATTACCCCAGCTATTACACCAATTATCAATGCTGAAAGCGGCTCTACTGCAGCACAACCAGCAGTTATTGCTACTAATCCGGCTAATGCACCGTTGAGAGATAATGATAAAGTTGGTCGCTTATACCTTGCCCAAGCTACAAGCATTGCTGCTAAGGCACCTCCAGCTGCTGATAAATTCGTTGTAAGTGCTATTTTAGCAATTGCACTAGTACTACCTTCAGTTGCTGCCAACTCTGAACCTGGATTAAAACCAAACCATCCGAACCAAAGAATAAATACACCAAGTGCACCTAATGCTAAATTATGACCAGGAATAGCTTTTGCCTTACCCTTAACATACTTTCCTATCCTTGGTCCTAAAATAACAGCTCCGGTTAATCCAACCCATGCTCCAACAGAATGAACAATTGTTGAACCTGCAAAGTCAATAAATCCCCATTCTACAACTTCACCAGCAGCATCAAGAACAGTAGAATCTGTTCCAAGAGTTGACAACCAACCGCCTCCCCAAGTCCAGTGACCAGATATTGGATATATAATTACAGTAATTATAAGACTAAAAACCAGGTAAGCATTAAATTTAGTTCTTTCAGCCATTGCTCCCGAGACAATGGTAGCAGCTGTAGCAGCAAAAACTGTCTGGAACATCAAGTCTGTAAAATCTGAATAACCATTTGCATAGCCATCTACGCTTGGACTAAAAGCCGCAAGACTAAAATCACCTATAAAACCATTTCCGGTTCCATACATTATAGAATAACCAATCAGCCAATAGGTAATTGAACCAATTGCAAAATCCATGAAATTCTTCATGATAATATTAGCCGTATTCTTTGAACGTGTAAAACCAGCTTCAACAAGAGCAAATCCAGGTTGCATAAACATTACCAAAAATGTGGCAAGCAACAACCAAATGTTATTTATCGATATATCGAGTCCAACCCCTGCAGTTTCTACAACACTAGGGATTACTGTTAATGTTTCTTCCATATTATAATATTTTTATTGCTGAGTTTAACTTTTATTCTTCACCTTCTAAATTCAAGGCCCTACCTCCCTGCTCTCCAGTTCTAATCCTAAAAGCATCATTTATATCAGACACAAATATTTTTCCATCACCAATCTCACCAGTTTTAGCTGAACCTAAAATGGCCTTTACAGCTTGATCCAGAAACTGGTCACGCATGTAAATTGAGATGAATATTCGTTCAATAGTACCTGTATCGTATTTAATACCACGATATACTCTTTCTTCAGTGGCTTTTCCTACTCCACGTACTTCCCAGAATGAGAAAAATTCAATACCGGCCTCTTTTAAGGCTTCAGAAACTTCCTCAAACTTGGTTTTTCGAATTATTGCTTCAATTTTTTTCATATTGTATATTTTTCTTCAAGGTTACCCGGACAATTCACTTCCGGTAAATATTTTTTGAACATAGATTTCCCATTATGGAATATTAAACTCCAAAAAACAGGTCATCCAGAATATTTTTAAGAAAACTTAGAAAGAAATACCGGCAACAATATTAAACTGCTTTCTATCAGGATTCAAAGAAACCGAACCAAATACCGGTAGTGAGAAGCTATCTGTAATTTTCACTTCTTTAGATGTAGCAACTCCAATATTACAAATTGCAAATACATCATCTCCATTATCTTCAAAAGTTGAATGCCATCCATTTCCTGCTCCAACAAATACATCCAAATTTGTAAAACTATAACCAAGCTCAAAATAAACATCACTACCTTCAGACGCTGCCCAGCCTGCTTTATTCAAAATATAATTTGCGCCAATTGAAAAACTGCCTATTTCATATCCACCATTAATTTCAATTGCATGAGTACCAATAGAATCACTAAATTCAAAATATCCTTCACCACCAGGATAATAGTAATCTGTTAAACCAAGGCTTAAACCAAAGTCAAAGCCATAGCTTAGGTAAAGATCTGCTTCTGATGGAACACCACTTATACCAGAAATTTCGTAAGCACCCCATGCACCAACCTCAAAACCTCCTGTAGCGTAAGATAAAAATGGTTGAATGCTTGCTCCATGTACTTTAGTTCCACGCCATACATAACCACTTACAACATCTGCTCCAACACTAAAGGGAGACTCTTTTTCTTCTTCTTGTGCATTTAAATTAAAAGCTGTCGACGAAACAGCAACAGCTAATAATAAAAAATAGATTTTAAGACTTTTCATTGCTATAAAATTTTAAGTTATTAATTGATTGACGTTACAAAAATACTACTTTTTTGCACATAACCCTACTTTTTTGAAACTTTTATTGCTCTTATTGTTGTTTTTTCGTTTTTTACCCCTCTTTTTATGGGGGTAATGCAATTTTTATTGTATTTATTTTCAAACACCCCCTCCTTTTTTAATACACTAACAATAAAACTCACAAAAGAACATTCACAATACTTTATATATTAATAAAGCAAAGACCTATTTTATATATCACAATAAATATTTCCTTAATAGATTAAAAGACCTTATAATTAGCTAGAAACAAGACTCTATTTAAAACTTGAAGTTGAATTCTTAAAAAAAAAATGTATATTGTATTGATGGATTTATTCAATACATAAGACCTTAAGTTCATAGTAATGAATATATTCTTTATATGTGTTTCCTTTTTCTAATTAAACATATATTGGAGAGCAGGCAGTGAGTATGACCTCAAAGCAATCTACTTTGAGATTTTTTTTCATTTCATTGGTTGCCTGATGAAAGGCATCAAAAAAAAGGAAACATTTATTATTTGCTTTTGCAACTCAAATTCATTTAATGGCTTGCCCGAAAATACTTATGAACAAAAAAAAGCAAGTCAATCGGTATTAAACACATTATGAAAACAAAAAAACATAATCGAATGAACAACCTGATTTATTGCAGAAATAGTTGAGCCAAATATATGAATGAAAGCGTTTAAAGACATATCGATAAGATATAAGATCATACTAATTGTAATGCTTATATTTATTACAATAGCAGGTGTTACGTTTACAGTAATCTCTATAAACGAATTATCTATTCAGAAAGAGATATTAAAAAAAGATGCTCTTTTAATTGCAAAATACACTGCTAAATTCAAAAGTGCCTCTCTATTCTTCGGAATAGCAGAAGAAACAAGTGAGATATTTGAAACACTCGACTCTAACGATAATATCCTTTTTGCTGCCATATACAATCAGAATGGTTTTTTAACACACACACACAACCCTAATAACTTTAGCATTCCTAATACTTTAAGCGAGCTTAATTCAAATAATCATTTTGAAGGTTCAGAAGAAATAAACCTAAAAAACAATGTTCTCATTGTTCAAGAAATGTCCTATCAAGATATTCAATATGGAAACATTGCTTTATATTTTTCATTGGAAGATGCCCTGAAAACGTCAAGGAAAAATATACGTTCAGCTCTACTATTTATTGTATCTATGCTTTTTCTGGTGCTTGTATTAATATTTCTATTGCAAAAAGTTATAACTAAACCAATATTATATTTAACTACTGCTAGTTACAAAATAAAGGAAGAAGCTGACTATTCTGTTCGTTTAGAAAAGACAAGCAATGATGAAATTGGTGTTTTAGCTGAACGTTTTAACAACTTGTTGGAGCAAATTGAATTAAGAGATAAAAAGCACGATGAAACTGAAAATATGCTAAAAGAGGCAAAGTTTAGTGCTGAAAATGCCGACAAACTAAAATCAGCGTTCCTTGCAAACATGAGTCATGAAATCAGAACTCCAATGAACTCCATTATTGGATTTGTTAGTCTGTTAGCAGATGATGACATAACAAAAAATGAACGTATAGAGTTTACCGAGTTAATTAACTCCAACTGCAATACATTGCTCCATCTGATTGATGATATTCTTGATATATCTAAAATTGAAGCTGGTCAAATCAACATAGAAAAATCTATGTTAAACATATCTAAAATATTGCAAGAGCTATTTATTACATTCAAAGAAATAAATTTCAACAATAATATTGACAAGGTAAAGCTAAGACTATCGATTCCTCCCAAATTAGAAAATATGATGATTGAATCTGATGAGATCCGTTTAAAACAAATAATCTCAAATCTATTGAGCAACGCCATAAAATTCACTCAGGATGGTATAATTGAGTTAGGCGTTACTCTTATTGAAAAAATTAAAAATCACAAAGGAGAAAAATACGTTAAATTTTATGTTCACGACACAGGAATTGGTATCGACAAACAAACTCAGACTATAATTTTCGATAGATTTACCAAAATAGAGTCTGACAACAATAAACTATTTCGTGGAGCAGGACTTGGGCTTACCATTTCAAAAAAGCTAGTTGAATTGCTAAATGGCCATATATGGATGGAATCTATTCCAGGAAAAGGTTCTTCCTTCTATTTTACTATTCCTGGACCAGCAATAAAACATGAAGAAAAGAGAACCACTTCAACAAAAAATAAATCTTCTAATCATGAAATTCCAATTTCTTTAGATAAAAAGAATGTTCTAATAGTAGAAGACGATCGATCTAATTATGAAGTACTTAAAGCGATTTTAAAAAAAACCAAGGCTTCAGTATCTTGGGCCAAAAATGGTTTTGAAGCTATAAATATATGTACTAATGAACAACCAGACTTAATTTTCATGGATATTAAAATGCCTGATATGGATGGTTATGAGACATTTAATAAACTAAGGGAAATGAAAATAAAGACACCAATTGTAGCTCAAACAGCATATGCAAGATTAGAAGATGAACATAAAATTTTAAATAGTGGATTTGATGCCTACTTATCTAAGCCTATCGAAAAAAATAAGCTCTTTGTTATTATAAATGAAATATTTTCAATCTTATAATTTTCATTTCCAGAATCATTACATTAAATCATTTATATGTCAATTAATATAGTTGAGTTGATTGCAGCAAGCTTAACAACTTTTGCATTTCTCCCGCAAGCAATAAAAACCTGGAAAACCAAATCGACACGCGATTTATCTCCAACTATGTTTAGTATTTTGTGCATCGGTGCTCTACTTTGGTTAACCTATGGCATTCTTACTTATAATATTCCATTGATACTTACCAATGGAATTTCCATTTGCTTAGCTGGCACTATTTTATTCTTTATTTTTAAGAATAAAAAATCTAAATCGATACATCATATTGGACTTTGGGTCCGTGACCTTGAAGAAATGAAGAACTTTTATAAAGAAACATTTCAAACCACAGTTAGTGAAAAATACGAAAATCACAAAAAGAAATTCTCATCATATTTTGTATGTTTTTCTTCCGGGGCAAGTCTTGAGTTAATGAATCAACCAGGAATAGAACCAATATCTAACAGTAACCATATTGCTATTTCTGTAGGAAGCAAAGCAACTGTGGATAAGTATATAAATGGATTTCAAAAAACTGACATAAAAATAATTGGAATGCCAAGAACAACTGGTGATGGTTATTACGAAGCCATTATTGAAGATATAGAAGGAAATCTTATTGAAATTACAATTTAAATACACAACAATACGGCAATCTATTTTATCATTACAAAGTATTATTTTGCAAAACCCTGAGTACATAAAAGCAAAATCGATTCTCTCTCCATTAAAAGACGGGCCTGATCCATATTTCGGCATTTCGTATAATATGAATATATATCGCGGCTGTCAACACCAATGTATATATTGCGACACAAGAAGTTCTGTTTATGGAGTCGATAATTTAGCTCATATTAGGATTAAATCGAATGCACTAGAATTATTAGAGAGTAAACTTCGAAAGCTCAAAACAAAAGGTACAATTGGTACAGGCAGCATGAATGATCCATACATGCCAATTGAAAAGAAAGAAGAACTATACTCTGGAGCTCTTCAAATTATCAGAAAATATAGGTATCCTATTCATATTATAACAAAAAGTAATCTGGTCCTTCGCGATTCTGAGGTAATAAAGAGCATAAGTGAAACCTATGCTGCAGTTTCTTTTACAATTACAACCATGGATGACGATCTTGCCAGGAAAATTGAACCAGGTGCAACTCTTCCATCAGAAAGAATCAAGGCCATTCGAACACTAAGTCAAATGGGAATTTATACCGGCGTAGTTTTAACCCCTGTACTACCATATCTTACTAATTCCAAAGAAAATATTATATCCATTGTAAATGCAACAGCAAAGGCCGGAGGCAAGTATATTTTAGCATGGATGGGTCTCACACAAAGAGAAGGTCAAAGAGAATACTTCTACAAAGAATTAGACAATAGTTTTCCGGGAATAAGCCAGAAATACCACAACATGTTTGGATTAAACTATAATTGTCCGGCACCAAATAGTGAAGAATTATACAACACTTTTAATGATTATTGCCAAACCTACTCTATTCAAAAGAAAATGGAGTTCTATTCTCCTAGACTTCCTCAACAACTAAACCTATTTTAATAATCGTTAGTTTACCTTAAAAAATTACATCAACCTATATTACTGTATTCCTGCCACTTACACAGCTCACTATTTCTTCAAACAATAATTTTAAGAAGAATATTCTTCTTTTTTAATAGCTAAGTGCAACCCTTACTCATGTCCCCTGTCTTTCAAGTATAAGCCAAATAAATTAACATTTTTTGGCACACTATTTGGAACATTGCACTCAACCAAAGTAAAGTAACCATGAACCAATCTAAAAATTTTGAACCCGAGGACAGCGTAATTGTAGTTTACAATTGCGCCTCCGAAATCTTTAAGCTCTTCCACCATCTCTCTGATATGGGAATTCTTGTTTTTAAATCAATAATATGGTCTAATTAATTCTTAGAAATATGAAACGTATACTTTTTTATCTATCTTTTGTAGTCTTTATTTTCGCTACTTCTTGCGAATTAGTTGATGAAAATTACGACTTCTCGCCAGATCCAGCCGACCTAAGTGGTAATCTTTTAATTATTAATAATTCTAATGAACAACTTGTTCTGTACAAAGATCAAGTATTGTACAAGAAAATTCCCGCATCAGCTACCGATTATCTTGTTAGCATTCCTTGCGATGGAGGCACAGTACAACTAGATCTTTATCGGTGGGAAGATGTAATGAACGATCCTGCTAATCCACTAGCTACTGATGCCTTTAAACGTTGGATGGTTCCATTGTCAACTGATGACAAAGTAGAAAACCGTGCAACATGGCATATTAGTGGTGCTAGTCAATACACCGATGTGGCAACCCTTAACCTTTCTTATTTTGGTGGTACTGATGACAATGTAGATGTTTACCTTAATGGTAGAACTGGTGGTAAAATTGCTAGCCTTAAACCAGGCGATCAATACAAAAAAGTTGGTGTTGATTATGGCAACTACACTCTACACTATCTTTACTGGTTTAGTGATCAAAATGATGCAAATGCATTTGAGGAAAGAGGTTGGATTGAAACTCAGTATGTGAATGATGATGAGAAAGACATCTGGCTAATTCTTAACGAGAATCGTAAAGATGTAACCATGGTAGTACCTCATTATGGAGCAGCAAACAGCAAAGGAACAAAATATGCTGGTATTGAAATTTCAAACCACTTTGGCGAACCTGTTCAAATCTTTGCTGGAGATAAACTTATCGAATCTGTTTGTTACCTTGAAGATGGAAACACCAGGAACCTATCTACAATTGATAATAATGGTGTATATGTTTTCTTCCTACCAATTAATGAAGAAGATGTTACTGAAAAATCAATCAGATTTAAAGCCCAAACACTTCAAACTGTTCAAGAAGTTGAACTAGCTGACATTACAATTATTGCCGACGATATTGTAAAATGGGTTGTCGACGGTGAACCAGATATTGCTCCTACTGAATAATTTTGAATTGATTATTTAACCAGTGGCTTATTTGAAGGAAAAATAAATACAATAAGAATTGAGCGTTACCGGGTAATTCCGGTTTCGTTCAATCCTTAATAACTTAAACAAGTCACAAATTGATTATTGAACCATGAATACCTCAAAAATAATATCAATAGGCTTTATTCTATCCGCAGCTTTATTTTTTTCATCTTGTGAAGTACAAAAATTAGGATGTACAGATCCACGAGCATCAAATTATGTTGTAGCTGCAGATATAGATGATGGCTCCTGTGAGTATGAGGGAAATGTTGATGGTGGCGACTGCAAGCCTCATTTAGAGGGCAACCTGTCTATTACTAACCAGACAGATGAAGTTTTATACTTGTATAAAGATAATGAACAACAACCAGTAAAATGCATTCCGGCTTTTGCAGAAAATTTTATAGTTAATGTTCCAAACAATGAATTGGCTATATGCAAGCTTAAAATTTGGAAAGCAAGTCAGTTAGCTGATAAGTTCTCTCCAAATATTAATAATGTCTACAGACAGTGGAGTGTCGCATTATCAAATACTACTGCTCCCGAAGAAAGAGCAAACTGGTTAATTACCGAAAACGACAATTATGAAGGTTCAGGTACTCTGGAATTAACATATCCATCAAAAGACGATTACGGACAAGAAGTAATATACCAGGTTGATGTTTTCCTTAATAGTAAAACAGGAGCAAAACTTGCATCCTTACAACCCGGCATAGAAGCAAAAAAAGTTAGTGTAGACTATGGCGTACAATATTTGTACTTCCGATACTGGTATTCTGATCCAAATTCATCATCTGGAGAAATAACTGAGCTTGGATGGACAGATGGAAATGTTGTAGTTATCAATTATGAACATCAGGTTTCTGAAATTAACATTCCGTTCTACTATAGTAATATTGGTAAATTTGGAGAATTATTGGTTATAAATAAAACCAGTAAACCCATCACTATCTACACAAACGATGCACTAATTGAATCAATTGCTAAAGTTGATGGCTCAACTGCAGGCTTATCAATTATACCAGGTAATTCAGAAACTAAGTTTCTCATACCTGTAAACACTTATAAAATAACTGCAAAAACATTTGACGGTTCATCTACTGTTGTTTCGTTTACCAATATCGACATTCTTCAGAATGAAGTTGCTGTGAAGCAAGTTGGAATTACCCATCAGACTATTCACTTGTTGAATAATACTGATGAAACCTTATTGCTTTATAACTTCGATGATGAATACCTTGGAGCAGCAATGGCCAAAGGTGAAAGCACTGGAAGTTTCTTAGTACCAGCAAGTCTTGATAGTTTAATTGTTTATACAGCTGATAAAGCACAATCGAAAAAATTTGCTGTTACAGCTGTTTCAATTGACTCTCTTGATAAAAGCAACACAATAGACTTGACTATAACTTCACCATGGACATACATTGGAAGTTCTACCTATCAGAGTCCGGATATTGATGATAAACAAACAACAACCATGTCTGCCTCATTATCAAATAACAAGACAGTAACTCTTAGTTTTGAGTATAAAGTAAGTAGTGAGGCACCATATGACTTTTTCAGTTTTAGCCTTGATGGTAACGACCTCATTTCTAAAATTTACGGAGAAGTTGACTGGGCTCTTTACACTAAAGTAGTTTCAGCTGGAACACACAATCTTATTTGGAAATACCAAAAAGATATAACCCGTAGTGAAGGCAATGATAACGTAGAAATACGAAATATTCGTGCTGAATAAAATACGATGAAACAAATTCTACTATTTGTATTAATAGTGCCATTATTTGTTGTTAAACTTAATGGTCAGGGTGGATTTGGTTATACGCTTGACATTAGCAAGAAAAGCAACTTTAATGTTGGGCAGGGTTATAATCAATCGATGGAAACTATACAACATAGCTTTTTTTTTCGATTGCATAATAGTAAAGGTACTAAGGCAACTCAGTTTCAGTTTTCTTATAGAGAAGATTCTATAGAATTTTCAAACTATTCCGATTTCCTCGAGACTGATGGTGTAACACTTAGTAATTATAATGCTGAAGCATACCTGAAAAGAACAGCCTGGAAACTTGGTGTTATTACTCAACATCAAATGGGGCAAAATCTTGAAAGATTTGTATTTGCATTTAATTATGGATTGTTTTATGAATATACCTATAGAGTAACCCGAAACGGATATTCAGATGGTTTATGCTACAACCTGGATAATGGTATAAACAGGCATAACCTTGTATTTACGATTGGAACAGAAATGAGATTCCATTGGTTTACAGTTGGCTATAAGTGGGAAAAAATGTTTTTTGATGTACTTAATCACGAATACATAAATAACCAATCGTTAGCCATTGGCAATAGTTCTGAATTACGAGGTATGCGAATTGACCCGGGAATGCATTTCATTTATCTGGGCATCAATTTTGACTTCTATTGATTGTGTCTATTATATACACATGATTTCAACACCCGTTATTTGGCGGGTGTTTTTTTATCTATTCCTATTCGAAATGTAAGTTAGTAAACCTACTTATTAAACTATTGTAATAGAGTTCAAGATTAATGCCTGTAGGTATATCAAGCGTATTTATCACCCTGTAACCTGATTTTGCAGCCATTTCAAGTTGTTCGTTTCTTAAAGCATTGTATAGTCTTCGATTAACAATGGAATCTACAGCTTCTGGTTTCGAAATAAGGAATAGATACTTATGTTTGGCATTTATTTTCGCTTCTATATCCTGCAATGCCTTAACCGAGGAAGAATTGCCTGCCCCTTCCTTTGCATAAAAATGATACCCCCCAGCAATAATAACTCCTTCTACATCAATATTATTTAGCTTATCTAAAAGGTTACTTTTAATTGGTACTATAAGATTATCAGATTTGGTTACATTTGGCAATCTCTGCTCATAGTATGTTCTATAGAGCCATTCTTCACTCAATTCTCTGCGAAACGTGGAATTGACATTTGTAATTTCAGGTGTGGCCGAATAAAAACCAGATAGACTATCACCAGTAACCATCCTTACAGTAATTAAATTCGTCCAAACTTTTACTAGTGAATCAGGGATAGTAAGTTTATAATCTCTTATTTCTCCTTTAAACGAATTGAGATGTATACCATTGAAATAGAAATCAAACTGGCCTCGAATAGTTCCAAAATCTACTATAAAATCTGAATCGATGGATTTTTCGGGTATATAGACTTTTTTACGGAACCAAAGTATTCGATTCTTCAAAAACCAACGTTGATAAGCTATTATCGGAAATTCCGTTTCATTCCAATCCCAATCTTCTGACCTTCTATCTAAAACACCCTTTTCAATTCCTCGAAAGGAAGAATCTGCAATACTTCTATAATTCTGCTGTTGTTCAAAATAATTGGCCCATATAGTATCGGCACCTTCTATAACATCAGCCTGATAATCTGATAATTTTACGCCTGGCCACGTGAGATTTATTAGTCCAATAACATCATCTTGAGTTTGATTTATTTCCTCTCCCAGCAATTGACAAAAATGCTCATATTTATTAATCTGCTCTCTTCTTAAGGATTTCCACTCCCCATTAAGCTCAGAATTAGGAGTGAAATTTAGTTCAGGTTGAAAATATCGTACTTTATTATTTTGTATTCCTATTGAGACCTTATCTGAAAAGTTATTGAGGCTGTCATTAAGCCAACTATCTCCAACTATAGCCCATATCTGACCTACTACGACATTATTTAATTCAATAGTTTCATCAACACCTTCAATGGAAATCGAAAAAGCTCCTGCATAATCAACTGCTGGAAAGGTAACTTCCCATTCACCTACAGCATTCGCAGTAGCATATTTTAACACGTTTTCAATTTTAACCGCTAATACACCATTAGAGGAACATTTTCCACCTATCTTAACAGGCATCCCCTTCTGCAGCACCATATTAGAAGAATAATAAGGCAAAACCTGAATATTCTCGGCTGAAATTTTCTTTTTATAAGAGCATGAGCTAAAAATAAGAATTGCAGTTATAAAAAAAAGTGACTTGTTAGTAGTTTTGGCAAAATGAATCATTTATCCTAATTTTTGTGAAAATTAGTGAATATTTGTTTTTTAAACAGTATTTTCTTTCAACACACTTACAATACCAAATAAACACTTACTGTTGAAAATATTGTGTTCCTTATCCTAAGAAAACAACTTTGACTTTAATAATTCATACTTAGTATTAACAAATAAATCATATCACAAAATTAAGCATTCGAAAACAAACAGAATTATGTTCATGAGATTTCAGAATAATTAGAGAAACTATACTCCTAAACCATTATATTTGCGCAAAATATCTGGATATGATAGATAGAATTAGAGACATACTTAAGCACGAAGCAAAAGCTGTACTGAACATTCCAGTAAATGAAAGCTATGAAAAAGCAATAAACATAATCCATAATTCAGTCCACATAAATGGAGGAAAAATTATTGTTAGTGGTATGGGAAAGGCTGGTCAAATAGCTATTAATATTGCAACTACGCTTAGTTCAACCGGAACTCCTTCTGTTTTTTTACATCCAAGCGATGCCCAGCATGGCGATTTAGGAATAATTCAAAAAAACGATGCCCTACTATTAGTCTCTAACTCAGGAAAAACCAGAGAAATACTGGAACTATACAAACTTGCTAAAAATCTATATCCGGAAATAAAAATAATTGTTTTAGTAGGTAAACCAAATAGCCCTCTAGGTAATTTAGCCGATAATATTTTGTCGACAGGAAATCCTACTGAAGTTTGCCCCTTAGGATTATCACCTACAACCTCAACTACTGCTATGACAGTTATTGGTGATATTTTAGTTGTACTTATGATGGACAAAATTAAATTCTCTGCGGAAGAGTATGCTAAACGACATCATGGGGGGTACCTAGGTCAGAAATCGAGAATTGCTGCTGGTCAAAAATAACACAACTAGTATATTCATCACCTATTAATTTTTATAATAATATTTCATATTCTTAGATTATAGTTGTATTTTATCAATACGATTAGCATTTAATTTGTATGGAATTTAATTGGAGAAAACTACAAAATGGTTCTGACATCAGAGGTGTTGCTTTACCTCTTAATGATAATGAAGAGGTAAATCTAACAAGTTCAATAGCCAAAAATATTGGAGAATCATTTATTTCATGGTTATCAAATACAATAAAAAGAAGTCCAAAAAAAATTACAATAGGTGTTGGAATGGATTCCAGATTAAGTGGCCCCGACTTGAAATCGGCTCTTATTGATGGTTTGATATCAAAAGGTTGCACAGTTCTGGATTTTGGTCTTGCAACTACTCCGGCAATGTTTATGTCTACTCAATTTAAGACTACAGCATGCCATGGTGCAATAATGCTTACAGCAAGCCATTTACCCCCCAATCGTAATGGAATGAAATTCTTTACAGCAAAATCGGGACTTGAAAAAAAAAACATTTCCGAAATTCTTGAAATTGCAGAACAAAACAAATATTTACCAAATGAAGATGTCGGCAAAATAGTAAATTCAGACATTCTTACTCCTTACTCCAGATATTTGCTTGAATATATTCGGAAAAACACCTATGAAGAAAGACCTCTTAAAAACCTGAACATTATTGTTGATGCCGGAAATGGTGCCGGAGGCTTTTTTGCAAGTAAAATATTAGAACCTTTAGGAGCAAATACTTCGGGAAGTCAATTCCTTGAACCAGATGGTAATTTCCCAAACCATACTCCTAATCCTGAAGACAAAGATGCCATGCAGTCAATTTGTAACGCTGTTATTCGCAATAAAGCTGATTTAGGAATAATATTCGATACAGATGTCGATCGCTCTGCAATAGTTGATGAATCGGGAAGACCAATAAACAGGAATGCTTTAATTGCACTTCTATCAGCCATTGTGCTTGAAGAACATCCAGGTTCATATATTGTAACCGATTCTGTAACATCAAACGGACTTTCCAACTTTATAAACAAATTAGGTGGGAAACACTACCGGTTTAAAAGAGGATATAGAAATGTAATAAACGAGTCTATCCGATTAAATAACACAGGAAAAGAGTGCTGGTTAGCAATAGAAACCTCGGGTCATGGAGCAATGAAAGAAAATTTTAATCTCGACGATGGTGCATATATGGTAGCAAAAGCTTTAATTAAAATGGCTCAGCTTCAAAAGGAAAGTAAAAAGCTAACATCATTAATTGAGCCACTTCAGGAACCAAAGGAAACCAATGAGTTTAGAATTAAAGTTGATATTGCTAATTTTCAGGAATATGGCAACAGCGTTATTCATCAGCTTGAAGACCTGATAAAAAATGTAGATAACTGGGAAAAGGAATCTGCAAATTATGAAGGTATTCGGGTTAATTGCAGCATTCCTGGAGGTAAGGCATGGTTTTTATTGAGGCTATCGTTACACGATCCTATTCTGGCGCTTAACATAGAATCGGATGTTACCGGAGGCACCAAGCATATAACCAGTATACTTCAACCCTTTTTTAATAAATTCGAAGCACTGAAGAACAAATCACTAACATAATTAACTATTTTTGTCACCTAAATTTATGAGACTTAACAAAGAAAATACAATCGGACTAGTTATTGATATGCAGGAAAAACTCTTGCCGCATATACATAATCACGAAAAAATACTAAAGTCAAACCTTACTGTAGTGCAAGGACTAAAAGCTTTAAATGTTCCTATTGTTGTTACACAGCAATATACAAAAGGACTTGGCAATAGTATTTCTGAATTAAGCGAGGCAATTGGGAACTTTTCTTATATCGAAAAATCAACTTTCAGTTGCTACAGAGAACCTGCGTTTATTAAAGTAATGAATCGTTCTGGAAAGCGAAATGTTCTAATTATAGGTATTGAATCTCATATATGCGTTTTGCAAACAGCTCTCGATCTGCTTTATAATAATTTTAACCCTGTAATTGTAACCGATGCAATTGGTTCTCGTAATGAAGAAGATAAAAAGATAGCTTTGTGGCGTATGCGTGATGTTGGTTGCATAATGACAACAACAGAATCTATACTATTTGAACTGTGCCGAAAAGCAGGCACACCTGAATTTAAAGAAATATCTAACTTGGTGAAATAAGATTAAAATGCGAAAAGTTTATACAGTAGGAGAAACAGTATTAGATATCCTTATAAAAGAAGGTGAACCATTTACAGCCAAGGCAGGTGGTGCTTGCCTTAACTCAGCTGTATCGCTGGGACGTTTGGGAATTCCTGTAAATTTTATTGGTGAATACGGGCTTGACGAAGTTGGCAATTTCATTGACCGCTTCTTAAAAGACAATAATGTTTCTACTGAATATGTCTATCGCTATTTCGATGGCAAATCGGCCTTAGCTTTAGCCTGGTTAAATGAAAATAAAGATGCCAGCTACGATTTTTATAAGATTTACCCAAAAAAACGCCTTCATATTAGATTCCCCGAAATAGATCAAGACGATATTATTTTGTTTGGTTCCTTTTATGCAATTACACCTGAAGTAAGAGATATTCTGATAAAATTTATTAAGCATGCAAATAAACAAAAAGCTATTGTGATGTATGATCCGAACTTTCGGAAAACACACTTGCATGAACTAAATAAGCTTCGTCCGTTAATTTTAGACAATATAGCCCACAGCAACATTGTTCGTGGTTCAAATGAAGATTTCTCTTTTATTTTTGGAACAAAAGATGTAGATGAAGCATATAATTTAATTAAAGACAAAGCTCCAATCCTATTGTACACCGCATCTAACAAAGGTGCTTTTTACAGAACACCTAAGGCTTCAGGTAAAATTGATGTTCATACAATTGATGCTAAGAGTACAATTGGTGCCGGAGATAATTTCAATGCTGGAGTTGTTTACTCTCTGATCAAAAATGAAATAACCTACAAATCACTTCTAAACATGGGCAATGCTGAGTGGGAAGAAATTCTTAAAACGGCTGTAAAATTTGCCGAACATGTTTGCTTAAGTTACGACAACTACATTTCTGTGGAGTTTGCTGAAAAGTATAAAATATAAGGTAATAGTCTTAATATGTGTGTGTGCATTAGAAGAAATCAAGAATAGCCTACATATTATTTTATAGTTTCATGAACATTCGGTAATAATGAAGAGGGATATTATCGCTTAGGTAATCGGTCATATCTTCAACCAGCTGAAATCCCATGCTTAAATAAAACTCTTTGGCCAGCAGAGTTGCATCTAGCCAAATATGATCGTACCCATTTTCTTTTGCCTTTTCAATTATTCTTTCGACAATCTGCTTTCCAATTCCTGTTCCCTGTTTCGATTTACGAATATATACTCCACCAACTTCTTTCTTCGTAAGGTAGCCGCTTCCCACTAACATTTCATCCTGAAAAGCAAGAAACAAACTTGTTTTCTTGTTTTTAATTCTTTTTTTGACTTCATCAATACTATGATATTCAAGAAAAAAATCTACAACCTCTTTAGGGTACACTTCAGGATAACAGTCTTGTATTGTAGATTGAACTAATTCTACCAGAGCAGATAAATCATCTTCTGTATATAGTCGTATTTTAGTTTTCGGCAACTCCACCTGCATCTGGTTCTTGCTTTCGAGATAATTGAACCTTACCTGAGTTAATTATAAAAATCAGTGCCAAAGCAATAAGACCAAATACCAAATAAACCAAATTGGTTGTTGTATGCGCAATAAAAGCAAAAGCCTTTGCATCGGCTTCAATAATATGATATGCACCAACTAAGGATATTATAACCATGGTGTGCCATGCTCCTATTCCTCCATTAATTGGAGCCAACATTGCTAATCCACCCATAAAGAAAGTTACAATACCTGCACCTATGCTTAATTTACTTGTTGGTTCGAAAGCAAGAAATACAACATAAAGCATCGCAAGCCACATTAAAAATATAAAAAATGTATGCGCAATAAATGCCCATTTATTTTTCATTTGTAAAATTGAATAAACTCCTTCCCTAATGGTTTTCCAAATTGATTTTATTTTTAGAGCTAATTTATTCTGACTTCTTTTTACCCACTTAACAAAGAAAACAAAAGTCGCTAATCCGCCTATTCCAATTGCAACCAATATTATAATATTACGAACAGATAAAAACTTAGAGAAATTAGAAGAAAGCTCATCATTACTTGAAAATATATTTGCAAAATCTAAGAAAAATACCGGAACAACTACAACAGCAATAAGAATTAACATTAAGAAATCTGCCATTCTCTCAACCACCATAGTTCCCACTAATTTAGCAAAAGGAACTTTCTCGGTACTTGAAACAACTGTACATCTGGCAACTTCACCAGCCCTTGGAATTAATAAATTTACAAAATATAAAATATGACAAGAAAGAAAAACATTTATAAATCTTGTTTTATGCCCTGCTGATTTAATTAACAATTGCCATCTCAAAGCCCTTGACACAAGCGACAACATACTAAACAACAATGACATTACAATCCAGAAATAGTTTACGTTTCTAAAGGAATCTAATATTACTTTTGTTGGAGTATCTCTGTAAGCCCACCAAAAAATACCAACTCCCAAAGCAAGGAAAAATATATATTTCAGTATGTTAATTATCTTCTTCTTCATCTATTTATGTTGTTAATTTAAAAACAATTTGCAAAACTAATTTATTTCTTTGTTTTCCGAAGACTTTATTTGACCAGAAAATACTATCTTTTGATTGAATTATTCATTTTTAACAGATGACATTATTTAAATTGAGGATAGGACTCATATTTCAAGCTTTACTATTTTGCTATTTCACATTTGCTCAAAGCCAAATTCACCAATCACTAAGTATTAAAAGCGAACATTTAGATAGAATAGTGAATTATTCTGTTTACCTCCCACCATCTTATTTCGATAATGAGAATAAAACCGAAAAAGTTTTTTACCTCCTGCATGGTTATGGCGGCGACAATAATTCATGGATAGTCAGATGCAAAATTCAGAATTTATTAGATAGTCTAATAAATACAAAAACGATTCCCGAAATGGTTGTTGTAATGCCTGATGGTGACAATACATATTTTATTAACGACTATAAAGGTGAAAACAATTACGAAGACTTTTTCATAACCGAATTTGTTCCTTTTATTAATAAAAAGTACTCTACTGATTCTAGTAGCAAACCCATTATTTGTGGTTTATCAATGGGAGGATTCGGAGCAGTTGTTTTGTCGACAAAACACCCTGAAACATTTTCAACAACAATTTCTTTAAGTGGTGCCATTCGGCCCCCTGAAATATTTGCAACTATTAATCAAACAAAATATGAAAAGTATTTTGGAGGAATTTTCGGAAATGGATTAATCGGCGAAGAACGAATCACTGACCATTGGAAGAATAACAGTCCGTATTTCTTAATTGATAGTATAAAGGCTGAAAAGCTAAAAGACATGAACTGGTATATCGATTGTGGTATGCAAGACTTTCTATTTCCTTCTAACAAAGCCTTTCATGAATTGCTGCTAAAATATAATATCCCACATGAATATCATATGCGAATAGGAAAACATAATTGGGCATATTGGAAACGCGGAATAATTCTTGCTTTACAATACTTGTCTGAAAACAATAAATAGCCCCAATAAGATGAGACTACTAATAATACTTACTTTCTCATGGTTTTCACTTAGTTTATTTTGCCAACCTGCTACTCAGATTGATAAAAGAACTTATGACTTTGGTACAGTAGCAAACCTAAACTATCCTCCTGCCTCTTTCGAAATTAAAAACACAGGCAATAAACCTCTGGCCATTCTAATGGTTAACAAATCGAATGCTATTAAGGTAAGCTATCCACGTGTTTTTATTGAACCAGGAGCTTCAGGGAACGTTCTGGTTTTACCAAATTTAAATAAGATCGGAAAATTTCAGGAAACTATTTCGATAGTAACCAATGCCTCAAACCAACCAATTGAAGTTGAGATAACTGGTGAGGTAGTGTCTATACAGGCGTGTTTTCCTAATCCGGATGATTGGACAATTAGGAAAGTTGTTGTAATAGATACTGACACAAAAAAGCCCATTCCAGAAACCAAAATCAACTTCACACATAACATGTCTCAAAAACTCAATGGTGAAACAAATAATAAAGGTGAGTGGACAGGAGAATTACCCATTGGCCAATATGCTTTTCATTTACAAGCAAATAATTACAGGGACCTAAACGAAAGTAGATATGTTGGTCGATCGGTTCCAATACTATTTTTTGAAATGGAAATGATTCCTCCTGAAGCTCCTCAATCTAACATTGCAATTACTGAACCTGAAATTAAAATCGAAGAGCTGGAAATCCCTGTAATTCCAGCCGGCAACAACGATATATTACCAGTTAATCTATATGCTGCAAACAACCTGGTTTTATTGCTAGATGTCTCATATTCCATGAAATCAAACAGCAAGCTTGAATTATTAAAAGAATCTTCGATAAACCTTGTTAAAGTTCTTCGAAGTATCGATAATGTTTCTTTGATAACTTATGCAGGTACTCCATCAATTGTAATAGAATCGGTTCCGGGGAACAAGAAAGATGAATTATATGCTCAGATTAGTGCTCTAAAAGCAGCAGGTATTACAAATGGGGTTAAGGGACTTGAAAGTGCTTTTAGCATTGCCAATAGTAGGTTTATTCAAGGAGGAAATAACCAAATTATTTTAGCTACAGACGGAAAGTTTACAGGTGGAACACAGCAACCTGAAGAATTCAAACAAATGATTGCAGACTATGCTGAAAAAGGTATCATTCTATCAATAATAGGCTTTGGCGTAGATGAAGAAGCCAAAGAATTTATGAATGAAATGTCTCAATTAGGCAGAGGTACCTATATTCACGTAACTACTAAAGATGATATTTCGGAAACCTTAATAAATGAAATAAAAGCAAAGTCGATAAAATAAGAGTAACAAATCTATTATTTAAATAGTAAAGTGCTAATAAAAACTTACAACTCTTATGCACCCATACTTTTAAAGGCTTCAAAAACAATAAATGCCGGCCACACAATTGCTTTTAGCACTCCCAAAACACCCATCCAGAAAGTTGTTGCCGTTGAGATAAAATATACTGCTGCACCAATTAAACCCAAACCATAGACAGCACTTGCAGGTCCTGAATTTTGCATTTTATCTTTCATAACTTTAATTATCTAAGTAAATATAATATGACTTTAATTAAATAAACTCATTTGTTGCGAATTATTATCGCCACCCTCTAAAAGCAATAACTTTTTCTTTGCTTCCAAACCACCAGCATATCCTACGAGTTTCCCGTTAGAGCCAATAATGCGATGGCAAGGAACAATAATGGATATTGCATTTGCTCCATTTGCAGAAGCTACGGCACGAATGGCATCTTTGTTATTCATCCTTTTTGAGAGGCCCAGGTAGGTTTCACTTTCTCCATAAGGAATTTTCAACAACTCATTCCAAACCTGAACTTGAAAATCAGAACCTATAAGATTTAAAGGAATATCAAAACTTCTTCTTTCACCACTAAAATATTCTGTTAATTGGTGTATTGTTTCATTAATAAGCTCAGAATCGCCTATAACAAAAGAAGCATTCAATCCCTTTTGAATTCGGTTATCAATGGAAGCTCGCATTTTTCTATATCGCCAGTCGCACAGACAAAGCGTGTTATCATAGACACCAACAATCAATTCGCCGATTTTTGATTTGAAATATCTAACAACAATAGTATTTTCGTGGATTGCCATGATATATTAATACTTTCAACCAAATCTATGAATTGTAGTGTACAAAAAAACATAGAAACAATTTTATTTATAAATTTTATATAGATTTATTTTTCATAATTGCCAATGAGTGTTTATTGTTCTACCTTAGGTGACTCAAAAAGAAACAAATTTTAAAAACATATTATTATGACACAACAAAATCAAATTGACCCTAAAAAAATCAGGATCTATGTTATTTTAGGCATTGCCGTAGTGGCGCTAATAATCTTTGTAAAAAGTACATTTATAATTCTTCAGCCGACTGAGCGTGGAGTAGTCTTTAAAAAGTATACTTCAGGTCTTGATGTGGAGAATGTTCGTCAAGAAGGACTAAACATTATTGCACCTTGGAATGATCTTATAAAATTTGATATTGCTCAGCACGATATAGCCGAGTCAATGGATGTTCTTTCTTCTGATGGTTTAAATATAAATCTCGACGTATCAATTCGTTACCGTCCAGATCCATCAATGATTGGAAATATTTATAATTCTTTTAAAACCAATTATGAAAAAGACTTTATCAGACCTGAGTTTCGTTCTGCAGTTAGAAGAATAATAGGACAACATTCAGCTGAAGAACTTTACGGAAAAACCCGTCAAGTAGTTGAAGATAAAGTAAGGGATGAGATAGAAGAAAAATTTTCGAAAAATCATATTGAATTAAAATCAATCATGTTTCGTTCCACAAAACTTCCAGATAAGCTAAGAGAAAGCATTGAAGCAAAACTTTCTGCAGATCAAGACTCAAAAAAGAGAGAGTATTACAAAGAAATTGCAGAAAAAGATGCGAAAATTCAAATTATTGAAGCCAAAGGTAAAGCCGAGTCTAACAGGATTCTTAGTGCCAGTTTAACTGATAAGATTCTTCAGGAAAAAGGTATTCAGGCCACAATGGAATTAGCAAAATCAACTAACTCAAAAATTATTGTTATTGGTGGAGGAAAAGATGGACTTCCAATAATTCTAAATCCTGAAAAATAAAAAAGCAAATAAAAAATACCTATTTTTGAAGCCCGGTTTATGCCGGGCTTTTTTTATATCGTCAATCTTAATAGCTTATAAAATGACAAAGAAATTAATTGGTTTATACCAGCTTATTACAGGTGTGTTTGGAGTAGTTCTCATCCTTTTAAATATAATAAGTAAAGGTTCTTCACTGCTTAAAAATCAACAATCAATTGTTGTTGTTATTGTTGGCTTATTACTGTTTGGACTGCTTACCTGGGCTGGTTATGGATTATTAAACGGTATGAGAAATGCCAGAAAGTATTCTCTGTTTCTACAAGCTATCCAAATAGTTCATGTAGCAATTCCCGGAATGATATACAAATTTACATCTGCAGGATTTATTTCTCTTGGATTAAAACAAGGAAGTTTTGCATTCGACTTATCGCTTGAGCCTATTCATTTCGAAATAACTTCAAATGTTTTAAACGAGCAGGTTTACGCAATATATCTTCTTCCGGCTATTATCTTATATGGCTTAATAAAGATGAAATAAACACTATCGTTCAACTAAAACTCTTTTTCAATACTGGTTTGGTAGACAGTGACAATTTTGATCTTTAATTATCTTTTATTTTAAAGAAGGTGATAGATTCACGAAGTAATTCTGATTGATTTAAAAGTTCTTTAGAATTGTTTGTCAATGCATTAGCAGATGCATAATTTTGTTCAGTGATACTTGACAAATTCTGTATAGTATTACTTACCTGAACAATACCTTGCCCCTGCTCCGCACTTGCAGCAGAAATCTCCTGAACAAGTTGTGAAGTTTTTTGTATTTCAGGCACAATATTAAATAGTTGTTCTTTTGCTTTGTCGGCAACAACCACTCCATTTTTCGAAACATCTACAATATCATTTGCTGCTGTTTTGCTTCTCTCTGCCAGCTTTCTAACTTCTGCCGCAACAACAGCAAACCCCCTCCCATGCTCTCCTGCCCTCGCTGCTTCAACGGCAGCGTTCAGTGCTAATATATTAGTCTGAAATGCTATATCGTTAATTATAGAGATCTTCGTTGAAATGTCTTTCATTGCTTTGGAAGTTTCTTCCATAGAACTCGAGACTATTTTTACATCATTTGCTACTTGCAGTGCAATTTTCTCTGTCTGCTGGGCATTCTCTGCATTCTGCAAGGTAGTAGCAGTCATCTGCTCCATTGTCGATGATGCTTCCTGAGTTGACAATGTTTGCTTATTAGAACCAAGAGATATATTTTCAGATGATTGGTTTACCTCACGACTGTTCTGTGCTACATTATTCGAACCTGCTTTAATTTCAGAAACAATTAAACTAATACTATTTTTCATTTCGTTCAAGGAGTTGAGCATTTGCCCAACTTCATCTTTTCTATTATTCTCCAGGGATCGCGAAAAATCTCCTGACCCAATAATATTAATATTTTCCTTAAGAAATTTTAGTGGATTTATTATACTGCGAACAGTTATATATGTAGAGACAATTGCTATACCAACAAGAAATATTCCAATGATAACAAAAAAAGTTGAAATGAAGCTTAAGGAGCTTAACATCTTCTGATTCGATTTCTGAGCCTTATGATTAATTTCCGCCTGCAAGACATTAATTTGCTTAAGCACCTCATTTACAGTTTGTGATATTTCTCCCTCCGGCTCAACCATAGTAGAAACTTCAAAGATAACTGTGAGTTCATTATAACTTTCAAAGCTATTTAATTGTTCCATAATGTGCTTTAAATAGGGAAATAAAGTATCCTCGGTGATTGTGAATATACCAGTTAGTAATTGCTGGTTTTCGATTTCCCAATTGTTTCCTGACAGGTTAAGTAATTCCATTTTGAGCGAGTCGTACTCAAACTCAATAATATGTCTCAGTCTGGCTTTTTCATCCGAATCATCTCTCTTATCAATAAAAACCCAGTTTTTAATCAAAAGGTTCGACTCAGAAATAAGCTGCTGAAAACTATTTAAAAAAGTTACGGAAGGAGTATATATCTCTGTATTAGAAATAGTCGCTTTTTTGCTATCACTTAGAACCCTGTAAAATACTAACATTGAAATTAGCGTTGCTAATGACAATACACCAAAGCCAATAACAAGTCGTTTGGTAATCGTTAATCCCTTTTTCATCTAAGTATATTTTAAAAATTTAGTTCCAATACCATAAAGCTATTAGGTATATATGCAAGATACTAAAAACACAAATAGCGTTTTTTACAATTTGCCCACAATTGAAGATTAAAATACAATTAATAAAGTTTAATTTCACTGCAATAATTTTGAAATTTTTGATAGTCCAAAATAAAAGTCTCGCTATGAAAAACTTTTTACGCCTTATACTAATTGCAGTAGCTGTTCCATTTTTTCTGTCATGTAATAATTCGGAAATAAAAGTTGTGCTTTTACATACAAATGACGTTCATGGAGAAATACAAAATTTTGCAAGAGTAGCTGCATTAAAACAAGAATTGTTAACGAAATACGACACTGTTTTTTTGCTAAGTGCTGGCGATATGTTTAGCGGCAATCCTTATGTCGATTACTATAACGACAAAGGATTTCCTATGATTGATCTTATGAATTTAGCAGGATATGACTTGGCTACATTAGGAAATCATGAATTTGACTATGGTCAACAAGTTCTAAAAAAACGTATGGATCAAGCAAATTTCTCCTTTTTAGGCGCTAATATTGATGCCTCTGAAATTGAGTTTTCTGAAAAACTTATTAGTTCTTATCAATTTCCATATAAAGATCTTACACTAGAGTTTTATGGTTTGATTGAAACTGGCAATAATGGCAAACCTTCTACACACCCAGCTAAGGTGGAAGGCATAAAATTTACCAATCCATTAGAAGAAATAAAGCATATCAAAAAGTCGGAATCAGCTGATTATGCAATTATGTTAAACCACCTGGGTTATTTCACCGACAGTCTTATTGCTACTGAACATCCTGAGTTCGCAGTAATAATTGGAGGCCACTCTCATACCCTTATCGATTCACTCAATCTGATAAACGGAGTATTGGTTGCTCAGACCGGTTCTAACCTTGAGAATATAGGCATGATAACACTTACTTTCAAGAATAATAAATTAATAAATAAAGAATATAAACTTATCGATTTAGGTACTTATGAGAAAGAGAATGAAGATATAAGGAAAACCACTTCTGAGTATCTTTCAAATCCTGATTTAGATACATCTATTGGTAAGGTATTATCGCCTTTTGAAAATGTTTTTGAAATCGGTTGTTTATTATCCGATGCTCAAACAAAAACACATAATCTGGATTTTGCCGTTCAGAATTATTATGGCATAAGAATAAAAAGCATTCCTGTTGGTGATTTCAAAATAGCATTAGCCTATGAAGCTGACCCTTTTGGCAACGAACTAATGGTTTATAATTTATCTGCCAAAGAATTTAAATCACTTCTTGCAAATGCATATAAATCAAGCAGACGCAAAGATTTATTAATCTCTGGTGGTTCTTATACAATTATTGTAGATAAAAATGAAGATTTAATCGATATTGATATAAGAGATAATAATGGAAATACTCTTAATCCAAACAAGACTTATACGGTAGGTTTAAATAGTTATGTCTCAAACTCATATGAATTCGATCACAAAGACCAAGGTACCGGCACTTCAACCACAACTGCCGAAAATCTTATTGAATATATTAAATCAGTTAAAGAGTTGGATTATAATGGATGCAAACGAATATCAATAGAACAGAGATAGTATTTCAGGATTTCACTAAAATTGTATCGCAAATAGCACCCTTAAGTCTGTGCTTAAGAATGGATTGATACTCTTTTGAATTGTACCAGCTTTCAAACTCTGTTTCGTCTGGAAATTCAATAACAACATTTCTTGTATAGTTCCACTCTCCTTCCAACAATTTGGGACTATTATCAACTACCAGGTATTTCCCTTTGAATTTGGAAAAAACCTGTTCAACGCCATCAATGTATTTCTGGTATTCTGCTTCGTTGGTAATTTTTATGTTTGCAATAAAATAGACTGACATAGTTATTACAGTTATTAGTGATCTGTGAACAGTTAGCAGTTAGCAATAGTTTTTGCTCATTAATAATTCTTCATCATTCATTATCCAAACTATTCCCTATCCTTAATTCCGTGAAAAAGTGCTAATCCACCTGTAGATGTTTCTTTGTATAGACTTGGTAAGTCTTTACCTGTCTGTTTCATAGTTTCTACTACTTTATCAAAACCAATAAAGTGGCGACCATCTGAAAGCATTGCATAATCTTTATGATTTAGGGCTCTTGCTGCTGCAAATGCGTTCCTTTCAATGCAGGGAATTTGAACAAGTCCATACACTGGATCGCAAGTAAGACCCAAGTGGTGCTCTAAGCCCATTTCAGCTGCATACTCAATTTGGAAGATACTTCCTCCACTTAACTGAGTTAAGGCCGCAGAGGCCATTGCACATGCTGTACCAACTTCGCCCTGACAGCCAACTTCGGCGCCAGAAATTGATGCATTGGTTTTTACAAGGTTCCCAAAAACACCAGCAGTAGCCATAGCATGTAAAATTTTACTGTCTGATGTTTTATAGTTCTTTTGATGAAAATACAAAACTGAGGGCATTACACCGCTAGCCCCACAAGTAGGTGCTGTCACAATCTTACCTCCTGCGGCATTCTCCTCTGAAACTGCCAGAGCATATGCATATAACATTGAACGTTTCTCGATACTAACTTTGAAATTCTTTGATTTTAAATACAAGCTTCCGGCTTTCCTAGGCAATTTCAACTGACCGGGAAGTGTTCCTTCAGAATCTAGTCCACGCTTGATTGAGCTTTTCATTACTTTCCAGGCCTTGTTCAAGTAGTCCCATATTTCTTTTCCCTCATATTCCTCTACATACTCCCAAATATGTTTTCCATTGTTGTAACACCATTTAAGTATTTCTTCAGCGGTTTTCAATGGATATATATCTTTATCTTCTACTACAGTATTATCATCTATAATCGTCCCTCCTCCAATGCTGTATGCAGTCCATTCATCCAGCAGCTCATTATTATGATAAAAGGCTTCAAATTTCATCGCATTCGGATGCTTTGGGAGAAACTCATCAGCCTTTCCAATAAGCTCAAGTTCTTTATCTTTAAAAACCTCTTCAATAGCCTTAAAAGTTAAATGTCCCAAACCTGTAGCCGCAAGACTTCCATAGAGAGTCACTTTGTACTTTCCAGCATCAGGTATACGTTCTAAAAAATCTAATGCTGCTTTGCGTGGACCCATAGTATGACTGCTTGATGGTCCGTGTCCAATTTTATATATTTCTTTTATTGATTCCATAATAATTTGATGCATTAATTATAGCAGATAAATATCTACATAAATTCCACTCTCAACAATGAATAAATACAACTATCTTTGATTATTTCATTCTTAATTACATAGTTTTTGAAAATTACTTCTAGTTTAAATCCTGCTTTTTCTAAAGCTTTTCTTGAACCAATATTATCGGAAAATGGCTCTGCATATATTCTGATAATATCGTAATTTGAGAAAGTGTATTTTACCAACTCTTTAATTATCTCTGTCATATAACCTTTTCCCCAATATTGCTCGCCAATAAAATAGCCTATCTCAGCATTTTTTCGATATACATCATCCTTCAACATTATTCCAACACTTCCAACAGCTTTTCCTTCAATCTCAACAGCCAACAATACTGATTTATCATTTTCCTGTTGTGCCATTTTTATAAATGCTTTTGCATCATCAAGACTATAAGGATGGGGAAACAAATCACGAAGATTATCATAGATCCTTTTATTATTTGCTACTTGTGCAAGAGACTCTGCATCTGAATTATACCAGTCGCGAAGTGTAAATCTATCAGTTCTAATTTTCATACGTGGAAGTTAAAAAAAAATCCCCGTGAATAAATTCCCGGGGATCGTAATATTTTGAATTTTAAAACTATACTCCGAAAATCTCTTCCAATTTAGTAAGAAGCTCTTCGCCTCTAAGGTCAATTGCTAATATTTCTCCTTCGTTATTAATTAGGAAATTGTGAGGAATGTAACGTACACTGTACATCATAGCAGGCTCACTGTTGAATGCTTCAGTATCAATAACTGTTGTCCAGGTAATACCATCTTCTTCAACTGCCTTCAACCATTCTTCTTCTCCTTTATCTAAAGAAATCGCATAAATTTCAAATCCTTTTTCTTTGTACTTTTCATAAGCTTTTACTAAAGTAGGATTTTCTCTTCTACATGGATTACACCATGATGCCCAAAAATCAATCAATGCATATTTTCCATCGATAACTGACGATAGACTAACTTCTTCACCTTTTTTATTTTTAAGCGTCAAGTCAGCATATTTATCTCCTACTTTAAGATCCTTGTTTAAGTCGAGATACTTTTTAACATTTTTACCGAAAGAGCTTGCTTTAAGTTCTTCAGGCATAACATCAAACATTGCAGCACCTTCGGCAGGATCTAATTCACGAATAAGTCTGTCTAATAAAAATACTGAATAGAAATAATCAGGATGACTCTTTACAAAAGAAGTTTTCATTTCGTTTTCTTGCTCCATAGTCTTTTCATACAAAGCATAAAGTATCTTTGCACTTTCTTCATCAGCTTGATTATAGTTCTTATCAATACTATCTAATCGTTGATTTAGAGGTTCTAATAATTTTTCAAATTCTTTCTCTTGTTCCTGTACATCAATACCAGTTACAACTACATTATTGAAATCTTCAAAAGAGCCTTTAATGCTAATTGGCACATTATCTATCCATACATTTTTATACTTTGTAGGCTTACCTTCAGCATTTTTGTAAATTATTACAAATAGACCTATTTCTTCAACAGTACCTTCGAAAGAAAACTTACCTTCTACTGTTTTTACTGTATCAACATATTCGCGGGTTTTCGAATTGTAAAGATAAATTGACTCATTGTCTGCTATACCTTCAAGTTCGCCAGTAATTTTATACTGCTTTTCTGTCTGACATGAGACAGCAAATAAAACAGCAATAATTAATAAGAATTGTAATTTCTTCATAATTGTTTTTAATAAATGTGTTTGCTAAAGATAAAAGTTATTCTGAACAGACAAAAAACATTACAGCTAAACATGATAAATATCAAGAAAAGCATGTACCCAGAACCATTTTATATCTATTTTAAGGGTGATGATAAAATCTTTTCTGCTAAGATTGAGTTTATTTATAAGAATTTATCAGATTACTAATTGCTTTTTGCCAGCCATTAAACAACTGCTGTCTCACATCGTCATTCATTTTTGAAACAAATTCTGTATCAGTATTTCCGAATTCATTAATATCATGATTAGTCCAGAAACCTGACTTTAATCCAGCCAGTAAAGCTGCCCCAAAAGCTGTTGTCTCAATTGAACCAGGGCGTAAAACCACTTTATCAAGAATATCTGCCTGGAATTGCATTAGAAATCCATTTGCTGAAGCCCCTCCATCAACTTTCAGAGAATTCATTTCCAAGCCTGAATCGTCCATCATTGCATATAATACCTCTTTAGTTCTATATGCTAAAGACTCAAGTGCTGCACGTACAATGTGATTTTTATTTACGCCACGTGTTAATCCAACAATAGTACCACGCACATACATATCCCAATAAGGAGTTCCCAAACCTGTAAATGCAGGAACAAAGTATACACCCTGTGTGTTTTCAACTGCTTTGGCCATGTTTTCTGTTTCTGCTGCAGAATTAATTATTCCCAGACTATCGCGAAGCCATTGAATAACTGCTCCTGCAATAAATACACTTCCTTCAAGTGCATATTCAATTTTACCATTGATACCCCATGCAATAGTAGATAGCAAACCATGCTGAGACCGAATAATCTTTTCACCTGTATTCATCAACATAAAACACCCAGTACCATAGGTATTCTTAGTATCGCCCGCATTAAAACATCTCTGACCAAACAATGCTGATTGCTGATCTCCAATTAATGAGTTAATGGGGATTTTAACACCAAAAATTTCTTTATTCGTTTTACCATAATCATAGCTACTGTCGAATACTTCAGGTAGTTTTATTCCTTTTATTTCAAATAGATTTAACAGCTCATCATCCCAACAATGGTTCTCAATATTGAAAAATAATGTTCTGGATGCATTAGAATAATCTGTTGCATATTTCTTTCCTCCAGATAGGTTCCATAACAGCCAGGTATCTACAGTTCCAAATAATAAATCGCCTTGCTTTGCTTTTTCTTTTGCTCCCGACACATTGTTAATAATCCAATTTATTTTTGAAGCTGAAAAATATGAGTCGATTACTAAACCTGTTTTTGAACGAACCAATTTCTCGTGACCAGCTTCTTTCAGTTTCGAGCAATAATCCGAAGTTCTGGAATCTTGCCAGACCAATGCATTATAGATTGGTTTTCCGGTTTGTTTGTCCCAGACTACCGTTGTTTCTCTTTGGTTGGTTATACCAATTGAATCAATTTCTTCAGAAGAGATATTGAGTTTTTCTAAAAGTTTTTTTGCACAATTAACTTGTGATACAAACAGATCTTCTGGCTTTTGTTCGACATAACCGGGCTGAGGATAATAAAGGGTTAACTCTTCATTTTCAATCCCAACTATTTGCATTTGTTTGTTGTAGAGAATTGCCCTGGAACTCGTTGTTCCTTGGTCAAGAGCAAGTATGTATGATTTTTTCATTATTTGTTTTGTTCAGCTTAGATTATAGTTTCTTAGGAATAAGGCAGGTTAATTTAGTGAATTAGCTATTTCTAATTCTTTTTTGAATTCAACAATTTGCTTCTTTTTTTCATTTTCATCCCACTCCAGCATATCGGCAAGAAAATTGGCAACTACATCTAATTTGCCTTCAATTTGATCAATAAAAAAGTGAATCATACCGGTACGGCGTACAAAAAAGTCTGAAAGTGTAGATGTCATTTCATAATTAACTGAATACCATAGTTCAGCTTTTAACCACGGATGTTCATCACCCTGATATAGATATTTTAGAGCCCTAATTGTTATTTTGTCGATATTCGCTCCATACTTAAAAAACAATTCTCTGAAATCTTTGTATTGAATCGAATCTGCCTCCAGATTATCAAATCGCTTTTCAATTTCCTGCATTATTTTCTTTGAAGAAGGTTTGAAATCAAATTCTCCACCAGAAAGTTTAATAGATTTAGTCTTGCACTTACCGTACTTTTCTCTGATTCCATCAGGTAATCTTTTAAGTATTTTATTGACTACCTTTTTAGCCATAAGCCTGTAACCAGTAAGCTTTCCACCTGCAATAGATATTAAACCACTTTCAGAAAGAAATATTTCATCTTTTCGAGATAATTCTGAAGGAGATTTACCATCCTCGTGAACTAAAGGTCTTAATCCGGCCCAAACGCTTTCAATATGCTCACGCTTGATATTTGCTAAAGGAGAGACTGTATTTATTGCTTTTATCAGATAGACAATATCTTCTTCTGTTGCTTTTACATTGTCTGGGTTTTCATAATAATCGGTATCGGTGGTTCCAATATAAACTACATCGAAACGAGGTATAGCAAAAACCATTCTGCCATCTCCAACATCGAAATAAATTGCGTGATTAAGGTTGAAATCTTTTTTACTTACAACTATGTGAACTCCTTTTGTTAAGTGAAGACGTTTCCCAAAAAGTGAACCATCTTTCTTTCTTAACTGGTCGGTCCAAACACCTGCAGCATTTACAATATGCTCGCCTTTAATCTCAAACTGATCGCCTGTAATTTTATCAATTACTTTTACGCCTTTCACAATATCATCTTCGTATATGAAATCATCGGCTTCAAGATAATTTAAAGCAACAGTTTCATACTCAATAGATTTTTTAAGAACCTCTATTACTAACCTTGAATCGTCGGTTTTATATTCGTAATATAGTGCTCCTCCAATAAGTTCAGGATTAGCAAGCAAGGGCTCTTTTTTGAGTGTTTGTTCAACAGAAAGCATTTTACGCCTCTCCGATTCCTTCACTCCAGCAAGATAATCGTATAGTTGCAAGGCCAGCGAACTGGTGAACATTCCCAGCTTTCCGTCCTTAATAATTGGCAAAAGCATTTTCTCCGGAATAACAATATGTGGAGCATTACTATAAACGGTTTCGCGCTCCTTCCCTACCTGACTTACTATTCTGAATTCAAGATGTTCCAGGTATCTTAGTCCTCCATGCACAAGTTTTGTAGAACGGCTACTTGTTCCTGATGCAAAGTCGCTTTTTTCAATTAAAGCAACACTTAATCCTCTGGAGGCAGCATCCAAAGCTATTCCAGCACCGGTTATTCCTCCTCCAATTACTACTATATCGAATTTCTTTGATTGAAATTTATTATGTATTTGCTTTCTATCTGTTGATGAAAATTTGTTTTTCATATTTAATGTTTTGTAATCCAAGATAAAATATCGTTCATTATTTCATCCTTATTAATTTCATTAATCAATTCGTGTCTGGCATCCGGGTAAAGTTTAAAATCGATATTTTTCTTCCCGCCTTTCTCCATTGCTTTTACCATTTGCTTCACCTGCATTCCATTCTTTCCTCCGACCGGATCATTAGAGCCTGACACCACCATAATTGGTAACTCATCAGGTATAGATCGAATTGACTTCTGTGTGCTGGTTAACAAACTACCTTTTGTAAGCTGCAAAGCATAATCAATTGTAACTGTGCAACCCGACAATGGATCAGCAATATATTTATCAACCTCCTTTGCGTCACGACTAATAAAATCCACTTCTGTCCTTGGGTTTTTAACACCACTATTTAGCATTCCATAAATAGCTTTATGTAAAAAAGGACTTTCAGCATTACTTTTTCTGAACCATAACATTATTTTCATTACAGGAAGCATAATCTTTGCCAGCAATGGCTTACCAATTGTACTACCACAAACAATTGCTCCTTTCAGATATTCAGCATGTCTGGAAATAAAATCACGCACAATAAAAGAACCCATGCTGTGACCAAAAATAAATAAAGGAACATCGCTAAATTCTCTCAAAATAGTTTTTTTAAGAATTACCAAATCCTCAATGATAAGATTCCAGCCATTTTCTTTAGCTATGAAAGACATCTGTCCATTTTTAAGAGCGGTTTGTCCGTGACCTCTTAAATCAGGAGCAATTACGGCTATATTATTCTTTGTAAGAAATTCAGCAAAATGTCTGTATCTAGCTGCATGTTCAACAGAACCATGTACTAATAATAAAACGCCTTTAACATCTCCTTCCGGAAGCCATTTAAAAACATGAATATTAAGTTTATCAGCTCCTTTATACCATACTCTTTCTTCTTTCATAGAAATAGGAATGGGATTAATTAATTTTATATTCTAGGCTCAATAAGAGTCTTATATCTGTAGCGAAATCATGATGAAAATCGGTAATTTATGCAAAACTAGAGTTTGCAAAGCTTCACCAATTAAATTGATTTTACCTAAAAAACCAAAAATATCGTTGCTTATGAAAATTACATATTCTCAGGAGAAAATCAATTCTTTTCGGGAAATAAAATTTCCCAATCATATAATTAGTGTTTGCAAGAAAACTTAATAATTTCCGTCATTGAGAGCGAAGCGTGGCAATATGACTATTGACAAAAACAAGGGTATTAACACTGCCATTAGTTATAATTATTTAAACCTTCCTGAAAGCATAACACACAGCCCTGGAACAACAGAATATGTTTATAACGCCACTGGTGTCAAACTTTCTCATAAGCTTGGTAATGATGTTACAGAATATATTGGTAACTTCGTTTACGAAAATGGTTCCTTGAAATATATCTTAACCAGCGAAGGGAAGATAAACCATAACGCAGGAGTATTTGCTTACGAGTACTTCTTAAAAGACCACTTGGGTAATACCAGGGTTACTTATAAGCAAAATGGTGAGGTTGTACAAACAGCAGACTACTACCCATTTGGCATGAGGCATGAGCCAATGGCCTTGGAAGATGCTTCTCAAAAATACCTCTACAACGGCAAAGAACTACAGAAGGAACTGGATTGGTATGATTATGGTTTTAGACAATACGACCCAGCAATAGCAAGATTTACTACGATTGACCCTCTTACCGTGAAAAATAACTCTCAATCTGGTTTTGTTTATGCTGCCAACAATCCTATTAGGTTCATTGATTATATGGGATTGGACACCCTATTGGTTGATAAAAAAGGAAGATTTGCAGAGGAGTCTATTAAAGGAGGTGATAATGACGTTATTGTCAAAGTAAGCAATAGAGAAAGGAGAAAGGGCGAAATTAACCATAAAAAAGACCATGAAGTAAGTGAAGATTTTGAATTGGGTTCTATAACAGCGACATCAGAAAAGACAGAATTAAGTGGTAAGGTTACTACTGTTACTACAACAAATAATGATGAATCTGAAGGTATATTTAATTTTCTTGCTGACAATACAAAGGTTGAATATTCTCATTTAGAGATGTCAGATAGCGATGGGAATCAAACAAACTTTATAACAACGAGTCATGATAAAAGTACAGACCTTTACGGTTCAGAACTCTTATATAACAAAGCAAAAGAGGGTGGAAATACATTAACATCTCATACTCACAACCACCCTAACACGCCAAATCCAACTCCAAGTGATTATGAGTTCTACCAAACAGTTGAGACTATATATGGCCCTCAAGTTAAATTCTATATTAGGTATAAAGAAACAAAACCAGTACCAGCAAAATGAGAAAGATAATCGGAGTAGCAATTGTATCTATACTAGTTTTATGTTCTTGTTCTTCAATTAAGAACGTTGGATACAACATAACTAACCATAAAAAATTGAAGAATGCTAATGCTGTAATTAATACAGAATTGGAATCAGATTATATTCCTGCGCTTACAATCATTGATAAAGAAATACACTCACAGCTAGATTCTATAATTCAATTAGTTGTAGATTGTAATAATTATTCATCAAAATTGAAGAATCTTTTTTCTTTTACCATACAACCATATATGGAGGAGGAAAGTTTTACTATTCGCTATAAATTTTTTCCTGAACTATCTCTTAAAAGAGTTATGGAGCATAAAAAAAATATAGTAGGAGGATTTAGTTATGATAATCATTTTTTTATCGTTCGGCATACAAAAGACATTGAAGAAGCAGACTTAGAGTTATTTTACGAACATATTAACTGCGACATCAAAATATTCTTATGGGATTTTGAACCTAATAAACTCTATATGCCATATGCAATAGTTGAAAAAAACAACAATCAATATCAGATAATAAATGAAAATTTATGTGGTAACGAACTTTATGTAACGGGAGAATAATTTTTATACGGAACCCCGCTCTTTCGGATTTGTAATCCGAAAGCAATAAAAAAGGTTTGTAATATGGAGGAAGGAGAAGAAAGGATTTATAATCCGAAAGAGCAGGCATCGTCCAGTAAAGGATTTAAGTGAATTGAATTAATAAATGGGAATAAAGAATAAAATATCAGAAGGTTATAAATACTATATCACGTTAACAGTTGTTGATTGAGTAGATATTTTTACCAGGCCCATTTATAAACATATAATTATCGATTCATTAGAATATTGTCAGAAAGAAAAAGGTTTAATAATATATGCGTGGTGTATAATGAGCTATCATATTCATATAATAGCAGAAGCAAAAGAAGGGCATGATTTATCAGATATTCTAAGAGATTTTAAGAAATACACAAGCAAAGAAATTATTAAAGCAATAATTGAATATTCTGAGAGTAGAAGAGAGTGTTTGTTAGATAGTGTCTGCAAGAAAACTTAATAATATCCGTCATTGAGGAACGAAGCAACCGAAGCTTGCGAGCTCATCGAAGATAATCTGTTTGCATTGGTAGTCAGTAGCTTGAGATTGCCACGCTTCGCTCGCAATGACGCTCAGAGTAGTTTTCTTGCAGACACTAGATAGGTTTGAATATG
>JBNKCO010000033.1:0-23818 GCA_050287785.1 Bacteroidales bacterium
CGACAAATATACCTATGGAGCAGCGATGTTAATAACGCAAATCAGTCATGGGTTGAAATTGACCGTGGTAACGGTTACTATAGTTATCAAAAATTAAATACCGATTACTGTATCGATGGAGGCAATGGTGGAGCAAATGGACAAGCAGTTATCTTGTGGCCATGCGATGCAAACAATGAGAACCAACACTGGCAAAAAATAGATGCTGGTAATTCAAATTATCGCCTTCAAAAACGAAATTCTCCGGGCTATTCAATAGACGGTAACAATGGCGGAGCAAATGAACAGGGCGTATATTTATGGGCATCGGATGCAAACAATGAGAACCAACAATGGACTTTCTCATCATCATCATCATTAAAATCGGCAATTATTGCATCAGAAGAGGAATCAATATCCTCAACAGAAAAAATACTTGCATATCCAAACCCGGTTATCGATGTTCTGAATCTTCAGCTATCAGTCTCAGTAAATGAGATAGCTATTTTTTCACTAGAAGGAAAAGAACTTTACAGGCAAAATTCAACTTCTGACAATGTTGAAATAGACATGTCTGACTATAAATCAGGAATATATTTTGTGAAAGCAATTGGTCAAAATGAAAGCTTGACACAAAAAATAATGAAACAATAGTAAATAATAGTTTTAACCCCGGAGGATTTTGTTCTTCGGGGTTATTACAATATGTTTTTTTTATTCATTAACCTATAAGTAATTTAAACTATTTATAATGAAAAATAAATTGTTAATTGTTTTATTAACAGGATTATTACTATCTGTTACAAATGTTTTTTCTCAAGATCCGAATTTACATATATACTTATGCATTGGACAATCAAATATGGTTGGGGCAGGTGAGATAGAGGCTCAGGATCAAGTCGTAGACAGCCGTTTCCAGACTTTTCAAGCTGTTAATTGTTCAAACCTTGGAAGGATAAAAGCAAATTGGTACACAGCAACTCCACCTTTATGCAGATGTTACGATGGCCTTAACCCTGTCGATTACTTTGGTACTACAATGGTTGCAAACCTCCCGTCAAATGTTAGGGTAGGTGTAATTACGGTAGCTGTACAGGGATGCCAAATTGAACTGTTTGACAAAGATAATTTTGAGTCTTACTTGGAGGATGCTCCAGACTGGTTATTAAATATTGTAAACAATGATTATGCTGGAAATCCTTACCAATATCTTATTGATCTTGCCAATTTAGCTAAAAATGATGGCGTTATAAAAGGTATTCTGCTTCACCAGGGAGAATCGAACTATGGTGATACCCAATGGCCATCAAAAGTTAAGACTGTTTATGATGATATTATAAATGACCTGGGACTTAATCCAGCATCTGTTCCTCTGCTAGCAGGACAACTTGCAGGAGGCGATGATTCATACATGAACTCACAAATAATATCTACATTACCGCAGGTTATTCCCAACGCTCATGTAGTTTCCTCAAATGGGTGCGAAGTTAAAGATGACGGCATTCACTTTACATCGGAGGGTAACAGGGAACTAGGAAGGCATTATGCAACGGAGATGCTTTCATTACTAGGCGGTTGCACTCCAACCTCTATTACCTCATACCTGCAGGTTGACGATGGTAGCTGGCAACAAACTGCAAGTGTTACAGTAGATGCTGGTGCAAAAGTTAAATTTGGCCCGCAGCCCACATCAGGTGGCTCATGGTCATGGAGCGGTGGCGGCACATCCGGTACTTCCCGCGAGCAAACCATTTATCCTACAAGTTCAGTAACTGCTACGGCCACTTATACCAATACTTGTGGTGCGCAAAGTACTCAAAATTTTACTGTAAATGTAAACGGCGGAGTCAGTACAACCGTTCATTTAACCAAAAGAAATGCCAGTGGTTTTGCTCTTGATGGTGGCAATGGCGGCGCTAATGGGCGACAAATATACCTATGGAGCAACGATGTTAATAACGTAAATCAGTCATGGGTCGAAATTGACCGGGGTAACGGTTACTATAGTTATCAAAAATTAAATACCGATTACTGTATCGATGGAGGCAATGGTGGTGCAAATGGACAAGCAGTTATCTTGTGGCCATGCGATGCAAACAATGAGAACCAACACTGGCAAAAAATAGATGCTGGTAATTCGAACTATCGCCTTCAAAAACGAAATTCTCCAGGTTACTCAATAGACGGTAACAATGGCGGAGCAAATGAACAGGGCGTATATTTATGGGCATCTGATGCAAACAATGAGAACCAACAATGGACTTTCTCATCATCATCATCATTAAAATCGGCAATTATTGCAACAGAAGAGGAATCAATATCCTCAACAGAAAAAATACTTGCATATCCAAATCCGGTTATCGATGTATTGAATCTTCAGCTATCCGTCTCAGTAAATGAAATAGCTATTTTTTCAATAGAAGGAAAAGAACTTTACAGGCAAAATTCAACTTCTGACAATGTTGAGATAGACATGTCTGACTATAACCCAGGAATATATCTTGTAAAAGCAATTGGTCAAAATGAAACCTTGACACAAAAGGTTTTAAAGAAATAGTGATTTATAGATTTACCCCCGGAGGAATATGTTCTTCGGGGTTTCCTGATTTTACTTTTATTCATTATTTACTAACTACTTGATTAAATTAACTATGAAAAAGAAATTACTTATTTGTTTAACGGTACTAGTGGTTCTGCCTATTGAAATGTTTGCCTGGCAAGGTATGCCTACTCCGTTTTTACATGTAGAAGGTCGGCATCTAAAAGACCCTAACGGCAACAACGTAGTTCTTCGTGGGGGCTGGATGCAGCCTACAGAAACCTGGTTTAACGGAGGAGGAAAATGGTACAGTAATCCATCTGACTGGACCAATCCGAGCAATGTGGCTGGTATGTTAAACTTTTTAAATGATGCAGCAACCATGATGAGCGACGTCAGCCCAAGATATGGTACAAACCATGGTTGGTACTGCACCTTTGTGCGTGTCAATACTGATGCTATTGGCGGTTGGACACAAGAATCGGGCCTGGTAGATCAGGCTCAGTTCGATGGTTGGATACAGAATTTCGTTGTTCCTTACGCTAACCATTTAAGGTCTCGTGGCCTTTACCTGATACTTAGCGCAACAGGCCCAATCAATACACCCAATAACGGCTCAAATAATGCAGGTGTAACAGAACAGGCTCGCCTGCGTACTTTCTGGAGTACCGTAGCCAATGCCCCGGGCGTTAAAAATGCCGACAATATTATGTTCGAGCTTATGAACGAGCCTGTAGCCATTGAATCATATCCTGGAAACGGCGACTGGGGCTTCGGTAGCTCAACCTACTGGAGAGCTTTAAAAGACTGGTTGCAACCTGTTATTAATGATATCCGAAACACAGGGGCAAACAATGTTATTTGGGTTCCAACCCTTGGCTGGCAGGGCGAACCACAAGGATGGGCCGAGTATCCTTTCACCGGTTCTGATATCGGTGTTGCGGCACATTATTACCCAGCCTATGGCGGTTGTGGTGACGATGCTAATTGCCACAACAATTTGTGGAACCGTAATTACAAACCTGCTACAGACCGTTGGCCAATGATTATCACAGAAAATTTCTGGTTTCCTGAAGATAATGGACTATGCAAAGGTAGTACAGCAATATATGGTAATACCCTTAGGTCTAACATTGACGCTGAAGGCAATGTTTCCTATATGATTGGATTTTTAGGAGACTTGCTTGATGATCTTAACAATGCACTGCCTGAAAATTGCAACTTAAGCTCAAAGGAAGGTGCACAAGCGGCATTTGAATGGTGGTACCAGTATAATGGCACTTGCTCTCCTACTTCAATTACCTCATACCTACAGGTTGACGATGGTAGCTGGCAACAAACGTCAAGTGTTACAGTTGATGCTGGTGCAAAAGTTAAATTTGGCCCTCAGCCTGTATCAGGTGGTTCATGGTCGTGGAGCGGTGGCGGCACATCCGGTACTTCCCGCGAGCAAACCATTTATCCTACAAGTTCAGTAACTGCTACGGCCACTTATACCAATGCTTGTGGTGCGCAAAGCACTCAAAATTTTACTGTAAATGTAAACGGCGGAGTCAGTACAACCGTACATTTAGCCAAAAGAAATGCCAGTGGTTTTGCTCTTGATGGTGGCGATGGCGGTGCTAACGGGCGACAAATATACCTATGGAGCAGCGATGTTAATAACGCAAATCAGTCATGGGTTGAAATTGACCGGGGTAACGGTTACTATAGTTATCAAAAATTAAATACCGATTACTGTATCGATGGAGGTAATGGTGGTGCAAATGGACAAGCAGTTATCTTGTGGCCATGCGATGCTAACAATGAGAACCAACACTGGCAAAAAATAGACGCTGGTAATTCAAACTATCGCCTTCAAAAACGAAATTCTCCAGGCTACTCAATAGACGGTAACAATGGCGGAGCAAATGAACAGGGCGTATATTTATGGGCATCTGATGCAAACAATCAAAACCAACAATGGACTTTCTCATCATCATCATTAAAATCGGCAATTATTGCAACAGAAGAGGAATCAATATCCTCAACAGAAAAAATACTTGCATATCCAAATCCGGTTATCGATGTATTGAATCTTCAGCTATCCATCTCAGTAAATGAAATAGCTATTTTTTCACTAGAAGGAAAAGAACTTTACAGGCAAAATTCAACTTCCGACAATGTTGAAGTAGACATGTCTGACTATAAATCAGGAATATATTTTGTAAAAGCAATTGGTCAAAATGAAAGCTTGACAAAAAAAATTATGAAGCAATAATAATTACTTAATGATTTCTTAAACCCCGGAGGAATATGTTCTCCGGGGTTTTTATTTATCCCTGGCGCGAATGCCAATACTATAAAATTGTCCTGAAATTTATAATAATTGACCCATTATTAATAAACCGTCCTTCTCCATATATCTATATTTAGGCCTTAAATTGAGATATTAAACTAAGAAATCAAAAGCAGGTATTATTTTGCTAAACATGGAAACAAATTTTTTTTAGTAAAAATCAGAATTCAAGTATTATAATAACTTGCTATAATTTTAAAAAATAGTAAATAAATGTTAGATATGAAGAAACTATTAGTGTTATTAATTGTATCGGGAATTTATATGGTTGAAATATTTGCATGGCAGGGTATGCCAACTCCAGCGTTGCATGTAGATGGTCGCTATTTGAAAGATCCCACAGGGAAAAATGTTGTGCTTCACGGATGGATGCAGCCTACAAGTAGTTGGTTTAACGGACGTTTTTATTCCGACCCTAACACTTTTACACCAGAAAACTGCGAAGAAGCACTTAATGTCTATAAGAGTATTGTTGATTTATTATCTGACCCAAATCCGCTTTTCGGGGCCGATCACGGATGGTATAACAATTTTGTGAGGATGTGGACCCCGTCGGATGGCTGGAACGATGATGGTACTGTTGATACCGCCTTGCAAGACCGGGCATGGTATAACATGTTTATACCATATGTTGAGTATTGTAGGGAACATGGAATTTATGTTGTTTTTATAGGGAATTGCCCTGATGGAGGCACTTTTATGAGCGCCCAGCATAAATCGAACATGATTAAATTTTGGACGCGTATATGCAATAGGTACCCGGAAATTAAAAACGCAGATAATGTAATGTTTGAGATTTGTAATGAACCTATTGTTATAGAAAGTCAATTGGGCAACGACGATTGGGGTTCGGTATCAGAAGCCCATGACAAGGCTGTACAAACCTTCTTTCAGGATATTGCCGATTCGATACGTGCAACCGGTGCCGATAATGTTATTTGGATTCCAGGGCTTATTTGGCAAGACCGGTTAATGAATTTTGCCACTTATCCTATTTCCGGAAAGAATATTGGCTACGCAGGACATATGTATCCATTCGGGGCAAATGATCTGGATGCAATCAACAGCCGGTTTGTAACCAGTGGATGGAAAGCATGCTCGGACCTGTACCCGATCATTGTAACTGAAGGATCGTGGCATACTATGGGCAATCAGGGCATCAGGACGGGAACAACCGAGGTTTTTGGGAACGCGGTTAGAAATTTCTACGATACCCAGGGGAATATTAGCTGGATTTGTGGTATGACCGAAGAATTAATTGATGATATGGAAAAAGGCATAAGCGGTTTTACGTATCCCGACATAAACAGCGGACGCTGTGGATTCGAATGGTGGCCTCAATATACATGGGCTGCACCTGATGATGGTACCCCAAATTTCATTTCTGCTTTTGTATCCAACGAAAATCCTAGCCAGATAAAAGTTGTTACCAGCTGGCCCATAGAAAATCATGACAATTATGATGGATTCTCTGTGAAAGTCGATGACCAAACGGTTGTTATTGACAGTGTTGTTCCCGGTGATACCTCTGTTGTCCTTATCATAAATTTGGCAGAAAATATTACTAATGACAATTCAATTTCACTGTCTTATAATAGTGGAAATATAATTTCGATATTTGGGAAAAGCCTTGTTAGTTTTACCGATACATTAGTACAAAACCTTCTTAAAGGGGCTTCTCCTCTATTAACAGATATTAAAACTAATGAAAATGGCGATACCCTTATTGCATGTTTTAATATGAAGATGAAGCAACCATCTGATATTTCGTCTTTAACACTGACAAAGGAATATAACGGAGAAACAAGTACCCTAACCCTCCAAAACTCTGTTTTAAGCGATGATTCTACTTCAATATTATTTTCTTTGGCAGAGCAGGTTTTTGCCGATTACACTCTTTATCTGTCATATTCGGGTAATAACATTGTATCCTCTGATAGTGGTGCTTTAAAATCATTATCAGATATATTGGTATTAAATAATGCTCTGGGGTTGCCGCTAAACCTAGGTTCAGGAACTATTAACGCCGATGGGATATCAGGTACTATTCTGTTTTCTAAATCGTTAGCCTCGGTTATAGGAAAATCAAATCAGTTCGAACTGATGGTAAACGGTGTAAGTACCCAGTTTACAGATTTCTTTGGTTTTAACAACTCTATTTTGTTCACGGTTAATGATAATTTACATTTTGGTGATACTGTAAAACTTAGTTTCACTCCTGGTGATGTAGCCGCTGCCGACGGTGGATTACTGGCAGGATTTAATGACTTTGAAATAACGAACACTATTACCGAACCCAACTGGATACCAATTCCTGGTAAAGTGGAAGCAGAGGATTATCTGGTGCAAATGGGTACTGATACAGAAACTACCCAAGATGTTGGTGGAGGGTTAAACGTTGGCTGGATTGATGATGGTGATTGGTTAGAATACGCGATTGAAAACAAAAGCTCAACTACTGATTTTGAGATATCATTTAGGATTGCATCTCCTGATGGGGATGGTGAAATTATGGTATACCTTGATGATGAAAGGATTGATAGCGTTGTAATTCCTAAAACAGGTGGATATCAAAGCTGGGAATCGGTATCTAAAGAAATTACTATTGGTACTGGAATACATTACCTTAAACTGGTTGTATCAAAGAGGGGCTTTAATATTAATTATACAGACTTCCAGGAATTAATCTCAAATAGTATCATTATAACAGATAATACTGAAATAAGTGTTTTCCCTAATCCTGTATCAGATGAGTTGACTATATTGACAAACGGGTTCAGTTTTGATAAAGTTGAAATTATTGATGTCACAGGTAAAATAGTTTTAAGTAATTCGGTGGATCGCGATCAAGAACACCATATTAAGTTGAACTTATCAAACGGTATTTACATTGTGAAAATCAGCGATGAAAAACAATTTTATCTTAAAAGGATAATTGTAGATAAGGCCTGCCCGTAAATTAAAATAACGGTTCGATAATCACACAAAATGGATCTTTATATAAGTTTATTATAAGGATCCATTTTTAATTGTGGTTGATACTGACAAAATAAGATGGATTAGCGTGTTATATTTGTGAAAAGAAGGGCTTATTTCACAATTGGACATTATTGTTAAACTGCTTGTTTCTTTTTGCTGATTTTTACGGCATTAGCAGTCATAATACCAAAAAGTATCCAGGCAATTTCAGTTTTTTCGGTGCGGGCTTTTACTTTTTTCAGGACATAGTGTTTTTTTCGTTACCAAGACTTCCTTCTAATACGGTAGCTCTTTGCTTCCCCTGTTTTTTGCGTAGTTTCTTTAGTTGCTTTTCATGTTTTGAAGGTTTCCCTTTTCTGGGCAGACAGGTATAAGTTTCTTTCCCGGTAAGGTATTTCCGGTTTTCATTTGTAACATAATTATTATCAACCCCCAATTGATGGAGTTTTCCAAATCTCTGTATATGTTTTATTACATATTCTTTTAGGTTCTTAGCTTCGTTGAAAGGGTCAAACGACAGCTTATCGATAATGTTATTGCCATAAACCTGGTAAATGTGAAGTTTGGCATCCAACTCTGCCCATTTGTTTTCTGCCCCTTACAATTGGCATGAGATAGGGTCTAAACAACGATACTATTCGGTCTTTTACTTATTCACCCGGGTTCTCATGCATGAATTATACATGTTAGATATATGAAGGTGAAACGATTAATAAAAGTGTGACAATTATAATAAATTCCCGGACAATCTGTATGGTGAAGTTATTGCCATCAAGACTAAGGGTTGGAGGTAAGAATTTATAAAAACACCGCTATTTCCTTAACAAACTCCATTGATCAGCAATTTTTTAATTATTTATGAATGAATAGCTACAATGTGAGTTAACATTTCATACACCATGCATCCCTTATGGAATGCACGGTGTATGAAAAAATATTAATCCATTTGCCACAGCTGGTTGTTACTACTGCTGCTGCTCCATTGACTCAAGTCAGAACCATCTGATGTCCTGCCCATTCCATCAAGATAAAGTCCTGTGGCTCGGTTTTTGAATTTCACATAACTTCCTGACGTTTCCTGTGTCCATTGCTGGTTGCTACTGCTACTATTACTATATTGTCCGCAATTCGAGCCATTTGATGTTCTGCCCATTCCATCAAGAAGAAGTCCTGTGGCACTGTTCTTAATTTTAACGTAACTTCCTTCTGCTTCTATTATCCATTGCTGGTTGCTACTGCCACTATAACTATATTGTCCGCAGTTCGAGCCATTGGAAGTCCGGCCCATACCGTCAATGTACAAACTTGTGGCAACATTACGTAAGGTTATGTTTCCGGTTTCGTCGTCACTGCCATTTACCTTGACATTGAAATTTTGTATGCTTTGTGCACCGCATGAATTGGTATATGTGGCGGTAGCTGTAAACGAGTTTGTCGGGTAAACAGTTTGTTCACGTGATGAACCCGATGTGCCTCCGCCGCTCCATGACCACGAGCCACCTGATACAGGCTGAGGTCCGAATTTAACTTTTTCTCCTGAGTCTACTGTAACGCTTGCTGTCTGCTGCCAGCTTCCATCAGCCACCTGCACGTAGGGTGTAATCGTGGTTGGGAAGCAATCACCATCCTCAAGGCCCCAGGAATATCTTAACCAATATAGACCGGATTCATTAGGAATTGTTAAGTCTATATTTGAGCCACTGCCGCTTCTATTAGTCATGCTATACCAATCGCCATCCCTCAAGCCTGGCCAGTAAAAGCTGCCCATGTTCCAGGAACGTAGTTGTTTACTGATGCCTCGGGTATAATAATAAAAATAGTCGCCGCCGCCGGTTCCGGAGGTCGCATTATAGTCAATAAAACCATAATAAACACCGTTCTTACTGCCAGGGCTATTCGGATAACCCCATTCGGTACAAACGGTGCGGTTGGCATAATTTCCAACATAGCTCTTGATATGGTCTTGCCACGCAGACTCGCTATTATGGTAAGCAAAGAATGAATAATCATGTACTGCTAACAAGCAACTGCTTAGACGGCTGTCATCACCGACAGCAGGTACATTCTGAGCCAGGCCGGCACCATCAAGGATAAATCTGTTCTTGGGAATACTTGTAAACCGGACATTTACAAATTCATTATACAAATTACATAAGTCTGTATTATTGTACATGTTAGGTTCATTGAACGGTTCAAAATAACAGTTACTGTTACTGCCATATTTGCTAATAACTTTCGACCACATGTTCCACCAATCGTTCATATTGGTCGGAACATCGCGCGTCCAGGACCAATAACACAGAATAACATTGCCATAACTTAATGCCTTATCAATTGCACCAGTGTATGTATTCCAATAACTACCATTTACTGATGATTCATTAATCGGCATACGAACACTGTTGGCACCTAATTTGGAAACGAATTGGCCTACAACTCTATCGGCTACTGCTGCTGCAGAAGAATAATTGTCAGACGAACTTAGTCCGGAAATATACAGGTTCCCTTTTTGGAAGTTATCTCCGGGACAAGCCCAGTTAACACCGCGAAAACTATCTGTTGTCTTAAGCACCAAAGGTTCAGTGTTTGTAACAAAAAGTTCATCTTTACTGCATGATATTACGATCGTAATACTTAACAAAAGAAATAATAATTTTTTCATAGGAATTACTTTTATAGTTAGGAATGAAAAATAGATAAGTTCTGGTCAACCGACTTCTTTTTAATGCCCGTAAAATTAAGCCGTATTAAATGAATCTACTATTAATGGCAGGACAATTAATATAAATATCAGGACAATTTCAAGAATGAAATTGTTGTTGAAAGAAAGAACTTAACCCTTATTTATTTCTTCAGTTTCGGCATTCATCGTATAGCCAGGGTCTGCTTTTTAAAATTGAAAAGTAAGCATATTCTGCTGGAACAAAGGATAGTAAAGAACTAAGTCTTTCAAGTTGAAAATTACAGACTAATTAATCAGGCTGATAAAATGTTCCTATATCAGTCAAAAATGATAAGTGTGTTATCTACCTCACTGTAGGATTGTATAACACACTTATCTAAAGACTGTAAAAAGTCAGTTATTTAGTATATCCCGGATTTTGTACCAGATTATCGTTATTCCTTTTAATTTCATCTGAAGATATGGGAAGAAGATACATTTGTTCTTCAAAGTTTCTGTCATTTAATAATATCGGAGTATATGTTTTTACCCCTGTATTCACATCTTTTGTAATATCCATACCATAGATTGGCCGGTTTGCTATATCCATAGCAATTTTCCATCTTCTAACATCCCAAAATCTGTGTTCTTCAAATGCCAGTTCGATTCTCCGTTCATTGTAAAGTCTTGCTCTCAGGTCTTCACCTGTTACAGATAACGGAATTTCAGGCATATCAACTCTGTCCCTGATTTTTGATAAATATTCCCTGCAGGTGGTTTCATCCCCAAGTTCGAATTTAGCTTCAGCATAATTCAGGTATATTTCCCCCAAACGGAATATTATCCATGGATTGGTATAAGTAGTTTGCCAGTTAATAGGAATATCGGCATCGGGCATAAATTTTCTAAGTTGATAGTTAGAACGTGGATTATCACCGCTTTGTTTGTAAGAATCAGGTCCCCAGGTATTTTCATCGGATGCTACCCACATCTCAAACAAATCTCCACGATATATGGATGAATCATGTATGATAGTGGCTTCGAAACGGGGATCGCGGTTTTTGTACGGATGTTGAGGATCATATCCCGAAGCAGGGTTTACCGTTTTTACCCCGTTTGTATAAATGAATGGGGGAGTCCCATTGAGCATGTCATAATCGTCTACCAAATTCTGAGAAGGTCCGTTGCTCGCCCACCATCCTCCATAGGCACCATACCGGCGACCAAGATTATGCATGGGAGCCTGATGACCGTTGGTGGTTGTGAAATTCCTGGCAAAAATTATTTCACTATTTTCCGATCCGCTGGGTTGATTGAAGAGTTTTGAATAATCGGGATACAGTTCATATCCGCTGTTTAATAAAGCTTCAGCTGCATCGGCTGCTTTTTGCCATTTGGCGTTGTCATGACTTGGGTTGTGAAGAGGAGAAGCAGCATATAGAAGCACACGTGACAGTAATGCTTTGCAAGCATCCTGGGTTGCTCTTCCAAAGTTTGCATCGGTTGTTGCATATTTTTCCGGTAAATCAGGAATTGCCTCACCCAGATTAGTCTCAATATAAGCCGTACATTCGTCGAACGTATTCCTGGTAAAGGTAGCATCGCTACCCAATTCATAATATTCAGTTACAATAGGTACTCCTCCAAACCTTTCAGTAAGTAGGAAATAAAGGTATGCTCTTAAAAATTTTGCTTCGGCAACCAATTCTGCTTTGTTTGTAATCGTAATCGCATCTCCCTTCATTTTATCAATAAAAACATTAATTTTTCTGATGTATTGATAAGCCGAGTTCCAGTAGTAAAGACCACCACCTCCTGTCCAATCGGTATTTGATACAGATTCAATATTATCAGCAGTTAAAGTACCAGCTTGCATTATACCAATACCCCATGTAATTGAACAATAAGCTTCATCGGTTGCTTTCGACTGCATGTGTATATTAAATCCATGGATAATAGAATTATACAATGCTGTATGATAGGCTTTTATAAGGTTTTCATCAGACCATACAGCTTCTTCGGCAAGACGGTCTTTTGGCGTAATATTGAGAATGTCGTCATTACAGGACATGAGTGACAACAATGTTATTGTGATTATAAGTATTTTTTTCATTTTTTTCATTTTTAAAATTTCACTTTAACACCTAGATTAATTATGCGTTGTTGTGGATAATAAAGTGTATTTCCACTAATTTCAGGATCAGACCACTTTATTTCTTTCGACCAGGTGAGCAAATTGAAAGCGTTTGCATATATCCGAACATCGTTAAGTTTTACAAATGATACTAATTTTTCAGGTAGCGAATAACCCAGTTCAATGGTTTTAAGCCTGATAAATGTAGCATCATATAAAAAGAATGTTGTGTTTCCCGGTTGGAAAGCATCTGCCCTGGGCATCGTGCCGTTGGGATTATCTACAGTCCAGCGGTCTTTTGCGCGGTCAACAAAGCCATTATCAAAAGCTGTATTCCCTAAATTTACGAACGTACCGTCATAATTGTAGGCTTTGGTCTGTCCCTGAAAGAAAACAGACAGATCAAAACTTGCATATTGTAAATTCATGTTCAATCCAAAAACATATTCAGGTGTGGCAGTATAATCGAACCTATATTGATCATCTGTTGTAATTTCACCATCGTCATTTAAATCGAGAATTTTAATATCTCCAACTTGTGTACCTGTCTCATGAGGATAATTATTCAGTTCTTCTTCCGTATTAAAAATTCCATCGGACTTATAATAGAGGGCCGCCCTAATAGGATGACCGGTTCGATTCATATAGTCTTCGGTATTTGGCGTTTCATCCATAAATTCAATTTTGCTTTTTGCGAATGCAATGTTTCCGGATATGCTGTAAATCAGCTTATTGAATATGTTTCTGTGGCTTAAAACCAGTTCAAATCCATGGTTGCTTGTTTTTCCAATATTTTCATCTGGCAAGCCTGAAAAACCAAGAGTATTAGGCACCGAAAGGTTTCTTGGGGCCAGAATATTCGATCGTTTCTCTTTCCATAAAGTGAGATCAATTCCTAACAAACCTTTCCATAAAGAAGTTTCTAACCCTGCATCTGTTTTTTTGCTTACTTCCCAGGTAACATTGGGATTTGGCATTACGTTAGCATATAAACCAGATACATCATTAGTGCCAAATACATAATTTTGACCAAAGGAATAGGATTGTGAATATTGATAAGGATCAATACGGTCGTTTCCAATCTGCCCATGAGAAAACCTTAATTTCAACTGGTTTACGAAAGGCAGGCTGTTTTTCATAAAATTCTCTTCAGATAAACGCCATCCTACTGAAAATCCCGGGAAAAATCCATATTGCTTGCCCTTTGGGAAAATCTGGGAACCATCATAGCGGAATAAAAACTCAAACAAGTATTTAGAGCTATAGTCATAATTAACGCGGCCAAAGTAATTATTGTATGCACTGGAGGAAGTAGAACCTCCATTGTTCTTATCTTCAGGTGCATTACTTCCTGCATTAATCTGATCGATGGCAGGGCTTACGAAATTTTTCCTGTAAGCAGACGACCATTTAAATGTATTCTCCTGCTGCTCCTGCCCAACCATTGCTGCTACATGATGCTTATCGAAGGTCTTGTCGTAACTAATCCTGTAGTTATACAACATAGTTGTCCATCTGCTGTTTCTATCGGTAAGTTCTACCGTTGAAGTTCCGGTTCCCTGTTTCTTGTCGTATTGCTGAGTAATTACATTATATTCATGATAATAATAAGGTAAATTATAAATTTTCCCAAACTGATTTCTCAGGTCATAATTGAATGAACCGTCAATTTTTAAACCTTCTATAAAAGGGACTTTATAAGTTGCTGTAAATGAAGAAAACAACGGATTATCTTCGGTTTTATCATATCCTCTCTGATCATTTAATAAGGGATTTTCACCCAATCTTCCGGGGGCAATTAATCCGTTCGGATAACAGGCAGCCAGCGTAGGATTGGCAATCAATATATTATTGAAATTAATCCAGGTTGCGGCAACAGTATACGTTGAATTATTGAATATTGCATTAATGTTGGCCCCGACGGTTAAATTTTTGTTTAATTCCGCATCAATCCTGGCACGCATGTTATATTGGTTGTAATCTGAAGGAGAGTTCCGATAATCCCCATTCTGGTTTATTGTGGCAAAAGAAATCAGATAACGGGTCGATTCTGTCCCTCCGGTTACCTGCAAACTTGTGCGTTGTTGAAGTGAATACGGTTTCAATACTTCCTTCATCCAATTTGTGTTTGGATATAAAACAGGATCAGAACCATTACGATATTTTTGAATTGCATCATCCGAATAGAAAGGTGTGTAAGCACTGTCCGGCCTGCCTTGCCTGTACCAATCTGCTTCATTATACACTTCGGCATAAGTAGCGGCATCTAACATCTTCGGAACTTTTGTCGGATGCTGGAAAGCGGTATTATAGGAGAAATCAAATACAGGTTTGCCGGTATTCCCCTTTTTTGTCGTAATTAAGATCACACCATTTGCTGCCCGTGCTCCGTAAATTGCTGCAGAAGCATCTTTTAATACAGAAATACTTTCTATATCATCGGGATTAAGTCTGCTCATAAGATCACGGGGAACCCCATCTACAACGATTAAAGGGCCATTTGAATTCCAGAATTTGTTTTGATTACCATCATCTGCAAACGTAAAAGATCCGGCTCCCCGGATAAGAATACGGGGATCATCTCTTCCCGGCTCCCCGGTACGCTGGTTAACAGTTAATCCCGGTAACTTTCCAACCAGAGAATTTGTAAGATTAGGTGAAGGATTCTTAGCTACTTCTTTTCCTGAAACATCTGAAACAGAACCTGTTAGTGTAGCTTTTTTTTGCGTTCCATAACCGACTACAACAATTTCGTCCAGTTTTGATATGGAAGGGTCCATATTAATATCGATTTTTAGTCTGCCGTTCAAAGAAATCTCCTGGGTGTGGTATCCTAAAAACGAAAACACAAGAACAGCATTTGAATCCAATGCGTCCAAACTAAATGAACCATTTACATCGGTTATGGTACCTATATCGGTTCCCTTGATAACTATATTTACGCCGGGTAAAGGTTCTCCTGTAACAGCATCTGTGACAGTTCCGGACACCTTCTGTTGCATTATCTTTTCAGGAGTAATAACAACAGTAGTATTATCCGTAGTTGTAAAAAAATCCTTCACTTTTGCATCGTGAAAATTCATTGAAAGATTTTTGGAATTAGAAAATGAATCGGCAGAAAATGAGACCGTGCATACCAGGTTGAGGATTACAAATAGTCTCATAATCAGGAAGAGTTTTTTTTGCCTGTGAGTTAGGGAAAAACAGGCATGATAAGGCTTTTTTTTCATAAGATTGTTTAGTTAAGAGGGTTAATAATTGTTTTTATTAAAAAAATTAAGTTTTAACACGTAATACCCTAACAAATATAGATATACACAAGTGGGGGGATTATTAAAAATAGGACAGTTATTGTAAATTTCAGGACAATCTTATGCTATTGCCATCTGTAACAGGAAGCCAAATAAAAAATCCGAAGAGCAGTATCATTCGGAGGTTTAAAACTATAATCTACTATTGCTTTATTATCGTTATAAATCAGTTATTCTTTTAATAAAAAATGCGAAAAGAACTCAAGATAGATTAGACAATATTTTCTGAATTACTTTCTTGATAGACTTATTTAAACTAATTATTATAATACTGGGTAATACTACATTAAGCTGTGGTATTGGTCAGTTATTGAGGTATTTACTTTAGTGGGTACATTATAGAACAATAAAACGCATAGGCCGGGAAATAGGAATCGAATTCGCTGTTAATATACCAACACCTGCAGAATAAATGTCCATACTAATAAATACTTAGGAATAATTTAAAATAATTATATACATTTAAAACGTTATTTATTGGTTGTCATTAATTAGTGGTATCCAACAAAACAATTATAAGCAAATAATTCATAACCAAACAAGTATGCTCTGCATTTGTCTTGATGAGAGCAAATATAATTTACAAGAATGTTTTTACAGCAACATAAATCAAATAGCGGACAAGCCGAGGAAAAAAGAAAAAGTTCTTCGACGGAAAAGGTTAATCAGTCTAAAGTGCCAAATACTATTGGGCAACAGATGCATAAGTACGGGATGAATAAGCATATTCTTCATAGTAGTGCTAAGAATGAGTCTATAGGTCAAGTGAATCCTATTCAAAAACAAGAGGGTGAAGGCAAGTCGTCCCCAGATAGTTCAACATTAATTAAGGGGCCAGACATGCCAGACATGCCCGACAAGCCAACCATGCCTGACATGCCAAATATTCTTGGCATTGAAGAAAATGGAAGACCTGAAATAGAAGAGTTAAATTACAATTTACCTCCAGCTAGTCAATTAGATATAGTTATTGACTTTTGTATATGGTTGAGAGGTATTATTGAAGAACAGACATTTATAACTGCCGCTGATACAATAAAAATTAATAGGCTAAATAATTTAATTCAAAAGTATACTGACTACCTAAATTATTTTAAATATAGAAATCCAGGTGCATTATATTGGACTCCCGAATTAAAACAGGAAGTAATTCAAGATGTGAGAGAAATCACGAGAATGGAGTTGATATATAATTAAACCCTACCACTAGTCTAACAAACCCAAATTGCGACCTTAAAGAATGGGACAACATTAAATTTTAACTAATATTTGTAACTTGTGATATAAAATAGCTCAATGTTACAGATATTGATCATACATATGTTTAGAAACAGTAACTTTATTATATATAATGGGAATAAATACCACTAGTGGTATTTGTTCGGCTGTTGTGTGCAATATAAACGAACGATACTACAAACATGAGAAGCATAGTTGAAAACATTAAAATATTTATAATTGCTATAATAGGACTTATAGGAGGAGGATATTGGATTTATAAATCAAATTGGGATATGGAGCCAATAATTTTAACTTCAATTGCTCTTGTTGAAATTGTTGCATATTTAATACTGAAGTTTATTAAATCAGATTCAGTTCAAGAAAATCAACCTAATAGTAATGTTTATAACCAACGCATTATAAATAAAGGTAAAGTCAAAAAGCAGATTAATATTCAAAAGAATAAAGGCAACATTAAAATGTAATGGCAGAAGAAATTCACAATCACGGAGATATTGAAAAGCAGGTTAATATTAATGACCATCATGGAGATATCGTTTTAACCCAAAAGTCCAGATTTGCTAAAAGATTTGAGAAATTAAATCAGGAAGTTGAAAGCAACGAGAGGTATGATGGCATAATGGAAGCTTTTGAGGAATATATTACAAAACTAGATGGTGTTGGTTTAGAAAAAAAGCTAGAAGACTGTGGATTTTCTAATATGGAAATCGTTCGTGCAACAAAGAAGAAATTGAGTTATGCAAAAAAACAACAGAAGAATAGGTTCTATGAGTCTGCTCAATGGATAGATACACAACTTTTTGCAATGATTCAAATGAACTTTGAAACTTATGTTGATATGCCATTAATACAAACAGGAGCTACAAAACAAAGAATAATTGCAGCAGTTGTTGAGCATGTTGTTAAGCCAACCTTTGACTTATTAAATAAGGAAGGTGAGCACGACCGTGTACTAAATTATACATTAGAAGATATTTTTGGTATGGTCTATTATCTTACAGGTATGTGTCATTTAAATTGGGCAAATTATGATAATGTATAATCAAGCTTTTGACTTGTATCATGCTATTTTTAGAATACTCCAATTCTTAAATCGATTTAATACCGATTCAATAATCGAAGTCGATAGATTAAGGATATGGGATTTCTATCTTCTATTTCCGAACAAAATTCATGAAATTCGATTAAAACAAGATGAAGGGGATATTAGAAAATTAAGACGGAGCTATATTAAAAAGATTAGCAACCCATATAATGCGGTCTTTGAAAATAGGAAAGTATTTGAAAAAATAAAACCATACCAAAAAGCAGCAATTAATTGTATTGCATCTTATGGAATAATCGATAAAGAATCATTGCAACAAAATCGGATTGTTTTAATTAATAAATCTATCTTGGATAATTACATCAAAGAGCTAGGTGAACTTTCTCCAAAAGAAAAAAATATTATTTCATTGTTAACATCTCACTTTTATTTAATGTCTCTTTTTGGAACAGATGGATTGAAAGATAGAACAAACCTAATGGAAAGTAAATATGATGCGCAATAATCTATTTTTAAGAAGACTATATATTCAAACAAAGGAAGGTAAGGTCGCTTATGATGAAACTTTCCATAAAGGTGTAAATATTATTCGTGGAGATAATAGTAGTGGAAAATCTACAATAACCCACTTTATATTTTTTGTATTAGGTGGAGCCTTTAGTGATTTTGTTCCAGAGGCAAGAAAATGTATGCTAGTATGTGCAGAAGTAGAGATGAATCAGGCGATTATAACAATTAAACGCTACGTGGAACAGGATGAAGAAGATAATATTAACCACAAAACATCCATGTTTTTCTTTTGGGGAGACCTTGAAGAAAGTTTAGCACCACCTCCTGATAAAACCTGGCAAAAGTTTGGTTATAATACAACACAAACAACAAAAAGCTTCTCTAATGTTATCTTCGAAAATATAGGTTTGCCAATTGTCAAAGGAGATAACAATATTACTATTCATCAAATATTGAGATTGTTATATATTGACCAAGAATCACCCACTAGTTCTCTTTTCTATTATGAAAATTTTGATAGCCAATTAACGAGAGAAACAGTCTCTGAACTTCTATTAGGTATATATAACGAAGAACTTTATGATAAAAAGAAAAGACTCAATGTTGCAGAAAAAGAGCTTTCGAATATTAAAAGTGAATTAAAAGCAACAAGAAGGTTTTTTGCAGACGCTTTTGCTTTGAATCCTAAACACATTAGGGAAGCAATAAAAAACAAGGAAAAAGAAATCTCAGATATTGAGTCTGAAATTGTTGAGATTCGAAAAAAGAAAAAAGAAATTGAATTTAATGAAAACACCCAACTAAATTTTCAAGTTCTTCAAAAGGAGGCTATACATCAAAGACGTATTGTTGCTGGCTTAGATTCAAAAATAGATAATTTAAAAAATGAAATCGCTGATACTTCTTTTTTTATTGAAACATTAAAGGAAAAAATAGTTGCTATAAGAAACTCAATAAACACTAGAGAATTCCTAGGACATTTACCTCTTGATTATTGCCCAGACTGTTTAACTAAACTAAAGGTAAATAATGAGCCAAATAAATGTAAATTGTGCAAAGAGGACATTGATGAATCATTTGGTATAAGAAAAGCCAGACGAATGGAACAAGAAGTTACATTCCAGCTACAAGAATCACAGATGATTCTAAAATTAAATGAACGTGAATTTCTTGAGCTCAATTCAAGGAAAGATGCTGAACTTGTTAAATTACATCAAATACAACGTCAAGTGGACTCTTCTTTAAAAGATATCAAAACTATAAGTAATGAAAAATTAGACAACCTACTTACAACAAAAGGTTATATTGAAGGAGAAATAGTTCAATACGAGACAATGCTGGAAAAAGCTGAGCTCTATGCAAGTTTAGAAAAAAACAAAGCTGAATTAACAAAGGAAGTAGGTAGTTTAAAAGCGTTCATTTTTCATACAGAAAAGGCTCAATCAGATTTGAAAAATCAAGTAACTAATTTAGTCAAGAAAGAAGGTCTATATTTACTTAACAATGACTTAGACCGTCAAGATGAGTTTAAAAATGCAAATGAATTTACAATCGACTTTTCAAATAATCTTACTTTTTTATCCAATAAATATTCGAAATATTCAGCAAGTTCCAACTTTTACCTTAAAGTAGCAGCTAGATTTGCATTATTCCTCGCTTCGTTAAGTGTTGATGGAATGAGGTATCCTCGTTTCATTTTTGCGGATAATATGGAAGATAAAGGAATTGAACTAAAACGAGCTCAAAACTTGCAAAAAATCTTAATAGATAGAGTTTCTAAGTTCAGCGTAGATAGCTATCAAATGATTTACACGACTTCGTATATAACGCAAGAGCTAAATGAAAGCGAACTGGTTGTTGGAGAGTATTACACGAAAGATAATCCAAGTTTAAAACACATAGTCAAATAAATACTGCACACAACAATGTATATAGCAAATAGGCGAAATAGTAGTAAATTCAACGGTTGTAGCCTGCTCCAACTTCATCTCGGTTTGATAGGTTTGAGGCACGCAATCGCCTACTTGCCATATACTCAACGTTGCAACATATTCGGAGCGACCTGCAAACTATGAACTGACTTTATGAAAAGGAGATTATATGATAAGAAGACAAGTTAAATGCAATTGTGAAACTTATCAGCCGATAGAGCTGACAAGAGAACAAATTACCAAAAGGATTAAGAATAATAAAAAAATTCTTAAAACACTGGATAAACTTGCTAATTCGGAAAATGGTAATATTCTCTATCAATGTTCGATTTGTGGACAATTATGGCAAGAAAGTGGTGCGTGGAATTGGGGCGGAAAAACTTACTTTTTTCAAGTTCCAAAAATTGAGATTGAGGATTGGAAAAATGAACAATTTATGTCACCAGCTGATATGTTGATTTATTCAGCCCTGATGTCAGATTATTTTGAAAGAAATAAACTTATTGAATCTGAGGATAATTGTCGTAGAGAGAATTGTGATAATAAATCCATAGTTGGTAATGTTTTGTGTAAAATGCATTTTATTGAGAATTTACAGAAAATAGGAAATCTCCCCCAAAAACCATCAGGGAGGATTTTTGAGCCTTATAGTTTTGAAAATAAATGACAGATGGATAAAGAAATACGTTGCACAACACGCGGTCATAAAACATTGCGCGGATAGTGCTATATTTGAACGAAATAACATTTAATCAACGGCGTAGCGGGTTGATGGGTTTGTGCTTTGAAATGCGCAACGTTTCATACTGCCGTTCGTTAGGTGGCATTTAAAGACACATCCTACACTATAATAAAACTGATAAAAATTCTTCTATGAAAAATACACTACAAGCGATTTATCTGAATATAGATACAACTTCAAAATCATTAGCCAAGAATGCTTTATCTCAACTTATCTTGAAAATACTATTTCATTATGATAAAGAGTTGTCGAAGGACGAAATTAAAAACGAAGTAAATTCTATTCTTAACGCAAATCTCAAAAGAGACCGAATTGATGATGCTTTAAACCTTCTTGTGGACGAAAATAAAGTCAAAATTGAGAATAAAAATATCATTTGAGTAGTAATAGAAAAAGGAAGATTGATATAGCGTATCAAGAATATTACAATAGAATATTTCGAATAATTGACAAATTTTTCTCACCGGTAAAATCAGAAAAAACTGCAGTTAGAAACTGGTTTGAAACTGTAACAATTCAGTTTTTTACAGAGTATAAATCCGAATGGATTGCAGAAAAGGCATATAAAACGAAAAAAGAGAATAGTTATGAAGGACTTTCCAAAATAATCGATTCTGTAACCAAAAAAGACAAAAATATTAAGGACGAAGATAAAGATTGGTTAAAAAAGCAATATTTCAAATTTTTTGATAGCTCGGACGATGATGTAATTTCAATTTTTTGGGATTTTGGGACATGCGCTTTTTCTTCAACTCTCATTACTGCAAACACTTCAGTTGATAAACTAACTTTAGATTCTTTCAGAGATTCAACATTCATTTTAGATACCAATATTCTTATGTATCTACACCTTGAAGAAGGACTATTTTATAACTCATACGAATCCTTGGAAAAAATATTTGATTCTTTAAATATTACACCTGGCGTTTTTAAAATAACAAGAGATGAATATGTTAAAACTATTGGGAATAAAAGAGATGACATATTACGAATAATTCAAAAATATGATGAAGAAGTAGTTGACAAATTAAACGATGCATTTATTAAAACAGCTAAAGGACGTCAGTGCGTAAATCCAGAAGATTTTGAACAATTTTTTGATGACTTTATGGATATTCCAGATGTATTCGTAAATAGCGTCAAGGTTAAAATGATTGATAATAATGAACTTGATTCTGTTATAGAGAAAGGACAAGAAGATGAAACATTAATCCAAAAACTTAATGAGATTTACAAGAATCGACATAAGTACAAAAAAAATGGAGCATCTAACAATTCTCAATCAAAAATAATTAAAGATAAACGGAAGCGTCCGTTAATGCATGATGCAGGTCTGATTTCAGGCGCAGAGCACTTAAGAAAGCATCAGAATTGCTTTATACTTTCAAGAGACATAACTGTCAAACAATATGGTATTGAAAATGCAATAAGAGATGAGCAGGCAATTTCAATTGGATTAGATTCATTAATTAGTATGTTTGCCCTTGATAACGGAGGAATTGATATTGACCCTACAAATTTCAAACCTCTATTTGCAAATATTATTAAACTTGCAATGATTCCAGAAAGAGATACTTTTCAATTAGCAGACCTAGCAAGAATGTTAGATGTTGAAGAACAAATTTCAGAACTTCCAAATGAAGATATTATTGAAATTGCGAAAAGTGTAAACAAAAATAAATTAATTGGTCTTGATGATGAGAAAATTACAGTTGAATTGACTCGAAGTTTTCAAAATCATAAGTTAAGACTAAAACACGATTTAGAATCATCTAAAAAAGAAGCGCTTTTGGAGCGTGATGAGAAAAACAAATATAAAGAGACTTCCAAAAAAACCGAAGCAGTGCTACGTAAGAAATATTACGCTGAATTAATGCAGAGTTATGAAAACAAACTCTTGCGTAACCGAATTCTGTTTTATTTAGTTTTTCCAATTTGTACAGTAGGAATAACACTACTTGCTATTTATTTGACTAAAAAAGGAGAAGGAAATTCTTTGATTTCTAATAGTGTAGGACTATTAATAAATATTCTTGCATGGTTAATTATCAGTATTTTCGTTGTCAAACCAAAGATAAGAAGAACTTATAATACAAGTGTATCACAAATCGAAAAGGAAGTGGAAAGAAAAATGAATGAAATATAAACGCCACCTAACACGCGGTCATAAAACATTGCGCGGATAGTGCTATATTTGAACGAAATAACATTTAATCAACGGCGTAGCGGGTTGATGGGTTTGTGCTTTGAAATGCGCAACGTTTCATACCGCCGTCCGTCAGACTGTCTAAAAACCTAAAAACCATGTTTTATCATTTGGGTAAGTATCTGTAAATTCAACCAAATATTAAAACCTAAGGAGGTTAAAAATAGTTTTTAGACAAACTGCCGTTGTATGCAAGTGGA
>JBNKCO010000034.1:0-22260 GCA_050287785.1 Bacteroidales bacterium
AAGAAGCATATATAAGATACCATCAAGATTTACGGTGTCATTTGTAACTAGTAAATCGGACTCTAAGGTTTCTGTATTAATGTCAATCATAAAGTTGCTTTCTGGCAGGAAGTTAATGTTGGATGAGATTGTAAGAATACCAGGTCCGGATACTCCCGGAGATATTACACCACCTTCAAACACAGTAGTTTCTCCCTGTATAAAACCATTACCTGAGAGAGAGCCACCATTTAACACCTTAACATTACCTGTACCTGTGGCACTTCCAGTCTTATTCGTCACAGTTAATTTCCCTTGTTCAATAGTAGTTCCTTTGCTATATTCATTGGCTTGGGAAAGAGTCATGTTTCCTTGTCCGGTTTTAATAATGGCCGTTGTAGCCTTGGTTTCAGCATATTGAATCTCAGTAATTTTGCCATTAAAATCAAAACTGCTGCCAGAACCGCCTAATTTCCAGGTGATTGTTGCTTCACCTTCTCCTCCGGCACCAAGTTTGGCTCCAAGGTCTCCTGTTAAGGTTCCAATTTCGATAGTGTCATTTGCAGTATGACGGTACAGAGCCACAACAGAACTGCCCAGATTTATTGAAGTTTTACCATATCCGGATTTATTACCTAGAATTAACCATCCTCCATTATCATCGGCGCTTGCATTAATTTGTCCTTCAAACTGAGACCAGTCTCCCAAGAGTTCCGATTTATTGCCAGGAGTATAAATATTCAGTACGCCAGAACCCGATAGTTTTCCAGTATAAGTACCAGAGACTAATTTAATTGTTGCGTTAGCCGATTTTGGAACAATAATATCCCATGGAGCAGATGAAGTAACTCCTTCAAGCATACTAAGAGTTCCCGATTCAAGTGTAATAGGACCTGAACCACAAACGCCGTTTATTGCTTCTGTTGAACCAAGAAATAATTCGCCTCCGCTTAATGTTATTCCTCCATTATGCGTATTGGCTTTATTTAGTGTGAATTTTCCATTTCCGTCAAGTGTTAATTCACCTTCGCCTGATAAAACGCCATTATATACTAATTCTTTATTATAATCAAGATTTAAAGTTCCACCTTTTGATTGTAATAAAATGTTTCTGTTGGTTGAAGAGCTTGTACTGGTAAGTGATAATGTACCTCCATTTAAAATCAGGTTGTTTTCTATATTGTTTGCGGCTCCAATAGAACTTGGAATTCCGGCATTGCTTATATTGGTGATTTCTAAAATTCCACCATTTATTACAGTTTTTCCAGTATAATCATTATAGCATTTAATACTAAGTTTACCCGTGCCTGATTTAATAAGGTCGCTTGATCCTGCAATAGATCCTGTTCCCAGCAATTCGTATTTTATTGTATGATTAAATTGCGTGTTTGAAGTTTCAAGGGTACTCTCCAGTTCAATAGTGTTATTTGGATTACCGGAATCATTAAATAGCACGGAATCATTTTTCACAAAAGATACTTCTTCACCATTTAAAACCCAGTTTTTTGTAAGTGCAAGATCCCATATATTATTGTTTTTTCCTCCTTGCCAGCCAATTAAGGCAGGAGCTCTTGGAGGCAATATTTTTAATGAAATAAAACCAGATTCTTGTAATAATTCAAAGGGAGTGCCTTCAATATTTTTAACCTGAACATGGTCTAAACTGCCAATAAAGCTGCCAGAGTAACTAAATAGTCTGTAAGTGCCCTGACTTAAGCTATCGTTCAGAATGTTTATGTAAATTATAGTTTTGCCTTCAAATATTATATCTCCTAAACAGTTAATAAAGTCGTTAGGTTTTATTATGCCTGTTGTATCATCGGATAAATCGAAGATGTTAATAGAATTATCTTCCTCAAATAAATCATTAATGATGGTTAGAGTATCTGCAACTAATGAGGAATCACCTGCTTCTAATATTCCATGCTCTTTTATGTTTACACTTAAAACACTTCCTGAGCCGTTTAGTGTTGCAAACTTATAAACTAATGCTTCACTTGAATTTAATGAGCCATTTATTGTGATTTTTCCTCCCCAAATGTGTGTATACCCACTGTAACTATTGTTGTTTTCGATTTTAAGAGTTCCTTTACCATTCTTTTTTAAAGACATATCTCCGGCTAAACTTCCAGAACCTGTAAAAGTATAATCTGTTGGAGAATTGATTGTTAGGGATGAAGGCGAAACTATTTCAGAAATATTAATAGGATTGCTATTTGATCCTGATATATCGAATAGCACATTGTCAGCATCTTGAAAAACAGTATCCTTGCCATCGAGTTGCCAATTTTGTGATGCATTTATATCCCAGTTATTGCCATATTTCCATACTAGCTTGCCGTTTCGAATTGGAGATACAGGTGGAGTTTGCATTCCTTCGCCTAGATGAAATCCAGTATGTGGAGGCTGGTTATAACCAACATTTTGCCAGGCAACGCCCATACGATATACAGGATCGTGCATTAGGGTATAAATTCTTCTATCTGTTTTAAAAGTTGTAGTAAATATTCGAAGTTTAGAATTATCTGTTGTTCTTAGAATCAATTCCTCGCGCCAGTCTCCAAGAATGTCTGCCTGTAGATTTGGAGTTGATTTTGTGCCATTGTTCGAGCTGCAATTTGTACCATAGAATATATTACCAATATCATATTTTTGTATGGTAGTTCCATCGAGTAGTTCTCTTAGGTCGTCGCTATCCCACCATATTGCAAAGTTTATTGATGGAATTGAGCCAACATATTCTCCTTGGTTATTATACATACCCAAGCCACTAGCTGCCCAGCATTCAGCTCCTTTATGTCCCGATACAACATCGGCTGATAATCCACGTCCTACATCTGTTCCGTTTTTCTTTTGCCAAATTACTTCACCCGTGGCAGCATCACGAAAAGTAACTCCGTCGCGTTTATTTTCATGTGGCATAAAGACCTCTAAACCTGGTCGGTCAGGATCTAGATCAGATACATGTAGTGCGTCACCGTGCCCCAATCCTGTTGTATAAAGCCCAGTACCATCATGATCAATGGTGCAGGAACCATAAATTATTTCATCAAAGCCATCATTGTCAACATCGGCAACACTTAGGTTATGATTACCCTGACCTTTATAACTTGAATATCCGTTTTTGCTATCAAATACCCATCGCTGTGATAATGAAGTTCCATCCCAATCCCATGCAGCCAAAACTGTTCGCGTATAGTATCCACGACACATAACCAGACTTGGTTTTATACCATCCAGATATGCAATGCCAGCTAAAAAACGGTCAACACGATTTCCGTAACTATCGCCCCATTCTGCATCCAATTGGCTCCCCGATGGGTCTTCGGTATCAGGGTGTCGTCTGGGGTTATAGTATACGGTTGCCATCTCGTAGCCTGTTTCACCATTAAATACAGTCAAATATTCTGGGCCGGCTAAAATTTTTCCGGAAGAATTTCTGTAATCAATTGCATCATTGTCGCTGGAAGCTGGTCCCTGAGAAAGATAGGAGTCGCTTCCATCTTTTGTCCCTGGAGCGGTTTTACAAGCAACCTCTGACTTGCCATCGGAGTCAAGATCAAAAACCATGAGCTGTGTATAATGTGCCCCGGCTCGAATGTTTTTTCCTAAATCAATTCTCCAGAGATGATTCCCATTTAATTTATAGGCATCAAGAAAAACATTTCCGGTATATCCTGAATGAGAATTGTCTTTTGAATTGCTCGGATCCCATTTTACTATTAATTCGTATTCTCCATCTCCATCAAGATCACCTACGCTACAGTCATTAGGGCTGTATGTATATGAAACACCATCTGGAGTAGTACCGCCACTCGGAATCTGAAGAGGTATGTCAATATAGTTTTGAGCCCAAGGTGTAGATAATTCAGATGTATTCTGTTCAACACCTTTAACAACAGTTTTAATATAATAAGTACCATCTGTTGAAGTAGCATGGTTGTAGTTTGTTCCACCAAAAATTGGCTCAGGATTTAATAATACACTGTTAAAATAGATATTGAAGGCTGTTGAGTCTGGATCGTTTCCCAATAGGCGCCAACTTAAAAATACATTGTTTGTGCTGGTTCTTACAGCAACTAAACCTCGGTTCAAACTTTCCATATGTCTTTGGGCAAATATATATCCACCACACAAGCAAAACATTAGTAATATTGTAATAGTCTTTTTCATTCTTTTTTATTTGATTGCCCCATGTCTTTTAATTGAACTGGAGATATCTGTAATTAATAGGTATTTAAATTTGGTCTGTTGGTTTTAATGGGATAAACTTACTAAACAGAGATAATAACAACTTATCAGCATTTGAAAAAAGTCATTCATTATTTTAATAATAACAGATTCCTTTTAAGAAAGATTAGACTTTAGTAAAACTCGAAGCTTTCGAGGGTAAATAGAGCCATTTTTACAGTCTGCTTAAACGATCAGTAAAAAAAGTGTATTCAGTCTTTCATAATTCAAAACATGAAATGCCTGTTTGTGAAATATTAGAGCATTAGGAAATTAGTAGATTATCCCTATTTGGACTATGCAAAGAATAATCTCGGAAGGACAAATTGTGCGAAGCTTAAAAAATATTTCCTTTTCTCTATTTTTAATAGTACAATACATTTATTATCTTGTAGCCAGATATATTAAATAGTTTAGGGAAAACACTTTGAATACTAGAGTATTACAAAAAATGCAAGCAACAACTCAAAGGTTGTGTTATGTTCCATTCGCTGGGGTGATATCAGTACCTTTTTATGATTTTTGTGTTTTGTTACAAACAAGTTGTGCATAATTTGCTTCGATAAATTTGAGATTAAATTTTTAGCAAACGTCAAATGCGGATTGATACAATAGTTGAAAATTGAAAAGTTGATAATAGTTGTAGGTCTCAGACTATCAGTATATACAATAAGATAACTAAACATTAAAAAAAATCTTAAATGAGGATAATAGTTCTGATTATATTGATAATTAGTTTTTCAATAAAGCATGGGATAGGCCAACAAACATTCTCTGTTTCCGTTGCCGATAGGAACAAAGCAATACAGTTAACAAAAGATGCGATTTTAGATATACAACATAAAGATTATAATGAAGCGCTTGGTAAGTTGTTGAAATCATGTAAAATAGACTCGACCTTTAGAGAGACTTATATAAGGATATATCAGGTTGGAAGCTTAAAGCATGAGAAATTTGATATAATAATTGCTGCAATAAATAAAGGAAAGAGAGTCTTTCAAGAGGATGATGAATTATTTTATTATTGCGGAGAGATTTACCGATTAGATTCCAAATATAACAAGGCGATAATTGAATATACAGAAGCAATGAAATATGCTAAAGTTAACGGTGAGGATTATTATTTGGTACCTTATTATTATCTAAAAAGGGGTAATGTTTATTTAAAAACAGAAAAATATAATCTTGCCATAAAGGATTACAATTATTTATTATTCTTAGATTCCAATTTTAAAGGCGGATTGACAAATAGAGGGATAGCATTCTATAAAATAGGAGAGAAAGATAAAGCATGTAATGATTGGCATAAGGCAATTGAAACTGGTGCAAGTGATGCAATGAAATATTATCAAAAGCATTGTATAAACTAAGCACAACATTATAATAAAGACATTATTTATTTAGACAGTTAAAATGAATAATTTAAACCTAAGCACTCTAATTCTTTGTATTTTAATACAATGCATTTCTAAAGTAAATGCACAGGATTCCATTATTATTAATAAAAACGACACTATACCATTTACTAATAAGTACGTAAGCAGTTCTGAAAAATACAGCTTTGGACTTTCTTCCCAACTTTGCAGAACTTACAAACTCAACACTACATCAGGACTATTAATCGTTATTGACGGCATTCCCTATCCTGATCGGACAACAGACGAACTCGATTTCACCACTGCCGATTTAAACGACATTGCCCAACTTGCCCTCATCCCTTTAGAAAGTATTGAAAGTGTTGAATTATTGGATTACGACGCAAGTACCCTGCTTTATGGTTCCGATGCCAGAAATGGAGTTCTTGCTATCATAACAAAAAAACATTCTTCAAATAAACTACATGTTAATTACAGTTATCGTAACACTTTTAGTAAGCAACCCCAAGGCTATACAACTTTGAGTGGTGATGATTATACGATGATGATGAAACAGGCTTTATTTAATTCTCAACTGGATGAGAATGCAGCAAATATACGGGCGTTTTTATATGATAAAAGCTGGTCAGAATATGAAAACTTTAATAACAATACCGATTGGCAGGATGAAATTACTCAACCTGCTTTCAATCAGGAACACTACCTTGCTCTCTCTGGACAAACAAATAAACTAGGCTACCAATTAGCTACTGAGTATAACAAAGGAAAAGGGACAATGATTTACACTTCGAATGAAGACTATTCAATTCATTTGAAGTTAAACTATCAACCCATAAAAATACTGACTGCAAAATTCCATGTCAATTATAACAATCTAAAAGCAGATAGTTATAACACGTTTAGTGATCTTGATTTATATGAGGGGGCATTAAAAAAAATGTCCAATATGTCGGTTTACGATTCCGAAGTGGATGGGACATTAACTTCTGAATATTATGTTCCAACAATAGATGCCTTAGTTCATGATGGTAATTATACCAACCCCGTACATTATGCTAATATTTCATCTCAAAATAATAATAAAAAAATATTCAATCCAACCTTTAGCTTAGAGTTGACCCCAATAAAAAGGCTCAAATACACATTAACGGCTTCAGTAATAAACAAACAATATAGTTTAGAATTATATGATCCCACTTTAAATTACACATACAGTTCAAATTATAGAGACATTGGTACATATGCAACCTCTGTATACAAAATCAATACACTTTACCTTACTAATGTTATCAACTACTTTTTAATACAAAACAACTCAAACCAATTAAAACTTTCAGCTACGTATTCAATAAATACTCGGGAATATGAAACAGATTTTGAATCTTTTGGTACTTATATTGCTTTTCTTAATGCTGATACTGAATTAAAAAAACAAAATATAACCGGTGCTGTCAAATACGCTGCATTAAGCAGGTATTATATTAACCTTGGTGTTGGTAGAGAGAACTATAAATTAACCAACCACAATATTGAGTTTACAGATTATTCCAGTAATGGTTACTCACTAGATATTTGGGATATCCCGAATGTGACATTTTTGGGGCCTCCGGACTTTATATCAAATGGTTACTCACTAAATGTAAATGCTAAATGGATTATCTCAAATGAATCTTTTTTTAAACATCTAGACTATATAGTTCATCTTTCAATAGCTGCATCAATTAGTAATCATAACATTCCATTATCAGATGCTTATGATGAGAAACAACAGGATGTCTGTTTTAATACTCATTTACAGCTATTAAACAGGTTCTCCTTTAATGTAAATTACTACCAACGAGAAATTAAAGACCAGTTCATAGATTCGCACAATTCCTTTAGACAATCTATTTTGAACAAGGGATGGGAATTTAATACCAATATTGCAGTAATAGATAAAAGCAATTTTAAGTTTAATATTTTTGCCAATCTATATAAAAACACCGAGCAAATAATTGAAACCAATTACGATTTAAACTATGATTTTGATTATACGAATGGAACCTACTTCAAAAAAGGAGAATACGGTAAAATATATGGTTTTAAATACAATGGGGTTTACCAATTCATTGATTATATTGAAGGGATTCAGGAAAATGCTCCAGTTGCAAGAGATGCTGAGGGAAATGTAATACTCGATTTCGAAGGGAACCCTTCACCAATGACTATTGCTAAGGGAACCAGTGCACAATATCAATTCCGGGGTGGTGATGCTATTTACGAAGACATAAACCATGATGGTAATATCGATGAAAATGACATTAAACTGATTGGAAATGTGCAATCAAAACTAACCGGAACAGGAGGAACATCGCTTCAATATAAAAACTGGTGGTTTGGTGTCTTTTTCAATTTTCGATACGGTAACGACATTGTTAATATAGCTCGTATGGATTTAGAGAATATGTACACATACAATAATCAAACAACAGCTGTTAATAACAGGTGGCGAAAAGATGGTGATCAGGCCAATATCCCAAGGGCACTATACGGCTATGGCTACAACTGGCTTGGCTCCACTCGTTTTGTTGAAGATGGCTCATTTTTCCGTTTGAAAGCCATTACACTTAAATACCAGGTATCTGAAGAAATTATTTCAAAACTGCATCTAAGTAGCCTTTCGTTTTACATCACTGGTAAAAACCTAATTACCAAAACCAATTACCAGGGAGCTGATCCTGATATATCTCTTAATACAACATGGGATAATTTTGGTTTTGATAATAATTTCGAAGCAGCAATCAAACAATGGATATTTGGGATTAATATTAGCCTGTAGTCTGAAATGGCTTTTCTTTTATTCAAAGACTATAGAAAGAAATTAATAAAACAGAAAAACACCTCATAACAATTAGATTTATAGGGAGTTATCCGTATTGCTCTCTGTCAGTCATGTGCTCCCTGCGTTCGGTTCAGAGGTTTTTAGAACGATATCTGTCGCATCAATTTTGGGTCGCGTCTTAATGAGTTTAGCTGCGCTGAGCTCCTTTTAGTCGGAAGATGTATGCATGCCTTACGAAGTTTTGTTAAATGTGGGGTATTAAAATTTACACGGGTCGTTAACCTACACGCAGGCAATAGTGGAGTTCGTTAAAATGAAGAATTAGAAAACATTGATTCTCTTAATGAGATTTCTCTTTCAAAAATGAGAACTATGATGAAACAACAAGAATTTTGGAATGAAACTTTCAAATGAGTTTTTGAAAGTTTCACTCCTTGTATTATGTGATTGTGCTAAACATTTAAGTTAAGTCAAGTCACACACAAAATTCTTGTATAGAGTTCAATTTTGCGAAATAATAGTTATTCAGATTTAAGTCTTAATCACTTTAACAATAATTTGTTCACCCTCATCAGAATAAATTTCAAGTACATAAATACCTGGATTTTCATCAATAAAAAGACTAAGTTCCTTTATGTTGTAATAGTTTTTGACAGATAAAATTTGACCTGTTACTGATTTTAACCTTATTGTTATCTTATTATAGTTTTTGTTTAAGTCAATATTTAAATTTCCGTTAGTAGGATTAGGGTAAATATTAATTAAATTTTTAAAATTACTTTCGACGAGTGTATTTTCGCTTAATGTATAACATGAAGATGTGTCAATGCATCCGTTTTGGCTGATCTGAACCGCATAATTACTGTTCGAAGTTGGTGAATAAGATTTTTCAGTTGCACCGTTAATAATGTTATAGTCTGCGTTGCAATCTAGCCACTGATAAGCTGCGCCAATAGCATCGGCACTTAGTGATGTGTCAGAAAGTGTTACTTGAATGTTAACAGGTTTTACTGATAAATTTAAATCAACGATAGAATCACAACCTTCAGAACTCATTAAACCTATAATATAATTACCTGACTCGCTGAAAACTGAGTCGCCAACCCGGAAATAATCACCGACGCAAATAGTTGCGTCTATTTTACGGTAAGAATCGGTGCAATTTGGTTTTGAGTAATCTTCGTTGTTTGTAACATATACATCGTTTATGATTAATTCACATCCTCCAGTGGACCAAAAACCAACATAAAAAATTGTTGATGGATTCATTTTAGTGGTAGTTCCATTTTTGTACATGTTCTGCAAATCAACAACCACCTGATGATTGCTTCCAACATCGTACATGTCAGGTGCTGACCAGTAATTGTTTTCATCAAATATTCTGAAGGAATATCCACATGTATTTGTGTTACCGGTTTTTAATACCAGGTATTTATATCCGGACAGGTCGATGCCATTATCATAATGCCATCCACCAAATCCATACTGACCTGTAATTAGGGTATGCGTACTTTCATCGAATGAACCGGTGGTCCAGATATTAGGATTAAAATGCTTATTTGTGAGTGGAAATTTTGATGAAACTACTGTGAATTGTTTCGTTATCGGTTCGCCAAGTTTTCCTTTGTAGCTGACTGTAATAGTAACTTCGCCATCCCTTTTTGAAATAATCCTTCCGTTATTAATCTCAACCAAATATGGATTAGGATTACTATATGAGGCTCCAATACTTACATCTTCGGTATGCCCGTCTTCATAAACAGCAGTAATGTTCAGGCTTGTTGTACTCCCCGTGAGCAGTACCATATTCGTGCTTTCTAAAACCAAGTCTGTCACAGTTAGTTCTTCAGCGGTATACCCTGTAAAAGAACTGTCATAAAAAGTATCCTCATTAAACTTTTCTTCGGTAGAAAACCAATCGATGTCAACATAACCGCCGGTATCAACTGTTGCATAGTTGAATAAGCAAAATTTATTTCCGGTAAAAACGGAAAGGTCGTATTTCATTTCCAGCTCAGTGCCTAACGGAGTATAAGTGGAATTATCCAGACTGTAAGAAAATGTGGCTTTTCCTGTATTATATCCAGCCACTGCCCTTAGGTAAATAACGGAATCGTTAATAACAGAGCCGTTGGTAGTTGTTCCTTTATTAAACATGACCAGCTTTTTGACACCCTCTGAAAACGACACACCAATATAAGCGTACGGATCTTGGAAAACCGCCAGTCCGGCAACATCGCCTTCTTTCATATTGTTAATTTCCATTTTGATGGTACCATATGAGTGGTCTAAATCATCAGAATAACCAAGTATTCTCTGGGTGAGTGTATTTCTAGCTTCCTGCAAACTATCTACCACACTAACAGTCATCAATCTTAGATAATCCGGACGGTTTGTCAGCGACCATTTTGAGTTGTCGGGATTGTGGCTCCATCCCCATTGCGCTCCTAATTTATAATCCCTGAAGTTATCGTTAGTAGGCAAGGACTGAACCGGAAATTCTTTTCCTACATCCGGTTTGATATATGTGGTAACGCCTTTACCATCCACACCAATTACAGGCCAGTCATCAACCCAGGTTATGGGTTGTAAATTAGGAAAACGTCCGTAAGCTCCTTTGTCGTAAAAAAGCATTGTCCACCATTCACCGCTCTGTGTTTGTATTAACGCTCCCTGATGAATGTTATCATCATCAAAATACGTTGGTTGCTGCTCGTAAGGCCCAAAAATACTGGTCGACCGGAAAGCTACCTGGTAAGCAGGCCAGCCACCATAGGTTGCATAGATGTAATAGTACCCTCCAATTTTATAAAGATGTCCGCCTTCGAGTCCTGTTTTTACCAAATCACTCTCCGAAATAACTTGTTGTTTCGTGACTTCTTCAAAATTTTCATCGAGTTGTGTAATATATATATTATTGATGCCGTGAGAAATATAAATATTCCCGTTATCAAACAAGAGTCCGGCATCGTAATACGAACCTGTTAATTTTCTTTTACTCCATGTACCCTCAATATCTTGGGTTGTTAGCAGATAACTTCCTTCATCGAGTGTATTAAAATGGAGATAAAAAGTGTCGTTATTATATTTCAGGCTACTTGCCCATTGTCCGTGACTATATCGGTTACATCCATCAAGGTTATAACACGCTGAATTTTCGATTTTTTGAAGCGGATTACAACAATATTCCCAGTTAACCAGGTCGTACGATTTTAAAATGGTTGCACCGGGAAATATATGCATCGTGGTGGAAACCATGTAATAGGTATCCTCAACCCGAATTACATCTGGGTCGGGATAATCGCCAAAAATAACCGGGTTTGTATAGGTACCGTCTCCATTATCGCTATGGGAGCAGTATTCAAATTCAGGCCGTGGGTAATTAACCTTAGCATATTCCTTATACCAATGATATATTGGCCAGGGACATGCCTGGGGATCGTTTAAAAAAGTATATGCTTCACCTTCCTCCGGGGGAACGCTATCGAATTGCGCCAGGTAATGTGGTGACGTAAATAACAACCAACTAATATTTCCGGCATCGTCGGTTATTTTTTTAAAATTGGCACCAAACCCCATACCACCGGCAATCCCGGTGCTGTCTTTACCCCATGATGCATTGTATTTTTCAGGAGCCCAATCCATCTCAGTAACCATGATGGGTGCAAAGTCAGCCACCGGCTGAACATTGATATCCCACTCGCTTTTAAATACATCGTACCCATTAGCACTACCAAACCAACCTGGGTATATATGTACTGCATAACCAATGTTTTTACCTTCGATTGGATTCATTGCATATCCTTTGTACAACGACTGGTACCCAAGTCCCGGGACCCAAAGTATATTATCGGCATTTACTCTAATGGTATCTACAATTTCCTGAAAATAGGTTTTCAGGTTATCGAAATGGCCCTGAGTTCCTGCTCCATAGGTGCCATCGGTTCCTAAAATTTTTATGGGTTCATTAGCCAGTTCTAACATAATACCTGGGTTATTTTTTAAAACCGGATGGTTTGAAACAATACTCCATACCTTTAACAGGTAATTCTGGTAAACACCCCCAATTTTAATACTATCGGGACATACTCCCGGTGGACGCATTACTACATACAATCCCTTTGATATTGCATACTCAGCCATCGGAACAAATACTTCATCGAGATATTGTATAAATCTTGATTCATCGAAACATTCTTCACCTTCATAACGCCCTGAGCAACCAGGTATATTGCTCCAATATGGATCCATATGTAGACGTAGGAAATTCATTTTCCACCCGGCATTTAGAATACTATCAATTATTCCCTGATTATAGTCTAAGCATCCTGCTACATTATAATTGGTCCATTTGGTCCCCTCTTCATTAAACCAGGGACTGTAAGTCTGAGCAAAACCGTGCAGAACTACTTTATTACCATGCGGGTCAACCATGTTTTTTCCTGAAACGCTTAGACGAGGCAGAGATGAACCATCATTTGCAAATATCGATACAGATAATAACAGTAAAACGGTTTTTAATAGAAATCCATATGTTTTCATATTCATTTTTATTTTCAGCAAAACAATTTTAAATTAAAAATTATAAGTGACACACCCTAAAAAGGTTACGCCTTTTAATACACAATTCTGTTTCAAATTTACACTTTAATTCTAAATACTTTACATATTTTCAGTGCATTCTGATGACATAATTTCTATAGTTTTCTCACCTAATAGGCGATTTATTGCATCTTCAAGTGGCGACAAATCAATAAATAAATTTGGTAATGGTTTTATAGCAAAATTATTAGGGCATATAGACTGAATAAAAGATTTATTTTTCAATACAGGTAATACAAAACTAATGTATGTTGAACATGATTTTACATTAAAAAAACATATTACGGTTTGATTTGATGGGGTTTAAAAAACCAAACACCATACACATAGGACGTTATGGGTAAGACGCCTAAAAAATCGGATAACTTCATATAATTTTGACAAATCAAGAATTGCTTTTAACCTTCATCTCATTCTAAAAATGAAAGTAATATTTCTATTCTAGAGTGTTTTATAGATTAGTTCGGTATTTATAATACATTATTGTACCAGATATAGTTAATTGATTTCCTCTCTTTACCCCATAGCTAAAGGGAGTAGAGAACCTTTAGCTCATGAGCCAGAAGGCGAATAAAATCAATTACTCCCTTTAGGGGGTGGGGTAAAATAATTGATTTTCATATTGTTATATCTTTAAGTGGTATAATAATGTGTATGCATATTATAATAAGTAAAAAATTAATAATCTAAAGCGCTTTGCAACCTAGCTGTTGCAACTGTAGTTTTGCCACCCCGGCATTTAAACATATTGAGGCTTCACCTCCAATAAGCTTACCTGCTTTAAAAGACACTTTACTTACTAAAATCATCAATTCCCTTTTTTATTTCTAATTCGATTTAAACATTCAATTTTTTTTGCAAAAGAATTATTAACGAATATAAAATGAGAATAATGAAAATTAGAAATGTAGTACTTGCACTCACTCTAATTATTGGATTAATTATAGGAACAGGATGTTCTAATAAAAGCTTTGAAAGAGATTCTGCAGTTATCAGATATGTTAAAACCATTACTGTTGAGGATAAAGAGAGTGTAGTAACGGAAACTTTCCCAGGTGTATTGAACGAGTCTGATGAAGTAAAGCTATCATTTCGTATTGCCGGTCCAATCGATAAATTACCTGTTAAAGAAGGACAGTTTGTTAAAAAAGGAGAACTATTAGCGCGAATAGATCCTAGAGATTATAAATTGCAGTACAAAGCAACCTTAGCAGAATACGAGCAGGTTATAGGAGAAGTTGAGCGTTTAGAAAATCTATATAAAAAAAAGAACTTAACTGAAAACGATTATGACAAAGCAATATCAGGAAAGAAACAAATTAAAGTTAAGTTAAATGCTACAAAAAATGCATTGAATGATACTCGTTTAGTAGCACCTTTTGATGGTTACGTACAAACTGTTTTCGTAAGCAATGGTGAAATTACTGATGCTGGTATGCCAGTAGTTTCTATTGTAAATTCATCTTCATTAATAGTAGAAACTGCGATTTCGCCTGGTATTTACATAAAAAAAGATCATATCTCTGAATTTTATTGCACAAATAGCAATTATAACGGACAGAAATTTCCATTAGCACTTTTAGGTACTAATACTAAAACAGGTATTAATAAATTGTACAAAATGTCTTTTTTATTAGAAGCTTCAAAAGATTTTGTACTAGCACCAGGAATGAATGTTGAAGTTCACTTTTCTTATGATGCAGATAAAAAGAAGGAGATTTCTATTCCTATAAATGCATGTTTTAAAAAAGATAATGCAACATATGTATATACTTATAAAAGCGGACAGGCAGTTTTAACCAAAGTTAAAGTTGGAATGGTTAGTAGAAATAATAACATTATCATTTTAGAAGGATTACAAGCCGGTGATATTGTAATTACTGCAGGACATTCACAGATTAGCAATTACCAAAAAGTAAAGTTACTCAGCACATAACAACTTAATTATCAATAAGCAAAACACAAAAAAATGAATATTACTCAATTTGCATTTAGACAGAATAGATTGGTTTATTTCTTCTTATTTGCATTAATAGCTGGTGGAATTGGTGCTTACATGATGATGAGTAAGTTGGAGGATCCGGAGATTAAGGTTAAAACAGCATTAGTAGTAACTCCTTATCCGGGAGCTTCAGCACAAGAAGTAGAACAATCTGTAACAAAAATATTAGAAAGAGAAATACGAACTATGTCCGGTTTAGGTGATGTAACATCACGTTCGTTACCTAATATATCCGAGATTACTGTGAATTTGGGAACAACTGTAGCAGAAAGCAAAGTTGAACAGATATGGGATGTATTAAGAAATAAAGTAAGTGACGCTAAAGCGAGTTTACCTGAGGAGGTTATGGAGCCTTTGATTTTTGATGACTTTGGAGATATGTATGGCTTATTTTATGCCATGACATTTGAAGGTTTTTCATATGACGAAATGCGTAAATATGCTCGCGAAATAAAAGATAAACTTTTAACCATTGAAGGAGTAAAAAGAGTTAACCTTAATGGAGAACAACAAGCTATTATAGATATTAAGATACCTGTTGACAGGTTTGCAAATCTTAAAATTTTACCTACTGATATATTAACAACACTCGGAAATCATTTGGACATTGTTTATCCAGGCGATTATTTATCCAATGAAAGAAGTATTAGAGTTTCGGTAAATAAACAATTAAATTCTGTAGAAGATATTGGAAATTTAACTATTTCGGATAATGATGGTATGCAATATCGATTAAAAGATATTGCTTCTGTTGAGAGAAGTTATGAAGAGACTCCACTCTCGAAAATGTTTTATAATAATTTGCCATCAATAGGTATTTCCATTGCTGCCAGCCCTGGAAAAAATATTGTTAAAATAGGCGAGGAAGTAGAAGCAAAAATAGCTGAAATAAAAAAAGGACTCCCGATAGGTGTTGAGTTTGAGAAAGTCTATTTCCAATCTGATTTAGTAAGTAATGCGATTAATAAATTCGGAATCAATTTATTAGAATCTGTATTAATTGTTGTACTTGTTATCATGCTTTTCATGGGGTGGCGAAGTGGTGTAGTAGTAGGTATGAGTCTGTTATTAAGTATTGTTGGTACATTTCCTTTTTTGCTATTGGTTGGAGGAACAATTCAGCGAGTCTCACTTGCGGCTTTTATTGTTGCAATGGGAATGTTAGTAGATAATGCTATTGTGGTTATTGATGGAATTTACAATGATCTTAAAAATAACATAGACCGTAAAACAGCAATGTTTACTGCTCCAAATCAAAACGCATGGCCCTTGTTAGGAGCAACCCTAATTGCTATACTCGCTTTTGTACCTGTTTATTTATCGCCAGATGAAACAGGTACCTATACTAAGGATTTATTTCTTGTTTTGGCTATTTCTTTGCTTTTAAGCTGGATTTTATCTGTGATTCAAGTTCCATTATTTGCAAGTAATATTTTAAAGAAGCCCCAAAAAAAGAAAAAAGGTAAAAGAGGATGGCCAGTTGCTGCAAGAATAAAATCAAGTATTGAATGGTCTATTAAACATCCGAAAACTGTAATTATCACATCAATTATTTTATTGATAATTTCCATATGGAGTTTCGCATATGTAAAACAAATGTTTTTCCCAAATATGCCTTACTCACAAAATTATTTGGAATTTAAACTCCCTGAAGGCACAAACACCAGAAAGCTTCAAAAAGATTTAAGTGAAATAAGCGATTGGCTTTTAGAAAAAGATGAAGTTAAAGCCGTAACCGCGAATTTAGGAGGTACGCCAACTCGATATAGCTTGGTTAGAGGTTTTGCAGATGCAAACATGTCGTATGGAGAGTTAATTATTGAGTATGTTGATATAGAAACAGAAGAAAAGTTAAGATCAGAAATTGAAAATTATATACGCAAAAACTATCCAGATGCTTATGCCAGACTAAATAATTACAGCTTAATGTTTGTTGATGGATTGGTAGAAGTAGAATTCTATGGAAATAATATTGACACCCTAAAAAAGTTGACTAAACAAGCTGAAAATATATTTCTAAATGAACCATCCATTAGTCATGCTACCTTAAAAAACAATTGGGAGCCCCGAACACCTTACCTTCATGTTGATTACAAACAAAACGAAGCAACCTATTTTGGTGCCCAACGACAAGATGTAAGCCTGGCTATATTAATGTCAAATCAGGGAGTTCCAATTTCACGCTATTTCGAAGGTGATTATGAAATACCAGTTCAATTCAAGCTTACAAATCAGCAAGGTCAAAAATTAAACAATCTTAACAACATACCTGTCTGGGGAGGAAACTCAGTTAATTTACCTATAAAAGAAATACTTGAAGGAGATATTCCACTAGATCAGGTTGAAGAACAAATCCTGCAATCAACACCACTTAGTGCTTTGGCAGATATTTCTATTGGTTGGGAAGAACCTATCATAAGACACACCAATGGAAAGCGAAGTATAAAAGTAAGTTGTGATCCGGTTAGGGGTGCTACAGCTACAGAAGTACTTGCTCAGGTACAAGCTAAGATTGAAAATATTCAACTCCCAACAGGTTATTCTTTAAAATGGAAAGGTGAAATAGCAGATCAAGATAAATCTCTGAAATATATTATCATGTTTTTACCGGTTGCTATTTTTGGAATTATTCTTCTGTTATTATCCTTATTTAAAAGTTATCGAAAAATGGGAATCATCATTATCTGTCTTGTTTTCTCATTTATTGGGATTTTCCCTGCATTGCTTTTATCAGGTAAAGAATTCGGATTTCTAGCTATTGTTGGAGTAATTGGTTTAATGGGAATGATGATAAAAAATGGCATAGTACTAATAGAAGAAATTGACCGACAAAACAACTCGGGTAAGGATTTTTATAATTCAATAGTTGACTCTTCGTTGTCGAGGATGAAACCTGTAATGATGGCATCTTTAACAACCATTTTAGGAATGATTCCGTTGGTAAGCGATGTGTTGTTTGGTTCCATGGCAGTTTCAATAATGGGTGGATTGTTAGTAGGTACAATTATAACACTGGTAATACTACCAGTATTATATTATATCATATTTAAGAAAGCTTAAAATCATGAAACTCCATAATATTATTTTAACAATAGCACTTCTGGCAATTAGTCAGTTTAGCTTACTGGCACAGAAACCTAAAGTTGGACTTGTTTTAAGTGGTGGCGGAGCAAAAGGTTTTGCGCACATAGGTGTTCTAAAAGTTTTGGAAGAAGAGGGCTTACCCATTTCTATAATTGTTGGAAATAGTATAGGTAGTATTATTGGAGGAGTTGCTGCGACTGGTTACACTGCTCAAGAGATTGAAGACATGGCCAAAGCACAAAATTGGAATGAATTGCTTTTTGATTATGTGCCAAGAGAATATAAAGACAAAAATTTCAATGTTCCGGAACAAGATCACTTGCTTGAGTTTCCGTTTAATGCCGATAACATAGAACCTACATTGCCAGTAGGAATAGCGAGTGGGCATAATGTTCTTAACTTGTTTTGCAAGCTAATGGTAAATGTTCCTGATACCATAGATTTCAATATGTTACCTATACCATTTGCCTGTACCGCTACAAATTTAGAAACGGGTGAAGAAGAGGTTTTGAAAAATGGATTTTTGCCCAAAGCAATATTGTCAAGTATGGCTATTCCGGGAATGTTCTATCCGGTTGAATACAACGGACTATTCCTGATAGATGGAGGTGTAGTTAACAACTACCCTTCAGATGTTGTCAAATCAATGGGAGCTGAGATTATAATTGGCGTAGATATTAGCTCAATACCTTTAACAAAAAAAGAACTAAACTCAGTAGATAAAGTATTCAATCAAATTTCTGGTTTTACCGATCTCGAAAAACAAAAATATAACAAGACTATTGTTGATTTAAATATAAAACCAGACCTCGAAGGCTATAACGTATCAAGCTTTACAAAGGAGGCAGTGGATACCTTGATTTTAAGGGGTGAACAGGCAGCCCGTAAAATGTTGCCGGAAATACGGGAAATTATCAGAAAATATAATCTAAAACCACATAAAGTTGACCGTAAGTATGTTGTTCAAAAAGAATATTTAATAGATAAAATAAATTTAAATGAAAACCTAAATAATAAACGTCGTTATATTTTAAAGTTATCTGGACTTAAAGAACAAAATCAATATTCAGTTGATGAAATCCAAATTGGTATGAATAAACTATTTGGAGAAGGAAACTTTACAATGATTTACCCTTCGGTTGTTGAAAAAGGCGATAAATATCAATTAAACATTAATACTGTAGAGAAACACAGCTCTATGTTAAAAGTAGGATTTGGAGCTAATTCTGTCTATGGTGTTAACCTAAACCTAAATTACACCTTTCAAGATTTTACGAAATTGATTAATCAGGTAACAATAGATATTAGGGCAGCATATAATCCCAGGATAATTATAAATGCTGAAACTCACAATTACAGGTTGCCAATTTTAGGGTTGAAAATTGATGCTCGATATATTGATACAGATTTTGATTTAACACAAAAAATCGAACAATATGACGCATTTAATGTAAATGCTGATATTTATGCCTGTTCTGGATTAGGCAATCCGTTATCAAATCTTCAGTTTGGAGTACGCTATGATTTTAATTATTCTGATTTATTAAGTAATAATACAAAATTGGGCATGTCGAATACTTTGAGTTTGGCTGCATATTGTAAGCTTTTATTTGATTCATTCGACAAGTATTTTCTTCCTTCAAAAGGAGTTTCCTTTTTTATGGATTTTAGCATGAATAAAGTATTTGATTCAGAATTTGATTATATACCCATATTGTATTCTAATTTAAAAACAGTAGCTCCATTAAATAAGTTTCTTGCTTTAACTGCTGAAGTTTATCACCGATCCATATACAAAGACATGTATCCTGAAGTATTAGTTAATTATGCATCAAATGAGTATTCGGCATATAATGATTATTATGTGCCTTATGCCGGTAGTTACAAAGTAATTTTTACTGACAAAATTGTTAACTCTGGAATGCTTGGGCTCCGCTTTCAGATAGCAAATAAACATTTTGTAACACCCCAGGTAAGCACACTTATGGATGTAGATAAGTGGCAAAATATATACAAGGCTAATTACAGGTGGCTTGTAGGAATAAATTATTCCAGAATGACTATACTCGGACCGCTTAATTTGTCACTTAACATGTCTACTAACGATGAAAATGTTGTTTTCGTCGGTGGTTTGGGATTCCAATTTTAAAATAACCAATTAGAAAAAACTAAAATTATCACAATCTATCCATGATCGTATCTGACTCACAATTAATAACTCTTTAATAGAACTTCAATTATAGTTAAGAGTGTGTCTCAATTCTGAAGTGGATCAAAATAAAGTCATATGAAACGAAATACATTAATATTAATCAGTTTACTTATACTTGCAACACTTGCCAAAGGGCAAATGGTTGTGGATATCGATACATGCCGAAATTTAGCTGTAAAAAATAGTGAGGAGATGTTAATTGCAAGAAAACAATATCAAAAAGCGAAATATGTAAAAAATGAACAGCAAAGTAATTACTTTCCAAAGTTTAGCGCTTCGGGTACATATATTTATACAGATTTGAAACAAGAAGTATCCATAGAAGATACTTATTTTCCAACTTCGAATTTTAATCCTTTAACAGGACAGTTAGAACCAAATCTGGCATTAGATCCCATGGGTAATCAAATAATAGATGAAACAGGAAATCCTGTGTTCAATACATATGCATTTATTCCGGCTGGAAATATTGGTTACAATATGAATAACACAATATATGCATCTGTTGGAGCCGATCAACCTATTTATACAGGAGGTAAAATTTCAGCGGCTAATAAAATGGCTGAAGTTGGAATAGATTTGTCTGAGTTAAATATTGAAGACAGAAGACAGGCTGTTATTGTGGAAGCAGATAAAACATACTGGACCTATGTTTCAGTTATAGATCAGATAAAAGTTGTCCGTAAATATCTTTCACTTCTTGATTCGCTAACTACAATGGTAAGTAATTCTGTAGATGTGGGTTTAACTCATCGCAACGAACTTTTAAAAGTACAAGTAAAACGTAACGGGGTACAATTGCAATACGATGATGCCTTAAATGCTGAAGAATTACTTCGCATGTCGTTATGCCGAATTATGGGAATCGATTTATTAACTCAATTAATAGTTGCCGATACAATAATTGATATTCATGATGCTTATATACTCGATTCAGATTATAGTTCAATTCAAAATCGAGCTGATTATAAAATGCTGCAAAAAAATATTGATTTACAAAAGCACAACGAAAAGTTAATACGTGCTGATTTCTTACCACAAATAGGAGTAAGAGCGTCGTACGATTATCTTAAAGCGTTCGAAATTGATAATGCTTCGGCCTCGTATGGTATAAGTAACGGTTATGCTTTTGATGGAGGAAATCTTTCGTTCATGGCTACTGTATCAATTCCACTGTTCCAATGGGGCGAAGGTAAAAACAAAATTAAACAGGCTAAAATTGATGCCGAAATTGCAAGCGCAGAGTTTGATAAATACGATAAACTAATGCACCTTGAACTTAATCAGGCGCGACAGAGTCTAAATCAGGCTTATAATCGTTATAATGCTGCAAATAAAAACCTTGAACAGGCAGAAGAGAATATGAAAATCAGTAAAGATAATTATGAAGCAGGTATGGAGTTACTAACCGATTATTTAGAAGCTCAAGCTCAATGGCAAACTGCTTATGCCGATTTTATTAAATCAAAAACTGATTGTAAAATAGCAAGGACTATATATTTAAAAGCAATAGGTGAATTGTAAACTAGAATCATAAAACAATGAGAACTTTATTTTGGTTATTACAAGAAACTTACCTGTGTCATCAAAATATGATACAAGGTCTTTCTTTCAACGATAATTTAGATGCTAAAATTGAAATATACAAAAATGGAAATGAATTCTTTGGTGAGATTGTGTGATTATCCGAACCATTTCTTTCAATAGGATTTAATCTTTATAAATAATAGTGTTTATCAGGTTATTTACACCAAAAAGATTAGCTACACTGAGTTCTTTGGATCTCCTTTGTCATACCTCCTCCTCAGAATGACGTCATTGCCTTTAGATTAGCAGAATAAAATAAATTAATAAACTATATTATAATGATGTTGAAATAGGGGGTTCTAGGGGGAGTTAATAACTTTAGATATTGTTAATAACCCAAACTGGAAAGAATTCTGGTGAACTATGT
>JBNKCO010000035.1:0-50668 GCA_050287785.1 Bacteroidales bacterium
GAGACTAACAAAAATATCGTTGCAGGTAAGAAAACGAAAAATTGATTACACATTATATTAAGGTAGTACCTACTTGAACCGGTTTAGTTCAACAGTAAGCACATATTCGGCTATCGCCGAAAACGATGCTTAGTTATTAGCCGCTGCATATTATTATTTATGAGTCTTATTATTATCAAAAAATGAAATAAATAATCCAAAAGATACCAATATATTTTTATTGTCAAACTTAATATTGTCATTCTGCGTTGATTCAACAGAGTAATAATCCTTAGTTGTAGTTGTGAAGTCCGTACTCGCTGAGAATCTGTCATATTGAATTGTTGTTGCAAGCCCCCAGTTTTTTCCAAAGTGAAAATAGAAGTCAGCTCCAAAAGTATAGTCAAATTTATCATACTGAATTTTGGTACTATTTCTTATCTCCCTAATATTATTTGATTCATGTTCTTTTAAAAAAATGGATTGAATATATGATTTTGCTTCGGGGATAAAACCTAAATCGAAGTATGGTGTGACTACTAGCCTTTTATAATTAATCTTATACGACAGACCAACAAACAATGAGGTTTTTACATTCCAAAAATAATTTTCCTTGTCCCATATATAAAAATTAACATTTTCAGTCTGAAGTGATGAAGTTGAAATCTTATAATCATAAGCCATACTAATAATATTCAAATGTAATCCAAGATTGTTCTTAAGATGAATGAATGCTGCTCCTTTATCTAAGAATATACCTTCGTAATTTAATTCAGTATTATTATATCCTCCTTCAGTATTTGATATAGGTATGCCAAATCCAATTGTTCCATTTAAATAAAAGTTATAATCAAATGTTTTTTGAGAATATATTAATGTAGAAATACAACTAAATATTATTAATGTTATATTTCTAATCATTTTAATAAAGTGTTAAAGTATCAGATTTTTGTATTAAAATATTTCCATCTGACATAGTTAGTTGCATCTCGAATCTCTGTTCCCCAATTACTGCTGTTGTGTCGATTAAATACAAATCAAAATTGTTATATCCATTATAATTATGGAAGCTTTCATTAACCTTAGAAATTATCTCTTCAATTGAAATATAAGTGCCTTTAGAATTTTCTGAATCTCTTGCCATGAATAATTCTGTAATATCTGAATCTTTAGGATATTTTTGAGAATACTCCAACAATGACTTAATCTTTATAGAAGATAAATTATGTGTTCTCGTATATTTCTCCGAACATGATGTAGCATAACACTCATTTATTAATTTAAAGCTTTGAGCTAAATACATTACAGTATCTTGTAATGTAACTCGAAATCCGAGTGCATTTTTATTTAATTCCTTTTCATCAGTTAATACAGGATATTCTCCAGTATTGTCAATAATCTCAAAATTAAAATCAGTCCATTTGTACTGATACTCTTCTGTACAACAACTTTGAATCAGTGATATTACATTCACAGTCAATATTATTATCAGAGCTTTTTTAATCATAATTTTCTTTTTAGATGTCTAATTATCTATGCTAGTTGCGTCTTCATGTTGCGGCTAACGTTGAGAATATGGGGCGTTTGGCAATTCAAAGCTCCACCGTATCAAATCCCTATATGTTTTATTAAATGTACTCATGTTCAAATTTAGCAATATCCGCCAAATGACCTATATTTATTGTTAGCCATTGGCATTCAATTAAGAAATCCATTCTTCTATTTTAATAATCTGTAATCTGTTTTTATCAATCAATACCAGTTTATATTTTATACCATATCCAGATAAAGGAGCAAATTGGCATCCTAAATCTAAAAATCCTTTCTTATCATTCTGAATTATAAATTTCCAGCATTTATCTTCATCGAATCCTTTAATTATCTGTTGTAACTCAGTCTCATTTTGAAAATCCAATTCACTAATTGTATTATAATCAGCACTTAATTTAATAGTAGTTGTGTCATACTCACCATAATATTCTTGAAATCTAAAAAAATACCGATTTTGTTGATAAGGTCTAAGTTGATTGTGATGATAATGCATTTGCTTAGAATCAAACTTGTCGCTTTTTAATTCATCTAATATCTGCATTATCTTGTAGCAGTTTTTGTTACAATCTTCGTATGCCCTAACAATTGGAAGAGTCCCATGCCTAAATGATTTAAAGAATCTTACGAATCCTGAAGGAAACATCTCTTTTAATGTATCGCTGAGCAACAAATTACTCTTGTAGCTTTTTAACAATACAGAATCAAGCGAAATCAGATTTTGTTTTACAATACAAATTGCTAGCTTATCATCAAGCACTATCAAACTGTCAAACTTACTGGAATTAGTTTTGGAAATTCTCTCAAGTTGACTAATCGCAAAGAATTCTGTTTTGTTTTTAACAAAATCATTACTCCAATTATGCGCCATTTCATTGAAAAAGTACTCAGAACGAGTATATCTTTTATATTCATTCATTTTATCTAACAATGAAATCGCAGTTGCACTATCAATTCGATAAATTGGAAAACCTCCTGATAAATGCAATGCAGAATCAAGTCCGAATTCATTAGATACTGAAATCAAGTCTTTCGTATTTATTCTTTTTATCTCTTGTGAATTAGCACAAAGAGTCAAAAAAATCAATATGCTTATAGTTTGTAGTGTCTTCATCTGCTTGTGGCTAACGTTGATAATATGGGGCGTTTGGCAATTCAAAGCTCATCAGTATCAAACCGCTATATATTTTATTAAATGTTACTTCACTCAAAATTAGCACTATCCGCCAAATGACCTATATTTATTGTTAGGCTTTCGTGCATTTTATCCGTTAATCACTTTAATATTTTTATTCTCAGGTAAATTACGAATCTCTGTCCAGTACTCCTCGCGAACATCATCATCAATCTCAATGGGCAACCTCTCACCATACAATCTATCTTGTCCATCCTTTCGACAACCTGATATCCAATAATCCTCCTCTATCTCAGTGCAGAAATAGTTTGCCTTAAATCCAGTCCCTTTTAAACTCTGGAAACTCTGGCCCTTATAATAAATTGACTTACCCGTTTTCGAAAATCGAACTCTACCAATTCGAGCCTCACCAATCAGGTTGCCTGCTTTCTTCTCAACATACATTATCTTTGATTCCATTATCCGATTTCTTCTATATTATTAAACACATCTACAACTTCTATATTACCTTCACATAAAAATTCCGGTTCACCAATTGAGCTAGCTTCTCCATTCCAATAATCTAGGGCAAGAGCTTTGTATTCATCAATTCCAATTGTATCTGCCTGTAACAAAGACCCAAAAGTTTTAAATATATTGGCATTATCCCCTAGATTTATCTTTAATATCTTTTTATCAGAATGATTATTAAACATATCCCACCATGTTTGTAAGCCATCTTTATCACTCAGCCAGATACAATGTTTCCTAGATGGTAATTTCTTATTCTGCTGTATTCTAGTTTGTTCAAATATCTCTTCTCTAATCCAACTTAAATATTTAATTAGAGAACTATTCAAATTCTTAGCTATTTTCTCAAATCTCGTGCTTCTTGACAAGTATTTATTATATAATTTATTATAATCAGAATCTTTGTCATTTTCAGTATGGTTTTTATCTTGCTCAAATTGCAAAAGATTATATTCAATCAATCCTACCTTTTTATCCTGTATGAATTTAAAATCACCGATATCTCTCAATAAGCCAGTATAAAAAGCATTTAAGTTACTGCCAGATATCTTAATAGAGTCTCCAACATACCATTCAGTCCTATTTGCACCAAGTCTTTGAATATGATAATATGTTTCATTCTTTGCTCTCATGGCATGAAGCCTAACGTTTTACAATATGAAACGGTTGGGTTTTCGGGCTGCGTACTTGTCCACCGACAAGAATGCTGAAGCGAGAACCAAAGCCCCGCAAATCACTGGACCCCAACTGTTTTATATTGTGTGTTGGCTGTATGTGGCTTTTCATCAAAGTCTATATGTTATCACATAAGTCGAATCTGTTTTATTTGAGCAATCCGACTGAATACTATATTTCTCTCTTAACTTCTCTTGTTCAATCACTCCGTTAAGAGCATTTTTATCGAGCATTTCATTTACAGATTTTTTGATATAAACTGTATCCGTTTTGCAATCAGGTTTATATTTTACAAAAATCTCGACTATACCTTCAATTCCCTCCTCACTTGCTCTATCTGGATAAATGTAGTAATACTTAATAATCGGCTCTAATTGAATATTCTTGTTGTAATCATATCGTTTAATTACTTTCCCATTTTCAAGAATTGTACTCCAAATTCCAATTTTTTGCCCCTTATTGTATCTTTCCTCCTTATTTACTCTATGTCCTTTATTCCACATATCATAATAAGTCCATACACTATCAAGTCCGTTTTGATGATAGAATCCTTGTTTTTGAAGGTATCTATCTTTATCAGTCATATAATCATCGTATGTTGCTCGATAATATCTCGCATAATATCCATGCCTGATGTTTTTATCAGATTTAAGGACATCATACTCTTCCATAATCTGTTTGGACTTATGAAAATATTTAATAATCCGTTCCGTTTCCTGTCCTTGCAGTCTCACGAAATTTGTTGTCAGGAATATTAAAACAAGTATTCTAATCATATTCTATCATGTTTATTGCATTGCAGGATGTTTTTTGACATTACAGCCAACGGTGAGTATAAGCGTAGTGCGGGATTTAGTTGTACTACACTTTCAAGTTTACACTGATGTTTATTAATAGCTAATTCGTTTATTTTTAGCACTTCGCCCCGCATTACGTTTATACAATGTTAGCTGTTGTTTTTATTATTATTTCCTTAAATTTTTCTTGGATTAGGATTTTTCTTTCTTCGATAAATTCATCGAACTTATCTAATTCCCATAAATCTTTATTCTTTGGAATTAAATGTTTTTCAAGATAATCATCGGATTTTCCATTAAACCAATCTTTTGGTAAAGTATCCGATTTTCCACCAGCACCATTTTCTGAGGCAGTTAATAACATAAGGTTTGCAAATTGGTCTCTATCCCACCATTTGTAATGTAAAATATCAAACCTACCTGTATTCGGATTTTCATCTTTAATTTTCTTTAATACACTTTGCGGAAAAATATGGTCTATTTGCGGTTCATTATTTGTAAATGCTGGTTGGTAATTAAAACCATACCAATAATTGAATAATAAGTGAATTTCTTTTGATGTATAATGAATATTTAATAATGTATCATTTGATATTTCAAGATTTCGTCCATCTGCTCTAATTATTCCAAATATTTCGTTTATATCAAACTTTTTATTCTCAGATATTTTTCGAGTGCACTTATCAATTAAACCATCTGGACTACCACTAAAAGCTCCGGACAATAAAGTTCTAAGTAGATAGGTATCTAAATGCTTTACATTTTTCCATTCATTTGGAAAGTGGTATCTAAAATAGATTACAGGTATTAATGTCAGATAAGAGGGTAAGGTTTTGTCAGTTTTTAAAAATGTTTTCCCATAAATGTAATCCTTAACATCTTTGATAGCAGATGAAATATTAGTCCAATTGTCAATTATATTTTTTCGCGTAGAAGTATCTCTGAACTTTTGCACATTATATGCAGCACCTTTTCCAAAAATTGACAGACAAGTTTTAAGAATGAAATCTCGATTAAACTTATATCCAGTTTTATTTATTTTTTCAAGCAAATCTTCCATTTCTTCGTCAGCTTCTTCCCAACTTGAAGTTAGAAGTGAAAACAGCAGGTCTGATTTTCCCAATTGTGTTCCACCTGCATTTGCTCTTATAAAAATCTCAACAATGTCATCTTCACCATAAGCAGTTGGTCTATCTATGCTGTCTACAAGCTGATATAGAATATTTTCTTGTGTTATAAATGTCTCTCGAATTGCATCAATATTATCATCAATTCTGTCTTTTTTGTCATTTTGCAAATTTGTAAATCTGCTATAAATATCTTCTTTAATTTCACGTATCTTTTTATCGCTGAATACGATGTCTTTAAGCTTTATCCAATGGGGGGCAAGATCGTTTCCATCTAAAAATTCAAATCTGTATCTCATATCTTCGGGTGCAACTAAATCACCGCTGAAAATATCAAAATATAATTCTTTCTTATCATAACTTCCTTTTAAGCCAATGAATAATGACTGCAATCTTTGTTGACCGTCCAAAACCAACATCTTTTGTGTATTGTCAACAGGAATATAATAATCTGTTAATTTCAATGACTTTTTATAAAGGTCAACAAATTTTCTTCTTCTTAGACTACTATCAGTTTTCCAAATCAATAAAGTACCGATTGGATATTCTCTTAAAATACTATCAAACAGTCGCTCAATTTGTTCTTCTTTCCAAACAAATGGTCTTTGAATATTTGGTAACCAATAACCACCATCTTCATTTGGATTATTGAGGTAGTTTACAAATTTCCTTATACTATCCTTAGAGTTTTTCATATTTCTTTAATGTATTGTGATTTCGTTTCTTCAAATAACAGCTAACGGTGGCGGTATGAAACGTTGGGGAGTTCGGAGTTGCTTCTCTATCAAGGTACAATGAACTTTGATGCGAAAACTGAGGCTCAAATAACCACTTCGCCCCCAATGTTTTATGACCGCGTGTTAGCACACGTTATTTTTCAAATCTATATATTTTAATGTTAATTCAAATCGACAAGATATGGCTTAATAATATATCCTTTCTTCTCTAAAAGGGCAAGTACACCATTCTCATAGGGTAAATGTGCGGCACCAATTATTATGAAAGCTGTCTTTTTACTTAATAAGTTATCAATACCATCAGCCATTCCCTTGTTTCTATCAATCATTGAAGAATCAGAATAAACTTCAGGTTTTAGCAATTTCAGATTTTGATTTTTGTAATTTAAGAACATATCAATAGAATCATTAGAATAAAACATATCAATTGTTTGTTTTAAAACTACTAAGGTTTCATCTAATGTTGAATTTGGCATAGTTATCCAGTCAAGTTGTTGTTGAAGTGTCTCTAACTGATATATTTCGTAGTTTTTTAATTTGGAATAATCTTCAAAATATTTTTCAGGGTAAAAGTTTGCATTTTTATAAACAACTGATTCTGATTGCTTTTCCATTGTTATAAAAAGGCTAAGGATAGAAGGCCTAATAATCCCAAGTATTGGTTTTAAAGTTTTTAATGAGGTTTTTGAAGAATCCATTATTAGAATAAGCTTGTCATAATAAGACTTATCAAGATTTGTTGTAATGTTTTGCTTAGGGTCAGGTAACATAATATCCTTGGCTAACCTAGTCATTTGTGAACTGTCATTTTCACCAGAAATCTCTAAGCAAAGACTTTTACATTTGTCTAACAAATGGGTAAACGTATTAATAGGGAAATTAATTTGGGAAGTATCCATCATGTGAATTGAACCTAAAATATACGATGGGGTTGATGTGTGAGTTTTCTTTATTTCCCAACAAACAGAGTTATCAAATTTGTTTTTTTGACTTAATGCATCAATGCAATATAAAGAAATCAAAAGCGTAAAAATCAATGTGTTTTTTTTCATGAATCTTATAAATTAGTTGTCGTTTTCTTTGTTAAGTTGCGTTTTTGTAATGTGTGCTAACGTTTGATGGTATGGTGTCGTGCGGGATTACGAGGCGATTTTCTATCAGTTTATACGACCTTTTTTACGAGCCACAAACGCTCGAAAACCGCTGAACCCCGCATGCACTATACCATGTGTTGTGCCTTCGTTGTTTTTCTTTGTCAGTGCGTTGGGGCAGACACACTCTTTGCCAAGTTTTGGCTTGAGGGTCAGCTTGTGCGACTTGGCAATGTGTGTGGCTGTTGCGCATTAGTTCATTTTTTTTCTGGTCTTGGAATTATGACTTTGAATTGTTCGCCTTCTATGTCATTAATGAAGTCAATTGAAGGATATTCCTGTAATGCTCTAAGAACTCCACTTCCAGCTCCTCTATATTCCAAAATATCAGGAGCTAAAGAAGCAATTATAGTATTTCTAGTTCGCCTTACGCCTCTTCTAACTTGCTCTTCTGTTAAACTATTGGGTAATTTACCCGGACTTATAATTTCTATACGGTTGTCAAATACAAATATTTTTATGGAATCATTTATAAAATAATCTCTGTGGATTAAAGCATTAACTAATAATTCGGTAATAACAATCTTTGGAATTTCTAATACCCCTATGCTATTAAATGATTGCCCAGCTTGAAGACTATCTAGTTTTGACACAATAAAATCAAATCCTTTACTATATAATTCATCTAACGTTCCTGTTAAATTTTTACTGCTTCTGTATTCTGTATTTGTTATGTCATTTCCACGAAACCATATTGCTGTAATAAAAAATGCAGGAATGAGCTTTTCTACATTATCTCCAAATAGCAAAGCTCCTGCTATTGTAATTTTATCGTCTGTAGATAATCGTAGGTTTTGCAAATATTTTTCAACCTTTTCTGCCTCAATAGTTTCTTTGTATTTTGCCTCATAAAAGGATTTGAACTTTTGTGTATTTATATCATCAATAGAGCTATGGTTTATGACTTTTTCTTCAGCATATAAATAGCCACTACTTTGTAGCAGTCTGGAAGTTTCTTCATTACTTGTTACTTTTCGTTTGTTAGCTCCATTTTTCATGAAAATAATTCCATCATTATCCTTATAGGGTTTTGCAATTCCCTCTGGAACATTTACTATTAAGACTTTCTTACCTTCATATTCAATGGTATCGGTCTCAATAAAGATAGGTTCCTTTACGTGCTGACTGGATGCGTTAACCAACAAATTAGTAAGTCGTCTTAAATCATCATCAGTAAGCCCAATAATGTCCCAAGTTTTATCATCGACACCAATTATAATTGTTCCTCCTTTAGTATTCGAAAAAGCCACCATTTCCTGAGCTATGCTTTGTTCATTAGTAACATTTGCTTTAAACTGTACTTGGCTAGTTTCGCCTTTGCTAATTATATCTAGTAATTCTAATGCGTTCATATTGATTTTATTTTTTCAATGTTCCAAATGCTGTATATGTTTTTCCTACGGTTAAATGCCTCGTCTCCACCTTCCATTATGTCAACAATAAACCGTTGTGTCTGGTGATTATCAATAGTGCCTGAATGTACGGTGATTTTCTTTTCATCATAGCTGCACGAAACTACTTTTTCACTATCACCAAGAACAGGGATATTGGCATTATGGGTTGCAAAGATAAATTGCATATTACCCTTTATTTTCTTTAATTCTTTTATTACTTCATCATAGATGGTCTGATTATCTAAATCATCCTCGGGTTGGTCAATAATCAATACATCATTTTCTCTTTGAGCCAATAAGAATAGAATTAATGCTGATGCTCGTTGCCCCAGAGAATGTTTGTCTAATGATTTTCCATTGTATTGAATGACTATTTTATTTTCTACTTTATAAGTGAGTATGTCTTCAAGATATTCTGAAAATCTTCTCTTAAAATCAACAAATTGATTTTCATTCAAAATATTTTTTAATTGATTTTCATCTTTGTAAATCTGAATAAAGTCGTTGTATTGTTCTGATATTTCTTTATAGGTATTATCATTAATTCCAATTCCGCCTCGACCTCCAAAAACTTGTTTAAGTTTATCGTGAAATTTATCTTTTCTCTTTTTAAAATCAACTTCTATCGAAAGTTTATTTTCCGCTTCATTAATCCTTTTCACCTCTTTATTGAGAACATTATATTCTTCAAGCCAAAGGTTATCAAGTTCAGTAAGACGTTCTAGTAGATTGGTTTGCAAATCGCTTCTTCTCTTTTCAGATTTTTCTATTTCCTTTAATTTTAAAAGGGCAGTTTCAATTTGCCTGTTCAGATTCAGAAAATTATCGGGATTAATGGTGTCTGTGTTTATTTCCCGTTTAATCTTTGCAAACTCTTCCTTTAAACCTTCTTTTTTGGTATTTATTTTTGCAATTACCTCTTTTAATTTCTGTTGACTAAGTATAGAATTCTTTTGAATCGTTTTTAGTTTTTCAAACTCAATTTTTAGTCCTTGAATGATTGTTTTTGCTTCTTCAAATAATTCTTTATTAATTTCTGAACCAGTAATTTCTTGTTGAAAAAAATAATCATGATTAGAAATTACAGATGCCAATTCGCTTAAATAACTTCTGACAGTTGATTCATTTTGAACTAGTTTAGAAATATCAGAATCAAAAAGTGTTTGTTGTTTCAACTTATCTTCGACACCTTTTTCTTTAAAGAAATTAAGCTGATGCTTCGAGTTTTGTATTTGAGCTTCTGTTTCTTTTTTTAAGTCCTTTAAATTTTGAAGTTTTTTTAATTCTGATATTATGTTTTCAACCTCTCTTTTCTTTTGCTCAATTTTAACTTGAACTGCTTTTAATCTTGTTCCAATTAACCGTTGAATTAAATCACCTTCAAAATCTTTTCCTTTATTCGACAGGTCTTTTTGTCCAAAGTAAATTGGGGAATTAAAGCCTGTAGCATCAATAGAAATTCCTGGTTGCAGCAAGTTGTTTTTGTAAATATCCTCTTTTTGACCATACAGTTTTTCTATCCTATATTCTTCATTTTGCTTGTTAGCTATGGTAACAATTGCTTTCCCTCCACTACCCATTGAGCGGGTAACTAATGAATTCTTATAATCAGGGTCAGCAGCATTAAAAGGTAGTGAAATTCCAAGAACATATCGTAAAACTTCCAATAACGATGATTTCCCACTTCCCCTAATTCCAATTAAATTGTTGAGTTCAGGAGAAAAATCAATTTTTGTTCCCTCTAATAAACCACCTTCAAATACAATTGATTTAATGTAAGAATTTTTTATTTCGGGTTTGTTTTTCGGTGAAACCCTGTATTCGCTGTCAGTTAATGCAAAGGTTAATGCTTCAAAATTAAAGTCGCCAATTTTTATATAAGTGACCTTGCCTTTCCCAATAGCATCAATGCCTCCATGAGCATTGTCTGAACCTTCAACACAAGCAATTTCACTCTTTCTATTTAACCACAGACAAAGTTTGTTGTAATTTTCCAGATTTGCACTTTTCTGAACAGCCAAAACTCTGCTGAATGATTCTTGCTTCACAAAATCCTCTTGAGTTCGACCTCTTAACTCTGTAAATAAACCATTGCCGTCGTCAACATGAGCCAAAACAATAAAGTAGTCGTATCCGATTTTGTCTAATGCTTCTACTGTTTCTTTTAGATTGAAGTTGGAATTTGGGTAATTAGGCTTGTCATAGTTAGCAATTCCATAAAAAGCATTTTCCAAAAATTTGCTGATATTTTCCGTTTCACCCTGGTACCATTTATCATCAAAAACAACTAAAATGTGAATTCCTTCTTTTAATGAAAATTCAACTCCTGCAAACAATCCAATACCTTCTTTGGTCGCTTTTTTTCTTAGGGCAACAAATTCATTCTTATCAAATTTATTATGATTGGTAATGACTCCAACATTGATATTTTGTTCTTTAAGTTTCTCAATATAAAGTCGGCAAAATTCATTTTCGTTATCTGTGTACGAAAATTCTTTATCTGCTTTTGTGTGTAAATGGAAATCAGCCCGAAGCCAGGTCGCTCCATTTTCAAAAATATTTTTGGTTTCATTTTCCATTATTGCGCTTTTCTTTCAGTTAATAATTCTTTGACTTCAACATCAAGGATTTCAGCAATCTTGTACAAGTCCTCTAAACTTGGTTGCCGTCTGTTTTGGGCATACGAGTTTACCATATTGTAACTCTTGCCTAATTGTTCAGCCAACCATTTTTGTTTAATTCCCTTCTGTTCTAAAACGTCTTTTATTCGGTTCATTCGTGAACTTTTTTTATATTTTACAAAAGTAAGAATTAATATTTAACATCTCACAAAATGAGTATTTAAATCATCATTCCGTTTGGGTGCGGTGGGAAAGGGCAAGCTCTTTTGGTTTTTCAGTGTTGGCTTTGTGTATCGGCAAAAACCAAATGTGCTTGACTGTGCGGAGGCGTTTTCTACAATGAGGCACAACTATTGTGTATACTCACTAATTGCATATATCTGACTTATGTGTTCACCTGTAGTTAGGCATGTTTTGACCTCTAATATAATACTTTTTAATAGCTTGGGCGTCTTTATGTTAGTTATATACATTTTTAAATATTTAGATTATCACCTGGACTTTTAATCTTTTCAAGGTTGAGATTCGAGACATGAGTGTAAATTTCTGTTGTCTTACTGGAGTTGTGTCCGAGTAAAACTTGGATATAGCGTAAATCGGTTCCAGATTCTAATAAATGCGTAGCAAAGGAATGCCTTAGAGTATGGGGTGTTACATACTTTTTTATATTGGCCTTTCTTACTGCTTCCTTCAGCAACTTTCTTACACTCTGCGGACTATATTGACCTCTATACTGTCCTTCAAATAGCCAATACCTGGGTTTGTATATTTTATAGTACTCTCTTAATTTTTCTAATAGATTCTGTGATAATATGGTATGTCTATCCTTATTGCCTTTGGCCCCCTTTAGAAATAACATCAGCTTATCGGATTGCACATCTTCAATACGTAGATTGATTAATTCACTAATTCTTAATCCAGAAGAATACAATAGCAAAATCATGCAACAATGTTTTATATTCTTCAGTTGTTTGATAATGGATTCTACCTCCCCCTCAGTCAAGGTTGTAGGCAACTGCCTTCCTCGTTTAGGGCGGAGCATCGAATTGGTTTGAACCTCTTTTCCCAAAAGCTCTCTATAGTAAAACTTTATAGCATTCACTGATTGATGTACCGCTGAAACGGAAACCTCTTTTTGTTGCATCATTTTTTCATGGTACGTATCAATTTCAGTAGGCTCAAACGTATTTATCTGATTAATGGTATAATCCGTATAGCTATTAATGAATTTAACCAGATAACTATGATAGGTTCTTATTGTACTCCAGCTGTAGTTCTTATGGCGAAGCCGTTCCAAAAACTTTATCGGACATGTTTTATAACCAGGAAGATTTATTGAGCTTTGCTCTTGTAACAGCCTAAACAATACCATATCGTCAAGGATGACACCATTTGCTATGCTAATCTTTGCATGTGGGATCAGTCTTTCTATAAAGTCGAGCACTGCCTGTTTATCTGTAGGAAGAATCCATTTCTCAAACTCTTTGTTATATTCCAGTATTCCTGCTTTTTTTATTACAGTTCTGAGTTTGGGGTCATATTTTACCCCTATACCTTTCGAGTTGTCCTTGTCCAAGGGGTATAGGAATACTCCTGATTTCTTATCTTTTTTCCTTTCATTCTGGAAAGTAGGGGTATTACCAATATGTACATGCATTTTTTTTGCGCTTACATCAGGTAACCTTATCTCAGCTATTTGATAAAAAACTTCCTTCAATACTCCAATATATTTCTTATTATCCGGGATATAGTACTTAGACCTGACAATACTAAAGGCAATCCAATCATTTTTTTGGATGATCGAAAGCAGCTTTTCGCTATAGCGGAAATTCAGCTGAAGGTATGGAGTATTCTTGATAACAAAGCGACTTAAATAAATTACAATATTTCCCATTGAGATAAAATTAATACTGTGCAAGCAACAATTTCTGTAAATTTATCCGTATTAATAAACGTTTGCATACGTATATAAACGATTAAAAAAATGGATAAATCAAAATCAGACAGGGTTTGTTTAATGTGCAACGAACAAATAACCCAGGGAAGGAGCGATAAAAAGTTTTGTTGCGATCATTGCAGGGTGCAGTACAACAATAGTCACCAACGAAAAGAGGAACAAAATATCAAGCAAATTAACAGTATATTGCGAAAGAATCGCTCTATTCTAAAAAAGTTAAATCCGGTAGGAAAAACCACTGTAAGAAAGGAGTTACTAATAGAGCACGAATTTGACTTTAGGTTTTATACCCATACCTATAACACCGAAAGTGATATAAAATATTTCTTTTGCTATGAATTTGGTTATGCTGCCGTACCAGGTAAAAAGGTATTGATTGTGAATTGGCAATCCTATATGAATGCCAGACCGTCAATTAGGTTATGAATATAACCGGCTTGAGCAAAAGCCACATTCAAATTTCGATTGAAAGAAACAATAGGTGTTCTACTCTTTTACCCCTTCACGTCTGAGGTATTCATATAAAGTAGACTTACTTTTGATCCCGGAAATTCGCATGACCTCAGACACATGCAGCCCTTGCTAGTATAGCGCGGCGGCAGTCATAGACCTTTCTTTATTGTAGCTACCTGGTTTACGCCCCCCTTTTCTTCCTCTGGCCCTTGCAGCTTTTAGCCCATCCATTGTGCGTTCATGCAATACTTCTACTTCCATGGCTTTCAGTACCGCAATTATTTGGAAAATGGCTCCACTCATAGGAGATGTGGTATCAAATACCCCTTCTTTTAAACTTTTGAATTGGACATTGTTTTCCTTGAAAAGGTTAAGTAAGAGTCTTCAAACTTTATCTGGAAAAATCTACGGATAAAAAACAAAATCGAGCAATAATAGTTAATGTAGTTTATGATAAGAAAAAATTTGATAGCGTACATATTCCTATTCAACCACAACAGGAAATAATGGCAGGTAGATTTATTGATTGTCATATTGCATATGAACCAAAAGGGGAAAAGTCATTAGAAAAAGAACAATTGAATTTAAGAATTTAATTTACAGATGCTAAAAGAATATATGTTTATGCCCAATAATTTACCATAACCCATAAAAGTTATACTAGTAAAGGTTCTGAATATGTAAGAATGTATTAAGCATTATTATTGCAACAAACAAGACAGCCGAATATTCCGCATACAAAGTATTTTGGATGTGGCCTGAAATGCAAAAACCATATTCCTTAACTGTCTGTAAAACTATAACTTATAGTTGTATAGTGGAAATTTCGGACCATTTTTGGCATGAGGCCGTTATAGAGGATATTAGTAAACCAGTCTCCTTATATTTATCGTTTGTCTTCATTTATTATTATGGTTGTTGTGCCATTGAATATTTAACTTACCTGCTTCGCTCATGTAAAAAATAATAGTTAATTTTGAAAAAAAAATCGGATGGAAGACTACCCAACAAATTTTCAGGAATTTCTTTCCAGGTACAAGTCAGATGAGGATTGCTGGAATTATCTTTTTAAGCTGCGTTGGCCTAATGGATTTTGTTGTCCTAAATGCCAAAATCCTAATTATTATCTCAACAACAGAAAAGTAGCCGAATGTAAGAATTGTGGGTATCAGCTATCAGTTACAGCCGGGACTATTTTCCATGGCACACGAAAATCGCTTTTGCTCTGGTTTCATGTAATGTGGTGGGTGACCGAGCAGCAAAAGGGGGTTAGCGCAAGTAATTTCAAGGAATTTATGGGGTTTGGAAGTTATGAGACAGCCTGGGCATGGTTGCATAAATTAAGGCGTATTATGGTGCATACAAACAACGAGAAATTATCGGGAGTTATTGAGGTGGATGAAATTGCTGTTGGTTGTAAGCAGTTCTGCGAAAATAATGACAGGAAAGCAAAAAAGAGTAACGAAAAATTTACTAAGCCACGGGTTGTTGTGGCTACGGAATGTTTTGGAACGCAAATAGGTCGAGTGCGGTTTAAATGTATAAAAAGTGAATCAGATGAAAATTTGCTTCAATTTATCGAAGAAAATATTGAACATGGCAGCACGATTAAAACAAATGGCTGGAGAAAGAATTCTTTATCAAGTTTAAAAAATTATATTCATTCAGAACAGGTAATAGATGCTGATAATTCGGGATCAAATGAATTGTTACCTCATATCCAAATAGTTGATTCCTGTTTAAAAAGATGGATAAATAGTACACACCAGGGAAATATTTCACCTAAACATTTAGGTTTTTATTTAGATGAATTTGCATTTCGATTCGACAAGAAGCTTTCAAGTAAGGGCGGTAAACTATTTTATAAGCTTATTAAAAAGGCTGTTATATCTAATCCTCAACCACTTAAAGACCTGGTGAAAAAATAATTCAAAATACATGAGTAAAGCAGATAAGTAAAAAATATATTTTATATCTTTGCTACGGATTAAAACTATGATTAGAAAGCTTACTTGTTTTCTTTAATCTTAAAATCAATACTCATCATTTTAATTATTAAAAACATGAAAACTTCAATGAAATTTTATTTTGTCCTAATGTTGTTAGCAGGCTTTTTTGCTTCTTGTTCTGAAAAAATAGACGATAACGATAATAAAGGTAATGTTAACATTAAGCTTACCGATGCCGCTTTTCCTTTTGATTTTGTTTCTCAGGCAAATGTAGGGATTACAAAAATTGAGCTTAAGAATGAAAAAGGTGAATACTTAACCGTATTTGAAACAAGTTCCGGTACCGGGAATAGTTATAATATATTGGAATACACCAATGGAAATACTGTTACTGTAAAAAATAGTACACTACCAGTCGGGACATATTCACATTCAAGGGTTACCTTTGGCGAAGCTTCGGTTATTATGAATGGAAGTATTACCGGTTCGGGTGAAAACAGCTTCTTTAATTTTAGCAGTGCTGATCAAAGAACAATTGAAGTGGCCTGTTATCCGGTTTTAGATATTGAAGATTCTGGTAATTCAGATGTTTTAATTGATATCGATGCAAACAATACATTTCAGTTTCAAAGCAATGGGGTTTTCGGTAGTTGGATTAGCCTGATCACAAGCATAAGCGGTTGCACGTATAATCCAACATTCAGGGTTTGCGACTTAAATAAAACCGGTAAAATTTCCGGGAATGTTACGCTAAACGGGGTCAATACACAGAATGCGATTGTTACAGTTAATGTTGATAATAATACCCTTGCTACACATACCGAAGCTGATGGCAAATATGCTTTTATTGGTATTCCATCCGGCAACTACAGTATAAAGGTAGAACTGGAAGACGGAACTGTTTCAACGCAAAGTGTTACCATTAGCGGGACCAATACCACAAATTGCAATTTTGTCTTGAATTAATCTAAACTGAATTTCCTAATAAAATGGGCTGTCTTCTAATTTGAGACAGCCTATTTTACTTATGCTCTATCTGAGATATAGCTTAAAAATGATATAAAACTCCTGCCCCCAATGTAAAAAAGTTGAATCCTCCGAGGGTATATTTTGCCTCGCCAACCAATTGAATCTGATCAGTTAGCGCAAAACGCCCCCCGGCTCCGAGGTTTAAACCCACCTCACTACCGCTAATATCACTATCGCCAAAAAATGCACCATATTCCGAGGCAAGTTTAATTTTCCAAAAGGTAAAATTTAATCCAGCTAAGCCATAGACCATTTTTGAACCGTCAGAGGTAAAAACATAGTGCCCATCCATATCCAACATAGACCACTTAGTGAAGTTGCTTTCGAAGAGATAGGTAAATGAACCGGCCCCTTCCCAGGTATCATTAATCAGATAAACACCTTTAGCCAATATTCCAATGCTGCTGATATTGGACGAGTAGCTTAAGCCTAGTCCTCCCAAAATTTTCGAATCCTGAGCTTTTAAAGTCAAAGGTACTAGTGCCATAATAAATAGAATGAAACTGATTTTTAGTATTGTATTCACTTGCTTCATAATTATAATTTGAAATTTTTTATTAATTAGTTTATCATATAGGATTTCTAACTTTTTGTTAATAATCACCTGATTTCCTGTAGTTCGTAAATGGAATAATGTCCGAAAGTTTCATCAGGGTTTTCTTCAATAATTTTAGCGTAAATACTAAATCCTGATTTGTCTGTAATTATCCATAATTTTTTCAGGATATCGGAATCGGTTGCAACTTCTACAACCGTACAGTTGAATATGCCTGCCGGAGTTGTTATTTGTTCACTACCTATTACTCTGAAAATATCATCGCTTAAAGGATAGAGTGCCTTTGAATATTGGTAGTTTTCAGGTAATTCAGCATCTTCAGGAAGGGTATATCTGTCATAGCCTTTAAAAATATTATCAATTACAAAACCCTCTTCCTGGGAAGTTGCTTTTACATCGGCTGTTAGGATCTTCGTTTCAAATGCTTCAGAGTCGCCTGTCAGCGTAGAATAATTGTAAACTAATTGGCTTACATTTAGTAGGTTCGCCTTTATTTCAGCCCAATCCCACCAGGATAGTTTTTCTTCATCATCCGGATACTTGTATTCACCGTCTTCGTTATAAAATTCGGCTTCGACAAAAGTCAGGTGTTCAATTTTTTTTGCATTTTGCGTTTTTTTATGTCCTTTAAAAACGATTCCGTTGTTTTCCAACTTTAAATTTTCTTCATTAATTTCAACAACTTTGTTTTCGCCCTTAAAGGTATCTTCTCCGCGCAGCCCAATCATAATAAGCACACTATTTTGTTTGTCGAAAATCCAGGTGCCGCTTAAGTTGGCGCTCATGCCTTCTTCTTTTTGAATCATGGTGAATTCATCTGGTTCTGTAAACGTTACCAGGGTTGTAGCCTCCGAATAGGGTACATTTTTAAATTCCCAAATTCCCATTAATCCTGAATTTTTATTGTCCGCCGAAATTTCACTTGCATTTACTTTTTTGTAGAATAACCTTGCTCCGTCTTTATCAACCACTAATTCTTTGTCGGTAAGATTTACAATTTTTCCTTCGCCATTAAAATCTTTGTCGAGCTCCGATTTCATTACAATAGAGTTATTGCTTTTATTGTAATCCCAGGTTCCCGCATCCATTCCCATCACAACCATTTTTCCATCTTTATTAAAATTGTTAACGAAGTATGGCTTTTCAACCTTACCATTAACTTCCGCTTTGGTCATCAGCCAGCTTCCAATTATTTTTGATTTCTGTGCTGTTGATATTCCTGCAAAAGAGACGAGAACGATGATTAGAAGTAATGTTTTTCGCATGATGAGAATTGATGAATTAATTGGGATGCTTATTTATCTAAGTATCAGATTTTTAATCGTAAATATAATTTAGGCGTTAATATTCAATTTTGAATGCATCTGATTCTAAAGTTCCACTAAAGGTGTGTACCTCCGAACTCATCATTGCCGAGCATGTGCCTTCGAAACTGATTTTTGTTGCCGATTCTCTTTTTATCGAGCCGCTAATTGAAAAATAGAGTTCGTCGCTGCCATCGGATAACAGAAGATTTTTTCCCATTATTGTGACTGTACCAGACGAGGTTGTGTTGTCAAAATTATTAACACCGCCTGTTGCTTTAGGAACTGCTCCAACCAAAACCGAAAAGTCGTCTTTTGCCATTGTGGCTGACATTGTGGTTTCTGAAGTTTCTAACCACCCCACTTTTATTGTTGTTCCTGTTGCAAGGGTATTTCCATCCATTTTAACAGTGTAATTACCGTCTTTTTGGTCGGGAATTGTTGGTTCATCTTTGCCACATGAGCTTACAACTACACTGAAAATACTTAAAAGCATTGCGATTTTTAAAATTGATTTTTCCATGATTTAATTTTTTATAGATGTTAATCGTATTAATTTTTAATTATTTTTTTGGAACGATTTCCCTTTTCTGATGAAATTGTCAGAATGTAAATACCCTTCTTAAACGAGCTCAAATCAATTAATTCCGAACAATTATCTATATTTTGATAAGAAACTAATTCTCTGCCGGATAAATCCACAAGACTTATTTTTTGAATTAACTGTGATTCATATTCCACATTTATGAAGTCAGCACAAGGGTTTGGATAAACATTAAGCTTATAGTCGGTGTTTAGTGACTCAACGGAATTGACCTGGGTGTTAATTTTAGCAAGAAACACGTCAACCGAATTATTTGAAGTTATTTCGAAAGGTGGGAATTCGATGTTTTTTGTAAAATGGCCCGACGTAAAAACATTATTATTTAAAACAGCAACCCCATTTACAGTAGCCGAGCCGGCATCATAAGATGCAGCATAATAGGCGTCTATTGACTTTGCCCAATTAACTATGCCTGCATTAGAAAAAGAATAGATATATGCGTTTGAAAGATTTGGAAACATTCCTCCTGGAGGTGTTCCAATTAATTCATTTTCATTTATCGTTACACTCGTAACATAATTACCTACAATATAAGCATTACCATCCGAAACCGATAAAGAACAAGGAATTCCACCCGATTCAGTAACAACTTCATATGCCCAGTTTAGGTTACCGGATTTTGTATAGCAAGCAATATATCCATTTTCTCCTTCACTATCAAAACTAATCGATTCACCAAAATTTGCAGACTCATAATAACTGCCGGAAATATAGATAGCATTATCATCAACAGCAATATGACAGTTTTCTTCTTTTATTAGACCGGTAACCGTCACTCTTGCATCAATGACTTTCACCCAATCAAAAATGCCGTCTGCCGTATCGAGTTGTGCGAAAAAAGCACAAGTAATTCCATCATAATGGGCAATATGGTCACCAAAATTAGCATCTGAACTTGATATATGTCCAGTAATAAAAAGTTTTGAACCATCATAAGCAATTCCTGTTGGATAATCATAACTAAGACCTCCTGCTTGAGATACCCATTCAACAGTACCATCAGGTAGATACTTTATTATTAGGATTGAATTACTAAAATTAACAGATTCCGCTGTCACAGAAAATGTACCATAAGTGGCTTCTGCAATAAAATCTGCAGCGACATAAAAATTGCCTGCATTATCTGATACTACATCATAAGCATTATCAGTTTTTCCGCCACCACCTGTTCTTATCCACTGTTTTTCACCTGCCGAGTTTAACTTAATAATAAATGAATCCCCATACCCACTTCCAATAGAAGTGAACTCTTCATCTAATATTGTTTTGGTATCTACAAAATACCCAACTACTGCGACATTCCCGGATAAATCTGTAGTTAGCGACATCAATTCATAATTGGCATCATCACTATCAATAATTTTTATAGCCCACAGAACATCTCCATTTGAGCTATATTTTGTTAAATAGCCGAATCTTGCTTTTTCAGAAGTCAATGTTATAGAGCCAAAGCTAACTTTGGTTTCACTTTGTCCCATTACAAAAACATTCCCGGAATTATCAACACAAATATTATCAGAATATTCTGTATTCTCACTATCACCTGTTCTAACCCATTCCCATGATTGTGCATTGGATAATAACACCATTAGTAAAAAGGGTACTATTATTAATGTTTTTTTCTTCATTTTATTAAAATTTAAATTACAGAGCGAAATTAGTCATTCAACAATGCGATGTTTCTGATAACTTGAATGCGATACTATTCACTTTGAAATAGTTCACTTTTATGGGTAATTTGAAATGTAACAATGCTTTCTTTTTCCGAATGGAGGTTGGAATGCATGAGTTATCAGTAAGAAAAAGTGTGAACCCGTCTGATTTATCGATTTTTAAAATGTGCTCGAGGTTGACCAAATGCTTCAAATTCCTTAGTGTTCCGCGAAATAGCAATTGGTTCGTGATTAATAAGTTAAAAAGTAGTGTAACTGTTGTCGCTTTGGCAAAATAAAATATCACTGATATCGATAATATAAAGCGAATTGATAGTTTTTAGCACCAGCTTTTTACTCTGAATTTCCTTTCTGTATCAATCCATTAAAACATCTAACTGTGTTTTGTTTTCAGGTCTGTTATTAAAGTCATCAACTACTTTGAACTTTTCTTGTGAAGTATTATGCATACTTGTTCGGAAATGAGAAGTATAAATTGAAGTCTCTTGCGTTTCTTTAATTTTAATTATTTCTAATTTGTAAATTTCCTCATTTTCTATATCAGAGGGCATGTTGAACTCAATCATGGACAACTTATAAGTTGCAGCTGATTCAAAAATAAAACCATCTAAATTTGTTATTCTGACTATAAAGTTGACATTCCCAGAAGAATTATCTACTTCAAAAAGTTCATTTTGTGGTGCTATTAGCTTAATAAACCTTTATTATATTCATCTTTTAGGAAGTGTACTGATCAGGGAATGGATATGAATATTCTACATTAATAGAATCATTATTATTCATTTCCGACACTCATATTATTTAATTGTACAATAATTTTTTGATCCGTTATATTTATTACTCCGTTGTTTTGACATTTGACAGGTCTACCTAACCGTATCCCTGGTCTCCATTTGGAATCTGTCAAATACAATGAGATTAAATTAATAACTTCGGAATTTCCTCCTGTGATATTATTGATTTCAACATGTCCATTTTTATCAATAGTATATCGAACATCTATTTTCATTGGAGTTTCTATTGATTTTCTTATACTTTTAAGTTTTATTTCCAAATTTTCATTAAAAATATCAAATGAGATAACAGATTTGATTTTTGATAGTGGTTGAGGTATATCCTCTATAATTACTAAAGAGTTAGAAGATGATTCATTTTTTAAATTTTCTGTGAAAATAAGTTTCAAATCATCAGGTATTGCATTATTAAAATTCGGATCATTTTCTATAAAAAAAGGTGGTATAAGACACTCACTGCTTATTATATCTCCATTTCTATATACCCAAGTAATAATATTTTGGCCATCTTTCCATTTCCATTTCCATACACCATTTTTTTGTCCATTTTTAAACTTACCAGATATTTCAATTGTATCGTAGCTATAACATTCACGAAATGCATAATCCCATTTGACTGATTTACTTAACATTAAATCATTTCCTAAACTATCATTTAATTCAATCAAGGAAAAATCGCCATTATTGAATAATAACCTTTGGTTCAATTGGCCATTCTCAAAATAATACTCACCTTCACCGGCTAAGTGATCATCATTGTATAAAATCTTCTTTTTTATTTTTCCATTAGGATAATAGAAAATAAAATAGCTATTCTTCATGCAGTTTGAATAGTAACCTGTCATTTCAACTGTTGAATCGCTATAAAAATCAACAACTTTACCAGAAAAACAGTTGTTGACGGAGTCAAAGATTACCAAGCGAAAATAATAAGGTATGCTATCATAAGTTATTTCCCATTCTTTATTATAGTTTATTTTGATCCTTTGCTGTGAGTAAGACTGTAATAAAAAAACTGTAATAGAAAATAGAGTAAGAAAAATCTTTTTCATTGTTTAAATATAAAAATTTTGTAATAAATCAATAATGTCTGGTTTATATGGCACCTAACGGTAATAACAAACCCTCGTTTTAGTGCTGTTTATCAAGTGTTAGCGTTTTGTGCGGCTTTATTATATCAGTTCTTAGTTTTGGATGAATAGGTGAATATTTTTCTATATCATCTAATTTACCAATATTTACCGCAGTATAATTTTTGTTTTCTGAAATCATTTCTACTTTTTTCATTTTCTAATAATTTTTTAATTGGACAAACATTTCACATATTTCTTTCTATCCCCTTCTTGCTAATACCATACAGATTTTTTCTTTAATCAGTTATATATTCGGTTTACGGAAGCACTTACCCCTAACGAATTGCAATATGGTCAGCAAGCTTGTGTTGGGCCTACGGCAGCTTATTGGCTATGACCGCGTGTTATGGGCTGGGCTATATCTTCTTCTACTTTATTTATACTTATCATTTAGCCCAATTCCATTAAATATTAGTTTTTTATATTTTTCTATTCTTCTAGTTCTTGTTTGCGATTGTTTGGGTTGAGAAAAATGAATTATATATCCCCTTTGTCGTCCGGGTGTCAAGTCGTAAAAAGCTTTTTTAAAAGCAGGATCTTCCTCAAATGCTTTAAATAGTTCGTCTGGAATTGGTTCTGATTTTTTTTTGAAATCAAATTTTTTCCCGCTTACTTCTATAGCTATTGCTTCCAGTACGTATGATTTCAAAACATCTTTTACATTTTCAATGTCGCCTACATTTGTAAACTTTATAATTCTTACGGATTGCAAGTTTCCTTGTTGTTGTAATATTTTATGCTTATCGGCAAGTAATACACCTTTGAAAAATCCAATGTTAGCCGAATCTTTTAGTGCATTAATAGTCACTACATTTTTTCCATTATGGGTATAAACAGGAACACCCCATTTGATTTCTTCTGTTAATCCTGTTTCCAAAACGATTTGTCTAAGTGATTCCAATTCTTCAACCCAATTGGTCACTTTACATTGTGGTGTTCCGCCATATTTGCAACGCATACAGCCGTCAATTAGATATTTATCAACTTTCGGATTCATATATGGCATTTATCCTTTTATTAGTTCTGTTACTAAAATTAATTCTTTGAAAGTTAAATTAAAAGATTTAATCTGTATTCAACCATTCTTATAATGAGGTTCCTGGGTATTTGCCTCTTTTATAGTCTTTTGGTTCTTTTTCGAATTTCTCCATTGTTGTTGGGTGTGGATATAGTCCGACGTGATTCATATAACCCGCTATCATTATTTGCTCTTCTCTTTTCCCTCCTTTAATCAAAGTAATGCCGGAGTCCTATCACACGTTGCCATTGTTTTAAAATTAGAAAAGTTTTGCATTCTGCCTTCCCTCCGCTATGACAGATACACCTGGTGTGTGCTCAGTTATTCCTTTATTATTTTTCTTGTTATTATCTTTGTATTATCAATTATAATTGATAATAAATATGTTCCACTTTCAAAAGTTGATATATCTATTTGTTGAGAATTGTGTAATGAGAGATTATCAACTTTAACTTTCCCAATTAAATCTACAATTTTGCCTATTATTTTGGAGTTTGTTATTTGTTTATTGTTGAATTCAATATTTATTATTCCGCTTGTACTGTTTGGATAAATATTAATATCTTGGTTGTCTGAATTTAACTGACTTATCCCAGAATAACTACAATTTGGTATCCAGTAATTTCCTGATATAGTAATCATCGAAAGTAGTTTTATTGTATTTGAATAATAATCTCCATCAGATAAATCATTGTTAGTTAGCAAATCTTCGTACAAATCATTTAGCCAGGTTTGGTTATTAATATCTGCCATTGCACCAACAGTAAAAGGTCCAATAAAAGTTGCATTATTCCAATTATAGATTGCAGTTCCATTTAAGTAGTAACCATTAGAAATATTACCTACATCGGCACTTGTTGATGATATTAACCAAGAGTTGATATTATTTACTGTTGTTTTTGCTCTTACGTCTCCATTTATAAGATAATCTGTTCCTATACGCCAGGGAACACGACAAGCGTTATAATAATAATCACCGTCATAAACAGCTTCTAAATAATTTGCCCCTGCCGAGCTTGAATTTGTATTTAAATTAATTATAAAATCTGGTAATAAACCAGTTGTAGAACTATAGTTCGTTTGCATATTTTCAATTAAAGCATAACAGGTATCTACAACACTATCCCAATTAGTGTCATTTGTAATGCTAGAAAATACTTTAAAATGATCAGTAATAAAGTCTGATGATCTGGTTCCATAATAATATTTTGGTTCACTTGCATCACTCCAGTCTCCAAGTTTAACACTCCACTTACTTTGATTTATTTCATCTTGCATAATTGCATTAATAATTGTCTGGGCTTCTGTCAAATAATCTATTGTTCCACTACTACCCCATTGTTCGTGGGCTAATAACAGAGCAAAAGCAATATCTATATCTCCGTCACTAGCAGCATCGTCATCTGAACTGGGGGTATCGTTACAAGTAATTTGTTGCCAATCCATTAATTTGCTATTAATATTACTTGGATGAGATTTATAGAATAAATATAACCCATCGAATAAAGTTTTAGCATTACTGTCATAACCAGCAAAATAGGCGGTAATCATCATTCCATAGCCTTGTGCTTCTGATACATTTTTTGCTCCATTTCCACTATAGACATAATATTCATTAGTATTTCCGCAATCATTTTTCAAATACTCAGCTTTCCATTCATCGTAAAATGATTTTGTTTGATTATCTAGTTCTGTTTGACTGTAATTATTAGGCTTGATATGGCTTACAGTATAAACAGTGTGGTTTGGATAAGAATATTGTGGAGATTGTCCAAATAGTAAATTTGAATATATTAATATTCCTATTGTTATTATTATTCTCATTTTTAAGATTTTAATATAAAAATTTTGCAATTACTCAACCTAATGTTTATTAAGGCACATAGTTTACAAAGTTATAGTCACATGCTTTACACTAAATTAGTGCTTCGCCGTTGTGGGCTTCAGCTTAATGACTGGAGCTCAGCGAAGCTAAATATACCAAACCGTTGAGATGTTGATGCAGGATAAAGCCCTTGAATTTGCTACTATCACGCCTATTTTGTATATATTGTTGTGTTTAGTTAAATTTCTATTTTAAAAGTCTTTTGGGCAGTATGAAAATCTCCTTTACTTTTAGGATAATGAAATTGACCATATAAAAGTGCATATTCAGAGTCTATTGGCAAAGACGTAACATAGGTGTACTCTTGTTTTACTTTTGGGTCTATAAATGAATAATACCAGTCAGGTGGAATCCAATATTTTTTAGAAACTTCCTTTTTAAACAATACTTGTTCATTTATTCTCTCATCACCAATTTCAATCTTGTCTCCTGCTTTTAAGTATAGTAAATTAAAGGAAAAATCATTGATATAATGTCTAACTAACCCTTTATTCTCAATTGTTGCAACCGTTTCTACAATAATTCTGTTATCATATTTACCTAAAACGCGTAAATCTAGCTGAAACTCAATTTTTGGGTGACTCTCTCTCTGTATCACGAATTTCCATAAAGTCCAACCACCACCAACAATTATTGCAATAGATGCAATTATGTCTTTTGTTATACTTATGTAATCATTGATTTCCATGGTCTTATTTAATTAAATACAACGACTGGCTAAACGCTGAAAGAGACTTATAGTATAGAACTTTCCTTAATGCAATCAGTTAAATTTGTGGTTTTACAATATTATGAAATTTAAAAGGCAAATTCAAAGATTTTGCGGTGCTAATTTCTTGTAATTTGCTATCATTAAATATGTATCAAGTTTCCTTACTGTAAATATTCTAATTGGCAATGAATCAGTTGAATATTTGAAAAACTGTGAAGTATTTTTATTAATTGGAACTTCGTTTTCAAATCCATTTTTATCATAATTAACAATCTGACCAATCCGGCAATTGCTCACAGTAGGGCAATTACTACAGATCAAATCACTACAGTTTTTTGAATTTGAATAATAATAAACTGTTACTTTCTCAATATGATTTAATTTATACGCTGCTCTTAATTCTTTATCCCCTGAATAATTTTGCAAATCAAATGGAAAATAATACCACTGAGCAGAACAATCAAGTATATAAATCATGCCAATTATTATAAAAACTATTATTCTTCTCATTATGGCAACTAACGTTTGCAACAAATTTCTGTGATTTTGTGTTGCACTTGCGGCAAAATTATGAAATTTATTGTTGTGTTGTGTGCTGTTCACTTCATTACTCTGTTTGTTAATTAATAATTTTCGTGAGTTTTTTACTTTTCTTCTTATTAACAATACCGTCTTCATATAATAAGTAGCCACTTATTTCCCCAGTTAAACTATCGTAAAAAGTCCATTTACCCTCAAATTTTCCTTCTAAAAAGTTTCCTTTCATTTGTAATTGTCCATTTTCATAATAACCATATGAACTATCAACTTGCAAATCGTTTTTCCAATTTTCAAAAGACATTAATTTCCCATTTTCATGATAAACTTTCCAAACACCTTCTTTCTTATTATCTTTTATACGGCCCTCCTCAGATAAAATTCCAGATTTATAGAAATATCTTGCATAACCCGAATTTTTACCATTAGTAACATCAACTTCCACCGTTAATACCGATAATTGCCCTGTTTCATAATAGTTTACAACTGTGTCAATCATTTTACCATTTATCCATTTACTATCCTCTTCCAAATTACCATTAGAATAGAAAGATAACATGTGCCCATTAACTTGTCCTTTTTTAAAATCAGCTTCACTTTCTTTTACACCATTCTGGTAATATGAAATACATTTCCCGGTATATGGTTTTTCATCAAGAGTCCAGAGTTCTTGATCATTCATTACTAACTCATTACAATCACATGAATCATCTATTGTCCTACAAGAACTGAGAATCGATAAAAATGTTGAAATTATAATTAATTCTCTCATGGTAATTTGTTCTAATTGCACACAACCTTTGCAATAAATTTACGTAATTTTGTGTTGCGCCTGTGGCAAAATTATGAAATTTATTGTCGTGTTAACACACGTTTATTATTCAGTCGGTAAAATCATTTTATTAATTTCTGGTTTATCAGGTAAATATATCACGCCAAATTTTCTCCCATTTATAGTTTTGTTACCTGTACTTGACCATTTAAAATATTCTTGGTCTTGATAATTAAATCGGTACTTATAATAATGAGCTCCATTCTTCTTCCATCTCACGGAAATAATATCACCATTTGTAATAATTCCTTTATGAATAACCAAGAATCCAGTAGCATTAGTTTCATTAACAATAAATTGTTGTAAGGCTATTAATTTTTCAATATCTCAACCTAAATCAACTGGATTTTTAACATAACTCCACATACTATCAGGATAAATAAATTCTCTATTAGATAGATTTTGGGATTTAATATCCGCAAAAAAGCCAATCAGAAATAATGAAATTAATATGTTTTTAGAGTTTGTCATTTACTGTTTAATTGGTTAAACAGTAATAATAAACCGTCGTTTTCATGCTGTTTATTTATTGTGTGTACCCTGCATGTGTTGCAGTGCACACTTGTTGAAGCTCTGTACAAATTTGAAAAATACAAATTTCTGATTTCAAAGCAAAACGAGTGTGAATTTTAGTTCTTGGTGGTGCAAGTCCTCTATAGGGATCTGGCGTGTTGCGTGTAGTCCAATACTTGGTACTACTATTACTATAGACCATTAAAAACAAAGGTATATCTCTCTTATTGATTATTACTTAAATCTCCGTAATTCGTGAACTGTTAATTATCGAACCGCCGTATACGAGCCCCGTATGTACGGTGGTCATGTCGATGAATGTCATGATTTAAAAATGTGAGGGGTGTACTGGCGGACTAAGTCCGTCAACCATCTACTCGATTAGCGGCTGGCAATAATCGATTTAATGTATGATTCTGGTGTCAATACGCCTATCTCACTCTTGCTAAAATCCTTTAGATTACGTGTTAATATTACATCAATTGCTCCATGTTTCATCGCTGCAAAATTCTGTAAACCATCCTCAAAATCTTTGAATCCTGAATTTAGAGCATTAGCTACAACTTCTTTATCCATATCTAAGACATCTGCAATCCCCAGGAGTTGCTTAAGATTATCAATCACTTTATCGTGCCTAGCAGTGCGTCTCAAAAGATAATAAACATTACTATAAATTACTGGTGTAACAAATCCCTTAATTTTATTTGTCTCACATAATCCTATTACCTGCGCAGAATACTCAGCATAAGGTTGTCTATCAAAAAAGAAGTCCAGGATAACATCAGTGTCAATTAATACTTTATCCATACTACAAATATTTTTCTGATAATCCTTTTGACAACTCCTTCTTATAATCAAAATCTTTTGGAGCTTTAAATGCTCCTCTAAGCGATGAAGCAATTGGAGTCTGATCAATCACTTTTACATTTTCCTCTTTTATGATCACTTTAAGGTAGTTTTCAACTATATCAGAAAGGCTTCTCCCTTTTCCTTTTGCATATCTCTTAGCTTTGTCAATCAAAGATTGCTCGATTGTCAATGTTAGTTTAGTATTCATAGCACGTCATTTTAGTTATCCATCTACACGTGCAAAGTTAAGGGATTTTAGTAAGCCGTACAAATAAATATTGCACCACACGTATCTTTCTTGTACCCTGCATGTATTGCAGTGCACACTTGTTGAAGCTCTGTACAAATTTGAAAAATACAAATTTCTGATTTCAAAGCAAAACGAGTATGCATTTTAGTTCTTGGAGGTGCAAGTCCTCTATGGGTGGCTGGCGTGTTGCGTGTAGTCCAATACTCGGTACTACCATTACTATAGACCGTTTAAAACAACGAGGGTATATCTCTCTTGTTGATTATTACTTAATTTTCCGTAATTCGTGAACTGTTAATTATCGAACCGCTGTATACGAGCCCCATACGTACGGTGGTCATGACGATGAATGTCATGATTTAAAAATGTGAGAGGTGTACTGGCGGACTTAGTCCATCAGTACACTGCTCGATTAGTTGCTGGCTTGCTTTTGCATTATTATTTTGGATTTAGTAAGTCTATTCTTATTGAAACTATTTTTTTTAGTAAGTCTTTATATTCAATGGGTAAAAACGAACTATCAATCCACCATAATATTTTATTAAAATTGTCAGCAAAAGATTTGTAGCAGTTCTTAATTTGCTTTTCATTCAGTTGCAAACTTGAACCTAAAATATCAAAATCTTTTTTGGTAAGTTTGTTTTTCTTACCATTAATATTCAAACTCATTTGCTCAGGTTCATTCTTTATTACAAGACAGGTACTAACTAAGTCGTAAGCAGGACTTAAACAAAATACCCCATCCTTGCCTTCTAGCATTGAAAAATTCTTCAAGTGCATATCGGCATTTCCAGTAATAAAACTGAACAAAACAAGTTTAAAATAATGTAACACATCTAAACCAGATTGACTTGAAAATTGGCTTATGGCTTTGCCTGCTTTTTCATAACTTCCTCTGTATTTATGTTCAGTAAGGTTTTCAGTGAGTTGGCATAAATCTTCGCTTGCAACTTTAAGCGTTCCATCTCTGTCAAACCGCTTAGTAATATAGGCAAGATTCCCACTTTTCAATCTTACTAAACCATGCGTTGCCACTTCAAGCCCTACTGCTTCCGCAAGATGCATGCACAAATCTTCGTTTTCCGGCAACGCCAGGTATGTCGAAGTTTGTGGCTTAATGATGTAATCGCTTTTATCATCAACAATTGTAAAGCGTATATCTTTGCTATTTTTTTCTAACCACAAACTCAATTTCGGCTGTACACCAGTTATAGCATTATTTGCACCAACGATTCTCTTTGCATATTCGCTTAATTTTTTTTCTTCTATATCAAACTCAGGTATCTGCTTCAATCCAAAAACTTTCATTATGCACTTTGAGTGATAGTCAAGTTCTTCTGACTTCAGAGGGTTATAACAAAGTAAGCAGTTCATCTCTTTTCGCTGTTTAATATAGATACATCACCTATGCAATCTTTGCAAAGTGTCAACAATAAACTCATTCTGTCCCTTGGGTTTAGCTTCCAGTTATCAATTGCTATTTGTAGTAGCCATCCTTCAGGTATCAAACCATCAAAAAACGGCAACATATTTTTGTCTGTAAAAGCTTCTGAGCGCAAAGGCAAAGTCTTGCTTACTTCTCCATAAATTGGATTTAGCAGATAGTCTTTATCGTATTGGAAAGAATACCCGTTTTCATCTTCCCAAACAAGCCCGGCTAGCTTATCTTTTTTGTAAACCAATCCTTTATTCATTTAAAAGTATTTTACTGGTACTCGATTGCTTTAATATCAGCATGATTTATTGTTTCTGCTAATTTATCATCAGGCTTTTGCTGATATTGTATAACATTATTGTTTGAAACAAATTTCCATGCAAAAATTTTATTCTCTTTTTTGTCAATAATCTCATTTATGATTATTCCGTATTTTACTATTTTATTGGAAAGAGTTATTTTGACTCCTTTATTGGAATAATTCCAAAAGATGTCGTAGGCGTCAATCTGCTGTTTATTTGGAGTCAATTGAAATCCAAACAAATGAAGTACTTGGTCAACTTTGTTCAATTGCAATGTTGCTTTACCTTGCTCTAACTCACGAATAAAACGAATACCAACCCCTGCTTTTACTGCAAGTTCTTCTTGGGTAATGCCAAGTTTTTTTCTTTGGAATCTGACAAATGCTGAAAGATTATTCATATTACATTATACCTTTACGGGTACAAATATAAGAATAAATTTAAAAATACGACCGTTCGGGTATAAATAATTTAAAAGCAGCCAATTTCGTCCTTTACGGGTATAATTAGTCAAATTTGTTCAAGTCTAGTTAGTTTTAAGATAGCAGTCTCATCATAGCTTGTGATTACGGTTTGTTGAAGTCATTTAAGGGTTGTTTTAATTTGGAGAATAATTGATACCACACCATATTCCTAATAAATCCTGCAGCAACCCAGCGATCTAACTAGCATCAATATCCTGATGCGCTCACTATCACTTTTCAATAGTTTCTTTACACGTTTTAAGTTTCTTTGTGCTTCCTTAATTGATACTATCTTAATTTACACCAAGCCACTTATGTCCGGCCGCAACAGACGCTTACTTTGCTTTTGGTTGATATACCTCAGCTTTTACTTTTATCTTTGTCTCCTTGATACCTATCTGTCTCATCTCTTTGAGAAGAAATTGCAATAAATCTTCTCCAATGATGGCAAAATCCAATACCCATGATTGGAAATATTTAGTATTCTCAAATTCTGCTAAAACATCTAAAAACCATTCTAATTGTTCAGGATTATCGGCATAAAAATCATCTCTCCGCCTTTCATGGCCTTGTATTTTTATGCGACATCGTTCTACAAAAGAGTAACGATATAAATGAAATTTCCATTCATTATCTAAAGTAATAGTTAAATCCTCCCAGTCAGATCCTTGCCACTTGTTTCTTAAGAAAGCAATTATTGAAGGATAATTATAGCTATCTGCCAGATAGATAAGATGTTCTTCGAAATCTTCTCTTTCTATACCCTTAATAGGTACTGAACTATAATTTTCTTCCAGATACTCTTTAATTAGTGGTAAACAGTTTTCCGACTGAAAAAAATCACTTTGAAAATCAGCTTCCAGTAAATCTTTTAGATTTATAACTTTATCTGACTTTTCTCCAAGTTTAAACAGGGTTTTGGCAGCATAAACTTTATAATTTATTTTCCAATCCAAATCGAGCATAACAGGAAAGGTTTCTAAAGCAATCTCTTTATCTAATTGAGCAATCTCAGCAAAATCAGGATAATGAAGATAGATGCCCATATAAGAGTTGGTAACCAGATTCGCATTACTACACATTTTTGATGTAACTTTAAAAAGGTCTTGGATAAAATAATAACGAAAGTAGCCTTTATGAACGGTAAGAATTGTTTTAAAATCTAATGTTACCAAATTAAAGTTTTCCAGTTTATTGCAAAATAGCTCAATAGTCTTTAAGCAATAATAATCATCATTTATATCCAGCATTTTATGGATAAGTGAGTATAATTCTGATTTTAAACTCTTTTGCAAATTATACATCACTTTATTACTATTAAAAGTTCCTCCTAAAATATAATCAATTTCAGGGAGTAGGTTTTCAATTGTTTTGCAGGAGTTTATCTTCTCATCTAAACTTTTTTTATAGTCAGAAATTGTATCTACAAACTTCTCTATAATAGCTAACTCTCTGCCACCTAATTCTAAATTTTCTACACCTATAAGATGTGAAACTCTATCGATATAGTTTTTTACAAATAACTCTTCTGGAGAGGCAAATTCTCTAGAAGAAAGTATGCCAAAGGAGAAAGATTTACCTTCTAACATAGAGATAGGATTTATGTTATTATCAGCATGGTTGTTTATAAATTGTAGCTGTGCCTTAATAGATAATAAGTTTTGGTTTGTATCTTCTTTTTTCAGCAGGTTTTCTAATAAATACAAGGCTGTTTTAGAAGCGGTAAAAAGGTCTTTGTAATTCAATTTAATTTATTCCTTAATGTTGGGTTTATAAATATTTTATTATAACCTCAGTTCCATATCGAACGAATCTCACCCTTAAGTCAAACTACCGTTATTGAACCATCTCAATCTCTTCCAAGTTTGGAAAAAAAGCTCTAATCGCCTCTTCATCAACACCACTACTTATTGTTAAAGATGTAAGTGTTTGAGTAAATTTACACTTCATTACCTCATTAAAAGCAGCCGTAGTTATACCTTTCCCTTTTATTGAAAGTTTTTTGAGATGTTTAAAATCACCATAAAGAATCGCTATCAGCCCTCTATCTTGTATGCCATTATAATCTAAATAAAGCTCTTCTAGCTTAGTTAATTTTTTTGATTTACCTAATAATTCAGCACCAGCTATACCCATTTCATTTTGATTAAGTTTCAATATTTTCAAGGAAAATGGAGTAAGTGATTCTAAAATAGGCAATAATGCTTTACTGGACAGCTTTCTTCTATCAAGATTTAACTCTTTCAAATTAGGAAGATAGATCTCTTTATCTGTGAAATATTCATCTTGTAAATTTCGAGCTTCAGATAAGTCAAGAAGTTCTAAAGAAGAGAGTTTCGCTCCATTAAAAAGCGTTTGAGTCAGTTCAGGAGTAAAACTATAGCTAATCTTTAATTCACGAAGAAATGTTGGTAGATTCTTTAAAATATATAACTGATTCTGCTCTGAAAATTCAGTTGGTGAGGCAGTATTTAAAATGAGCCTTTTTGTTTTAGATAATTTTTTAACAATAGCCAGATCTCCAAGAGTATCTTTCAGTCTAAATTCTTCAATTTCCCAATAGTCAAAAGTGGATAGTTCATAGGTTTTAGTATCAATATCTGCAAAACCTTCCACATACTTCTTTAAATATTTGCTTACCTTGATTTCAGCTTCTTTGAGAGCTAATTGATCTTGACTAATGCCATGATCATGCAAAATTGCTCGGTAAACATAGGTTACTACTCTGGTATTTCTACCATAAACAATATCTTCATCCTTTTCACTAAAAGAAGTGATCAAATCTTCAGTATTTTGATCTACACAATTTTCCATTAAACCGTCAACATTAGTGTATTCATCAGCAAGATCACCCAATCTTTCAGAAGGATCATCGTCAAAATAACCATTCCCTCTTAAAATATCTTCAATAGCTTTTTCAGCTATATAACGATATTTGATATTATTTTTAAAGATTTTTAGTTCTTGTTTTGATAAAATTTGATCAAGATATATACCGTTAAAGAAGTTGAATATCTCTTCAATATAATTTTTCTCAGATAGCACTAAATCATTTCTAAAATCATTCTGATATAAGATCAACTCTTCTAAAAGTAGTAGAATAAATTGATAGCGATTATCTCCATCTTTTAAATACTCTCCTAACCCTTCTGATAAAAACTCCTTGAACTGATCTTGACCACATTGACCTGCACAGGAATAAATTCTAGAGGTTATAAGCTCTAAGGTTTCCAAAGACCAGCCATATATCTCTATTGCTTTTTCACAAAATTCACTTTGAAATGGTTCATAATCTTTTTTACTATCTCTGACATATTTCACATAATCTTTAAGATATGTTTTATTCTCTAAAGCTAGCCTTTCCATACCAAAAACACCTGAATGGTAATCATCATTAGCCCAAGCCCTTTCTCCATTACAACAATACCTTGATTCTTTGGCAAACTTTAAAACTATTTCATTAAAAGATTCTTCCCAAACTTCTCTATCAAAAATTTGTTGTTCATCTTTAGACTCTACAATTTTTTCTGCATTATCTAAAAGATCAAAAGAGTACTTAATCTCTGATAAACCATTATCTCCATGCAGAGAGTCTGAATAAGAGAACTCCTCTTTTATCTTTTTTAATAATTTATGTGCGGTTTCTATAAGCAATATGAAATGACCGTTTCCGTAAGCTTTACCACCAATAATATCTAATCGACTATCTAGCTTAAAAGGCTTAGCCGGATCATCCATATCATCACTGCCTAAAGCTTTGGCAACTACCTTATATTTAAAAACTTGATTATTTACACTCAAACCTTTTTTTAAATCTTCTCTGATTTTTTCAGAAATTTGATTGGTTAAACCACCTTCTATAAGATTTTCCATATCATCATCAAGGTATTCCCAGATAAGAGAAGCATCTTCACAATATTTCAGACACTCTTTTAAAAGCTTCTGCTGCCTCATTTTTATACCATCTGATGTAGTTAATAATAGCTATTTTAAAATAGTTTAAAGCTTTATCACCATTACCCGTTTCAATATCATGATAGATACTCTTTTCTGCTTCATCATAGTTTTTCTCTTTCAAATTAAGTATGTATAAAGCGTATGAAGCTCCCCTGTAATCTGGAAAAATACGATATATATTTTTATAGGCATTTAGTGCTTTAAGATTCTCTTTTTGCTTTTCATAGAGGGATGCTAGGAAAAACCAACTATTATTGGGCAGGTCGGGATTGATAGTAACAGCTTTTTCTAGATACGCCTGTGATAGTTTAGGATTTAATTGTGAATAGAAAATTCCCACATCACCGAATAATTCAGCAGATTCAGATTCTGGCGTTAATGTTAAGGCTTTTGTATAGAATGATTTAGCTTCATCAAACTTCTGTAGATGTGTGTAGGTAGTAGCCAGAAACCGTAATATTTGATAGTCTTCAGAGCATTCTGTCAAATGATCTTCCAGGTAATCTGCAGCATTAGAGTAATCTTGCAGATAGAAGTAGGTTAAGCCTACGTTTTTATTGTGCTCTTCTAAATCTTCATGATTTTCAACATTTTCTAAAAAAAGGTTTAAAGCTTCCTGATACTTTTGTTCATAAAATAGTGTTTTAGCTTGATAGCTTAGAGAGTTGGGGTTAACAGATTGAAAGTCTGCTTTAACTACAAACTCTTCCTGGATAGTTGCCATCTCTGTACAAAGAAAAAATTCTACTCTGCCAATGGTTTCTTTATAACTAAATATGAAACTGTTCTCTTCATCATTTCCAAATGTTTCAATACTTAAATGATTTTCATTTTCATCAAAAACTTTTATTGTTTCATTTATGCTCTCTTTATTTAAAGGAACTCTACTACCCATTCTCGGTGTATATTCAATAATGTTTTCTTTAATTTTAAAGCTATGACCTTCTGGTAATCTTGAATTTCCCGGCAGTAATTTTTGGGTACTTATTTTTATGGGATATCTTAATTTTAGAGATAGGGTAAATGAATCTACGTTAGGAAAATCTTTAAGATTATATATCAGTTCATTTTTCTTGTTAAGATAAATATCATTCACCGTTGCAAGATCTGTTTTTGCAAATTTAGAGTTACCTATTTTGGGTAGATCAATTTTAAGCAAAGGTTTATTAAAATTGAGAATATCTTCATTGAGTATTGGATCTATAGAAATATCTTCCTTTAACTTCTCAACTGATATAGACTGAAAACTATCTGTTTGATTTACCATGATTTCCTTTCTACTATTTTACATTTTTACTCTTAAAAAATGTTTTTCTTAACTATTGGATTCTCTTATTAAATAATCATAGATATTTTTTACTTAACAATCAGACATCTCTTTACGCTTTCAATCTCCTTAGCATATTTATCAAAAGCAAAAAAATCATCATGATATAAAACTGCTGACCTCTTCTAAATCAAATATTTGGCTATGTAAACTATCAGCAATTCCAAGCTTACTATTTTTTATATCCAACCAGATAACTGCTTGCTTATCGTTATCTAACTTTGTAGGTCGTCTTTTTACTCTTTTATCATATTTATAATCTTCTCTCATTCGAAAATCTGGTAATTTTATAAAGGTACGTTTTCATAGTTGTTCCTTCTTTTAATGTTTAATATGATGGCGTAAGGTTTTTGCATCTCCCTGCATTTAGCAAGCGGATTAATGCAGGATATAAGTTTATAGTTTTATTCATATATTAGTAATATTCAAGGCAATAAATGAATAATCAAAAAATTATAAAAACTTACACAAAAATTATAACTGTGGAAAATTATTCAGACTAAAAGCAAAAGGGTAAAATATATTTAGATCTTTAAACTATCATCCATAGCTTCATAAGCGATATATAATGGTTTTAGTTTTTCACCATACGTTTTTTCCAGCCATTTAAGATAATAATCTTTAAGAATAAACTTCTCTTTTTCATTCTCTTTTATAATTTTTATTAAATGATTAAGAACCATATCATCATACTTTCCCTCTGATAAACTTGTAATAGTTTCGGCTATCCAGAAAGCCGTATATGGGCTAGTTAAGCTGGCAAACAGATTATTTACTTTTTCTGAGTGAGCAGTCCCCATCAAGATTTCATCTTGGATTAGTAGATCAATAAATTTAGCTTTACCATATTGATTTCTCCATTTAGCAATAAACTCATAGGCTAACTCCTTATCTTCAGCAAATTTATCACCTCGTTTTTCTAACAGATAACCATAATAGTCATGCTCCTTTTCTGCTTTAGTGGCAAGGTCCATAAACGTTACAAAACTACCCTCTAAAATATGTTTTCTAAGTGAGGTATCTGGATTCTCTTTATTAAAAGTGTTTCTTACCTTTAAAAGCAAAATCATGCACTCTTCATATCCAATTAAAGGTTCAAGCTCCGCTCTGATTATTTCAAAAAAGTTATTCTTTCTTTCATTATCAAACTGATGAGTAAGATAATCAATCATGGAGTATTCGTTCCATTCTCTTACTTTTTCGGAAAAATTTAACAATTTAAATATCTTTTTATCAATATCTTGCCACTCATCTATAGGCGTCAAAAAGCAGTGTAAGGTTTGGATTTTTTCTCCAAGAAAATCTGTTACTTCAAAATCATAGCAAAAATCCTTATTTATATTCAAAATATATGCTACCATTTTACCCACAATAGCTTCCTCTTCTTTTGAGGCTTCTTCAGAACCTCTAAAAGAGTCACCGTTGTTTATATAGCCGTATAAGTTGTATATATCTTTAATCTTAGTATAATCAACATTATCTTTACCAAGTTCATATTCTAAAAAGTTAAGGAAGTAACTTAAAGGGATCTTTCTTGAGAAATCAGTTAAAGGATTAGGAGTGGTGTCATCATCACCAAGCCAACTATTCTGAATTTCCCTATACTCTTTAAGCTCTTTTTTTAGATCATCACATTGATTAGCTTTGGCAACTATCTCCTCAACAGTTAACTGTTGTAAAAGGGTTTTATCATGATCATAACAAGTAAACAAGATTTTTATATCACCCTTTCTATGTTTAAATGGGACTCTCTCTTTAGCTTCTTTATGGATCCTAATTATTTCTTCAATAACAATTTTTAAGGATTTATCATTGAATATATCTTTCCCCAAAATCGCTGTTGTCCAGGTATAATCATACCCTTTTTCATGTTCCATATTTACTGAAGCAGTAAGACTATAAGTTACAGATTCAGCTTCAGAATAAACATCAACATAGTTATCTTGATTATCTATTGGTGTCCCAAGCTGTTTCCTCATCTCTACTAAATCTTCATCAAGCTCTTTTCTTACTTCCAGCTCTGGTGTTACAATAGCACAAATCTCTCTGGAAAAAGTAATCCACTCTTCACAGATTAAAATTTCAACTTGATCAACTTCTCCCCAAAAACCAAACTTTAATCCTTCAGAGTGATTTCCATTTACATTATGCTTATCAATTTGTACCATTTTCCCCTCTTTATTAATAGCTCTAATAAAGAAGAGTCCACGACTATTCTCGATAGGCGGGAGTTTATAGTCAGCAGGATATTTGTAAGTAACTAGTCCACCATCAACTTCAATCGTGTGACCTGGCAGATAGGTTTCACTATTTTCCCGGTTTTTTTCATCTTTACTATTAGGTTTAGGTAAAGCTCCTTTTACTAGTTCTGTAATACCTTTTCCTGCTTTATACCAGGTTAACTTGGCAGGATACTTTACTTCTACTTCACCTTTAAAGTATCCCTCTCCTGCGACAAATTTAGGTTCATATATAAAATCTGGATTATAATCCTCGGATGGGTTTTTATATTTAAAACCACTCAATCCTTGGTTATTAGAGCCGTAGGAGAGAAAAAGCTCATCTCTATCCTGCTCTTGAAATCTGATATTTTTGTATTTAACAAAGGATAAATATGAGTTATTAGATTTTGGAAAATTTAATTTTAATCTCACTTCATTTGCATAGGAAGGATTTGTTGCCCGGGTTACTTCGACAAAGAAACCATCTTCAATATCTTCTTTACCGAGGTGGTCATATTTTGTAATATTGCGGACAATATTGGTAATACCAGTTGAAACATTTTTATAATCTTCCCACTGTAAATCTTCGGGTAGATGATCAATAGTCTTAATCGGAACTACTCTGGTTTCAGCTTCTCTTCTAAAAAAGATCTCCAGTCTATCAATCTCTCCATCAAAAAGGGCAAAGAATGTCATTTTTTTTACATTATCTGCCATAGGATAAGTTTCTTCACTATAATCTTCTGCTGTTGTATCATTAGCATATAAGGGGTAAACTACCCAATGAGCTCTGTTTAGTTTTATCCCATCTTTATTGTAGGCTACCACTATTGGTTGTTTATATGTTTCACCATCAAAAATTAAATTACAATAGTGTTTATCTATACAATTTACATAGCATTGAACTTTATTTAGATTAATCTCTTCTTTCTCATCACTTTTAAAAAGTTCATATTTTTCAAACCCTGGATAGAAATAGAGACTCGCTTCACCCTCAGCACTTACTACTACTACTTCATCATCAATATTTTCTATTAATGGAATATTTTGCTCAAAGATACTGTATTCATCCGTAATGCCTTGATTATGATTTATGTAGATCATGTTTATATCTTTGTCAGCTACAATTTTCTCGGTATCAATTAACTCTTTTCCCGATTTACCCAAAACAGTTGTCCACCTGAAGCCAACTGCCATATTCTTTTGTATTCTGGTAATCGTTTCAAATTGACCAAACTTTACTTTTGCTTTTCTCAATCTTTTCGCATAGTATTGATCTAAATATGCTGTTTTTTGAAAGTCAGCTATTCTATTAGTGACATACTCTTCTGTTACAACCTCTAAATCAATAGTAGTAGCCTCAATAGTTTCTCTACCTTTTCTACTTTCTTCTACTATCTTTTTAGCTTTATTTACTAAATCTAATTCCTTAGTATATTCCGACATTAGCATCTCCAATCTTTATTAGAATAATTTAAATTTGAAACATTTCATACATAATACAATCCATAGTTAACTTGCAATGGATAACCTGACTTAATCGCATCTATTTTCCAGTTTAATGTAGCTTAAATATCTCTTAAAATTTTATGGTAAAATATATATTCTTTTCATATAATAGCTGTGCACTAGTTCACAATTTTTCTTTTTTTTTAAACATTGGTTTTTGGATCTGTTATTTCGTATTGAAAAGAGTTTACTTCAGAACTAAGGTTACAAATAATTTTACTACAATTTATTCTTATAATATTTCCACATATTCACACTTCTCGATCTTTGTTTGATCCTCTAATTTGTATTTGACCAATATTTTACTCTTCAGATTAAATATTACTTTTCTAACAATAGGTTGATATTTTCCTCTTCCTTCATAACTATCAAACTGAATAGCTGAATTTTTAAGATATGCATATGGGGTGTTACATCCTTGAATGACAGTTACAGGTAATTTCGTTTCACCTAGATAAACTTCACTGATTGCAGGTCCACCCATACAATATTCAGCAACCCATTTTAATGAGATAGCTCCACTGCTTGAAATATTGCTCAACTCACTTTCAAAAGAAGCTAGATCTTGACCTTTATAAAGAATCTCCTCTAATTGTTCTATAATTTCTTTATCACTATGCAAGTAAGCTAAAATCATAGCTGTTAAACCATCCTGATTTTTCAAAGTCATATCTGCTTTGTACTCCAACAATAATTTTAAAATATCACAATTATCATAGATTACTGCCCACATTAAAGGAGTAAGTCCATGTATATCCCTACCATTTATATTAACATCCTGAAGTAGTAGCTCTTTAACTAAATTTACTTCTTGAGTTTTGACAGCTTTAATTAAAATTGAGACGTTATTATTATCTTTAGCTGTAATATCAGCACCATGCTTTAGAAGAACACTTACCATCTCAGAAAAACTACAATCCTCACTGTTTTCAGTAATTATTGCAAAATCTTCATCATAAAAATCATACTTTTGATCTAGTAAATTGTCACAACATAGCAACAGCGGTGTTTCATGATTTTTGTTATAAATATTAGTTTCAGCTCCATTTTGTAAAAGAAGCTCTGCAATCTCTTTCTGTTTATAAACAGATGCATAAGAAAGAGCTGAATTTCCTTGATAATCCAACGTATTTGGATCAATACCTTTTTCAAGTAGTAATTTTACGATCTCAACTTTATTATAAAATGTTGCAACTATTAATACCGTATACTCTTTGTAGATTTTTGGATAACCTTTATATCCGTATCTGTTGTCCAGCGTAGCCCCATATTTAAGCAATAGTTCTAGAACTTCCTTTGTGCTATATTTTATAGCATAATAAACAGCATCTTGATCATCACCAGCTCTGTCTGGTTTAGCTCCATGCCGCAAGAGATAGTCAACTAAATTATAGTTATTATTTCTAATGGCTATCATTAAGGCGGTTTTACCATAAATATCGTAGTTGATATCAACACCCAATGAAAGAATAAATTTTGCCATTTCTAGTGAACTAACTTTACTGTTTGGTAAAGGTTTAATTTCACCATCTTCTTCCTCCATGCAACTACACATTAAAGCAGAATATTTATCTCTGTTACTTACTTTTGAGAGATCGGCGCCATGTTCTAAAAGTAGTTTAGCACCATCTAAAAAATTATATCTGACACAATATAAAAAGTAGGTTCCGATAATATCTTCATAATCTAAATCAGCTCCATAACTTATTAAGAGTTTCATAATCTCCAGATTGCCATTTAAAAGAGCTATATGGATAGCAGCCCTTGAGTGGCGACCTTTAGAATTCGGATCTACGCCATATTTCAACAAGAGTTTCAAACACTCAATACTATTGGCATAAATAGCCACATGAATAGCATTATTACCACTATAGTTTTCCTGATCAATGCGAGCATTTTTTTCTAAAAGCAACTCCACGAATTCAGGTTTATTATAGTGGCATGCAAACATGAGCGGTGTAAACTTTTCAAATTCATTTATATCTCTAAGATTATTTTTGCTGTGATCATAATTTATGTAACTACTATTTAGATCAGTTCCCTCTTTTATAAGATTTTTAGCTGCTTTAAAATTTTGTTGCTCAAAGGCCGTTAGTAATGGTGTTCTCATTTTTGCTCCCTATTTTTTCTCTTTTCATAAACAGTATAGATCTGTTTAGCATCCTCTTCAAAATATTTCTCTAGCCACTCTCTCTTATCTCCCAAACAAAACAAGGAATAAAATTACAGCGAGATGGAAGTTAAGGTTTTCAATAATCGGCGGAATGATGTATAACTTCGCCTGGGTAATTGATTTGCAACCAGGTCTGAAAATATATTTCTTCATCAGAATTATCGTTTATTAGCAACAAACTCCCAATGTTTCCACGGTTCAAATAGTTCATAGATATCATAACCACACATACTTTCCCATTGAGCTTCAATAAATTTAGATAGATTTTGACTTATCTCTTCAAAACTTTCAGTAAAAACCATTAAGCTATAACCACTACTATTCCAGCTGCCTATTTTATCCAGCTCTGGCAGATAGATAAGAACTCCTTTAGGGTCGTAAAATTCAGAGGATTTCATCAGATTTATAACCTTACCCTTGTAGATTCCAAACTCATTGGGGTCTTCTCCTAAAGGTGTTATGTATTGATGATCATCATAAATATTAAAGCTGTATATTTTTATCTCTATCTCTTCAATTTCACTTGCATTACAAAGAGTGAATTCTCCGTGAATAGTAGCTACTGGTATGTTTTTGTTTCCTAAAAATGTTTTTATTTGTTCTAATTGACTCATATTATGCCTTATTTATTAAGTTTTTATTTGCTTCCTAAATTCAAGTAATAGTTGCAATCCCTGTATCAGGCTCCTTCAAATGCGCATGAAACAACTCCAGATTATCTACTCCTGCCGCCTTTAAAGCCTCCACCAAACTGTCATGAATCACAGGATATGCCTTACTACAGTATAGCGTCTTTAAGTTGAGCCCCTCTGCTTCATAATCCTCTTCATCAGCTTCCAGAATATATTCCATCGGATCAGGAACTTCATAGCCAACGGGCTTACCTGCATACCAAGGCCCACCCGGCAAAATGGGTTGTTCCTCAATAGGTTTCACAGGATACGGACCTTCACCGACCATTTCATAATATTTCATACAACCCCTTTACCAAACATAACAAAATACTTCATCAAGGTTACCCAGCCCAATGCTCTGGATCATAAAAAATAATTCCCGGAATATTGCGTCGTTTAACTTCATCACGCACCTGCTCAGAAACCATAATGGCACTGCAATTTTCAGTCAAACGGAATAGATGCTGACCATGTGTTTTAGACTCATCAATAACCAATGAATCAAAATCGGTATCCTGAGAACTCGGCTTCGCATGCGGCATCAAGGTTGAAGCCTCCATATCCGCCGCCGATATTAACCCAAGCACATTAAACGCCCAATAATCCGTATGTAAAGTTCCTGTATCAGACTCTTTTAAATGTGCGGGAAAAACCTGCAAATTATCCACCCCCGCAGCCTTCAACGCTTCAAATAAGTCGTTACTCATAACAGGGAACGCCTCCCCATCATACAAACTTTTTAAATTCAAGGGTTCTTTGCACTCATCATCCTCATCATAGTATCCACCAGGATCATCTAATTCATATACCATCGGAGAGTCCACCTCATAGGCAATAACTTTGCCAGTATACCACGGACAATCAGATGACAATTCCGGTTCCTCTATAATTGGCCACGCAGGATAAGGCCCCTCACCGACCATTACATAATATTTCATTTCAAAACTCCTCTATTGTTTATACTGTTACATAAGTTTGACTTTCTGTCATTAAAACAGTCATCAAGAAATAGATTCATCATTTGGTTGAATGAATTGCTATCTTTTAGTAACAGGGCATTTAATATATTTACAAGATAACCAGAGCCTTCTTCTTTTAAAGTATTCAACAGTAGAAACTCGTCTCCGAGATAAAATCTACCGAGTAATGATCCAGGTTCCATTCTCGCGGCGGCACATGATCGGATAGCTAACAGAACCAATACCCTCAATAAAATCACACCCAATAGCAGGATCTGCAGGCTCTCGGTAAAGAGACGCAAGTTTTCGGTTATCTTCACCAATTAGCAGCAATATATTAGGGGGGAGCTCTACCAGCTCTAAATTATCGTCATTAATCGTTCGCTCTAAGCTTTCACGAAGCAGCTGGTTATAAGTCCCCGGCTTATAATAAAAGGCCTGATCCATTTCTCTGTCGCGTTCCTCACACAGCATTAAGATAGCATCAATATCCTCTCTCTCCAATGCCTCTTGGAATGCGGCATATAATTTGAATATTTCTCCATGCGCCTCTGCATAGGGCTCATCTGGAATGGTTGCATAATCCGGCAGCTCATCACTTTCAAAAAAGGCCCACAACGGCAAGTTGTTGGGAATGATGATTTCACGGGTAAAAATAAAAGCGCCTTCAAACTCAGGGTTCTCCTTAATAACTATGTCTTTAACAACCACATCACCGTTTTCATCAAAACGGAATTCATTTGAGGATGAAAACGTGCCACTCATGGAACTTTCTGAAGTCCCTGATTCGTTTTCGACTTCACCACCGTCAAAACGAATATCCGTAATTTTATAGCCATCCAACTCTTTCTTCGGATGATGCGGACGAACCCATAGTTCAGCCGAAACCTCGCTACCATAATCAAACTCGTCTCCCTTTTCATGCGGAAGTACATAAAGGCTAATCGAGTTTTCTCCGGAACGCATATAGGCATTGACAGGAAAATCCATTTCCAGAATGCCTTCACGATCATATTCGCGGTAGATAGCAATCCCATTCACCTTCGCAAAGTATCTAACCTCAGATGCATTAATACGCAATATAAACTCTGGCCTCTCGAATAGCACATTTTCCATTACAGATTCTCCTGTTCCTTTTTGTCTAAAGTCATTTCTCTCACGCTCCTCACATCCAGTTAAACTACATAAGACTACCATAAGGCAGAAAACTGAGACTATGTTTATACATATCTTCATCTGTGGTGCGGTAATTTTCTCGTATTTCAATCTGCATTTTTGCGCTATCAAGTTCGCTTTCAATTTCTTCGATTTCGTTTTGTGTTAAGTTGTTATTTTTATTTTCACTCATTTTAAAAATCCTTTTTTTTGTTTTTATTTGATGTCTATTTTAGCATATTTGGTCGTAAGCACTAATATCACCCCATCTGCCAATCCATAAGATAAAAGCATGTTTTCACATTTCGGAGGTGATTTCCCTGTAATTAAGAGCCTTTTACTAAATATTTTTCTAATTTTTAATGAAGTTCAACGGTTTATGGTATGGTGTCGTGCGGGATTACGAAGCAATTTCCTATCTCCTGATAGCTATCGGGATTACACCGACTTTTTTTACGAGCCACAAGCCTTCGAAAACTCCTGAAACCCGCATGCACTATACCATGTGTTGGCAATAGTTAATATTCCATAAATTTTTATTTAGTAAACTTTTTCGATTTTAATATTTGGGGATCACCAATTGTATTTACATTAAATGCATCACCATAGTTATAAATAATATCAGTGCCTATTGCACTAATGCTTACAGGGTCTATTCCATCAGAAAAAGCTCCCGATATTGTTTTCCATTCCATTCCGTTGTATAAGTTTAAAAACGGATAAAATGAATTAGTAGATTCATTATATTTCATACTTGCAACTATCAAATTCTCTTCTGAATCTATTGCAATTGATAATGGAAATTGAAACCATTCAGCGGTTGAGTTTGAGATAATCTCCTCTGCTGTTGAAGTTGATGTTACTTTGTATACTCCACCAAGATAAATTGAATTTCTAGTATCTGAAATAAAGTATAAAGCAGAGCTGCTTTTTGCAATTTTAATATTATAAATATTATCTTTTGTCCAGGTTAAATCTGTTTCCCAAGAATTACCATTCAGGTGTTTAACATGCAATGTATTATCGACCCTGTAGTATAAGTATAATACATCATTTATTTTTTCCAATTTAATATCAAATGTATTTGAAGCAATAATTCCGTTTACATCCCCTCCAATAGTATCCCATGTGCTTTCATTGTACATTAAAACCTGTAAATCATAATTCGGATATTGTTCAATTGCCATGTAGAGTTTATCGTTATCAACTTCTATTGCTACATCATTTGGTTCATCTGCCTGACCTAAATTATCAGGAGCCAGATTGTTACTCCATGAAACGCCATTCCACTCATACACACTTAAGGAACCAGAAGTACCTGCAAGGTAGTGACCGGTTGACGCAATAGCATAGCTTATTTTGTCATACTGATCTATTGGGTTTGAAGTCCATTCTTTTTGCCAACTCGTACCATTTAAAGAATAAAGTTCAGGAGTGCCGTATCCTGTTGACACTGCATCATTTATTAAGCCTAAGTATAATGTGCCATTTACATTTTTTTCTAATAATTGAGTTATACCTCCAGTGGTTGAACTTGCTACTAGTCCTAAATCTGTTGAAGCATAACTAATTGTTGGATTACCATTATTTTGGGATACAGGTTCTGAAATAGTTCCTGCATAAGGTTTTGTTTCACACCAAATTGTTGCTCCTCTAAAATTTATGATTTTATAACGATAGAAAATATCAATACGATAAAAAAAGTTTTCTGAATTATCCGTTGCTGAAATAACATCAGTATATGAACGATCTTCTCCCACAGTTCCAACTATTTGAAATGTACCAAGAGAATCTGTACTTCGACACACATTAAATAAAATTTCAGATTCATTTAGAAACGAGTTATGATTCCCTGCATTCCATCTTAATGAATTTCGAATATTGCCCTGATAATCAACTGATGAACTAACTTCAATATTTGATATTGACACATATTGAAATGCAAATCCTTCTTCTATTTCAGAATATTCTTGATTATTTCCCATATCATTTCTGAGTCGATATTCAAAGACTTTGCCGGGTGGCATACCTTCCTCAAAATATCCTTCGTTATCATCAAATGAATTACTGCCTATACCTCCACTTATTGTTATCCAATCGTTTGTGCCTTTTTCTCTTCTTTCCATGGTAACTGTTACGTTATCCTTTTTTTCGTATTCAATATGTATGCATCCAACATAAAATCCATCAGATGCACTAAAGTTGTTCGGTCTTTGGTCAACATCTTCTTTATCACAAGAAATTAGAATTATTAAAATCGAAATTGTAAAAGTTATAATTTTCTTCATAATATATAAATTTTAGTTGCGATGCTCTTTTTTTTAATTATTGCCAACGTTATATGGTATCGTGTCGTGCGGGAGTACGAGGCGATTTCCTATCTCCCGATAGCTATCGGGATTACACCGACAGTTTTTTACGAGCTACAAACTTTAGAAAACCACTGAAACCCGCATGCACTATACCATTTGTGTGTGCCTTGCATGAGCAAGCACACCCATCTGGAAGCTCAATAAAAATTTGAAAAATACAAATTTCTGATTTCAAAGCAAAACGAGTGTGCATTTTAGTTCTTGGAGGTGCAAGTCCTCTATGGGGATCTGGCGTGTTGCGTGTAGTCCAATACTTGGTACTACCATTACTATAGACCGTTTAAAACAGAGGGTATATCTCTCTTGTTGAATATTACTTAATTTTCCGTAATTCGTGAACTGTTAATTATCGAACTGCTGTATACATGGCCTGTACGTAGGGTGGTCATGACGATGAATGTCATGATTTAAAAATGTGAGAGGTTCTCCGCCAGGTATTACCTAGCGGCTGCCTACTCGATTGTGCATAGTTTTAAATATATCTCAATTTCTTTTTTAAATAGTTATCTAAAAACTCCTTACTATCTTCTTCATCAAATATATACACATCCATTGTATTATTATCTTTTATCTTAATGTTATTATAAAACTCTCTTTCATCTGCTCCCTCAATATTGTAATTGATTACTAATCCATTAATTAAAAATATATATGATAAATTATTGCTGTTTTTTACCTTTATCGGATTCGAAATCATTTTAGTAGGACTTTTGCTATTCTCGGTAAGAATAAAAATTCCAACAGGATAATCATTTGATTCACCAGGATTTTTTTCAAAAATCATTTTCCTTATCTTATTTTCATGTTCTGCTCCTAATGAAACAGAATTAAAAATTTTCTGCTTAGAAATTGATGCTCTCCAAATTATTGATAGTAAAAAGAGTTTAAATTTTGAATAGTCAATATTTGTTACATGTAAATATTTTTGTTCTAGTTGGTTAAGTCTTTTTTGATATGACGGATATAAATTTGAATTAGATTTGCCTCCCCAAATCACAATACTTGAATAACTTTCTAGACTACCAATAACTTTATTATCACATTCTTTGCATAAAATATTTGAATCATAAAATCCATTTGGTAATAACCTTTTCTTTTTAAACTCATCTAAATCAACATGTGCTAGAAAGTGTTTGTCATCAAATATTCCTTTATACATAAAATCAGGGATAATATGAGAGCGTTTTAATAACCTCTTATCCTCATTACATAATTTACACTTCATCTTTTTCCATTTAGTTATGTGAAAATTGCATTATGTAAAATAATCTCCAACATCGGGCTTAACAATCGTAGTTGAAGAAATACTGTTATAAAACAAATTGACAAATTGCTTAATATGGTCATCACTGTCGTTTTTCATGACCATATCTAATTGAAATTCATTTGTAATATTTGGGAAATGAGAAAATCCTTTATCCTTATTAAAGTATCCAATAAATCCATTTTCTAAACTAAGGATAAAATCTACCATATGCCTTTCTTTAATGGAATTATAAAGTTGTGTTAGTTCCTTTTTCACATTGCCCTCATTTAACTCGAAATCAAACCTTTCACAAATCAAAAAAGTCGATATTTGATCCCCTGGAAATTTTATGGGATCAAAAGGTATTCTTTCTGTTCTTTTCGTTTTAATATTTACTATCTCTGGAGCAATTGAGAACAATCTCGCTCTATCTCCAATTAACTCTCTTAGTTTCTTAATGGATGCTAAATTTAACAATTCAGCTTTTAATTGTTCTTTTGTCAAAACAGATTTTATTTCGCCAATGGATGCGATTGTTTCTATAGGAAAGAATTTCTGTCCTTCCTCACTCTGTATTAGTGGGCTCTCATTCTTGTCATAAATAATTATATCAATCTGCTTAGATAGTTTCTCATTTGGTGCAATTATAAACCCACTATCAAATTGCAATCTTTGTGGAGTAAAAAGTTTAAGAAATTTTGATACTATTCGTTCCCTAAAAATCCCAAATTCACCTGCATGGTGCAAATTATTCTTTAAGTCAGGTTCATAAAAAATGTTGCGTGATGACTTGATATATGAATTTTTAAAAATTTCGACTTGTTCATTGAAAATCTCTAAAAAAATTTGTTTTCCTTTCATAAGCAGATGTTAAAATTGTGCACTTCATTAAATTCTGCATAACGGGAGTCTGTGCAAAAACCCGTTTTAACAAAATAAATATATGCATTAAGTTGATTTAAGGTTCGTTTGGGGGCTTTAATTTTTACATTTCTCAAACCTTGATTTTTATAGCATACACTTTTTGTTCCTTAAAAAGGCTTAAAATTAGCCATTTTAACAGCTCGAAACAATGCAAACAACACTCTTTCAATGCTTTAATTAGTTTTTCTACACCAAATATAGAGATGCATCGTGTTAGGTTGTACCCG
>JBNKCO010000036.1:0-4764 GCA_050287785.1 Bacteroidales bacterium
CTGCAAGGGTTTAGCTCAACATAAATTAAAACACAATTGAAGCTTTAATTTGCTTGCTTGTGGCTTCTAAAAAGGCTGTAAACATTTATTTGTTGCGGCTTTTTTTGTGTTCAACTGTGCCTTAATTCCTAATTTGTTATGTGGCGTTTTTTATTCAAAATATCTTCCACCATTTTATATCCTTAATAATCTCTTTGACAGTCAATTTTTTCTCTGGTTTAGCATTTTCTTTCTCATTCTCAAATTGTCTATCAATATCTGTGATAATCATTAACCAATCTCCTGCGTATGAAACTTTAAAATCATACATTTCATTTACTTTATAGGTTTTATCTACTGTGATATTACCTACTAATTCAAATAAATCATTGTATTCCTTTTTGTAATACTTTGGCAAGAACCATGAAATTCGATTAAAGTCCTCCCAATTAGCATAGTTAACTATTAAAATCTCCGCATCTTCAAAATCAGTCAAGTTTGGTTTTTCTTTAAGATTAATCCTTGTTGATGCGACTAAATTATATCCATATTTGCTTTCAAAATCAGAACCAATCACTAAAGCTCCTCCGTAATTTCCATTTGCTAATTTAAATGTCAAACAGTCTCCAGTTTTAAAAATTGGGTCTTTGGGAATAATTTTTTTTGGGCGTTTTGCTTTTTCTTTCTCAGTCTGTATTGTTAATAGAAACTTATCCAGAACTTCTTTTCTCGTCTTTATGTCTTTCTTATCGGCTCCAAGTTCTTCCCAAACTTTTAAGTCGTTTTCAGATTCAATAAGCTCTGTTACTTTCTTTAAAACTTCTTTATCAAGTGACTTTGTTTCCCATTGAGCAAGAGCTAAAGCAAACCAAAAATTATTACAATCATGAGGGTTGTCAAGCACTTCCTTGTAATCGGCAAATAATTTTTTTGATATTTCTACTGGATTTTTTCCATCATTGTATAAGTCAAAAAAATCCGAGTAAATATCACTCGATGCGTCATTTCCTTTTATGCTTGTATTCCATGTTCCCATTGGTTCTGCTGTCTTTTAAAATGCCACATAACGTTGAGTATATGCAAAGTAGGGGATTGCGGGCTTCAAAACTATCAAACCATTAAGAAGTTGAAGCGTGCTACAACCGTTGATTTTACTACCATTTCGCCTATTTTGTATATACATTGTTAGCCACTGATTGTTTTTCATAATCCAATATCAATTCCAAGTCTTAATCCAGGATATATTTTTTTAAATCCTTCATCAAAAATTATTGTAGGAGTCAAACGTACATTATTACTTAAATCAATCATAGTGCCGAGCTTAAAAGTTGGTGATTTAAAGAAATCTCCTTTTTTATTAATCAAGTAACCAATTTCAAAGCCCATCCACCTATAATTGTTAAGGGTGTTTGAAAGATTAAAACGGTATCCAAAATTTATAAATTGATTAATATCAAAATTGTTGTCTTGGTTGAAGTTATACAGCAAACTATATGATACATATTGATGTCTTTTGAGAATTCCTTTATGAGTACCATATCGTCCAATTCTAAAAGAAAAATCTGAAACAATATCATCTTGTATGACTCCTAATCCGATACCAGGAGATAGTTCTAACATGGATTTATTTGCGTTGTAATGCGATTCTTCAGGAATCATGGTAATTGTATCATTATTGCACATGTATTTCATTGTCCATGCAATTCCATGGTATTTTCCTTTCTCATAATCCACAAATCCCCCCTCGCTAAGATGTTTTGCTTCCCAATCAATTACTTTATTTACACATTTTTGGATGTCTGAAAATAGAAAATCATTTATTTCATGAAAATATATTAAAATATCATAATTATCTGAATAAATGCAGATTTCATTCAGTCTTGAAAAACCTATCGTATCAGCAATTTTATAAATTTTTATATCACCTATATTTTCAACAGATATCTCACCTATGCTTTTTGAAGTTAATTTAAGGGCGCAATTCTCAGGTAGTTGATTTTGAATTTTTACTAAGTCTCCTTTAAACATATCTATTCTGGTGTGTATTCCTTCTTGATATTTTAACCAGCCATTCTCATACGATGAAATTTTAACTTTAATTCTTTCATTAACATCAATAGAAAGAGTATCAAAATATATTGATTTGTTCTGTCCAAATAATTGGATTGATGTGACTATAAAGAATATTATAAATATATGTCTTTTCATATGTGCTGTGTGTCTTTACAATTTGTGGCTAACGGTTTGTGTAAATTTTAGTGGCCGAATTAATTGCACTTTCGTATCCGAGCGATACAAATTTAAGTAAAAGTAAAAAGCTTTGCAATAGCATCATCCCGGCCATTAAGTTTACATTTTGTTGGGCAACGTTTATTTACTATCCACTAAATAATATATATCTAAGATGCTTTCGTCAGGATTTCTTGAATTGTATTTTACAGGAAAATCATTATCCCCTATTTTTTGTCTTATCAATCTTATGTACTTTTTATTAGCTGTTTTATTTGGAATTGACATCTGTTTAGAATATTTAGAATCATTTACATCATAAGTATAAAAAACAGAATAGGCTATTGTTATCTCATGCATTCCATCAAAATCCTGTGCAAAAGAATCATGAGACTCTAGCTTATAAACAGTACCCATTGTCCGACTATCGTATTTATAGTAATCCTTTGGTTTTTTACTTGGAAGGTATACTGCTAAGGCTATTGACCCAAATATCAGCACTAAAAGCACCGATAATGGGATTATGTTCGCATAATCTAACAAATTATACCAGCGAACTTTTTTGTTTCTATACGAATGCCCAAAAGGTATCCTTTTGTTTTTCTTATCAAACAAATCCTTTATAGACTTTCTTAATTTCTGCTCTCTTTTAACGGCTAGAATCTGATCTGGATTTAATTGCTCCTTGCTAGTATCTAATAAATCCTTATCAGATGCATTACTCAAAAATTTATCAAATTCATCCTTTCTCATATCCTAATTAAATCCATGAAATCATAAAAGATTATAACAATCCTAAAAGTTATCTGCCATGCTCTATCCCAATGTTGCCCAATGTTTGGCGGTATGAAACGTTGCGCACTTCGGAGCACAATCTTATCAGCCCGTTAAGTCATTGATTAAATGTTATTTCGTTCAAATATAGCACTATCTGCGCAATGTTTTATGACCGCGTGTTAGCACCAGTTATTTCTAAGAATCCCAATAGTTCTTCAAATTCTTTATAGTCTTTGTTTAACTCCATTAAGAAAATCAGCAATAATGTTGCAAGTCGTTGAAAATAAAAAAGGTCTTGAAGATTGATAGGAAGCCTTATTTTGTTATGTAGATATTTATCTCGGACTCGATAAAATTGATTTACATATTTCCGGTATTTCTCTAAATCCTTTATGTAAGGCATCTTTGGCAATAAATTGTCCTTAAATCTCTTTTGTCCATAAGCTTTTGAATTATCCTTTGGAACAAGAAATCTCTCGAAAAATGATATTAAATGAACTACTCTTTCGTAGAGGTCTCTAGTTGAAATTGCCTTACCTAAATGGTTGATTCCATCTAAGATTTCCAAATATAGAGAGCCTGAATTTGGTAATTTAATAAATTCGGAAAATCTCTTTAATCCACTTTTATTTAATTCATCAAGTTTCTTTTTATCAATTAATATGGGATGACCTCCTTGCTTTCGATTAAGAGAGCTTTGAAAGTCAAATTCTTTTTTGGTTGTTTCAAAAATGAATGAAGAAAAATCATTTGTATTAAAATTAAAGTCAACATCAAAAATCTGATAGGACTGATGAAGAGATTCATTAGTAAAAAGACACTTCAATGCATTGACTGCTAATTCTACTTTTGTCATTGCAATATTCTGAGCTTTTGTCTTTACTCCTTTAGTCTTAAATCTTGCTAATACTGGTTCCTTAAATTCATCAAAAAATGAATTGAGTTCATCTGAATTGTCATTTTTCAACTCTTTAATCGAGTTAAGTTCGCTTTGGATTTTACTCTCGCTCAAATGAGAAATTTCAACGTTTCCAATACTAAACGAATCCTCAATTGCTATAGCTAAAATTTTAAAATAAAAAATGTACTCTTTGCAGCTTGAATCAATTTTATCTTGTAAATAATCTATAAACTCTTGTTTTATTCTTTTATCTTCATAGCATAAAATCAACCAGTTGAATATCTCATTTTCAATGAATTCATAATCAGCTTTATCACTTATATAAGCAAGGTCAAGAATTTTCACAACTAAATCTTGAAGTTTTAAATAGTTGCTAGGTTTCAACCCAATGTATCCTTCCTCTAAACTTGCAAAAGCACTGAATTTCTTACCGTATCCATCTGTATTGAACGTTTTCAAATTCTTAACTTCACCCAAATCAAGAATCATTGAAGTTCCTTTCAGATTTTCGAGGTTAGAATTAGTCTGACCTTTGGACTTTTCTTTACTTTTCTCAAGTAACGAAATCAGGCTTGTTGCTATTGAGTTTATTTCCTCTCTCATTGGTGTTGGTCTGTACGGCTAATTTTTGCTAACGGATGGCGGTATAAAATCGTTGCGCATTTCGAAGCACAAACTTATCAACCTGCTAAGCCGTTGATTAAATGTTATTTCGTTCAAATATAGTACTGTCCGTGCAATGTTTTATGACCGCGTGTTGAACTAAACCTCCCTTTCGGGAGGTAGCCTGAGCAATTCTGAGATATTTTCCTTATGCTCATGTAAATCAATTTATAAATTACATGAGCAAAGTAACAATTTATCAGGAAGCTTGCAAC
>JBNKCO010000037.1:0-4025 GCA_050287785.1 Bacteroidales bacterium
TAAATTGCGTAATGTTGCCTCTTGTTCGAAGCTTTTTTTAAATTTGTCATAATATGAATATCAAATTAATTAAACCGCTAATATGCAAACTATCGGGTAGTGTGCAAAACCACCGCCTGATAGGGCGGTTTAGTTCAACACATTGTATAAGCAATGAACAAGCGATAGTACATAATTGAAGCAGATGGATGAATTCGATATAAATAAATATGAAGCTGAAAGATTCTCAGTAAAAATGTACCTTGATACTTTTACGTTTGAATTATATAATTCCTTTGAGCCTTCAGTGGATAAAGAAGTAGAAAGATCATAGATTCAATAGATAAACTAAGGGAAAAATATAATGACATTGATAAAAAAGTGACTTCAGGAAAAACAGAGCAAGAAATAATGGATATGGAAGTTGACATGCATTATTGCCAAATTGATATTAAGCGTAAAATACCTGAATTCAGGAATAAGGGCAATACTTCATTTTCTGACTTGAATTCATTTTACTCACGAGTTAAGAATATTCCATAGATATATTTAGATAAATTAGCTTCTGCAATTCAAACAGAATTGTATGAGTTTGATGAGAAGAAAATCGAACAAATTGCAGACAATATGGCTTGTCAACTTCCATATTCATGTTTTTGTAAACCACAACTAAAAGAAACGACACTGCAAACTTAAAATGATTGAGAATTGAGATATAAAAAGACATTACAACACTTGAGTTTATTACTTCTGCTAGCAGTAGGATTATTTGCTTTTAAATCAAACCGAAGCTCAATTGATGACCAGATTTTGGCATATACAGTTGATACTAAACAACAAGATTTGCAGTTTTATTGGAAGGACGATAATGGTGAAATTCTGAGAAGCATAAAAAATTTAAAAGATTATGTTGAGAGTAAAGATTTAATTCTGGACTTTGCAATGAATGGTGGAATGTTTAACAAATACTATTCTCCACAAGGACTATTTATTCAAAACGAACAGACTTTAACGCACTTAGACACCTTAGACGGAAAAGGTAATTTTTACATGAAACCAAATGGCGTTTTTTATATTACAACAGACAACATTCCTCATGTATGTGAGACTAATGATTTTGTCGATGATGGAAAAATAAAGTATGCCACACAATCAGGACCAATGTTAATAATTAACGGACAAATACATTCGAGATTTAAATATGGTTCAACAAACCTGAACATTAGAAATGGCGTTGGTATTCTGCCTGACAATAAAGTCGTATTTGCAATGTCAAAGAAAGAAATTAACTTTTATGACTTTGCTAAATATTTCCAAAGTCTTGGTTGTAAAAACGCATTATATCTAGATGGGTTTGTTTCAAGGACTTATTTACCGGAAAAGAATTGGGTTCAGCTTGATGGTAGCTTTGGCGTTCTGATTGGTGTAACTAAAAAAAACATAAAAGAGACAAACGAAATAAATAAATGTCAATAGGTAACACGCGGTAAAAAACATAACCTTAGGTGAACTCGCAAACTCAGTTGCAATGTCGTTTAGTTAAGGATATTTTTTCCTTGCACACCCTTTTATTCGCAAAAGGGAACTTCACGCAGGTCTTCCCCTTTAGGGGATTGAGGGGTGAGCAAAAGGGATTTGAACATTTTTTTTCACTAGCTAAATGACATTGAGCTCGATTGAACGATAACATTTGATAAGCGGCTTAACGGCTACAGAAGTGCTTCGAAATGCGCAGCGATTTCATGTCGCCGGCCATTAGATGGCATTCCACACATAAGAACCTCCCGAATAGATTTAAACTTAATTTATCTATTCATACAGTTCTTATTAAATTTTTTTTGATAATGTAAAATAGCATAAATAAGGTGAAAAATGATAAATTTGTATGAAATATAATCGATTGATAATCAGCGACTAAATTTTATGTTAGTCAGAATAGTAAGTTTTCTGGTAATTGAAGGTTAAAGTGATAAATAATTAAATAAAGAGTTTGAATATGAAAAAAATAACTAAAGCAATTATTACATTAATATTGTTAGTTACTGGAATCAATGCGGCATTGGCCGAAAAAGAGATTAAAATTATTAGTCCTGATAAACAGGTTTCCGTTTTGGTTTCCGTTACCAACGAAGGACGACTTTCATACTCTGTTAAATCTACTAATACTCAAGTGTTGGAAACATCACCATTAGGGATTGTAGTTGATAATATTGATTTAGGCGATGGTGCAAAAATTGTATCCAAACCTATTCTTACTAAGATAGATGAAAACTATGCGATTTTGGGAAATCATTCTATTGCATACAATCATTGTAACGAAGCTACAATACCTGTTGAAACTAAAGGGAAAACCTTTAAGCTTATTGTGCGTGTCTATAACGATGGGGTCGCTATCCGTTATGCTTTACCCGAAGGCTCCAAACACATTGACAGCGAAAATACCTCATGGAATCTTCCGAAAAGTACAAATAAAGTAGCATGGTCAGGCTTTAGCCAATCTTATGAGGATCTGAGTTATGCAACAGCATTGGATAAAATTCCACAAGATAAACCTATATTGGGGCCTGTTACATTTGAAGTTGAAGGGCATTTTCTTTCAATTTCCGAAGCTGATTGCGAAACCTTTTCTGATATGGCATTTGTTCGAAATGGTAATCTGCTGAAAGCAAGCTTTCCTTTTGCAAAAGACGGATGGGACATTGGAAAAAGAGCTGATGACAGAACTTCTGTTTTAGCGGGCACTTATTTAGGATATAAAGTATCTCCATGGAGGACTACAATTATTGCAAATAACTTAACCGATTTGATAAATTCCGATTTACTAATGAACCTATGCCCGGCACCAGCCAAAGGAACAGACTTTTCATGGGTGCAACCGGGGCGTTGCTTGTGGCAATGGTGGAGTGTTGGCAGCCCTCAGTTTGATGACCAGAAAAACTGGTATGATGCCGCAGCAAAATTGAAATGGGAATACTATCTGGTTGATGATGGTTGGCGCTTTTGGAACAAACCGGGTAAAGACCAATGGGCATTGCTGGCTGATGTTATTACCTATGGAAAAAGCGTTGGCGTTAAATCAATTGTATGGGTCGATTCCAAAGAAATGCGTGAGGCTGATAAACGCCGTACTTATTTAGAAAAGATTAAAGCCCTTGGAGCAGTTGGAATCAAAATCGACTTTATACCTGATGCTACTTCGGATATCATGCAATGGTACATGGGTGCCATGCAAGACTGCGCCGAGTTGAAATTGCTATTGAACTTTCATGGAAGCGTAAAACCTACTGGATTAAGGCGCACTTATCCAAATGATATTACGCGGGAGGCTGTTCGCGGTAATGAATATCACATGACAAGGTACAACAGGATTGCTCCCTTTGAACAGGATGTATGCTTACCCTTTACTCGTTTAATGGCTGGGGCTGCTGATTTTACCCCTGTTATTTTAAACCCTAAAGAATTGTCCACTACAAAATTTACCTGGGCACATGAGTTTGCACAGGCAATCGTTTACCTTTCGCCTGTTACTCATTTTACCGACCAATATAAATTCTATCTTGAAAGCCCAATGTTGGATTTATTTCAGGAGATACCAACAATTTGGGACGAAACCAGAGTATTGTCGTGTACTGAGATTGGCGAGGTAGTTGCTTATGCCCGTCGCAAGGGGGATACGTGGTGGATTGGTGTAATGAATGGTGGCACCGAAAGAGAAATTAAAATACCTTTGGATTTCCTCAAAGAACAGACTCAGGCAACATTAATTTACGATGATAAACTTGTTAATACCCGCATCGATCGTAGAGAACAATCATTAATGCCAAACGATGTTTTAACCATTAAGTTAATCCCGGGAGGAGGTTTTGTTGCTCGACTTTAAATTCATCTTGTAAAAAACAAAGGTTGCTAATAACTAAGCATCGTTTTCGGCGATAGCCGAATATGTGCTTACTGTTGAACTAAACCGGTTCAAGTAGGTACTACCTTAATATAATGTGTAATCAATTTTTCGTTTTCTTACCTGCAACGATATTTTTGTTAGTCTC
>JBNKCO010000038.1:0-25395 GCA_050287785.1 Bacteroidales bacterium
GCACACCATTGCCCATGAGTTGGGACACGGACCATTCCGTTTATATCATACCTTCTCCGACAAAAACCAATATACCCAAGCACAAGGCTCTACTAAAAACCTAATGGATTATGCAGAAGGTTCCGACCTTTACAAATACCAATGGGATCTTATACACGACCCGCAAAACATGCTGTTTGCTTTTATGCAAGACAAGGAAGAGGGGGCGAGTATAATTGATGACTGGTGTTTTACGAGAGAAAATCTGGACAATAATTTTTATAGTTATATGACCGATTATATTGATACTACAATATTCAACCATGTAGGAACTAATTTTGATACTTATTTAACTTCTGTACAAGGAAGCAATAATAATATTGCACTTCCTAATTATCAAGGATGGTCAATTAGAGGCGGTTCGTATAATAGCACTACACAAACTTATTTGACAACTACTATTTTTACCAAAATTCGAAATAATAATATGCCTGTAAATCTTCAAGCAAATGGGATTTATATTGGAGAATATTCTATTGATAGTACAGGGTATCAATCTGTTGTTTATTGTTTAAGAAGTCCAATTGATATTACAAAGTTCACATCTAATAAAATATGCGAGTTTATAGAACATGATTATATTAAAGTAGCCAATAAAGAGGATTATTCTTTTATTTCATTTCTAAATAGTAGTGGACAACCAGAGATTATTATACAGGTTTTAAATTACGAATTAAATACAATTAAAGCTTGGGCTACGGATTTTGGATTTTTCAATGAAATGACCGATGAAGAGCATATTGATGAGATTATTAGTGAAGTACTTGAAGGAGATACAACATTTATTAATCATCTTTTTGAACGAGATATGTTGACAATCGATGAAATAAATGAAGTAAGAGATTCAATAATGAGTATTTCTGACACAACATTAAGAAAAGAGTATTTTATTGAATTGCAGAAGAAAGTGCCATATTTTAGTCAGCGAGATAATGAAGAATCTCCAAATGCAACTTGTAATGTAACTTCATTGGCAGGAGCTTTGTATGTACTTGGGTTAGATAGACCATGTAATAATTGTTCTGCAAATTGTAATACAGAAGAAACTATTGCAGACTATTTGTATTGTGTTGGCGAATCAATTTTGAATCCTTTTCAAAGAACGTATGTTGCGCACTGGATTGAAGTTGCAGAAGAATTTGGAATTACTGATATAACACGACTTGATATTTATGATAATACAAATATATTGCGTACTACAGTAAAAAATAGGCTTCAAAACGGATGTGGTGTTTTATTATCAGCATTTAGTGCTCATGGTCATATTGTTAGATTACTAGATGTTACAGACGAGGGCATAATTGTTGATGACCCATATGGTGAACTTGAGGATGGAGCTGCAAGAGAAATTAATGGAGGGAATTATAATACCAATACTTTAAATAGTAATGAAAATGCAGGTTCTGAGAATTTGTGGTTATGGGATGATATAGAGGGAGAACATACGACAAACCCCGATTCAGAGACCTTTCAAGTAAAATATGTTGTTGTTTTTTGTAATTAAAAAAATATAAAATGATTAAATCATATACTGTAGTTTTGGTTACTACTATTTTATTTACTGGAAATTTATTTTCTCAGAATAGTATATTCCAACAGATTGTTGAAGAAACAAAAAATATTGAAAAGCCTCTTGAAATCCAATCTTTTTCAGCATTTAAGAATGATTCTTGTAATCAAGTTAAACTATACAATAAGCTTGTCAATATAGGTGTAGGCTATATTAACCATAAAAACGAGTTGAAAAAAGCAACCGCGATTTATTCAACAACACCAATAACAAGAACCCATGAAAGAAGAATTAATAATGGAGAATATGAACATTATGTTGTAAAAGATAGTGTTGTTGTTTGTTTTGTTGGGTACTTTGAAATAAGCAATCAATATAAATGTTTATTGATTAAAATTCAGGAAGTGCCGGACGAATATCAAAAAGGTTATTTTTACAAGCTACTTTCTTTTGATTCGATTGGTAATCATCTTTCAACGATAAAGGTTTTTGAATTAATTAACGATGCCGTCACTAAAGATTGGATATCGCCAAAACCAACGCCCAATGTTACTTCTGTAATTAAAACAGATGGTTCCATCGAAATCACATGGGATGAAGGTTACAACGAGATTTACATACAGCATGTAAAACTTAATAACGAAGGAGTCTTTTATGTTGAGAAATTAGAAGAAAAAGTTGTGAGAGATTAAATAAATTAAAACAAATACGACTGCTTAGTCCTGAAATCCCTTAAATAAGCACTAAGCACTTCAAGAATAACCGAACGTTATCGTTCCGGCAAGTTTTCCACTTCTTTAAAGCGTTGGAGCAGTTCTGTGTTTTGTAGGGTTGCTTTTGCTTTTTCGTCTGTATTGCCGTTAATCAGAAAATCAACCGAAGTATTAAAAATCTCAGCCAGTTTATTTAAAGTGTCAGCCGGAGGCTGTACGCCCCCCCCAACTCCCGCCAGTTTGTAACTGGTGGGCTATTTGCCAAAAGCCTATTTTGTTTTAAAATTCTGGATAACGTTATCAATTAGGAAAAACAGGTTTTTACGTGTTTCCTGGTCGAGCTGTTCAATATCCTCAATTCGTTTAAGCACTTCTTTGTCATAAGAAGAAAGCTTTCCTTCCCCAATTAAATAACCCCACTGGCGCGCTTTTGTAAAGCGTGCTAAATTTTAGCAAGACGAAAAGAAAAGTATCCCCTACTAGGCGTAGTATGTCAGTGGAATAGCACAACACAAAACAAGGCTCTGGGTGTAGTTTTAATCAACTACACCCTTTGTATTTTTCATTATTATTTGCTTTGTTAGAAAGATATTCAAGTGTAGTTTTGAAAACTACACATAGATGCTCCGCTCTTTCGGATATGTTATCCGAAAGCAAGAGCAAAAGGTTTGAAATCTGAAATATTGTTTTTCATACATTGGAATTAAGAATAAAATAACGAACGGATATAAATATTTTTTAACCTTAACAGTGATAATATTGGTCTAATGAAAATTAAAAAGATTATATGAATGAGATTGTAAATCTAAAAACTAATAGCTTTCGGATTACAAATCCGAAAGAGCAGGGGATATATAAATGATGTTGGTTATTATAGGTTTTTTGACCCAGGAAGAACAAGCATAACAAATGGAGCTTCGGAAACTAACCTTTTAAAAATTGATAAATCAACAAAAATGATTCATGGAACTTATAATAATAAAACCTATACAATAACAGAAGTAAGGAAAAATTACTAAATAATATTTTATGAGAAAAATATGTTTAATCGTTGCATTATTTATCCTTTGTATTCAAGGATATGGTCAAAAGTCTGAATTGTTTCTTGCCCTGTTTCCGGATAATGATTCTAATACGATAATAAATACAAGTGATAATTTAGATGATTATTTTAAGCGTTTACGTACTCATACTTTTCCTGATACAATAGCTTTGAAATATTTTTTTGATGGAGATGTATCCAAAATGGAGGGTGTCTTTGAGAGCTATAATATGGACGAAAATAAATATTCATATACAAAGTATAAAAAGAAATCTTGCCCTATTTTCAAGCAAAGTTTTGATAATCTTTTTTTGCTTTATTATGGTATTGAATCTGAGCTGTATTTAGCCTTATATAATCCTGAAATAGATGAGATTATAACCAGAGTGTTAGTTTCTGAGTTTTCGGATGAATTTGGAAATGTATATACTCACAGTACTATTTTTATCAATGGGTATATTGTTACTACATCTGTCAATAAAAAAATAAAATATTCATTAAAACTAATTGATGTTCGTTCTGTTTCTTTCAAAGAGATAAAATTGATTGAGGTTGATAATTTAGGAATGTCAGACAAGGAGATTCTAAGTCGCTCATTCTTTGAAGTTGGAATTGCTGAAGATGGCAAAATTATTGAAAATCAATTAGAAAAGTCTGGTGTTAGATAAAATTCCCCGCTGCCGTTAGATTACATTTGGTGGCTGGTGATACCCAATAAAATGAAGAAATTAAGGATAATTGAACTGTTAATTATTATACCCTTCATTATACTCATGTTGGTAACGACAATTAACAAGAACAAAAATGCCGAAGGAATTAAAAATAATTATAAGATAACTCAAGGTAGAATTACTAAATACTATCCAAGAGGCACGGAAGTTCAGCGTCGTATAATTTATTTTTATTTTGTAGCGGACAAAGAGTATAACCGGCGTATCAATGTTAATTCTAAGTTTGAAATCTGCAAAGACTTTGATAAATGCAAGGACAGACGCTATTGGGTAATATATTCGCCTGATAATCCTAAAAACAGCTTAATAAATTTAGATATTGAGATACAGGGAATTGACAATCCTGAATTCCCAGAAAGTTTAGAGGGGTTTAAATAACCCTGCTCTTTCGGATATGTTATCTGAAAACAAGAGCAACAGGATTTGAAATCCGAAATATTGTTTTACATATATGGGAATAAAAAACAAAATAATGAACGGATATAAATATTTTTTAATCTTAACAGTGATAATATTGGTCTAATGAAAATTAAAAAGATTATATGAATGAGATTATAAATCTAAGGACTACAGCTTTCGGATTTGAAATCCGAAAGAGCAGGGGAATCTCTGATCCCTTATGAATTATATTACTACATGCTGTTTATTCAAATTTCACTAAATAGTATTTCTTATCCCACTTTTTATAGTAACCAAAAACATAGTAATTATCAACTTTGAATATCGTTTCTGAAGACATTCCTTCGTCATTATCTTCTTCATAATCCTTTATTTTGTCATATGCGTTATTTGACAATTCTCCAGAAACATGATTAAAACTAGTCTTATCTAATAGTGTTTTAAAGTAAACAGCTCTTGTTCTTGTATAAGTGCTGTATCCATACATCGTGGGATTATAATGGTATGTTGGTGGTGTGCTAATTGTTCCATACGGAGTTGATAAATTAGGACCTGGAGAGGTCGTCATCACACCACCAACACTGCTTTGTTTAATCTCCTTAAATCCACCTATCGTCAACTCGATGTTATTTTCTGAAAGCCTTGTTGTGATTCCAATATCACTAGCAGATATTTTTCTTAATACTTGTTTAGTTTTATTAAGTTCTTTCTCTGAACCTTGAGCAAAGATACCAGTTCCACCTTCTTGTATTAGTGGTGTATTTCTAAAACTAATTTCTTCATTTTCTTTAACTCGATACTCTTTTATTGTTGAATTGTTCTCCATGTCAATAATTTGAAAACATAGTTCTTTTTTGCACCCCTTAATTTGATACAAATTATCTAAAAATAAATATGAGTTGGATTTAATCCTATATGAGTCTCCGCATTCAATATTTATTTGATTATAAAATTCCACTTTACTACTATAATCCTTTAGTGAAATCGTTATAACCTTAGTATTTTCCAGATTATTGTCAAGAGTTAAAAATATTCTATCGTTGTAGTAATATATCTTGTTTTCTTTGGTTGTTAAATCAAGAGGATTTGGATTGCTATTGTCAATCTTATGAATTTTTATACTAAATTGAAGCGGAGAGTTATTTTCACTTAACAATACATCGTAAAGATTAGTAAATCCGGTGCTAGAAAATTTATATTCTGAAAAATCTAGTACTTCTGTTCTAGCTATACTGTTTCCTTCAAAAACATAGATTTTTATCTTGGAAGTCCATTTTAATATTGATAAAAGATAAAATTTATTATTGTAACTAATTGTTTCCAAAAATCTTTCATTTTTTAATTTCAGAGGTATTTGTTTGCTGATACTTTTTTTGTTAGAGATACTAATCGTTTTAACATATATTTTATTCTTTTTTTCATTCGTAAAAAACAAGTGATACTCTTCATTATTGATACTATGTCCGAGAAGAACATTGAATTTGTTAATTGGCTTTTCAGCTACAAAATCATCTGTCAACTCATAATTCATATTAAACCTTAATCCTTTTATCTCTGCATTATCTATCAGAAAAAGTATTATTTCTTGCTTATCATTGTTAACAATTGGTAATGACTCTCGTTTATCTTTAAAAACTGATCTTAAGGTTATATCTTTCTCAAATACTATATCTTGACTAAATATCCGGATACTCAAAACCACTAAAATTAATACTGTAAATAATTTTCTCATTTTTTTATGTAATGTTCAATCTATTATGGAACCTCTTGTATTCAAGGATTTAACGCAATAAATTTCGTTTAACAATTAGGCGCAATTTAAAAATTATGTTTTTAGTTTTAGCCTGATTGGGGATATTTTTTATGACAGCCTGTTATAGGCAGTTATTTGTCATTAACTATATATTCTAAAATCTTGTCTTTACCATCAAAATAATCCGTTGAATAAATTGGTATTCTTACATGTGGTTCAATGGTATTTGTACCTTTCATAAAATATTTATTCTCACAATTTATAAGATTAAAAAAATTTGTAGAATATTGAACTCGACTTTTCGAGTTAGGCAACTTAAAATTGGTAACTTCTCCATATGAAATAGGACTGCCTCCTGTTGGCTCTCCAATAAGAACAGCTCCATTTCGACAAAAATTCAGAGCATTGATTCTTCCAGATGAAAAGGTTTTACGACCAATACATACATATATCTTTTTTGAATTAAAAAAATCATTACTGTTTAAGTATTCAATTAAAGGTTTTATACCCCTTGAATTCCCTCCTGAATTGTGACGTAAATCAATAATTATTTTAGATGGATTATTTGTCTCTAATACTTCGGATATGTCTTTAACAAATTCAACAATAGGATACTTTTTCAATTCACTGCAATGATTATATTGTATGAAAAGCAGACTATTATTAACCATTTCAAACCAATAGTTATCATGCGTTTTTTTTGGCTTTTCTTTAGCTATTGGAAAAAACCTTTTTTTAACGCTCAAATCTACTCCTTTGTCGAAGTGAAAATTAAAGGTGTCATCATGATCGCCAATATTCATATAATCCAAAGCAAAAGGATTAATAATTAGTTCAGGTAATTTGTTATTTAGCCAATAATCATTCTCATGAGGAATCAAGCAACTTAATTTATTATTAATTGTATCGATGGGTATATTATTTATAGAAATAACTTTTTGACCTATATATTTCTTCAGTCTTTTTTTTGCATTAGTAATAAAAACTCCATCGTCAAAAATTGCAACCTCAATAGGTAATCTTGAAAGATATTTCGTGTAAGGAAATCGCAAATTGGTGTGAGCCACGTTCAATCTGGCAATTATTCGCTGCAATTCAAATAGAATTTCATAATCTTTTAATTTATCAAGGTCTGTTTTTAGAGTCTCGATGTTATGAATAAAATCAGTACTATCAATTAATTCATAAAAGTCTTTTTGATTTCGAGGTAACTCCTTTTGCAAATAATTAATATCCTCAATCCACTTTTGATGTTTATTTTGAGCATTACAGGATAGAATTAAAAATATAAATAGAAGTAGTAAAATATTCTTTTTTGGGTGTATCATAATTTATAGGGTTTATGTCCTATCATTTTGTTAATCAATTCGGGTTTGTTTTTTTGTTTGTTCAATCGTGCGCATTGAGCTAATTTCCCATAATGGTAAGTAAAAGAAGCGTAAGTAACTTCAATGCACTGCACTATCAACCGACCAAAGGGAGCCTCACGTAGCAAAGCAAGTTAACCGCTATGTTGTTCATTAAATGCTTAAAAGCTCAAATTTACCAAATCGCTCCGCATTACTTATATTTTTTGTTATGCTCTGTGCTTTTATTCCTATATTTTAAATTCATTCATTTTATTCACCTATAAAACAAGGAATCACATCTTCACTAAAATAAGGTTCTTGATAAACCCAAAACATGTATTTTACATGTAGAAAATCTTTTGCAAATGCATGAAGTAATGGTACAATATTTTCACGTTCTTCAACTCCTATTTCTTTAGTTTTGTGGTATTCTTCATAATTGCCGGTTTTCCCGATATAGTTACCATCTTGTATTGCAATACCAAGTGGGACAGTGTATTTTCTTTCGTGCATCATTGCAACAGTATGATTAAGATTTCCTTTCCTATGAACCATAAGGTCAGGGCCCCCTAATCCAACACCAATTTCCTCACCGTAATCGTAGATAGAACGAAGATATCCTTTATCCTCCGATGGAAGCCATTCTCCCGGCATAAAATTAGCATACTGTATGGTGGTAGATTTGGGAAAAGCTTTTTTAAGAGCAAGCATATTTATTTTTAAACTTTCTACATAGCGTTCAGGTGTAAAAGTAGTATCAATATCTCCGTTAGCTCCTATACAACTTTCCTGAAAATTTATTCCTTCAATTTTGCCGTCAAATTCTTTCCCTAAAGCTTCTAACAACAAAGCAAAACGATATTGAACCTGCGGATTCCATCTTTTTGCAACCCATCCATCTTTTACTCCATTATCGTCAAATTGAGGAGTAGCTCCTCCATCAAACTCCTCTGTTAATAAATATTTCGGAATCCCAACATAATTAGGATTGAAAGTACCGTCCTGTAACTGTATAAACAGTTTTTTATGGTATGATAGCAGGTATTCGTAATCTTCTTTAATAATTGAAAAATCATACTTTCCCTTTTCAGGTTCCAGTAATTCCCATGGATACATTATTTGTGCTCCAACAAATCGTTTGACCTCTAAAAAAAGATTATTATGAATAGCCTCTCTGTCTCTGGCAAAATATACAAAATGTTTAATGCTATCTTCTTCTAAGGGACATTTGGCACTTAAATATTGTTTATAAGTATCAACATATCGGTTGGCAGGATTCTCCCATTGTCCAAACACGTTCAGAGTTAAGAAATATCCAATTAGTATTACTGATAAAAATTTATAATTAATCATAATCTAATTTTATATGTTTCATATTAATGCAGGAATTTCTAGCATTGGGCATAACGGAAGGCAGTTTTTCTTCCATTTAACTATCAATATTTGTTTTTTAAATCTTGTTAATTTATCCCGGTTTAAAATCATCTAATGTTAAGCCCTTGTTGTAATCTTACATGATTTGTAAGATATTTTATCGTATGGTTATTTAGTTTACCTACAGCACATCATTAAACAAAAAAACAACCTTCCCTCCCTTTGCAATTAAGAATAATTCTAAATAATTTTTAAAGTTTGTCAGGTACTTAATAATTCTACGACAAATTATGCAGAATTATTCTAAAATAAAATATTATGGGAATAAGGTATATTTTTTTAAATACAATTTTAACGTTATCAATATTCGTACTGGAAATCAACGCCCAGTCTGTATTAAATAGTCCTATACAGGATATTGAAGGTAATGTTACCACAATTAATGATATTACGTCGGCAGAAATTTTAGTGCTTGATTTTTGGGCTACATGGTGTAAACCTTGTGTGAAATCGATTCCAAAACTCGCAGAACTCTCTGATAAATTTAAAGATAAGGATGTGAGATTTATTGGTGTTAATGAAGACAGCCCAAGAAATCAAATTAAAGTAAAACCTTTTGCACATACGCTTGGAATAACTTACCCGGTTATTATGGATGCGGATCAGTCTATTATGTCTTCATTACTTGTTAATGCTTTTCCGACACTGGTAATCATTGATCAAAATGAGAATGTTCTATTTGTTCACGAAGGTTTCGTTCCGGGCGATGAAGACATAATAGAAAATCAAATAAAAAAAATAATAGAATCAAGGAATCAGAATGATTAAAAAAGCCTTAATATCAACCGTGCTTATATGTTTAAGCATTTCTATCCAGGCTCAGTTCAGGATGAATAATCTGGTAGAATATCAGTTGGGGAATATCCCCGGGGAAGATCCTCCGGGTCAAAGTTCACTCTACGATAAATTAAACCTTACCTATAAATATAAGAATATATCGGTTTTTTCGAGAGTTGAACAATATTATCCAACTTTAGAAAAGGACAAACAGTATACAAAATTGAGTCAGTACAAAGCTCAATTTGCTACTAAAAAACTTACAATCGAAGTTGGGAATATCTACACTACCCTTGGGCGGGGATTACTTTTAAGGAATTACGAAATACCTGGTTCAATTTATGAAGCTCGTGGATACCGTGTTCGGTATGGATTTTATAAGGATTTACACGGTTTTTCAGCGCGATACAATACAAAACATGTTGGTATTAAATTAATCCGGGGTAAAGTCCTTACCGCTGAGTTACCACCAATTATCGATATTCAGGAAAGAAGAGCAGATCTGATTGAAGGGGGTGAATTTAATTTCAGGTTTAAAAAGCAGACTGCCGGATTAATACTGATGAGGCATAATCTGGCTTCATTAATGAATTTGTACAATTCAGTTTTTTACAACGGCAAAGTTAAAAACTTTAATATATATGCTGAATTGGCTCAGCGGATAGATTCAGTTGAAAATGTTTTTAATTTTTCAACGAAAGAATCTTTTGGTGCTTATCTGGGGATAAGCTACACAGGTTCAAAAATCGGATTTACGTTAGAGTTAAAGGACTATCAGAATTTTATTATCGGGAGGGGAATCAATGATCCTCCAACTCTGGTAAAAGAACACAGTTCGAAGTTGTTAAACCGTTCTATACATGTACCGTTGATTAATGATGAGAATGGTTACCAGGTAGAAGCCTGGTATATGTTCCCGAATTTGAACACACTTACATTAAATCATTCCTATGCGCGAAATTATATCGCAGATAAAAAATATCAGTTTAAGGAGTTTTATTTAGAATATCAGTTTAGTGTAGCTGGAATGCATCAAATGAAAGCATTTCTGGATTATTCCGAAGATCCCTTAAAACGAGAGGTTAACAGGTATTCAGCCGGAGTTTTGTTTGATTATTACCATAAAAAATTTACTTCGACATTTAGTGCTGAATCACAATACATAATCAGCGAATCGGGTAATGAAAACACAGACTTCTTTAACTATTTAGTATCCTATACACTTTCAAAGTCTGGAAAATTCAGCATTACCGCTTTACTTGAAACTACAAAGGATCCTTCATTCCTTGATGAAGGAAAACAGATAGACATCTTTCCGTCCTTAAGCTTTTCCTGTGACATTGATAAACATAATAAGTTGTCGGTATTTGCAGGTAAAAGAAGGGGTGGACCTGCCTGTAGCTCAGGCGTATGCAACGATGTACTTGATTTTAAAGGCTTGGAAATGAGACTAACAACAAGATTTTAATAAAAAAACCAAATAGTTATGAAAATTAAAAAAGTATTTGCAGGATTTGTATTCATCGGAATACTGGCAGTTCATTCCGCTTTAAATGCACAGACTGTCGGGACAATGGCTCCTGACTTTACACTTAAGGAATTAAATGGAACTGATTTTACTTTATCGGATCAGACCGGGAAGGTAGTTTTTATTTTCTTCTTTGGATATGGTTGTCCGCATTGTCATACCAATGCTGAGAATACTCAGAAAGTATTCAATAAATTTAGTAGCAATAAAGATTTCGTTGCTATTGGGATCGATGGTTGGGATGGTTCGAATAAACAAGTTGAGGATTTCAAGAATTTAAATGGGTTAACTTACACAATGCTTGTTGATGGATCAAATGTTATGAGTGATTACGGAACCTCTCAGGATCGATTATTTGTAATTGGCAAGGATGGGAAAGTCTCTTATATAAGTCCGGGGTTCGCGAGTGAATCAGCTGCTAATGAGGCAATACAGCTTATTACTGATTTATTCAACACACCTGACACACCCAATACATCATCGACAAAAATTGTTAATTCAGAGGATGTTAAATTTTTCCCTAATCCTGCTGTGGATATAATTAGAATTGAGAATCCATACGTATCAGATAGGGATGCCAGGCTTGAATTATTGGATATTTCGGGAAGAATTATAAAAACTACAAAAGTTGTTTTTATAGACGGAAAAACTTCTTTCATTGATGTATCAGAATTACCTGAAGGGTGGTATGCTCTCAGACTTATCAGGCAGGGTGAATCCATTAAAACTTCACGACTAATAATAAGCAGAAATTAGTTGAGAGAGGAATAATAACCTGTAAAATAGCGAATTAACTCAAACAAAACACGTATCTACAACAAAATATTCATATAAATTGTGTGTCGTCAGGAAGACTATCTTTACGCCTATCGTTTATTTGATTAAATTCATTTTTTCAAATTTCTAATCTGGATTTAATGTTGCAGTTTTTTGTGCCCAACAGTTCTTGTAAAAAATCGTAGCGCAATTTCTTGCATATCAGTTTTTTCCAAGTAGCCATTTAAATATCTTACCTATCGTTATAAACCAATTTTCTGTCTGAATCGCTTCTAACTCTCCTTTATCAAGCCAAATTCCTTTACATGAAGGACATAATCAAAAATCACTTTCTTATCCCTAGGATGCTCTGCTTTTTCCAATCTGGGATGATTAGAACATGATGGGCAATACATTATCTCCATTTGTTGCTCTTGATCCGGTATCTTGCGAATCTCAAGAAAAGTAGGTTCAATCACTTTGTCTAGTTTTTGTAACTCTCCTTTATCAAACCAGGTACCACCACAATTTGGACAATTATCTAATTCTAAAGTAATTTTCATATCTCTCAAATTATCAGAACTGAGAGAAGTTTTGCATCTGGGACAATCCATATTTTTTATTTATCAATGTTATATCTACGCATTATATAGGTTAGCTATGTATACGCACAACGGCAGTTTGTCTAAAAACTATTTTTAACCTCCTTAGGTTTTAATATTTGGTTGAATTTACAGATACTTACCCAAATAATAAAACATGGTTTTTAGGTTTTTAGACAGTCTGACGGATGGCAATATGCAGAGGTCGGGATTTCGAAGCTCCAACTTGTCAAACCGTTACAATTTTTATTAAATGTACAAAAGTTTTAATTACCCGCAGTCCCCGGCTTAGGTATATTGTGTGTTGTGCTTTCGTGCTTTATTTTAGACAATTTGGAAGCATTTTTAAAAATTCGACACATCTGTCATAATTCAGTTCATAATAATTTATGCCCAGATTAATCGTCTCATAATATTTTACTTGGTTCTTTTTGTAAAATTCCTCAGATGGCATTTTCCAAAAGTCATATCCTAATTTCTCTGTTACAAACCATTTTTCAATTATCCTGGCAGCTCTGCCGTTTCCATCTCTAAATGGATGAATGTGAGCAAAACATAAATGAAGCAATGAAGCAAAATAAAAGACCTCAATTTCACTAAGGTCAGATGAAATTAACTCATTTAAATCTTGGAAAAACACTTTCATTTCTTTTTCAAGAAATTCAGGTTCAACAGCCATATATGCTAAACCAGATTTTCCAAAAACACCAACCTTTTCAATTCGGTATTTACCTCTTTTACTTCTAATCAATAAAGTGTCTGAAAATATTTTGTGACAATTCAACAAGTTTTTCTCATTCAGCTTGTTGTTTTGAGCAAATTCATAAGCTTCAATTAAGTCCTCAATTTCTTCGATTTCTTTTCCTACTTTGAATTTATCCTTATTCATTTCATAATTCATGTAAGAATTCAAATCAATACTATTTCCTTCAATATTTGAAGAGTAAACGGCTGAAGACTTAGTCAAATATTCAAATCCTCCGCGATTCTCAGAGAAATCAAAATCCTTAATCAATTTAGGAATTTGATTTCCAATTGACTTTTTATAGGTGTCTAAATATTTTCTTTCAGTTATTCTCATTTAAGCACAAATATACTCATTTATAATGTCAAATCCTTTAGGAACTATGGTTTCCGAGCATGAAGCACAACTTGTTTATTTGTGTACTAAAGGTACTGAATTCTTACATATCTGAGTAAAAGCTGTAATAACAACGCTTTTTTTGCATAAACCTCAAATATGCATTAAAAAAGCATATTTTACTCTACGAGCCGACAAAAAGTCTTGTTTACTATGACTTTTTTTGGGGTTTTATCCTGATGAAGAATATCGGAACCACTACTTGCTAAATCACTTGTATAATCCTACAAATTCAGCATCTCCACGCTATGTTTTTTATATTTTGTTGTGGGCTGAGCGAGTTTTTTAGAATCTTGTCTGAACCAGATAAAAGATTGAACAAAGTAGCCCAATGGAAAACAATAAAAACAAAAAGAACTTGGCTATTGTAGATTCTGTTCCATGTGATTTATCTATATATACTCCATAGAATATTAAAATCAAATACAAAAATGAATATATAAAAGCAATCCAAAATATCAATCCCTCAAAACTGAAAAACACCCGATTCTGAAATTTGGTTTTACTTTTTATTTCTTCATCCAAATTTAGATTTAAGACCTCACCTCCCAGCAACCTGTTTGTCATTGCCGGTAAAAATGATTCAGAGCTATTTGATGTTACATAAAAACTAAAATCAATACTATTGTTTGGATTTAATAAATCTGGTGAAATCATAAAATCATTATCAACTAAAAAAGTATCAGCCACCTCTATAGTTTTTGGAGTTAGTGCAAACGAATATTTCAAAATCTTTATTGAATCTGGAAAAGTAAGCTTTAGATTTTTTATCAGATCATCTTTTGTAATCGGCACATTACCAGTGTTTTTTGCAATACAAGATATGCTATAAAGATTATTAACCCTCTTACTGTCAAAGAAGACTTGAATTGCTTCATCAGTGATATCATCATCTGAAACAAGTTCTGTAATTGCTATGTTTTTAAAAGATAATTCTTTAACCTTTCTAGAAATTGCAAAAATAATAATTGGAACTGTAATACCTAAAATCGCTAAAACTGTCTTAAAATCTAAAAACCTGTTCATTGTATCAAAGTTTAAATTATATGATAAGGTTGCTCATCTGATAGCTTGGCCATAACGTTAAGTATAAGAAACGTAAGTGATTTCAAAGCACTTACTTGTCAAGTTGCACAGAGCCAAATTTGCGTTTTGACACAAATTTATAATATTAAACAAATCCGTCAAATAGCAGATTTGGCGGAGCTGATTAAATGCTCGAAAGCTTCGTAAACCACTGAACCACTTATGTTTTTTATACATTGTTATGGGCTTTTATTATATTCATATCGTATTTTTCCACGAATTTTAAAATCATCTTCAGATTTCACGCGACCAAGTTTAATAATTTCAGAAATTGAATCCAATTCGTTGTAGTGATATTCATCCATAAATTCTACATATGTATTAGGATTATCACCTGTATTAAAAGAGCTATCAATCTCACGATATAGTTTTCCGTCAGGGTAATACTCGAATCGTGTTTTCATCCTATGATTCTCACTAAACACCCAGTTTTCAATTTTAAGATGACCAATTGAATCATATTCAAAATCTGAAACTCTAGAAATTTCATTATTCTCTTCCTGGATTTTTTTAATCAGCTTGCTATCCAAATAATAGAACTTTTCATTTCTATATCCATTATCAGATTCGATTAAATTGCCTAAAGTATCATAGGTAAAATGCTCAATTGTATCTGATTCGTTTTCAAGATTAAGAATGTTAAGCAGTTTTCCATTCGAGTCATATTGATATTTATGTTTCTTGAATTTTACGATAGGATTCTCTGCTCGCTTAAAAATCATAACTACTTTTTCGATTCTATCTAATGAATCATAGTAATAGAATCTATAATTGCTCTCATTAATAAGTCTGCCTTTATTGTCAAAACACTTTAGATACTCTAATTGTCGGTAAACTGAATCAGATTTTGAAATATAATATTCAGTTTTACGTATTCTGAAATCCTCTTTTGACTTAAAATCACGCATTAAACTTGCCTCCTCAAATCTACCACAAGAACTGAGAATCAAAACTATTATTAATATGTGGATGGTCTTTCTCATAATTTCCCATAACTGGGTAAAACTGTAATAACAACGCTTTTTTTGCATAAACCTCAAATATGCATTAAAAAAGCATATTTTACTCTATGAGCCGACGGAAAGTCCTGTTTACCATGACTTTTATTGTAGTTTAATCCTGATGAAGAATATAGAAACCGCTACTTGATAAATTACTTGTATAATCAAACAAATTCAGCATCTCCACGCTATGTTTTTTATATTTTGTTGTGGCACCCGTTATAATTCTATGTCGTACCACTTTTGTCTCCCAATATCCTCAGACATTTCGATATCAGGAATCAGGTGATAATATTTCTCGTATTGCCTACCTGATTTAAGTTTATCAATTACCTGAATCATTCTGCTCTGAATAGTCTCTGTTGACCGAATTAAACTCCGTCTTGAGTAATAGTAAGCCCGTTCATCTCTTGTAAAGAACTTCCTTTGTTCCCATTCCACTTCATTTACTTCTAATATGGAAATTTGCTCATATAGGATTTCAAATAGTATCTGAGTTTCATGACTGTCAATCTTATGTTTTAAGATTTGATAATATATCTCCTCAGGCAAGGCATATGGCCAGTTTCTATCTCTTTGCCTATAGTAACCATGGTTATGTTTATTAAGATTATGGATTACTATTTTTTCTAAAATCAGAGTATCTATTGGCACAACTCTATTATTGGAGAAAGAATGCTTAAGCTTATCAACTAATTCATATGTCTCCTCATAGTATCTTTTTCGAAGAATTTCCTTAGTATTTGGAGTTACTTCATAGCCAAACCTTTTAATCTTATCTGTTTCGTTATCTATGTAATCAAATCTTTCCTTGTTTTGATAGTAATATGGTGAATTCAAGACCGATCTATCAACCTGTGTCGTTTGAAATAAATAGAAGCTTAACAAGATATAGATGGCCAAAATATACAAGATCCATTTATTTAGTTTTAGAATTAATCGAACAGCATTCCATTGTGAAAAGTAAATGAATGCTGGTATAAGTATGAGTATTATTTTATAATCTTTTAGTATATCGAAATGCTTAGTGTATCCCCAGTTCCCATAGAGTAAGTATGAGACAAAAGAACCAAATCTCGCGAGAATTATAAATGAAGTAATAACAATAAACCAAGTGTATGTCATTGCATATAACTTACGATATCGTTTTCGGCTAAACTTTTTACGACCATAAAGCCAGATAATTATAGTAATACCAAATCCAAAACTTGCAGAAAAACTAGCAAAAAACAAATCATATATCCGAAAATCGCTTCGACTAAGAATATAAGGATCTCTAAAAAAAGAAAGCATCCTTAATGCCTCCCTTGAATAGTTAATAAAATAACTTATCAATAAGGCAAAACTAAATCCTATAATTATCCCTATCCAAAATCTACGTCGACCGATCAGGTCTATTGAAATATCAGGTTTTAAAAATCCTTTGCTTAACATATGCTTTTCGCTGATTTAATGGGTGCTAACGGATTTGTTTATGAAACGTTTGGCATTTCAAAGCTCCAAAGTATCATACCGCTATATATTTTATTAAATGTTACCATGCTCAATCCCGATAGCTATCGGGATAGCACTATCTGCCAAATGACCTATGTTTTTTGTTATACGCTGGCATTTATTGGCCATTTTTACCATCTTTATTTATAATCTTTATTACTTGTTCTATCGGTAATGATTCTATTTTCAAGCCATTTCTTCCTATCATTGTTTCTGCAGCAAAAAGTGAATTTAAGATAGCCTCTTCGGTTGCTTCATTTACGGCCTCAAACAGTGGTGTAATTTTATCATTTCTCAATTCTTTTCTATTTAAAAAAATGTTATCTGGAGAATAGTAAGGAATTCTTAATTCTTCTGCTGTAGAAAAAGCAATCACATATTCGCCACTTCCATTTGAACAATGACCACCCGTTTTTGCCACACCAAACATTGCTCTCTTCGCCAATCGTTCCAAATTTCTTGATGTTAATGGAGCATCAGTTGCTACTACTATCATACAAGACCCATCACCAGTATTCAATTCTTTTTGATTTTTCAACTCTTCACCAATAGGCATACCGTCAATAGTTAAGTTTCCTCCAAAATTTGTTTGAACCAGAACCCCCACGGTATAGCCTCCTTTTTCCTTTGGTAATACACGTGACGATGTTCCGATTCCGCCCTTATAGCCAAAACAAATTGTACCAGTTCCTGCACCAACAGACCCTTGTCCTACCTCCCCTGATGTTGCATTATTTATTGCTTCAATTACATTTTCTTTTGTTATATGTCTTCCTTGTATATCATTTAATGAGCCGTCATTTGTTTCCCCGACAATAGGATTTATAGATCTCACATATTTTTTGTTGTTATCAATTGAGAGCACATAATCAATTAAAGCATCAGCCGCGGTTGGGACAGATAATGTGTTCGTTAAAATAATTGGTGTTTCGATTTCGCCAAGTTCTTCAACTTGTGTATAACCTGTTAGTTTTCCAAATCCGTTAGCAATATAAATGGATGCAGGAACCTTTTTCATAAAAACATTTCCATCATAAGGAAGAATTGCGGTTACACCAGTTCTGATATCATTACCTTCTATTAAGGTTGTATGACCTACCTTAACACCAGAAACATCTGTAATTGCATTATTCTTTCCTGTTTCAAAAATTCCTGTCTTAATACCATAATCTCGAGGCATTTTCTGTTGTCCAAAACAAACAGAACTTAGAAAAAGTAATATTACTATTAATTGTCTCATTTTATATTAGTTGTTTTAGTTGTAGCGTGTTTGATTTGCTTGCGCATTACCTTAAATGAAGTTGAGGCAGATTGCGGGGCACTTTCCCGTCAAACCGTGATGAAGTTTGAGCGGGCGACGACCTTTGATATTAGCTACTTCACCCGCCATTACTTAAACATATTGTTGTAAGCTGGTGTTTATTATTCAAAGTCAATCTCTTTCAAGTTTTTACAAATCTAATCTTTTATTTTAATCAATTATCACTGACCTTGATACGGAGTACGAACCGAAACGCAGTGGAGCTAGGCACAGCCAATTTATTTTGTTTTTTGTGGGTGGGAGCCCTTAAAGGCGGTAATTAGGCTGGCTATATTACTTATCGCCATTTCTTATTAGGTTTAGTGTAAAATCCAATATTTCATCTTTATCAGTAAACGAATTTTGAGTAACTAAATAATCTGGCAAAACACCTAATAAAGAAGCCTCACCTTTTTTTCGTTCCAGATATGCTCTGGGATATGCAACCTTTAGTTTTGTATTTGGTAGTTCGAATTGTTGTATCGAGGCGTACTGGGTTGCTGTATTGGGAGTTATTTCTCCAACCAATACTGCAAATTTGTAATCTTGTATTAATGAGGAAATAACTATTGCTTCTGAATTGGTATATTTGTTGATAAGAACATAAACATTACCTTTAAATTGTATGGAATCATCTACCGGATGATACTGTTCTTTGGATGTCATATCGAATAATTCACCATTTTGATGGGACATTAGATTGTTTTTCAATAAAATATCATCGCCAGACAATATTGAATCGGGTAAGACTTGTAAACCATTTTTAGTAATTTGACTTGTTTTATAGGTTACATTCATATTCGACATAAACGATGTATCTGCAAAATATGATACCAAAGGCATACTAAACAAAGACATTCCTCCTTCATTATTTCTTAAATCTATAATCAAATTCTCTGATTTACGATTTTTTATCTTAGTAAAACTGTTTTCAAGAAATTGCAAATATGAACGGGTATCAAAAGTACTTTTGCTTAAAAGCTCCTTAGAAGGATTATAAAAAGAACCTGGAGTTAAATATGCAATACTATCAAAAAAGTTTAGCTTTCTTTTGAAAGGATCAGATTGTTGCCTTCTGTTAAAATATTTAATACCGCGGATAGCATTGATTTCTAAATTTTGAGTAATCCCTTTTTTATCGTTAATTTCAACACTATATGAATGTTTATGCTTAAGTGTCAACCATAGCATTAGAGGTAATGATGTTTTTTCAATATATGATTTTTTATAGTAATTTGTCTCTCCTGAGATATAATTGTTGAGTTCATTTATTATATTTATTATTGGAGTTTTGTCAATAGAAACCAATTCATCCCCAGTTTTTATTTCTATATTTTTACTGTAATTATTTTTTATAAATACCTTATCATCTTTTATTATTACATCTAATGGGAAAAATCGCCCAAGAATAATTTTCAATTTAAGTGCATCAAAGGGTAGCTGAACATTACAATGAGATTGCCCTGAATGAGCAACAAAAGATTGAAATAATAAATATGTTTCCAACACCGACATTGACCTTGGAATAGCATTCAATATACTATCATATGCATCCTGGTAAATATCTTTATCAGTATTTGCATATAGGTTATTATGCGCTGCTTCCAAAGTGGGATACAAATATTCTAAATCCTCTATTATTTGTTTTTTGTGATACTTCTTAAACTGTCCGAATGAATTTTGTAAAAAAGTTAATGCAATGAATAAAAAGATAATTTTAGTTTTCATTTTGCCATTTAAAATCTTTAGTTGTTCAAATTTAATGCCAATAATATAAGTTTATTCGTAGTTGAGAGCATTGAAAAAAACAGCTCTTTTGCATACTTGGCTTTGCAGGGCTGGCTTGCAGCGGTTTGCAAATGTGTTGTTTTGCGGGCGGTTTTTTCTTTCTTTGCGCGGGAGGAGAAAAACAAAATAAATTACCTGTGTTACTCCCTCTGGTCATGAGGTACTGTGTTAACCTCCAATTGACAATCTATAATTGCTAATCATTTTTTTTAGTTTCTCTCTATTATGAAGAAATTCTATCTGCTCGTTATTGCTGGAAAATTTTATCTTGCCCTGCAAGCTATGTACATACTGATGACCACCAAATTCCATATAAGAATCTTTCGTTTCTATGAAAACGGAATCACCTTTGAATGAAATCACACCTTCAAACTTAGTAGGCACTTTCCCTCCAAGTAGGTTATAATTTGTCTCTTTAATTTTTAATCCTAACTGCCCTATAGCATTAAAAGTACCTGTATAACTTTTGGGGTAAAATCCTTTTTGCACGTTACTAATCATCAAATCCAGATTATTTACTGTACAATCAATTATCCCATTATCGCCATGCTCTCCAAGAAATCCAAGTGAATGGGTTGTAAGCATATGATATTTAGTTTTTCTGTTTACAAATACAACATGCTTGTTAGCAAGAATATTCAGATTTTGGATTGCAAGCTCTTAAAAGTCTATATTAATTTTCATTAATAATTCATAGATATTAATGCTATGAATAAAAGATAACTTTTTAATCTTAACATTAATCTTATCAATCTTTTTGGCGATTTTAGAAATTTGAGATGAATTTGAGTTATATTTTGCTTTAAAAATCCAAGTAGTCTTTATCTTACCACTATTTTTGAGGTTTTGACGCATATCTTCAAATTTCTTCTTCGTATCAATAAGCTCCCTTATCTCAATTTCTCTTTTATATATATAATCTCTAGGCTTCAATTTCGCAAAAGATTTCCTTTATGCATAACAACAGTTGGCAATATGCGCAGGCAGAGAGTTGGAAGCTCCAACTTGTCAAACCATTACGATTTTAAGTGAAAGTACAAAAGTTTAATTTGCCCACAACCTCCCGGCTTACTCATATTGCGCGTTGTACACTGGCCTTATTCGTTCTCTATAAAATAAATACCATGATTAATTACTTTTCCATCTGGAAACCTAACAGCAATATAATCAATATGAACACTTTTTCCCTTCTTGAATCCAGTCTTTATCAACTCTATCTCCTTTGATGAAATGATATTGCTCTTAATGTAAATCCTTTCTTCATCCTCTTTGTCCTGATTGTAGAAAATAGAGTATTCAAATACTTCTAAATCAGTTGTTATCCCTGCCCCAAAATAAGGCTTTATTGCCTCGTTCTCAATAAACTGTGATAAGTTTATTTTAGAACCTCGTTTTCTATTTTCCCCTGCTAATTTAAAATCTGCTGCAGGTAAAGGTAGAACTTCGAATTCCTGCGAAAAATCCTTTGATGTAATTTTTAGCTGTCCTGTATTGTAAGGAATTAGGTAAATTTGCCCATCTTCTCTTTTAATAATCCCGTTATCCGTCACAAAATTATCTCCTGAAGGTAGCTTAACATCAATTGGATTTAAAGCCCACTTAAATAAGTTATTCACTTTAGGTCTTACATAATAATTACTTTCAGCTAATTTAGTATCACTATTTTGTGGTTCTCCAGTCTTTGAATTGTTCTGTGCAACCAAATCAGAATTCAAAAAGATCAATCCAGCAACAATAGATGCTGAAATCACTGTCAAAATCGATATTTTTTTCATCGTGTTTGTTTTTAAATTAAATAAATCAATAAAACTTATATAAAATTGCTCGAGCCACTTTTGTATCAATCCCTTGTTTTCCATTGCTTTATCAAAGGATACTCCTAAAGCTTCAAAAATCAATTTAATAGTAATAGGCCTCGGAGTTACCTCTCCTGATTCAATCCGCTGTAAAGTCCTTACGCTGAGATTACATTTTTCAACAAGTTCTTCTTGCGTAATTCCTTTTGCTTTTCTTAAATCCAAGACCTTTTTACCTAATTCTGGTTGTTGAATCATTTTTGAAACTTTTTAGCAATTTTAAATTATAACTTAAAAACAGTCCGTGACTTTTATTTGAATTTTACCTGAAATCATCATGACATTTACCTGACATTTTATTTATCTATTTGAAATAAAGCTATTTATAATTAATGCAGAATGTTCCTTTGGCTTGCGTACAAGGGTCGGTGTGAGAAACTGTAGCGCTTTTCAGTGCTCCAACATATCCAACCGTTAATTGGTTCTGTAAATATATGAAGTTTTACAAACCTACTATCCAGATTACTAATTTTACATTTTGTTGTGCTTAGTTACCCAATAGACAATCGTATTGCACGCCAATCAAGCAAAATATATAAGTGCTATTTAGATTGTCTATCTTAACTTTGATTCCTGGCTTTTTTGCTAACATTTGCCCTGGAGCCTGGCTGGCTTTTACTTTTTCCATTGATGAAAAAGTAAACAAAAAATCTAGAAAACAATAAGCTCGACGGCTTTCCATAGATAGCTTATCTCACGTGGTTCGATTGTTTTCCCTGCCCGCTCAAATATTTTTGCCTTGAAAACTAAAAGTCCGATTGGGTTTGTATAGAACCTTAATAAGACACTTCCAAAAAAGCAGCTCATCCCACTGAAATTATCACTAAAAAGGCATTTAAGCACAAGCGTTTGCGGTATGAAATCGTAGCGCTCTTGCATATCAGTATCATACTGTTACTTGCTAAATCACTTGTATTATCCTACAAATTCAACATCTCCACGTTATGTTTTTTACATTATATTATTCAGGTGAGTTCAATATGAGAATGTTAATAGAGATTTAGGAAAACATAGGGGGTCTGATTATATTTAAGTATCTAACATTCAAACATATAATTAGAAATAAACCTTTCCCTCTTTGGTGATAGTCTCTATGTCTTTTTCATTATAAATGTCATAGGTCATAGCACTCATTGGGATAGCGCAACAATGCCTCCTTCAAAAATCATTACCGATAATTAGCCTGTCTTTAGAGTCAAACAATTTGACATAATCAACATATCCATTTGCAAGAAAAATAATTGATATTCCGGCGATATTGCCTATAGAATTTTCGTATTTTTCATGGTGTATTTTGTTTTCATTCACAAATATTTCAACATCCTTATCATTATTTATAATACTAATTTCTTTCCACTCGTCCTTATTAAGAATAAAATCAGAGAGGTCGAAATTCTTTCCATCATATATTTTCTCACTTAGTTCAAGTATTGCCCAGTGGCTGCAGCCTCTGTTAGTTAACATCACTAATATATGGCCTTTTGTTCCAGCTATTTCAATAAATGTGTAATAGCATTGTGTACCGGCCCAAAAACCTACTTCTTTTAGTCGAGTTTTAAAGTGAAAAGCATCTCCGTTAGTTTTTGTTTTAGTAAAATTTGCCAATTGCGTCATTATTGTCTTAGTTGTATCTATTCCAATGGAACTTAGAAAAATGGCTGAAGGATAAAATATACCATCGTTTGATGCTTTTTCTATAGGAACGGGATAAAAAAATCTTTCCGTGTGTGGAGTTCTATAATAATAGGTAAATGCACGCCAATCATTGGTTGGTACAAATACATCCACTTCTTTTGAAGTAACCTCTTTGTCTCTCAGTATTTTAGCCTTAAGGACTCCCGGATACCTATAGCAATATGTTATCTTGTTTTTTTCAGGATCCAATTTGTTGCTTATTCTTTCATCCCCAAAATCGATATAATAATTGTCATTTGTATTAGGAATATGATATTCAAAGAAGGCGCTTGCAGGAGTAGTACCATCCAGCTTACTCAGGATTAAGGTTGAGTCGAAATTCAAATTACCATTTTCAGATTTGTAAAAGATGAATACACTACTTATACTAATGGTAATGAAAATGATATAAGTTAGTATCGCTTTACGGGAATAAAATTTTGAATATATCTTGTTGTTTTGATTATAAGATTCCGCATATTCTGTAAGTGCTTGGAGAGTTGCCTTTTGGGGATAATATTTATCGGGTGTTTTACTTTTTCCGAATATCCTTTTTAGAGTCGATGGGCTAATAAGCACATTTGTTTTTAATTTAATATCTAAACTGAGTTCTTCATATTCTTTATTTAGCCATTCGGAGGGATTTCCCTTTCCTATAGTACTAAGTATAGTTTTTTTGACTCGTTCAAAACTCCAGTTATATTGTTTTTTAATAAAAGACATAAATATAAAATTAAAACAATCGACAAAAGCTTCTTAAGCTTACTTAAGTTTATAATTAAAGGCTTAGAGCTTCGTAAATTATTGCCTAATATAACGAACAAAGTAAAAAAAATATTATCATCTCCTGTTCATAACTAATAATTACTGATTTATCATTCTGTATATCTGATGTTTAGATTATCCAAACTTTGTTTGTTAAATGAACAAGTATATGTTAGTTCTTTGATTATTCCAATATGTACTTTTAGGCCCGCTAAAATATGAATCCTCTGTACATTAATTAAGAATAGACTCATGTCAAAAAACAAAATGCTATCTCAATAAAATTTGGGAATCATCTAAAACTTAAATTTTATACATATAAAAACTAATCAAACTACTATGAAAACTACTCAAAAAAACAACTATTCATTTTTAAAACTTTTAACATTGCTAATTTTTAGCTTATTGATTTTTAAAAGTGAAAAAAACATGGCCCAAGACTCTGAAGGGTGGCTCTATACAGAAGGTAATAAAATTAAAAATTCAGATGGTACCAACTTTATGGGTCGGGGTGTAAATATGTTTACCTCTCGACCCTGTGGTGCATATGAAGGCCGTACAACAGCTGATGTGCTTGCTGAAGTTGATGAACTGGTAAACAACTGGGGGGCAAATTTACTTCGTTTTTGTCTTGTTAATAATAACGCTGGTGTAGCA
>JBNKCO010000039.1:0-97596 GCA_050287785.1 Bacteroidales bacterium
GGTTGACAAACACCGTGAGAACCTTTTACTAAAAACAGGTTCAAAGAATACCCCTGGTCTTGTTATTTATGCTATAAAAAACCATATTATCGAAATTTAAGGTACGTTTAAAGACGTAAAGAATAAGTACAAAAACGTAAATTAAAAATACGTTTTTACGCTGTTTCATAACAATACCTATTTATGGATATTTGACAAAAAAGATTCAAATGTCAAATATCTCCTTCTACAACATACTTGCAACGGATGTCAGAATCAGGGAAGGTTTAAATGCCTGCATGAACTGTGGTATGTGCACAGCCGTATGCCCTGCAGCCGGGTATTTCGAATACGACCCCAGAAGCATTGCCATTGCCGTTCAATCGGGAAATGAAGAAAATATCAGGTTGCTTCTCGAAAGCGACTCTATATGGTATTGTGGCCAGTGCATGTCATGCAAAACCCGCTGTCCCAGGAACAATTGCCCGGGACTAATAATTAGTGTATTGCGAAAAGTATCTCAGGAAAGCGGTTTGTTTGTTAAAAGTAAATTCGGACAACAGCAATTCGTCATTACCCAAACCATTGGAAAAAATATTCTAAAATACGGATATTGTATTCACCCAACATTGGTAAATCCGGCTACCCATCCCGAACAAGGGCCAGTGTGGAAATGGATTTATAACAACATGAAAACAGTTTACGAAACTGTAGGTGCCAATCTCGATGGAGATGGCGCAGGGGCTATGCGTAAAATCCCTAATGAAGACCTTGATGAAGTAAAAGAAATCTTTAACGTTTCCGGTGGAACTGCCCTGATAGAAAAAATTGAAAAATACAGTTGTAATAAAGCAGCTGAACTGGGTATTGTTGATGAAAAAGGTCATCCGGACATGGAAAAGTATGCTGCTTATTTAAACAATGAAACCAACAGACATGAAGAATAAAACCAATTCTCCCTGGAAAGAATACAATAAGCAAATTGCAGATGACAACTATTTTTACCTGCGAAGTTGCATAAGGCAAAATTTTTTTCCTGGTGCTGAAAAGGTATTTGTCGATATCATAAAGGATAAACTTGGCAGGGATATATACGATGACCCCCATCATACAACCTGTTCCGGCATAGGCTACCATTCTGACATTGTCCCATTCGAAACGTTCCAAACTATGATAGCTCGTCAGTTTGCATTAATGACTGAAAGAGGCTACAAAAATGCTGCAGTATCTTGCATAACATCATTTGGGGGATATAACGAGGTGTTGGAAACCTGGAAAGAATTCCCCGAAGAAGAAGCCAAAGCACGTGATAACCTTTTTAAAGCTACCGGGCGGGAGTTTCAAATTCCTGAAAACATAGCCCATTCGTGCGACATCATTTATAAAAATCGTGAGAATATAGCACAGCTTACCCAATATAAACTGGTACATGCCCAAACTGGAGAACCTCTAAAAATTGTTGACCATATTGGTTGTCATTATGCCAAAATATTCCCTGATAAGGGAGTTGGGGGCGCTGAATTTCCGAGGGTATTAACAGGAATGATCGAAGCCTGGGGCGGACAACCTGTAGATTATCCCGAAAGAAGGCATTGTTGCGGATTTGGTTTCCGGCATTATCTTATAAAAAATAATCGCAGCTATTCCATTTCTAATTCAAAAGTAAAATTTGAGAGCATGGAACCCTTCAAACCCGATGCAATTATAACCAACTGCCCGGGTTGCAACATGTTTCTCGACCGGTGGCAATATGCCCTGGGTCAGATAGAGGGTAAATCCTATAGCGGTGACAATAATGGAATACCTGTTCTCTCTTATGAAGAATTGGCCGGGATAATCCTTGGGTACGACCCCTGGAAAATAGGGTTGCAAATGCACCAGATTGATATTGAACCCTTCCTTCAAAAAATAGGGGTAGATTACAACCCCGAGGATAAATACAAGGACACAAACGGTAAATTAATCGGTTATCCTGAGTTTACAGGTTGCCTGCAAGCTTAAATACTATCAGATGCAAAAATCGAAACATATCGTCATAGTGGGAGCCGGAATTGCCGGACTTGAGGCTGCGGTAAACCTTTCGAAGGAAGGCTTTCAAGTAGCGGTTTTCGAAAAGGAAAACAAAAGTGGTGGCAAACTAAATAACTGGAGTAGACTTTTCCCCGATTTCGCCGAACCTAGTGCCTTGTTGCAAAACCTTAAAACACAAGCCCAACATTCGAACATTAATATTATATACAACACCGAGATATCTTCATTGACAAGATCAAATGGCCGTTTTGAATTATCAGACAACAACAAACTTAAATGCATGGCCGATGCTGTATTGCTTGCTCCCGGTTTTAACCTGTTTGATGCTTCTTTAAAAGAAGAATATGGTTATGGGATTTTTGACAATGTAATCACTTCGGCAGATTTCGAAGCCCTTCATAAACAGGGAAAAGAATTATTCACTAAAAACGGGAAAATACCCAAACGTATTGCTATTGTCCATTGCGTGGGTTCGCGCGATGCAAAAAGCGGCAATACCTATTGTTCAAAGGTTTGCTGTATTACAGGGGTTAAGCAGGCTATCGAAATAAATAAACAATACCCACAATGCGAAGTGTTTAATTTCTATATGGATTTACGTCTTTATGGTTCTAAATTCGACAGCCTGTATCTCGAAGCCCAGAAACAACACAAAATACAGTTTATCCGTGGACGCTTGTCCGAAGTGTCCGAGAAACAGGATTCCAGCCTGCAAATAAAAGCCGAAGACACCTTGTCGGGAAGGCCGCTCCGTATGACAGTTGATATGGTAATTCTACTGGTAGGTATGGAACCATGTATGTCAGGAGAATTCCTTAACAAGGATAACAGCATTGAAACCGATGAAAACGGTTTTTTCCGTTCTGTAAATATTCATTCCGAAAGAAATGCTACAACTCGTAAAGGAGTATTTATGGCAGGTACCTGTATATGTCCGATGCCCATAAATGAAACACTTGAGAATGCCCGCTCGGCAGCTCTGACTATTTCAGATTATTTAAAACAAGCACAATGAACAATTTAGGTTTTTTACAACCTGCAAACAGGCAACTTAATTTTGAGCAATTCGATACCCGAGTGCTTAACTATGTGCTCGAACATGAACCTTCTTTTCTTACCTGTTTATCGTGTGGTGGATGCACGGCAACCTGCAGCGCTGGCAACCTGGTGCATTTCAATGTGCGCAGAATTGGTCTTTCGCTGCGCAGGGGCGAAATAAATGTACTGTCCAATGAAATTCAGAAATGCATGTTTTGCGGCAAGTGTACGCTGGTTTGTCCCCGCGATATTAATATTCGTAATGTAATTCTGCTGGTAAAAAAGAGAATTGCAGAGATGAATAAACAAAAATAATGAGTTATATGGAGAAAATAATTACAATACCGTTCCTCACCGGACTGGTTTACTTGCTGGCCATATTAATACTACGTGGTTTCAAATGGATTAAAGGACTGTCAACACTTGATAAACTTCGGTTGGTTCAATTGGTGAAAAGTCGGCTTTTTCTGAACTCAATGGGCGAAACTTTTAACGAAGGATTGCTACACCGGAGAATATTCAGGAAAAACCCCATTCTGGGCTACATGCACATGAGCCTGGCATTTGGGTGGTTCTTGCTTATTGTAGTTGGACATATAGAGGTAATAATTGCCGAAAAATCGCTTATTGCCCCTATACACAAACCTGTTTTCTTCAGGTATTTTGAAGCCGGAACGGGATTTCAACTGGCAGGTGTATTTGCTTTTGTTATGGATTTCCTTTTGCTTTTCACTCTCTCCGGATTATTACTGGCTATGGCTAAACGTTTCCGTAAAAAGCTGTTTGGTTTATCCAGAACAACACGCCTGAAATCGGGCGACCGTATAGCCCTTACCGCTTTATGGTTAATATTCCCTTTACGCTTACTGGCCGAGAGCAGTGCTGCTGCACTTCACGGAAATGGAAGTTTCTTAACCCAAACTATAGGAAAATTATTTGAAAATACTTTTGCCCTCGATATTGTCTCATTCTCACTATGGATAAGTTATTCCCTGGCGTTGGGATTTTTCTTTGTAGCACTGCCAAATTCACGGTATATGCATATCCCCACAGAGATTTTGTATATCTTCTTGCGTAATGCAGGAATTACTTTAAAAAAGCGTAACAACACTTATACTGATATTCAGGTTTTTTCATGTTCCCGTTGTGGAATATGCCTCGATAGATGCCAGATGTCAGTTGCGGGGATTAATGACAGCCAGTCGGTTTACCTGCTAAAAAGTATCAGAAACAAGAAACTCAGCGATGAGCAGTTATTTAATTGTTTGATGTGCGGAAAATGCCAGAACGATTGCCCGGTAGGAATAAAAACAAACGATTTAAGGATTATCCAGAGGATAGAATCCACACGTCAGTACAATTCCTCATACCAGTACCTCAATGAAATTGCTTTTCCCAAAGCCGAGGTGTTATACTTTGCCGGCTGTATGACCCATCTCACGCCTGGCATTATCAAATCGATGAAAAAAATATTCCAGGTTGCCGGCATCAACTATTTATTTATCGATGAGGATAAATCGCCTTGTTGCGGACGTCCCTTAATCATGGCCGGTCAGTTCGAAGCGGCTTCAAAACTAATTGATAACAATACCGGTAACATTCTTTCAACAGGTGCAAAAATACTGGTTGTATCCTGCCCAATCTGTTATAAAGTATTTAAGGAAGACTATACCTTAGGTAATGTCCAGGTAATATTTTATATAGACTACATATTGGAATTGATTAAAAAGAAAAAAATAAACATGGTCACATCAGACCAAAAATTTGTTTATCACGACCCGTGTGAGCTAGGAAGGGGAATGGGCATTTACAGTTCACCACGGCAGTTATTGAACAAAGTAGGGAAAGTCATAAGTATCAAAAACGAAAAAGAAGATGCCCATTGTTGCGGAGGAAGTCTTGGAAACCTAAAAATATCGCAGGAAAACCGGAATGTTTTACGAAACCTGGCACTGAAAGATTATTCAGGCTACGCACCGGATAAGTTGGTTACCGCATGTCCCAAATGTAAAAAGACATTCGCGGCAGGTAAAATCCTGCCTGTTATTGACATAGCTGAAGCCGTTACGCAATCGCTGGAAAAAGCAACTAACAGCACATATTCTGCAATAATCGATATAAAAGAAAAAGAATCAATATTAATATAAAAAATGCAAATGAAAGTACTGATACGTCTTTAAACTTAGGCACTACGCTTTAAGACGTAAAATAAAATTACATTATTACACTGTTTCATAGAAAATAATACCACGATAATTTTGAAATGTAATTGAATCCATAAAAAATTTTAAAATGAAATCGAAAACACCTATAAGAATCCCAATCCTTATCTTTTTAATCGCGTTATCAACATCGCTATATGCCCAGTTTAATGTCGATGCCCAATTGCGTAACCGCTTCGAGTTACGCAATGGCTACCGCGGACTATCCCCTGATAGCTCATCACCTGCCGGGTTAATTTGGCAGCGTACCCGGATATCCTTTAGTTACGAAACAGAATACCTTAAGTTAAAACTCACCCCACAGGATGTAAGGCTTTGGGGCGATGAATCCCAAAAAAGCTCCACCGGGGTTTTTGGCGACAATGCTTCATTGGAACTCTTTGAAGGATATGCAGAGCTAAAACTCGGAACCTTAGGCTGGGTCTCCATTGGCCGCCAGCCATTAAAGTACGACAACCAGCGCTTATTGGCAGCCCGTAACTGGAACAACAACGGATTGACTTACGATGCCGTGCTTATTAAACTGAAGGCAGCCGACTGGAATATCCACCTGGGAAGCACCTTGAACAGCCTTGCCGAAGCATCGTCAGATAACCTGTATCCATCCAACCGGATAAAAAATCTGAACTTCCTGTGGGTAAATCATGCATTTGGCGAAAATCTGACACTGTCGCTGATTCATACAGCAGTGGGTACAACTGAGACAGATACTACCAATACGCTGTATTATAAGCATACCACCGGTTTTTATTCCACTTTTAAAAAAGACGGACTAAATTTGTGGGGAGAGGCTTATTACCAGTATGGTAAAACCAATGCAGGCATGAATGTAAATGCCTATTTATTTGCTATTGACGGAAGCTATAAAGCCGGTAATTTCACCCCCGGTATAGGTATTATTGTCCTGTCTGGAAACAGAAAAACCGGCACAGAACAAACTGCCGAAAATCTGTTCGATATACATTACGGGGCAAGGCACCGGTTCTATGGTTTTATGGATTATTACAGGGATTTTCCATCGCATACCAAACAGGGCGGTCTGGCCGATTACTATTTTTACTTCGATTACAAATTCACCAAATTAGTAAGCGTTTGCAACATTGGGCATTGTTTCCAACTGGCACAAACTAATCCGGAAACCCCAACCGATAAAAACCTGGGGTACGAAAACGATTTGGTGCTCAAATATAAATTCAACCTTTGGGGTTCGCTGGAAAGTGGTTATATATTTTACCTGCCAACTGAAACGCTCGAAACCATGCAGGGAGTTAACAATGTAGGTTTCCAACAATTTGTGTATGTCCAGCTTACACTTACACCAACCTTATTTCAACAATAATAATTTTTTAATCATTAAAAATAGAATAGTATGAAATCAATTATAAGTTATGCATTATTGACAGTGCTGTTATTTTCAGGATGCGCATCCAATAAAAAGAAGGAGAATACAATCAGTATTTCAGGAGCCTTTGCTTTGTATCCCCTTGTAGTACAATGGGGCGAAGCATATAAAAAAGAAAACCCCGATATCCGGTTCAATATTTCAGGTGGCGGGGCCGGAAAAGGCATGGCAGATGCTCTGGCCGGAGCGGTTGATCTGGGCATGTTCTCCCGCGAAATAGCACAGGAAGAAAAAAACAAGGGCGTATGGTGGGTTGGCCTCACTATTGATGCGGTAGTACCAACCATCAGCGACCAAAACCCGTATCTGGACATACTAAAAAAACGCGGGCTTACCCGTGATGAATTCAGGGCAGTATTCATCGAAGGTACGGTAACAGACTGGGGCGAACTTCTTAAAGCCGACAACAAGAACGAATTTGTAGTCTACACCCGGTCGGATGCCTGTGGCGCGGCAGGAACCTGGGCAAAATACACAGGTGGCAAACAGGAAGATTTAAAAGGAATAGGTATTTATGGCGACCCCGGCCTGGCCGAAGCAGTAGCCAAAGACCCTGCCGGAATAGCTTTTAACAATACCATTTTTGCTTACGACATAAAAACAGGTAAAAAACGTCCCGGTGTAGAAGTTATCCCAATAGATATAAATGAAAACGGTACCATTGACCCTGAGGAAGATTTTTACGAATCGTTCGATTCCATTCTAAAAGCCATCGCAAATGGCGTTTATCCTTCACCTCCGGCAAGAGAACTGTATTTTGTTTCTAAAGGCAAACCTGAAAAAAAGGCAACACTTGATTTTATAAAGTGGACTTTGACCGAAGGCCAAAAATTTGTAAAAGAAGCAGGTTATGTACCCATCGACCAAAGCAAAATTGATAGTTACCTTGAAAAACTAAAATAGTGCATGTTACTAAGAAGAATACTGTTTGATAAAATTACAGGTGCATGGATGGTTACCGCTGTAGTTACCATCCTGCTTTTGCCATTAATAATCGGGGTGGGCTTATACCTCAAGGCTTCGCCTTTGTTTGAACACCAATCGTTGTTCCACCTGATTGCCACTTCTGAATGGTTGCCCCATGAAGGCAAGTTCGGATTTTGGCCATTTATAGCCAGCTCGCTGTATGTAACCTTGCTCGCTTTTTTGTTTTCTGCTCCGGTATGCCTGTTGGCCGCCATCTACCTAACCGAATTTTCATCCAGCAGATTAATAAAAATCATGCACCCGGTGATTGATATTCTTGCTGGTTTACCTTCGGTTATTTATGGCGTATGGGGTATTTTGGTAATCGTACCGTTTGTTTCTGATGTACTTGCCCCTGTTATCAACACTAAATCTTCCGGGTATACCATTTTAGCAGGTGGAATTGTTTTAGCAGTAATGTGCATACCTTATATCCTAAACATGATTATTGAAGTGTTCCGTACGGTACCCATTGGACTGAAAGAAGCCTCACTTTCGCTTGGGGCTACAGCCTGGGAATCGGTTAAACATGTAGTGGTGAAAAAAAGTTATCCAGGAATAATCTCGGCTTTTGGATTAGGCATTGCCAAGGCATTTGGTGAAACAATGGCTGTAATGATGGTTGTTGGCAACATGGTGCAGGCCAAATTCAATCCGTTTGAAGCAGGATATCCGCTGCCGGCTTTAATTGCGAACAATTATGGCGAGATGCTCTCCATACCCATGTACGATTCAGCTCTTATGTTTGCCGCTTTACTGTTACTGGTGACAATTCTTGTAATCAACCTGGTATTCAGATATTTTATCTATAAAACCCGCGAAAGATGAACAAAGCAAAAATTATTGAGGAAAAGGTTTTCAAGTTTTTATCTGGTTTTGCGGCCTATTCGTTGATTGCGATATTGGCCTTTATTATAGTAATCATTTTTGTGAAAGGATTTAATTCACTTTCGTGGGAAATGGTATTTAAAACACCCAAAGGGGGCTATTATTATGGTGGCGAAGGAGGTGTATTAAATGCCATCATTGGTTCGCTGTACATAGCTCTTGGGGCGACTTTTATTTCAATACTGATAGGAATGCCTGCGGCTTTGTATATCAACATTCACCTTGTCAGGAAAAAACGTACGCAAAATACCATTCGCTATTTTCTGGATGCCCTGTGGGGAATCCCTTCCATTGTATACGGGGCTTTTGGTTTTACCCTGATGCTGTTCCTGGGAATGAACGCATCTTTGATAGCAGGTATTATTACTGTGGCCCTTTTAATCACGCCTATTGTAGTACGCACTTTTGATGAAGTATTGAGCACCATTCCAAAAGGCTTACACGAAGCTGGCCTTGCGCTTGGCTCAACCAAAGCGGAAATGGCTTTTAAAATAATGTTTAAACAAGGTTTTTCGGGTTTTATTACGGCCGTACTGCTGGCCTTTGGCCGTGGTATTGGCGATGCAGCCTCTGTGCTTTTTACTGCCGGGTATACCGATTTAATTCCTGTTAACCTTGATGAACCTGCCGCTACACTGCCACTTGCCATATTTTTTCAATTGGGTTCGCCTATTCCAGAGGTAAGGGAACGTGCATTTGCGGCAGCGGCCATACTAACCATCATTATTTTGGTTATTAGCTTATCTGCAAGAGCTATATCAAAGCGATTTTCCAGAACAAATATTAAATAAAAGCAACTATGTATATGCAAAATAGTGAAACAATGATAGAAACGATAACACAAGAGAAAGTTGAAGTAAACAAAAGCATTTTAAAAGTGAAGAACCTGAATGTTTATGCCGGTGAACACCATATTTTAAAGAACATCAACCTTGAAGTTCCCAAAAATAAAATTACAGTGTTGCTTGGGCCATCGGGTTGTGGTAAAACCACCCTTTTGAAGTGCATGAATAAACTCACCGATTTGTATAAAGAGCTAAAGGTAAATGGCAACATTTTTATTGAAGATGATGATATACTGAATACATCAACCAATCTATCGGTACTCAGGCAAAAAATGGGATTGTTATCGCAACGGCCTTTCCCATTACCTGCATCAATATATAAAAATGTAGCTTACGGGCTTAAATTGAAAGGGATACGTGACAAAAAACTAATTGATTACAACGTGGAAAAACACCTGCGTGAAACAGGCCTGTGGAACGAGGTGAAAAACCGTCTTCACGACCCGGCAACCAGCCTTTCAATCGGACAACAACAGCGCCTTTGCCTGGCAAGGGGATTGGCCGTGAAACCACGGATTATTCTTGCAGATGAACCCACTTCGGCATTAGACCCGACTTCCAGCAAAATAATTGAAAACCTGTTCCACGACCTAAAAAAACATTATACTATTATACTGGTAACACATGTATTGAGGCAAGCCATAAGGCTGGCTGACAATGTGGTGTTTATGTACTATGGCGAAATCGTTGAGCAGGGAAAGCCGGAAAAACTTTTCAAAAATCCTGAAACCGAGAAACTCAGAAAATATATGTTGGATGGGAATTAATGTAAAAGATCGAGTTTTTGGTTCTTCACAAAAGAAGCCCGTCCCGAACTCATGTTCCAAATTTTATCAAAAAAAATGCATTTATAATCAAGTAGTTACAAAGAGAGGTAAACTCCATAAATATTTTATTAGTCTGGATTGAGTCAATGTGTAAAAGGCAATTATCTTTTATGCATAGCGCCATACAATATCCAATAGGGAAAGCCCCTCAAACAGCTTCCTGGCGATCCATCCCAACAAGAAAACAATGCAATACCTTCATACTGCATGCAGCCTAAGTAATTTGAAGGAGGTGACTATTTAAACTTTTTCAAGATATCTTTCACAGCATCTTTATGAACGGTGAAGCCCATCATCTTCAGTTTAATATAATCTTCATGGAAAAAGTAATACCCAAAGCGAGGATCATCTTCCCCTACATTACGTGAACCGGAACTGGAATCTTTAATCAAATACCAATTTTTTCCACTATCATTATAGTTTTCCAGGATACCTATTAATTGCATCCCATGATCATCGGTGGTGGTTTCGTTTGAGAAACGGAACTGACGAGCATCTTCATTGATATACGCAGCAGGCAGGTCATAATCAGGTATCATGGCACAGTTGGTCTCTCTGTTAAATCCTGTTTCTGATACATCACCACCAATACTCATCGTGTAACCATCCTTTATAGCTTGTTCTACCAGCTCCATGAAAATATTCAGCGGAATATTGTAGTATTCTTTACTGTGCCACCAATTGTCTGGCACTTTATACTCTACTTGTTTCCAATACGGTTCTTGTTTGTAAGAAAGAATTTCCACATAATCATCCGGCTTGAGTTTTAGGTACTCGTCCAGATAAGTGTGGGGGGTGTATTTTTTACCGTCAATGGTAAAATTAACCGGAGGTTCTCCCAGGTAGTGATTTAGAATAGACTTAATAGTTTCCAGTCCATAATCAGCATTCCATGCATTATTTTTCTTTAACGACTGAAGAAAGCCGTTCATTTCATCGAACATTTTATTATGTGAATGGAATTTTCGGTTACCCTGCAATCCGGTATAGGCTTCATGCGGTACGGCACCGTATTTTTTCATAATCCGGGCTACAGCGTTTCCTTCAGAGCCCTGTTCGAAATAGGAATTGCCGCGCTTTTCGATAAATCGACGGGCCTTCTCTACATATTCCCAGTAAACAGTATATATCTCCGATATTTCAACTTTTTTCCCACTTAGGCGAAATACTTCCGATTCGTAAAAAGCAGTAGTGGAAAAAGCCCAACATGTGCCCGTATTACCCTGCGACTCGGTGGGTTGGCTCCATGCCGACTGGTATTTCGACTTATCATTGGGTAAATCCATACCCGACTGATCCATAGTAAAACGTATAAAGGGCTGCTCAACCTCCTTGTCCATAGAATCATTCACAAAACCAACATCTTTTAGGATGGATTCATAGTAATAACCTTTTCCTTTCTCGTAAATCTCAACTTTCCCTTTATCTGTATTGGTCTGAGTAAAAGCCGAAAAACTTGCAAAAAAAACTAATATTGATACTTGAATACGGTACATAATATATTGAATTAATGTAAAATGCAGTTCGATGGTTTGTTTGATAAAGACTGAATACAAAGATAATAAAAAGGACCTGATACTGAAATTTTACAATAAACAGGAATCCTGAGTACTGGCTGGCTTCAGTTTTAATTGCCGTTGTCACTTCAGTGAGCATGGATCCCTAAAACTAAAGGAGATTCAGGAGCAATAACCTCAAATTTCATTTATCTGGCATGCTTCCAATATTTGTAGCCATGAAAAGCTAAATGGTTATACTCTTAAAAGGATTTTTATAACCTTCAAGAATATCAATAATTGCATCCCGATCTTCATACTCCCCTCTCCTATTATGGTAATAATATTCTAAGATATGATACTAAAGGTCATGTATTTTGGCTCTTTATCCTTAATATCGGAACTATACAATCTTACTTTCCACTTACTATTTTCAAGTTGATTCGCCATTGATTTCTGATTAATAAATATGTATGAGTACTGATGATAAACAATAAAATTAATTTTTGATGTTAAAATACATGCACAACTCACACAGGCAAATTACCTTGATTTTAACAGGAATACAATTGATTACGAATCTGATTCCTCACACTAAGAAAAAGAAACCAAAGGAAAACAAGCATTAACCTTTAGTTTCTTCTGTTAATTCTACAAATCAATATTATAAAAGACTTACTTGTAAATAAAATACAAGTGCCCCAGCCAAATAACCAACAAAGGCAATCCAGCTTATCTTTTTCAAATACCAAATAAAGTCAATTCTTTCTAATCCCATAGCAGCAACTCCTGCTGCTGAACCTATAATTAGCATGCTTCCGCCTGTACCGGCACAATAAGCAAGAAAAGTCCAAAAAACTCCATCCTGAACAAAATTTACTATATATCCAGTAGCGTTCACTCCTGCAATATCATACATCCCCATTGATGCAGCAACAAGAGGTACATTGTCTACAATCGAAGAAATTACTCCAATAATTAAATTTATAGCATAGATATTTTTAACATTACCATCGAGCCAGGTTGATAGTATATTAAGATGGCCAGCCGATTGTAATGCTGCAACAGCACTTAAAATACCAAGAAAGAATAACACTGTGGGAATATCAACCGATCTTATTGCTGCTGTTACAGTAAGTTTTCGTTTATCCTCTTCGGGGCGCTTTTTTAAATATCTATCTGTCAATATCCACATAATAGACAAACCAAGAAGCATTCCGAGATAAGGTGGTAAATGAGTAAAAGTTTTAAAAATAGGTACAGAAATTAAAGCAACTGTGCCAATAACCAGCATAAAGACCCTTTCCTTATATGTTGTAAACTCCCTAGTTTCATTATCAACTAGTATCGGTTTAATCGTTTGTCCTTTTGTAATTAATGAAAACAACCATGTTGCTATAATAACATTAACCAGACTTGGTAAAAATAAAACTCCTATAATATGTGATGCTGTTATTTGATTCCCAATCCAAAGCATAATTGTTGTAACATCACCTATGGGTGACCATGCACCCCCTGCATTTGCAGAAATAACAACGATGCTTGCAAACACCCATCGATTCTCTTGTTTTGAGATTAGTTTCCTTAAAACAGTTATCATTACAATAGTTGTTGTAAGGTTATCAAGTACTGCTGACATAAAAAATGTTAACAAACTTATTATCCAAAGTAACCTACCAACACTTGAACTTTGAATTTTACTTGTAATTAATCTAAATCCTTGATATTTATCAACCAATTCAACAATTGTCATGGCTCCAACCAGAAAAAACAAAATGGAGGATATTTCTGATAAATGATGAAACAGTTCGTGATGAGTAATAAACTCCTTTACTCCAACTACATCCCCTATACCATGAACAAAATCCTTCCAGGTAGAGCTATATCCTAAATCTAAAATACCTTCACCGCCTATTGCATATATTGTCCAAGTTAAAGAACCAATTAATAAAGCCGAAGCAGCTTTATTAATATGATTAACATGTTCAAAGACAATTAAACCATACCCCACAACAAACACAATCAACATTAATAGAAACATCCCAATTATATTTTAATCAAAAATTATTACTAGTTCGATAATGGGTTAACTGTTCCCTTAATTTGCAATCTGAATGGTGATCCTTCTGCATTTGCATAAACCGTAATTGTTTTTGAAAAAGCTCCAGTTCTTTTGGTGTCATACTTCACTTTTATCACTTCTGATTTACCAGGTAAAAGCGGTTCTTTAGGCCATGTAGGAATAGTACACCCGCAAGATGACCTAACGTTACTTAAACTAACTGGAATAGTTCCAGTATTCTTGTAAATGAACTCGAAGGTACCATCTCCTCCATGCTTAATCTGACCAAAATCATGAATGGATTCTTCAAATTCTATTTTACCTTTTACAATAGTATCTGTCACTTCACTTTGTGCATGAAGTAAACTACCTGCTCCTGAAATAAACAGCAATACGGCAAATGCGATATACTTTCTCATAATTATATATTTTTTAATATTAAATGAATGAATAGCTGTATCCCTTGATGGTGTACAACATTTCATAAAAACTTAATTTATTGATTTATATGTTTGAAATTTTAGGATGTTGAAGCTTTATATCTAAGCTAGGAAAACGATAAATTTTTTGGAGGTGAGTTATCTGATTCAAAGAGGATAACATTAGATGACTTAGGTTTACTGCAAAAATCATTATAATACCCCTCTAAAAAAGGATGATAAAAACAAACGATTGATGTACAAAAATCACAAACTTTTTCAAATCCAAATTCTTCTTCAATATCAAATAGGATATTAACTAAGTCCGATTTTTGTCCTTCTTTATCACTTTTATTAAGAAAAACACTTTCATTCTTCAGCTCAGTAAAATCTGAATTATTCTGACATAACACATAACCTTCCCCAATAAAATTGGCGATTAAAATAGGTACAATTACATATTTTATAAGTAATGTCATTTCTGAAAAATAAGATGCAAAGGTATTGAAATAATCATCACATGTTTTCTTAAAAACTATTTTTTAACAAAGCACTTTCATTCAAAAAGCAATGCATGTATTAGAGTGCTCTCGTTTCATATTAAGGTTGAAGATAGAATTAGCATTTTGGATGCTCTGGGAATCACTATTTTACTTGTAAAGAAAGAGAAACTGAAAATACCTTTTAATATTTTTTAACAAACACAGACAAACAGCTGAATATGTGATTGTTAACCCAATCTTTTTACTTCAAAGACAACCTTCAGTATTTTCGAGATATTTCATATAAAAACACGTTTTATACTTTTGTCATGTTTTTTCTCAATATTCTAAAAAGGAAAATAATTATGATAACCAGAACACTTGTTACTCGTACGTTATTATCCTCTCTAATATGGATAATAACACTTCCATCACTTAAAGCTACTGAACAAAAAAACATTGAGCTTTATACAGTCAATACCAAAATCTCCATTCAGTCTGGAGCAAAAAAGAACACATCTTTTAATAAGAAGGAATATCGTTTAGGCAACTTTAATCACAAAAACTTTAAAAGAGGTGATCAAAATGACCAGAGCACTGAAAAACCCACTGGCTTTCTCCTTTTTCGAAAGAGCTATTGGGGAAGAAAACAAGAATATTTTAAACCCGTTTCGGGTAATTGTTATTAAGGAATTGCAATAAAATTCAAATAAAAATATAATTACTAATTAATAAAGAGATGGATATAATAGTCGATAACATTACAAAACGTTATGGCCCACAAAAAGCTGTAGATGGAGTTTCGTTTACAGTAAAAACAGGTGAAATACTTGGTTTCTTAGGGCCTAATGGAGCAGGTAAGTCTACTACAATGAAGGCTATCACTTGCTATTTGTCTCCAAATGAAGGAGACATTAAAGTTGGGGGTATTTCCATTAAGGAAAAACCTGAAGATATAAAAATGAATATTGGATACTTACCGGAATCAAATCCACTTTATCTTGATATGCCTGTAATAGATTATCTAAAATTTATTGCAGAATTACATGGTATTGAGAAAAGCAAGATAAAACCCCGGATTCGTGAAATGATTGATACCTGCGGATTAGAAGGTGAAAAGCATAAAAAAATCAGTGAATTATCTAAAGGATACAGACAACGTGTAGGCCTTGCACAAGCATTAATTCACGATCCAGATGTTCTTGTACTTGATGAACCTACTACCGGATTAGATCCAAATCAAATCATTGAGATTCGGGAATTGATTCGGAAAATTGGAAAAGAAAAAACTGTTCTACTAAGTTCGCATATACTAGCCGAGGTTGAAGCAACTTGCGACAGAATTCTGATAATTAATAATGGGAAAATTGTTGCTGACGGAACGCCTGTTGACCTCCGAAAAAAAGCTCAGGGAAAAGAAATCCTGAAAGTTGGAATTGAAGAAGGGGAAATCAACGAGGTATTTAAGGCCATGCAAAAGATAGATTCTGTTGAAATGGTCGATTTTATTTCTAAAAGTGAAAGAACTTTCGAAGTTCAAAGTAAAGCAGGACAATCTTCTAAAAAGGAATTGTTTAAAATGTGTGTAGATAAAGGTTGGTTTCTTTCTGAACTAACTCCTACAGAAACAAAACTTGAAGATGTATTCCGCGAATTAACCAATAATTAAACGAAAAACATACTTATGAAACAAATATGGATTATTGCCAAACGTGAGTTGAATTCCTTTTTTAATTCCTTATTGGCTTATATAATGATAATTGCCTTCCTTGGCTTTACAGGTTTTTTTACATGGCTTTATGGTAGCGATGTTTTTCTAAGAGGAGAGGCAAGTATGGCTACATTCTTTGGTATTTCGTACTGGACCTTATTTTTCTTTATACCTGCTTTAACAATGAAACTTATTGCAGAAGAAAAGAATACCGGTACAATTGAATTGATTCTTACAAAACCAATTTCTGATTGGCAATTTGTTACAGGCAAGTTTTTGTCTATACTAGTTTTAATAGGCATATCACTCCTATTAACCTTACCTTATTATATTTCCATTTCTATGTTGGGTCCAATTGACCATGGTGCCGTTTGGACAGGATATTTAGGTACATTACTTATGAGTGCTGCTTATATTAGCATTGGTGTTTTTGCCAGTAGTCTCACCAACAATCAAATCGTATCTTTTCTATTGGCCTTATTAATTGGCATATTCTTCCACCTTATTTTTGGGATGATTGCCCAGAATTTTTCCGGTATGCTGGGTAATGCAATTAACTGGTTAAGTATTTCTACGCACTATCAATCGATAATCAGGGGAGTTGTTGATACAAAAGACCTAATTTTCTTTCTAACAATTATTTTCCTTGGACTATTTGGTGCTGAATCTACTTTAGCAAAAAGAAACTTAAGTAATAACTAGAAATAGATGGATAATTTTTACGGTAACAAAAATAAATTATAAATAGATGAAATCGAGAAAAAAACTAACAACAGTACTTATGTTATCCATAGGTATTTTAGTCTTGGTCAATATTCTTGCTTCAAAATACTTCTTTCGATTAGATTTTACTGAAGACAAACGATATACACTAAGCCAAGCAACTGAAGATATTCTAGATGACCTTACAGAGCCTGTCACAATAAAAGCTTATTTCTCAGGCAACCTTCCACCTCAACTAGACAATATTCGAAGAGATTTTCGTGATATGCTAATAGAATTTACACAAAAATCTAATGGAATGGTGGTTTATGAATTTATCGACCCTCTCGAAGAAGAGGATGGTGAGAATATGGCACAACGAGCAGGCGTAATGCAAATGCAGGTTCAGGTTCGCGAAAAAGACCAATTAAAAGCTCAAATTGCCTATATGGGAGCTGTTGTTGAAATGGGTGATGGGAAAGAAACACTTCCTGTTATTCAATCGACCAGCGGTATGGAATACTTTCTTACCAGCAGCATAAAAAAACTAGCTGTAGTTGACAAGCCTTTAGTAGGTCTTCTTACCGGACATGGTGAATCTGGTATTCAGAACATTCCTCAAGCTGTTCGTGATTTATCTGTCCTTTATCAGATTGAAGATGTAAGACTGACAGATTCTACCGATGAATTGCAAAAATATAGTACACTGGTAATTGTCGGTCCAACCGATTCGCTACCCGAAACGCACCTTACTCAACTTACAAATTTTGTTGCCCGAGGAGGAAACATGCTCGTTGCACTGAACAAAGTAGATGCCGACCTGAATAGTGGATACAATATGGGAAAAGCGATAAATACAGGACTTGAATTCTGGTTACATAAATACGGCATTACTGTTAACAATAATTTTGTAGTTGATGCCAATGCTGTAAATGTAATGGCAACTCGCCAACAAGGACCTTTTACTGTTCAAACACCTATTTTGTTCCCATATATTCCTAAAGTGAATAACTTTGGAGACCATCCTGTAGTAGCCGGATTAGAACAACTTATTTTAAACTTTGTCAGTTCTATCGATTTTTCGGGTGATTCAACACTTAATTACACACCTATACTATTAAGTTCGGAAATGTCGGCAACCAAACCTGCTAGTACTTTTATCGATCCAGGCTACCAATGGAGCAAAAACGATTTCCCGCTTTCGAACCTCACACTAGGCGCTGCTCTGGAAGGAAATTTGGAAGGAAAACCTGCTAAGATGGTAATATTGGCAGATGCAAACTTCCCTGTATCAGAGGGCCAGCAGCAAATAAATCCTGATAATGTTAACCTTTTTGTGAATGCAATCGACTGGCTTTCGGATGATACTGGTTTAATTGAACTTCGAACTCAGGGAGCAACAGCTCGTCCAATTGAGGAATTGGAAGATGGAAAGAAAACAACTATTAAGTACTTAAATTTTCTAGCACCAATACTGCTTATTCTTGGTTACGGTATATTCCGTGCCCAACGCAACCGAATTATACAATTAAAAAGAAGGGAGGTAGGCTATGTTTAATAACATTAAAACAAAATACCTTGTTATTTCATTTGTTGTTTTATTGGTTCTCGCATTAGTAACAATTCCAACCCGCAACAAAAGGAATATTAGCACATTTAAAAGTGAACTCACAAATATTGATACTGCAAATGTTAAATCATTTACCATTTACCCAAAAGCTGGAGGTGAGCCAATTACTTTAGATAAGAAGGAAAATAATTGGTGGATCTCAGATAAAAATGGTGAATATAATGCAGACAATAATCAGGTAAAAAACATGCTTAACACTCTTTCAAACCTTAAAGCGAAAAGACTCGCTGCAAAAAGTAAAGATAGCTGGAAGAAGTATGAACTTACTGATTCTCTGGGGACTCGCATTAAAGTGATGAGTGAAAAGAAGACTTTGGCAGATATCTTTATCGGAAAGTTCTCCTATTCTCAGCCTGCTCAGCAAGCTAATCCTTATCAAAGACAACAAGGTGTATTAACTAGTTTTGTCAGACTTACAGACGAAAAGGAGGTTTATGCGGTAGATGGTTATTTAAGCATGACTTTTAATCGCCAGCTAAAAGATTACAGAGACAACAGTGTTTTACAAGTGCAGAATATGAAACCTGAAAGTATATCTTTTATCACACCAAACCAAAGTTTCACGCTTACGAAAAAAGACGAAAAATGGTTAGCTGACGGACTTATTGCTGATAGTTCTGCTGTTGCTGATTATTTGTCTGGATTAAACAATGTTAGAAGTTCCAATTTTATTACTGCGGATAATAAGCCTGTTGGAGCTCCAAATTACACCTTAAAAATTGCAGGTGAAAATGGAATTGAACTTGCTACTATCAATACTTATTATTCTGATTCAACAAACATTATAATGACCAGTTCAATGAATCCGGAAACATATTTCGATGGTACTAAAGCCAATTTATTTACAAAGCTTTTTAAAGAAAAATCTGAGTTTTTCAGACCATAACAGTAAATTAACTATAAACAAAAAAGCTTATCCGAATAATTATCGGATAAGCTTTTTTATTTTCCTCAAGTCTTATTTATAACAGGTTATAAAAACAATCTTACTAACTAGCGTTTTGATAATTATGATGAAACACATCCATTATTATCTCTGCATGTAAACAAATAAAATTCTCTTTAACCCATTTTCTAAGTTGAGTTTGTTCATTGTTATTTAACCAAGCTAAAGATTTAATTAGTTCTTTTCTAAAAAGTTTCTTGTTGTTTTTAACTCCGTTCAATACTATTTTCTGATGTTCCAACATAGTGCTAAACTTTTTTAGGGTTCAATTAGTTCAATTGAAAAATAAGCAGAATGTGCTATGAAGCACACTCTGCTTAATATAAATAATTACAACCCGAAGGCATAATAATAGCTGCCTGGATAATCCTCATAAACACCTTCTATCATCACACCTCCTTTCTTGTTTTCAAGGTATTGTGTAAAATCCTCAACCGAATCAAAGCTTTTTCCATCAATCCCTGTTATTATAAAACCTTCTCTCATATCAGTATACTTTCGTATCTTTCCATTAGAAAGCTTTGTAACTTTTAATCCCTCATCAATTCCGAGCTTCTTAGCTGTTTTAGAATCAATTTTTTCCAATTCTATGCCAAGTACATCAAGAATTTCCTTGGAATCCTTTTCAATTAGTTTTTCTTTTCCATCCTGATTTCTTAGCGTAACAGTATATTCTAATTCCTTTCCTTTACGGTCAATTGTCAAGTTCACCTTATCTCCCGGATGATGTCTTCCAATATTTTCTAAAAGCTCTGATGAAGTTTCCACTTCATTGTCGTTCACTTTTAGAATTACGTCATTCACTTTCACTCCGGCTTCACCTGCTGCACTATTTGCAGAAATGCTATCAACATACACACCTTTGGTAACGTCTAGCTCCTTCTCCTTTGCTAAATTACCATCGACACTGCGAATTATTAAACCCAGATACCCCCTTTGCACCATACCATATTTCTTTAAATCACCTATGACCTTGGATACAATATTGGCTGGTACGGCAAAACCATATCCGGCATAAGCCCCCGTTGGACTCGCAATAGCTGTGTTAATACCAACCAAACCTCCTTGCAAATCAACTAATGCACCACCACTATTACCCGGGTTAATTGCAGCATCGGTCTGAATAAATGATTCGATAGCACCTCTATCTTGCAAAATATTAATATTTCTTCCTTTTGCACTCACAATACCTGCAGTAACTGTAGAATTTAAATTAAACGGATTGCCTACAGCTAAAACCCATTCGCCCACTTCAACCTCATCTGAATTGAGCAGTGGTACATAAGACAAGTTATTTGCACGAATTTGCAACAAAGCCAAATCTGTTGAGGGGTCGGTTCCAATAACCTTTGCCTTAAAAACTCTATTATCTTCAAGAGTTACCTCAATGTCATCGGCATTATCAATCACGTGATTATTTGTAACAATGTATCCATCTTCATGAATAATTACACCCGAACCAGTTCCAACTCTGGTTTGAGGTTCCCGCTGGCGAGGCTGTGGTGATTGAGGTCCAAAAAAATGCCTAAAAAAATCATCATTATAAAAATCTTCAAAAGGATCTGAATACCTTCTTTGTTGATATTGGTTAAGCTTTTGTATTTGTGTAGATTTAATATGCACTACAGCCGGCATTACTTTCTTAGCCACCTCTGTGAATTCAAGTGGCACAATTTCACCATTATTATTAACAGTATATGTTGCACCTACTACAGGCGTTCCAGATATATGTTCTATTTTAAAAGACTTTTCTTTATCTGTTTTTAGTAAATTATTTGTTCCTATTGTTAGGGCACTCCCCAGAATAGCTGCTAACATTAATAATCCAAACCGTTTCATTTTATTTCCCTCCTTTTTTTTCTTTAAACAACTATTTTTCATCAGTCAGTGTTATTTCCAAACGACCCATTTTTTGATTCCAATAAGACTTATTTATAGTATAACTGTTTTTGGGCAACACATACTCAAAACTCCTAAGTCTTTCATAATCTGTTTTATCAAATGCTCTGTTTGGAATATGATGTAAATACACAGGTTTCTCTATTTGCTTTTTTTCAGAAATAATAAGGCTTAATCTGGTTCCCTTCAATATCAATCTATAATTATCTTTTTCAATTTGATTTTGATATATATAAAGTATTGCTTGCTTATCATTTTGTTCTATGTAAAATCGACCCGATTGATTTGTTTTGTTAGATTCTTTGCTATCGACATGAAAAACTCCTTGCATTAATGGCAGGGAATTACTATCTCTTCTTTTTAATAATTCCATGATATTATTTTTTAAATGAAAATTTGATTTATTACTGAATGCCTACTTTTGGCATGGAATCGTAAATTAAAAAATGGTCTAATTCAATATCATACCGTATTAGATACGCTTATTCCTGGAGGAGGAATATCTAATAAAAGTGGATTTAAGTATGAATGTAAAAGAAAAAGAAAATCATTTCTATTATTAGGTTGCATATATAAAACTGCAACAGGAGCAACAGAAATAGAATTAAATACCGTAAAACTTAACTCATTTTCGTTCGCATCTTTAAAAGCATAGTATTCTTTATTAAATTCAAATGACTTAGAGGCACTTAACGAATAAAGTTTACTCTCACTATTACTCTCTGAATATAATCTGCATATTCCAGTACAAGTGAATATTAAAACACATAACAATATTTTAAAAATAGTCCTCATAAATTATCATCTGAATTGTATTCAAATTTACTCCAGAGTTGTGTTAAATAGTTTTACAATATTGTAAAAAAGGTTAAATTTTTATCCATTTAACCTCACATACTAGACATTGAATACAAGTGCTTTAGGGTAATTCAGGGTATTAACTTTCATTTACTAAATCTTCAATAGACACAGTAATAACTTGCTGCTAAACAAAAAAGGGGTAGACTTATTTATCCACCCCTGTATTATACATTACGAAATGGTTATTTCCTTTGCTGGTTTAGGTTTAACTTCTTCACGTTTAGGAAGCGTGATGTGAAGTATTCCACTCTCGTAATTAGCTTTAATTTTTTCAGCATTAACTACTGTTTCTGCGACAGTAAATGAACGTTGGAATGATTGATAGCTGAACTCACGGCGAGTTATTTTCTCTCCATTTTTTTCCTCAACTTCGTTTTTCTTTTCTGACGAAATGGTTAAACGTCCATTATCGTAATTCACTTTAAAATCATTCTTTTTCAAACCAGGAGCTGCAACGTCAATTAAAAACTCATTGTCGTTTTCTTTTACATTTACAGCTGGAAGTGTAGTGTCGGTTCCAGAATAGTTACTTCTATTCCAATCCATCAATTCTCCATCGAAAAACTTATCAAATAATGAAGGAAACGATGGGAATGCATTGTTTGATAATCTTGCTAGTGTCATGATTAATCCTCCAAAAATTTAGTTAAACAATTTTTAAATCAATTTCAGTTCAAGATTTTCAAAATGAATGCCATTTAGCAAAACGAAAATGTTAAAAAATGTTACGTATTTGATTTTAAATAATTTACAGAAACAAACATAAAACACTCTTTTTATTTAAAGCTAAAACATTAAGTCATAATGACATAGCAAGACAATAACACTTGCCAAAATGTCGTACTTAAGAGAAAAAATGTCACTTTACCTATTATCTTTTTCCTTAGAGAATTGAGTACTAAAATATACGATATTAGACTAAGATTTATGGATGGAAATGAAAAATAGGTTTACTTATCTAACTTTATTCGCGTTTTAGGTAAATGTTCAGGATGATTTTTTTGTAAAAACATTAAAAGCTTTTCTCTTACATTTACCCTAAGTTCCCATGCTTCAGGTGAACTTTTTGCGCTTACCAAAACACGCAATTCAATAGTTTTTTCTGTTGCATTTGTAACTTGTAAGACATTAACTTTACCATCCCAATGCTTATCTTCTTCCACGATATGCTTTAGCTCTTCTCTAATAGTATCAATAGGAACGGTATAGTCGGTATAGATAAAAACGGTGCCAAGTATATCAGATTCATTACGCGTCCAGTTTTGGAAAGGCTTTTCAATAAAATAGGTGGTGGGCACAACTAATCGACGTTTATCCCATATCCTAATAACTACAAAGGTTAGGTTTATTTCTTCAATCCACCCCCATTCATCTTCAACAATTACGACATCATCGATTCTTATAGGTTGAGCAAAGGCGATTTGTAATCCGGCTATAATTGTAGATAGAAGTCGTTGAGCAGCAAAGCCAATAATAATACCAGCAATTCCAGCTGATGCTAAAAGGCTAACTCCTAATCTACGAATACCATCAAAACTTATGAGAATTAAGGATAGACCAATAAGTATAACGATAAAGTTAATTACCTTTTGTAGTAAGGTAAGTTGAGTGAGTACCTTTCGTGCTTTTAAGTTATCTCCTGCTTGTAAATTTTGCTTTTTAAGTAGAATGTACTTGCTATACGACACCAGGTTTATAATCAACCAGGTTACAAATATGATTACTAAAGGTTCGGATATGGTTTTATAAAAAGTTATATATGACTGGAATTCTGTTGATTTAAAATAGCTAAACATGAATTCCAAACTTAGTATTCCCAGAAGAAGTAGTAAAGGGGGCACGATTTTACGAATTAATATATTCATAAGCTTATATTATAATTCAATTTAAATTTATATCAACTTTGACGCATTTGAAAAATCTACCTGTTTTCACCCTGAGTCTCTAAAGTGAGCTGACAAATTTTTCTCCTTCATCCTTTAGGGCCAAGGTAGCAAAAGAGAATTAATTATTATACGGTTTATTATTCACCTTTTATGAAATCAAATCTTTTAGGAATTACAACAGCATTTTTCACTTACTTCTAAATCGGGTCAAATTCTGATCTTAAAGTTACTTCAAAGCAAGAGTTCTTTTAGTAAAAAAAAGACCGCCAGTAAATGGCGGCCTCCCTTAAATTTTTACAAAATCAAATTTTACTATAATTTGAGTTCTATTTTTTCTCCTGTATAAATAAGCTCTTGCGGTGTTATTTCGTTAGATGGAATACCAACGCCCTTACCAGTACTTACTTTCACAATTGATATCTTACGGCTTTCAGGCATACCTTCATAGTTACCATTTTGTGCTTCAATTGTAAAGGTTTGTGATTTATCGTCCCATTTCATTTCGAAGGTTGCAAATGAACCATCTTCATAATTATAATTGTCACGTTCATCATCATAAAAAGTGAAGGTTGCATCAGCTCCAGGATAAATTCGAACAGTTAGCGGACCAATTTTTTCGTTGGCATATTGTACTTCAGGACCAAATGGAATAATTGATCCAGCTTTAATATAAAGTGGCAGAATATCAATTGGAGTTTCTTTTTCAATACTTTGTCCACCTTTGAATAGCTCACCGGTCCAGAAGTCATACCAACTAGTTCCGGCAGGAAGATATACTTCAGTAGATTTATTTACACTAAAATCTTCACTTTCGGCGTAATACCTTTTATCCTCTTTGCGGAAATTAACATACATTGGTTCTGTAACCGGACACACAAGAATGTTCTTACCAAACATGTATTGATTGTCGATATCAAGTGCGTTCTTATCGTTAGCAAAGTCCATTACCAATGCACGCATCATGCTTGAGCCGTTGGCTGTTACATCCCAAGATGTAGAATAAATATAAGGAAGCAGACTGTAGCGTAAATCGATTGATTTCTTTAGAGCATCGTAGGTCCAGTCACCTTCTTCACCATAATACCATAATTCGCGAGGTGAATCAGTTCCGTGTGAACGCATCATAGGGCAGAAAGCACCGAACTGCATCCAACGCACATAAATCTCGTGAAAAGCTTTGTTTTTATATCCTCCAGGATAATTCCAAAGAAAAAACCCGCCAATATCGCTGTTCCAATAAGGGATGCCTGATAATGAAAAATTCAACCCGGCTGAAATTTGTTTACGCAATACATCCCAGTCTGATACAACATCGCCAGACCATGAATTAGCAGCATATCGTTGTTGTCCGGCAAAAGCAGAACGGGTAAGAATAAAAACACGCTTCTCTTTTGATACTTCTTTCTGATGTGAAGCAACACCTCCAACATGTTGAAGCGGGAAAGCATTTCGAACCCTACGGAAAGATCCCAGATAGGTTTTATTCTCGAAATCTTTCTCTTTTACATTAAAATGATCAGGTTCTGAAGAATCAAGCCACCAGCCATCCATGCCAATTGAAAAGATTCCTTTATTCAGAAAATCCCAATAAATATCGCGGGCTTCCGGATTGTATGGATCGTAAACTACTACCCCTGAAGGAAAGTTCATATCTGGAGGCCAAACATCTTTACCTGACAATGGCCAAGTCTGAAAATCGAACAGCATACCTTTCTCTTTCAGAATTTTATATTGTTTAGTTTTCGGTCCAAAAGAAGCCCAGCATGATATAATAATGTGTGCATTTAGATTGTGAACCTCGTCAATCATTTTTTTAGGTTCTGGAAAATCCGGATTCAGAAATTCCATGGCATTCCAGTGGTAATTATCGCCCCAGTATTGCCAATCCTGTATTATACCATCAATAGGTACACCAAGCTCGCGATACTTCTCAACAATCCCAACTGTTTCATCCTGACTTTTGTACCGCTCTCTACTTTGCCAAAAACCATAAGTCCAATATGGCATCATTGGAACCTGACCTGTTAAATCGCGCATTGATGCAATTACACCATCGGCATCACCACCTAGCATAAAATAATAATCAATACAGTCACCAATTTCTGAATCGAATGAAGTTGCTTCAGTACTATCCGAAAATGTTGTTGGAGAATAATTATCCCAATACACACCGTAACCTTTATTGGATATTATGAAAGGAACTACACTTTCCTTATTGTTTTGTAGAAGTCGAACTGTTTGATTTCTTTGGGACATTTTCCCTTCTTGAAGCTGACCTAAACCATAGATGAATTCATTCTCTTCCAGAGTAAAAGTTTGTTTTACAGCATAGGTTGCCTCACCTATATCCTCTTTGGCAGTGAATGAAGTGCCATTGACCTGCTCTTCTAATAAAGTTTCTCCTTCGCTGTTTGTGTATACAATAGCTCCAGTATTAATGTCTAACGACACATTAATTTTGTCTGTTGATGCTTTAACTATGCTCCCATCTGTTGTAATAGAGAAAGCAACATCTTCTGCTTTTTTAATTACAGCCAGACTTTTCTTTTCAAACTCAAATCCTTTTTTTGTTTTAACGACTCGAACAATCTCTGGAGAATAGAATTGTATTTCAACAATGGTTGAGTCAACCTCCGTTTTAAATCCATTCTCTGTTTTTGAGTATTGTCCATTGCATGCAGAGAACAGCATAACACTCAATATCAATAGAGATATAAATGCATTAATTGATTTCATAAATATTATTATTTTAAATTAGTTTTTAGAACTTTCCGATAAATTTAAGCATTTTCGATAAAACAACTCCTATAAAACAAAACTCAATTAAACTCTGAGTTTTGCTCATTATTTTGTTGCTAATACTTGAAATAGACTATAATAATTGAGTATTTAGTAAGGGTGACCAAAAATTGGTCACCCTTTTCAACATTGTTAATTTATTGTGGCAGTAATATTAATTAGTACCTATCTTTTAATTACTGTAGAAGAAAAAGATGAAGATTGGGCTCCATTACTAACTTTAATAATATATGTACCGCTTTTTTCGATTGTTAGAATCTCATGTTCAGAAGTAACCACCTTTGATTGTACAATACGACCTGTCATCTCATAGACTTCAATCATTTCACCCTTACCAAGCCCACTGATATGGAATATATCGCTGGAGATACTTGGATATATAGATATTTCGCTTAGTGTATTGGTTGAAACTGAAGTAATTAATGAGATACTAACAGAATAAGTTGATGTTGTCAGATCTTCAGCGGTTACAACAATTGTCACAGTTGTATCTCTATCTAATTCAATTAAACCATCTCCTTCAACTGTTGCAAATGCATTATTTGCAGTTGCTGTAAGTGTAACTGATGTGGTTCCTGAAGGTACGCCTATAGAATAATCTAAAGTACTAGAATTAAATACAGGTGTTAGTGTTCCAACAGAAGTTGTAAGACTAGAAAGAGTTGCGTCTGATGATTGTACACGTATAACAGAGATATTAACAGAATAAGTTAATGTTGATAGATCTTCAGCAGTTACAACTATTGCCACAGTAGTGTCTTTAGATACATCAATCAAACCATCTCCTTCAACTGTCGCCAATGAGTCACTTGCAGTTGCTGTTAGAGTAACCGAACCGAGTTCAGAAGGTACTATAATAGCATAAACCAATGAAGCAGGATTAAATGAAGGCCAAAGTGATCCATCCGAAGTTGTAAGATTAGAAAGCGTTGCATCCGAAGATGGCAGAGTGTTGAAATGTACATAATACGACATAGAATAACTACTATCTGCCGATGACAGTATAATTTCCGTTGTACCAGGTAATTCTGTACATGGAATAACATTCACCTTAACACCGAATGCGGCTGTGGCAGTCACAGTGGGAACTGTTGTAGTTCCGTGAGGCAAATCCATACTGTACAGTTGTATATCAGTTGAATCGATTCCATCAATAGTATTGCCGTCAATCGATAAAGATTTGATAAGTAATCCGGATACATTTGAAACAGAGAAATTATCGAATTTAAAGAATCCGATATCGCCTCCTGCACCCTGAAAATCGAATGCATGTGTGGTACCAGATCCATTAACTCTTGCTCCAATTGTTAAATTACCATCAGTTACTTCAACAACAACAGCCAAAGGCATAAAAGGACCATTTTCGGTGGCTAAAGTACTATAACCGCCAAAATCATAATTTTCCATAGGGTCAAGAACATTAAGGTTCTGGGCAGAATAGTCAGTATTTGTACCATACAACATACTCGAATCATTTGCAAACAAACGTTGAGACGTTAACCGATTATTACTAACTGTCATCAAACAACCAACCTTATAAAATCCGTTATCGAGTCCGGTGATAGTCTGGGACCATTCAACATCTCCGATAGGATCGTTCCACACACCTGTAACATAGTCACCATCTTTGGTTGCATCTCCATCGGTATTTGGTGTTGTCCAGGCATAACCATCGGCACCGGTTAATGTCCAGCCAGACAAATCCCCTGTTTCAAAACTTGGATTGGTTAGATAATTATAATCATAATAAATTGTGTATGTTTTAGTTGTCCCATTTTCTGCCGTAACAACTATTTCAGACTTTCCATGTCCGTTAATAAGACCAATTTTTTCATCTCCAGAGGCCGATGCTAATACATCATTTACTGTTGCAGTTGGTGCTACTGAATCTGTACCTACCGGTACAAGACCCAAATATGTTGTGTTATTGGGACTAAATGATGGCGAAAGGGTTCCGACATCTAGTGTAAGATCAGATAAAGTGGCATCATCGGAAGCAGTCAACACGGTATAATTAACAGTATAATTTCTGGTAGTACCATTCAGACATGTCACTTCAATAACAGAACTGCCGGTACCAGAAGATACATCAACAGAATCAAGACCTGTTGCTGTTATACCTTTAGCTGCAAACACAACACTTGGGGCAACTTTGGTTGTTAATTTAGGTAAAGTGGCATTGTAGGTATGTACACCAGGATCAAAATCGGTATCCAGAGATCCACTGCTAAATATAATTGTATCAATAGTTGCTGTGTCAACATTAAAAAGAGTAAAGTGATCGAATTTAAAGAATCCTATATCGCCTCCTGCACCCTGAAAATCGAATGAATGTACGGTACCAGATCCATTAACTCTTGCTCCAATTGTTAAATTACCATCAGTTACTTCAACAACAACAGCCAAAGGCATAAAAGGACCATTTTCGGTGGCTAAAGTACTATATCCGCCAAAATCATAATTTTCCGTAGAGTCAAGAACATTAAGGTTCTGGGCTGAATAGTCAGTGTCTGCACCATACAACATACTCGAATCATTTGCAAACAAACGTTGAGATGTTAAGCGGCCATTGCTAACAGTCATTAAACAACCAACCTTATAAAATCCGTTGTCGAGTCCTGTGATTGCCTGGGACCATTCAACATCTTCGATCGGATTGTTCCACACACCGGTAACATAATCACCATCTTTGGTTGCATCTCCATCGGTATTTGGTGTTGTCCAGGTATAACCATTGGCGCCAGTTAATGTCCAACCAGTCAAATCTCCATCTTCAAAACTGGGATTTGTTAAATAAGTAGATGTAACATCTTGAGCCTGCAGAAAACAAGCATTCATACTGAGATATACAATAAAAAATAATGTAAATAAATTTCTCATAGTTATTATGTTTAGATTAGTTTAGAAAATATTATTAAATATTTATATTAGACTCAGGAATTGAATCTATTAGAAAAATCACTATAACTTCTTCTCTTTTAAAATGTTTTTACCAGAGTATCTTTTGAGAATAGATCTCAGAATCATTTAGAAGTGATACTATATACACGCCGGGTACCATAAATTCGTTATTCAAATCTATTGAATGGTTTTGCCTTCCTTTTCCGAATGTAATTGTTTCATCATAGCAACAAATTCCACTCATGTTGAACACTTTCAGTTGGACTACTGTGTGTACATTTGACTCTGCCGAAATAAATAACTTCTTGCTGTTTCGATCGTAATTGATATTCAAATATTCATCGTTACGCTGTGTTGATATTACGGATGGGTCTACTATCGTATCGGTATCTTGAATAAAGAAAGTAAGTCCTAACCGGATTTCATCGAAAGCACATGAAATTCCTGCAGTATTTCCAAGATGACACACGATTTTATCGAAACCACTATTTATTTGTACTTGCTGCACAATGTCGGCAGCTGCAACATCAGGCTCCTTGGAAGGATCTGGATTAATCCATAAATAAGCATCTTCATTGGAAGCGTCTCCGGATGTTTCTATCTTAAATACCATCCAAACCTGATCGCTTGAAAACGCTGAGGTTGAGCTAACAAAAGTACCTATTCCAGTACTATTAAAACCCAATTTGTTTTTACCCCAGTCTTTACCAATTAAAACCTTCTCGTCACTCCCACTAAAAAGAGAAATTCCTTGCCATGAATCGCTTAAGGATGTAGGATTGTTAATCTTAAGTAAAAAACTTAACCAGATATTATCACCTGTATCTTCCCATCTGGGATTTAATAATCTTGATGCTCTCAACCCCTCACCTGTTGTTAAATTACCTTCAAGCCTGTTGCCCAAAGAAGATATTCCGGGATATTCAGATGGTGCTTGAATGGTCATATTAGCACCTGTACCTTCATAAACAATCCAAGAACTTCCCCAGCCATTCCCAATTTCTCCTAAAGTATTCAATTCTTCATCCTCAGCATAGTCAAAAGGTTCATATAATGCCAATTCCTCTTCTGATGTTGAAGTTACATCTTCAAATACCCATCTTTGCGCCCCAGCATCAACATCCATTTGTTGTTCTAAGATATTTCCCGAAGCTACTCCTACAATCAGGTTACTATGAGATGCTCTAAGCCTATAAACATTAGATCCAAAATCATCAATAAACCATTTCTGATTTGAATTGGCAGCATAGACATCTGTTACTACAGAAGCTCCTGCTGTTTGTGATGCCTGATCAACTGTAATACAGCTACTATCTGCGATAGATATCAGCTTAAAAGCATTGTCTCCAACTTTTTCAATTTCCCAAATTTGCTCTTTTGTTGAGTCTGAGGGAGCCAATTGGAGTTCGTTATTGACTGCTTTAAGATATGATGAACTGTTGTTTAATGGTCTTATTTTATATTGCCTGTTTTCTGCTTGAAAATAAGGAATAGAGCTGGGAATAGATAAATCAATGCAATCTAAATTTACAAATGTCGAATCTCCGATAAACTGAATTGTGTTAGCCCCAGAATTTAAAGGCGCAATTAATGATTTTACGCCCCAAGTGTCCAAGTCTCTTGTCTCACTAAGCTCAAACGTGTCTAATTCAACACCATTAGCAGCTATAGTTAGAAATCTCCCTGTCGAACCATATCCGGCAGAATACCTAAGACTTACCAAATAGTTACCAGACTTGGGAACATCAATCGAGAATAGAACAGAAGAGGATGAAGATAAGTTCATACCATTTACAAATCCAGAACCTGAATAATACTGTTGGTTTGATGCTACAGCAGCACTTCCACTTAGAGTGGCTTCTTCAGCTTCGTAATGCAGAACAGGTTTTTCAAAAGAGGAATTATAATTCACAATCACCTCGTTACCAACATATTGAACAACTGTATCACAAAGAGCTGGAGTATATAATCCAACACCATAATTTTCATCAACCCATACAACCTTAAACATATGATTTGTAAGCATACCAGGGAAACTACCACTTCGTGCACCAATGGTTAGTTGTTGTAGGGCATCATTATAAGTTAGTGGAATCTCTGAGTACTCACCACTTTCATAACTGTATGTTTCACCAGCGTCTTCATAAATAGTAAATTGTCCGTCAGCTCCCTTATAAACACGTATTTCAATTGGATCAGAGGTTGCATTGGCATGTTGAATTTCAGGGCCCATTGGAATAATAGAGCCCGCCTTAATATAAATAGGCATATCATCTAAGGGAACATCAACATTAATGGTTTGACCTCCTGAAACTTTTAAACCTGTCCAGAAGTTATACCAATCACCAGTAGGAAGATAAATATCCCGGTTTCTTTGTCCAAGTGACGTAATTGGATTAATCATCATAAAAGGACCAAAGAAGAACTGATCTTCAATATTTTTAACATTGTTATCGCTTCGATACTCCATAATCATATGTCGCATTATGGTGTAATTTTCGTTAGTCACCTTCCATGCAAGTGAATAAATGTAAGGCATCAATCGGTATCTTAATTTATCGAATTTAACCATTGTCTGAATCGTGTTATCTGTCAGATTTTGGGTTGATACCATCGATTTATCACCTTTCCCATGAATTCTTAAGAGCGGACAAAAAATTCCGTATTGAAACCAACGCGACATTAATTCATTATTGTCAGCTGTTGACCAATCGGTTATCCAATAGCCTCCAATATCTGTTGTCCAGTATGGAATACCAGATAAACTAAAGTTTAGACCAGCTGAAAGTTGATGCTGAAAATCGATCCAGTTGCTATGAATATCTCCTGACCATGATGCAGCACCATAACGTTGTTGCCCCGGGAAAGAAGATCTACTAAGAATAAATACACGCTTATTAGGTATATCGCGACGCCATCCATTATAATAACCTGAGACATGCGTTATTGGGTAAGTATTGTAATAAGTAACACCAGATCCTTTGGCTGTAATAAAACCTTTCCTGTCGAACCCATCAGGCCAACCTTGAGGTTCGTTATTATCTGCCCACCAGGCATCCCATCCATGATTTGAAAACAATTGACTATTTACCTGGTTCCAGTAAATCTCCCTTGCCGCAGCATTATGAGGATCGTAAAAATGGTGTACTCCCTGACTTGGATACAATGCGCCAATGGCTTCATACTCCTTGTAGTTATCACAATCGCTATGAAATACAGGCCAAATCGAAATCATTGTATGGAAATTCATATTATGTAATGAATCAACAGTTGCTTTTGGATCTGGAAATCGCGAAGCATCCATGCTGTTGGAACCCCACACATCCGGAGTCCAATAATCCCAGTCCTGCACAATACAATCTATAGGTATACCTGCCTTCCTATACTGATTTCCAATACTTAATAGCTCGTAGGAAGTAGTATACTTATCCTTCGATTGAAATAGTCCATATGCCCATTTTGGGAATAGTGGTGCTTTTCCGCTTGCAGTTCGGTATTCGGATATTACATCATCAATTTCAGGACCATACATGAAGTAATAATCAACCATATCGCCACTTTCTGAACTAAAAGCATATTTTGTATTTGATGATACTGTTCCATCAAACTCACTTTGAGAGTAATTGTCCCATAAAATACCGTAGCCATTACCAGAGACAACAAATGGCAATGCTATTTCTCCATTTTGCTGATCCAATGATTGTATATAACCTTTGTAGTTCATAATACCCTGCTGATGCTGACCCAGGCCATACAATGCCTCATCTACAGGAGAATTAAATGTGGCCCTGCAAGTATTCGTATTCAATGAGTATTGAGAGATTATTACTGGTTCAACAGCCTTTGAGTTTTCTGATAGAATTTCGTTACCTAATTTATCTTGATAACTAACTTTTGAATTAATTTTTCTTACAGCAACATCAAGAACCTGAGTCGAAATAATAATAGTTGTATCATTTTCAGAAACAGAAAACGTAGGTTCCTCCCAAACTTTATTAACTATTATAGTGTCACCCTGGGGCAATGAGCTCTTTCTGCAAAAACTTACACGAATAATCTTATCATTACATACCCGAACTTTCATGCTTCCATCAACTAGAACGAAGTTCACTCCAACAGAGTCACTCGTATAAGAAACAATTGTTTCAGGACCTTGGGTTAATACTGTATAGTTAATTGTGTAAGTCTTTGTTACCGTACCATCAATAGATTGAACTTTGATTACAGAACTCCCACTGCCTGTTGAGACATTAATAGTACTGTCACCTGTAACCGTTGAACCAGTAGCTGATAAGGTAATTGTTGGAGTAATGGTAGTGGTCCCAACAGGCAAAGTTGCAGTATAAACTGTATCCTCAGGTGTAAAAAGTTCATCAAGAGAACCATCGCTCAATTCAATATTATCTATAGTTGCAACTTTAGACACTTCAGCCAAGGTAAAGTTGTCGAATTTAAAGAAACCCGCATCTTCTTTAGGTGAATAAACAAAATCATATCCTAAAGTTGTAGCTTTTCCATTTACACGGAACCCAAATTTAAGATTCCCATCTGTTACGTGAGTTACCACGCTAAGTTTTTTAAACGGACCATTTTCTGCGTTTGACAATCTATAGCCCCCAAATGTGTATGTTTCAGTTGCTCCAAGGATAGCAAGATTCACAGCTGAATATGCAGAATTATTACTACTTCCGTAAAGCATTACATTGGTATCTGTTCCGGAACTAGCAAAAAGTCGTTGAGTCGTAAGGCGATTGGTACTTACTGTAGCAAGAGCAGTTACTCTATAATAACCATCTGCCAAACCAGTAATAGTTTGAGCACATTCAGCATCGCCGATACTTGAGTTCCAAATCCCACAAATGTATGAACCATCTTTGGTTGCATCACCATCAGTGTTCGGCCCTAACCATGCATAACCGGTGGTACCCGTCCATGTCCAACCTGAAAGAGTACCCGTTTCAAAACTCGGATTGGTAATAAGATTAGTCATGTTAGTTTGAGCGTGACTAGTACATATTGCAACAGAAAACACTATTGCAATGAATGTTAATAGTTTGATCCTTCTCATAATTACTTTTTTTGAAAGTTTTTATACTACTTACTAATACAAATCAAAGGTTCAGTTGAATAACCTTGGGTGAAACCCACTACTGAAGTAGGCTTAACTTTACTAATACTATTCAGCCACTTCATGGAAAAAATCTCAGCATTTGATTCGCATTACTAATTATTTTACAATCATTCCCCATACCCTCTAATAATTGCTCGGATTGATTATCTCTGCCAATATATGCTATACCTAATACTGAATGTGCCACATATGTTGCAATAATTAATTCATATGTTGAAAATTGGTGGTTACCAATGTAGAACTGTTGTTGTATTTATTAATCACGGTTTTTTTAAGTTGGTGTTTGGTTTCTATATCAATCTGAATTCTAAAATTTAAATTGAACTTAAGTTAATAACATTTTGCTAAATTTAACTCTGCTTTAAAGTAGTATATGGAAATAATAAAGTTGTTTTTTTGTCTGCTCCTTTTAATTGCATCACCTGTAGATGCTCAAATGGATTTAGTCTTTTCAGAAATCAACAGTAATGATGGTTTATCTGAGAACAATATTAGAAGTATTGCCCAATTGCCAGATGGAAGAATGGTGTTTAAAACCCAAGGACTAACAAATATCTATAACGGCTCTTCATTTCATTATATTCATGTTGACGACCAAAAAACCTATTCCCTAGAAAATTATACTGGTTTTCATCATACCTATATTGATGCCTCCGGTAATGTATGGATTAAAAACCGCCATGAGCTAGTGCTCTTGGATATGCAAAGCGAGACATATGTAAACAATCTTGACAGTGTATTTAAAGTACTAAATATTACTGAGCAGGTAACAGATTTTTTTATCGACTCAGAAAAGAATATTTGGTGCTCATCAGACAGGAATAAATTACTTCTTATCGAAAAAGAAACACAAAAACCATCTATATTTCTATCAAAAATACCATTTCATGATAAGGGTACTGATATCCTGTATGATATTGCTACAGTAGATCAGTATGTATATCTGTTTTTTCGCTCCGGCCTAATAATCTGTTATAATAAAGCCACAAAGAAAGAATTGTTCAGAGATAACTCTATTGCACAGGAATATTCAGATACTTATTTTCATTCTCTTTTAGTCGTAAAGCACAAAAAGTATTTATATCAAATCAGAAATGGAAACAATAAAGGTATAATACATCGATATAATGTTGAAACCAATAACTGGGAAGTAGTTTTAAAAAAAGAGTATTATTTAAACACGCTTACCGTAAACAGGAACAATGATATTATTGTGAGCTGTAAAGAAGGGTTGTGGTATATAAGTGAAGACTTGAAAACAAAAAACAATATTTCTACTTTACAATTGGTAGATGGTAAAGAAATACATAATGAAATAAGTGTTATTTATACTGATAATCAAGATGGTTTATGGGTTGGCAGCTTCAACAGGGGACTACTTTATTACCATCCGGCAAGGTTTAAATTTAGAAATATTGGAAGTACCCTATTCAATGTAAACAACGGTAATGAATTGAAAGTCAACAGTTTTACCCAGCTCGACTCTGATATTCTGATAAGCACAGATCTAGGGCTTTACATATATTCTAGTAAGACCTCAATTTTAAAACCATTCAAGAAATTGCCGGAAGACAACCATTACACTTGCCTTTACAACGATAGTAAAAATCGAATATGGCTTGGTACAACAAACAATACTTTATTTTGTCTAGAAGGCAACAAAATAAAAAAACATAAACTACCTCACGCAATTGTTAATGACCTATATGAGTATAAACCTGACCTCTTTATCCTTAGTACATCTGAAGGATTATTGTATTTTAATTCTATTTCAGGAAAAAGCACCTCTATTATTTGCAATTATGCTCAGTTTAGCTCTGTCAATCATTTAGTTCAACTGGAGGAAAACTCATTTCTAGGCATCTCCAATGCAGGCTTATTTGTTTACAATGCCACAAATAATCAATTTACTTTTGCTAATTCAAATAACACAAAAGATATATACCCAATCTTTAAGCAGAAGAACAAGCATATCAACTGCCTTTATGCTGATAGCCGAGGAATGATTTGGTGTGCCACTAGAGATGGATTAAGTTTCTGGAATACGAACAATAATAATATTCAATACTTTTATACCAGTGATGGACTAGTGAATAACAATATTCAATCGATCGTAGAAGATAAAAAAGGTGAAATTTGGTTGTCTACCTCAAATGGAATTACTTCTGTTACTGTAAGAAGACAAGAAGAAGATTATAATTTTTCATTTACCAATTACAATCGTTTTGATGGTGTTGTTGATTATGAATTTATTGAACGGTCAGTTTTTAGATCGCAAGACGGAAAAATCTATTGGGGTGGATTAGATGGTTTCAACTGGATAGATATTAATACTTTCAAAGAAAACGACCGTCTGCTGGCTAAACCTGTCTTTGTTGCTATATCGCTGTTTGGGAAAGAAATTTCACTTGGAACTGAATACAATGGAAATGTAATTTTACATCAAACTCTTGCTAAAACTGAAGAGGTACATTTAAAACACAATCAAAATTTTATCTCCCTAGATTTTTCGGCACTCAATTATATTAATCCTAGTCAAACTTATTACAAATACCGACTTGAAGGAGTAGATGAAAAATGGAATTTTAAGCATGCCAATAATGGCTTGGGACACGTCAACTACACCAATCTATCTCCAGGAACATACCTTTTTAAAGTGTACGCTGCCAATAGTTCTAAAAAGTGGGGAGAGTTTGCACAAATTAAAATAATAATTACCCCTCCCTTTTGGACTACTCCACTGGCATATATTCTTTATATTTTACTATTGATATTAGTAGTATATCTGCTCATATCAAATTATATTAAGAAAAGTAGATTAAAGCTGGAACAAACACAGGAAAAGAAACTCAATGCATTAAAAATGAGGTTTTTTACCAATGTAAGTCATGAGTTACGAACACCGCTTTCACTAATTATTACACCCCTTGAAACGCTACTTAAACAAGTTGAAGATAAAAAGCTAAATTCAGCTTTAGAAGGCATACATAAAAATGCACGTAGCCTTCTAAACCTTGTAAACCAACTGCTCGATTTTCGACGGTTGGAGATATCGGGTGAGTCCTTGAATCTTAGAAATGTTAATGTTGGTGTTCTTGTTGAAGATTTATGTATACCCTTTAATGAGTTAGCCCACAGCAAAGAAATTACACTATCGTATGAATGTAAACAAACAGATTTTTTTGCCTCTGTTGATGAAGATAAATTTTGGAAGATTGTCAATAATTTGCTCTCAAATGCCGTAAAGTTTACACCTCCTAAAGGACAAATTTCTGTAACACTAAACAAAAGGTTTTCTGAGTCGCAGCAAAAACATTTCTTGGTATTAGAAGTCTGTAATACAGGTGTTATTATTCCAGAGGAAGAGATGCCTTTGGTATTTAACCGTTTCTATCAAACAAATAAAAAAGCTGTAGAACATAACGGAAGCGGTATAGGCTTACACCTAACAAAAGAATATGTAGAATTGCATAATGGCTCTATTGAAGTAAAAAGCAGTGAGAAAGAAGGTGTCCTTTTTTTGGTTAACATCCCTCTAGACGTAACGGATGAGCATGACTCTCAATCCTTAACCATAAAGAACAGTGGTGATTTTAAATTAGCTGTTATTGAAGATAATAGTGAATTTCGGAAGTACTTATGCAGTCAGCTAAGAGAGATATATGAAGTTATTTCAGCTACAAACGGAAAAGAAGGAATAGCTTTAATAAGAGAGCATATGCCCGATTTGGTTATAAGTGATATTATGATGCCAGAAATGAGTGGTATTGAACTCTGTAAAAGACTTAAAAATGACTTACATATCTCACACATTCCGGTTATTTTACTTACAGCACGCTTTTCTGAAGATGCGCAATTGGAAGGTTTTGAAGCAAAAGCAGATGCTTACATCACCAAACCTTTTAATATCAATATCTTATTGCAGAGAATACAAAACCTTCTGGAACTTCAAAAAAAACGCCATGAAATATATAAAAAAGCAGTAGTTATTCACCCTAAATCAATTACATCAACTTCCGTAGATGAGGAACTTATTCGTAAAGCTATTGCATCAATTGAAAAGAATATCGACAACACTGACTATTCGGTTGAACTATTGGGTAAAGAAATGGCAATGGATCGTACAGGCTTATATAGAAAACTTCAAATTCTTGTGGGTCAAACTCCTTCAGCTTTTATTCGTTCCTTTCGATTAAAGCATGCCGCTCAGTTGCTTGAACAAGGTAGAAGCGTATCTGAGGTATCGACAATGGTAGGTTTCGGAACAATTAGCTATTTCAGCAAATGTTTTCAGGAAGAATTTGGAGTGAAACCTTCTGAATTTAGAAAATCGGCCCAATAATCTACTTTTGAGAAAGAGCTTGTTTCAATTTACGTAAAGCCTACTTTTACTGTTGTATTACTTGAATTTAAATTATTAGCTACGAAGCTTTCTTTATTGCTTTGCCATCTTAAAATGAATGTTTGCTCCAATATTATAAGCATCGATTTCTAAAATCGACTCGAATTCTAATGCTGCCTTACTGAGATTATCAAAACCCAGATATCCAAGTCCCATTAAATAATGACAATACAATTCATGTCGTTTCTGCAAATCTTCCTCAAATATTAATAAGTCGGGCAAAGAAACAGCGAAGTAGTCCATTTTAAAGGGTATAAAAAGTTGCTTCTCACCGTATTTCAATAATTTATTAAATCGCTTTCTGGCTTCCTTTTCATTTCCTAATTTCTGTAAAGCTAATCCTTGGTAGAAAATTTTGTCGGGTTGTTGATCGTTATAATACATTGCAGCTGTAGGTTCAGACAAGCCTTTTGCAGCCTTTTGCCATGCTTTTGAAGCTTCCTGCAAATTACCTAGCCCATCGTAAGAACAACCCAACCAATAATAGATATCATTTTCCTGAGCTCCCGGTAGTTTTCCTTCACCTAGGTTATGAGGATATTCCATTGCTGTTTCCAGATGTTCAATGGCTACCTGAAAATTATTTTTCTTTATAGCCTTTTTAGCCAATTCTATATGACAATACAAAAATTGTCCTGTCACCTTTCCTTCACCTCCCTCCCACGGATGAAATGTTCTTTTCATGAGCATATCCAAGGCCAATTCTTCTTGACCATCGAGATTAAGAAGCATGATGTATTCCAAATACAAATCATCCCTGAAAGACACTAATTCTTTATGATTTTGAAGAATCTTAATTCTATCCTTTAAAGAAACGTTCAGTTTTTTATATAACTGATCTAATTCCATTAAAACCCGAGCATCTGATTTATCTAATTCAAAAGCTTTTTCAAGAGAAATTCTTGCTTCTTGTAAATCGTTTTTCTTATTAAAATAGGCTAATGCCAGGTTTCTATGAACCGTCGGGAATTCATCATATAATTTACGAGACTCTTCCCAACAAAATATAGACTCTTCATACTGTCTGGCACCATACCAAAAATTACCCATGTAATAGAAAGCTTTCGCATCGGTCGGATTCACTTTAACCGCCAATTGAAGGGCAATTAGTTCTTCCAGTTTGTTCGGAAAACAATAATCAGAAGACAAGGTAGAAGCAAAACTAAAAGTATTCTTGGCTTCTGTAATAGAACCATTCAAATGTTGATAGTATCCTTTAAAATATGCTGCCATTGGATAGACTTCCTCATTATTATCAAGGTATATCGAAATAAAATCAATAGCTTCTTTGTAGAATCCGGCCATAGCATAATCTAAAGAAAACTCAATGTAGTTATGAACGTATCCGCGCATTAGTCCCAACATTTCGTTCAAAATGTCCTTGTTGCCGGTAATCAAATATTTTTCATAGATAACACCAAAATTAAATCGATCCATCTCCAATGATTCCTCTATTAACTTCAAGGCTTTATTGTTTTGTCCAGACTCTCTCAATAGAGCAATTTTCAAATGGCGTCCTTTTTGGTTTAACCAGTTCCGCCATAATGAACGATCTATTAATTCAAAAGCTTTCTCTTTGTTTCCCAGAACAGAATCTAGTTGTGCTGCATGAAAAAACCCGCTATCTTGCCATGCCCCATTCCAAGATGCCTTAAAGAAACTATCATAAGCTTCCCGGAGTCTGTTTTGAAAACGGAGACATAAACCCAGATTATACAATGGCTCTCCATCGTACGGATTTGGATTTCTTTCGGTTAGCGTCTTAATTGCAACTCGAAAATGATTTTCAGCTTCAATAAATTTACCTCGCTTCATTAGCCAAAGTCCCATCGCATTATTATTTCGCACATCGCCGGGTTCACGCTTTAAGGCTTCTAAATAATAATCAGTCGGACTATAACTTGCATGACGATATTGCTCCAAATGCAGCCCACGAAGGTACAATTGTTCAACAGAACTAATTTCTTGTGGTTCTTTGGCTGCTTTTGCTGGATCTGGTATTGGCTTTAGCTCTTCAGGCTCAGTTTGCCAATCGACTAATACTTTTCCTTCATTACTACAAACCGAAATATAACAATCTTCCATGTTAATATCGGCCTCAATCAATTCACTAAAACTCATTTCAGGATTAAAATCAATCCTCTTTTCCAAAACTATTTTGCCATTACTTTTCAGCGTAATTATTGAGTTTGGATATTCACCTGTAGTAAAAGCTTTCAAGCGATAAGCCCCATTCTCTTGTTCGATGTTAATCAGGGCTTCTTTTGTGGCATTTTTTACGACACCTAAATCCCGGTAGGGCATAAAATACTGCTTAAAGCTCTTTTCTTCGTATGGTTGCAACCATGAGAAATCTGGCTGATTATCGGTATAGACTCCACACATTAACTCGATGTATGGCCCGTCTTCATCTGTTAAATTTCTATCCCAAGCCTGTCCGAAGTCTCCATTACCCCAGGTCCATTGTTTTTTTCCCGGCGATTGATGATGATCGGCAACATGAAGTAAGCCTCCCTGGCTATCGTTTTCGAATCCGCCAACGAAATTGTATTTTGAAGCAATAGCCATATAACTTGTTGGTACAGGTATATTTTTGTACCGTGAGATATCTACACCTGCTGAGTAATCAACTTTATAATATTCTCCTGTTGCTATCGGGAAGCTGGAAACATCTCTTTTTCCGTGATCAAAAACAGCATTAACATCTGGTGGAAAAACCGACTGATAATGTTCATTTACTTTTACAGCAGGGTTTGCCCACCATAAGAAAGTCTGTGGGTGTGGAGTGCGATTGTATAGTTTTACTTTGATTTCCATGTATGCATTATCTGGATACAATGTAAATCCGGCCATACCTTTAGTACGAAACATGCGTTCAACCTCACTACACCAAACAGTGATACTGCCATCGGAATTCTCTTCTATGGTAGAATCAATAGGATCGTAGGTAGAAGGCCTGTGATGTTGAGGCCAATTGAATTCTATCCCTCCGGATATCCATGGACCAGTTAAGCCAACCAAAGCAGGTTTAATAACCTGATTATAGTAAACAAAATGACGTTGTTTAATTTTATCGTAGGCCATTTGGACTCTTCCTCCTAACTCAGGAAGAATCATAATTTTCAGGTACTTGTTTTCAAGATAAATAGCATTCCATTCTTTATCAACCTTATCGTCAAGGATTTTCTCAATAACCGGATGTGGATAAACTACACCACTACTTCCCTGATACACTCTTTTCTCTAAAAAAATTGGATTCTTTTCAGGTTCACCAATTCCGTAAGTAGGAATAATTAACTTTTCATGCCAAGCCTTAACACTATTGCTCATACGAATATACTTTTATTAATTACCTTATTTCGTGTAATCAACTTTCTTAACACATTGTAAATTTTATAATTACCCTCTATTAGCTAGTAATTTCTTTTTCAATTTCTTCCAGTGACTTTCCTTTTGTTTCTGGTAACCGCTTATAAATGAAGACTAATCCGGCAATACAGATTAGTCCATACAACCAGAATGTACCTGATGCGCCCAGTGCCTTATTTAACAATGGGAAAGTATATGTAAGTAAAAAACTTGCACCCCATAAGGAAACAGTGGCTACTGCCATTGCTGCTCCTCTGATTTTATTTGGGAATATTTCTGATATTACTACCCAAACAATTGGAGCAAGTGACATGGCATAGGTTGCAATGGCCAAAAGGATCAATACTAATAACATCCAACCTGAGATATTAAAATAATAGGCCGCTCCTACCAATACATAAATTGCAGCCAACCCACCTGCACCCAAAAGCATTAAAGCTCTTCTCCCAAGCTTATCAACGGTATAAATTGCAACAAAAGTGAATATTAGGTTAACACTTCCTGTTATTACGATATTAAACAGGATATCGGAAACTCCAAATCCAGCAGCAGCAAACACCTCTTCGGCATAATTAAAAATGACATTTATTCCACACCACTGCTGAAATGCTGCTATTACTACGCCGATTATCAGAACTTTGCGTATTCCGGGCTTAAGTAAGTGACCAAAGTTTACTTTACCTGATTCATGTTCTAAAGATTTGTGTATGCTTTTAAATTCAGCATGAGCATAATTTTCTCCTCCAATTCTTCTCAAAATTGATTCGACTTTTAGTTCTACTCCATTCTTTGCTAACCATCTGGGACTTTCAGGAACAAAAAACATAAGTAGAAAGAATAATCCAGCTGGCAGGGTTTCAGCCCAAAACATCCATCGCCATCCCGTTTGTCCATTCCATGAATTTAAAATGTCGATATCTGTAAAACTCTCAGGAACAGGCTGTGCAATTTGCCAGTTTACCAACTGGGCAGCCAGAATTCCAATAACAATTGTTAATTGGTTCAAGGAGACAAATTTCCCTCGCACTTTGGCCGGAGCAATTTCAGCAATATACATTGGAGATAAATTTGATGCAAGGCCAATCCCTATTCCGCCAATAATTCGATATACAATAAAGGGTGTGAAATAATTTGATGCACCTGTACCAATAGCAGATAATGTAAACAAGAAAGCAGCGAAAATAAGCAATCGCTTACGGCCATACTTATCACTAAGAATTCCCGATATAATTGCTCCAATAAGACAACCAATAAGTGCACTACTCATTGCCCATCCTTGAAAAAAAGGCGATTGAGCAATATCGAAAAACGTCTCATAGAAAGGTTTTGCTCCTCCAATAACAACCCAGTCATAACCAAATAGAAGTCCTCCGAGAGCCGAAACCATCGAGATTGCAAGAATGTATTTTGTATTAAATTTTATTGAACTCATAAGTTTTCATGTTAATTACCTGAATTCCAAACTAGTAAATTCACATTACAAACAAACATAAAAAACTGCTATATAGAAATGGAAATTATTGCTAAAAAGATGGATTATTTTACTATTTTTTCAATTAATTTCTAACCATGAAGAAAGAAGAAGGATTTAGTGGGCAAAGAACGATAATTGTACCCGAATTAATAATTAATGAAGTTAAAAGTGACCCTATAAATCAATCACTTTACATTACTGATATTGGATTTTACCCAACAGCTAAAAGTCACTACAGAATTAGAAGAAATGGTTGTTCGCAATATATATTAATGTATTGTATCGAAGGTGAAGGATGGATTTCCATTGAAGATAAAAAGATTATAGTACAAGAAAACCAGTATTTTATAATACCAAAGAATATTGCCCATAGTTATGGAGCTTCCAACAGTAATCCATGGAGTATATATTGGATTCATTATTCCGGATCTCATGCAAAATTTCTTTCCGAACAAACAGCTAATGCTATTAGTGTTAAACCTTCTAAAATATCTAGAATAGAAGACCGCATCCAGCTTTTTGAAGAGATGATGCAAAACCTTGAAATGGGATATAGTCTAGAAAATTTGAGGTATGCGAACATTTGCCTTTGGCATTTTCTAGCATCATTCCAATATTTGAGCCAGTTCAGACAAGTAAGAAAAATTCAAGAAGGAGATTTGGTCGAAAGCTCCATTATATTTATGAAAGACTCTCTAAAAACCAGGCTTACACTAGAGCAACTTGCAAATCAAGCCAGAGTATCTACATCACATTATTCATTGGTTTTTAAAAACAAAACAGGTCGTTCACCGCTCGATTACTTTATTCAGCTTAAAATCCAATACGCTTGTCAACTTCTAGATCATACATCTTTACATATAAAAGAGGTCGCACAGCGCATAGGCTATGACGACCCCTATTATTTCTCTCGTATTTTTAAAAAGCTAATAAATCTTTCTCCAAAGAAGTATCGACTAAATTTAAAGGGCTAGCTAAAAAAGCTTCCTCTTTTTAAAACTTCAATTTTACATCTTCAAACAATGGAGAGTTTATGGAAACAGTGCCATTACTGCTGCCATCTTTGCTTTGTACATAAAGCAACAAACGCCCCCTATTACAACGATGTTTCCAATCTTTATAATTATCAGCTGGATTTCCTGAACCATTTTCTGTTCCTAATAAGCGTAGGTTACTCGATAGTTCGAATCGGAGTTCATTATCAGCAAAAGGAACCACCCGGTTATGCTCATCCACTAAACTGATTTCAACATGCGCTACCTGATCTGGTTTCGAAAAAGATTTTAAATCGCTTTTAGCTATTATCTTAACAGGCAGACCAACTGTTTCAATTGACGCAGTAGCTTTAACTGATTCTTTCATATAAGCTTTCACTTCAAGTTTACCCGATTCATATGGGATATCCCAATAAATAATTCCAGTTTCCTGATTAAATTTTTTCTGCTTACCTACCTTTTTACCATTCAGCAATAATTCTGCCTTTTCGCAATTTGTATAGCAGACAACACGTACATTCTGTCCCTTGTTATAATTCCAAACAGCTGGTGCATAAATCAAAGGTTCATTGCTCGCGTTTTTTTCCACATAAGTTCCAATATAAGCAACAGGTTCTTCACTCCATAAAGCTTTTCTAAAGTATCCTTGTGGCTTGACATATCCTGCCAAATCAATTAAACCAGTAGTAAACCCACGTGAGGGCCATCGTCCGGCTTCGCCAAGATAATCAAAGCCTGTCCAAATAAACTGCCCCATTATAAAATCATTTTCAGTAACTGAACGCCATGCATTAAAATCACTACGATTCTCACTCCCATACAATACTCTGTCCGGATATTTCTCATGATCCATTTTATACCGATCTTCAGTGTAATTGTAACCTACAACATCAAGCACAAAGGGGTATTTAGTATAGTTAGACATAACTGCACCAGCCAGTGCTGCTGTTACCGGTCTTGTTGTATCATTTTTTTTAACCACATCAACCAGTTCTTTGGCAATTTCGCCTAACCTGTTGGCATTTGGTTGAGATGTTCTGTAACCTTGTACATGTTGTTGTCCAATACTAGCCTCATCTAAAATAGGATGTGAATATGGATCGTTTGGATAATCAACCTCATTACCAATACTCCACATAATAATTGAAGGATGATTACGATCGCGACGAATCATATCAGCCAAATCATACTTTCCCCATTCTCTAAAATAATGAGCACTTCCCTGGAAACCAGGGGTACTATAGTTCCACCCTTCAATCCATTTTTTCTTTGGATATTCCCACTCATCAAAGGCTTCGTCCATAACAATAAAGCCTAGCTCATCACACAAATCATAAATATCGGTAGCTTGTGGATTATGGCTGGTACGAATAGCATTACATCCTAGCCCTTTCAATTCTTTCAAACGACGTTCCCATACCTCTTTTGGTACTGCAGAACCTAGACATCCTGCATCATGATGAATACAAACTCCTTTAAATTTCGTAGACTTTCCGTTTAAGGAAAATCCAGTATTAGGATCAAAATTCAACTGCCTAAAACCAGTTGTTGTTTCAGTTTGGTCAATCACTTTATCTTCTTTTTTAACCCTTGTAACCAATTTATATAGATTAGGTGATTCAATAGACCATAAATTAGGATTTTCAACAGTGAATGACTGCTTTACAAGTGATTGATCTTCAACAATACTTTCTACTGAACTCACAGCAACAGATTTTCCTGAATTATCAAACAATTCATTTTCGACAGTTATGTTTTCGCTGGCGCTATTTGAATATTTTGTGTTTACAATCTGCGTTTCAATAGTTATTGAAGCGGTATTATTGTCTAGTTTCGAATGACAAAACACTCCCCATAAGTCGATATGGATAGGATTTGCAAACACCAAATGTACATCGCGATAGATACCCGATCCTGTATACCACCGAGAGTCAGCCTCATCACTGTGATCAACCTTAACCGCTATAACATTTTCACCTCCGAAATTAAGATATGGAGTAAGATCATACATAAAAGAAATATAGCCATTGGGTCGTTTACCAAGCCATTTTCCATTAATAAAAACCTCGCTATTATTATATACTCCCTCAAAATAAATATATACCTGTTGGCCTTTCTTCTCTTGAGGTATCTCAATTTTTTTACGATACCAGGCAATACCTCCAGGCAAATATCCGGTACAGCTTGAAAGGTCAGGACTTGCTATACCTTCCACACTCCAATCATGAGGTAAATTCAAAACTCGCCATTTTGAATGATCAAGAGATTCACGCCCACCATATCTAATATCACCTAGATGAAAAGACCAATCACTATTCAATTTATGACTTTCGCCAAATCCCTGCGAAAGAAGTGTTGGGCTTAAAAAAATAATAATTGCAATAATAAGTGTATTCTTAATTGAAGATGTTTTTTCCATCAGTTTAAGATTTGTTTTTTAATGATCTAATAATCCCATAAAGGTGGGGCATTTATTAATATAAATAAAATAAATCATGCATACCCCATTTTACTATTGATATTATTTAATTCAACATGTCGTATTGCTCTCTAAAAGAAGGGGTTACCATTTTTTACTCTTTGCAAAGACCTTTCTTTTCCATGTCTCTTTTATTCGAATCTCGTTTAAACTGCTTTTGATTAGGTGCAAATTCAGGGGTATTCATATAATCAACAATACTCTTTAATAAGGCTTGCGCCACAGGTCTTTAACCATATCAGCATGCAAATTTATCCCACTAAAAACATGCAATTAGAAAGCCAGCAATAAGGTTGTTCTAAATTTATTCATTGTATAATATGTACTCCCCTTCTACTAAAATTTAAAATAAATAAAACTGTAAATAAACTGAATTATTTAATAACTGTAAACCTTTGAATAGCAACTTTGGTATTTACTCTAGTTTTAAAAATATAGTATCCTTGATTTATGTCTCTCAGATCAATTATTGCTTTTTTATTTACAAGCCTATAGGAACCTATTTTTTTCCCAGTATAATCATACATGTCTACTATACCATTATTAGCTGCATCTACCTCCACTACAATGCTTTCCGTGTCCGGGTTAGAATACACTTTTAATATCGATTCTCTATTTGTTTCCTGCCCCGTTTCATTTATACCTGTATAATCTGGATTATTCTTTATTCCACCAACAAAGGTTACAATGGATTTAGCTGGCAACTTAAAAACTCCATCTGCATTTATCTCTGTAAGAGCCTCAAGATTATAATTTGAACTTGTAATGTATGGCTTAAAAACATCTACCATTAAACTATCATGCAAACTGCTTAAATCAAGCTTGATATTCTGTTCGTCATCTGAATAATTTATTGCAACCACAACTAATGTGTCTGAACCCAAATACGCAGAAACCATTTGCTTGCCTGCTGCATCTATCGATGACAACCCATCTGAACGTTCACTAGATATTCTAACCATTCCAGGACGAATAAAGCGGCTAAAATTCCCAAGTGCCCATAAGTTTTTATGTACTTCATATAAACCATTACTATTAGATGTGTCATTTGTTTCAGGATACCAGTTAATTAAGCCAAAGCGATGCTTGTGGTCAGCCCATTTTGGATAGTTGATAGCTGTCCAAAAACTCCAACTGCTACAATTGCCTTCTGTTAAGTCGAAATGAATAATACGAGCTATCCACAATGAGTAATCAATGGGTTTCAATGTTGCGACATCCCTTCCACTAAGGTAATCCTCACCCAATATACTATACTCTGTTTGCCAATACTCTAAATCCAGTTGTAATGCTTCTCCAACAGATGCAATTTTATCTCTTAATTTATTTCTATAACCAATTGAGGCTGCTACCGTATTATTACTCCAATAACTATGACTAGAAACCATATCACCAATATTATCAAGATCACCCACAAAATTGGCACTTCCGCTTGACCAAAACTCATAAACCTGATTATCTGCGTGAGGCTTGTCTGATATTTTATTTAAGTATTTGATATCCGCGGCTTCGGTCAACATTATTTTGCTAGAAACACCCAATTCAGTGAATTTTTGATCAATTGCTTTTACAACTGCCGATTCCTCCTCGTTTGTGCAGGATGATCCTGATTGATTCGCTTTACCAACCTCTGCATACCATGAGAATTGTGGTTCATTTATAGGACTTATAACCTCAAAGTTATAACCCTGATCCTGGAAATGTTTAGCAACATTTCCAAGAAAACTTCCAAAATCGCTATATTTTTCCGGTGCCAGATTATAGGTAAAATCCTCATCGGTTTTAAATACATAACCATTTTTTGTCATGAAGTATGGGGGTGAATCAGTCCACCCTGTAAAGCTCTCAACATTATATTCTTTTGCTTTCGCTAAGAACCATCTGGAGCCTTCCTGCTTATTCCAATCGTAAGTACCATCTGCATTAAGAAAGCAGTCTGTTTCTGTATACCAGCTATTCGGATCAAATCCACTTTTTGTTTGCTCCAAAGAACCATCACCTATTCTAAATCTCCACATAGATAAACCAATTCCCTCCGGATTCCCTTGTTCATTGAAGCCTTTACTAAACAAATGTTTAGCAATATCCTCCTTCTTGGCTAATGGCCATTTTTTACCAATATTTACAACCGACCAGGCATCAGAGGCTCCAAAATGCCGTATGGTTTGATTTTTAGATGTAAAATCCAAGCTGAAAATAATATCTTGTGCCGTTAGGCTTTGTACGTAAAGCCAAAATGGCGTTGCGAGTATAAGCAGTGTAATTAATTTCTTCATTTATTTCAAATTAAACCACCATAAATTAACTAATTTTCTTCTCTAATGACCTATTAAAGGTAATATAAAACCAACAAACGGGTTTTTAATAAAAGGATAAAGGTTCTTTGATTATAAAGGAACCGCAGTGAAACGAATCTTATTACCAAATAGTATAATTTAGATGAACCTTTGGCTCGACACAAGCCTCGAATTTGAACTTTCTAGTCCAGGCTCTTACTTCATAGACTGGCACTAATTTGGGGTAATCAAGCTAAAAAGTTTGTAAAACAAAAATATCATGATACTCGCAAGAGCTTTTCTGTCAATTGATTAATTTAACATCATTAAAGCTGAAATAAATAAAGTTGTTGCCAATATATTTATGAGACATGCTCTAATAAAATCGTTTGAGGTTAGTTGTCTGTTGTTCCAACCAATATATGCTTTCTCTACCAATTCTCCATTATAATAATTTGCCCCTCCAAACCTACAGTTTAAAATTCCGGCCAGGGCCGCCTCAGGATAACCTGAATTTGGACTAGAATGGTTTTTCCCATATTTGAATATGAATAAGGCACCACGCCAACTAAAGACAACAATTACCATTAATAATGCAGTTAATCGGGCAGGTATGAAATTAAGAATGTCGTCTAGTCTGGCCGCTACCCTACCAAACAACATATACTTTTCATTTTTATAACCAATCATTGAGTCTAGTGTATTAACCATCTTGTAAGCAAACATCAATGGTATACCTCCAATTGCATAATAAAAAATAGGAGCTATTACTCCATCACTTAAATTTTCCGATAAGGTTTCAAGTGTTGCTATCCTAATTTGGTTTTCAGACAAACTCTGTGTGTCTCGGCCAACAATCATTCTTAACTGCTGGCGTGCAGAAATAACACTTCCTTTCTTTAGCGTTTTTTCTACCTTAAAGCATTCTGTAATCAGGTTTCTGTTTGCTATCCCATAAAAAACCATCACACTTTCAAATACCAGTTTTAATGTCGGGCATTCTCGTAATATAAATACTATTGCAGCTAATGAGAATACTATAAATGCAAGCAGGATTATAACCAATATAGCTCCTTTTAATATCCTATTCTTTCCGCAATTTAGGTTTTGTTCGCCCAATGCAATTAATTTACCAAACAAGCGTATTGGATGAGGCAACCATAGAGGGTCTCCTAAAATTATATCTAATACAAATCCAATTATTAAAGGATTTAAAAACCAGGATAGTATGCTGCTATTTACTGCTCCCATTCCTTAAGACTTTTAAACAAAAGCTTGTTAAACACAATTTTCTGTACAGATATCCGAATCCAGGATTCGTTTAATCCTCTAAAATTTGAAGCATCACGAATTAAAATACCTTTATTTTCTATTAAGTATTTTTTTAGTTCAGATGATTTCCCTTTCAGTATCTTAACAAGAAAATAATTGCATTTTGAGTTTTCTACATCCAAAAAATCAAGCGTATTTAATCTTGTTTGTAATTTAAAAGACCTTTCTAATAGCTCATTAACATTGGGGAAAATGTTTTTATAGGCATCAATAATATATTTCCCAACTTCTATCGCCAATGAATTTACGCTCCATGGCATCCGATAAGCCGCAATTGTATCTCGAAGTTTTCTATTGGCAATTAAATAACCAAGCCTAATTCCGGGAATAGCAAATGTTTTTGTGAGTGAACGTACAACAACTAAGTTTCCTAAAGTTTCAACCAAGGGAATACAGCTCTCGAATCCAACACATAAATCAGCATAGGCTTCATCTACAACTAAACAAGTGCCAGGGTTCTGCTTACAGAAACGTTCAATATTTTCTTTTGAAGTTGTCTTTCCATCAGGATTATTTGGATTTCCCAGCCAAACAATATCTGCTTTATCTTTAACCTCCAACAAAGAGGTTGAATTTTCAATAAAAGTAACTCTATGCTTATTTATCATGCAAGCATCTTCATATTCTGAAAATGAGGGAGTAAATACAATCGAATGTTTATTCTGAAACAATTGGGCAATGATATAAAAAGCCTCGGTTGAGCCATTTGTAACCAATAAGGTATTACTTTTTATTTGGTGATGTTCAGCAAGCTTTTTTTGTAAGCTTATAGCATCTACTTCTGGATAGTTTGCTATTAAAGAGAGTTTATCTGCAAGATGCTTCAACAACTTTCCTGATATCTTTCCACAGACAACATTCGAACTAAAATCAGCAATAATTTTCTCTTTGTAAAGTGCCAGTTCGTTCCCGTGTCCATATATCATAGTTGTAGTGTTTTATAGATATAGTCCAAATCAACCGAACTACGAACTAAATTGGCAAGCTTCTCAAATTCCTGGTTTTTGAATTCTTTGTAATTAAAATCAACTTTTATGTCTTGCTTCAAAGGTTTAAGAATAGACTCAACTACTATTGGATTATCAAAAATACCGTGCATATATGTTCCCCATGTACTATCGTTCAGGAAATACCCATCAGCAGAATCATCCGCAAAACAAAGAGGTCTTGCCTTTTCTGAAATTGTTTCGCCCATATGTATTTCATAACCTGAACAAACAACTTCATGATTTAAGAATTTAAATTCAACCTGTTTTGTTTTTTTCTTGGTTGAAAGAGTGGTACTAATAGGTAGTATTCCCAATCCGGCAATTTCACTTATTGTACCTTCAACATGATTAGGGTCAGATATTTTCTGCCCCATCATTTGAAATCCACCACAAACACCGTAAACCTGTTTTCTATTTTTATGATGATCCAGAATGCTTTGTTCAATGCCTTTCTCTTTTATGTATTGCAAATCGGAAATAGTGTTCTTTGAACCAGGTATAATTAGTATATCTGCCTTTCTAATTTCATTCGGACTATTTGAATAATATAAGTAAACTTCCGGGATTCGCTCTAAATTGTCAAAGTCAGTGAAATTTGACATATGAGGAAGAAGAATAACAGCCACATTAATTTTGCCAGGTAAAGAAGTTCTGGTTTTATTATCAATCACAACCGAATCTTCCTGTTCCACAAAGATATCCCGAAAATAGGGAACAATGCCTACTACTGGTTTATGTATGAGATTTTCTAATATCGTTTTGCCTTCCTCAAAAAGTTTAATATCTCCTCTAAACTTATTTATAATAATGCCTTCAATTAAATTGCGTTGTTCAGGAGGAAGTAGTTCAATTGTCCCAAAAACACTTGCAAATACACCTCCACGGTCAATATCAGCAACCAAATAGGTAGCCGCATTTGTTTCCAGTGCAATTCGCATATTGGTTATATCTTTATCCCAAAGATTAATTTCTGAAATACTACCAGCTCCTTCGATTACAATTGGATTATATTTTGAAGCCAGCTCCGTATAAGATTTCATAGCTTCATTAAATAATTTATCACGGTCGGTTTCAAGAAAATATTCTGATGCTGTTTTATTTCCAATGGGTTTTCCATTAAGTACAACCTGCGAACTCAAATAACTTGTTGGCTTTAGTAAAACCGGGTTCATCTCAACCTGACATTCAATACCACAAGCTTCCGCCTGCATAGCTTGGGCGCGACCCATTTCAAGATTATCAGGAGTAGCATAACTATTCAAAGACATGTTTTGCGCCTTAAAAGGAGCCGGGGCATAATTATCTTGTTTAAGAATACGGCAAAAAGCAGCATTAATTACTGATTTTCCGACATCAGAGCCTGTGCCAACAAACATTATGGGGCGGAGTTTTTTACTCATGCATCAAATTTAATAAGTACATTTTTGTTTACAATAGCTTTAATATATATGCATTAACGTTGCTCTTTATTACCTATTTATTCCCTTGGTTTATCACCCGTTTGAATGGTCGAAGCTTCTCTTCAGAAAGGTTTGATTTAAATAATTCATAGCGGGCAAACACAAAAAACAAATCGGACAACCGGTTGATATATTTCAATATAAAGTCCTCCACAGGATCTTCCTGATTTAATGTAAACAACCTTCTTTCCGCTGTTCTAATTGTTGTTCTTATAACATGACATAAAGCTGAAATCTCATTTCCTCCTGGTAAAATAAACCAGTCATGCGGCTGTGGCATTTCATCAAGCAGTTCATCAATCCAGTCTTCGCAGAACTTCACGCCATCTTTTGGTTTATTAATATTGTTCTCGTCTCTTTTTGAAGAATGCGTAGCAATATGTGACATCATATCCATAATATCGGTTTGTATTTTAAACAATCCTTCCTGCCAGGGATGGTTTGCTGCTAATTTTGACCTTAACAAGCCAATAAATGAATTGGATTCGTCAAGTTTTCCGTTACATTCAATACGGATATCATCCTTTTTACAAGCCATTCCTCCAAATATTTTGGTCAGCCCTTTGTCTCCGGTGCGAGTATATATTCTCATATAGCTTATTTGTTATCGACTGTTGGTGAACATACATCGGCTTTATATATCCATCGAAGAGTATCGCCACTGTTAATTTTATTATTAATGGCCAATATTCCAGGTGATTCTCCATTTACTTTATAGTACCACGCTTTAACTCCCCTTATGCTTGAAACGTTGTCTATGGAGCTTACAAATACATGCTCTCCTACTGGATGGGTTTCAACAATAGAGGCATATTGCAGAGCCTCTAATGCAGATAATTGCCGGGTTGCTTTTACATCTGTTTCTTTCAGTTGTTTTTCTCCACCATAGTCAATTATCACCTTTGATGTAAATACCTGTTGCAAATTTGAATTGTTTGATTCATTAGTATTTGTAGCACACGAAAGCACAAACAAAAAACTTATAATCATTAGGGGCAGATGCTTCTTTTTCATAGTATATTTTTTTAAAATGAATAATTAAAGTTTGCTGTTACCATACGCCCAGGCATATTGTAACCATCTTTTTCTGTATAATTCTCATTAAATAGATTGGATAGAGTAATTCCAAACCGACATTTATTTAATGTATAAGAAACAGAATAATCTATTATTAAGAATTCCGGATGTTGTAAGATTTTGTCCTTAGCGGTATATCCACCTTCAGCATAATAAGCATCGGCAGTAATTTCAGGTCTGAGTTTTGCAAAATTGTCTTTTTCCAGTCTGCTTCCGATGTATCTTGCATGTATTCTAGTTGTAAACCCTTTTAGATTATCATAATAAATTCCAAAGTTTGCATTGCATTTTCGGGCATAAAGCAAATCACGTATAACAATACTATCAGCTCCTGCACTTGATGTAAGTGTTTCGTCAACGGTATTATTTAGCATATAGGTAATGTTACCGTAAAGCTCTAATTTAAATTTGTTACTGAAAAGATTACCCAGATTACTGGAAGCAATAATCTCTACTCCGTTCATTGATGAATTGTTGGCATTCTTGTAGGAGGTAACATTGTAAACAACTTCGTTTGGGTTTATTAATACAGAGTCTTGTGTAGTTTCGATTATTTTGTCAATATGGCTTGTAGAAAAATAAGTGACATCAAGAAAAATAAGTTTATTCGGCAGGCTATAGCTAAATCCAAGATCAACTGTTTTTGATGATTCTGGTTTCAATTCAGGATTTCCCATATAATTCTTTACCCACCAATAATTCCAGGATGCAAAATATTCAGATACAGAATAAAATCCAGCTACTTTAAAGGCATCAGGCACTGAAAACCCTGTACCAAAACTGCCATGAAGTTTTAAGCGAAATGGAAACTTATATTGTATACCTAAAGAAGGATTCAATGTATTATACGCTTCTTGACCACCTGTCCCTTTAAGAGAGTCGTTTTTATCAATATTATAAGTGATATAATTATACCGTAAACCGGCATTCAAATCCAATCCTTTTTTATTATAACTCAACTGAGTAAAAATTGCAGCTTTTCTGGTTTTATGATCTGGTGAATATGGATTGGTAGGAGTAGCTTTACCCTTAAATCTTTCCGAAGTATAATCATATACATCTATGTCAGCCCCGGTTAACACATTAAAATTCCCTAAAATTATGTTATCATGCATTTTTAGACCGAATTCCTGAATGTTGCTATTTAAAGAGATAAATCCGGTATCTGAATTATTGGAATAATTAGCTACTAACTCTTTGCTATAATAAGGACTAAAATAAAACTGATTGTTGTCTGATTTACGGGTAAGTGTTTCGAAAAAATTTAGCCTGTCAATATCTTTTTTGCTTTGTCCATAGCTACCCCAGTAGTTACCAGGTAATGCAACATCATTTGAAATAAAATATATTGCTTCGGTACTTGTCTCCCACTTGTCATTTAATTCAAAGTTATATTGCCCATTCACCTGATTATATTGCCAGGTAGAATTTTTCATTACATCGCCAAAAGATGCTTTGTCTAACAATAATTTATCTTCTTCCGAAAGATTTAAAAGATTATTGTTCCCAATGCGGTAATCCAAGCGTTGTTCGTTTCGGGTTAATCCAATCTGAAAGTTTGATTTTGAACTTAATGTTCCTGTAACATTCCCATTTACTTTTAAATTTCCAAAACTACCAAATGTTATCGAAACACTACCTATATCATCTGATGGAGGACTTTTTGTAATAATGTTGATAACACCTCCCATGGCATCGGAGCCATATAATGTTGAGTACGGTCCCTTAATTATTTCAACGCACTTTACAATATCTTTATCTACACAACTTAGGTTAGTAGACCCCATTGGTTTTCCGTTCAGTAATAACAAAGTATAGCTACGCGAATGTGCACTGGGTGAGAAACCTCTCATTCCAATACTTGACGACAATCCCGGATACTGAATAATATCCAGGTTAGTACTACTTTTAAGCAAGTCTGCAAGGTTATTGGCAGGTAGCGTATTTAGTACTGCCTCATCAATAATTTCAACTTTCTGAGGAATGTTTTTTAACAATGTGTTCGTTCTGGTAGAAGAAACTACCACTTCGTCAAGATTGTAATGTTTAATAGAATCTTGATCCTGGGAAAATGTAATGTTCACCATAAGGCATAACATACCAATTAGAAAAAATTTTCGCATTTTTTAAAGTTTATAGTTTAACTAAAATTAAATCCATAAACCTTCGGTTAGTTCCGGGTTACATCCCGGGCAGCAACATGGAACTGTGGATTGTGAATTCTGGTTATATCCTGAATCACTCCGCTTTTATCCCGAAAGCTATGATAATAAAATAAGGCAGGTCTTCTGGCTTGTCCTGTTTTGAGGCCTTCCCATTCCGATACATCGGAACAGTGGCATGAGTATTCTCAAAACACTCTACTTAAATTTCACAAAGTAGAGTAAGGACTTACAGCTGCGGGTACAGCTCCGGAATTTTCAACGAATTGAAGCACCGGATTCCCTTTTCATTCCGATATTGATAGCAAATCGGAAAACCAAATTCGAGGCAAATATATAATTATTGTTATTGATTCTTGTTATCTGTTAAAACTTTGTTTGAGACTAAAAATATAGCTGGTTTTTTTGACAATGGATTTTCCTGTGTAATTACTATGGTATTATACACTTCTTCAATGTTTTTAAAGTTTAATATTTCCAGTGGTGTACCTTTTTGGTATACGCCACCATCTTTCATTAATACAATAAAATCACAATATTCACTTGCCAGGTTTAAATCATGGATAATCATTAATACAGACAAACCAAGTTCTTGACTTAAATCCTGAACTAAATTAAGTATTTGAACCTGATGTGAGATGTCAAGGTGAGATGTTGGTTCATCTAATAGTAAGATTTGCGGTTCCTGTGTTAGAGCTTTTGCAACACTTACAAGTTGTTGTTCGCCACCACTAAGTTTTGAGAATTTCTTTTTTCTTAACCGGTAAACATCGGTTAATTTCATGTACTTTTCGGCTACCTTGTAATCACCAGGTGATTCAAAAAACTGAAACTTATTTCGATAAGGAATTCTTCCCATTATCACATATTCTTCAACTGTAACATCAACTGGCTCATTAAATTGAGTTACAATAGCAATATTTCGGGCTCTTTCAATATCTGAAAATAAACTAAGATCCGATTGGTTAAGAAAAATTTGGTTATGCGAAATTTCCAGTTCCCCGGTTATACCTTTTAAAAGTGTAGATTTACCTGAGCCATTTGGACCTATAATTCCAGAAAACTGTCCTTTAGGAATTGTAAAACTTACATCGGAAAGATGAAAGGAATTTGCATATCCGCAATTTAAATTTTTTACTTCAAAGAATTCCATAGACCTATTAACCCGCATAATGCGGGGATTTATTATTGAGAAACGTTAATCCTCTGATTATAAAGGAAAATAATTGTAGCATTGATTTAGCATAGCTCAACGGAGTTACATTTAGGTATCGGCATTCGGTTCTTATTGCTTAATAGTATGATTTGCATGATTATTTTGGGTTAAATTACTTTTGATTTATATGAGCTACTACTCAATGCTACAATAAAAATAATCCCGCCTAGCATTCCGGTAATAACACCTATCGGTAACTCATTAGGCGATATAACAGTTCGGGCAATTATATCACATATTATTAAAAATATGCCTCCTCCCATAAATGAGCCCAGAAGTAGTATCCTGTAATCTGAGCCTATGATATTTCGAACAAGGTGCGGTATTATTAAACCCACAAACCCAATGACCCCGGCAACAGAAACACTTATGCCCGTAATAAAAGAAGCAATTATAAAAAGCACCTTAATTGTTTTTGAAGTGTTTACTCCTAAATGTTTCGCTTTTGGTTCTCCTAAACGCAACGCATTTAGTGGTGTAACATATATGTAACTAATTACCAAACCTACTATGGATGAAACAAGGATTAATTTTATAAGTTTAGTATTAGGTTCGTTAAGAGATCCCATTACCCAAAATATAATGCTATGTAAGTTTTCCGCGGTGGTTACTGCCATTAAAAACATCATAGAAGAAGAAGCAATAAAACTTATCATTACGCCTATCAACAACATCCTGTTAATGTTTAAATCTCTTTGTTTCCGGATAGTTAGGAAATAAACCAAAAAGATGGTTGTGAATGCCCCTGCAAACCCAAATAGAGGCAAGGCAAAAGCGCCTATACTAATGTGAACACTAAAAACAATACAGATAGCAACACCTAAAGCAGCACCACCAGAAATACCTAAGGTATATGGTTCTACCAAAGGGTTTCTATATATGCCCTGCAGTATTGTTCCAGCCAGACTTAAAGCCCCTCCCACAGCAAAAGCCAGTACAGTTCTTGGTAATCGTAATTTGGTGAGTACAGCATACTCAACACCTTGCTTTTTGCTCAGCAAAATTGGAATAGATTTCAAAGAAATATCCATCTCTCCAATTGATAATGAAAAACCAACAGTTAAAATCAATAAAACCAGAAGAACAAATAGGAAAACAAACCAACCTCCATACCTTAAACCGACCATTCTCATTTTATTTTCTAATATTCTATCCCTTTTCTACTTGGAACTCCTTTGGCATAGGGATGAGATATGCAATTTATCTCACTCACATAATCGGCTAGTTTGAGGATATTATCAGTTACACCGCGACCTGTAAGCACAAGTTCAAGATGTTCAGGTTTATTTTTTATGAATTCAATAAGCGAATTTTCTTCAATAAAGTTATCTCTTACGGAGATTATTATTTCATCTAATACCAATAGTTGTATATTCTCTTTTTGAACTATTTCATTGATTTCAGACAAGCCCTCAGCAGTTTCGGATTGTATTTCTTTAATATTTAGTGTTTTATCTAAATGCGGATGCCCTTTTGCAAAGTTATAGACCTTTACACCAAGTTTTTTGAGAGATTCCATCTCAGTATACCCATATTTTTCGGGATTTTTATGAAATGAAGCATAACATGTTTTTAAGCCATGTCCGACTGCCCTGTTACATAATCCAATTGCCGCTGTCGTTTTTCCTTTTCCTGTTCCGGTATATACGTGAATTAGTCCTGTTTCCATTTAATTTTAGTCATTAATATAATTGTGAATTAATCCCAATGTTTGTAAAAACGATTGTGGTGTAGGGGTGCATGCAATATCCGAATCAATGATAAAAATTTTTTTGTTTTTTATAGCAGATAAATCTTTGTATGTTTCCCAATTAGCTTTTTCTTCTTCACCAATAATACCCATTGTTACAATAAAAATAACATCAGGCTTTCTGTGAATTACACTTTCACGTGAGATACTCCCTTTTGTTAAATTCTCAGCTATATTTACCCCATTAGTGTAGGTAATATAATCATTCATAAATGTATTTGGAATTACTGTAAATAATGGATCAGCCCCAATTTGAATAAAAAACCTCTGCCTTGTAATATTCTGGTTTATTTTTTTTAGACTATCTACACTCGCTTTTATTGAAGTAATTTTTTTCTTTGCCACTTCAGTTTCGCCAAGTAATTCCCCAATCGAAATAAATTGTTGGCAAATTTCCTGAAATGATTTAGGAGTCGGGTAAATTTCTACATGGATATTAAACCTTTTTAATTGCTCTATGTATTCGGGATTAGTCATGGTAGTTGCAATAATCAAATCAGGATTTAAACTAATCACTTTTTCAACATTTACAGTTACCGGCGAAGCAACCACTTCTTTGTTGTCATTTTTTGCTATTGAACAATAACTCGTACAACCAATTAGGTGATGCTGTGCTCCTAAAAAATAAATATTTTTGGTGATTGATGGAGCTAACGAAATTACCCTTCTATATGACTGAGCGCTAACACTTATCTGTATACAAACAACTAATATGAAAATTGATTTTAATAATTTCATACAAGTTTTAATTTTAGGAATGTATGATTTTCTTTGTGGATTATTCCCTCATTCACATAAGCAACTGGCTTTTTAAATAAAGGCCCATCAAAAACGAATGAGTGATACTCACCATTCTCAGCACAAGGATCAATGTCATTCATCCCTGTTATTTCATCATAAAATGATGTGTCTAGCACCTTTCCTAACCAACTTCTATCAAGCATATTTGTGTTTACTGCAACGGTTAAAGTTTTAAACCCTGCATCAATAAATTCTTTCAATAATAAACGTGTATTGTTCTCCCAAAGTGGAAAAATTGGTACAATATCCATTTCAGCACACACACGCTCAATCCAGGTACGATGCTCCATCAGGTAAATATCACCAAATATACCTCCTTCAATTCCTTGTCTTTTTTGATCGGCAATAACTGATTTAAAACACTCCTCATAACCGCGGTTATCTATTGCTTTTTGCACAATGGGTATGCTCATTTCCTGAGCCTGTTTGGCAATTAATTCCTTTTTTATTCCATGCGACCGGGAATGTTCTCCATCTGAATCACACATATTAACAAGACACACAACTTCTATATCCTTTACTTTGAGTTGACGGTGTACTGCAAGCATGCAGTCTTTACCTCCACTCCAGGATGCAAATACTTTCATAAATAAATTTTTTTGTACCTCTAGAAAACTATAATGAAAACATTATTAGTGCTTCAAAACTTTTTTCCCGAAGTTTGAATTAATCAATTAATTTTTAGGCAGGTCTTCTGGCTCGTCCTGATTTTGAAGCCTTCCCATCCCGCTATATCAGGACAGTGGCAGGGGTATTTCAAAATCAAATAAGGACTTACAGCTGCGGGTACAGCTCCGGAATTTTCAATGACATGAAGCACCGGATTCCCATATTAAGGTTTTTCCTAAAAGGAAAATTCCACCATAACAATGCAAAGATATTGTTTTTTTTATCAAAAATACAGATCCTTAGAGTAGAGATATTAGACATGAGATAAAAATGTATTTGGCTAATAATTAGCTAAATAGAAAAAACCAATACAAAGCTTTACAACCCTAATTATCAGCGACATACAAACATATAACAACCCTTTAAAAGTTTACAATCCTAATAAAATTAAAACACCACTCAAAGCAATGGTTCCACCAGCAATTGCATGTGTATACCTTTCCAATTTTCCAATATTTATAAAGCTTACTCCAAAACTTAAAAGTAAAACCATGGCTGTCATTGTAATTATTGTAACTAATCCAAAAACAAGAGAAACCGAGATTATGCCAATAGTTGAATGCTGTGCAGCCGGATACATTAATATAGGAATTAATGGCTCGCATGGTCCAAGTACAAACACTAAAAACAAAATCCATGGAGTAAGGTTTTTGTTATTTTTCTTATGTCCATGAGTATGTTGTACTTTTTCAGTTTCAACTGATGAATGCTCATGGCTATGTTCATGCTTATGAACTACATCACCATGTTTATGTACGTGCCTGTGAGGTTTATTTAGATAAGCTTTTCTTAATCCCCATAAAAAATAAGCTGAGCCAAGAATAAGGAATGCCCAAGCTGCCCAATCTCCACGAACCGATTCGATGGATTCCAGTTTTCCAACGCCAATTCCAAATGCTACTCCAATTGCTCCAAGTAACACAGAACTTCCAACATGCCCAACACCACAGAGTATGGTAATCCAAATTGTCTTTATTGTCTTCCAGTTTCTTGCTTTAGACATAACAACAAAGGGTAGATAATGATCTGGTCCAAACACCGTATGAACGAAACCTAATGTAGCTGCTGTTATTGTAAGAATTATTATTTCATTGTTCATATTTCAGTATTAAAGAGTTTCTATAATAAATATATCATGTCTATTAAAATTGGTCCAATAGTTAATTGCTAATTTCTCTATATATAACCAGTAAGCATCTGTTAACAAACCATGCTCTTGAATTCCGTGTTTAATTTCCTTTCCCATTTTTTCTGCAATCTCCGGTTTAAGCGAAATACTTACTTGTTGATTATTAAACTCAAATATTGCAGAAGGTATCTTTGAGATACTATCAGAAACTGTTATCAATCCTTGTCCGATTGTTGCTCCGGAGCTTATTTGAATTCCATCGTTAAAACAGCTTAGTGGAGGTTTTTTTCCAGCAAAAGTAATGACCTCCACATTATTAACTCCAACATTAAAAAACTCCATTGCCCTAACACCCATTTTTGCACCAATTATAGAATAGATTCCGGTATGACCATGTATTTCGTTTGTCATGCTAATGGCTTTCCATTCTATTAAACCATAATTTTCAATAGTTGAATTTAATATTTTTGCATAATCGGGCTTGTACAAAGTTGAATCAATTGGAAATTTAACAAATACCCGATTGTTTGTTACTGTTGCAGATTCCAATAAATGAACTACGGTTTCATTAAAAAGCGATTGAGGCAATCCTTTAATTATTGACACGTATTTTATTTTTTCTTTTATTTCAGTTTCAAATAGAATAGGAGTTGTTAAGTATATAGGAACTATATCATCCCACAATTGTAAATGCTCCTGATCTATTCGTTCTATAATCTCTGGTTGCATATGCACTGCCGCAATTTGACTTGCATAAATAGAATTTGCAGCTTTAATACTTTCTATGTAATTTTTATTTACAATAAACTTACTTGAATGATTGGAAACAATATCCAATTGAATGCCTGTCTGCTTAATATATTCATAGCTTTCCGGCGATACCTCATAATTGTAGCCCTCTTCAACTTTGTGACTATTATACCAAATTATTCGGTCAATTTTATCAGACAAATCAGGATTTTCATTTATTAAATCAGCATAGGTTTTCAGCGAACCCAATGCTATTAGTGTTATTTTCTTATTGTAATTTTCAATTGTATTATTTAGTAGGTTCGTTGCTTTATTGCTGAAATCCAGATTTCTAGTGTTTATTGGATTCCCCCAAACAATATTTTGAGCAAAAGGTGACCATACGGGGAGTTCCTTTTTCAATCTGTCGCCTATTCCAACGGGTATTCCCTCATGATGATAAACCGAAAGTAAGGATTTTATTTTCACATAAACAGAATCGGGCAAAAGTGTGCCTTGCGAACAAGTAATTGCCAAAACCCGTATATCATTTTCAGAAAGCAGCATTGAGATTGAACGCATATCATCAAGCGCTCCATCGGTATCAATGATAACATGATAAGCTGGTTTTCCAGAGTGTGCCAATAAATGTCCATAAGATATTGCAATCAGAAGCAGCACTCCAATAATTTTTCTCATCATTCTAAAATTTTAGTTTAATTCCTGCCGAGAAATTAATTTTTGGCATTGGGTATCCTTCATTAATTTTGTAATCCTTATTTAACAAATTGTTAGCTAATATAAAAGTATCTAAGTTTTTCTGAATTTTCACATTTAGCCTGGCATTTAGTAGAGTATAACTTTCAGTAGCTTCAGGATCTATTGAAATATAAAGCTTCTCAATATGTTGCGCCGAAACATTTAAGTTAAATATTCTATAGTTGTAGTTTAAACTAATATTGATTTGCTGTTTGGGAGCAGCTAAAAGAGGTTTCTTAATATCTAGATAGCTATAATTAGCATGCACAAATAAATTTTCACTTGCTTTGAATTTAGCTGCAAATTCAATTCCTTTGTTTGAAAATGTTCCTGTATTTTCATGCTTAATATTTGGGGATTGTCCAATTTTTTGTACTAGATTGTCGCCTTCAGCAGTAAAAAGGGTTAATTCCGTATGTAAACGACTGTTGATAAAGCTCTGCAACCAACTAATTTCATAGTTAACCATACGTTCAGGCTCTAAATTTGGATTAGGTGCAAACAAATACATTTCCATAACTGTAGGACTGCGAAATCCCTTTGAAACTGATGTCTTTATTGTGGTTGATGCTATTGGATTATAGTTTATTCCAACCATGGGGACCAATTCATTACCATAACTTGTATTATTCTCAACTCGTAATCCGGCGCTTAATGTTATTTTTTGCATAAAGGTATGTTGCATGTAAGCATAAAGAGCAAGTTCATTTACAGTTACCAAACTATCTTTTACCATTCCTCTATTTCCTTTACCTCCGTATTGTTTGGCATCTACTCCTGCTGTTAGCTTATTTCCTTTAAATAATTCCATGGTTTGAAAAAACATAACACCACTATTACGGTCAGTTGAATGCCAACCATCAGATAAATCGTGAGTGCCGAAATTATGATATAGCTTTAATGCTCCATCCAGGTTTTCATATCTGTTTTCGATTGACAATGCAGTTTTTCCGCGTGAAATGTCAATATTAAAGGGTGCTGGTACTTCAAGATTAACCGAACCATTATCGTTGGCTATGTATTTTGCCAAATTGAAATCGCCTGTTAACTTATAATGCTTGCTTAACTGATAAGAAACTTTGGTATAACCATTAGTAATTTTAAAATCAGTATTTTCTCTTATGCCATCAGTCTGGTCGTGATTAACCGATGCAAATAAACTTAATTTGTTTTTCTTGTAACCTATTGTCCCACTGTATTTCTGTGTATTAAAAGAACCGTAAGATGCTTCAATAGTTGAATTTAAACCATCGACCTGTTGCTGTTTGGTAATTATATTTACAACACCGGCCATTGCATTTGAACCATAAAGAATTGAAGCAGGACCACGAATAATTTCCACCTTTTCGACATCAGAAGCTACATAAGCATCAGGTAACGGATGACCAAAAATACCTTGATATTGAGGATGTCCATCTATAAGCACTAAGACATTTGTATTTGGCTGGCTACTTATACCCCGAATAGTTATTGAGCCGGAACCCCCTGTAGAAACTCCAAAACCTAATATATTTCTTTCGGTAACAAATACTCCTGGTGAGTAGCTACTCATTGCAGGCAGAATATTTGTTTCTCCAGTGTTCTCAATATTTTTTACAGATATTTGCGATATCGACACAGGTATTAGTTTTCTGGAAACTTCAACTTTAGAGCCTGTGACAACAACTTCGTTTAATGAAATAGTATCGTTTAATCTTTCTTGTGAAAAAGCGGCATATTGGATTATTATCGAAAATAATACAACTACGACAAGTTTATTTATGGTTTTCATTTAGTTAAGATTAAAATATAGTAATAAGAGCTACTTCGAAATAATTATACTGAACATCAGAAAGGTAATTCAACACTCTTTTTCTGATGATGCTATAATCATACAACGAACATGGTGTTACGTTTATTTTTTATCGTGCTACCCCAGGCAAATATATCATTTTTTTTAACACAATAGAAAACTTTGTTTAAATTGATACAGGTAAACACTTTAAACCTCAAATAAGCATTAAACAAGCATATTTGACTCTATGAGCTGAACGAAAAGTCCTGTTTACTATGACTTTATCGGGGATTAACTAAAACCCCATAAGGCTTTCATCTTATTTCCTATATCTTACAGCTAATGTGTGTTTAGGTCAGGTATAAATAAACCCATCAAGCCAACAAGAGAACGTTGACTTAATTCAATAAAAATTTAGGAATAATATTACAATTCAAAGTTGTAAATAGTTGCACTAAATATGGTTGGGTAATCGGAAAGACTAACAGTTTTCATCTAAAATTACTGTTTCACAACCAGACTACTTATTGCTTGTTCTTTAAGTATTATTTGAACAACATAAGTACCGGCAGGCACTTCATTCCCGTTTTGATCATTACCATCCCAGATTAGACCTCCGTTTAGTGTATTCTGTCCTGTGAACAATCTGATTTGCCTTCCTGTAATATCATATATTACTATTTGTGAAGCTCTCTGAAAGTTGTTCCATTCTATGAAAACTTCTTCCCTAAACGGGTTTGGATATACTTTTGCATTTATTGTCTTACTAATATAGTCTTCCATTGAATTTACATAACCCAAATCGAGTAAATCAGAAATTCCATGCAGTATAGCATATGCAGTTTTATTGTAAAATCCTGCCGAGCTGCAATTCATATCTTCATATGTTAAAGCCAGAACCTGCTCATCATGATTTATCCACCACCAACTTTCCGGATATTGTGTGGGTGTACTATTTTGCCAGCTTACATAATACGACCAAGGTTCAATACCTCCATAAAACTGGTCCTTTACTGAACTAATAAAAAATTTCTCTTGTTCAGCAAAATCAATCGAAGTTCCATTTTCATGATGGTAAACAAAATATCGTTTACATGCATAAGCAGAATGCATATTCAGTGCTATTTCAATAGGATTTTGTTCTAACATTAATTCAGAAAATCTATCTTTTAAGCTTTGAACTTCAACTTCAGTTGTATCGGCATTCCAATTACTTTCAATATCTATTAAATTAGCATTCTCCCTTGGATACTCCAATTCTACTCCATCTGGATTATACATTGGAACAATGTGAAATATACATTGCTCTCGCATTGTACTTCCAAGTCTTGTATCAGAAATAAGATACTCTATAATTTGGTCGGTTACCCAAAAAGACTGCACTTCACTAGGATGCGTTCGTGCGTGAATATATATTCTGTGTTTGCCATTATCTGACACATTAGTGTCTGTTACAACTAATTCAAGCAACTCCCTACCCTGAGCGCTCTGCCCTATTGAAATCACTTCGATATAACCTTCTTCCTCCCAAATAGTCACGTCTTTTAACAAACTATCGTAGTTGTACCCCCAATTATCTCCCATAAACTCTAAAGTTGATTTTAATAGTTCTGTGGGAGTTCCACATTTATCGATATCGTAATCTCGAGAATACTGTCCGACACAGATATTCTCTATAAACAAAAATAATATTGCCAAATAGGTGAATCGAAACATAGTTACATCATTTTGAACATTAACACAAAGTATAAAATTATTTCTTTAAAAATTCAATTTGTTGTTATTAAGCAACCAGTAAGTAATTCTAAACAAAAAGTAAATAAGCTGCAAACCTATTTTTATCTACCAATTATATTTTTTACTCAACTTGTATCAATAAGCCTTGCTTAAGGGTTGTCCTTTTGTACATCAATAGCTATTATCTATAGTATCAATTCCAAATCATATTCTAAAACTAGTTCATTTTTAATAAACCTGAACTATTGCTTCACTCAACAATTAGGTTCCTTCACTCAATAAACAGAGCTGTACGCTCAATAGAATTGAAATATGTTTTCATCCACAATACTTTTAATTCAGTAAATAATATTAAACATAATCAATTGATGATATTATAAAAGTTGAAAATGCTTTAAATAACTAGGCATCTAAAAACATAAATAAAGATTAACAATTGAATATCAATACTTATACATATTTATATTACTAATTTAAATTTAGAACAATGGCACGAATAGTTTTTAAAAACCACATTGTGGAATTTCCTGAGACAAAAGATGGAGTAAATACAAAATCTGTAGAAATTCCTTTTGAAGAAGTAGTACTTAATCCCGCAGTAACATTAAGTGGATTTCAGTTCGAGTACAAAAAAAAAGATAAACACATCAAAGAAATTGTCATGAAAATTGAGAATGTTTCGCGAACAGATCATTCTGTAAAATTCGATGCAACTTTTGGATTAAGAGATGGCTCTGGATTTTTTGATGATCCATACAGTGGCTCAATGGATGTTGTTATTATAGCAGAAGTTGAGGAAGCATAATAACAATTAATAACAGGTCAATAATTCTTTTATAGTTGACCTGTTATTATTTATATCACCTTAAACCTGCTAAATATAACGTCGCGGAGTGTTTTGCTTACCGGTATTTGTTTTTCACCAATTAGAAGCATATTGCCTTCTAAACCCGTAATTGAACACATATTTACAATGTATGAGCGGTGTACTCTCACAAAAATATCTCCAGGCAGCTTATCTTCAAAACTCTTAAGGACTGTTGAATACATAAACCGACCCGATTGGGTATAAATAAAGGTGTAATTGCTATCTGCTTCGAGCCATAATATATCCATTAACTCAACTTTCTCGTAGTGTGTATCTTTTTTAAGAAATAACTCGCCAGTCTTATTAAGCAATGGTTGCTCTTTATTGGGCACTTTTATCTTATCAGGAACACAACTCTTATCGCCGTAATAGTCCGTTAGAGCCATTTCAATAGAAATGTGCATCTGATTATCATTGAAGGGTTTTAATAAATATGCTGCCGGTTTGGTTTCTCCAGCTTTTTTAACTGTATCACTATCAATGAGTGAAGTGAGAAAAATAAATGGTATTTGAAAACGTTCGTTGATAGTTTTAGCCAGGTCGATACCTGTTTGCGCTCCACTTAGTGCAATATCTATTAATACCAAATCGATTGGGATACTTTCAAGGCGATTCACTGCTTCTTCCACGTTGTCAACCATATTTGCAATGTTGTATCCCATATTTAACAAACGTACTATTATATCTTCCGCTATTAATACCTCATCTTCAACAACCAGAATTTTTATACTTTCCATGCTTGTTTATTTCATATTATTTTTATCCAATATAATAGTCCATACACTACCCGCTTTTAATTCATACTTAAGCTCAGCCTTTAGTTGTTTGATTAAAGAATGTACTAATTTCATTCCCATAGAACCAGCTTTTTCTTTTTCGTAGCCTTCATGTACACCATTGCCATTGTCAGAGATAGTTAAATATACATGCGACTCAGTTCTAATTAAAGAAACATCAATTTCCAGGTCTTTATCAGGCTCAGATGCATACTTAAGCGAGTTGGTAACAAGTTCGTTGATAATTAATCCCAGCAATATTAGGGTATCGATATGGACATAAATTGATGTTAAATTCAAAGCCAGTTTTACTTTTGCTGTAGTGCCATAGATTAAATTGTTAACCAATTCGCTGATATAATTTTTGAGATCCGCCTGCATATCTTCATTTTCACTATATAATTTCTGATGGATCAGTATGAGCGTATCGATACGGTTTCGGGTGGCACTCAAAGCTTTTGATGTATTCTCATCGGTACATTGCTGCGCCTGTAGGTTAATAAGGCTTGCCACCATTTGTAGATTGTTTTTTACACGATGATTAAGCTCCTTTAATAACATTGCTTTTTCCTGTTCGCGTTTCTCAATAATTTCATTTTGTTCAGACACTTTCCTATATGCCTTTTTACGTTGTCTGTTTAGGTATTGCAGGAAAACAGATAAGACAATTAGCAGGAAAACACCTACAGCCAAGAGTAAAACCTGCCTCCGCTTGTTCGTGTTTTCCTTTTCAAGAAACTGTATGCTAGTTTCTTTTTTGTCGAGCCAATATTTACTATGCAGTTGTTCTATTTTGCGCACATTTTCAATGTTAACCAAACTATCCTGGTATATCTCATACTGCTTTCTGAAAGCAAGAGCTTTTTTATACATACCTTTTTGCTCGTATATAGAGGCCAGATCATTATTAATATCCCTTATTTGTTCTTTGAGTCTCTCGTCTTGGGCTAACTCTAAGCTCTCCAGCAGCAATTTCTCTCCCTCAGTAAAAACATCTTGTTTTATATATATTTTAGCCAGTTCTGCCTGATATACCGATACTGAATAGGCATCGCCCATAGGCTTTAATAAAATAATAGATTCTTTAAGTTCCTGTTTAGCTTGCTCAAGCTCATTTATTTGTGCATGCACCATGCCCAGATTACCCAATGCATAAGCCTGCACCCTATTGTTATTTTGTTCTTTATTAAGAGCTAAACTCTCATTAAAATATATTGCAGCACTATCTAATACTCCCATTAATCGATAGGTTTCTCCCAGGTTAATTAATGCATACATGACATTCAACTTTTTTTTATGTTCCCTAAGATTTGCCAATGCCTGCTTTATATAATATATTCCCTGCTGGTAATTCCCATCATTTGTAAAATGCGAGCCAATTTGTAATTGTAATTTAGCGGTTAGGTTACCCATTCCTAAGCTATCGTATATTCGCAATGCTTTTAGCGATGCTTCCATAGCTTCATTATTGTTTCTCAGTCTTCGCTGACAAATGCTTATATGCTCATAAGCCAATGCTTTTTCTTCAGAATCTTTATTTCGAACTGCAATTTGAAGCGCTTTATTTGCATATAAAAGGCCATTTAAAGGTAAATCGTTCTTGGCTATAGTTAAAAGCATACGGTACTTGGCACTATCGTTTTTACAATTTACCAGTACTTTTTTCAGGCTATCTGCCAGATATTTATCTTGTGCTTCAACTGTTATGTTATATACACAGACTTTTAATAGTATAAAAAAGGCTACTTTGAATCTCACATCACATCGAATCAAGACTTCCATTTTAAAAAAAAGATACTCTAATTGAAAGTCTATTAAATATTAATTTCAGGATTTTGGTTTTTTATTTAAAAACATCTTTCATCGAAAGAATACTATTTTTTTAAATTATAATTGATTAGATATTCAATCTGGTTCTTCATCCGAGGTATTGATTATTAAAGGATCTATTCTACCATAATGTGGTTGTGGTAGGCTTTCCAGGTTATTTATCTGAAAAATAATCGAATAATCTAAATTGTAACCAGAAATACCACTCGGTTGAGTTTTGAATGTAAATTTGAGTGTAGAATCGTTTACACTTTGAGATGGTACATTCATTATATTATCATTGAATGTAATTGAAGAATTAGTTACAAATATTTCATTCCATTCATTTTCTTGTGGCACAGACTCGCGTATCATCGATATTTCTATTCTAGAAGAATCACACCTACTAAAACAGTCGCCTGTTCCTGTTAATGTGAAAGTATAAACTGTATTAGAGTCGAGTACAAACGCATTAGTTAATCCTGCATTATTTGAATCTATCCCCGTACACTCGCCAATAGCACAAAAACTATTTGCGACAAATGGTTCTCCATATGTTCCCAGACTTGGATCCGATTGAAAAAGACTCACTAATTCCGCTGTTCTAACACTAATAGGTATAACAGCTGTATCAGGAACAGGTGTATTTTGTGATACTCTGACACTTTGAATGGCAACAGCACTGTAACTATTCGAAAAAATTGGTGCTTGCTGTGTTTCCAGCCTTGAACCTGGTTGAAACAACGTTATTAAACTTCCTGTAGCAATACTTATACCAACCATAACTCTAGCTAAAACAAACATAAAAGATGTATTTAGGTTTTACATAATGTAGGTCTATTCACATACCCCTTGTCGTGTATGTGAAGCATGCAATATAACATCTTTTAAACTAACAGTCAACAGAAAAACACTTAATCTTCAGTAGAAATCGAAACCTACTTATCTGGTTTGAGAGCTATTTCTAGTTTTGAGTTTTCAAAAAAAACATTGTAAGAAAAAGTTCTTCTTTAAGCCATTCCAAAGTCATATGCTCAGTATAAATAAGCAAAGGTTTATCGTGACAGCTACATATATTATTATCATTTTGTTATTCAAAAGCGCTATGACTGATTAATATGTTAGACCTGATTTTGCAAGAGATGGTGATAATATAAGTTTACTGAACAATTGAGAAAGAAGCTACCTATACTTGAAAAAGAGAGATGAAACGACAAAATTACCAGAATTTCATTATGAATCGCACCAACAATTTTAACCTCCACTTTAACTCAAAACAAAAATAATATTGCCAAATAGATGAATCGAAACATAGCTACATCATTTTGAACATTAACAAAATATAAAATTATTTTCTTAAAAATTTAATTTGTTTGTTAAAACTATTTTGAGAGTTTTACAAAAAATAAAAAAGTAAACCAATTTATATCATAATTTAATAGTTATGCCAATCTTTAGCCGACCAAATCCTGAGTTCAATTACAATTTAATTGACGAAAAAAACAACATTGATAAATGGTTTATTGAAAGAAATGTTCCGAAGAAAGAATCTAAAAAACTACTATTTGCCAGTTGGAACATTGCAAATCTTGGAGAACAAAATCGTTCGGATAAGGATCTTGAACTAATTGCACATATTCTGTCGAAGTTTGACCTTATTGCTGTTCAGGAAATTAAGAATAATTACCGCAATTTCGAAAAGCTTTTGACTTACCTGGACGGATATAATTATATTATCTCAGACACTGCTGGAAACAATGAACGCCTGGGCTTTCTTTACGATACAAATAAAGTATCGCTCGGAAATTTATTTGCTGAGGTTGCCATAGCAAAAAAAGATTTCCCCCGGCTTTCTGTATACGTTCCTTATACTTATCGAAAGGAAAATCGTGTAGAAGTTTTTTATGACTTAGAGTTTATACCCTTTGACAGGAATCCATTCATTGGCACATTTAAGGCAGGAAAATTAGATTTTACAGTAGTAAATGTTCATCTGTATTTCGGTGCATACAAAAATTCAAAAACCACAGAGGAAAGAGCTAAATACGCTAGGCGGGTTTTAGAAATATACACTTTATCGAAATGGGTACAGAGTAGGTTAAAAAGCGACTACACTTATGATAAAGACATTATTGTGGTTGGAGACATGAATGTACCGGAAATGAATGAATCAGATGACGCCTACAGAGCTTTATTAAAATCAGGTTTATTGCCAACCGACTACTTTTCAAAAACCGGAGGTTCAAATCTGGGTGGCACAAAATCATATGACCAGTTAGCGTTGGCCAAAGGAGATTTGCAAAACAAGATTAAAGATTTCGATGTATTCGATTTCGACAATGGAATTTTCCGAAATTTGTGGGAGGAGCTAAAGGATGACGAAAAAAAAGAAAGCAAATTCAACACTTATACAAAAGCCTATATTTCTGATCACCGACCACTTTGGATTCAACTGGACATAAGTTAACAAAAAAAAACTTGTTCTATATTTATCTACAGGTAGTCAGAATTTTTCTTCTGACAAAACGTTCGTCTTTACAATTCTCAAAGAATTCATCTAAATACCGAATCATAATATCGCGGTCTTTTTGAGGCAAATAATCAAACTCACTAATCAGTCTATAAATATCTTGTTTCTTGGTGCAGAAATAACTTATTATCTCTTGGTATTCCTCAACACTACGGCAAGGCCCAAGAAAAAACCTTTCGGTTACATAGGTTATACTTAAGTTTTCGTCGGGTAAGGCATAAAAAGCATCAACAATACCTGAATAGTCGAAATCGTAGGGAACTGGAATAGGTGCAAGATTAAAGGGATCTTTATCAACCAGAAGCTTTACATTATGTCTTCCCATTATTGAATAATCCGGATTCCCGATCATATATTGAAACATTGACAAGTAGGTAGTCCAAACCGTATCTGTCAATTTTAGATTTACATAATCTATTTTAGTCGAATACATATCAAGCCTTTCAGCAAGCATTTCTTCCGGTTCAGTAATAATACCCCAGGCTTCTGTTATTTTATTGTCTCTACCAGCATCAATGTATTTTATCTTGACTAATCGAACTCTGAAACTATAAGGTGTAATCAGATTGTATATTTTATAGGCTAGATATTCCTTCAAAACAAGTTTTTCATAGGATTTACCACCACAATGCGTAACCAGCTTTAACTTTTTTACACCTTCTAATTGAGGAATATTTATTCCTGATTTCTTAATATTAATAAATAATGGAGGAAAAGAACAGCGCTCAAGCCGGTTTATACCCCGGGCTTTTACTCTAACCTTTTTGTTTTCCTCAAATATTGAATTTGTTAATTGGTAAGATAATTCAGCTGGTAAATATTTATTGCTGTATTTTTCTTTTTGAAATTTCTTTACATTGAATTTCAATTCAATCTCAACAGGAAAGTCCTCTCCTATCTCAAAATCTCTGAAAAACATATATTCTTCATTGTCAGATGAAATTACACTCTGACTAAAAGATGCCCTGCCCGCTATTAAAATCCCTATATAAACCAATAGAAATCTTAATCTCATAAAACACTTTCTTATTTATCTAATCGATGAATCTAATATATCATTAAGACATTACCAATAGACATTTTATGTATAACACAAAGAAACTTCCCATTGCGTGGTACAAATGATCAAATAGTTTTAGACATTAACGGAGTTATAGCTTAATATTTATGTTCGGCTAACTATAATCTAGTTAATTTTCCCCAGAAGCTTCTTGGCTAATAATTGCAAATCTTCAACTTTATCAAACTCATCGACTATTTCTTCACCCAATAATGTTTCGAAACAGTCCTCCATTGTCACTAAACCGGAAGTCTGACCATAATTATCTTTAACTACAAACATATGCTCCTTACGGGAAATTAGAAGCGACAATACCTGGGAGATTGGTAAATCCTCCTGAATATCATGAATTGGCTTAAGAAGATTTTCAATTTTTTGATTGCTCTCTTCAAGACCTGCCAATAATATTTCTTTGCTTAGAACAAAACCTATAATATGGTCAATATCGTTCTCAAAAATAGGTATGCGCGAAAATGCTTTCAGATTATCTTTCGATTCAAGCGCTTCTTTGATCATTATTGATTTCTCAAATGCAAAAATCACTGAACGAGGTGTTAGAATTTCTTCAACAGCGCTCTTTGACAAGTTAAGTGTATTTTCTATTATATCCGATTCATTTTCGTCAATTACCCCTGCATCTTCACTCAAATGAGCATTTGCAAGTAATTCCTCACGCGTAATTTGATTATGATTCTGCCCTGAAAAAAAACGTGTAGTAAAATCAGCAATAATTATAAGTGGGTATGTTAAGTATATCATCCACTTTATTACATATGCCGCAGGAACTGCAAGTTTTTTCCGGTAGATAGTACCAATTGTCTTCGGAATTATTTCTGAAAGATATAAGATTAATAATGTTAGTATTCCTGAAACTACTATCATATAGTTTTCACCAAACACTTTTGCCGATTCAGCTCCAACTCCTGCTGCTCCAACAGTATGTGCAATGGTATTAACTGTTAATATAGCTGCAATAGGTTTGTTTATCTCACTCTTCAACTTTTTTAGGATTTTACTACCCTTTTTATTTTTGCTTTCTAATGATTTAATAAAAGGCAAATTGATTGAAAGTAAAACAGCCTCTAATATGGAACACATAAAGGAAACCATTAAGGCCAAGGCAAGAAATAAAAAAAGTTTCGTCATTGCGTTAATAGATCGTTATACATGAGATAAAAAAGAGAAAAAGACAAAGCAAAGTTTATTTAAAATTTTGGGGAATCTACAAAATATTGAGCATTTAGAACCTCCTAAAGAAAAAAAAACAATCTATCAATTACAAAAAACTCAAAGTATTTGAGATGACTAAAGATAATATTTGTTCCTTTATATTTTTTTAAGCTTTAGACTTTATGCGCATTATACTCGGATATATTTTAACTCCCATCTTCCACCTATATTTTGGTATTTTATTGTTAGTTTTTCATCTGTTGCAAGTATTAGCACTTCATATTTTCGGCGATAAAGCTCGCCGGAAGGTTGTTGACCTTTTTAACCTCTGTCTTGTATCCGGCTTGTATATTTTGGGCTCCAGTATAAAATTTTCCGGGTTTGAAAAAATACCAGACAACAGGCCTGTAATTATTGTTTCGAACCATCAGAGCATGTATGATATTCCGGCAATTGGTTATGGATTTAAAAAGTATTATACCAAATTCATTTCAAAAATTGAACTTTCGAAAAACATACCAAGTGTTTCTTACAATCTTAAACATGGGAAATCAGCATTAATTGACAGAAAAAATGGTTCGCAATCTGTAAAGGAAATTTTCAAACTTGGTAAACTAATTCAGGAACACAATTATGCTGCATGTATTTTCCCAGAAGGCACCAGAAGCAAAAATGGTAAAATGAGAAAGTTTCAGCCTGGAGGAATACACACACTTTTGCGTGCAGCGCCATCGGCAGTAATTGTTCCCTTCGTAATTAGCGGTCACAGTCAACTTTTAAAGAAAGGCTTATTTCCATTAAAGGTTGGACAAAAAATCACCTACACCGTTCTTGACCCCATAGAACCAAAAGGTAGAGACATTGAAGAATTAGTAAGTGAAGTACATTCTGCCATTGAGAAATCGCTAAAAACAAATTAAAATAATATAGTAAGCTATAAACCAATAATTTAAAAATGTCTGCCGATTCAACTGGAGAAAGAATGCTGTTGAAAATCAATAAAACACATGAATTTGACATTAAATATATTTATTATCCAATAACATCTGTATTTTAGCACTTGTGAAAAGAAAAATTAGCGCCATATTTTTATTAATATCTTTTCTGGGAATTCTTACCCATGACTTGATTCCGCACCATCACTATGATGGTAAAGAAAGTATTGTTAAGTTGGTGCATTCACATGCAGATGCAGATAATCAGGATGAGGAAAACATATGCAGCCCTTCAGATAGTCTAAATGCGGATGGGCACCAGCAATGCGCTCATCATCTTCATAAATGCCCATCAAAAGATTTTGAATTAAGCAACAATAGTTTTGCTCCAAGAACACCAAAAACTAAAGTTCACAACTCAATATTTTCAAGTGCTTTTTTCTCTTTAGCTGAAATAGAAAGCAAAGAATCTGAAATATTTTTCTTACAAAAACACCTTCTTCCGAAGTCTCAAATTTGCGGAACCAATTCTCTTAGAGCTCCACCTTCTTTTGTATAGTTTACACAATCACTAATTAGAATTTTTCTTTTTTATTAATTCATTCAATCAAGTATGAAGCGTTATACGTATTTATTGATGTTTGCAGTATACCTTGCTTTTATGTCTGTTTCTTGTGGTTCCGGAAAACAAAATAAAACTAATCACAATCATTCAGAACACAATCATAATGTTGATTGTGACCATGAGCACACAGAGCAGGAAGAATTTGTTCTTGAAGACTCAGCAACAGCTGTCGAACATGAAAATGATCTCGAAGAAGAGCACAATCACGAACATTAATTTTTGATGGGGTAACTCTTAAACCTCAAATATGCTTTAAACAAGCATATTTGACTCTAAAAGCCGACAAAAAGTCCTGTTTACCATGACTTTATCGGAGTTCAACCCTGATAAAGGTCTCAGCTAGCCACTCTTTAAAGGAAAGTAACTCAATAAGTAATTAATTATGAATATTATAAAAAACACACTATATATTTTGACGGTATTATTACTTTTTAACTGTAATAATGCTACAGATGAGCATGACCACTCAGAAGAAGATGACCATGTTCACAACGAAAACATTGTAAGTCACACACTTTTTTCTGATAACTACCAAATCTATGTTGAATATCCGCAATTGGTTAAAGGTGAAATAAGTGAATTCAAAACGCATGTTACACAACTTTCAGACTTTAAACCTCTAGAAAAAGATTCACTTACAGTAAAGCTAATTGGTAAAAAGACAGGAATTAAACATACCGCTCATGAAGTTACCAGACCTGGTATATTTGTGCCATCGCTTCAACCAAAAGAATCTGGTAAGTTTCGTCTTGTTTTTGAATTTTACCTGGACAACAGGCTTGAAAAATTCGAAGTACCTAATGTTGAGGTTATCGATGATCATGAATTAGAAAATGTAACTTCTTCAAGTTCTGAAAATGAAATAAGCTTTCTTCTGGAACAAGCCTGGAAAACTGACTTCGCAATAACCAAACTCAAAAAACAAAACTTTAATGAAGTTATCGAAACCTCTGGTCAACTATTATCGGCAAACGAAGATGAAGTAACAATTGTTGCTCCATTTGCTGGCATTGTTCAAATGCAATCGTATTTAATTGAGGGAAAAAAAGTAACCAAAGGTGATCAATTGCTTGTTTTAACTGGAAAAGGATTAGCTTCTGAAAATATTTCGGTTCATTATAATCAGCTTAAAACTAATTATACAAAAGCAAAAGCTAACTTCGAGCGTATAGCAAAATTGGTTGATGATAAAATTGTTAGTGACAAAACTTTTATCGAAGCTAAAACAGAATATGAGCAAGCTAAAGTAGCTTATGAAAATGTATCAACCACAGGTAATGGAAAAGTCAAAGCAAACCTAAACGGATATATAAAAAATGTATTTGTTTCCGAAGGTCAATTTGTTGAAGCCGGTACTCCTTTGGTGAAGGTTTCGCAAAATCAAAAGCTTATTCTGCGAGCTGATGTATCACATAATCACTGGCATTGTCTTCCAAGTATAACCGAGGCTAACTTCCTAACTTCATATGATAATATAGTTCACAATACGAGAGAACATGCCGGAAAATTAATTTCTTATGGACGCACAGCATCTAATTCAGCATGGTCCACTCCTCTCTATTTCGAAATTGAAAATATCGATAATCTTATTCCCGGATCTTATATTGAAGTTTTTCTTCTTTCAAAAACAATTCCTAACGTAATAGCAGTTCCCAAAAATGCCTTAATTGAGGAACAAGATCATTACTTTGTTTTTGTTCAGCTCTCGGGTGAAAGTTATGAAAAGAGAGAAGTTAAAAAAGGTATTAGCAATGGCAGTGAAATTGAAATAGTTTCGGGCCTTTCAGAGGGTGAGGTTGTTGTTACAAAAGGTGCCTACCAAGTTAAACTTGCATCAATGTCATCGGTATTACCGGCACATAATCATGCACACTAGAATGAAGAAATCATGTTAAATAGTATTATACAATTTTCGCTTAAAAACCGTGTTATTGTTTCGGTTCTGGCACTGCTAATTGCTCTGGGTGGAGTTTTCATCGCCTCAAGAATGGAGGTAGATGTATTTCCAGATCTTACTGCTCCAACGGTTGTTATAATGACAGAAGCTCATGGAATGGCCCCAGAGGAAGTTGAACGTTTAGTAACTTTTCAAATTGAAACTGCTGTTAATGGGGCAACCAACGTAAGAAGGGTTCGCTCTTCATCAACAACTGGATTTTCCGTTGTTTGGGTTGAATTTGAATGGGGAACTGATATCTACATTGCCCGTCAGATTGTAAGTGAGAAACTTATTAGTGTAAACGAACAACTACCAGAAGGTGTTGGTAATCCATCGCTCGGACCTCAATCGTCTATTCTGGGTGAAGTATTGCTAATTAGTCTTACTTCTGATAGTGTTAGTGCTATGGACTTACGCACAACTGCCGACTGGGTTATGCGTCCCCAATTACTAGCAATTGGTGGCGTTGCACAGGTTGTTGTTATTGGAGGTGATACTAAGCAATATCAAATTCAGGTTGATCCTAATAAATTAAATTTCTATAAAGTAAGTCTTGAAGACGTAATGAATGCGGCCCGAAGAAGCAATCAAAATGCTACCGGGGGTATTCTGAATCAACATGGAAACGAATATATAATCAGAGGTATTGGTCGCACCAGCGATTTAAAAGAAATAGGAAAAACAGTTGTTAAATCAGCAGATGGAATTCCAATAAAACTTGAAGATGTTGCTGAAATTAAATTTGGAGCAGAACCAAAATTTGGAGAGGCTTCTGAAAGAGGAAAACCAGCAGTAATACTAACTGTAACGAAGCAGCCAAACACAAATACACTTGAGTTAATTGAAAAACTTGATATTGCTATAGCTGACATGCAAATAAGTCTGCCTAAGTCTATCCATATTAGTACCGACATATTCAGACAATCTACTTTTATTCAGTCTGCAATAAACAATGTAGTAAAAGCTTTAATGGAGGGCTCGGTGTTTGTAATTATCATCTTGTTTTTGTTCCTGATGAACTATAGAACAACGATCATTTCACTTACAGCAATACCTATTTCGCTTTTAGCATCTATTTTAGCTCTTAGATTCCTTGGTTTCACAATAAATACTATGAGTCTTGGAGGTATGGCAATTGCAATTGGTGCTCTGGTCGACGACGCAATTATTGATGTAGATAATGTTTATAAGAGGCTAAAAGAGAATATTGCTTTAAAAAAAGGAAATCGAAAAAAATCGCTATCTGTAATATTTGAGGCCTCTAAAGAAATCAGGCCTTCAATAATTAATGCAACTTTCATAATTATTGTTGCTTTCTTGCCGCTATTCTTTTTAAGTGGAATGGAAGGCAGAATGCTAATTCCTTTGGGCATTGCATTTATTGTTTCGCTTTTTGCATCGTTAATTGTTGCAATTACACTTACACCTGTAATGTGCAGCTACATGCTTACCTCAAAAAAAATGCTAAAGCGTCAGCCAAAAGAAAGTAAGTTGGTTGAATTTTTGAACAAGAGTTATAAAAACGGACTTATTAAAGTTCTCAAACGCCCGAAAACCTTGATAGCTTCTGCAGCTACTCTCTTTATAATATCACTGGGAATTATGCTAACACTAGGCAGAAGCTTCCTCCCTGAATTTAATGAAGGGTCGCTGGTAATTACAACTACTACCCTACCAGGTATTTCTCTGGAGGAATCAAACAACATGGGAAGAGCTGCTGAGAAAGCTTTACTTACTATTCCTGAGATAAGAACAACTGCCCGTAAAACAGGCCGTGCAGAACTTGATGAGCACGCTTTAGGGGGTAATACATCTGAAATTGAAGCCCCATTTACGCTCAAGGCTCGATCAAAAGAGGAATTTTTCGATGAAATCAGGGAAAAGCTTTCGGCAATAGCTGGAATGAACTTTATAATTGGTCAACCGATCGGACATAGAATCGATCACATGCTTTCTGGCACAAGAGCCAATATTGCTATTAAGCTTTTTGGTTCCAATCTGAACAAAATGTACAACCTGGCAAATCAGGTAAAAACACATATAATTAACATTGAAGGATTAATCGATTTAAATGTTGAGCAGCAAGTTGAAATTCCACAGATACAAATAAAACCTCGACGCGAAATGCTTGCAAGATATAATATTTCCATCGAAGAATTCACTGAATTTGTTGATGTTGCCCTGGCTGGTGAAAAGGTTGCTGAAGTTTACGAAGAAAACATGTCGTTTCCACTAATAGTGCGTTTTAATGAAAAAAACCGTGAAAGCATAGAAGCTATCAGAAATATTTTAATCGACACACATAATGGTAGTGGAAAGGTTCCATTGTACTTTATTGCAGATGTAGTTTCTGCTGCCGGACCAAATACAATTAACCGGGAAAATGTACAGCGGAAACTAGTGATTTCTGCAAACGTTTCTGGCCGCGACTTACGAGGTGTTGTAAACGATATTCAGGAAGTTGTTAAATCTAATATTGATTTACCTCAAGGATACAGAATTGAATATGGAGGACAATTTGAAAGTGAAGCTGCTGCTTCCAAAACCTTAATGATAACCTCCATTTTTGCAATTTTCGTGATCTTCTTAATCCTTTATCAGGAATTTAAGGACGTATCAACTGCTGCTATCATTCTTGTAAACTTACCACTTGCTTTAATTGGAGGAGTATTTAGCGTATGGGGAACTTCGGGCATTATAAGTATTCCTGCAGTTATTGGTTTTATTACTCTGTTAGGAATTGCAACCCGTAATGGTATTTTACTAATTGCTCATTACAACCTGCTTTTATCTGAAAAGAAATCGCTATACGATTCAATTGTAAAAGGTTCGGTTGACAGACTAAGTCCAATTCTAATGACCGCCTTAACAGCAGCTTTAGCATTAGTTCCTTTGGCGATACAAGGTAACAGTCCTGGCAATGAAATTCAAAGTCCGATGGCGAAAGTAATTTTGGGCGGATTATTAAGTTCAACCTTACTCAACATTTTCGTTATCCCTTCAATATATTACTTAAAAAACAGGAGGAAACATGAAGCTTAAATATATTCTAATTACATTTTTTTTCCCAACGCTGATAAGTGCCCAACAGGGTTTCGATGCTTTTCTACAAAGTGTTGAATCAAATAACAAAACACTTATTTCAGCCCAAAAATTATCAGAAGCAGAATCTTTAGAAGCAAAAACGGGAATCTATTTGGAAAATCCGGAAGTTAGCTATGCACGTTTAAATCAGGAATCTGGTTTTTATTCAGAAATGGTTGTATCACAATCCTTTGATTTCCCTTCAACTTATATTCATAAAAATAAGATAGCGGAAATTACAGCTCAGAAATCCGTTGCAAAATACAATCAACTCAGAAACAATGTTTTTACTGAAGCTGCTGAAATATATGGACAATTTATAGCCGTGAATCGAAAGTTGGTTCTATTGTACAAAATGCAGGAAATGATGACAAAGTTAAGTGCCAATGCCACGAAACGACTAGAAGTTGGAGAAATAAACATTTTTGAATTTAACCGTATCCGCAACGAAACAGCGACTGCTAATACCAAATTAAAAATTCTTAAGGCTGAAAGAAATACTTTGAAACTTAAAACCTCTGAATTAAATGGCGGATTAGTATATGAAATTACTGACACTGTTATATCTGGCTTTTCGGAACCTATATTGACAGACACAGTAGTTGCCGAGATAGTATCGAAACATCCATTTTCAAATTACTGGGAGAATGAACTTGAAATATCAGAAAGAAATATTTCACTTCAGAAAGCCAGCAGTTTACCAAAGTTTGAGCTCGGGTATCGTCAAGATGCAAATGCTTCATATGCAAACCATGGCTTTGTTGCTGGTTTATCTATTCCTTTATTCGAGAATAAAAATTCAGTTAGATTGGCCAAAGCTCAACACAATTATCTACTTGAGGAGGTTAATGCTGAACAACTGAAACTTGAAAACTCAATCAGTCAGATGATCCAGAGTTACGAAATCATGAATGCCTCAGTTAAAGAATTGGAAAATATTGTTGAGTCCCTAAACACACCAGAATTGCTCTTAAAATCTTATGAAGCCGGACAAATGAATTATACAGAGTTCTTTACTGAATATAATAACTTTAGAGATAGCATTCTTTATATTGAAGAGTTAAATAAGAAGGTTACTATTTTAAGGTTGAAGATAATTGTATTATTGAAGATATAATGAGATAACGGTTCTTCCATTTCCCCCAACCCAGGCGGGAACAATGTCGTTTAGTTAATGACATTTTGCCCTCGCACACCCTTTTATTCCCAAAAGGGAAATGCACACAGGTCTTCCCCTTTAGGGGATTGAGGGGTGAGCGAAAGGAATTTGAACAATTTAATTCTCTTAAATGACATTCAGGCGGGAGTAAAAGAACCTTTACCTCAAAATCCTTATGGGTGAATATTAGTGTCTATTATTTCAACTAATACTGGTAGATGATCGGAGATATAAAGATTGTTTTTCCTTCTGTCATCAACATGTCTATATCTTTTAATCTTCAGGTTTTTTGTAAAAATGTAATCAATCCTTTCCTTTACAATTGAATTAATGTTAAAATCATTAAATGTCCCATCTGGCCCATAATGTGGTTGTTCCGAAATTTCAATTGCATCATAAAATTCCTTTCTAAGTATTTGTATTGGTTCATCGTGCGATTCACAATTCAAATCTCCCATTACAATCACTTTTCTATCATCTAAATCAAATTCATTAACCTTCTTTAGAATTAATTTAGATGACATTTTTCGCGCTATTTTTCCAATGTGATCAAAATGACAATTAAATATAAATATTGAATCTTTTGTGATTTTATTTATAAATGCTCCATAAGTGCATATCCGTTCCATGGAAGCATCCCAGCCAACCGAAACCATACCAGGCGTCTCAGATAACCAAAATGTTGTTGTGTTGATAAGTTCAAATTTCGTTGTATCAAATATTATTGCAGAAAATTCACCTTTTTCTTTACCATCATCTCTTCCTACACCTACATAACTGTAGTCATTTAACTCGTTATTTATGTATTCCAACTGGTTAATTAAGCCTTCTTGAATACCAAAAATTTCAGGATGGTAAAAATCAATCATCTGTACTACCTCCTTTTTCCGATTCTCCCAACAATTTTCAGCATCATCTGGATTGTCATATCTTATATTTAGCGACATTACTCTTGTTTGTCCCAAAACACTAATACAATGAAACAATACAGGTATCACCAATAATATATTTCTTAAACTCATAATTATTTTTTTTACTGTCAAAAGCTATTTATTTAAATGTTTGTCTAAACTATTATTTCATTCGCTCAGATTCTAATATTTGTGCAAAAAATTAGGCATAAATACACAAATTGGCTATTTAATGTCTGAAAGAATACCTTGCAATTCCAATTTAGGGTTATCCTCGTGCAGGTAGATATCTCGTTTTTAATAAGACCGGAAGTAGTTATATTTTCCAACAATGAGAATCCTCCTGATTAAAAAAACAACAAGAAAATTAACTCTGAATATGCAGAGTATCAAAGGTTTCCTAATAACAAGCAACAGAGTTTTGATGAACCCATTTATTTTTTTTAATGCAGAAATTGTCTATTCTCCATAGAACTATCTTTCTAACCAGCTCTCTGTACTATCCTTTTTAACCATTATTGGCAAAATGCACACAAGGGCTAAAACTGTTCTTTTCTGCTTTTTTTAATGTTTCCATAGGGTTAGTGAAGTAAGATATTAGCACTGCCTTATAATATTCTATCCTTTATGATTAATCTACAAATAACCTAACAACAGAATAAATGTCAGTCGAAAAATGTATAGTTTCTGTCAAAAAATTCACACTCACAATGATTAATTAATACTAATTCTTTGTTCAGTATAAAAAAAACTGCTCTTCCCTCACTAATTTTAGATATTTATAAATGTTTCATCTTTACTATTAAACTAATTCATTATGGAAAAATCTACTTTACTAACTTTTATAGTGAGTTTGCTGTTTTGTACGGGCATTTTCTCCATACATGGCCTTATTGCTCAATCGGCGTATGGATAACAATTACCATAAGGTATTAATGGTTCTAGTAATATTCAGATACCTTCATTACAAACCCATATTAAAGGAAAACCGTATACATTTGATAACTTAACACTTAAATTAAAAGCTGCATAAATAGCAGATCCTATTTAATAAAAGCATAAAAAACATTATCTTAATATCTTCAAAATTTAAATTAGACATATTATGGGAAAGAATAAACTATTCTTCTTGGTATTTTGCATCATTATTTTGTTCAGGATACCAACATTAGAAGAAACAAAAGCACAAACAGTTGATAATACTGGTTTATTTAGTGCCATCAAAGCTGGGTCAACAGATACAATACTATTTGCTTCAGCAGTATTTTACGATGTGGACGATGATGGAGTATTTGATGCTTCATTTAACCTATCTGCTGGAGAAATTACAACTTGGACAGATTATTCAACTTCTCTTGCTTTTTATGCTGATGGACTAAAAGTCCGAGATGGTGCAAGCGGTGGTTTTGTATCTACAAATACTGTCACCATAGAATCTGGCTCACAAGTAGATATTTGGATTGATGTAGATGCTGTCAATAAAGTTTACTCCACATGGGTTAAAACTGCAACTATGGTGAATCCGGTATTAATATATGCCAACGCTCAGTTCAGAAGACAAGATGTTGATTCTATTTGCCGTTGGAGTGCTCTTCATAATCCAGATACTGAATCAGATACTTTAAGTATTCTATCTGTGGAAGTCCTTTCTGAAATTCCAGAACTTAGAGATGCCACCTTATCAGATTTAACAATAGATGCCGGAACTTTGGTTCCCGCATTTGACCCAACTACAACAGCATATACTGTTGTGCTTCCCGAGGGAACGCCTTCTGTAGATGTAACAGCAACACCAAATAATTCCGAAGCAACAGTTACAGGTGATGGTTATGTAAATGTTTCTTCTGGAACAGGAACAACAACAATAGAGGTGACTTCTATAGATGGAAGTACAAAAAAGACATATTCTATCGATTTCTCTGTGGAAGGTAATTATGCCTTGAGTTTACCAGGAGGAGTTGATGGTAATAACAGTAATGTAGATATTTCTGGACTTTCCTTAAGCACACTACCTGCAACAATAGAATTATGGATTAAGCCGGATGGTGATCAAACAGCCTATGCAGGATTATTTTATCATCGGGGAACAAGTGATGCAGGCCTTCAATATGCAGCAGGATGGCAGGGATTAAATAAATTAAGGATGAATTATATGGGCTCAAGTATTGTTACAGACCCCGTCGCTCCTAATGTTTGGCACCATGTTACTATGGTTTTTACAGATACTTCAAATACTTTATATGTTGATGGTGTTTCTTATCATGCAGGTGCCAGTCAGACTGCATACGATTTTTCTGTTGATAATTTATACCTTGGTTGGGATATGGCAGTAGCAGAAAGGACCTTTAAGGGAGCCATAGATGAAGTAAGGGTCTGGAATATTGCCAAAGATTCAACAGCATTAGCAGAAAGCAAATACGATACCTTAAAAGGCAATGAAACAGGACTTGTTGCTTACTGGGATTTTGACGATCAGGCAACTATGGCAACCGATATCACTGGCAATGGACTAGATGGTACAATTGTCGGTGGAACTTATGTCTCTTCTTTCGTAAGAGCAGAGACAGACGGAGACGGCATTTATAATTTTGTTGATAATTGTCCAGAAACTTCTAATGCAGATCAGGCAGATATGGATAAAGACGGAATTGGAGATGTATGCGACAATGATATGGATGGAGATGGTATAAATAATCTAGATGATAATTGCCCCGAAACTTCTAATGCCGATCAGGAAGATATCGATGAAGACGGAATTGGGGATATTTGCGATCCTGAACTACCAGCAGGTTTAAATTTTGCTATGTCTTTACCAGGAGTAGATGGTAGTAATAGTAATGTAAAAATCTCTGGTTTAGATTTAAAGACACTCCCCTACACCGTTGAGATATGGATAAATCCTAATGGTTATCAAACTCAGTATGCTGGGTTATTTTATCATCGCAGTACAGCAGATGCAGGTATCCAATATGCCAGGGATGATCAAGTTTATAATGGTGTTAGGGCAACAACTGGTCTGGGAGATTATGGAGTAGCTTCAGAAATAGTTGAGCCTAATATATGGCATCATGTTGCAATGGTAGTAACAGAAACTTCAAGGTCAATTTTCTTAGATGGTAAAGAAACAAAAGAATCAATAGCCTTGAGCAATTATGATTTTTCTACCGGGAACCTATATTTGGGATGGGATGCGGCATTGAATGACAGAGCTTTCAAAGGCTTAATGGATGAAGTCCGCGTATGGAATGTAGCAAAAACAGCACAAGAACTCGAAGAAAATAAAGCTACTGTTTTAAACGGCAATGAACCAAATCTTGTTGCTTACTGGAATTTTGACGACAGAGCAGCTACAGCAACTGATGCTTCTGGAAATGGACTAAATGGTACAATAACAGGTGGAACCTATGTACTATCCTTCCTGAATCCGATGATATATTTAAAATCTGATGTGGCACAGAAGAATGCTTATGTGAATTCAAGATCTTACGATAATGTAGTTATGACTTTGGAAGTTAAAACCAAATTCTTAAATAATCCCTTTAAATTGTCTGAGTTGTATCTATCTGCTGAAGGTACAACCAATTTAGCTGATATTTCCAGTGTAAAAGTTTATGCATCAGGCAACGATTCTACTTTCTCTATAGCAAATCTTGTAGGACAAATAGATGAGCCGCTTACTGCTGAAGATTTTCAGTTGAGTTGTGACTATTCTCTAATAGCTGGCAGAAACTTTTTCTGGATTACATATGATATAAGCAAAGACGCTGCTAAAGGAAACATCCTCGATATTGCATGTGATAGTTTTAAATTAGCAACAAATGGAACTTCGATTTATATTCCTGATAATACATCACCCGCGGGTAGTCTCGAGGTTAATCCTGATATCTTTACTCATTTTGCAAAGCTTGGCGCAAGTGTTGTAACAGACAAGGCTTATACCACATCAAACGGAGCCAACTTTGTTTCCTTCCAGCAAAATGCTATTATGAGCTACAATGGGTATCAATATGTTACTTATTGGAATGCTGCAAAACATGTATGCATGGCGCGTAGAAAAATGCCTTTAGGCGATTGGAAAGAAGTGGAATTGACAGGTTATACTTCACCTCATGATTTAGGTGATAATCACTACAATATTTCTTTTGGCATTTGTAAAAATGACGGAACTATCCATATTGCTTTTGACCATCATGGCGACCCATTGAATTATGTAGTATCGGTTGCTGATCTTGCAAACAAACCAGAAGAAATTGCATGGACATCTGAATCGTTCAGTGCAACAAGAGAATACCTAGTTGATGGTACTTCAATTAACAACAACTTTTTTTGGGGTTCTATAACATACCCACGGTTCATCTCAAAACCAGATGGCAATATGCTATTTGAATGCCGCTCTGGCACAAGTGGTGATGGCAACTCTCATTTATGGGAATATTCTGGTGAATCTAGCACCTGGGAATATATTGGTGAGTACATGCATGGACGAGCAGATGGTATGCCTGTTGGATACACAGCAAAATGCGGGTATATTAATGGTTTGCATTATACACCTGGAGGAACAAGATTGCATGTATCACTTGTGTGGCGTGAAACACCAATAGCTTCAACAAACCATGAAGTATACTATGCTTATAGTGATGATGACGGACGCACCTGGTATAATACCGATGATACCAAAATAGGAACAACAGGAACTGATCCTGTGGATTATAACTCTCCTGGCTTTAAAATCTATTCAGTAGGTGAAAACAGGGGTCTAATCAACCAGGAAGGACAAGCTGTGGATAGTAAGGGAGGCATTCACATTTTGCAATCATATATGTTAGATTCAGAACCTGATAATAGTAGTTGGCCCAGCTCTCGTTACAATGCCTGGTTAAGACATATTTATCAGGACGAATCGGGCGTCTGGCAAAATGATTCAATTTCCAATATCTATATAGACAGAAGCGATATTGCTGTAGATGCTTATGATAACCTTTATGTTGTAACACCGGGTTATAGAGTATACTTTGCAGGAGCTGCAGACAAGTGGCAAACCTGGACAGAATTCGATATTTCAGAAAACGGAACAGCAACAGCTGAAGGTTTAATAGACCGGGAAGCTCTATTAAATGATGATGTATTATCATTTGTATTTGCACATAAGAATCATAGCACAACTAATGGTAAAGTTATAGTACCCTATTATTTGATAGAACGGTCAAGAACAGAAACAGGAACTGGACTCAATATTATGGGTTTCTATAATGGTGAATGGGACAAACCAGTTAGCCAGGAACTTAATATTATAGATTTATCTTCCGATGACACCCCTTCTCCGACTACTGGTATTACTGGCTTCCGAATGAAAGGACAGATAAAAACAGAATATGCTGAAGCATATTCATTATTTCTTACAACAACTGGAAATACTAAGGTTTGGATTAATGACAGTATTGAATTGAATACAGGGGATTTGCAATCAGAGACTGAATTTGAAATTCCTCTTGACATAGTTCCTTCCCATGTTTACAATATTGTTGTTGAAGGAATTTATAGTACAAATAACATTTCAACAACTTTAGAATGGTCCAGCTCAAGTCAGGAAAGAGAAATTATTCCCCTTTCTAACCTTTATAGTGAATTGGAAACTGTCAATTACTATACCAACTTAAAGGAATCTAAGTTTAATCAGAGTGTAAAATGTTATCCTGTTCCTTTTAATTCCACCCTTATAATTGAGGCCAAAGGTAAGTTTAGGTATGAAATTATGGATGTTCAAGGGCGAGTTCTGGAAAAAGGTATTGGAAACCACAGAGCTGAAACCGGAGCTAATCTAAATGAAGGAGTCTATTTATTTAAGATTTCTCAGGAAAATAACACGAAAATTATAAAAATTAACAAATTATAATAGTTGGGCTTTAACCCAATAGAATAAGTTCTATAAAATTACTTTATGCAAAAGAGTCTCTGAAAGAAAATTTCAGAGACTCTTTTTTTTAACTGAAAAGAGGTTTATTTTTCAAAATCCAATTATTTACCTTTCTGACATATATTTTGTCAAATTTTCTTTTGATAGTTAAGGATATTATAAAAAAAATAAACTATTTTGGATTTTTCATCAACTCTACATTGACCGCTTCTCAAGAAATTTCTGCGATTTAAATGAGAGAAATGAAATAAAATAGATATCAAAGAGCAATTATATTCATCGTTAAATTTAAAACATTTACACACCAACTAAAAATGAGAAACTATCTATTAAGCTGCATCTTAATTGCCATTAGTATGCAGATAAATGCCCAGAAACTTCCAGTAAAATATGTAGAACTTAGCGACAATGAGAAAGAACTCCAAAAATATCAAGATGCTAATGCAGTTGTCTTATGTGATTACGGAACTTATTACTTTAATGGTACAGACAATCAAATTTACCTTAACTTTTCACGACATTTACGAATTAAAATACTTAGTGAAGAAGGTGTAAAATACGCCCAACAATCTATCAATTTTTACGACCTTGCCCTTGCTTCCACATTCAATAAACTACCCTACTCAATTAAAGCGCAGACTTTAACCCCTATCGAAAAAGGGAAATGGTCCAAATCAAGAATTAAAACCAAAGATATTCTGGTGAGTGAAGCTGATGTAGATTTTAACAGAACCTTGACTATAAAATTTCCCGATGTCAAGGTTGGGTCTATCATTGAATATGAAATTATTATACCTACTATTGAGGTTGTAAATCCGGCCCCCTGGTATTTTGATTCCGAAATTCCCGTATTACACAGTGAAATTAGATTTAGAACCAGCCGCAGCTTTAATTACAGTTACAAATTATATAATACGGAAGCGCCGGTAATTGAAAATACTACACAGAATTATTCAATAATAGCATACAATGGTCCTGGTCAGAGGTATCTTGAAACCTTGCATCAAATCTCAAAACAAAATATACCGGCTACAAACCAAGATATTGATAAGAAAGATCGAGCATATGTGAAATTTATGTTGAATTTTGCAGATCGCAAATTTCCATTTAATAACATGTATGATATCTTGAAAGGCATTGATCCAACTTTCAAATATAAAACTAGAAGCGAAAAGAATAGTACTCCGAATGTAGTTCCCTATATTTTATATTCTGCCCCAACCCTTAATACTATTGCCGAAGATTTAAACAAAAGTGATGAATTTGGCATACCCTTGATAACTGACATGGGATTAACAGATACTATTAAAAACATCACTGCTGAAATAAGCAATGATGAAGAACGTATGTTTAGTATACTCCATCATGTTAATGACAAAATGGTCTGGAATAATCAATACCGAATTTTTGTTAGGAAAGGCATTTCATTAGTTGAAATAAAAGCTACAAAAGACTTCCCTGACAAAGAAAAAATAGCAAACCTAAGTTTATATTATCCTTATCATTTAGGTGAAGGTAGCAATAGCGAAATCAATTTTATACTCATAAACCTTCTTCGTAAGGCTGGTTTTATGGCAAATCCTGTATTAGTTTCATCTAAAGACTTTTCTAATCTGGATAAAACATTTTATAATTTACATCAGTTTAATCATATAATTGCTCATGTTAAAATAAAGGATAAAGTATATTTATTGGACGCAGTTCTGACTAACGGCAAACCTTTAATAGAATCGATAGATTTCAATGAAGATGGATTGCTTATCAAGCCTTTAGATTGTGAGTGGATTAAGATTAATAACCGGGATGAAGCCCGCTGATTATAGATATATGCCTACAGTCCCAAAATAGTTGAATAGCATTATTACAATTCAACCAACTTCGGGGCTGAGTATGTGGCAATGTTCATCCATAGGTTTCACCCACAATTATTTAAATTTAATCCGCATTTAGCTTTAGGAGAGAGACGAACCAAGGCTAAATGCAGATTAAACACTTATTAGGTTCTTTCTTCTTTAAAAGAATTAAACTCAACCCTTGATTCGTATAAAAAGTATTAACTGAGTTTACGAAAAAACCTTTAACGAAAGTATGCAGCAATACCCTATATTCGATACTCAGTTAATCTCATTAATTAAAGTTGGAGAAGAGACCGGAAAACTGGAAAATATCCTAAAGCGTTTATACAACAATGTACCGAAGAAATAAAATATAAAACCGGACAAATGGGAAGTTTACTGGAACCTCTTTTAATTATTGGTAAAAAAAATGTTCCTTCAAATAACCGTGCACCTTCCTTTATTTCAGCCTATTACTCCGACAATTTAATTCCCTAACTATAAAATTTGTTTTTTTTGAAAACAATTTGTTACTTTGAGCCATTAAATGTTAAAAGAAGTTAAATAAAATTAGTAAGAAAATTCTTTTTGATCACAACATTGTAATTCTTTTTACCTATGTCACACATCACACGAAGTACCCAGCATCAGTTTGAATTGCCTAAGGGCAATATTATATCTGTTATTAAACAGAAGTTAGAAGAGAAGTCTATTAGAACTATTTGCACGCAACATTTCTTAACAGAATCTCGAAAGACTCTAATAAACAAATAAGCTAGATAATCTTTAGATTAAAGCTATATAAGCCCACTGCAATAATATTTCAGTGGGGGGATATATTTTTGGACATTATTATTAGTTTTTTGAAAGCGAAAATTTTCTATTGAATTTATAAAATAAATATTTCATTATGAGACAAGCTATTTTAGGGTGTTTCAGATCCCTTATTATTTTAACAGGAATTGCACAATATGATGTACACATTATTCTCTTTACACCAAACCCAACACATGCAGAAATGAAAATGTAGGTGATATTGAAATTAAAGAATCATCAGTAAACTAGGAACCAATTAGAGTCATTCCCAATAACACGGTAAACAATTTCTCTAAAGTATTAATTCTAGACTTAACGAAATTGCTTTTCATTATAGCAAAAAGGAATAATTTCTACAATTGGTTTTACATACCTGATTAGTAATTCGCAACAACCTATTATTTAGAACTTTAAATATTATCCGAAATAAAACTTCTAATATTCTTTCAATGAATGATACATATAGCTTTTATAAAACAATTATCTGTAAGATGAAAAAATTTATAATCAAACACTTAACAAAAAGCATACTATTATTTAATGTTTTTGCTTTAATAGCTCAAGAACCAGTAGTAGTTGAACCTTCACCAGAAACAGCAGCTCTTGCTAAATATATTGATAGGCCAATTAGTCTGTTTTCGGGTACTCCGAATATTAATATACCCCTGTACACCATTGTTGATGGAGATATTACAGTACCCATTAGTCTAAGTTACCATTCTTCGGGTATTAAAGTAAACGAAGATGCCAGTTGGGTTGGATTAGGTTGGGTCTTAAATGCAGGTGGAGAAATTATTAGAGAACAAAGAGGTAATTACGACTACGAATCTCATAGCTATGCTTCTATGAGTAGACTTCCAACTGGTAACTGGAATTTTAATAATGCCCACATTGATCACGTGAGCACCTCTGATTGCTATTATTATTCAGAAGAGCCTCCATTGGAGACAGGACAAACTGAATGCGAGCTTTGGCAAGATCCTCAATGGAAAGGTGAACCAGATTTATATATGTTTAGTCTTCCAAATGGTAGAAGTGGCAAATTTGTGATTAAGCGGAATCCTAATGGAAGAGGAAATGTATCCCCTAGTTATGAGATAATAGATAGGCAACCAATTGAAATACACAAAACTTCATCAACTGGTTATATTTTGTTTACCCCGGATGGTCTCCACTACAATTTTAATGATAGTTCTTGTGAAGATAATGCAACAAGTAATGGACTTGATGGCAGCACTCAAGTTAATAACTACGATGGTTATTGTGATGCTTTACATTTAACAAAAATAGATAATCGTAAAGGACGAGAGGTGACTTTTGAATATAAGCCAAGATCATATATTTACCATACGCCTATTGTAAGATTTGCCAAAGCTGATTTAAAGAATGTTATTGTGGATGATGACAGGAATGATTACGGTACAGCTTATTATTCCATTACTTATGGTAAATACCTACAGTACATTCGATTTAGTAATGGCTATGTTGAGTTTGTGAGTAATCCTAGAAACGATGTACATGGTGGATTAAAGCTGGAAACTATAAAAGTTTATCAAAATGGAAATACAGATCCTATTAAAACTATAAGCTTCGATTATGGTTATTTTGAAGGAGTTGAAGACTATGGTAACTTTTATCAGAGTAATAATGGCATAGGTGGAGACATTAATACAAGTATTTATACTGATGATGTTTTGTCAAAACGTTTGAAATTGTTAAGTGTAACCGTAGATGACAAAATATATAATTTCGATTACAATGAGGATAAACCATTACCTTATAAAACCAGCATGGCAATGGATTACTGGGGCTATTTTAATGGAAAAGCAAACAGTTATTCCAAAACTTTGTTGCCTAATGGAACAAGTTTACGAAAGTATTATAATATACCATCGGAATTTGAAAATTTTGTTGGAGTAAACAGAGAGTCTGATGAAGATTTTGCAAAAGCAGGCATTCTGAAAAAGATTTCCTATCCTACCGGTGGAACTACAACTTATGAATTTGAATTGAATGAATTTGATAACAGAAAGAATGATTCTTATACAACCTATGAAAAGGTAGAAATAAGAGATTGTGAAGATAGCACCTACGATAACAAAGAATATATTCATGATTTCGCTTATCAATATGATCTAAGTTTCGATGTTTGGATACATAGTCCGGGAGTTAATAATAGTAATGAATGCTTTGTTAGTGTTGACAGATATAGCGAAACATCTGGGGGTTGGATAAGTAGTATTTGGGATTTAAAGAATTATCAAGATGAATGTACCAACTATGTGTATGACGATGAATGTTCTCCAGTAGAAAATGTTGGGGGAGTACAATATTATGATCTGAACATTAAGAATATTGAACTATCCCTTGAGCCCGGAAAGTATAGGTTTAGGGCAAAATATCCTATTGATAAGGGGAAAAGTGGTGACCCAGCTCACCGTGCTGAAATTATTTTTAAATTACCAACATTAAAAAAAGTTGGAACATTAAGAGGAGGTGGGCTGCGTATAAAAAGTATCAAACATGAAAGTACTCAACAACCCAAACTTACCAAAACCTACACCTATTCTGGTGGGCATTGTTACCAAATGCCTAACCATACAAAAGTATTGGATGGATACTCCAATTTGAGTCGTTGTCATCCAATAACAGGTGCAGCTGATTTACCAAACATACCAGATGGTTGTCACAGTACTGGTCTTTCTCCTAAAGGAGCTATTCTATATTCCAGTTCAATTTTCTCATACTCGAATTCTGCTAATGGTTCACCGGTAGGGTACAGTAAGGTAACTGAGCAATTTGAAAGTAATGACGCTGGAAAAACTGAGTATTTTTACACAATGGGTGATGCTATCCATGCCTTTAGAGATGTTACCTTACCTGGTACTCCCTCAAATAATGATTTAAACATAGGTCTGCTTGAAGGTGAAATTGATTATCGCTATGATAAAATCGACAGTATATTCTTGCCAGTCAGAAAGATTAAGAATAAGTTTGAGCCTTTTAATAAAATGGTAACTTGGGGTGTTAAGCGTGAAAATGAATATGTGTTATTCAGTTGTAATGGTTTTCAAGTTAAAAGTAACATTTACGCATGTGGAAGTCAACGTTTAAACCTTTACCCAATACGTTTTGCTGATTATAGGTTAACAGAAAGTGAACAAATTGCTTACCTGGATAATGGAAAAGCTGTTAAAACGACAGAAACCTTTGGGTATAATAATAAAGGTTTTAAGAACCATATTACTTTTGAAAATAGTAATGGAAAAACAATAGAAACAAAAATGGTTTATCCAAGCGATATTGGTAGTCCCCTTTGGAATGCCATGAATGGAAATAATGTAATAAAAAATCCTATTGAAGTTGTTAAATATGTTGATGGAAATGCTATTGAAGGAACCTATACAGAGTATGACCGGGTAGCAAATTCATTTTTACCCGAAGAAATATATAAATTAAAGAAATCAGATACTGACAACTTTGTTTCAATACTTGAAAACAGTGGAACAAGATCTGATTTGTTTTATAAGATTCAAGATATATCTTATAATGATAATGGAAATGTTATTGAATATCATAAAGAAAATAATGAGTCTGTTTATTACATCTGGGGGTACAGAGGTCAATATCCCATAATCAAGATTGAGAGTTCAAGTTCAGTTATTGATAATGCTTTCTTACAGGAATTAATTGATGACCATGATTTTACGGGTTCACAAGTTAAAGCTGATATTGATGCGGATATTGCTTTTATAAAAAGCAGTATTGCCGATATAGGAACCATGGTTACTAAAAGTGATATGGTTTCAATTTACACCTATGCTCCATTAATAGGCAAGACCTCTGAAACTGCACCTAATGGATTAACAACTTATTATGAGTATGATAGTTCTGGACGATTAGAATTCATAAAAGATAATGATGGCAATATCCTTAAGCAATATGATTATCACTATGCTGAATAATCCGTTCGTATTAACAAACTTATTAGAAATACTATAAAACCATCAACAATGAAAATAGTTAACCTTAATAAATATAGCCTCATCCTTATAGGTATTTTTGTATTGTCGTTGAATTCGTATTCTCAAACTTCTGACTTCATAGGCTATTGGCCATTTGATGGCAATGCGCAGGACCAGAGTTCTAATGCCTACCATGGAGATACTAATGGAGTAACCCTTACAACCGATAGATTTGGTAATGAAAACAGTGCCTATTATTTTGATGGAGAAGGTGATTATATTGGTTTTGGAGATGAAGCATGGAATGAGTTTAGTCAGGACCAGGATTTTTCGATTTCTCTATGGCTTAAAGTCCCAGTCTCGCCAGAGGGATACCAGGCTTTGATTGCTAATGGAGGAGATGAAGTAGATGGATTTATGCTGGGATTGTCAGGAAACCAACCCTATTTCAACATAAGAGGAAACTCGGTTGGTAAAGAAATATTATCAACCAATGGG
>JBNKCO010000040.1:0-10648 GCA_050287785.1 Bacteroidales bacterium
TGATAATGAGGACGTTATAATGACTTCTACTCTTAAAATCACTGTTAGTAAATTAGCCACCAGTGCATTAGTAATATACAATGATGCCAGCACATTGATTACTAAGGTTGAAAAATACAATGGTACTGATGTCTCTGAGGTTAATGATGGTGGAGCCGCCGAGGGTTCTAAACATTATGAATTTAAGTATGATTATCCAGAAAATTGGGCTGGTGTTAACGTCGTTCTGAAAGATAGGATAGGGCTTGATTTTTCGGGTTATGAATCAATTCAGTTATCATGTAAAGTTACAGGAGAATTAAATCAGGATATTATGTTGTGTGATGCAGATGACAATGCGTATAAAGTTAATATAACTAAAGAGGCTAATCATGAGTATAAAACATTCACTATACCACTTAGTAAATTCTCAGATGTTAACCTAAGTCTGATAACTTGTATAAGATTATACGTTGGAGGCCCAAGCAAGCAATCCGGATCTTTCTTTTTTGATGACATAAAGTTAATCTCTGCAGATTCAGGAGCTGTTACAGGTGTGACTTTGACGCCCGAAAGTGCAACAATGAATGTTGACGAAACCTTACAGCTAACTGCAACCGTAGCCCCATCAACTGCAACGAATCAGGATGTAAGCTGGAAATCAAGTAATCCATCAGTAGCAACTGTTAGTGCAACAGGTCTGATAACTGCAATTTCAGCAGGAAATGCAATTATTACTGTAACTACCGATGAAAAGGATTTTTCTGACATATCGAATATAACAGTTAAACAAGCAGTTACTGGTGTAAATATTGATCCTGTAAACGTGACAATGAATGTTGACGAAACCTGGCAGCTGACAGCAACAATAGCCCCAGAAAACGCAACTAATCAGGATGTAAGCTGGAAATCAAGTAATCCATCAGTAGCAACTGTCAGTGCAACAGGCCTGATAACTGCAATTTCAGCAGGAAATGCAATTATTATTGTAACTACCGATGAAAACGATTTTTCTGACACATCGAATGTAACAGTTAAACAAGCAGTTACCGGTGTAAGTATTGATCCTGCAAACGTGACAATGAATGTTGACGAAACCTGGCAGCTGACAGCAACAATAGCCCCAGAAAACGCAACTAATCAGGATGTAAGCTGGGAATCAAGTAATCCATCAGTAGCAACTGTCAGTGCAACAGGCCTGATAACTGCAATTTCAGCAGGAAATGCAATTATTACTGTAACTACCGATGAAAACGATTTTTCTGACACATCGAATGTAACAGTCGAAGATGATGATGCAACCGGTATTGCTGAGGAAAGCATCCAGAAGAAAGGTTTTAAAATGTATCCTAACCCTGCTACTGGTGATGTTGTTACATTAAAACTTCACGGTATTGAAGGAGTTGTCAAGCTTAAAGTAACAAACATGATTGGTAAAGTTGTCCAAGAAGATGAAATTTACCAAAAAGACGAGTTTATGCTTAAAACATCTGGATTGAGCAAAGGGATGTATATTGTAAGCCTTAACTTAGCTGATAATTTATCATATAAACAATTATTAGTAATTAAATAAAGGTGCCACATTGTAAATAACCAACTGAGCTTAGAACTTAGCATATTAATGGTATTTAATTACGTATCATTAATTGCTAAGTTCTTCATATTCTTTATTAAGCCATTCCTTGGGTTTTCTTTAATTACCTTATTTCATTTTTTCAAGTATATTTTTAGCCCACTAAAAGTTTTAGAGACAAACCAATGTTTCTTTTTTGAATATTTTGATTACGACGTTTTTATCAAGTCTATAATCAATGTCTCATAATTAATTTAATCAAATAACTAACTCTCATGAAAAATTCTAAATCAAATTTTAACATAGTATGCATAAAACTATTTTTGTTTTTATGTATACTACTTGGCCTAAGTAATAAAACACAGGCCCAGACTACGAGTAATGGAACTTTAGATTTTGAGCTCCTGGCATTCGGTTCTAACCCATGTGTCATCTGGATTGAAAATGCCGATGGCGATTATTTGGAAACAGTTTATCTCTCCGAATTTGTTGGACTTGAAGGCGCAGGATGGCCAAAACCATCGGGAAAGGGGTGGCAATGTGTAATGCCAATTTGGGCTCATAGAAGGAATATAATTCAAGATGGTAGTATTTATCCACCACCTAGCCCTACTCCTCCACTAGATGGTATAGATGCTGTTTCAGGAGCAACTCCGACCCAATATAATTCACCTACTTATTCACTATCTTTAGATAATTATCCTTACGGGACTTATCGGTGTTGGATTGAGATAAATGGTAATAATGATGAAAATGACTATTATTATTGGCCATTAAATCCATGGGGCAATGGACAACCGTCAGTGGTTTATTTTGTAGACATAAATGTGTCGGAAAGTCCTGATGAAGCAACAACTGACAGTTATTACGGTTATAGTGATTTTAGTGGTAATAATGGCGATATTAATCCTCCTGACAATACGATTACAACAGCTCTTAATCTGCTACAAACTCAGAATGGGTATAAATTCAAAGCTAATTTTACTCCTGATAATAATATTCCAGAAGTTGTAATTGAGGATGTGGTAAATGGGGAACGCTGTGGTTCAGGAACTGTTGAACTTAGTGCAACGGCAAACATAGGTACAATTAACTGGTATGCAAGCAAAACAAGCACTACTGTTTTAGCAACTGGCACTTCGTATTCTCCATCAATCTCCTCTACCACAACATATTATGTTGATGCCACTTATGATGGAAACACATCAGACAAGGTCGCCGTAACCGCTACAGTCAATCCAATACCTAACATTACCGGTACTGCAGATGATTCTAGAGAAGATCCCGGAGAGGTAAATCTTGAGGCCACTGCCGATCAGGGAGATGTACTATGGTATGATGCTGAAACCGAAGGAAATTTATTACATAACGGAACTTCCTATTCAACAACTATTTCGACAACTACAGTTTTCTATGTTGAAGCCAGCAATAATGTATGTACTTCACCATCTAGAACAGCAGTTACTGCTTCTATAAATGGTCAAAACCAAATGCCGGAAATCATTGAAGTAAATAACAACTCTCGATGTGGCCCTGGTGAGATTGAAGTTAGTGTAAAAGCAAACATAGGAACAATTTACTGGTATGCCTGGTCTTGGGGTTCTACGGTTTTAGCAACAGGTGAAACTTATTCATCTAATATTACTTATACCAGAACGTATTATGTTGAGGCAATAGATGAAAATGGCAATACTTCTGGAAGAGTGCCTGTCACAGCCACTGTAAAAACAATACCAACTTTTTGGCGTATTACTGGTGATTCAAGAGAAGAGCCCGGAGAGGTAACTCTTATAGCAGGTGCTCATGGAGAAGTTTATTGGTATGATACTGTAGACGGAGGAAAACCGTTAGGTACCGGAATGTATTTTTCAACTTACATTTCCAACACAACAGTTTTCTATGTTGAGGCAATCAATAATGGATGTATATCGGCATCGCCGCGAACTCCAGTTACTGGTACAATTCTGAATCCAGCAACTCAAAGTGCGCAAGATCTGGTAAATGATATGTCTTCTAATGAATTGATACAAGAAGAAAACTACAACATTTCAATTTATCCAAATCCGAGTTTTGATTTAATCACTATTACATCTACTACTGATCAGCAAATCGAAGAACTTACTATACTAAATCAAACAGGTAAGATCATTAATCAGTATCAGAATCTTTCAAGTGAATCAAGTATTAATATTTCAGCTTATGCTCCAGGATTGTATTACTTAAAGGTTACTTTGAATAATAATACACTTGTTAAGAAATTCATTAAGCTATAGATTCTCTTATATTAAGTACCTTGAAATAGGTTAAATACCTATAGTAAACTATACAACACAATGCTCTTAAATATCGATTATTTAAGAGCATTGTTCTTTTATTCCAGTTAAAAAGAATGACTTTCAATGGATATAATGTATTCGAAATTGATTACTATAAATAGATTTTAATAAAAAAGACAAATCCAATTTCTCAATTTTACATAAATCCGTTACGTACCTTACTATGTTTTGAACATTATTCTAGCTTGGCCATAAAAAAAATAACATTTGTAATATCTTCATAGTTAGCGAGTAAACTTAACCAAACTTTGTCTGTAAAATGGCTTTGTAATAATTACATTAATTCATTTTTCTCATATACTTTTATCGTACTACAGAGTTTTATAAGACAAACAAATAACCTTTTTATCAAATCTATTATCCGTACTAAATTAAAGAAAATGAACCTTACCAAATCTATGAATCCCAAATTAAAATTTTTCATTACTTTTTTTCTTTTAAGCGGTGCGTTAACATCTTTTTCGCAATACACCTTACAAAAAACCGATGTGCGGGTTATTAATGGTGTTATTGACAGTTGCCTTGTTGATGAGCTGCCGGAAGATATTAATATCCCCGAAACCATCGACGGGCAAACTATTATAGGCATAGCCAATGATTCTTATGACCTTTTTTATTTAAAAGGGCTTCTCAGGGTCAAATTCCCGTCTACCCTTCAATACATAGGAGATCAAGCTTTTGCATACAATGATATCTACATGGTAGATTTAAGTAATTGTCCATCTTTAAAATCTATTGGCAATTCAGCTTTTCGGGGCAACGATATTATTGAAATTAATTTAAGTGGTTGTAGTAATCTTGAATCTATTGGAAATCGTGCGTTTTACTCAAACAGTGCCATTCATAAAGTAAATCTTAATGGTTGTAAAAGTTTGGTACAAATTGGCGAAGCAGCTTTTATCGGCTGCAATTTAAAACAAATCGATTTTAGTAGTTGTTCCAATTTAAAAGAAATAGGTGCGCGGGCATTTGAGTCTTGTGCAATTACCAGTTTAGATTTAAGTGCTTGCCCATCCCTAAAAGATATAGGACACTATGCTTTTTATAAGAATCCGATTGCTTCAATCGATTTAAGCAATTGCACTTCGTTGCAAACTATTGGCGAATTTGCTTTTAGTAAATGTTCCCTTACCGAAGTAGATTTAACAGGCTGTGATTCTCTGACTTTAATAGGTGATGATGCTTTCTTTGATAATAAAAATTTAACAGGAGTTGTTTTGCCTGCATGTGTTTATGAAGAATTTGGGGGTTGGCGAGATTGGTACCACACTGTTTATGCTGCTGGCGAAAAAGTGACTAAGTATAGAAGCATGTACAGCGTAATACTCCCTTATATGCTTACCGATGAAGATGTGCATATTAGCAATGGAATAATTGATTCCTATCACAATTTTGCTTTTACAGATATTGTAATACCTGAAACACTGGATGGACAAACAATAAAAGGAATTGCTGACGGAATTTTTGCCGGTAAAGGACTAACGAGCATTAGTTTGCCGTCATCCATTGAATATATAGGTAATAAAGCTTTTTATGATAATTATTTGGTCTCTCTGGATATAAGCAATTTATCTAACCTGACAACAATAGGTGATTCTTCTTTTTACGAAAACACCATTTCAAATTTAAATCTCACAAACTGTTCTTCTTTGGAATATATCGGGGATTTTTCTTTTAGAAACAACAAGATTCCCGAACTTGATTTAAGCACCTGTAAGGCTTTGCGTTATATCGGAATTCACTCATTTTATGATAATTCAATTGAAAGCCTGAACCTCTCGGGATGTTCTCAGCTTGATACCATTAATCAATGTGCTTTTTCTAATAATTCCTTAAATCATCTGGATTTAAGCAGTTGTAGTTCTTTACAATGTATCGCATATTATGCTTTTTATGGCAATCGGCTTAAATCGGTTGATTTTAGCAATTGTAGCAATTTAAAAACAATCGGGAGTAATTCTTTTTACGTGAACCAAATTACAAGTATTGATTTGAGTCATTGTTCTTCCCTTAGTGAAATTAAACACAGTGCTTTCGGAAGTAATCAAATTAGCAGTGTTAATTTAACAAATTGTGATAAAATCAAACATATTGGTTCAAATGCTTTTTATGAAAATCTTCTTTCAGGTATCGATATAAGTAATTGTACAGAACTGCTTGATATTGGCGAAGAGGCATTCGATGAAAATGGTTTAAGTTCATTTATATTGCCAACTCCTAATTACGGAACTTTTAATTACTGGATTGATGCAAATAAAAAACAATACACCGGCAATACAAGTGTTACAGATTTAAGCACCAGCTATCGTGCATATGTTCCTTACACGTTAACTGATGATGATGTCTGGGTGCATAATGGCATCATCGACAGTTGCAGTTATGACTATAGTCTCACAGATATTATAATCCCCGATGTGCTTGACGGACAAATTATTACCGGTATCCGAAGTGCAAACAGGAAGGAAAATGCTGTGTTTTATAAAACCGGGGCGAATTTCATTTCAATTCCTACCTCAATTACAAGTATTGGAGATTATGCATTTTATGGTACTACCATTAATAATCTTGATTTAAGTTCTCTTCCCAATTTAGCTTATATTGGCAAATGGGCATTTGTTTACTGTAATGTTACCAAATTAAATCTTGATAATTTATCGAAACTAAGCCACATTGGAGATTATGCATTTATTTATAACAAAATAGATACCTTAGACCTGAGCGATTGTATTTCCCTGAAGTATATTGGCCAATATGCATTCAAGTACAATTCTACCAAAGCACTCATTCTAGATAATTGTGTTTCACTGGATACAATAGGCACTGAGGCATTTTACAGCGATGATATTAAAACAGTCGATTTTAGTGATTGCAGCAATCTTAAATATATCGGAGAATTGGCATTTTATTCAAACGAAATAACCGATATCAATTTTGAAAACTGCGCCAATCTTAAAGAAATTGCTGACCAAGCCTTTTATTACAATAAAATACAAACATTGAATCTTAATTCATGTAATTCCATTACTACAATTGCAGACTGGGCTTTTTATCCAAATTCTTCAAACAGTATAGATTTAAGTGAAAAAACTCTTCTCAAAGATATTGGGTTCGGAGCCTTTGCCCCATCTGCAAGCATAACACTACCAAAACCTGTATATGAAGGGTTTACAACCTGGCTAGATAGTGATAATAAAAGGTATAGCGGAAACACAACAGTTACAGATCCTAACAATTGGTACCATGCAGTTATCCCATATACCCTTACCGATGATGATGTAGTAATGATTGATGGTGTAATAGACACCTGTTCGTATAATTTTAAGTGTACTGATATTATAATACCCGAAGTGCTTGACGGACAAACAGTAACCGGTATTCGTGATATTAGAAAATGGTATCATGAAGGAGTATTTTATAATAAAGGAATTACTTCGGTTTCTTTGCCTTCAACAATAGAAAACATTGGCCGTTATGCTTTTCATGAAAACAAACTAATAGAACTTGATTTATCAGTATGTCCAAACATAAAAAGCATTGGGTATAATGCATTTAGTTCAAATGATATTGTCGACCTTAGTCTGAATAATTGCCGTAAACTTAAAGGAATTCCGGGTTATTGTTTTGCCTACAATACCATTTCCAGTTTAGACCTGACCGGATGTGAATCGATAGAAGAAATAGGTGATCTGGCCTTTTACGGCAATCGTATTACCAGCCTTGACCTTAGCCATTGTAAGAAACTAAGAAAGATAGGATACAGTGGTTTTTGTTTAAATAAAATTTCTGAATTAAACTTAAAGGGCTGCGATTCGTTAAAAACCTTCGATACTTTTTCATTTATATATAATAAACTTACAAGTGTTGATTTCAGTGAATGTCCTGCGCTTGAATGTGTAGGAAGATATGCTTTTAAGGAAAACTCAATTTCTGAAGTTAACTTTGAAAATTGCAACAAACTAAAACAGATAAAGTTTGAAAGCTTTTATGGCAACGCATTATCAGACATTGACCTTAGTCCCTGTACTTCTTTAAATATCATCGGAAATGATGCTTTTAGTAATAACAAACTACGTAGTTTTGTCCTTCCAACCTCAGCTTATGATGGAAAACACCTGGATTACTGGTTGGACTACAACTCAAATAACTATTCGGGAGGTGAAACAGTAAACAATTTGAAAACTAAATATATGGCTGTTTTTGCATCAGCATATGATGTTTATTTCACTGTAAATAGCGAATCTGCACCTGTTTCAGACGCCAACATCAGCATTGATAACCTAACAGTTACTACCGATGAAAACGGGAAAGCGATAGCACAACACCTGCTTCCGGGCAGTTATGAATATTCCATACAAACTCCCGGTTATGTTAATTTAACAGGTACTGTAGTAGTTCCTGAAGATAGTGTTAGTGTAGTAGTAAATTTAACAGCAACCAATATCAGACAATGTGAGTTAAGTGACCGGGTGAAAATATATCCCAATCCGGCCAGTTCATTTATTATAATTCAAAGTGAAGATGAAATAGTTTCTCTTCGGATTTTAAATCTTCAGGGAAAATCTATTTATATTGATAAGGTTAACCAAAATGTAAATGAGTTGAGGGTCGATATTTCAGCTTTACCAAAAGGTGTTTATTTCGTAGAAACAAAAACCGCGGAATACACCTGCAAATGCCAGTTTATTGTGAATTAATACAAATACAAAATGTGATTAGTACTTGTAAAACTTAAAATTCATTCCCCAGACCAGGTTATTTTTTGAGTCAAATAAGCTGACATAATCAATATGCCCGTTTGCAAGAAAGATAATTGATATTCCTGCAATATTTCCTATGGAGTTTTTATATTTTTCTTTATAGATGCTGTTTTCATCAACAAATATTTCGACATCTTTATTACTATTTGTAATAAAGATGTTTTTCCATTCATTTTTATTAAGAATGAAATCAGAAAGGTCGGAACTCTTTCCATCATATCTTTTTTCACCTACTTCAAGCACGGTCCAGTGGCTACAACCTTTGTTAGTAAACATGACCATAATATGACCTTTAGTTCCAGCTATTTCAATATTAGGTATAATAACATTGTGTGCCAGGCCAAAAATTCACTCCTTTTAGTCGGGTTTTAAAACGAAAAGAATCCCCACTAGTATTAGTTTTAGTAAAATTTGCCAATTGCATCATTATTGTCTGGGTGGTATCTATTCCAATTGAATGCAGAAAACTGGACGGAGGGTAAAAAACACCATTTTTTGAAACCTTTTCAATGGGAACCGGATAAAAAAATCTTTCTCCGTGCGGTATCCAATAGTAATAGGTATGTGCCCGCCATCCATTAGTAGGTATTAATATGTCCACTTCTTTTGAGGCAGCCTCACTACCTCTCATTATTTTAGCTTTAAGTACCCCTGGATATCTGTAACAATGTGTTATTTTATTATTTTCAGGGTTTAATCTGACACTTTTTCTTTCATCTCCAAAATCGATATAAAGACTATCTTCTGTAATAGGAATTTTATATTCAAAGAAAGCACTTGCAGGCGTTGTACCTTCAAGTTTTTGTAAAGTTAAAGTTGCTTCTTCATTCAAATACTCATTTTTAGGACAGTGAATCACGAAACTACTTATAATTAGGATGACAAGAATACCATAAGTTATCAGTGCTTTACGGGAAAATAATATGGAATTTATTTTTTGGTTATCATTAAATGCTTCGGCGTATTCAGTAAGTGCATCGAGGGTCGCTTTTTGGGGATAATATTTTTCTGGTGTTTTTTTCTTACCAAATATTCTTTTTAGTGTGGTCGGACTAATAAGCACATTTGTTTTAGATTTTATATCTAAACTAAGTTCTTCATATTCTTTATTAAGCCATTCTGTGGGTTTTCTTTTTCCAATTTTCTTTAATATTTTTCCTTTAACTTGCTCATAATCCGGGTTTCGCTGTTCTTTAATTAAAGCCATAAATAAAATGTTCAAAAAAAATCGATAAAAGTTTCACTAACCTGGTTCAGTTTATGGAATAATGATTGAATTAAAGCATCTTAAATAATTTCTTAGTTAAGGCACAATGCAAAAAAGAAATTATAACACATTGTTTGTTAATAACAAGTAATTTACTTCTGGTCAGTTTGCCAAAAGAAATAGCCAATGTCTTATAAGTCAGAGTATCAGTCGTTTAAACTAGCCAAACTTTGCCTATAAAATGGATTAGTAATAATTACATTAATTCATTTTTCTCATATACTTTTATCGCACTACAGAGTTTTATAAGGCAAACTAATGACCTTTTTATCAAATCTATTATCCGAACTAAATGTAAAAAAAAATTATGCTAACAAGAAAATTATTTATTTTAAACCTGGTCTTCCTGCTGTGCATTGGCGGAAAACTATTTGGGCAGATAACTCCAAATCCTTTACTCTCTTCGGGTAAAACGGTTTATGCGTCGCCCTCAACAAATAGCCAATTATTAACAGACGGTGTTATAAGTGCCAGGGCTTTATCAAACACAGCAATAGTTCCATTTCAGGTAAAAGATATTCCTGCAGGAGGATTGTATACGGAAGGTAATAAAATTAAAAATTCAGATGGTACCAACTTTATGGGGCGGGGTGTCAATATGTTTACCTCTCGACCCTGTGGTGCATATGAAGGCCGTACAACAGCTGATGTGCTTGCTGAAGTTGATGAACTGGTAAACAACTGGGGGGCAAATTTACTTCGTTTTTGTCTTGTTAATAATAACGCTGGTGTAGCA
>JBNKCO010000041.1:0-89941 GCA_050287785.1 Bacteroidales bacterium
AGGCAAACAGCTTATTGCAAGACCAAGTACAACAAACACATAATAAAAAAGCCTCCTCTTTTTTGAGAAGGCTTGTGGTACCACCTGGTCCCGATAGCTATCGGGACGAACCAGGGATATAATATCTTTGTTGAAGCTTTTTAATCATTTCTGGATAAAGCAGAAGATTTTCTATATACTTTCTACTCTTCATTCTTTTAATGTGTTCCTCAATCCTTCTTGCCATCAGCCTGCTATTACATTCAATTTTTAAATGTAATTGCCAGTCATCAGTTTTTGAAGTATAGGCTCCCGGAATTCCTCCAGTGTTATGAATATATATTCTTTGTTCTATATCTACTGTTTCACCAATGTAGAATTTGTCGAGCTTCTTGCTAAATAAAATATAACAGTAATACATAATAAAAAAGCCTCCTCATTTTTGAGAAGGCTTGTGGTACCACCTGGGGTCGAACCAGGGACACCAGGATTTTCAGTCCTGTGCTCTACCAACTGAGCTATGGTACCCTGCTTAAAACAGCGGTGCAAATGTAAACAAAAAATATAATCCGCCAAAAACTCAAAACGTTTTTTTCAGAAAAACATTTTTACCCTAAAACCTAACAATAATAACAAATTGCATGTCAACAATTTAATACATCACTAAAAATTCAAATGATTTTATACTTTTGTACCCATTAATTTTGAGGGGATGGAATTTCAAACGCATTGTTTACCAAACGGGATTAGATTAATACATAAGCAGGTCGACTCTCCAGTTGCCCATTGCGGACTTACAATAAACACAGGCTCAAGAGATGAATCAGAATTAGAACACGGATTAACGCATCTTATTGAGCACCTGATTTTTAAAGGCACTAAAAAAAGGAAGGCTTACCATATTTTAAGTAGAATGGAAGATATAGGTGGCGAACTTAATGCCTATACAGCAAAAGAAGAAACATGTATTCACACAACCTTCTTTAACAACTACTACGCCAGGGCTTTTGAGCTAATTCAGGATATTACATTTAACTCCATTTTTCCTGAAAGGGAAATCCAAAAAGAAAAAGAAGTTGTTATTGATGAGATAAACTCTTATAAGGACTCCCCTTTTGAACTAATTTTTGACGACTTTGAAGAGCAAATATTTCATGGCCATCCAATGGCAAGAAATATATTAGGGACAGAAGAAAGTCTATACAAAATTGATTTGGCTACAATTAAGAACTTCTATCAGACTCAATATGCTACAGATAAGATGGTAGTTTCTTCAGTCGGAAAACTCAGTTTTCATAAAGTAAAAAAGTACTTTGAGCAGTATTTCAGCCATATTGATTCCAGAATAACTAGTTATAAGCGTCAACCTTTTTCAAATAGTAGTTATAAGGTATCTTCCAAAACCGAAGAAAAAGATACTCATCAAACACATTGCCTGCTAGGTGCTCCAGCTTATAGCTTTAACGATCCTAAACGTTTGCCATTGCATCTTTTAAACAACTACATTGGCGGACCAGGATTAAATTCAAAGCTTAACCTTATACTTAGGGAAAAAAGAGGGTATGCATATAATGTTGAATCGAACTATACAACTTATTCAGACACAGGCATTGTAAGTATCTATTTTGGAACAGATAAGAAGGATTTAAACAAAAGCATCGCACTAACCAAGAAAGAGCTCCTTAAACTTTGTAATACGCCGCTGGGAACCGCCCAGTTAACAAGGGCAAAAAAACAATTAAAAGGTCAAATTGCTATATCGGCTGAAAACAACGAAAATCAAATGCTTTCTATAGGCAAAAGCCTGTTGGTATATAATAAAGTCGATTCTCTTGAGTCAATATTAAATAAAATTGAAGCTATTTCCCCACAACAAATAATAGAAGTAGCAAACGAAATCCTTCACCCTGATAAACTTTCAGAGTTAACTTTTGTTTAGTAAATTATTATGATAATAAATCCTGATATTGAGAGATACATCCTTGAGAATACTTCAAAAGAAGATCCTATTCTGGCAGAACTTAACCGTGAAACAAACTTAAAAGCAATTAATCCAAGAATGCTATCCGGTCATCCACAAGGGATAATTCTTGAACTAATTAGCAAAATGATTTCTCCTGAAAAAATACTGGAAATAGGAACTTTTACCGGATACTCCGCTATTTGCCTTGCAAAAGGATTAAAAGCCGGAGGTGAATTACACACCATTGAAAGAAATGATGAGTTGGCATGGCTTCAAAATAAGTATTTTCAAAAGGCCGAATTAAGCAATAAGATACATCAACACATAGGTGATGCAATGGAACTAATTCCAACTTTGAACCATTTATTTGATCTTGTGTTTATCGATGCAGAGAAAAAAAACTATGTTGATTTCTTTAATTTAGTATTAAACAAAGTTAGGCAAGGAGGAATTATTCTTGCTGACAATGTTCTTTGGAACGGAAAAGTAATTGATAGTAATTGCGACAGCGAGGTAGATACAAAAGCTATAAAGAACTTTAACAAACTTGTTGCTGAGCATAAAGATTTAGAGGTAGTGATTCTGCCGATAAGGGATGGGATTTCAATAATCCGAAAACTTTAATCTGATTACCTAAATATTTTGTTTAATATTATGTCAAAATACATTAACAAAAACAAAACCATAAACATATTTATTTGTTAGGTTATAAATAGAATAGTTTCTCAATTACAATATGGGTACATATTCAATAAAAGATTTAGAACGTTTATCAGGCATTAAGGCCCACACAATTCGCATTTGGGAGAAGCGGTATGGCTTAGTTGAACCATCTCGAACATCTACAAATATTCGAACATATTGTGATGCCGAGTTAAAAAAGCTACTTAACATCTCTATATTAAATCGAAATGGATTAAAAGTTTCAAAAATTGCCCAATTAACCAACAATGAAATCTCCAGCTTAGTTAGCAAGTTAACCGAAGACTCTAACGATTCCGACAGCCAATTTGAGAGTTTATACATTTCGATGATTGATCTGGACGAAAACCTTTTCGAAAAAATACTTTCGCGGGCGATTATTCAAATGGGATTTGAGAAAATGGTAATTGATTTCCTATATCCTTTTTTTAACCGAATTGGAATAATGTGGCTGACTGGAACCATAACACCTGCGCAAGAACATTTCATTTCTAATCTAGTTAGACAAAAATTAATAGTTGCCATTGATAGTATTATTAGTAATGAAGATAATAATTCAAAGACCTTTCTGTTGTACCTCCCAGAAAATGAGCTTCATGAACTTGGCTTATTGTTTATGAATTATATTCTGAAAAAGAGAGGACATAAAGTCATCTACCTCGGCGCGATGCTTCCTATTGAAAGTCTCATTGCAATAGATAAACTTAAACCTGCTGATTACATAGTAACATCTATTGTAGGCACAATGGAATCACCATCAATTGAAGAATATCTGGAGCAATTAATAACAGAAATTCCTAACAAAACAATTTACTTAACAGGTAAACAAACAGAAGAAATTGAAATAACTCCAAAGAACGTTGTTCTAATTCCAAATATTCAGCATTTCATTGAAATGGTTGAACAATTATCTCAAAATTAGCTATAACACGAACAACTTACTGACCCCCAACGACATATCATATTATTTTTCAAAAACCAACGTTAAGTGTTTAGCTTTTATGTTTTTTTGTTAAACACTCGTTAACATTTTTTACTATTTAGATTGAAGCCCCTTCTAGTTCTTTACATCCTTTATACAACAAGACTTTAAAGGACAACACTTAGATTTTATTGTTTAGAATTGTTTAATGTTTTTGATTTATCACTTGACATATGTTTAATTTTTACCTACATTTGTTAAACAATTTAATCAAAAAATTCAAAAGGTTATGACAGCTATAGAATTCAATTTCCAACTTTCTAATCTAAGTGAGAACCTGGAACGTTTTGCATTAAGTCTTACTGCAAACCGTGAAGATGCTAAGGATTTACTTCAAGAAACATTCGCAAAAGCAATATCATATAGAGATAAATTCGCCGATAATACAAATCTAAAGGCTTGGACTTTCACAATTATGAAAAACACCTTCATAAATAATTACAGAAGAGCGTCTAAGGCAAATACCACCTTTGACAATACAGACGATTTGTACTACTTAAATTTAAACAGAGAAAGTAGAGGCGATACTCCTGATTCTCTATATACTACAAAAGAAATAACAAAAGCAATTACAGAGCTTGAAGATGAGTTTAAAATCCCTTTCCTTATGCACACTCAAGGCTATAAGTATAAGGAAATTGCAGACAAATTGGAATTAAAAATTGGGACAGTTAAAAGTCGAATTTTCTTCACAAGAAAAAAACTAATGGAGAAACTCAAAGACTATCAATACTAAAAGTCTGAAATCATGAACACGCAAAATAACTCCTCAGCTTTAAAACTAAAGGAAGAAAATATTTCTGCACGTGAATATTTAAAGGTAATTTCAGATAATAAGTTATCCAAAGTTAACAAGACAGGATTAACATTAGACTCTGAAGCAATAGATTCCGAATTAAAAATTGAATTAATTTCTTCACATTTCGAAAAAATTATGCGAATTCTTGGTCTCGACCTCGAAGACGACAGCCTTAAAGATACACCCAAGCGAGTTGCAAAGATGTATGTTAACGAAGTGTTTAGCGGTTTAGACAAAAAAAACAAACCTTCTGTTACACTTTTCGAAAATAATTACAATTACGAAGAGATGCTTTTAGAGAAAAACATTAAAGTTCACTCTTACTGCGAGCATCACTTTGTACCAATTATAGGAAAAGCTCATGTTGCCTACATATCGAGCGGAAAGGTAATTGGATTATCAAAAATCAACCGCATTGTAGACTTCTTTTCTCGCAGACCGCAAGTTCAGGAACGACTTACAGTACAAATTGCAGAAGAACTCAAGAAGATATTACAAACTGATGATGTTGCTGTGGCTATAACTGCTGACCATATGTGTGTAACATTGCGCGGCATAAAAGACCAGGATAGCTCTACTTACACAAGCAGCTTTCACGGAAAATTTAAAGAACCAGAATTTCGCAAAGAATTTCTTGATCAGATTAAGTCCTAACAGCAAAGACCATCGAAAAATTTTAAATAATTTCAAGAACCACCTTAATTTTCTTAAGGTGGTTTTTTGCTCTATTATTCAACCATTTAAACAAGAAAGTCAGAATTCTTAAATCAACAACCTCCTCTCGTATAAAACTACAACTCAAATAGTAACGATTACTCCATAAGTTTTTATATTTTTGCACCATAAAATCGATACAGAATGAGTAAAGCCAACAGGTATAGTCAACGAGGTGTTTCTACCCAGAAAGAAGATGTCCATAAAGCCATTGCAGATTTAGACAAAGGAGTTTTCCCAAACGCCTTCTGCAAAGTTCTTCCTGACTTTCTTACAAACGATGAAGATTATTGTACAATTATGCATGCCGACGGAGCTGGTACAAAGTCTTCACTAGCCTACATGTATTGGAAAGAAACAGGAGATTATTCTGTCTGGAAAGGAATTGCACATGATGCGATTATAATGAACACCGATGACTTGCTATGTGTTGGCGCAACCGACAACATTCTTCTATCATCAACAATTGGTAGAAATAAACTTAAAATTCCTGGTGATGTAATAATGCATATTCTCAAAGGGTATGATGAGTTAATTGAAAAGCTTGCTCAGTATGGTGTAAATATATATTTAACTGGTGGAGAAACTGCTGATGTTGGAGACCTTGTAAGAACCATTATTGTTGACTCTACAGTAACTTGTCGAATGCCTCGGAAAGATGTAGTTGAGACCAATATTCAACCTGGTGACGTAATTGTAGGTCTTTCATCCTTTGGTCAGGCAAGCTACGAAACCGAATATAATGGAGGTATTGGAAGTAATGGACTTACCTCGGCACGTCACGATTTATTTAGTAACCATTTAGCAAAAAAATATCCGGAAAGTTACGACGATTTAATTCCTAAATCTCTAGTCTACACTGGCAACCTTGAGCTAACAGATGTACTTCCCGAATTAAATATTACTGCTGGTAAATTGTTGCTTTCACCAACAAGAACATATGCACCAATTATAAAGCTTGTATTAGACAAACTTCGGCCACACATCAACGGAATGATTCACTGTTCCGGTGGTGCACAAACTAAAGTATTGAAATTTATTGATGGCCTTCATATAATAAAAGACAATCTATTCCCTACTCCTCCTCTTTTTAAGTTAATTCAGAAAGAATCTGGCAGCGATTGGGATGAAATGTATGAAGTATTTAACATGGGCCACAGATTTGAAATATATCTACCCGAGGAACATGCTCAAACTGTTATTGATATTTCAAAGTCATTTGAAGTTGATGCTCAAATAATTGGCAGAGTTCAGGAGTCGGAAACAAAAAGATTGACAATTAAGGGAGAACACGGCACATTTGAGTATTAATAAAGAATTTTAGGTATGAGTGATAATTTTATTCTAGGTAAACTTAAAGGGGTTCAGCAGCGCTTCATTGAAGTTGGTGAATTAATTACCCAACCAGATATAGTTTCTGACATGAAACGCTACGTCAAGCTCAACAAGGAATACAAAAGCCTTGAGCCAATCGTAGAAGCATGTAAAGAATACGAAAATCTGCTAAGCAACATCCAAAACGCAAAAGATATTCTTGCAATTGAGAAAGACGAAGAGATGCGTGAAATGGCAAAGCTTGAATTAGATGAGTTGTCAGCTAAAGTAGAGCCACTTGAAGCAGAGATCAAAATATTGCTTCTCCCTTCGGATCCTGAAGATGAAAAAAATGCCGTAATTGAAATTCGCGCTGGAACAGGAGGCGATGAAGCAAGTATTTTTGCTGGCGACCTATTTCGTATGTATACTAAATATTGCGAAGACAAAGGTTGGAAAGTTGAAGTTTCAAGCACAACAGAAGGTACTGTTGGAGGATATAAGGAAATAATTATGTCTGTTTCAGGATCGAATGTATATGGCACAATGAAATATGAATCGGGGGTTCACCGGGTTCAAAGAGTACCACAAACAGAAACTCAGGGAAGAGTTCATACTTCTGCTGCATCGGTTGCAGTTCTACCAGAAGCTGATGAATTCGACGTTGATTTAAAAAATGAAGATATTAAGCGTGATGAATACTGTTCCTCAGGACCTGGTGGACAGTCTGTAAATACAACCTACTCTGCTATTCGACTCACACATATTCCATCGGGAATTGTTGTTACTTGTCAGGATCAAAAGTCGAAGTTAAAAAACCTTGATAAGGCAATGGCAGAGCTGCGAACTCGTTTATACAACCTGGAGTACCAGAAACGAATGGATGAGCTTGCAGCTAAACGTAAGACAATGGTTTCAACCGGCGACCGCTCTGCAAAAATCAGAACATACAACTATCCACAAGGGAGAGTTACTGATCATAGAATTAATTTGACTCTCTATAATTTGCAAGCAATAATTAATGGCGACATTAATGAAATACTTTCAAAACTTCAGATGGCTGAAAATGCTGAAAAGCTGAATGAAAGCGGAATGAATTAATTAGATACAATTAATGAGTACAAAGATTTGAGATAGTCAAAAGCATCTCAAATCTTATATTTAAATATCTTCTTTTAAATGAATCTAAAGCAGTTAGTAGAGCAAATCAAGATAAAAAAAAGCTTTTTATGTGTTGGACTAGACTCTGATATTGATAAAATTCCAGCACATTTAAAAGAGTCAGAACACCCTGTACTTGAATTCAACAAGGCAATTGTTGATGCTACTGCCAAATACACAATTGCATACAAGCCAAACCTTGCTTTTTATGAATCTCGCGGGCTTGAAGGCTGGTCAGATCTGGAATTTACTGTAAAGTATATTCGGGAGAAATACCCTGAAATATTTCTAATAGCCGATGCAAAAAGAGGCGATATTGGAAACACCTCTAAAATGTATGCTGATGCATTCTTCAAACACCTTGATTTCGATTCTGTAACAGTTGCTCCATACATGGGCGCAGACTCAGTGAAACCGTTCCTTGAGTACGAAGATAAATTTGTTATTATACTAGCGCTTACTTCAAATGCAAGTGCTGCCGATTTTCAATACTTTACTAACAAAGAGAACAAAGCACTTTTTTCTGAAGTAATTGAAACATCTGCTAAGTGGGGTAGTGAACAAAACATCATGTATGTTGTAGGGGCCACAAAGGCATCAATGTTGGTTAACATCAGAGAAGTGGCACCTGAAAACTTTTTGCTTGTTCCGGGTGTAGGAGCACAGGGTGGCTCTTTGGATGAAGTTGCTAAATACGGAATGACAAAAAATTGTGGCCTGATTGTAAATGCTTCTCGCTCAATTATTTTTTCTGGCAACGATAAAAACTTTGCAAATGCAGCCGCTTCCGAGGCGGAAAGCATGCAAAAACAAATGGCAAAATTACTCCAGGCCCAAGGTGTAATATGAAATTCCTCTTTTTGTTTTTGAGATTCTTTATGCCCTTCAAAATCTTTCATTATTTGGGGATTACCGCTACAGCGTATTTTTTTTTGTGATTTTCAGAACTATTTCAAACCTGCGATGTTTCTAAGTATAGAAACCTGAATATTTATACTAAAAACATATAATACATTCAGTAACTTTACGTTTATAAGTACACACAAACTACTAATTCGATGAAACAATTATTCGCATTCATTGGAATCGCTGTTGCCATATTATTTCCACAACAAGAAATCTTAGCACAACCACAATTTAAGTATGGATTTGGAGGTGGAGTTAACTTCACCAAAATAGACGATTTGGTCTCTTATCCTATTTATGAAGATATCTCTGGAGCAGATTACTCTTCATCCTACGCACCATTTTTCTCGAATCTGGGAACCCAGTTTTTTTTCCATGGCGAAGTGGAACTTGAACAATTTACCATTGCGTTAAAACCTGGTATATATTCCCATAAATTTTCAAAATCTGACGAAATTCTATTTAATTCAGAGTCTTATTTACAAGAATCATCTTATATACTTAGGTACATAAACATTCCTGTAGAAGCTAAATACATAATTGGCAAAAGCCAGTTCAGAACCTTCTTTGGTGGTAGCATATCGTATGGACATTTACTTCAACAAGGGGGTGCCGGAAACCATTCCTTTATTCGACCTAAATTTGTTGTCGGACCTGTAGTAGGTGCATATTATGAAATTGCAGGATTCGACCTAAACCTTACAGTTGGTTACGATTCTGGTTTGCATGTTGTAACAAAAAAATCTGATAGATACAATACTGGATCTCTAACACCATATTCGCAGAGTGATATTAAACTAAATCAACTATATGCAACTCTATCAATCCTCTTTTCACTTGAAAGAAACGAGAATAAAGGCAGCATTGATTGTCCAACAATAATGAAGAACAAGAAAAATAAGGTGAAAAAGAGTAGTCTCAAAAAACGGAAATAAAATGAAGAAATTAGTTTTATATATATCCCTTGCAATTTTAGCAGTTTCTTGTGAAATAAATCAGAAAGATATTAATCCGACAGATGAATTTGTTAAAATTTATAACCACCCAGATGAAGCCGAAGCGTATTATGCTATCAGCATTTTTCAGGTATCTGATGGTTACTTAATACTTACAGGACTTAAGAAAAAAGGCGATGATTTTCCAAAGGCTATAATTATTAAAACTAACAATTTAGGAGAAATAATTAATACTTATCCGACGAATTGGGTTGCGCCAGCACCAAAGATTGTGCAACTTGGCAGCCAAATAGGTTTTGTTGCCATGGACAATCAATATGGAGGTCATTTTATTACGATTAATTCCGTCACCGGAGAAGAAATTGGCTCAACGGCATTACCTGAGATATATAGACCACTAAGCGTAAATGTAATAAATAACAATTTAGTAGTACTTGGGTATAGTTTTTCTCGAGAATCAATTATTTCCTTATACGGTTCTGATTTATCCAATATAAATACTAGCTACTTCGGTACCGGTAATGAGTATCTAACACAAATAGACAATCATTTAATGAAATCTGGGTATGAATTTCCATTTTTTATTGGAGGATATTCTTCTGAAAATGGAAAAGGATTCTTTGTTAACTGTATTATTAGCGCTACCTTAAGAATAAACTTTTTCCATGAAGATGGCTCATCAACTGGAGGTTACATATGGGCTCATCAAGCTATTTTCTCTGCCCCTAGTTCATTCATTCATAAAGAGGGTAACATGTTTGCATTAACAAGATACAACAACGGCTTAAATTATATTTCACCCTCAGTTCAAGTTGATGTAAATGGCATTCAGCACTTCAATGACTCAACAAAAAACCCATTATTTATTCTTCCTGAAAAGGCTAAAATTACAGCCAACACCGTTTCTTTTGATGGAACTGAGTTTATGACATTTACAAGTGTAAGCAATGCAAACTCAATAATGGTTTCTCAGTATACTCTTGATAACGATAACGTTTTCCATACAGTTGAAATACCATTTAATGATCGTTTAGAAGTTGTGGATGTTATACAGGATACAGAAGATGAAGGTTTAGTTGTACTAGCCAGAACATTTATCACTGGCAGGTATGTAAGGCCAATGGTTGTTAAAATACCAAAAAGGCATTTTAAACTTGATTAGTAATACTCCAAAGAAAAGAAATATATTCGATAAAGAAAAAAACCGATAGGATTGATTTCCTATCGGTTTTTTTAATCTATTGTTTAATCAAAGAGGTGGTAAAAACATCACCTCCAGATCGTACTTGTACTATATATTTGCCTGTTTTAAAATCTTCAGCATTTAGAGTTTCATGGTTAATACCATATTGCCCATTCCCCTTAGCTTCATAAATTCGCTTACCTTCAAGGTTAAATACAACTAAAGCATATTGATTGTTTCCTTTCAGAATAAATTCAACCTTACAATCTGCTTGTACCGGATTAGGAAAGATTTTTATTGGCCCACCGTTTTTACCAATTGGGATATCCTTAACTCCAGTAACTATACCTAATCCAAGAAATTCATTGTTCCATCCGACGTCATCAAGAGCACTTTGACTTGCTCCAAACCAATTCTTAACCACATCAACATATATATTCCTGTAATCGGTATCAACTTGAAGATTTCCTCCATGTTTAGCTAAATTCTCTGGAGATAAGTCAGCATTCTTTTTATAAACACCAGGAACAACTCCATCTCCGAATAAGAAAACAGGAGTTGATGTTCCATGGTCGGTTCCTAAGCTGTCGTTAGAATATGCTCTACGACCAAATTCTGTAAAAGTCATGGACATTACTTTATCCCTTACACCTAATTTTCCTAAATCATCGTAAAAGGCTTTAACTGACTCCGATAGGTGATGCAACAATGCTGCATGTTGCCCTAAATGGGGAAGATCTCGCTCTACTTGATCTGCATGTGTATCAAAACCACCCATTCTGCACAAGAAAATACGCGTTTTAATTCCACCACTCAGTAACCTGGCAATTGTTTTAAATTGAGGAGAAAGTGGGTTATTCTTATATTCCGGAGGACAAGATTTAGGATATAAATCCGGATAAGTTTCTAAATTATTTCCGGCATCATACGCCTTTTTAATAGAGTCGGCGTAATCATTACTTTTAATTTCAAACTCTTTGATATAATCCAACTCGTATCCTGCATGAGAATTCATCTCTACAATCTTTGGATCGTTTTCAAGACCAACACTATTTATAAGGCTATGGAAACCATTAGGACTATTAAAATATAACCCTATCGGAATACCTTCTTCTCTATGATAGGCCAACGATTGAGTTCCACTCAGTTCAATACCAAGAGGGTCGGGATGAGTCGTTGAAGGATATGCATCAGGATAATTAGGATAAGTAGCATTCAGAAAACGCCCCATCCAACCTGAACTATGAGCATTTTCATCAACACCATCTGCTCCCATAAAAACAAGATCTCTCCCTTCAAAATGCGAAAGGTTCATTCCCTGATAACCAACATTTTGTACAACAGCAACCAACCCGTTATCGTACATTTCTTTTATTCCAATCATTTCCGGATGAAGACCAACTTTCTTATCATCATCAATTGTATCATCCAGATTTATATATGAATTTGGCCGAGGGTTAGAAAGATCGCTTCCCGGTTCATCAATCGCAATATTTGAGCGAATATTATAATAATTAGAATATTGTGATATAGGAATAAGTGTATTTAAAGTATCGTTTCCGCCATGTAACTGTATGAACACAAGCACATTGTCTGTACTTTCCGCCATAGCAGCTAAATCTAGTAAGCCTTTTTGAGACATTGCTTTAATTGGAATTCCGCCCAACATCATTGTGCCGGCGCCACCATATGATAGGTTTCTTATAAATTTTCTTCTGTTCATTTTTCTGGATTTAATTGTAGCTAATCAAATTATTAATTAAGTGTTTACTTTCATGTGTCAGTCATAGAAAATTTCTGACCTAAAACCACACTTAATGAAGCTGATATTCAGGAGTCTGCATTATTCCTGACACGAGTCTTTCTAGATGAGCTTTTGCTCCGACATTGCTACCTCCGGAGGTATAATTAGCCCAATCGCTAGTCCATGTGGCAGCGTCAGAATCTTTCAGAAATACAGAGTCAAGAAGGAAGGTTTTTCTATCTGCATGCAAGTCTACCGCAACAAAATAAGCATCCAAAAAGTCAACAACATTAGAAGCTACAGTTGCATCAACATACCCGGCATCTTCCTGTGTTTTTAACCAGGCTAACACATCAACAGTAAAAGATAAATTGTCTGTTGGATAACCTTCGCGTTTCATCAGCCGTTCTCCTGTTTGATACCTGTAAGCAAGCTCAGCTGGCATAATCCAGTTTCTACCATAAGCAGGTTTCTGATGATAAGGTGGATAACCTGCAACTTCAAAAGGCTCGTAATAATTTAGTCCCTGTTCCTTAAATCGAGGTAAAATTCCTTGAAGAAAATCGTCATAAAAGGTTTGAGTTTGAGTTTCTCTATCTGGGGTTGCTGTCTCAAAAAACCGCAAAGTTCCAAGCACCAAATCAATAGGCGACTTGATTAGAGCACCAATATTATTATTTGGAGTAGTGTCAGGTGCTTCATTAGCATCATAGAAAAACTGACTTGAAAACAGTTCCCTAAGCATTAGCTCCAAATTATAATTATTGTCCTTTAGGGTTGTAGCCAATGGAGTAATAACTGTAGATTCCACTTGATCAACATCTTCATCAATAAAATGATAAACAAAGAAGCGATATAATTTGCGGGTTATTGCTTTTGCAGTTTTGTCTTGGTCAAATATTAAGTCCATTAAGGCATCTAATTCTGCAGTTGCTTCAATAACAGAGGTTCCTCCAGTTATTGTTTGACTACCAAAATGTGTGCTAAAAGTCTTATCAGTTCCATCATGCTGAAGTGTTTCTGTTCCGGAAGCATCTAGTTTACCAGAAGGCCAGCCATGATCGGCATCGTCATTCTCAAAACCATTATCAATAATCCAACCTGTTAAGACTTTTGTAGCAGCCTTAATATCTTCTTCTTTAAAATTCGTATAGTCCTTATTCGGATCGTCTGGCTCACCATCAGCTGGTTTAACATATACTTGTTTCCCACGACCAATAGAGTATAGCTCAAACAGTTCGCGTGCAAAATTCTCATTCGGAGCATTCTTTTTGTTTGTGCCATTATCCAAATACTTCAGCATCGCATTATCAATACAAATCTTTTTAAACATTTCTTTAAAACTGCCAAGTGCATAATGCCTAAAAACACAATTTTGGTAAAAAATTGCTTCGCTTGAGCGAATTTTTGTCCAACGCGCAGGTAGATGTGTATGAAAGAACCAAGCTAAGCGCTCTTTAATTCTTGGTTCTCCTGTAGTAGGATCGTCTGATTTCAACATCACATCAGTATACCATGCTTTAAAGAAACTATGTAGGGTATCCTGCCCGCTGTTAGTTGGTTCATCTGCTGCTTTTCTTTGTTCTGGTAATACCCAGGATTTACCAGAAACAGTATCAATTGGAGGTTTCGGATAATTAGAATCTGTACTTAAAGGATAAGGATCAGTAAAAAGCTTATCCATAGCTTCTGTTACTGTTAATCCGGTAAAATCCTTAATCTGTTTAATTGTGGGACCAAAAGTAACACGCCGCAAGAGATGCGCAGCCTGCTTTTCAGAGAGTGTCCCTGCTAAAGGAGTTAGTGCCATAATTTATTAGTAGTTTAGATAAAAAATATTTGAATGTGGTGTTTTGTTCATTAATTAATCGCTGAATTTACTAATTTTTTAACTTATTTTAAAAATTCTTACACTCTAATCATCAGAAACAGACCAATGAAGGAGGATTTTCTACACTATATCTGGAGACACGAATTATTTGAAAAAAAAATTATAACTGACACTAATGAGGAGGTGGAAGTATTATCGCCAGGACAGCAGAATCATGATGCAGGTCCCGATTTTACTAATGCCCGAATAAGAATAAATGGCACTATATGGGCCGGAAATGTTGAAATTCACACAAACTCAGCTAACTGGAATATTCATAATCACCATAAAGATCCTGCCTATAATAATGTTATTTTGCATATCGTTAACCAAGCTGGGAAACAATGTTACTTACAAAACGGGGAACTAGTTCCAACAGCCGTATTACACTATAATCAAGAGCTTTATGAAAATTATAAGACAATATTATCTTCCAATAAAGAAATCCCTTGCCAGAAAGACATTAGTCTAGCTGACGGACTCATTGTAAGATTATGGCTTGATTCACTTTGCATAGATAGAATCGAATCGAAAACAAATCAGATTGAAGAAGTCCTTCAATACACAAACAACAATTGGGAAGAGGCTTTTTACATTATATTAGCGCGAAATTTTGGATTCAAAACAAATGCATTGCCTTTTGAATTACTCGCTAAATCAATTCCACTAAAAATTCTGGGAAAATACAGTTCAAATCTAAATCAGCTAGAAGCTATTTTGTTTGGGCAAGCTGGATTTCTGCAAGAAAATCACGACTGTGATTACCATAATGCTTTAAAAAAAGAATATATTTATTTGAAGAAAATTCATCAACTTAATCCATTAGAAAAACACTTATGGAAATTCTTAAGATTACGACCTTCCAATTTTCCGACAATACGAATTGCTCAATTTGCAAACCTTGTGAATAAATCAAAACATTTATTTTCAAAAACCATTGAAGCTAATAATTTAAATGATTTGACAAAGTTGTACAATTGTAATACAAGTGAATATTGGGAAACTCACTATAATTTCAATAAGGAAAGTGTGAAAAAAATAAAGCACCTTGGCAAATCAGCTACCTACGGATTATTTATTAACACTGTAATTCCATTTATTTTTATTTATGGAAAAAACAGAATGAAGCCTGAACTAACCGATAAAGCTTTGCAATTCCTTGGTCAAATTCCGCCAGAAAACAATTCAATTATAAGAAAATGGAAGGAAATTGGCTTCGAAATAAAAAGCGCTGCAGAAAGTCAGGCACTAATTCATTTAACAAATAATTACTGTATTTCAAAGAATTGTTTATATTGTCAGATAGGTAACGAAATAATTCGCAAAAAGAACTAAATGAAGCGAGATAGCTTTAAAGACGTATATATTGCCCTCGGATTATTACTAGCAGCAATAACAATGGGAGTTATTGGGTATATGGTGATTATTGATGGATTGAGTTTTACCGATGCCTTATATATGACTATCCAAACCATTTCTACCGTTGGCTTTAATGAGATAGTTGACAATCCTGACAACGCAACAAAAATCTTCACCATATTTCTTATCCTTACAAGTTTTGGTATTTTTGTTTACGCTATTACAACACTTACACGATATGTTATAAGTGGAGCTATTGGTCATTACTATAAAAGCAGAAAAGTGAGAAATAAAATTCAACAACTGAAAGACCATGTTATTGTATGTGGCTATGGTCGAAATGGAGTTCAAGCTGTTACAGAACTAATAGAGCACGATGTACCAATAGTGGTTATAGAGAACGATGAAAATACAATGGAAAAAATTCTGGAGAACCCGCACCTACTCTATGTACATGGTGATGCTACACAGGATGAAGTTCTGGGAATGTGTCAGGCAGAAAATGCCAGAGCTCTTATTACTACATTACCCGTTGATGCCGACAACCTGTTTGTTGTGTTAACCGCAAAAGAACTCAACCCGGCAATGACCATTATTAGCAGAGCTTCAAACGAAAATTCTTACATGAAGCTTAAACGAGCCGGGGCTACCAACATTATTCAGCCCGACCGCATTGGCGGACAACGCATGGCCAAGCTTGTTGCGCAACCAGATGTTATTGAATTTTTAGACTACATTATGCTACAAAGTGCTGAAAATGTGACACTGGAAGAAGTTAATTGCAGCAAGCTACACTCCTGCTTCGAAGGACGATCCATTAGGGAACTTGACATAAGAAATGAATCTGGAGCAAACATTATCGGCTTAAAAAGAAATGACAATTCATTTACAATAAACCCACTACCTGAAATACAGCTATCATCTTTGGATAAACTTTTTGTCCTGGGAACACCTTCGCAAGTTGAAAGACTTAAGAAGATTATGGCAGATGGTGATGAAAATTAACAATTATTGAACAAAGCTTTTTTTTACTTTCATCTATAGCCTAGCGCCTTACACCTATTTTTTTATCCGTCTAGTTGTTTCTTAGCAAAAAATACCTACCTTTGCATGCTCGTAAAAAGCGAGTTTATTAATTAATTATAAATTATGTATTTAGCAGCTGAAAAAAAGACCGAAATTTTCGGTAAACACGGGAAGTCTAATACTGACACTGGTAGCCCAGAAAGCCAGATTGCACTATTTTCCTACCGTATCAGCCATTTGACAGAGCATCTGAAAAAGAACAAGAAGGATTTTAGCACACAACGCGCCCTTCTTAAGCTGGTTGGTAAAAGGAGAAGACTACTTGATTATCTTAAGAAAAAAGATATTGAAAGATACAGAGCAATTCTGAAAGAACTTAACTTACGTAGATAAGACTAAGAGGGCAATTGAAATTCAATTGCCCTTTTTCATATAAAAGATAAAGGAATAACATTAATATCTGTTAAGATCAGTTAACCATTAAAGTTGATTGTTGTTATTTAATGTTTCAGACTGTTGTAAGAATAAAAATTATAAGCAGATGAAAAATTTAAATAACTTTATGCCTTCACAGATAAAATAAATAAATAGAATACGAATATGTATAATGCATTTGTAAAAACTATTGATCTAGGAGATGGAAGAACAATAGAAATAGAAACCGGAAAATTAGCTAAACAAGCTGATGGTTCGGTTGTTGTTAAAATGGGTAACACAATGCTACTAGCAACTGTTACCTGTGCAAAAGAAGCCCGAGAAGATGTCGATTTCATGCCTCTTTCGGTTGAATATAAAGAAAAATATTCCGCAGCAGGTCGGTTTCCTGGAGGGTTCCTAAAAAGAGAAACTCGCCCTGGCGATTACGAAATATTAATCTCAAGATTAGTCGACAGAGCCTTAAGACCATTATTTCCTGATGATTTCCACGCAGAAACATTTGTAACCGTATCATTGATTTCTGCCGATAAAGATATTATGCCTGATTCTTTAGCAGGCTTAGCAGCATCTGCTGCACTTGCTGTTTCAGATATTCCATTTAACGGCCCTATTTCTGAAGTACGCGTTGCTCGTATCGATGGGGAATTTATGATTAACCCAACTTTCACTCAACTTGATAAGGCTGACATTGACATTATGGTAGCCGCTACTTTTGACAATATCATGATGGTTGAAGGCGAAATGGCAGAAGTTTCTGAAGCTGAAATGCTGGAAGCTATTAAAATTGCTCATGAAGCTATTAAAGTTCAGTGTACTGCACAGATGGAACTTATGGCAGAGGTTGGCAAAACTGAGAAACGTGAATACTCACATGAAGTAAACGATGAAGAGCTACAAAAACTTATCATGGATAAATGTTATGATAAAGTTTATAATGCTGTTAAATCTACTCCAGGAAAACATGAGCGCCATGATAAATTAGATGCTATTAAGGAAGAATTTGTTACTGAATATACTGAGTCTCTACCAGAAGATACTGAAGCAAACAGTTCTCTAATTGGGAAATATTACCATGACGTTGAGAAAAAAGCAGTTCGTAACCTTATTCTTGACGAAAAAATAAGAATCGACGGAAGAAAAACAGATGAAATTCGTCCTATCTGGTCAGAAATCGATTACCTACCTGCTGCTCATGGTTCTGCAGTATTTACTCGTGGAGAGACTCAATCGTTGACCACGGTTACTTTGGGTACCAAACTTGATCAAAAAATGGTTGATGAAGTACTAATTAAAGGAACAGAAAAATTTGTATTACACTACAACTTCCCTCCATTTTCTACTGGCGATGCTCGTCCATCAAGGGGAATAAGTCGTAGAGAAGTTGGTCATGGAAACCTTGCATACCGCGCATTAAAACGTATGATTCCAGAAGATAATGCATATGCAATTCGTATTGTTTCTGATATTCTTGAATCGAATGGTTCTTCATCAATGGCTACTGCATGTGCTGGAACTTTATCGCTTATGGATGCTGGTATTCAAATAAAAGCTCCGGTATCAGGAATTGCAATGGGACTTATTACCGACAAAGAATCTGGTAAATTCGCTGTACTATCCGACATACTTGGAGACGAAGACCACTTAGGTGATATGGACTTCAAAGTAACTGGTACTGAAAAAGGCATTACGGCAACCCAAATGGATATAAAGGTTGATGGCCTTTCTTACGAAGTGCTTTCCCAAGCTCTTGACCAAGCTAAAAAAGGCAGACTTCACATTTTAGGTAAAATGCTCGAAACAATCTCTGTACCAAGAGTTGATCTTAAACCTCATGTACCACGTATCGAAAAACTTATTATTCCTAAGGAAATGATTGGTGCATTAATTGGTCCTGGCGGAAAAGTTATTCAAGATATCCAAAATCAGTCAGGAGCAACTGTTGTTATCGAAGAAGTTGCAAATGTTGGTGGTGTTGTTGATGTTTTTGCAAATGACAAAGAAACCATTGACAAAGCCATGAAGCTTATCAAAGGAATTGTTACTGTACCTGAAATAGGTGCAATTTATGATGGTAAAGTAAAATCCATTGTAAGCTTTGGTGCTTTTGTAGAAATTCTTCCGGGTAAAGACGGTCTACTTCATATTAGTGAAATTGAATGGAAACGCCTGGAAAAAGTTGAAGACGCTTTAAAAGAAGGTCAGGAAATTCAAGTAAAACTTATCGATATTGATGAGCGTTCCGGAAAATTAAAACTTTCGAGAAAAGCACTATTACCTCGTCCAGAAAGAAAAGATAACCCAAAAAAAAGTGAATAACAATAATCTTAGAAGTCCTTTATATAAGGACTTCTAGATATTCTTATGGAAAACAGCTGGCATATACAGATTTTCAATATACTTGAAAAGAAAAAGGAATCATTAGAACCTGGTGATTTCAAGTTCTACAATATTGCTCATTTTCCTTTACTGGCAAAGTATACTGAAATTCATGCTAAAAAATGCAAAGAATGTTCTGATAACACTATACTCCTTAATGAAATTGTAGATTCTCTGCCTGAAGCGCTAAACACTAATGCTTCTGACAGAAAATTATTTGAAACTAAAAAGACAAAAATTGAAAATCATTTAAAAAAAGCACACAATATGCGGTTCCCAGGGCTTTACACATCTCTACTAAGCCTTATAGGAATTTTAATTGGTTTCTTAATTAGTCTTGCTTTAAATTACATATTTCGAAACCCTTTACTTAACGACTTGACTCTCATAAGTTTAGCTGTTGGTTTAGTGGGAGGTGTTTTTGTTGGCAGGTTGTTTGACAAAAATATTTTTTTGAAAAACTTGCAACTATAGCCAAACATTCTCCGTATATGCTGTTTTTGTTGCATTCTATAACAACCTGAAAGCGAACAACAATCAATATTTTTAATATCTTTTCGAATAGAATGATTTTTTTTTATTGAAAACATTATTATGTTTGTAAGTAACTATCAACCAAGGAACCAGCAAAACTAAGTTGTAAATCAAATAATTATTCTGAATTATGAAAAATTTTAAACTAAACCTTCTCTTAATTGCAATCGCGGCATTTGCACTCAGCAACTGTGGGGGCTTAAGCAAAATGGTTGAAAACGCAAACTCTGTTTCATATGAAGTACAGCCTACTCCTCTTGAAACACATGGAGGCGAAGTTGAATTAACCATTAACACTACATTTCCTGAGAAATATTTTAACAAAAAGGCTATAGTAACTGCTACCCCCGTGCTAAAATACGAAGGTGGTCAAACAGAGTTCGAACCTACAACACTTCAAGGTGAGAGTGTAGAAGCTAACAACAAGGTAATTCCTAACGCAGGTGGAAGTTATTCTTACACTGGTAAGATTCCTTACAAAGCTGATATGCTTAAATCAGAGCTTTTTATTGAAATGACAGCTCAGATTGGTGACAAAGACCCAATTGAAATTCCTGGGATTTCTGTTGCTACCGGAGTTGTTGCTACTCCAACTCTTGTAATGGTTAAGCCTCAAGCCATTGCTATGAGTGACAAATTCCAACGAGTTATTCCTGAAACTTATAACTCGGAAATTCTTTATGTTATCAACAAGTATGACATAAGAAAGTCTGAAGTTAAAAAAGATGAAATCAAAGAATTTGACGAAAAAATTAAATCAGCAAGTACAAACGATAGAGTTCAAATTAAAGGAGCAAAAATATCTGCTTATGCTTCACCAGATGGCGAGTATGACTTAAATGACAAGCTTTCAGGAAACCGTGGAAAATCAGCTGAGAAATTCTTAAGCAAAACACTTAAAAAACTTAAAGTTGAAAATGCTGACGCTGACGAGTTTCTAAAAGTAGTAGCTACTGCTGAAGACTGGGACGGATTCAAAGAACTTATGGAAAAATCGGAGATTAAAGACAAAGAATTAATTCTTCGTGTTCTTTCTATGTACTCTGACCCTGCTGTAAGAGAAAAAGAAATTAAAAATATTGCTGAGGCTTTTGAAACAATCAAAGGTGAGGTTCTTCCAAAACTTCGTCGTTCACAAATGTTCATCGAAGTTGATAAAGTTGGATACTCTGACGAAGAAATCAGTGAGCTTGTAAAAACAAACATTGACACTCTTAACATTGAAGAACTTCTTTATGCCGCTACTCTAACAGAGGTAAATGAAGAAAAACTATCAATTTATCAAAAGGCTGCCGAAAAGTATCCAGATTGTATTAGAGCTAAAAACAATGTAGGTTATGTACAATTGCAACTAGGAAACACTGCTGAAGCAAAAGCTGCTTTCGAAGCTGCAAAAGCAATTAAAGAAACTGATATTATTAAAAATAACTTAGGTGCTATTGCTCTTATCGAAGGTGACATAACTAAAGCAGAAGAATTATTCTCTTCAGCTATGGGTGCTGGCGATGCTGTAAACTTCAACCTTGGAATTATCAAAATCAAACAAGGTGACTATGCTGCTGCAGTAAACTACTTTGGCAACAAGCCTTCTTTCAATGCTGGTCTTGCTCAAATAATGAACAAAGAAACAGATAAAGCTATTGCTACTCTTAACGAAATTGGTGACACTGACTGCAAATGGGTATATTACCTAAAAGCTGTTGCTGGTGCTCGCGAAAGTAAAGAAGAGCTTGTTATTGACAACCTTCGTTTAGCTATCGAGAAAGATAAAGACAATGAAATAGTAGCTTATGCTCTTAAAGATGTTGAATTCAGAAACTACGTTGCTAGTGAAGGATTTACTTCTCTTGTTAAGTAAGCTTTTAAAAATACTGTAAAAAAAGGCAGACTAAATAGTCTGCTTTTTTTTATGCCTTAAAAGTTACAAATAGTTCTTTGCTATTTCCCATAAAACCACTCCGACACTAACTGAGATATTTAGTGAATGTTTGGTGCCAAACTGAGGTATTTCCAAAACCTCATGGCTATTATCAACCACTGCTTGCTGCACTCCTCTTACCTCGTGTCCAAAAACTACAGCTAATTTCTCTTCCTTGCTGAATATTCTTTCTCCTAACTTTGTACTATTCTCTGCCTGTTCAACAGCCAAAATATTGTATCCCTTAGCTTTTAAAACCTCCAAAACATTCAATGTGTCTTCTTGATATTCCCAATCAACCGAATCTGTTGCTCCCAAGGCAGTTTTATGAATATCTCTATGCGGAGGCTTAGCTGTAATGCCACATAAAAATATTTTTTCAATCAGAAAAGCATCCGAAGTCCGAAAAACAGAACCTATATTATTCATGCTGCGGATATTATCCAGAACAACAATAACCGGAATTTTCTTTGCTTTCTTAAAATCTTCTACATTTAATCTATTTAATTCCTCATTCAATAATTTCCGCATCTATAAAAAAGTTATAAGAATATTTAAATTAATATCGCACCTGGGCAAACAAATTAACCTATAAATTTTTATTTCTCAATAAACATTTCGTTCTTCATCGTATTAATTACTTGGTCTTTGACAAGAAACTACTTTAATACATTTGTCAACAAGTAAAATATAATTCGCTAAATAAAGAAAAAATAGATATTTTCGTAAAAAACACACATAAAATCTTGATATGAACATTCATGAATATCAGGCAAAAGAAATCATCAAATCCTTCGGAGTTAAGGTACCTGTTGGTTTCGTTGCCTTCACCCCACAAGAAGCTGTTAAAGCGGCAAAGAAAATAAAGGAAGAGACAAATACTGATACTTGGGCAGTGAAAGCTCAAATACATGCTGGAGGAAGAGGTAAAGGTGGCGGTGTGAAAATTGCTAAATCTTTTGAGGAAGTAGAACAATTTGCCAAGGATATAATTGGAATGAACCTTATAACTCATCAAACAGGGCCAGAAGGAAAACAAGTTCACAAAGTTATTGTTGAACAAGGCATTTTCTATCCTGGAGAAAGTTCAATAGAAGAATTTTACATGAGTGTATTACTTAACCGGGCTACAGGAAAAAATATCATTATGTATTCTACAGAAGGAGGAATGGATATTGAAACTGTTGCTGAAAAAACACCTCATTTAATTTTTAAAGAGGAAGTTGACCCCATTGTTGGTCTTCAACCTTTCCAAGCCAGAAGAGTAGCATTTAACCTTGGGCTTTCAGGAAATGCCTTTAAGGAAATGACAAAATTTGTTCAAGCGCTTTATAAAGCTTATGAAATTAGCGATGCCTCCCTTTTTGAAATAAACCCTGTTTTTAAAACATCAGACAACCAAATTATGGCAGCTGATGCAAAAGTTAATCTAGATGAAAATGCATTGTTCCGCCATAAAGATTATCAGGATTTAAGAGATTTATCGGAAGAAGATCCTTCAGAAGTTGAAGCTTCGAAATACAACCTAAACTTTATTAAACTTGATGGCAATGTTGGCTGTATGATTAATGGAGCTGGACTAGCAATGGCCACAATGGACATTATTAAGCTATCTGGTGGTGACCCTGCTAATTTTCTTGATGTAGGAGGCACTGCAAATGCTGAGACTGTTGAAGCGGGTTTCAGAATCATCCTCAAAGAACCCAATGTAAAAGCCATACTAATAAACATATTTGGAGGGATTGTTCGTTGCGACAGAGTTGCGGAAGGTGTAATTGAAGCTTATAAAGCTATTGGTGATATTTCAGTTCCTGTTATTGTGCGCTTACAGGGAACAAATGCAGAACTAGCAAAGGAGCTGATTGATAAATCCGGTTTGAAAGTACTATCAGCTATCACTTTGCAAGAAGCTGCAGATAAAGTTAAAGAGGTCTTTAGCTAGTCTACAATCCTATTCAAAAAAAAGGAATATTGGTGGCTACCAATATTCCTTTTTTTGTATATCAAAAATTAGTTTTATAATCCGGATCTAAATAGCGGCATTGTCATACAACGAGGACCTCCACCTCCACGAGCCAGCTCAGAACCTTCCATAGTAACTAAGCATTTCTCATATTTATTTATAGGAACAACTCCACTTACAATATCCAAAGCAGACACAACCTCAAACCCCTCCTTATTAAGAGCTTCTGCTGTATGTATATTTCTCTGATAGCCGATTATCTTCCCGGGAGCAAAAGCAAAAAAATTAGCACCACTATGCCATTGTTCTCTTTCTTGCAATAAAGGATCTCCTCCCCCACAATAAATAGGCTTAAAGTCGTATCCACATTTTTTTAGTCCTTCCAACAAACTTCTAACATATTTTATTTTCTTAATTTCACCATGGTCTATTTCCATTAATATTGAATGGAAATGACCTTCACCCATAACAACAGGCTTATAAACCATACATTCATTCTGAGAAAGAAGAGTAAAAATCATGTCGATATGAATAAAGGATTCTGGTTCATGTGGCAATTCCTGTATCAAAACATATTTTAAGTTTTGTCTTTCAGAAACTCTTTTTATTAATTCATCCACAGCCTCAGGGCTTGTGCGTGTACCTATACCAATTGCTAAAAGTTCATCAGATATCACAAGCACATCACCACCTTCAATTGTCAGCTTTTTATCACTTCTTTCGTTAAAATACACAACATCACATCCATCGTCTAATGCAAACCGGTATAAAGACTCCAGCATTAGAGCTTCAGGTTTTCTTACCGTTCTGGCCATTGAACTAATATAAACTGTATTACCAATTGTAAATGATGCGTCGCGCATAAAAAACATATTATGCAAGGGATTTACAGCAAACCGATTACGATTTAAAAAGTTTGTTAATGAAACTTGAGGTAATGGTGTTCCTTCAATCAGAGTTTTTGCAATATCTTCTTCTGATAAATTAACTATTTCTTCAGCCAATCCTTTTATTCCAGAATAACTTTCAAGTCGCTGGGTTATTTCTTGTTTGGCAGGAGGCTTTTTTAAAGTCTCCTTTAACAAATCTTTTACCTCAACAACATTTGTTACTTTCTGTAAAACTCCCTTAAATTGAGCATATTCAGCGCGAGCAATAGGTAAATTAAGAATATCGCTGTAAAGTGCCCTCTCAGCCGTTGCTGGGGTCATATTCTCAACTTCCGGTCCAGGCTCATGAATCAATAATGTCTCCAGTTTTCCTATCTCGGAATGTATACTCGCTTTTATCATAATATTTTTTGTGTTGAATGTATACTTAAATAATTAGATAACAAATGAAGAATATCAACTCTTCTAATGTGAGACCCAACCAATTTTACGATGAGTGCCGTCGCAATTAGGCATATCTAATGATTGTCCGCATCTGCAAAATGAGGCTATTTTCATTTTTTTCATCTCCTTCCCATCTGTACCTTTAATAATAAAATCTCCCTTAACTACTAGTGGCCCATCAGGCATTACCCGTATTTCAACACCAGTTCCCTCAATTGATTTAGTTTCATTTTTCACTTCCATTGCAACTTCAGATGTTTCTACTTTATTTTTTCCAATATCACTATTTTTCCTATACGTTAAAGCATTAGTGGGACATAAATCAACAATTCTAATTATTTCTTCGGTACTGGCTCCATTCATATTAACCCAAGGCCGCTTTCCTGGATTGAATACTGAACGTAATTCTCTGAAGCAAGTTGTTGCATGAATACATTCTTTTGGCTTCCAATATACCGTTATTTCATCATTTTTATATTCCCTATTATTCTCTTCCATTCTAAAATATTGTTTCAACGTTCAATAAAATTATACAATATTAAAACATAAAATTTGTAATTTCGTTTAAATAATTGGTATGAATATTGAAGTTGTATTGTAAAATTGTTGGATGAAGAAATATTTTATCATATTATCATTCGTTTTATTACCGGTTCTATCATACGGACAAGATACTATTGCTACATCAGGAGAATATGTTTTATATGGAATAGTTGTAGACGGCGATACTATTCTTGTTTCTTCCATTGAAGAGATTTATATTCTTCCAATGCATAAATTCGAAAAGAAAAGAGATTTACGCAAATACAAACGTCTTGTTAGGAATGTGAAGAAGGTTTACCCATACGCCAAGCTTGCCGGCAAAAAATATCAAGAAGTTGTTGACAACCTGGGCAACTACGAGACCGAGAAAGAAAAAAGAGCCTACATGAAAGAGGTGGAAAATGAATTAAAAGATGAATTCGAAGGTGACCTGAAAAAGCTAACCATCTCTCAAGGAAGAATACTCATAAAACTTATTGACCGTGAAATTGGGGAGACTTCGTACGATTTATTAAAGGAATTTCGTGGTTCAATTTCTGCATTCTTCTGGCAAACTCTGGCTCGAATTTTTGGTCACAATCTGAAAAGCTCATTTGATGCTGAAGGCGAGGACAAACTCCTAAACGAAATTGTAATGTTAATTGAAAATGGACAGCTCTAGAGCAAAACCATTAAAGAAAAGGCTCTTTATTGCAATAAAACCATCGCTTACTCCAGCTCTTCTTGATATTTACAGTACTCTAAAAAAGAATCTAGGAATTCAGGGCATAAACTGGGTCTCTCCAGAGAACTTTCATATAACTATTAAATTTCTTGGAGAAACACCAGAGCTTTACATTAACTTTATAGTTAGTGCAATTAAATCCTCAGTAAATCATATTTCTCCTTTTAAAATATCGCTAAAATCTGTTGGCTATTTTGGAAAATCACAACCTAAAGTATTATGGGTTGGAATAAAACCTGACTATAATTTAGAAAGCATATATAATCAACTTGAACAAAATCTCTACAATCTTGGAATTGAAAAAGAGAATAGAAAGTTTTCTCCTCACTTAACACTGTGCCGAATTAAGACTAAAATTGAATTGAATAAACTTAAGGAGATTATCAGGCCTTATGAACAAATTCCATTTCAAACAGAAACCATTAATAGAATACTCATATTTGAAAGCAACTTGAATCAATCAAGCGTTGAATATAATGTAGTTAAAGCTATAAAGTTTTGATTATGTACTAGATTCCTTTTCGTTTCAAGACAGTATTCAAGGTATAAATCATTATCTTAATATCAACATACAAAGACATATTATCGAGATATATTAAATCGTATTTCATCCGCCTAATCATCTCATCAATATTCTTAGCATACCCATACTTCACCTGCCCCCAAGATGTGATTCCCGGTCTTACTTTTAACAACTGAAGGTATTGAGGAGCTCTTTCAACAATTTGATCAATAAAAAACTGTCGTTCAGGACGTGGTCCTACAAGAGACATATCTCCTCTCAACACATTATAAAAATTTGGTATTTCATCTAACCTGGATTTCCGCATAAAACGACCAAATTTAGTAATCCGAGGATCAGCTATTGAGGACAATTCAGGCCCATTAGTTTCAGCGTTAACATACATCGATCGAAACTTGTAAATAGTAAATGGTTTCCCCCCTTTACCCACTCTTTTCTGTGCATAAAAAATTGGCCCTTTTGAAGACAATTTTACCCCTAATACTATTAAGATTGTTAATGGAAGTGTGATAATCAAAGCAAATAATGAAGCTAGTATATCAATAAAATGCTTAATGTTTTCTTGCCACGAAGGCATAAACTGATGCGAAAGCTCAATTAGCGGGGTTCCCATAATTGCTGTCATCCGCACCTTACCAGTAAATATTTCGTACATCCCAGGAATAGCTTTCACTATAACATTATTATCAATCAAAAGATCAAGAATCTTTTCAATTCTATGATGATCGCTATATTCTACAGCAATTATTACTTCCTTAATCTCATTTTTTTCAATTACAGCAGGTAAGTGCTCTAGATCTCCTAATAAGGGAATATGTTTTTCAAGTTCATTTACCTTTCCGTTAACATTAATAAAACCAATAATAACATTTCCTGTACTAAGTGGCTGTTCTTTTATTTCACGATAGATACCCAGCGCTTCATCATTACCTCCAATTATTAAAGTATTAAAACCGTATTTTCCTTGGTGAATTTTTTTTGTAGCACGGGAGGTAATAATTAATCTTGGAATGTAAGTAATTACAAAGTGTAATGAGAATAAAACTATAAATGACCTATATAAATCGATTGGCCCTTCAACTACATCATCTAATAACAAGCCAAAAAACAATACCAGAACTCCAAGAAAACTAACTCTGAATGTGTACCAAAGCTCGGCCAGTCTTGACTTTCTGACAACTTCTCTATAATAGCCAGTAGCAAAGTAAAAAACTAGCCAACAAACCGGAATCAATAATACTCCAATAAAGAATCTTGTGTCCAACTCAAGAGGAACAGCAAAGCCAAACTTAGCTGGTTCTACTATGGTTTTTCTAAATATATAAAACAAGCCCCAAGCAAGGCTTGCAGATAAAAAGTCAAAAAATAAGTATTTAATTAACTGGTTTCTTTGATTCATAAAGACACATGGTAGTATTACTAAATAACTAAATTAGTTATAATAATATTGTTCAATGTAAAATGATTAAAAAAAAAACACACTTATCAGAAAAGCCACAATGAATACTTGCCTTAACCAGCTAGTATTGAGAGTCCTAATTCACCCCAATAAAATTTGTTAATTACTTATTAAAAAAACTCCAGTTAACTACTGTATATCGAATAAATAATAATAGGTTTAATGTTACCTTTGTGCTGTTTCAAATATGTAGGGGTAAGAATAAAATGGAAGATAGCTTTTTACACAAAGGATTAAGACGAAAATTAGTAGAAGAAATAAAGAAAAAAGGCATTACCGACCAAAGGGTTTTAGATGCTATAAACAGGGTTCCCAGACACTTATTTATGGACAGTAGCTTTATTCACTTTGCATACAAAGACAAAGCTTTCCCAATCGCATCTAATCAAACAATTTCTCAACCTTACACAGTAGCATTTCAATCGCAGCTGTTAGAAATTAATAACGGAGACAAGGTATTGGAAATAGGTACTGGATCAGGATATCAATCGGCAGTTTTGATTGAATTAGGTGCTAAAGTTTACACAATTGAAAGACATAAAAATCTTTCAATGGGAGCTCAACAACTTCTTCCAAAATTAGGTTACAGACCACAATTTTTCTATGGAGATGGATTTGAAGGACTACCAACATACGCTCCTTTTGATAAAATAATTGTTACTGCCGGTGCACCCGAAATGCCTCAAAAGTTAATTGAGCAAATGAGAATTGGAGGAAAAATGGTTGTACCAATTGGCGATAACGATGACCAAATAATGAAACTAATTGAAAAGCAAGAAGACGGAAGTCTAAATACACTTGAACACGGTTCATTTTTATTTGTCCCCATGCTCAAGGGAAAAGTTTAAACATTATAATTCAACATGACAAACATTAAAACATTCACCTTTAATAGTTTTCAGGTTAACACATATTTACTTTTTGATGAAAGTAAGGAAGCTATTATTATAGATCCAGCATGTGATTCCGATTTAGAATTTGACGATTTGAAAGGTTTCATTACTGAAAACAACCTTAGTCTAAAGAGGATTGTCAATACTCACGGTCATATTGATCACATTGCGGGAGTTGAAAGAGTTGCAGAATATTTTAAGGTCCCATTCGAAATACACAAGGACGATGTATTCTTACTTGAAACTGCTCCTCAGTCTGCTATGATTTTTGGGTTCGATGTTGAAACAGTGCGCAAACCAGACTCAAATATTGAAGAAGGAACACAAATAAATTTTGGCAACTCTGAATTAAAAACTCTTCATGTTCCCGGACATTCTCCTGGAAGTATCGTTTTTTATTCGGAAGAAAGCAAGTTTGCGATTGTGGGCGATGTTTTATTTGCAGGTTCGATAGGCAGGACCGATTTACCAGGAGGTGATTATGATACACTTATTTCAGGAATTAAAAACAAGCTGTTAACACTCCCTGGAGAAACAAAAGTTTATAGTGGTCACGGACCATCCTCAACTATTCAACAAGAACATGACACAAATCCTTTCTTTGTTTAATTGAAATCGAAAAATTTGCGACATGTTCTACATCTACATTAAGTAGAATTTTTCAATTAGTCAGCGAGTTATCGTTGAGAGGTGTTAAACAAAAAAATTGAGAAAATAAAAAGTGTTTCTCAATAATATTTGAATCACAAAGGCTATTTAAAACACCTTTTTCAGCGATTTTACAAATAATATAAAGATACATTATGGCAGCAGAAAATTTTATTCACCGTCACCTTGGCCCTCGAGAGTGGGATGTTGATGAAATGCTTAAAACAATTGGTGTTTCATCTTTAGACGAATTGATTGACAAAACAATTCCGAAAAGTATTAGACATGATTCACCTCTTGATTTGCCTCAAGGTGTTAATGAATACGAATACTTTAAAAGCATTAAGAAACTAGCTTCAAAAAACAAAGTATTTAAGTCATATATTGGAACAGGTTATTACCATACCGTTTTCCCCGCCGCCATTCAAAGAAATATTCTTGAAAATCCTAGTTGGTATACTTCTTACACTCCATACCAGGCTGAGATATCGCAAGGAAGACTGGAAGCTTTATTAAACTTTCAGACGACCATTACTGAATTAACTGGAATGGAGTTGGCTAATGCTTCTTTACTTGATGAAGCAACAGCTGTTGCGGAGGCAATGAATATGCTTTTTAATGCGCGCCCTCGCAAAATGGCAAAAGAAGGGTACAATACTTTTTTTGTTGATCAGAACATTTTTCCTCAAACACTTGCCGTACTTGAAACAAAAGCTAAGCCTCTGAATATTGAGCTAGTTGTGGACGATTTCAAAAACTTCAATAGCTCCGACAAGCAATATTTTGGTGTATTTGTTCAGTACCCTGCAGGCGATGGAAAAATAATTAATTATAGAGAACTCATCAATAAAGCTCACGAAGCTGAAGCAAAAGTTGTTATGGCTGCTGATTTGTTAAGCCTTATTATGCTTACACCACCAGCTGAGCTAGGTGCTGATGTTGCTGTAGGTTCGTCTCAGCGATTTGGTATTCCGATGGGGTTTGGCGGTCCACATGCAGCCTATTTTGCAACCAGGGAGGATTTTAAAAGATTTATCCCCGGTAGAATAATTGGAGTTTCAAAAGACAAAACCGGTAAGCAAGCATATCGCATGGCTTTGCAAACCAGAGAACAACATATTAAGCGCGAAAGAGCAACATCGAACATTTGTACCGCACAGGCTTTACTGGCAACAATGGCAGGAATGTATGCAATCTATCATGGACCCGAGGGACTTAGAAGAATTGCAAACCACGCACATCAGTCAGCCGGAATTTTAAGTGAAAAGCTAAATGAATTAGATTTCATAAACACTAATGATGTGTTTTTTGACACTTTAAGAATTAAACTGCCTGAGGGAGTTTCACAAAAAGATATTAAGATTCAAGCCATAGAAAGAGAAATAAATCTAAGGTATTTTGATAATGGAGATATTGGCATTAGTACTGATGAAACAACAAGTATTGCTGATTTGAATCTATTAATTGAAGTATTTGCTGCAACAAAAAAGAAAAAGTTTTCTAATATTCAGGAATTAGACAATAAGGTTTGGTTTAATGGTGATTTTGCCCGTAAGAATAAATTTATGACGCAGCCAATATTTAACACCTATCGCTCCGAAACAAGTCTAATGAGATACATTAAAAAGCTTGAACATAGAGATATTTCACTTACTCATTCAATGATATCGCTTGGCTCATGCACAATGAAATTAAATGCAGCAAATGAAATGCTTGCATTAAGCTGGCCTGAGTTTGGAGAAATTCATCCGTTTGCTCCCGTGGATCAAACAGAAGGATACCAACAATTATTTCATGAATTAGGTAAAATACTACTAGAAATAACAGGTTTCGACGCAATTTCATTCCAACCAAATAGTGGCGCTGCTGGCGAGTATGCAGGATTATTAACCATCAGAAAATATCATGAATCGAGAAATGAAGGTCATAGACATGTGGTTCTTATCCCTTCTTCTGCTCATGGGACCAACCCTGCCAGTGCTGTTATGGCTGGCTACAAGGTTGTAATTGTTGGTTGCGACAAATATGGTAATATTGACATCAAAGATTTAAAGGTTAAGGCTGAAGAACACAAAAATGACCTAGCTGCTTTTATGGTTACTTATCCATCGACACATGGCGTATTTGAACCTGATATTAAAGAAATGTTGAACATTATTCATGAAAATGGGGGTCAGGTATACATGGATGGAGCAAACATGAATGCTCAAGTTGGATTAACCAGTCCAGCTGCTATTGGTGCCGATGTTTGTCATCTTAACCTTCATAAAACATTTGCTATTCCTCATGGAGGTGGCGGCCCTGGTGTAGGACCAATATGTGTTGCAAACCATCTTGTAGAGTTCTTACCAACACACCCAACAATAAAAACCGGAGGAGTAAATAGCTCTGTTGCTGCAGCGCCATATGGCAGTGCAAGTATTCTAACTATTTCACATGCATATTGTAGCATGTTAGGATCTGATGGATTAACTCTATCAACAAAAATTGCGATTTTAAATGCAAATTACCTTGCAACACGATTAAAAGATTATTACAACATTTTATATACTGGAAAAACCGGGTATGTTGCCCATGAAATGATTCTTGATTGCAGAGGCTTTAAACCTATGTGTGGAATTACTGAAACTGATATTGCCAAACGATTAATTGACTATGGATTTCATGCTCCTACTCTTTCATTCCCGGTACACGGCACATTAATGGTTGAACCTACTGAAAGTGAATCAAAAGAGGAACTTGACAGATTTGTTGAAGCTATGATTTCAATCTATAATGAAATACTGGACGTTGAGAAAGTTGGTAACAATGATAATCCGCTTGTAAATGCACCTCATACCCAGGATGAATTAACCGCTGAAGAATGGAATCATACTTATAGTCGCTCAAAGGCTGCTTTTCCAATGGAGTGGATTAGAGACAATAAATTCTGGCCATATGTAGCAAGAATTGATGATGCATATGGTGACCGTAATTTAATGTGTACATGTCCTTCACCTGAAGATTTTATTGAGAAAAAATAGATACTCATTAAAAAACAGGAAACTTATATTTCCTGACATTTGAAAAATATTGATTTATTATAATGAAAAGTGATAATTTACACTGAGTCAAATTATCACTTTTCATATTTATAGTTGGAATAACGGAATATTTTTGTTTAATTGATAAAGAAAATGTCTTTTTTTTGGTTACAAATCATCGGTTAAAGGAATAAATAGTGAAAAAGGATATTAAATACTCAAAAAAAGAACTTATTCAGGGAGTCTATAATAAAGATTCCCGAGTAATTAAAAGTATTATTGATGAGTGTTATCCTGTAATTGAAAATTTTGTTCTTTCGAATAGTGGAAACAAGCTTGATGCAGATGATACTTTTCAGGAATCTTTAATTATTCTATATAGAAAAATTAGAGAAGAAAACTTCTCGCTAACTTGCTCAATCAAGACATTTCTTTTTTCAGTTGCCAGAAACAAATGGCTCCATGAACTCAGAAGAAAAAGTTCGCAGGAAGATATCTCGGCAGTGTCTGAAATGTTAATTGATCTGGATGATGAGACCCTTCATTTGATTGAAAAAAACGAAAGATTAAAGCTTTATCGAGAATCGTTTGAAGAATTGAATGAAATCTGCAAAAAGGTTATTAGAATGTTTCTAATGAAAGTACCACTAGCAGAAATTACAGCTATGATGGGATTTAGCTCGGAGCAAACGGCTCGAAACAAGCGATACCGTTGTAAAGTAGAGCTAATAAGAATTATTCAGAAATCTACTAAGTTTAAAGAGTTAGGTTATGGAAACATTAAATGAAATTGATGATTATCTAATGGGGAATCTCTCCACTGAGGAGAAAGAGCGGTTCTCTGCCGAATTAAAAAAAAATAAAGAATTAGCTGACTTAGTGAAGTTTCACAAAGAAGTTAATGAAAGTATTATTGACAATGAAGTCGTTGAATTAAGAGGAAAGATTAATAACTTATTGTTAAGCAATAATAAAACCTCAAAATTAAAACTTATACACTTTTTCTATTCAATTGCTGCAATTTTACTAATTGCATTCACAATTACTTCGCTTTTGCGTGAACCTAATTATGCAAAAGCGTATACCTGCTTTTACCAGCCATACGAAACGGATATTAATGTTCGTTCCGATTCTTACAAAGCCGAAGATCTGGACTTCGCACTAATCCTTTATCAAAAGGGGGAATATCAAGCCTCGTTTGAATTACTTCAAAATTATAATCAATCAGTATTTAATAATCATAAGGCACAGTTTTACTTAGGTTTGTGCGCAATAGAACTTAAGAAATATGAGATAGCGGAAGAAAGTTTATTGGAGGTACTTAATTCAGATGATCCTTCACTAAATCTGCACTCAAAATGGTATCTTGGATTAATTTATTTGCAAACAGAACAACCTGAAAAGGCAATAACTTTCTTTAATGAATTAAAACAGGAACAGAACTACTACACGAAAAAAGCAACGAATATCTTAAAGAAAATTAATTAATACTCTCATGGTTTTTGGTCAATGTACTAAACACATTAACCAATAATATTTTGACTCTCACTATTTATAAAATTTACTATTTCCAATTGTGTTCTATTACAGCGGAAGCCGAAAAGCGATAAGAGTAGGCAAAATAATAAGAGAACTACTACACCAGGAAAGCAACGAATATCTTAAAGAAAACTAATTAACATTCTCAAGGTTTTTGGTCAATGTATTAAACACATTAGCCAATAATATTTTGACTCTCATTGATTTATAGCATTTACTATTTCCAACTGTATCTTATTACAGCGGAAGCCGAAAAGCGATAAGAGTAGGCAAAATCAAAACTTTTTGATATGAAAACAGAGCTATTCAATTTATCCTTTAAGTTAAATGATGTACGTGATGATGATCCTCCAACAGGTGGGGGTGACGGATCAGGTAATGATTAATAGTCTAGGCAGGGACTATCTCCCTGCTTTTTTTAAATAAAAAACTATTATAAACATCAGCATCATACCGCCAAGCAGGTAGATTGCATATATTAATTTTGAGTTTTTTACATAATAGACCGGATCTCCTACCAATTCATAACCAGCCCAATAATATGGGTGATGTCTCATTGGATCTGCATATTTTAGAAAGTCGACCTTAGCTTTTTGAAGTGCTATATCAGTTGATGTTCCACAACTAAAATTTTCGTAAAAGCTGTTCATTAATTGGCTACTGGATTTATCTGCAATTGCCCATTGAGTAACTATAGCATTATCAATTCCACTATAAAAAAAAGTTCTCGCCAAATTAAGGATCCCTTCACCGCTATAAAGTTTACCATAGCCTGAATTGCATCCACTTATAACTATAAGCTGCGAATTAAATCTATGACCCAGCAATTCATAAATATATAAAGGTTCTATTTCCATGGTATTTTCAGAACTAAATAAAAGCTGACTGAACATCGGATCCTCTTCATTTAATACTGTGTGTAATGCCAAATGAACAATTGGATATTTAGGTGCTTCTTGAAGAAAATTGATTTTATTTGCTTGCTGTCCTATATAATTGGAGCCATTATAATACTCTGATATCATCCTAACCTCATTGCTTGCTCCATCCAAATTACTATAACCATTAATTTCTTTGTTATAATTGGGCGCAAACCCAACATATTCACTTCTTGCATGAATTTTCTGCTTTGATTTTGCCAATTGCTGCCCTGTGTACAATATTGAAATTGGATTTGTTTTCACAAGGTAGTTTAAATTACTGTAGCTTAATCCTTTTATATCCGAAGCGGTATCTGTAATTAATGTTTCAAAAGAAACATAATTTAACTCCTCATAAGGAATAATAATTATTCTTTTATCTTTTATTAAACTATCAATTGGTTCAACCAAGGTTTTATATAAGCTATACGACTGTCTAACAAACTCACTAAAATCTTCTTTATATGATTTTTTTCGCTCTGGATTATCTATCAGATGTCGATAAGCAATTAGCTCCTTCTGAAAACCTTTATCTACTGGTAACTCTAAAAATGTTTCACCTTTTACTGATAGAACAAATACAAACAACCGACCTTCTCCAATAAAATAATTAACTAAAATTTGATCGTTTGCTAACTTTCTCAGAGCACTATGGAAAGCATCTTTAGCAGAATTATTTATTAGTTCATAATAATTAGAATAATCCTTCTCAAATACATTCTTTAAAGAATCATAGCTCGCTACATACTTACTAAGCTCCCTTATTTTTCTTTTCCCCTCTTCAGCTTCAATTTCAGCAGACGAGAAATTATCTATATTCCTCCTTAAACAAGTTATTTTACTATTGAGTTCACCCTCTAATTGTTCCAACTCCAGAGGTATTCCTGATGAGTTTATTGCTTGTGCATTTCGCAAATTTTGCTTAAACAACAACCCCTTGCTATCCTCAACATAATTATATATTTCATGCAGTATCTCCAGACTATCTGTTGCGTTAAACACATCAATTCCACAAATAATAACTTTAGTATATGTTTCCTTCATTATTGATATGTTCTGATACTTCACATTCTTGGTTTGCAAACTATTAAATATGTTTTGGCTCATCTCTATTTTCTCTTTAAAACCTTTATAAGATTTCAATAACAAAGAAATATCAAGAGAGTCTTTTTTCCACAATCGATAGTAAGCCTCAGATTTGTAATCAACAATTTTACTTATATCAGACCAAGATTCGCTATTATAAATATTCTTTTTTGAAAGAAAATATTCAGCATTGCTAATTACTTTATCATTTTCTCCTAACCGAAGCCAACCTACAACTAATCTAACAGCAGCATCCAAATCCATCCATTTTCCAAATTTCTCTTTTCGCAAAATAATTGACAATTCCTTGAGGTAAGGCCTAGTCTGCTCTATTTCGCCTATTTTTGTATAGTAATAAAGCATGCCAACTATTGATGTTAAACTATACATAGGATCTTTTTGCTCTAAATGTGCTAAATCATATGCTTTTGAATAATAACGAAATGCTTCTTCCTGTTGCTTAGTTAGCAAATAACAGTTGCCAACCTCAATATAAGCATCTGTATAATAATCCTTATTATATTTTTCCACAAGATTTAACCTCTTTAAATACATATCTAGGGCTATATCGTACTTACCTAACAAAATATAAGCATGTCCAATACGACTATAAATTAAAACCGTATCAATAAAGCCTTTATTACCATTTAAAAACTGCAACCCTATTTCTACCGCCCGTTGATGCTCTCTCTGCTCAATAAGCGATCTAATATAACCATCAGTAGCATAATCAAAAGTATATGGATCTGTTGATTTTGATGTGATAATTTTCTGAGCATACATTATAGATTTGGAAAAACTCAGATTTTTGCGATAAATTTTTGAGAGGTTATAATATATCTTGGACTTCTCCCATTCGTTGAGATTGTCAATATTATTTTGAACCATGACTTCATAGTGTTCAAGTTTAGACCCAAGTTCTAAATTTTGATCCAAGCCAAAGATTTCCCCCTCAATTAAAAGGTTTAGGAGAGTATCTGAATGGGGATATATCTCAGATATTAGTTGTTTGAAAGTAGTAAAGTCCTTTTCGAACCTATAAGTATCTGCAACCTTATATTTAATATATGTAGAAACGCGATCAGAGGGGGAGCAATAGATATTTGCATTTTGATAGAGTTCTCTGGCTGAATCAAATTTTTTCAGATACAAAAGAGAATCTCCTACTTCGAATATGTGCTTTATCTGTGGGTAATCATCTAAAATATGACTTGCATAACTATTTTTAGGATAAAAGAAAGCAACTAGAATAAGAATAACTATATGAGTTTTTTTCATTAGATAATAAAATGATTCAAATAAAAATAATTAAACTATATAAAGCCAGGCTAGTGTCTATTATTCTATATCGCTTAAAATCTCATCTAGAAGAGAACTAAGGCTTAACCCATTAGCTGCAATCATTTTGGGTATAATACTTTCTTTACTCATTCCCGGAATTGTATTAATTTCTAATAAAAAAAGCTTGTTATCTTGGATAATGTAATCTATTCTTGCAAACCATTTACAATGAAAGATATCATATATCTTTAAAGATAACTCTCTGCACTGGTCCGCTATTTCTTCATTAATTCTGGCAGGAATAATCTCTTCAGCTAACCCATCAGTATATTTAGCTTCGTAATCAAAAAAGCCTGTTTTACTAGAAATTTCAGTTATCGGAAATGTGTAAGCATTTTTTGAGGTTCTTAAAACACCACATGTAATCTCAATCCCATCAACCATTTTCTCAACAAGTACTTCTTCGTCTTCAGTTAAAGCCTTTGATATTGCATCTGATAGTTGATTAGAATTGTTTACTTTACTAATGCCGAAACTAGAACCTGCGTTATTAGGCTTTACGAAGCATGGAAATCCTAACTTCTCTTCCACAGCATTAAGATCATATCCAAATCTTTTGCTAAGCATCAGCCAATCGGCAGACTCTATTGAATAACTTTTAAGATATTGTTTTGTGAAATGTTTACTAAATGTAGCGGCGGAAGTTAATACGTTTGAAGATGTATACGGAATACCAAGCATTTCTAAGTACCCCTGAAGCTTTCCATCCTCTCCTGGGTCGCCATGAATCATAATTAGAGCGATATCAAAATGCAATTTTTTACCATTGAAGACGAACGAAAAATCGTTCTTGTCGATACTCGTGTATTCATTGGCTCCAATGTAGACTTTCCAATCAAGCCCTGTTATTTCAACGCGGAAAGCCTCAAATTTCTCCTTGCTAAGATTAAATAGAATAGTATCAGCACTTTTAACTGAGATAACAAGCTCAGAAGAATTTCCTCCTGTAATTACGGCAACTCTTTTTTTCATAGTAAAAAAATATTACACAAAGTAATATTTTTTACATGAAGCAATAGATATAAATTAAGGTTTTTAATAACATTTTTAGTGTTTATTTCCGAACAAAAACTGGTAATACAATCCAACTATACAAATAACATCCAACACAAAACCCAATAGCACATTCTAATGTAGAAAGGCATATTACAAGCACTGAAACAGACACAGCTGAAACAGAAAAGCTCAATAGATGAAATGCAATAATAAGAATCGACATGACTCCACCAAGCCTTGCTGCGAACAACTTAGGGGCCTTGCTAATAGGAGTGCTATTTATTTGCAGAATACTTCCTGTTTGCCTAGCCATAAAATTCAGTAAACTGTATTTAGAAAAATTAAATCCTCGGGTAAAGAAATCAACTGCCAAAAAAAGAATAATTGGTATAAATCCTGTAATTATATATGCAGCAAAAAGACTTATTACATAAAAAGCAGTAATACGAGGTAAATGCTCAGGAACTTTCTCATTTGATATAGGACATATTATATTCTTCATGATAATTTGATTTTATTGTTTATACAAAGAAACAAACACAAGCCTGTTTCAGTACCACAAAAATCAAATATTAACATTTTTTTAACTATCTTTCCTATCTCTTTTGTAGGATTTCTTGTTATAAAAGAAGCCCAATAAATGGGCTTCTCTATTTTAATAATTAAATAATGTCTCTAGCGATAGTTCTTCATAATCACCAATTTTTTTCAGTGTATTAATATCTAATTCATTCTTATTTCCTAAAATTAGGAATGCGTAATTTTTACCTTTGATATGGTCATCGAAGAAACTCTGAAGATCATCGAGTGAGGCATCTTTAACTTTGTTATAAATAGCTTCGCGATTATCTTTTTCAATTCCCATGTCTACATGCCATTTGTAGTGCCAGAATAGATCCATGTTTACTTTACGCTCAGTTTCCAGTTTTTTCAAAACCGACTCCTTCGCTCCTTCAAACTGCATTTCGGCTCTTGGCATTTCATTCATTAAGCCAAGCATTGCATCACTTGCATCTTTCAACTTATCGGGCTGTGTGCTTAAATATCCATAAACATAGTGTGACAGCTCTGGTTTCGATGGCGCTGCAAATGCAGAAAATGCTGAATAAGCTAAACCTTTTGCTTCTCTAATTTCCTGAAATACAATACTTGATAAACCACTACCAAAATACTCGTTAAATAATTTTGCATCAGGCATAAGCTCAGGGCTGAATTTATCATCTTTAGAAATCATCAAAACCATATTTTGCACCATATCATAATTTGCAAAATAAATCTTTGGCTTATCATACTCACGTTCTTCATACTTAATAGCAGCTGGATATTCCTTAAGTTGCTCAGGGAATTTATGCTTCTCAGAAATAATTGATTTTACGTATTTTAAATCTTGCTGACCGCAATAAACAAATCGGTGAGGATACGAACTTAAATCTTTAATAAGATTGGTGTAAACATTTGGTTCTGTATTTTTTAACTCCTCTGTTGTCAAAATATTTGTAAATGAATTTACTGGTCCATACTTACCATAACTGAAAAGCCCATCCCAAAGAATACTGCTCTTATCCAGTTTAGCATCCGACCTTTTCTTTAACATACCATCAACAAAGCTATTGTATATTTCTTTATCTGGCTTTATTGATGTTAGAACATGATCTAAAAGTTCAATAGCTGCTGGATAAGCATCTTCTAATCCATAAAAAACAAAAATTGCATTATCATCCTCCGCCTGCGAATATACGCGAATACCATGCTTATAGAATTCTTTCTTTAATTCATCTGGAGCATATTTATCTGTACCAAAATAGTTAAGTAAGTCAAATGCAACCGGAAGCTCTTTAAGGTTATCGCTACCCATATCAACCATAAAATACAACCTAAAAAGATTAGGTACTGTACCTTTAACATAATTCAGTTTCACACCCTCAGCTAATTTTTCTGTTACAATATCTTTATTAAAGTCAACAAAAACAGGTTTTAGTCTATCAACTTCCATTTCTTTAAATTCATTAAAGAATTCAGAAGATTTATCGCGATTTAAAGGGACACTGGTAATCTGTGGCTTTTCAACTTTAACTGCAGACTCATCTTTACCAGTTCTTTTATAAACTGCAACATAGTTATCGCCATAGTGCTCGTTTGCAAAAGCTACTAATTCATCCTTTGTAATCTTCTCAAGTTCATCAAAATAATTTAGCTCATCTTCCCAGTTTAAGTCATGAATAAAAGTGTGAACGAAATTATAAGCCCTCCAGTTTTTTTCCAATTCCAGCGTTTGAGATAAACGCATATCATTGATGGCAGCCTCCACTAACCAATCGTCAAAATCACCTGCTTTTACTTTATCAATAACACCAATAATAAGATCTTTAACCTCTTCCAGGGTTTGTCCTTCACGTGGTTTTCCATAGAAAGTATGAACTCCGTAATCCTTCATAAAATTTGGATAGCTTCCTGCCTCAAGTACTTTTTGCTGTTGAACCAATTCAAGTTGAATTAATCCGGCAACACCATTTGAAAGTAAATGATTAATTACTTCAACATATTTTCTGTCTTCTGACTTTATGCCATCGAAACGATAACCGAATCTCACATGTTCAATATCCGGACCTGCTACATCAACTTCCACGATCTCTGTTATTGGTTCTTCTTTTGGTAGAACATTCTCAGGAACATCACCAGGTTCAAGTTTACCAAATGAGCTATTTAATAACTGAATTGTCTTATCAAAATCAAGGTCTCCACTCATACATACTGCCAGGTTATTAGGCACATAGTAAGTATTCCAGTAGTTATGAATATTAACCATTGAAGGGTTTTTTAAATGTTCAGCTTTACCAATTGTTGTTTGCTGACCATAGGGGTGTTTAGGAAACAGCTTTTCGTAAAGTTTATTATAGGACTTACGATAATCATTGTCCTGCCCCATATTAAACTCTTCGTATACCGTCTCAAGCTCAGTATGGAATAATCTTAGAACTAGCTGACTAAACCTTTCTGATTCAAGCTTCACCCATTTTTCCAATTCATTAGTTGGAATATCGTTCATATAAACCGTTTCTTCGTTTGAAGTCCAGGCATTTGTTCCTTGAGCTCCAATTGAACTTACTAGTTTATCATATTCGTTTGGTACTGCAAATTGTGCTGCCTCTTGTGAAATACGATCTATTTCAGCATAAATCTCTTTTTTCTTAGCAGGATCTGATTCAGCCTTGTGCTTTTCGTAAAGTTCTGAAATTTGCTCCAACTTTATCTTTTCCTCTTCCCAATTAGAGGTTCCAATTTTACTGGTTCCCTTAAACATCATATGTTCAAGGTAATGAGCTAAGCCTGTAGTTTCTTTAGGATCATACGACGAACCAGCTCTTACAGCTACAAAAGTTTGTATTCGTGGCTTATCGGCATTTTGACTTAAATAAACTTTAAGTCCATTTTCAAGAGTGTAAATTCTTGCTCCTAATGGGTCGTTTGTTACATACTCGTATGTAAATCCATTAGGGTCTGTTTTTTGTTTCAATGCGTATTTTGGCCCAGATTGACAGCTATACATAGCTGCCACAGCCAATAATAAAAATAGGAATTTGTAAGTTTTCATAAAAAAAAGGTTAGTTTAATAAAAAATTAATTTGCCATTTTAGCTTTCTCAAAATATTGAATGTAATTACTATAAATCCTTAGATTCATAAAGTAAGTAAAAACCAAGGGGTTAAACAAAAAAAACATGCTATTATTATTTGTTTCCAATACTTGAGTAAACTATAATTTATTCTTGAATATTTCTACCAAAAGAGTAACTAAACATATGGATGATAAAACAAAGTTTACTTTGTATCCAAATAGAGTTGCAGAAAAGTCTAAGTTTATTGTGGAGTTTTGAAATAGCGATTCAGAACAAATAGCAATTAGCATTACCGACCTTCAGAGGCGTAGAGTCTTTGAAGATTTTACTACAACGGTTAACTTAAATGACGACCTATATAAAGGTCTATATTTTGTTACTGTAAAAAGCTCTACTTCACAAACAACACAAAAAAATATTGGTTAAATAAAGATTAGAGCAGTCAGACTTCATAATATTATTCCGGGAAGAAGCCTTGCTATACTCTCGAGAATTTTTCTTTCCCAGATAGTGTATTTAGATAAGAATACAAATCAAGTGTTGAGATTTACTCCTTAAAGTGGAAAAACCCAATAATGGCACACCCTTGATTCGCATTAATAACAAAACATATGTATTTTACTTAACCCTGACAAAGAAAATCACCAAACAGGTATTATTCATACCCTTGTAACTCTCTGATTTTCTCACGTCACATAACACATTTATATTCTAATGAATAATGTGGGTTAAACTTTATCTAAAGCTGACTTAAGTATTTCCGAAACCTGCTTTGCAATAGTGTCTAATTTATCATTATTAAGCATTTGCATTGGTGCCGCAGGATCAAGAACCAAAACCTGAACTGTGTTATCTGGTTTTTGCTTTAATACAATTTTACACGGAAGAAACACTCCTATATTCTCTTCTAATTGAACAGACTCATATGCAAACTTCGGATTACAAATACCTAAAATAACGTAAGGTGGAAAATCAATGTTCAACTTCTCCTTAAATTTTTCATGCATCCGTATTTCACTTAATACTCCAAATCCAACTTCTTTAAATGTTAGCTCAACCTTCGACCTGACTTCTTCGAAATTTCCGGTCACTGATTTCTTAAAATAAAACTCATTTGAATTCATATTTCCTTCGATTAAATATTTACTTGAAAACAGTTTGCATCTACATATGTTCATCTGTACATATTACCACCTACAGAGCTAAGTAGATTAAGTCTAAATTACGATAAAATGAATACCTGAAAGGAAATACTTCATACTTTTATTTACAGAAAAAAACTATCAACATGATAAACCACGAAGCTTTATTTAATCTGTCTTATGGGATGTACATCGTATGTGCCGGAAATGAAAAATCTGGTAATGGATTTATCTCAAATTCGGTTTTTCAGGTTACAGCTGAACCTTCTCAAATTGCAGTCTGCTGCAATAAAGAAAATTTCTCTGCAGAATTAATTTCTTCTTCAAAAGCTTTCTCAATATCAATACTTCGACAAGAAGCACCAACAAAACTTATTGGTACATTTGGATATAAATCTGGTCGTGACACAAACAAACTTTCAGGACTGGAAATCCAAACAGGAGAAACAGGAGTGCCAATTGTTCTAAATGAAACCTTAGCAATAATAGAATGCAAGCTTACTAACAGCATTGATGTTGGAACACATTTGGTTTTTATTGGCGAGGTAATACATTCAAAACAACTTATTGATGGAATCCCTTTAACATATGCCTATTACCGTGAGGTTAAAAAGGGCATTGCCCCCAAAAATGCTCCTACATATATAGATAAAACAAAGCTTACTTCTAAAGAAGATAAAACAGAGAAAAAGAAATATAAATGTGTTATTTGCGGACACATATACGATCCACAGGCTGGAGATCCAGACAATGGCATTACTGCCGGAACAGCATTTGAAGATTTACCTTCAGATTGGCATTGCCCAATATGTGGCGCATCCAAAGATGACTTTATTGAAATTTAAATATTATAAAAAATGAGTAAAAGTATTATAGGCACACAGACCGAAAAAAATCTATTAAAAGCCTTTGCTGGAGAATCTCAGGCAAGAAACAGATACGAATTCTTTGCTAAAATTGCAAAAAAAGAAGGATACGAACAGATTGCTGCTATTTTTCAGGAAACAGCAGATCAGGAAAAAGAACATGCAAAAAGGTTCTTTAAATTTCTTGAAGGCGGAATGACTGAAATTACAGCCACTTACCCTGCAGGTATTATTAAATCAACTGTTGAAAATTTGAAAGCCGCTGCCGCTGGAGAAAATGAAGAGTGGACAGAGCTCTACCCAAATTTCTCTGACATAGCAAAAGAAGAAGGTTTCCCGGAAGTTGCAGCCGCATTTAGAATGATTGCAATTGTTGAAAAGGCGCATGAAGAAAGGTACTTAAAACTCGCTAAAAACATAGAAGAAGGAACTGTGTTTTTAAAAGATGGAAAAGTATTTTGGAAATGCCGTAACTGTGGATACATATATGAATCTGAAAAGGCTTTAGAATTGTGTCCGGCCTGTCAACACCCAAAGGCTTATATGCAGCAAAAAGAAGAGAATTACTAGAACAGAAGAAAACAACAGGAAGCCATGTGAGATATCATGGCTTTTTTTTAATAAACAGAAGTCGTTATTTTTAGCCAGTCTTCAGCAGAGGTACACGAATGAAATATCTTATGTGTATAATTTTTTAGGGTAGAATATTGCTCAATTAGCTGGCCGTAAGCCGTTTCTTTTGGATTAGCATAAACAGCAGCAATACGGACTGTATTGTATTTACCCTCGTACTTCTTCATTTGTGCCCCAATAAGTGGAATTTGAGTTGGTTTAAAACTAAACTCAGCCTTTCTGAAGTCATTAAGTATATTTAAATCTCTTGGCAATACATGGCTTTCACCCAGCATTTTGATATAATTCAATATCTCATGAATCTCGATCTTGCCTTCGAAAATAACATGCAATACACCTTCTTCTGCTTTTAAATTAGGATGAAACATTGTTAATTTTATATGACCGCAAATTTAAGCAATACTTATATGCAGGTTTCTTTTTTTACACATAAGGTGTTATGGAGTTGATAAATCGATGGAATTTGTAAATAAAAGGAAATTTACCTACAAAATTCTTTTGTTATTTTCCTTGAAAAGATGAAACAAGTCAACTTTACAGAAAGTAGGCTTGCCCCCAACGTTAAGTTATGACTTCGCCCTTTTATTATTAATTAATTCTCTATTGCTTTAAAAAAGTCTTTCAGCTTTTGTTGGTCTAGTTTCCCGCTCGTCCGAACACTACTACAAAGGTCGATTCCAAAAGGCTGAACTGTTTCAATAGCTTGTCTGATTTGGTTACCTGCTAAATAATTCTTTATTATTTTCATTGCACGGAGTTTTTTAAGCTTGCACATAACTTAATATAGCATCTACAATTTCGGACAATAATTATAAATATTCTGTTCAACAGATGTTTTATATATCTAAATCCTCTATTGGGTTCTTAATATTTTTCAGACTTCGCATACTCAAATTTAAAATAGCTCTTAGTAGTAGCAACAGGTAACAATTAGCAAAAAAGCTCCATCAGATATTATTGGTTTTAGGTTTACAGTTCAAATAAATAGACAAGGGTAAGTTGCAAAATGAATTAATCATTTCATATTATATCCTGAATCTTCTATTTCTGGTATATTTCCTTTCCAAATCGTGAAAAACAATTTCTCAAAATGAAAAAAGCTATTGTTTGATTTGTTTATTTAGAATTCGGCCTCTGCAAAAAGAAAAGCCCCTCAACTATAGCTAGCTAAGGGGCTTTAAAAGTACCCGGGGCGGGACTTGAACCCGCACGAGCATTACTGCTCATTGGATTTTAAGTCCAACGTGTCTACCAATTCCACCACCCGGGCGTCACATGGACTTTAACTCTTTATAGTTCTTTCTGCAATTTCTGTCCTTTATTGCTTTTCGCTGGAGTGTTGGTAGTTCGCTGTTAACAGCTTCGGTTCCACCACCCTGACGTCACAGGGACTTAAAAATTTTTTCTCCTCACTTTTTGAGGCAAAAAAAAGAGCGGATAATAAACCTACTGAAAGGTTACCACTCTTGTTTTTTCTTTATTGAAAGAACGATGAGCGAAAAACGGGACTCGAACCCGCGACCCCGACCTTGGCAAGGTCGTGCTCTACCAACTGAGCTATTTTCGCGTTTCCTTTGTAACAGACGTTGCCGTTTTTAAAGGTGGTGCAAATTTATACCTCTTTTTCATTTCTGCAAAAAAAAAGGAACATTTTTACAAAAAAATATTGTAATTCTATAATCCAGTATGCTTTTTTATCTCATTCAGCTTATTTAGCGCCTCAACTGGGGTAAGATTATTAATATCTGTATTTTTTATTTCATCTCTGATTTGTTTCAATACAGGATCGTCCAATTGAAAGAAACTCATTTGATAACCTTCTCGCTGACCAGCTATTTTCTCAACTGGTTTATGTAGGTTGTTCTTTCCTTTGTTAGAATCTTCCATCTGTGCAAGAATCTCATCCGCTCTCATAACAACACTTTTCGGCATACCAGCCATTCTTGCAACATGAATACCAAAACTATGCGCTACCCCACCCCTTTTAAGTTTTCGTAAAAAGATAACTTTATCTTCAAGTTCCTTTACAGTAACATTATAGTTTTTTATTCTGTCAAATGAAGTTTCCATTTCATTTAGCTCGTGGTAATGCGTTGCGAATAGAGTTTTTGCTTTAGCATTCTGATGTTCATGAATATACTCTACCATTGCCCAGGCTATTGAAATGCCATCGTAGGTACTGGTTCCCCGGCCAATTTCATCAAGCAACACTAAACTCCGCTTTGAAATATTGTTAAGAATACTTGCTGTTTCCAACATTTCTACCATAAAGGTTGATTCTCCAAGCGAAATATTATCTGAGGCTCCAACGCGAGTAAATATCTTATCAACATATCCAATTTTGGCTGTTTCTGCAGGGACAAAACTCCCAATTTGAGCCATCAGTACAATTAAAGCTGTTTGTCGAAGCAGAGCAGACTTACCAGCCATATTTGGACCTGTAATTATTATTATTTGCTGCGATTTATCATCGAGGTAAACATCGTTTGCAATATAGCTCTCATCAAGGGGCAATTGGCGTTCAATAACCGGATGTCTGCCTTCCTTAATATCAATTATTTCCGTTTCGTTTATTTCAGGACGAAAATATTTGTAATCATTAGCGCATGATGCAAAGCTTAGTAAACAATCAATTTTTGCAATTAGCGATGCATTTAATTGAATAGCCTCAATATAGTCAGTTAAACTAAGTACTAATTCATTATAAAGCTTTCCTTCTAAAGCAAGTATCTTCTCTTCTGCACCTAAAATTTTCGTTTCGTACTCCTTAAGCTCTTCGGTAATATATCGCTCGGCACTTACCAATGTTTGTTTTCGTATCCATTCAGGAGGAACTTTATCTTTATGAGTATTTCTAACTTCGATAAAATAACCAAAAACATTATTGAAGCCAACCTTTAATGAGGGTATTCCTGTTCGTTCAATTTCACGCTGCTGCATCTGAACAATGAAATCTTTACCTGAATGAAGAATACTTCTTAATTCATCAAGTTCATCGGAAACACCATGAGCAATTACATTTCCTTTATTAAGTAAAGCTGGTGGATCTGGTTGAATTTCTTTCTCTATCCTATCCCTGATTGTATTGCACAAATTTAGCTGCTCTCCCAGTTTAACAAGGGCTTCATCGCCAGAGCTAAGACACTTTTCTTTAATTGGGCGAATTGCAAATAAGGCCGTTTTAAGTTGAACAATTTCTCTCGGATTAACTCTGTTTACGGCAACTTTTGACACCAATCGCTCCAAATCTCCCATATGCCCAATATTATCGGAAACCTCATCTTTAAAAGAAGGATTCTTCAGGAAGTACTCTACGACATTAAGTCGTTCATTTATTGGAGTTATATCTTTCAAAGGAAGGGCAATCCATCGTTTTAAAAGCCGACTACCCATCGGCGATGCAGTTTTATCTAACACATCGGCAAGGGTTCTAGCACCTTCGTTTAATGAACCAAACAGTTCAAGATTTCTAATTGTAAATTTATCCAACCATACATACCTGTCTTCCTCAATTCGGGAAAGTTTATTTACATGACTAATATGTTTATGTTGAGTAATATCCAGGTAATGCAAAATTGCCCCCGCAGCAATAACACCGAGTTTTAAGCCTTGTACACCAAATCCTTTAAGTGTTGTTGTTTCAAAGTGTTTCTGAAGTCGTTCAGATGCTGAATCTTCAGTAAAAATCCAATCATCGAGTTTAAAAGTATAATATTTCGTACCAAATAAAGATTCAAATCTATTTCCCAATCCGCCTTCATACAACACTTCTTTGGGAGAAAAATTACTTAATAACTTATCAATATATTCAAAGGTTCCTTCGGCGGTAAGAAACTCCCCGGTTGAGATATCAAGAAATGCAACCCCTCCTGCTTTCTTATCTAAATGAACACAAGCCAGAAAATTATTCTCCCTATGATCAAGAACATTATCATTTAAAGATACGCCAGGTGTAACAAGCTCAGTAATTCCCCTTTTAACAATATTCTTTGTCAACTTTGGATCCTCCAATTGCTCGCAAATAGCAACACGCTGTCCAGCTCTTACTAATTTCGGAAGATAGGTATCTAATGCATGATGTGGGAAGCCCGCTAATTCAACAAAAGAAGCAGAACCATTCGCCCTTTTGGTTAGTGTTATGCCAAGTATCTCAGCTGCTCTGATAGCATCTTCACCGAAAGTCTCGTAGAAATCTCCTACTCTAAATAACAGCACAGCATCAGGATGTTTTTCCTTAATATCATAGTACTGCTTCATTAATGGCGTCTCCACTGCTTTTGCTACTTTACTCACAATATTATCTTTTTTAGGGACTGCTAAATTAGGTTAAGACAGTTGGCAACCAAAATATCTTAAATAAAGTTTATAAAATATTAATTAACAATTGCACTCGAATAAATACGAACATGAAAACTTAGTACAAAACCGTTGTGTGATTTCTATGTGCAAAAACATCTTGTAATGAGTAATATATGTTAGAAATATCAACAAAAACCAATCGCAAATTTTCTTGATGAGCTCCACAAAATAAGCCCAAAACACAACACATATAAAGGGTGCAAACTTAACTATTGACTAACTCTTTTATTATATTAAAAAAATTTCTTATCTTTGAAATGCCATTAAAATTAAATAAGAAAGTATGATCTCAAAATTCAAAAACGCCCAATTGGTGTTTATTGACGGAGATAGGCCAGCGCGTATAAAAAGGTCTATCAGTGCCGAAGGTCGGTTCATGTATGAAATGCGGGAAACCGGCGAAATGATTCCAGAAAACAGAATAAGTCTTTTAAAGGTTTAAGTTAACATTTGACTTATTGTAGGTATTTGTTTTTCTAGGAACGAATGTGGATTTGTATGCCTCATTCGTTCCTAAATACAATTCTATTGAAATATGTAATATTCACCTGTAATTTTCTGAAAATCACTAGAATATTGGTGTCTACCATTTTCTTCAATGATGATTTCATCTACGTCTCTTTCGATACCTGGAATTTCTGATAAAAGAAATAAAATTCGGTTTGCCTGTTTACCTGGCACAGGAATTACTCTGGTTTCTTTTTCAACCCATAAACCATTACGAGCAATTGCTGCTATAAGTTCATACCTTGTTTCAAAAGGAAGTATGAGAGCAATGCGTCCATCAACATTCAACATTCTTTTCGAATAAAAAATCAACTCATCAATAGTTAGTCTAAGGTTGTGACGGGCTGTTGCCCTCTCCTGTATAATGGCTTGTGGCCCGCAAACGAAAAATGGTGGATTAGAAACAATTAGATCAAATTGATAGTCTGGTTTAAAATCCTGAAGCGATTTATTATGAATTATTATTCTATCTGACCATGGACTACTATTAACATTCTCTTTGGCCTGAAAAGCTGCGGACTTATCGATTTCTATGGCATCTATTTTGGCATTTGATTTCTGTGCAAGCATTAATGCAATTAAGCCACTTCCTGCACCTACATCAAGGATTCGCTCTGAATTTTCAGGTTTTGCCCATGCACCTAAAAGCACGCCATCTGTACCTACCTTCATAGCACATTTATCCTGATTTACTCGAAACTGTTTAAATTCAAAGTACGAATTTGACATTCACTCAAATTTTCTGCTAAGGTAAGTATCAATATCGACCAAGCAAGTAGAAGTGAACAATTGAAAATAATTTCTTTAGAAAAAATCTTATTCTTTTTAGGGGGCTACATTTTTGGTCTTGTCATATGGATAGATTGTCTAACAAAAACAAATGCCATGAAAAAATTACTCAACCTATTAGTTATTACAATACTAAGCATCACCTTTGCTCAGGCACAACATTTAGTAAATGGGACTATTTTTGATGATGAAGGAATCCCTCTCCCAGGAGCATCTGTCGTTGAAAAAGGAACATCAAACGGAACCATAACCGATCTTGACGGAAAATTCCAATTAAGTGTATCCAATTCAAACTCAACTCTTGTAATTTCCTTTGTTGGTATGGAGACCAAGGAGGTATGTCTAAATGGAAATATTCAGATAAATGTTACATTAATCTCTGACGTTGCTTGTCTCGAGGAAGTTGTCGTTATGGGCTATGGGAACTCATTGCTTAATGGTCTTGCTGGTCGTATTTCTGGTGTAGAAACAAGAAAGAACAGGAAAAAAGCACGAACATCCAATATTGTATTAAGAGGCAATGCCCCAAATATCGAACAAAACACAGAGAGCTATTCAGAAATCACAAGGAATGGATTTGATCAAGTAATGAACAATCCTCTTTCAACTTTCTCAATAGATGTCGATAGGGCATCGTACAGCAATATTAGGCGTTTTATTAATAATGGCCAGAAACCACCAATCGATGCAGTTAGAGTTGAAGAAATGATAAATTATTTTAAATACGATTACCCTCAACCAAGCAAAGAGCACCCAATTGCAATTTATACAGAAGTATCATCTTGCCCATGGAATAATAATCACTTACTTATGCAAGTGGGTATGCAGGCGAAGAAAGTCGATGATAGAGAGCTCCCACCTTCAAACCTTGTATTTCTAATTGATGTTTCGGGCTCTATGAGTTCGATGAATAAGCTTCCATTGGTAAAACGCTCAATGAAGATGCTTGTTGATAAGCTCAGAGAAGAAGACAAGGTGGCTATAGTAGTTTATGCCGGAGCGGCAGGACTAGTACTTCCTTCGACCCGAGGAAAGAATAAAGAAGAAATAATTCGCGCTATTAACAATTTAGAAGCAGGTGGGTCAACTGCCGGAGGAGCAGGAATTAAGCTAGCTTATTCGATTGCAGAAAAAGAACTTATAAAAAACGGAAACAATAGAATAATAATTGCAACTGATGGAGATTTCAATGTGGGTGCTTCTTCTGATAGGGAAATGGAAAATCTGATTACGGAAAAACGAAAATCGGGCATTTACCTAACCTGCTTAGGCTATGGAATGGGAAACTATAAAGACTCTAAATTGGAGACTCTAGCTGACAAAGGTAATGGTAACTACGCTTATATCGACAACATTCAGGAAGCCGAGAAAACTCTTGTAGAAGAATTTGGCGGCACTTTATTTACTGTTGCAAAAGATGTGAAAATTCAAATTGAATTTAATCCTTCAGCAGTGCAAGCCTATCGTTTGGTTGGCTACGAAAACAGACTCCTTAACGATGAAGATTTTAAAGACGACACTAAAGATGCCGGAGAAATTGGCTCAGGACATACAGTGACAGCTCTTTATGAAATGATTCCTGCAGGTGTTGAAAGTGAATATTTAAAAGATATTGATGAACTAAAATATCAGAATACCCAAACCCTGAACTTGCAAGAAATAGCAAATGTAAAAGTGCGATATAAGAAACCAGATGAAGACAAAAGTATTCCTTTTGAACAAGCTGTTACAGTTACGAATGTAGCACTAGATGAAACCACAGAAGACTTTCGCTTTGCAGCATCTGTTGCCATGTTTGGTATGTTGCTTACTGAATCGGATTACTTACAGGATGCAAATTTCAAGGATATAATTGAGCTTGCTCAGAATTCAAAATCATCTGATTCTGATGGATACAAAGCTGAATTTGTACGTTTGGTGAAATCTGCAAAAAGTTACTAACCCAGATAATTCGGGAGTTTAGTTTTGAATATTCTTATTTCATTGATGATGCACAAACCAAAGTGAAACGGAGATCAGCAGAGCTAAATTATCAACGTTAATGGCAATACTTTTCTATAGCCCCACTCAAAATATGAGTGGGGTTAATTCTATATAATTTTCTCTATTCCTGCACCAAATAAAGCAAAATCGTATTTAACAGGATCCATGGGGGAAAAAGTTCGTAACTTAAAAGTGACTTCTTCAACACTTTTCCAATCATTCTGCTTGCGCAAAAGCAACTTCAATTCACGTGCTGTTCTACCTGTATGAACATCCAATGGAAGGTACAAAGCCGACATGGGAATAGAGTCCCATAATCCAAAATCAACTCCCCGATTATCCTTTCGCACCATCCATCGTAGAAACATATTCAATCTCTTGGCCGAAGAACCTTTTGAAATATTGGCTATATGCTTCATCGAACGCTGTTCATGAGGTAAGCCTTCAAAAACACTAAACAGCCTCTTAAGACCACTTTCAATGCCCTTAGTCTTTTGATATTCACTTGTAAACAGTGTTTCTAAGCCACCACATTCTTTATAAATATGCTTTAGGGCTACGATAAAAAAATGTGCATCAACAGCCTGAAAAGTCCGATAGTAAAAAGAATTAAGTCGAGTTAATTCCTTATTATTTGCGTTAATCACAAAATCATGAGGAGCATTATCCATCAATTCCATTAAGCTATTGGCTTTTAAAATAATCTGACTTCTTTTACCCCAAGCCAGTATTGCACTTAAATATCCCGCAATTTCTATATCTTCTTTTTTCGTAAAGCTATGTGGAATTGAAATTGGATCGTTCTCAATAAAATCTACCCTATTAAATCGATCGTGAAGTTCTTCAAGCAACCCTTTTATATCAGTACTATTCATTTCTCATAAAACATTTTTCCTTATCTTACTCAAAAATACCATACTCATGCGTACATTAGCAAACATTCTTTGGATTTTCCTTGGCGGAGGCATCATTCTTTTCTTCTTGTATCTAATAGGCGGCATTGCCCTATGTATTACAATCATTGGTATTCCCTTTGGAATTCAAAAAATCAAACTAGCCATATTTGCTCTTGCTCCTTTTGGACGAGAGGTGAAAGAAAATCCTAGTGCTTCGGGTTGTCTAATGATTCTGCTAAATATTCTTTGGATTCTTTGTGGTGGGGTTTGGATAGCTTTAACTCATCTTGTTTTAGCCTTGATATTTGGAATAACCATTATCGGATTACCCTTTGCCAAACAACATATGAAAATGGCCCATTTAGCAATTGTTCCTTTTGGAAGAGTGGCTATACGATAAAGAAAATTGAGATTATTTTCGAAGATTTTGCTACACCATGGCTCCATCTTTCATAGTAAGCATTCTATCCGACATGCCTGCCAGTTCCTTGTCGTGAGTGACTATAATAAATGTTTGATTAAACTTATCTCTTAAATCAAAAAACAACTGGTGCAGTTCTTCCTTATTTTGCGTATCGAGATTTCCCGAAGGTTCATCAGCTAATATTGCAACAGGATCGTTAATAAGAGCTCTTGCAACGGCTATGCGCTGTTGTTCTCCTCCACTTAATTCATTTGGTTTATGTTGTGCCCTGTCTGTTAGATTTAAAAATTCTAACAAGGCCATTGCTTTCTTTTCAGCTTGCTCCTTTTGTTGCTTAGCAATGTATGCAGGGATACAAATATTCTCAAGCGCTGTAAACTCAGGCAATAAGTGATGAAATTGAAAAACAAAACCTATTTGTTTATTTCTGAAATCGGCAATTTGCTTCTCCCGAAGTTTGCTAACTTCAATATCATCAAAAAAAACCTGGCCCTGATCAGGTATCATTAAAGTTCCTAATATTTGAAGAAATGTAGTTTTTCCAGCACCACTAGTACCAACAATGGTAACTATTTCACCTTTTTTAATTTCTACATCGATGCCCTTTAATACCTTCAGGTCACCAAATGATTTATGGATATTGGTTGCTTTAATCATAACTATAGTAAGAAAAATATGTAAGCAATATATGTAGCTGCAAGCAAAGCTCCTTTGATTCTGGTAAGCTTACCTCCTTTAAATGGCAATATAAACAAAAATAACAAGGCAGATATTCCAAGCATCCAGTATATATCTACATCTAAAAATTTCTGATCAACCTTTAAAGGTTTAATTATAGATACTACCCCAAGAACAGCAAGTATATTAAAGATATTTGAACCAATAATATTACCAATAGAGATATCCATTTCTTTCTTGAAAGCAGCTATTGCAGATGTTGCCAGTTCTGGAAGACTCGTTCCAAATGCAACAATCGTAATTGCAATTACTCTTTCGCTAACTCCAAATTTATAGGCTATAATTTTTGCATTCTCAACAAGCAAATAAGCTCCACCTGCAAGGCCTACAACAGAAAACAAAATCATAGCAACAGCTATCCACAAAGCAATACCTTCGTCTTCAACAGAAAGCTCCGATGGATCTACCCTTTTTCGTGAATGTGCAATAATAAAAATAAGGTAAAACACTAACAATATGACAAATACAAGACCTTCAAAAAGGGATATATTTAAATCCAGCATAAAGACAAGTAAGAGTCCACTTATTAAAAGCATAAACGGAGCGTCAATCTTAACAGAATCCCTTTTAACAGGAATTGGAAATATAATTGCCGTTAGTGCAAGAACCAAGGCAACATTTGCAATGTTTGAACCTACAACATTACCGAGAGCAAAATCAGCTGAACCAGAAATTGCAGCTCTTGTGCTAACAAAAAACTCTGGAGCCGAAGTGCCAAAAGAGACAACAGTCACTCCAATTACTAATTTGGAAATTTTAAAATGATTTGCAAGCGAGACACTTCCCCGTACGAGATAATGCCCTCCAAGAAGCAACAATACAAATCCACAAAGCAGTAAGAAATATTCCATATTCTGGCAGGAGGCTATTAAGGTTTAAGCTTGTCTTTTATATCTTTAATATCATCAGCTAAGCCTTTTGTTTCTTCATTGATTTCACGCTTAATATCGTCAGTTGCTTTCTTAAACTCATTCATTCCTTTACCCATCATTTTTGCAAATTCAGGTATTCTTTTAGAACCAAACAAAAGAAGGATTACCATCAGAATAACTATTATTTCAGGTCCTCCAATAAAATTTAAAATCCCCATTTCTATTATAGTTTAACCAAAGATATAAAAAAAGCCCTTTCTATCATTTGACAGAAAGGGCCAATTTTCATTAGTTATATTGTTTAACTACGTTTTTTGCCTTTTAAAACGCGTTTTGTTTCTCCTTTAATTACTGTATCGTATACAAGTGGAGTTGCTATAAACAGTGATGAATATGTACCAACAACAACACCTATCATAAGAGCAAATGTAAAGCCTTGAATTGCTTCACCACCTAACAAGAAAATAGTTAGAAGCACAAGGAATGTACTGATAGATGTATTAAATGTACGACTTAATGTACTATTTAGTGCAAGGTTCATAATCTCGCGACGTTCTCGTTTTGGGTACAATGTTATGTATTCACGAATACGGTCAAAAACAACCACAGTATCGTTTACTGAATAACCAACAACAGTAAGTATTGCAGCTATAAATGCCTGATCAATCTCAAGTGAGAATGGCAAAATACCGTGCAATACAGAAAAAATTCCTAAAACAATAACACTATCGTGAATTAAGGCAATAACAGCCCCCATTCCAAATTGCCAGTTACGGAACCTTAAGAAAATGTAGATAAACATAAATAATAATGCCAGACCAAACACAAGCCCTGAGTCTCTTTTTAAATCATCGGCAATAGTAGCTCCAACCTTCTGACTACCCATAAGGTTATTATCAAGGAAGGATTTATAAGTTGTGTCTGCAAGCAAAGGCTTAATCGCTTTATATATTGTATGCTGTATCTCTTCATCAACCAATTGACCTTCATCATCAACACGGTACATAGTTGTTACACGCACCTGATTCGCTGCGCCATACTGTATTACACTAGGCTCATCATTATTAAAGGCTGGGGTTAAAATATCAACAATTGTGTTATTTTCGATAGGTTGTTCAAACTTAAGAATATAATTACGTCCTCCTTTAAAGTCAACACCAAGGTCAAGTTTAATAACAAATATAGAAATAAGACTAAGAATAACTGCTATTGAAGAAACTACGTAAGGAATTTTACGAATATCAAGGAATTTAATCTTAGCCTTCTTAAATGCACCTTCGGTAAGTTTAGTTGAGAATGAAAAGTCTTGATTCTTCTCTAACCAAGCTTCAATAATTAATCTGGTAATAAAAATTGCAGTAAACAATGATGTAAGAATACCTATTACAAGAGTTGTAGCAAAACCTTTGATTGGTCCTTTACCTAAGACTAATAAGATAATTGCAATAACAAGGGTTGTTATATTAGCATCAATAATTGCAGAATAAGCATGCTTGTAACCATCTTTTATTGCAAGCTTAATTCCTTTCCCTGCTCCAAGTTCTTCACGAATACGTTCATAAATAAGAACGTTCGCATCTACTGACATACCTATTGTTAGAACAATACCGGCAATACCAGGTAGTGTTAATGCTGCTCCAAGAGAAGCTAGAACACCGATAATAAAGAACATATTCACAATAAGCGCAATATCAGCAACAACACCAGCATTTTTACTGTAATAGAACACCATGTAAATGAGAATTACAAGAAATGCAAGTAGGAAGGAGTTCATACCTGATTGAACTGCTTCATGCCCAAGTGAAGGACCTACTACCATCTCCTGAATAATTCTGGCAGGAGCAGGAAGTTTTCCTGACTTAAGCAAGTTTGCTAGGTCATCTGCTTCCTGAATGGTGAAGTTACCTGTAATTTGCGAGCTACCTCCAGTAATTTCCACTGAAACATTTGGTGCAGAATAAACTTTACCATCCATTACAATGGCAATACTTCTTCCAATATTTTCTTTTGTAATTCGGGCCCAGTCTTTTGCTCCATCCGGGCTCATGTTCATTGAAACGTATGCAGAGCCACTAGCCTCATCGAATTGCTGACGAGCAGAAGTTACTACCTCTCCATCGAGTGCAGGACGACCTTCATGTGACGATTTTATAGCATGTAATTCAAAAAAACTAGTTGGTTCTTTTTTATCATTCTGCATTGCTTTGTTTTTCCACATCAGCTTCACATTCCTTGGAAAAACATTCTTTTCAATAGCAAGCCTTAAATATTTATTTACTGTAGCCGTATCTCTAAAATGCGCTAAACCGATAACAGGCCCCGGAACAGGCTGATTATTTTGATAAAGTCTTGGATATAAAACAGAGAATAGAGGAAACCTATCATCCTGAGATCCAAGTGATGTATCAGCTTCAGCATCTGCGGCAAGATTACTCATCAAACCACTATCGGCTGGACTTGTTTCAACATCCTCAGCTACCAAAGAAGGCTGCTCTGCTATTTCTTCGCTAACAGCATCTTCTGCTGCAACCTCATCTCCATTTGCAGCTTCAGCTAAAGCTTTTTCTGCATCAAGATAATTTTTAACAACTGTATTTGCCTCAAATAATGACTGTTGCAATTCTGTATTATCATAAGTTTCCCAGAATTCAAGGTTCGCAGTGTTTTGAAGCAATATTCTTACACGCTCTTTATCCTTAACACCAGGAAGGTCAACAAGTATACGACCTGCTGTTTCAAGCTTCTGGATTCTTGGTTGAGCAACACCAAACTGGTCAATACGAGTAGCAATAATATTAAATGCATTATCTATTGAACTTTCTGTTTCTTTTCTAAGTACTCCTATTACATCAGCATTAGTTGCATCAAATGGAATTTGGGAAGCTAGTTCCTTTGTTCTAAATAAACCACCCATGGCTCCACCAGGAGCAATCTCTTCAAATGATTCTGCAAATAGATCTATAAAGTCGGCTGAGGCATGCTTTTCTTTTTCCCGAGCCCGATTAATAGCTTTATTCAGTGTAGTATCGGAAGGGTTAGTTGAAAGATTGCGAATTACATCGGTCACAGAAATCTCAAGGATGATATTCATCCCTCCTTTAAGGTCAAGACCAAAATTCAACTCTCTCTCAAGACAATCACGGTAAGTGAACAAGTTGAAGAAATATATCTTCTCAGTAGAAACTGAATCAAGATAATATTTCTCTTGTACGGCATCTACTTCTCCGGTAGTTGCATCAATTGCATATTCACGTGCGTCATTTCTAACAGTAACAGCTTTCCAAGTAAAAGTCAGCTGATAAATACATACAACTGCAAGCGCAATAGCCAATGTCCATATGGCTCCTTTGTTTCGCATTTTTTATTCGATTTAATTTATTTACGTGTATATACCCTATTATAGTGGTGGCGCAAATATAAAAGATTTTTTTAGAAGAAAAAATTGATATAAGGGTTGATAGATACTAAATCATAGAATTAATATCATCTATTATTCTTTTCGCCAGTAATTCAGCACTTTCAGAATTTTTACTTTCAGAATATATCCGAATAATTGGTTCTGTGTTTGATTTTCGCAAATGCACCCATTCCGAGTCAAAAATAATTTTGACTCCATCAATCAGATTTAAATTTTCATTAGCATATTTTTCCTTCATCTTTTCCAAAATGGCATCAACATCGGTTCCAGGAGCCAATTCAATTTTATTCTTAGAGATAGTATAGTTCGGATAAGTTTGTCTCAATGCAGAACATTTCTTTCCTGATTTTGCTAATTGAGTAAGAAACAATGCTATTCCAACAAGAGAATCGCGACCATAATGAAGTTCTGGATATATAACCCCACCATTACCTTCACCTCCAATAATCGCATTGGTTTCTTTCATTTTATTAACTACATTAACTTCACCAACAGCCGCTGATGAATACTCACCTCCATTTTTTACAGTAATGTCTTTTAGTGCCTGCGTAGAAGATAGGTTTGAAACCGTATTACCTGGCTTTGCTTTAAGAATAAAATCGGAAATGGCAACCAATGTATATTCTTCTCCAAACATACTACCATCTTCATTAACTATTGCAAGCCTATCAACATCGGGATCAACAACAAATCCGACATCGGCTCCCTGTTTTTTAATCGTTTCAGAAATTTCGGTAAGATTTTCCGGAAGCGGCTCTGGATTATGTGGAAATATTCCGTTTGGGGTACAATATAACTCAACTACTTTCTGAACACCCAGTTCATTTAATAATTTAGGGATAATTACACCACCCACAGAATTAACACAATCAATCACTACTTTAAAATCAGCCTTGGCTATAGCGTCTGCATCAACCATTTCTAAGTCTAAAATCTGACGAATGTGGTCATCTCCTGCATTATGGTAATTACTGCACTTGCCTATTTTATCATAAGTACAATATTCAAAATTGCCATCATCTATAAGGTCCAATAACTTTTGCCCAGCATCCGCTGAAATAAATTCTCCTTCATTATTAAGTAATTTCAAAGCATTCCACTGAGCCGGATTGTGACTGGCTGTTAGAATAATACCTCCATCTGCATTTAGGTTTACAACTGCCATTTCAGTTGTTGGAGTAGTAGCTAATCCAAGATCAACAACATCGACACCCATGCTTTGCAATGTCCCCGACACCAGTTGTGAAATCATTGGTCCCGATACCCTTGCATCTCTACCTAAAACAATTTTTAATTTCTCTTTCCCGGACTGCATTTTTATCCAAGTAGCAAAAGCCGAAGAAAACTTAATTACATCAACTGGAGTTAGATTATCTCCAGGTTTTCCACCAATAGTTCCCCGTATTCCTGATATTGATTTTATTAGAGTCATTACCTTTATTCTTATTTCAAAAATGATTTTTAAATTTGCGGCTCAAAGATAAAGAATTTCACACATAATAAACCTGGTTAAGAACTATTAATAACAGAGTGCAAAATTAAAAGAAATTAAAGCCTTTGAGAACTATTGTATGAAGAACCACGAGAAAAAAAATCCAGACAGGAAAATAACCAAAGGCGAAATTCATCAAAATCAGTCTTCAATAAAAATTCGATTGAACAAGTATATAGCATCATCTGGCATATGCTCCAGAAGAGAAGCTGATACTTTAATAGCAGAAGGGAAAATTGCTGTTAATGGAGATATTGTAACAGAACTTGGATCCAGAGTTTCAAACACCGATGAAGTATCTTACAACGGCAAAAAGCTAAGCCTGGGACAGCATGTTTATATTTTACTTAATAAGCCTAAAAATTGTGAGACTACTGTTTCTGAACCACTGACTAATCTATCAGTAAAGGATCTAATTAAACATAAAGGTGATGAAAAATTTCTTCCTGTTGGAAGTCTTGATAAAGATACTAGCGGAGTTTTGTTGCTTACAAATGACAATGAGCTCACAGAGAAACTAACACAGCCTAACTATAATAAACTCACGATTTATAATATTTTTCTTGACAAGGAACTCTCTCAACAACATTTCGATGAAATACTTAAAGGTTTTGACTTAGAAGATGGCTTTATTAAGGCTGATACTCTTAGCTATGTTGAGAATTCGGACAAGAACCAGGTTGGCATGGAAATTCGTTGTGGAAGAAACCAAATTGTACGAAGAATTTTTACACACCTTGGCTATGAAGTTACTAAGCTAGATCGTGTATATTTTGCTGGCCTAACAAAAAAGGGACTACAACGAGGTCATTGGCGATACCTGTCGGAAAAAGAAGTAAGCATACTTAAGAAAGGAGCGTATAGATAATTTAAAATGTTGATTTTTTAAATTCAGGAATCGACCCTTATATTAATATTCTATTTGAAAATTGGAATTACAACTTGATTCCCATAAACAACACATCATCAACCTGTTCGTAGTCTTCTTTCCAAAGAGTAAATGTGCTTTTAACATACTCATACTGCTCTTCCATAGGCTTTTTATGAATATCTTTTAGCAAATTCTTAAGGCGTACCATTTTGAATTTTTTGCCAAGTGGGCCACCAAATTGGTCAGGATAACCATCACTGAACAGATAGATTAAATCTCCTGTATTTAGCTGCATTTCCTGATCGACAAATTCTTTATCCTCTTTTTCATTGTATTGACCACCAATGGAACTTCTACTACCTTTAATATATAATTGCTCTCCATTTCGATAAATAATCATAGGTCTCATTGCTGAAGCAAATCGTAGGCCATTGGTATTAATGTTAATTTCACAAACCATGATATCCATTCCATCGTTTGATTTCATTTCATCTACATTCTGATGCAATGTGCTTGTTAATTGGCTATCAAGAGCTCTGAGAATTTCGGCAGGAGAACCAGCTTTTTGAGACACACAAATATCTTTAATCATGGTTGTTCCAATCATTGACATAAACGCTCCTGGCACACCATGTCCGGTTGAGTCAGCACAAACAATAATAAATCTATCGTCAGAGACCTTTTCAAACCAATAAAAATCTCCAGAAACAATATCTCTTGGCTGATAATAAATGAAAGACCCAGAGAAACTTTGCTGAAGCTTTTTAATTGGAGGAAGAATGCTTGTTTGAATTCTTTGGGCATAGTTAATACTATCAGTAATATCCCGATTCTTCACTTCAATTTCTTCCTTCTGTTCAACAACTTCTCTTGTTCGTTCATCCAGTCTTTTCTCCAGATAATCTTGAATTTCTCTTTGTCTGCGCTCGCGATATTTAATAATAACGATAACACTTAGTACCAACAAAACAAACATCAAAAGTATAAACCACCATTTCTTCCAAAGCGGAGGTTTAACTTTTATGGTAAATCCAAGTAGTTCTTCTTCATAATTCATATCAGAACCATATGCCCTAAGAAGAAAATTAAATTCACCATCTTCAATCCGTGAATATGTTGCATACCTTTGGTCTGTAATTTCTAACCAATCCAAATCGTAACCTTCAAGTTTATATTGATAACGAACAGCACTGGGATCTTTATAGCTAAGACCAACAAATTCTACTCTTAATTTATAGGCAGAATAAGGTAAAACAATTGGTTTAGAAAAATCATATTCAACATCAGAAATTAAAAGTCGCAAAACATTTGTTTTTGGGGGTACTATACTTTTTGCCCCTCTAACAGCATCATATTGTACAAGCCCGTCAGTAGTTCCAAAAAATATCTTGCCTGGATTCACTGCAACTGAATTAAGGTTGCAATCACCTTCTATACCAATATTCAGATCAAATGTTTTAATTGAATAATTATTAATATTTATTCGGCTTATTCCCAAACGATGTCCAATCCACACAAAATTACTATCGGCACTAGAGATACTGTAACAATAGTTAGATTTTAATCCATCCTGTACAACAAAATTCACAACAGTGTCTGGCAATAAAAGAAACACTCCTTGTCCAAAAGTACTTGCCCAAATTTGGTGATTTACATCCTGAGTAATTGAATTAAACTCTAACTCATACTGACCAACAGTAAAGTATTCTTCAACCTCACCCTTATCATTAATTTCGTAAATTCCATTGCTGCGAGTGGCGAATAATAGTTTGTTGTCGCTGTTAAGGTAAAGATATTCAACATCATTATGCGGCAAACCCAAACTAGTATTATACTGATATTGATCTCCAGATTCTAAGTCAAAATTATAAATCCCATCTTTGGTAGCGGCATATAATGATCCTTTATCGGCTAACAGGTAATTTATTGAATTTCCTAATGAATTGCCTGTTCTAAAGAATGGTTCTATAACTCCCTTTTTTATATCTAGCTTAAAAATACCACTTGACTGAGTACCAATCCATGTTACATCTCCAAAATAATGCAAAGCTGTAATATTATCATTTGGTAATCCATTAGTAGTTTTGTATAACTTTCTTTCAGATTGATTGTTCAAAGAAATTTGCAACAACCGATTTTCACCTCCTAGCCATAACAGAGAATCACTTGAAGCAACCGATACTATGTTGTTATCTGTTAGTTCAGCTTCATAATTCATAAAGCTAAACGATTGTTCGGCTAATAAAGCAGCACCGTTGCTATAGGTTCCTACCCAAATATTTTCTTCTCTGTCGCTAAAAATCGTTTTAATATAATTTGTAGAAAACCCTGAATCTTTTGTAAAAGCTGACATAGAAGTAAAACTTCCATCGGACTTTAGACTATTGAGCTTAACTAATCCGTCATAATAAGTACAAATCCACAGATTCGTATCTACGGTTACAAGTAAATCCTGAATATTTTGAAAAGCCAGTTTTGTGTTTGCACCAATCTTGATCAAATTCTGAGCCTTCTTCTGAAGATTTAAAAGAAACAAGCCTGAGTCTTCGGTACCAACAATGTATGTATCTGTCCAAGTGGAGCTTTTAATCACCTGAATGTTTAGGTAGTCTAACTCCTTAATTTTAATTGCTTTAGCAAACAGAAATTCATTTTGTCGAATAGGAATAATCTCCAGGCCCTCCATTGTTCCTAATAGTAAGAAGTCATTTGAAAAAAGAACTGTTGATATTAACCTACTCTTAAATTCTTCGGAAGCAGCCCTGGGCACACCCTTTGATGAGATAAAGAAACATCCTTTATTCTGGGTTGAAATAAAAATCTCTCCCCACGATGTTTGAGTAATACCAGTAATTCCAGAAGACGATTTAAAAGGAAGACTATATGAAATAAATTTCACTCCATTCCAAGAAAGAACCAATCCATTACTAAAACCAAACCACAAGCTACCAAAGCTATCTTTGTAACTTACAGTTACAACATCGTTTGCTAAAGAATCTGCATTAGCATAAGATTTGAATTCAAACCCATCAAATCTACACAAGCCTTCGCCGGTTCCAAACCAGACAAAGCCGTCCTTATCCTGATTTATTGTATATATGAAGGGGTGACAAATACCTTCTGCTACATCAAAAGTTCTAAACCTCTCGAATTGTCCAAATATTTGATTCGGAATTATTGCAATAGCAGTCAAGACAATAGCTTTGTTCAAATAGCTTTTTAAGTGTAGTTTCGAATGTAAAAACATAATTTATTTACGTTTTACCGCAATATTGTATTTGTATTTAGGTACCCCTCCAATTGGTATTACATAGAAAGGTAGTAATTCATTGTATTGATTACGAACATTAATAACAACGTTATTGTTTTTTACAGGAGGAGACTTCTTTTTAATAAACTGAATATCAAGAGAAGAGTTTTTTTCCTCATCGAATATTTTAAATTCATCTTCAACCCAAGCATCATCTCCAGATACTTTACTCATCTGTCCACGACGAGCAACAGATACTGTTCTAATAAACCCATCGTTATCCCAATCGAAATTAGAAAGTTTAACAGATATAGTTCTATCATCAACAAAAGGATAAATATGTGATACCTGCTCAGGATTGTCGTGCATTCTGAAGGAATACTCAAAAGCAAAAGCATTACCACCTTCAACAGCCTTGTTACTACTATGACTAGTACTTAAAAAGTATCTGTATAAATTTCCATCATCTCCTTGAACTCCTTCAGCAATTATCTTAATCATGTAACCGTTAAACTTTTCAGAGAACTCTCCTTCTGTAGGGTTAAAAGGGCCAAAAGTATACCAATTATTATCATACCTTGGATTTACTCCGAATGATTTTGATGCTAATAGATTACCACTTTTATAATCTCCCTTAGGATCAGTTTCAACTGCTGCTGGGTTTGAATAACATCCTTGCCCACCGAAAATCTCATATGTTATGCGTGTATCAAATTCTCCATTTTGTTCATCAACTTCACCTCCACAATCTGGATCAAAAACACGAATAAAAACTGGTTCTTTAAAAGTTACAGGTATGAAAAAAAAGAATGTTTGTGAATAATCATCGTCACCCCACGACACTTCAGCTTGATTTCCAAAGGTCATTAAGAAAGGAATATTTTCATCTCCCGCAGGAACAGGCTGTGCGTAAATAAGATGAACGAATAAACTGGTAACTACTATTATAAAGAGTTTTCTCATTTGATTATTAAATTATGCAAAAAAAATCAAAACTTACCAGCTTTGGCATATAACTTTTTGACAATTAATGTTTAAATGATCTTTACGTAAAACATAAGTCAAGGTTTTGTTTTAATTATCAGTTTTTTTGATAATTATTATTTCCTTTTTAGAGCATGTTCTATTCGAATAATTTACCTCATCCGATTCAGGATCATCTTCACCAGAAGTTATACCCAATCTGATATAATATTTACCCGGTTTTGAATATGTATAATCAATTTCCGTTCCAATATCAATATTACCATCTCCAAAATCCCAGAAGTAATCTACCGGAGTAAAGCTCTCAATAAAGGATTCAGAACTACTAAAAATAATTTTCTCGTTCACATATGAAGTATCAGGAGCAGTTATATACGACTGCTCAATTGGTTCAACTTCTAATACATATGCGGCCTCATTATAATATGTTTCTCCAGTTAGTGTGTCAATTACATTTAAAGAAACCATATAAGTCCCAATATCTTTATAGCAATGCTCGGCAGTAATATTTCTTTCTTTTATTCCATCGCCAAAGTCCCACTCATATTTTAGACTTGTGGTATCAAGATCCATACTACCTGTTTCATTAAATTCGTAGCAGAATGTTTCATTAACTTGATCGGGACATTCTTTGAATGCAGGAAATGATGATGCAAACATATATATATCATCTGATGTTCTTCTCCTGTTTGATGCGAAATATCCGGTATCCATGCGTGCTGATAAAACATAGCCATAATCGTCGTACCTGCTCACATTGAATGGCCTAGGCAGACTCACAGGCTGAATCCATTCTCCATCAATTTTTTCGGTGTAGAAAATATCTAAATCTCTCGTCTCGTGATGTCCCCTGGAAGAAAAAAACAACCGCCCATTTTCATGATAAAATGGAAAAACATCATTTTCAGGGCTATTAATTACTGATCCCATATTTTTAGGTTCACTCCAACTATTATTTTTCCATTCAGAAACATATATGTCATATCCACCAAATCCGCCAGGCATATCTGAACAAAAGAATAATTGAGAACCATCATAACTTAACGATGGCGACATAAAATTATAATCCTTGTCATTATACGCAAACTGACCTGTCACTAGCCAATCCTTGCCTGTGTATGTTGCTTTGAAAATACCTAGCTTAATACTATCTTTTTTTTCTAATTGAGCTGTACTCAAATAGGCTCCGTAAGATTGAGTAAAATATACAGTCTTGTAATCGCTGGAAAAACTAGCAGAAGATTCATTAACACGACTTTTTATTCCGCTTGAAAATAATTTGGGCTTTCCCCATTTGCGTCCGTCCTTTTCTACAAAATATAAATTATAATGAGGCCTATTGTTTTCTCCTGATTTTACCGATACCATTCCATTCAATGCATCAGAACTAAAAACAATACCATTTTCAAAAATAGCCGGAGCCATCTCATTATCGGTATCACTGTTAAAATTCAACCGAATTATTCTATAGTGACTCTGAGCAGAAATTACCACTGTAAAAAATAAAAATATGACTGGAAAAAGTTTCTTCATCAACAGCAAGTTAAAAATCCCGAGGACTAATGGTATTTACCTCAAATCCCCAATACAATAATAAACCTATTTCGTGTGATCCAGAAGAGAAACTACTAACATCCCCAATATTATAATCATATGAATACATAAAGGAAAGTTGGTTGTTAAACTGATATCCTACATTTAAAATAAGAGCTTCCTGAGCACGATATCCTACTCCCGCAAGAATCATATTGTTATATTTAGCATTTACTATTACAGAATATGTTGGTTGGAGCAACATAGAATATACAAATGCTCCAACAGGCTCAATATCAAGAACAGAATTTATTGAAAAAGAACCTCCTGCAGTTAATAGATATTGAAAGTTATTCATATTAAAATCGATAGATACATTTCCATCAGAACCAGAAATAGAACTAAGAAAATACGGTATAGATAATCCTACATAATAATTTTTTGTATAGTAAGACGCACCAAATCCGAAATTGGGTATCATTTGACTCTTAGATGCTTCAAACGCTGGATCTACTACTCCACCTTGTTCTAAAGATACAGCAGCCATGCTGCTACTATGGAAACCTCCTTTTACACCAAGAGCCAATTTCGCACTACCCATGGTAATTCGGTGTGCATAATTAAAAAAGACTTCTGTATTGCTGGTTGCTCCTGCCTGCTCATGCCTGGCTTGTAATCCAAGAGCTACTGATTGTTTTTTCAAAGGAGAATGAAATTCGAAATTCTGATAGTTTGGACTTCCGTCTATCCCATTCAACCAGACAGAACGATGCATTAAATTTGCTACAGTAGTTTCGTAAATCCCGGTAAAGGAGGGATTTAGATATACCAGATTTCTGTTTAACTGTGATGGCAGCGAAAATTGTTGTGCCTGAAGTGACAGTGAGAGAAATAATAATAGTATGGTTGGTGTAAAAGTTCTCATTTAACGTCTTAATTCAATATATCCTGTTCGATTTTGTCTTCCTTCTTCTTGTAAAATATAATAATATGTTCCTGATGGTATTTGCTCACCTCCCTCATTGGTACCGTCCCACTCAATTCTGCCAACACCATCTATTTTTCTAACCAAAAGTCCATTTCTGTCAAGCACTATAAATGTTGCTTTACTATTTTCAATGAGGTCAATGCTATACATGTCATTTATTCCATCTCCATTCGGAGAAAAACCTTCGAATAATGCTAAATCAAATACAGTTAACATTAAACTATCTGTTATTGTATTACAAACTCCATTCTGTATGCTCCAAAGAAGAATATATTCTCCAACTTCCGGAATAGTAACAAGAGTATTATTCTTTGTCGAATCTCCAAATTCTCCACTTCCTGAAACAAACTGCCAAAAACCCTCGCCAACAAAAGTTGGTGATGCATTCAAGTTTGTAACAAATTCATATTTTAATGAAATATCTTCACCTGCATTAATATCAACAGGTTGTTTGTAGAATACAACTGAAACTACATCCTCATCAATACACTCACGCCAATTTGTTTCTGTCCAGGTAAAGCTTGTCGATCCATAACCAGAAACATCAACCCTGGTAACAGGATTATTCTCACTCTCAAAAGCTCCATCATTAGAAGTCCAAGTGCCCGTGCCAACAGAAGCAGTTGCACTTAATTGAGCGGATAAACCACAAACTTCAGAATCTTCTCCTGCATAAGCAACCGGAACTTCATAAACAGTTGCCTCTACCAATCCAGTATTTTCAGACAGGTCGGCATAACAAGCACTATCATCTATAATATTTAACACTTTCAAATTTGCTGTTTGATTTAAAGCAAACTCAAATTGACCTGTAGTATCTTGCAAATTGGTTTCTGTATGTAATACACTTATCTCACCAAGCTCAATCGCCCAAGGACCATTTCCTTTGGCTCTATATTCAACCGAAATGTTGCTTCCTGCACATAAGGTATCAATCATGCTAATAATATCTCCGGTTGGCAATGGATTAATCTGAAGAAATACTGAAGGAGTGGTATCTTTACATTGTTCCAACTCTCCAGAGGTAACAATTCTTCTAAAATATTCTTGGGTTGTAAGAATCAAGGTTGAATAGTCTTTGTTATTTGGAGTCCCCCCGGCCTCTGACCAATTCACCTGATCACTAGATGACTGCCAATAATAATTATAACTACTATTAAGTTTTCCACCAATAGGCGCTGAACCTGCAAACTCTTTTGAAGTACTAAAGCAAGCATACTGGTTAAAACCTCCTGCAATACTATTTTTTTCGATTTTAGGATAAACAACAATTGATATCTCTTTGCTGGTGTCGGCACAAATATGCGAAAGAACCCGACGGCAATATTTTATATTTTCAGTAAGTTCCGGAGGTGAATATGAAGCATCTGTATTTGAACTTACTGCTGTTGATGCTGGCTCCCAGTTTGAAGAAGACTCAAGTTTTTCTAACCAAAGATAACTATATGTTCCAGGACCCGCTCCTTCACTGGCATCAGTCTCAGAAAATGTAATTGGCCTGGCATACTCACATATATTTTCATTGGGTGAATCGACGATATTTTTGATTGCTGGAATTACATCAATAGATAAAACATTACTTGTATCAATACAAGCATCGAAATCTCCTGATATTACTTTTCTTTTATAAAGGGTTGAGTCGGTCATAGTTGGTGAACCAGGTTGATAATTGCCTGCTGTTTCTCCAGCTATTTCTGTCCACCCTGTACCATTATTTAACCACCAACTTACCCGATAATCTCCTGCTTCGCCACCAGAAAGACCACCCCCAACTATAATATTGGGAACGTCTCCAAAACAATACCTTGTTGAATCGCTACTAATGGAATTACCTGCAATTTGTTCCAGAACAGTAATAGCTCTTGGAATAGAGGTAGTATCAATACATGCATCATCGTTGCCGGAATATACAATTCGCTTGAAATATGTCGTTTGCGATAAATTTCCTGCCTCCCTTGTAGAATCAACTCCAGAAGTTGGGGAATATGAAACATCATCGTTGCTAATTAGCCATGAATAGGTATAATCTCCGTCTCCTCCTGTTACAGAATTTGGCACTAGAACACCTCCGCTAAGGTTCTTGCATATTGTTGTATCTGGAACTTCAAAAGCATTATTTTGAATTGAAGACAAAACAGTTATTGTATCCGGGTTACTTATATTTGTACATACTTTAGCGGAATTTACTCTTCTACGATAATAAGTAGTTTCAAACAAACTTGTTTCACTGGGTTTAGGACTATCTTCACCCCATTCAGTTCTTTGTACCCAGTTAGTTAAATTAGTTTTTGACTCCCAAATATACGTGTAGGTACCATCACCACCACTTACATCTTTTGCCTGAAGTGTTCCTGGTGCCACACCGTAACAAAGAGTATCTCTTAATTGCAATACATTAGTCTCAATTGAGTCCCAAACAAATATCTCAACAGAAAGAGCTGTATCATGAACACCTTCTCCGTTTGTAACAACACGCGTAAAATAAGTTGTTTCGTATAATAATTCCGAAGGTCCGTAGTCTTTTGTATTAACTCCCAGGTTTATCCAATTTGCATTATCAGTACTTGAAAGCCAGTTGAAAGTAAATGGAGCTTCTCCTTTTGGAATAGACCCATAAAGCACAATTGGAGCTGCCCCTTGGCATATTGTATCGTTTCGGGAAATTGCATTGAATGAGAAACCATTTAAAATGGGTTCATAATTATTTAATGTTTTTCCTTTATTACCGGCGGCTCCCCAAATTGAAAATCCACATGTTCCAAACTCGCCAGTACCTGATGTTCCTCCAGATGAATCAATAGATGTATTGAGGGGATTGTTTAAACCATTGTGCCAGAATACTCCTCCACTGCCACCTCCACCAGCTCCGGTACAATTAGTTTCTGTATCTCCACCCTTTCCGCCAGTAATATTCACATTTAATTGGTTCGAAACGTATGCAGCATCTAGTACGATTACTCCTCCACCGCCTCCACCAGCACCACCTGCAGTTGCAGTAGATGAAACGCTTGCCCCATTGGCCGATAAAGCTTTTGAATTTGCTTCCAATGTGTCAGTAAGGATGATAATTATTCCGCCACCATTACCTCCGGTAGAAGCATTATCTGCACCAAATTCATTGGATGCACCACCACCACCACCCATAGCTATTACATAGCGTTCGTAGGGATTTGGTTCATTAAATCGATCGTAAAACTTATCTCCTAATGCTAAACCACCCTGCCCCTGATGAGAATTAGCGCCACAAGATTCAGTCTGAGCCCCTCCATTACCCCCACTTGTATAGTTACTACCGCCGCCGCCGCCACCAAAATAACCAGCGCCACCGCCGCCACCATTAAGGGCATTTCCTCGACCAACCATATAAGAAAAAGTATCAGATAATACTCCTTCTCCCTTCACTCCACCCTTATTTACAGCACTTAGAGGGAAATAAAATGTATCTAAAGTTCCTGTTGGTTGACAACCAATAGAATATGTATTTGGGGTAGCTCCCCTGAATCCAGAGCCATCAACACTTATATTATAATTTAAAGTAAGCTTTTTATAAGCAACAATTGCAACAACACCACCCGTTGAACCATCCCAAGGTTGCGCAAAAACCGGTCCATCGACCGACACATAATCGTCTTCTATGATTTTTACTAACTGAAGCTGTTGACTAGCATCGTAAGTACGCTTAAAGTTTGCTGTAAAAACAACCTGACCAGAACCTGTATTAACTGTATTAACTGCTAAGTACTCATATCTACCTGCAACCAGGTTTATATCTGACAATTCGCCATTGTTTATCTCCCAGTTAGTACCCCAGACAATACTATTTCGAACAATATCGCAGCCCTTCATCTGGATAAGTATTACCTTATCTCCTGGATTTAAATTTGAAAGCCCTGTTGTTGTACAGGTAACTGTATTGGATGCATTAACAATAGAAGTAACCTCAAAATATTGATTTTGGACGCCTATTAGACTAGTTTGAGCATAGCCTAAAAGAGGCATTATAGTTAATAATATAAAAAATAACCGTTTCAATAGTTTTTATTGTTTTCTGTTAACAACTTCAAATATAAAGATTAATACTTTAAACTTATGATTCAAACAGTAATAACTATAAACACAGCTACTTATTCCTTGCTATAGGCATACAAATTTTGAATTCAGTTCCCTGATTAAGTTCGGTGCTAAAATCAATTTCTCCCCCAACTTGCTCTATAGTATTTCTGACAATGGCTAAACCCAGTCCCATTCCACTTGATTTTGTAGTAAAACTAGGCATAAATAGTTTGTTTCGTATTTCCGCAGGTATCCCTTTCCCATTATCCCTTATTGTAATTATAACTTTATCACTCTCCTTTCTTAGATGAATATTGAGCTCTCCCTTTTTTTCATCAGGAATAGCCTGAATACCATTCTTTATTATGTTAATAAAAACTCTATTTAATTGTTCTGAATCAGCTTCAACTTTTACATTCTCATCTTCTACCTCAAGATGTATCGAAACCCTTTCGTTGCCTTTAAATAAATCAACTGCTTTCTTAAGAACATCAACAATATTAATTTCTTCTATTTCTGGCACTGGCATTTGAGCAAAATTCGAAAACTCACTTGCTATAGTTGATAAATTATCTATTTGTTCAATAAGAGTTTGGGTTACACGTGACAAATAATTCTCGAAATTTTCTTTTTTATCATCCCATGTTCTTTGTAATTGCTGCACACTTAATCGCATAGGTGTAAGTGGATTTTTAATTTCATGAGCTACCTGTTTTGCCATTTCCCGCCAAGCAGTTTCTCGTTCAGATTTTGCTAAAAGCTTGATGTTTTTCTCTAATTCCTGAACCATTTTATTATACTCATTAACCAGCTTACCAATCTCATCGTAACGATTGTATTTAATTTGTTCATATTGCCCACCTATAGTCAGATCTCGAAATCTTGCCTGCAACATTTCCAGTGGTTTTGTTATTTGATTAGAAATAACTACAGCTATTACAATTGTTAACAATATTAGCAGAACATATATATTTATTATAGCAACGGTTAAGGTTGTAATATCTTCCTGTAATTCCTGCTGTTTAGTAAAATATGGTAGATTAATATAGGCAAGCAGTTTTCCTTCATTATTTACAAAAGGAACATAAGCTGATAAATAAGATAAATTAGTTATCACCTCCCTATGAACATATTGGGCTAATTTTTCATTATGAAGTTTATAATAAGCCAATGGTTCCATTTTTTTGTTTTGTATCCCCAGTTGAAACACTTCAGGGCGAGAAGTTGCAATAAGATTTCCTTCCGGGCTATAGAGGTTAATATCGCTATAAAACACATCGGAAAACTTTATTAAGAGCTGCTCAAGGTTTTCATATTTATCTGTTGACCAATTTTCCGTAAGTTTTTCTTCAAAGGACAGTTTATGGTCCAGCTCAATATAAACAGATTGTATTTTTTCCTTCAGTATTCGGAACTGCGTTTGGTTATATTTCCTTATATTGAACCAAGTAGTACTACCTGCGATAAGAATTAAGGATACTATAAGAATTATTATAACTGAAAATTGTATTTTACTTCGTAAACTACCTCTAAAACTAAGATGCCTATATCTGGATACAAGCAAAAAAATTGTAAATAGAGCAACTAAATAATAGAATACAAACACGTAAGAAAAAATCACAATCATATCTATAGCTCGCTCAGATTTCTCACTAACAACCACAAGGTTCTCCGAATCTTTCTTATAAATTAAATGATTAAATCCATTTATCTTTAAAGTATAAAATTCATTCTTCGAGGGTATAACAAAAACATCTGATTTGAGGCTATATCCATAATCGCCATTGTGCGATATTAAGCTTCCCTTATGATACTTTGCATATGAGTAATCATTGAAATAGCTTTTTTTCATTACTCTTTTATCTAATAATAGTTCTGGATAGCCTAGGGGCTGAGATGTTAGTGTGGATTTCAAATCAAGTTCAACAAAAATTGAAACTTCTTCTTTTTGCTTATCTTCCAAATGAATCCACCCGACATAGGATATCGAACCTTGCAAATTCTCCATATAATAAAAGGGAACACCCAGAACTTGATTGCCAAAATCTGCTATATAATTATCGTAATATTCATAACAAGGATACCATTGGTTTTCAGGCAGATCAAATAAAATACTATCATACTCTCCACACACTATTATACCCATGCTGTATTTTTTTAAATACCCATTAAAATAGTTCCGCGATAAATAGTTGTATACTTCCGTGGGCTCAAAACCTTCAGCCTCTAGTAAACCCGGCAATTCTTTATCACGTTTCATGCCTTCTGTAATTTCTTCAAACAAATATTCTGCAATCGGATCATGCTCACTAGCAAGGTTTTCGGCAAATGAACGATTTAATAAATTTTCTTTTATCCTTGAATAATGAATTGTAAAAAACAAAATATATAATGAGAAAATAAGCAACAATAAAACTATAGATGAGAAAATAGAATTACCATATAGTTTTTCTTTTGTAAAACCAATTAATGAGTAAAGCACAATAGCAAAAACAATTGTGTAGAAATCTAGATTTAGGTTTATAACAAATTTGAAGAAAAACAGTACTAGCAATATAGTGCTGAAATTAATTATTAGTTTATACTTCTTTTCAGAAGCTAAATTATTATGTGCCCAAAAAGCGAGCAGGAAAAAAGCAAAAAAATTAATTCCAAAAACAACATATGCAAAAACAGTAGCTACAGAAATCTGACTAATGTTATGCATAACAACAGAAAGACTAGAATCTGTAATAATACTCCGCGCTGTATCGCTTATATACCATAAAACTAAAACTAATCCAGAATTTATAATTCCAATCCATGCATTTCGATTAAAAGCATTGCCTAAATATTTAGGTGGTATCTTTATAAATTTGTAGACTAAATAGGCCCCAAACAAGAAAAAACAAGAATTCAGCAATAAATCACCAAATGTGGGAGCCACATTGGTTGCATAAATAAAGGGATCAAAAAAATACAGGCTATTGCCAAGAATACCTGTGATTATTAAAAGCCAGCGCAAAAGAATAAAACCAGTTAATATTAGAACAATTATAAGATTCGTATTTCTTAGCTTCCAATTAGCTAAAGCAAATCTTAAAAAGAGAAAAAAGAAGAGAACCCCCAGAAAAAAGAATCCCGTAGAAATAATTCGAATTATGAGATTATTCTCATGTCCAAATTCTTCAAATTGAATTGAAAAAGCAAATTCATTATCCAGATTATAAATAGAGTAGGCATTGTCTTCTCCTTCAGTAAGGAAAATCTTAGCTCGAGATCTCGAAAAATCAGGATGCAATCCATTTAAAAGAAATCGATTTTCATAAGGAAAATCATTACCAATATGAATTAAGCCTGAAACTTTGAAATTACCAATAGTATGTGTGCTAATATAGTAATAACTGTTTGCCAGTTTTATTACTGAATTATTTGATATCTGATCAAATTCTATTTTTGAATATGGCACATCGTTATCTGACCAAAACTTTAATTCCGAACCATCAAAAACAAGCAATGATATACCCTTAAGAACTGCATCATCGGTTATATCAGCCGCTTCCTTAAAACTACTTCTTGGAATATTCTTAAGGTATTCTTCCGTTCTATTAAGCTTCTTTCGGAATACATGTTGAACTTTTTTTTCTTGAAGATGAGAGCTCTGAATATAATTTACTGAATTAACTGAAAGTAAAGTAAATATGAAGAATATCGCTGAAACATATAAAAATTTTATGGGTCGCATATGTTTAAATATTATGGTAAGGATGCCCTTTAATTATAGTAAAAGCTCTGTATAACTGCTCCGAGAAGAACAATCGAATTAGTTGATGTGTAGTAGTCATTTTTGAAAAGGATATCATTTCATTAGCTCTTTGATATACTGGTTGAGAAAAACCATAAGCACCTCCAGTAACAAAAACTATACTTTTATATCCTTTATTCATAGTTTTCTGAATAAAATTTGAAAACTCTACAGACGTATAGCTTTCACCTTTTTCATCAAGTAAAATAATATAATCGGTGTCAAAACAATATTTAAGTATCAACTCGCCTTCAAGCTTTTTAACCTGCTCTGGTTTAAGCTTACCAATATTTTTAGGTGGTATAATAAAATCGTGCTTATACTTAACAAACCGGTTTATACGCTTAATATAATCATCTATTAATAATTCCAGAGCCTTATTATCAGTCTTCCCAACATTTAAAAGCGAAATGTTCATTCTTGCAAATTCATAAATAGTTTGAAACTAATGCCTATCTTACTAACTCTTTTGATTAATAATTATAGAATTCTTTCCATCGAAAATAAAAGATTTAAATCACAAATGATAATAACTTTTATTCATATTGTAAGTAAAAAAACAACTCTTACTTCACCAAGTATGGAAATATCTGTATTTTTACTGATCGAATTGGCTCGCTTTTTGAACTTACAAGACAAAAATACGATCAAATGAATACGAAAAAAAATTATTCCTTATTCATTGGGATATTGATTAGCTGTTTTCTAATGGCACAATCACCCGAAATTCCGAATGAAGTTATTCTTGGATTAAAAGAAGGAAAGGCAGAAACTATCTCAAAATTCTTTAAAAATACGGTTGAACTAATAATTGATAATAAAGAAAATATCTATAGTAAAACTCAGGCTCAAATAATTTTAAAGGATTTCTTTAAGAAAAACACTGCTGAAAGCTTTTCTATTCTGCATCAAGGAGGAAAAGGTGAATCAAAATATGCAATTGGCAGCCTAAAAACCACACAAGGTAAGTACCGAATAACTTTATTGCTTAAACTTAGTAACAACGCTACATATATACATCAGCTAAGAATTGAAAAGGATGAAGTTTGACACCTACATTGAAGAATTTATTGACCTTGCTATCAGAGAAGACATAGGTGATGGAGATCACACTTCGCTTGCTACAATCCCATCTAACATTAAAGGGAAAGCACATTTATTAGTAAAACAGGAAGGTATTCTGTGTGGTAGCAATATTGCTTTCAGAATTTTTATGAAGTTGGATCCTAACTGTGAGTTTAAGCAATTAATTGAAGATGGAACTCATATTAGAAAAGGAGATATAGCATTTACTATTCACGGGAATGTTATTGCACTTCTGCAAGCTGAAAGACTTATACTTAACATTATGCAGCGCCTTAGCGGCATAGCCACAACAACTAATTTATATGTTGAAAAACTAGCCGGACTTAAAACCAAAATACTTGATACTCGTAAGACCACTCCTGGTATGCGATATTTAGAAAAAATAGCAGTGAAAACTGGCGGAGGTGTTAACCACCGAATGGGTTTATTCGATATGATTATGATTAAAGATAATCATATAGATTTTGCTGGTGGAATTGAACAGGCAATTGGAAGAACTCAAGAATATCTAAAAGCTCATAACAAATCGCTTAAAATTATTATTGAAGCCCGCTCGATTGAAGACGTTCATACAATATTAAATTTTGGTGGGATAAATCGTATCATGCTTGATAACTTCTCTATTGAAAAAACTAAAGAAGCAGTTAATATTATTAATGGACGAGTTGAAACCGAATCTTCAGGCGGAATAACCCTAGAAACAATAAGAGATTTTGCTGAGTGTGGTGTAGATTACATTTCTGTCGGAGCGCTAACGCATCAAATAAAAAGTCTGGACTTAAGTCTAAAGGCTATCGATTATTAATATGACAACAGAAAACCAAGAACGTACATTTAAATATTTTGACCCGGAAATTCATCGGATATTAGAAAAATTAAAATCGGTTTCCTTCCCTGGTTTCGAAAGAGTTCCAATATATGATGTTTTTTGGTTTTTTATTCGCGGTATCCGAAAAGGAAGTCTAAACATAAGAGCCACAGCTATTGCCTTCAACTTTCTGCTTGCATTAGGGCCGGCTTTAATTTTCTTTTTAACTATTTTACCTCTTCTGCCTATCAACAATTTCCAGGAAACACTTGAGAATCTTTTATACGACTTTATCCCTTCAAACTCATATATTGCCATTGAACCTTTAATTGATGAAGTATTCCATAGAAGAGGTGGCTTGCCCATATTTGGCTTATTAACCAGCTTATTCTTTGCACAAAAAGGAATTCATGGAATTATTGAGGCATTTAACGCTACATATCACACATTGGAAACCCGTTCCTGGTATCGACAAAGAATAGTAGCAATCGGACTAGTATTTGTTTTTTACGGTCTGGTGGCTATTGCTAGTTCTGTCTTTGTGGCAGGAAAAGGATTAGTTAGTTCTATTTCACAACATAGCGAAGGGAAATTTGATACCTACCTTTTGCTTTCCGGTAAATGGGTTATGCTATTAACTATAACTTTCTTCTGTATTTCAATTCTATATTATTTTGGTCCAAGCAGAAAAACCAAGTGGAAATTCTTTTCAGCAGGCTCAACTCTGGCTACTATTTTAACTATTATTTCATCGCTGGGCTTTACTTATTTCATGGATCATTTTGCCCAACTAAGTAAATTCTTTGGCTCAATTGGTGCTCTAATTGCCCTAATGCTTTGGATGAATTTTAATGCAATAAGTCTTCTCATTGGCTTTGAACTTAATGCATCAATTAACAATGCTCAGCTGTTAGATATCGATTCCATTAAAGATTAAACACACTCATTTCTATTTAAAAACCGAACAAATTCTAATATGCACTTGTTTAGCTTCTGAACAGATTTTTCTAAAAATGAAGTGGCTTTATCAACTACGTAGAGATTATGGATCTTTTGAGCTCAGCAAAAAAGATTTAAACAAAAATCCCATTAAAGAATTTGAAAAATGGTTTAAACGAGCAGTTAAGACTGAACAATATGAGCCAAATGCTATGGCAATGGCCACTTCCTCTTCCAACGGCAGACCTTCTGTAAGATATGTTCTTCTTAAAAATTTCGACCCTAATGGTTTTGTTTTCTACACACATTATGAAAGTCGAAAAAGCGAAGAAATTAATGAAAATCCTTATGGTTCATTCGTTTTCTTTTGGCCTGTTTTACAGCAGCAGATAAGAGTTGAAGGTAGAATTGTTAAACTCAGCAACGAAGAATCTGACAAATACTTTGACAATCGACCTCAAGGCAGCAAGATTGGTGCATGGGCATCGCCACAGAGTAAGCCAATTCACTCCAGAGAATATCTGGAAAACATAAAAAATGATTTTGAACTGAAATATAAAGATAACTCTATTCCCCGTCCTGATTATTGGGGTGGTTATAGAATTATCCCAAATAGGGTTGAATTCTGGCAAGGACGTAAAAATAGACTTCACGACAGGTTTGAGTACCTTGTCGATGGTTCTGAATGGAAAATACAGAGATTAGCTCCATAAAAAAACCTGATGTGAAATTTACATCAGGTTTATATTTCTATAATATGGAACTAACTTAATTTACTCAGCAGTTCCTTAATCGATTTAATCTTTATCTCAGCATCAGCTAGTTTCTGACGCTCTTTTTCTACAACAGCATCAGGGGCATTGTTTACAAAACGTTCGTTACTTAGTTTTTTAGTTACCGAATTCATAAACCCTTCCTGATATTTTAGCTCTTCTTTTAACTTTATTTTTTCAGCTTCGTGATCAATTAAATCGCCTAATGGTACCGCAAACTCTGTAGTTTTTACACGGAATGTTGCTGCTGCATCATCAGTTTTTGAAACAAATTCTTCTTCACTAATATTGGCAAGCTTATTAATTACGGGTATAAATGTTTTTGTGAAAGAATTTTCATCAGTGTTTATCTGCAACGAAACTGTATCTTTCATAGCAATATTTTTTTCTTGCCTAATATTTCTTACTGCAGAGATAATTTCCTTTGCATCTTCAAAATCCTGTAGCATTTGAGTATCTATTCGTTCAGCAACCGGCATATTAGCAATCATTATGCTGTCATTCTCTCCTCTTTCTTCAATTAGTTGATAAATTTCTTCTGAAATGAAAGGCATAAACGGATGTAATATTCTAACAACTTTATCAAAGAAACCAATTGTCTCATCATAGGTTAACTTATCAATAGGCTTCTGGTATTCAGGCTTAACAGCTTCAAGATACCATCCAGAGAAATCGTCGCGAACTAATGTGTATACTAACATAAGAGCATCGCTAATTCTGAATTTTGAGAAATGATCCTCCAGTGTTTCAAGTGTTTTACTAAGTTTATTTTCAAACCAATTAATTGCAGCCTTTGCCGCTTCGGTTTGAGGAGCTGAAGCATCAATCTGCCACCCCTTAACCAATCGGAATGCATTCCAAATCTTGTTTGAGAAATTCCGGCCTTGTTCTGTCAGGCTCTCATCAAATAATATATCATTCCCAGCGGGAGAGCAAAGCAACATGCCTACACGGACACCGTCAGCACCATATTTTTCAATTAAGTCGAGTGGATCGGGCGAATTTCCTAATGACTTCGACATTTTTCTGCGTTGCTTATCCCTAACCATTCCTGTAAAATATACATTATTAAATGGTTTTTCTCCTTTAAATTCATATCCAGCCATAATCATTCTGGCTACCCAGAAGAAAATTATATCGGGCGCAGTTACCAAATCATTTGTTGGATAATAATACTTTTGATCTTCTTCATCAGGAAATACTGAATATGGCCATAGCCACGATGAAGCCCAGGTATCCAAAACATCTTCATCTTGTTTTAAAGCATCTATTGTCAGATTACTATTTCCTGTTTCTTTCTTTGCAAGTTCAAGGGCCTTTTCAATATTTTCAGCAACAACAAAAGAGCCATCTTCCAGATAATAAACCGGAATTCTGTGTCCCCACCATAATTGACGACTAATACACCAATCCTTAATATTCTCCATCCAATGACGATAGAGGTTCTTGAATTTCGCAGGATGAAACTTCACTTCATCATTTAAAACACAATCTAAAGCTGGCTTAGCTAAATCTTGCATTTTAAGAAACCACTGTGCCGAAAGCTTTGGTTCAATTACAACATTGGTACGTTCTGAATATCCAATTTTATTGGTATAATCTTCAATTTTTACAAGATTGCCGTGCTTCTCAAGTTCCGGAATAATTTTCTTTTTTGCCACAAACCTGTCTTCACCAACAAATAATTGGGCTTTCTCATTTAGAGTTCCGTCATCGCTAAAAATATCAATAGATTCAAGCCTATGACGAATACCAATTTCGTAGTCATTAATATCGTGAGCTGGAGTTATTTTTAAGCAACCTGTACCGAATTCCATATCAACGTAATCATCTTCAATTATTGGAACAGAACGATTAATTAGCGGAACAAGAACTCGCTTCCCTTTTAGATGTTTAAATCTACCATCGTTTGGATTTATGCAAACTGCGGTATCACCTAGTATTGTTTCAGGCCTTGTTGTTGCAATAGTAACATAAACGCCTTCTTCTCCTTCAACCTGATATTGAAGATAATAAAGCTTTGATTGTTCTTCTTTATAAATTACTTCTTCATCAGAAACTGCAGTTTTGGCAGCAGGATCCCAATTCACCATGCGAACTCCTCGATAAATCAGGTCTTTTTTATATAAATCGATAAATGATTCAATAACTAATTTACTTCGCTCTTCATCCATCGTAAAAGCTTCCCTATCCCAATCGCAACTTGCTCCAAGCTTTTTAAGTTGTTCAAGAATTATTCCCCCATACTCCTTCTTCCATTTCCAGGCATGTTTGAGAAATTCTTCACGACTAATTTGAGATTTTTCTACTCCCTCCTCTTTCAATTTAGCTACAACTTTAGCTTCAGTAGCAATTGATGCATGGTCGGTTCCCGGAACCCAACAAGCATTTTTACCCATCATACGAGCCCGACGAATTAAAATGTCTTGTATGGTGTTATTTAGCATATGCCCCATATGTAACACACCTGTTACGTTCGGAGGAGGTATTACAATTGTGTATGATTCGCGATTATCAGGAGTAGATGAAAAATAGCCTTTGTCAAGCCATTCTTTGTACCATTTATCTTCAACGCTCTTCGAACTATATTTACTGGGTATTTCCATGAAACTCTATATTTCTTAACTATTTATTCTGTTTACAATTTATCAACTTCATCCAATGGTTTATTATACAAGAAACCCTCTCAAATTGAAAAAAAGATTAAAAAGTTTATTAAAACTCTCACTTTTATTAAAAATTTGCGTAAAAATAACAATAAATTAGCTCCATAGTCTTTATGGCACTAAAATTGAATTGAAAATTGAAAAAAAATTACCAACTTCATGCTTAAATATAACTTAAGACAATTTGTATAATAGGTTTGAGATGGTTAAACTATAAATAGTTAATTTTGTACAAGATAAATTATAATACTATGAAAAAGTTATTTTCGTTCGCATTTTTTGCGATTGTTACATTTAGTATCAGTTGCTCGCAAACAGGTCAGGCTGAGAAGACAGTTGATATTGACGCACAAGGTCCTTTAATTAAGTTTGAAGTCCTAGAACATGATTATGGTACGATTGAAAAAGGTGGAAATGGGACTTTTGAGTTCGTTTTTACCAATGAGGGCTCAGAGCCTCTGACTCTTAGCAATGTTCGTAGCTCTTGTGGTTGTACTGTTCCAGAGTGGCCTAGAGAACCAATTCAAGCGGGAAAAGAGGAAGGAATAAAAGTTAAGTATGACACCCGAAGAATAGGAGCTTTTCATAAATCTATTACGGTTTATTCTAATGCCGGAACTACTCCTATTGTTTTACGAATTAAAGGAACTGTAATAGATCCGAATGCACAAGCAGCTGCTAAGTAAAAAGAATTGCATTAAAAAAAAGCTCATAATCCACATTGGACTATGAGCTTTTTTATTTGTAAAGTAGGTATTTATTGCGGATTCTTTCGAATTCGATTAAATCATCTTTCCAATAAGACTTAATTTCTTCTACTGTTTTCCCCTGCAGAATATCATTCCTAAGCTTTTCTGTTCCGGCTAAATTATCAAAGTAATTGTTAAAAAAATCTTTATTAGTTTCCAAACTTGAATATGCTTCAAAAAGAAAACTAAGGTTAAGAGACTTCATCGCTCTTAGAGAATCAAAAGAAACATTTCTTAAATCCCGACCGTAACATGTTTCATCTTGCCATTTAGGGTGAAGACTTGCGCCAGGTATGCTTTTAGGCTTAAAGGAGAAACTAGCATCAGCATAATTAGGATGACCAAATACCTGAAACGGGAAATCTGTTCCTCTACCTACAGACATAACTGTTCCTTCAAAAAAACATAAAGAAGGGTATAAATAAATAGCCCTCATATTGGGTAGGTTTGGTGATGGCTTTTGAGTAAATTCATAAAAACTGTCTCTTTTAAAATTTGAAATTGTGACAACCTTAAGATCGCATTTTAAATTATCTCCAAGCCAACCTTCACCATTAATCATTTGAGCATATTCTCCAATTGTCATTCCGTAAACAACGGGGACAGGATGCATTCCAATAAAGGATTTATATTTATCCTCTAAAACAGGCCCATCAATATAGTTACAGTGTGGATTTGGTCTATCCAAAACTACCAGCGAAATATTATTCTCTGCGCAGGCTTGCATCACATAATGGAGAGTTGATATGTAAGTGTAAAACCTAACACCAACATCCTGTAAATCAAAAATGATAGCTTCAATGCCTTTCAAATCTTCAACATCAGGCTTTTTCTTATTTCCATAAAGCGATAAAATCTTTATCTCTTCTTTTCCAAACTGTTCTCCTTCAACAGACTTCCCAGCATCAAAAGTTCCTGAAAACCCATGTTCCGGCGAAAATATAGTGCTTATTTTAATATCAGTTTTTATTGCAAGTAAGGTGTCAACTAGGTGCCTACCATTTATTAAGGAGGCTTTATTTGCAACTACCCCAATAGTTTTTCCACTTATTAGTGGCATATATTGTTCTAAATTATATGCCCCAGGCAATATATGCATTTCTTCTCTTTCTATTTGGGGCTTCTCCGATGATATGCAACTATAAAAAGGAAAAAGCACAATTACCAATATATATTTAACTCTCATACCTCAATTGTTAATTCTCTTCGTCATAAGATTGATCTTAAAATTACTACATTTGGTTAATTTTCATAAAATATAAATGAACACAGAACTATTTATAGCCAAGCGTTTTATTAAAAGTCAGAAGGGTAACAGAAAATACACAATGCCCATTATCCGATTATCTGTTATAGCAATTGCATTAAGCCTTGCCGTTATGATTTTATCTGTGGCAGTTGTTACCGGTTTTAAACAAGAAATTAGAAACAGAGTTATTGGCTTTGGTGGTCATATTCAGATTCAAAATTATGACTTCAACAATTCTTGGGAAAGTTCGCCAATTTTTCGACAACAGGATTTTATTCCAGAACTTAAAAAGTATCCTGGGGTTAAGAACATTCAGGTTTTTGCCACTAAACCTGCGTTAATAAAAACGAAAGATGAAAATCAAGGAGTTATAATTAAAGGCATTGGAAATGACTTCGACACTACTTTTTTTAGTCAAAACCTGAAAGAAGGGCGAATGATAAACGTGTATGAGGAATCTAGCACAAATGAAGTTTTAATTTCTAGAAAAATATCGAATTCATTACGAATTGAACTTGGCAGCAAATTCATTGCATTCTTTCTGGACGAACGTACTCCAAACCAACCGGTAAACCGCAGAGTATTTACTGTGGTTGGTATATACGAAACAAGTTTAGAGCAATTCGACGAACAAATTATTATTGGCGATCTAAGACATATTCAACGTTTAAATGATTGGGATGAAAGTCAGATTGGAGGATTTGAAATACTGATCGATAATTACAACCACCTTGATTACATGACCGAGGTTGTAAGAGGATATTCCGAATATCGTTTTCTTGAGGATGGAAGTCAACTAAGGGTGAAAAACATAAATGAAGCATATCCTCAAATTTTTGACTGGTTACGACTTCTTGACATGAATGTGATTGTGATTTTAATTATCATGGTATTTGTTGCCATAATTAATATGATTTCCGGAATAATAATACTAATTCTAGACAGAACACCTTCAATTGGTCTATTAAAAGCAGTTGGCTCTAGCAATTCACTTATGAGAAAAATATTTCTTTATCAATCGTTTTTTCTAATTATAAGAGGTATGTTATGGGGAAATATGGTTGCAATAATATTAATGATATTGCAAGATAAATTTCACTTAATACAACTTGATCAATCTTCTTATTTTATCGATTATGCCCCGGTAAATTTCAATTTTCTGCACATACTATTCATCAATTTGGGAGCGCTATTCCTTATTTTCCTATTCATGACTCTACCTGTGCTAATTGTAAGTAGAATACAACCAGTAAAAACACTTCGTTATAGCTAATGAATTTTGCAGAAAAATTAAAAATACGTTTATCTCAACCCCTTCCTGGATCTAAGGCTCAATCTCGACTTGCTCCTGAACACCGACTACTTGGAATACCCAATTCCTCAACAGTAAGTGCTGGTGTTTTAATCTTAATTTTTCCTAATGAAAATAATGAACTAAGCACTGTTTTTATGAAACGCCCTAAATATGATGGGCCTCACAGTGCTCAGATAAGTCTTCCAGGAGGTAAATATGAAAGTTCGGATAAAAACATTATTGATACAGCATTAAGGGAGAGCTTTGAAGAAATTGGAATTAGTCCTGTCGATGTTGAAGTTCTTGGAAAAATTACTCCATTATTTATTCCAGTAAGCAATTTTTTAGTTCACCCGATAATTGGCATATCTAAATACAGACCAAAATTTAAAATCGATAAAAAAGAGGTCGATTATTTAATTGAATGCACTCTGGATTTGCTTCTTAACACTGATATTAAGCATACCGAATTTACCATAAATGGAAATATATACAAGATACCCTACTATGACATTAAAAATGAAATACTTTGGGGTGCAACATCCATGATAATTAGCGAGTTTACCGCAATCCTTTCTGATATTTTGCCAAAACAGTAATGATGAATCATTCAACAAAATTCTTATAATGGTTATATCTTTCCATCACCTGAGTTACATAATTAAAAGTTTCTGTTCCTCTACAATAGCCGTATTTTACAACAGGATCGGAATAATACTTTCTTTCCGATTTTAACAATAAATAATTGTCAACATTATTAAGCCAGATATTTGGATTTTTGCCATTTTTTTCTGCCAGTCTTTGTGCATCCATCACATGTCCTGGACCTACATTATATGACGCTAATACAAATTTGGCTCTTTCTTCGTCATCTTCGATTTCCTCGTACAATTTATCTAACCATTTAATGAAACTTATACCTGCACGAATATGCTGTTTAGGTGGAGAACTTGAACTAAGGCCAAACTTTTTGGCTGTATTTGGCATTAATTGCATCAAACCATATGCACCTGCCCAAGATTTAGCTTCAGGATTAAACCTTGATTCTTGATACATCATTGATGCAACAAGACGCCAGTCCCAACCAATAGAATTACTATATTCCTTTATATAATCATCATAAGGAGATATGGCTCCAGATGATATTGCATAATATTCACTTTCAACAATATTCGATGTACGCTTATTCTTAAAGTACTTCTTATAATAAAGTGAATATCTGTTAGTTTTTTTAAAGTCAGTTAGCCAGGCATCTATTACTTCTCTTAAGTCATCATCTCCTTTTTTAACTGCCCATGCAAGATTTTGCGGAAAACTAACTGGTAAAGAAATATCTATATTATCATAATAAGTAGCATTTACCATTGCAACATTTTCATCGCATATAGTGTATTCAATTTTTCCACTTGATACTTGCTCAATTAACTTCTCTACTCCATCTTTTGATTCAATAATATTGATATTATCTCCAATTTCATCAGACAAATTCTGTAGCCTCTTTAAATAAGTGCTTTTGCTTTGAACATGAATAGTCTTTCCTGCCAAATCTAATTGATTACTAATTAAGCTATCATTCATAGAGCTTTTACTAAGCTTTTCCCAATGAGTCGGCTTTTTCTGAACCAATACCTGTCGAGTTTGAGTATGAGGTACTGTGAAATCCAGAAATTCTTTTCTTTCTTTTGTAACAGTCAAGTTAACGGCAATAAGGTCTACCTCTTCATTCTCTAAAAGGTCAAATTTCTCTTGAAGCTTGTTATTAGCTACAACTTCAAGGTTAACTTCCAGAAAGTTTGCAAGTTCTTGCAATAATTCATATTGGTAACCCAATGGCTGTCCCCTTAATATAAAATAGCTCGTAGAATTATAATCTGTAACAACTCTAAGCTTTCCACTCTCTCTGATTTGTTCAATCTTTGTGTGAGCTTTACTCTCTATACCAGGGCTGTTTGCCTGTTTACATTGAAGTGCTATTAATGACAGTATAATTAATATATACCTAACCTTAGTTTTCATTACTAAAAATTAATTAAAATAACTGATTATGAGATTTTAGTTATAGAAGGTCCAGGATAATCCGAACTTAAGTACTTTTTGATATGCAGGATAGGAAATCGCATGGTAGTAATCTTTTCTTTTCCCTGTACTATTAAAGTGTTCATACTTAACAAAGAAACGAGTTCTTTTTAGCCGAACATTCATCCAGATATCTACAAATGGATAATTGCCTATTTGCTTTTTATTTATGTCTTGATAAAACATACTCAAAGCAGGAAGATAATTATATCCATTAAATGCAGTATTGTAATGTATATCAACACCAATCATAGTTCTTAATTTTCCACCTGTCACTTTAAAATTCCAGGTATGATCGAAATAAGTTGAGTTGAAGCCGATTAATTCAGGTACTTCGACGATATCCTTATTTCCTGAAACCTGATAAATGAGTTTATTAAATACGTGGAATTTCCAAAAAATAAATTCCTTTTCAAGCCCTACCGAAATCATATTTAATACTCCTCCAAAAGCTACAGGTAATGAGTCTGTAAAGTAAATATGGTTGCTAATTAAAGCATAATCTCCTGACAACTCAAATTTGTTTGATGGAGCTGCTAATTTACTTGATAAAGAAACCTTATTAATGGAGTTTAAACTTTGCTCCCACATATAATTATTTGAGTAATAATTATTTAACTGATATGAAGGAACGATGTTTTCAATCGCACCACCTACATAAAGTTCAAATGGCTTTTTTAAAATATTAGCCTTTGTTTTAAGGAAACCATCTAACTGAGTTTGACCAGCTTTATAACCAGCAAAGTAAACTTTTCCAGAAAAATCACCCTCAATATGAGTCCAAAACTTACCGTAAATTCCTGCTGTAATATATAAATTTGAAAGATTCTTCTCCTTATCGATATTATAAATTGTATCTCCTCCAGGTGTTTGATAAAATTCAAATAAACTATTTGCAACCAGAGTATCTTTCTCTGCCGCGGACATGTTTAGAAGATTTGTATCCATAAGAGTATTATAATTGTATCTTATATATTCGTGGTTAATACTACCATATATTCCAACAATAATTTTACTCTTTAATTTTGTTTTAAAATCTAATTGAATTTTGTTAGACACTCTGAACTCTGCTATAGAATCATATGTATTTATCATATTGCTATAATAATTACGATAAATAGGAAATGATGGATTATTATTCTCACCATCCTCATAAACTTTAGATGATCTTCTAACACAGAAAACGTGGGAAATAATTGGCTCTGCCATTGTACTTGCAGGACTTAAACTATCTTTTGCTTTACCAATTGTAAATAGCTTATATCGTTGACTGAGCATTGCATCATAATAACGAATTTTATTCTTTACATTAGCTTTATAAGGGGACTTTGTTTCTCCTGTAAAATTAGTTTCGTAAAGTCTATGTTCTTTCTCCTCCGATAAAAATATAGAATCATTTATTCCGCCATTTTCTTCGCCCAGATATTTATTAGTATTAAAATTCGCATGAAGCGTATACCTAGCACCAGAATAACTAGTAAAAGCTTTAAAACTCTTAATATTAGTGTTTAAATAGTTATACTGTCCTTTGTTCGATAATACCTTATACTCAAAGCCAATGTTCGTTTTTTCATTAACATTTTGACTATGAAAAATAGTCAATCCCTCTTCCTTTTCAGATTTTGGTCCTCCACTAACATAGAGTAAGTGAGTAAATGGTTTTCTTGTATTAATATATTGAGTATTACGATAGGTACTAAAATTCTCCTGATACATATTTAGGAATAATAATCCTTCATAAGTATTTCGTTCAAAAAAATTATTAGACAAATAAACAGAACCATTTCCACCTAAATAAGTCTTTGAGGAAAAATCTTCAAGTACAATTTTATTTTGTTGAAATCCTGATAATAAAGTATCAATTGGGGCTCTCTCCGGAACAAGGAATTCTTCATCTAGATTCCAACCATATATAACTGTATTTGAATCGATATCACTTTGAGAATAAGCAATATTTCCAGATAGTAATAAAACAAGAAAGGTTATACCTAGATACTTTAACATAATGGGCTTTGTTGGCAAAAATCATACCGCAAAAGTATAAAAAAAAATCCCGATAAATAAGTTAAAAAAACTTAATATCGGGATTAAAGATTGGCGGCGACCTACTCTCCCGCTTTCGCAGTACCATCGGCGCTGGTGGGCTTAACTTCTCTGTTCGGAATGGGAAGAGGTGGAACCCCACCG